>JBBSJQ010000007.1:0-266753 GCA_038257095.1 Solirubrobacterales bacterium
CTTCTTCGCCACGATCAAGAAGGAGCTCGTGCACCGCCGCTCCTGGCCCACCAAGAACGAACTGCGCCTGGAGGTCTTCGACTACATCGAGGTCTTCTACAACCGCCAGCGCCGCCACAGCACCCTCGGCCAACTCTCCCCAGCGCAGTACGAGAAGATCAATCTCCCCCTCTCACAAGAGGAACAAGTCGCCTAACCAAACCCTGTCCACCGGAACGGGGGAACTCCATCTCTCTGCGGCTGACGATCAGCTGCGGCAATACTTGGTCGACGTTTGTGTCGATAGCCACCCGTTCAGACTCAGCGATGCGTATCTGTTGCTCATGTTCGCGAGTGGAATGGTCCGGACCCGCCGAACCGGCGTTGACGCCGCGGAATGGCGTGGCATGCATTCGGGCTTGCACGACCATATCCAGCAGCTCCTGACCTCGGACCAACCTCCGACGCGACGAGCGCATCTGCTTCGGACTCTGGGCACGCTCAAAGTCATGCCGATGGTCCTGGACGAGCAGGTTCCCGAACAGCGGCAGGACATGCCGGAGATTGACGTCATCCGAGAGCACGTGGCATCCCAGGGCCGTACGACGCCGGCCGAGCTGTTCGACGGGGACGGCGCGCTCGCCGCTTGGTCAGATGCGCTGTCCGATATCGGTGGGCGTAACCTCCTGCCGCTCGCGCCGCTGGCCGACATCGTCCAACTCATGGCTCCCGAACTCTCCGAGCTCGATGGCTGGCTTGACTTCATACGGCTACTCGACTCTGCGACCGCAGAAGTCGGCGGGCAGGACGCAGCCGCGCAACGCGCGTATCAGCGCGCAATCGCGCTGCACGACGCTGACAAGATCTGTGCCGCTATCGGCGAGCTGCACCAGGCGCGAGTTCAGTGGTGGACGGGAGATGACCTGCACTCCTCGGGCGAGGTGTTGCTGGCCCTAGGGCAGTGCTACGCCGAGCTCCACCTCCTCGAGGCATCGCAGCAGTTCGCCCTCGGGGCGGTTACTCTGGCGCGCGCGTACGACCGCGACGAACTTCGTGACCTCGTGCCGCGTGGGCTCGCACTAGCCGCGCAGGCCGAAGTGCTCAGTGGACGGTGGCTGCGAGCGCTCCGCCTGCTGATTCCCGCAGTGGCTGCGCAAGCCGATATCAGTCCGTCTGTTCCCGACGAGGCGTTCTTCAGCAGCGAAGTACTGGCTCCGCTGAGCCAGATGGCTAGCCTCGTACAGGCCGCTAGGGATACCTATCCCGAGCTAGGACCGGTAATCGAGGAGCTCTTTCTTAGTGCCGGCGCGGAGGAGATTCGCGCCGCGATCCTTGATGCGCCGGTCGTCTCGCCGGAAGAGTGGACAACCGCGTTCGGATCTGCCGGTTTCGTGCAGCCGCCGTTCTCGGATGCGGCCGGTACCGCAACGTTCGCGTTTTCGGCTCACGGGGTCACGTGGAGGATCACGGCGAGTAGCGAGTCCGACGAGGACTGCTGCGCGGCAGCGAGGCTCGCGGCGACAGCCCAAATTGCAGCCGTACGACTTGCTGGCGTCGATCTGTGTCTCATTCCGGGCCTACTGAGCATCCAGGCCGTCGTCGACCCCGCGCACGCCGCCGGGACTCGCACTCTGACCGATGACGGTCGAGCTGTCCTCGCGCCGTACCGCGGTCCGGACGACTCGCACAGCGTCTTTGTCGAAGCGCTTGTGACAACGAGCACGCTGCTGTTTTCTCGCTCGTTGTTGCCAACCGAGACATTCGGGGAGCGCAGCATGCAGGCGTTCGACGGATCACGGTCGGGGCAGGACTTCTTCGCTGGACGCGACTACACCGACCTATTTCTCCAGGCCGCGGAGGGCACGGCGCCGACTGCGGTCTCGCCGGGGCAGTCCGAGGCGACCTCATCGGTGGATGAGCATCCCGAGCTTGCCGCGGTCGGTGGGCCGGGACCGACGTACTCACGGGCGCGAGCCGAGAAGCGACTCGCGGAGCGATACCAGATGTTCCCCACGCTGATCCGAGGAACGTTGAATCAGTTGCGTCAGCGGCCCGACTTTGTCGAGACCGTCGCCACGCTCCGCGGGGAGGGTTGGTTGGATTGGCACCTCCTCCAAGCTGTCCACGGCGCCACAAGAAATCTTCCCGAGGATTTCGACGATTCGGACGCCGAGGTGGTGACCGCATTTCTCCGGACACCCGAGGCGGACACGGTGCCTGGTATTGCTCCGGAACGCGTGACTCGCGAGGCGCTCGATGTCAGCCGCCGTGTGGGGATTCTCGCGACACTCCCGATGTGGGATCTAGAGTTGCACCTCCCAGACCTTAGGCTCGATGACGACGACCAACAAGCCCTCCAATCGCTGATGGCAGAGCGCTACGGCTACTGGACCGACGATGTCAGGCACGACGATCCCTTCGCGGGCGAGCCGGGGGACGCGTCCGCGGTATTGACGAGCACGGACTGATCGTGTGCTGAATCCGTGGGTCCGGGGTTTGCCAAAGACGAAGATGCGGCCAAATCAGCCGAACGATCCGAATCTCTGAACACCATAGTGCGGGCATGCGGCGCCTCGCTGGCAGCGCGATCGGCGGCGTCTAGCTGACGGGTCGCTGGGCGAAGCGTGAGAAGGTGCGCCTCATGCCCGAGCGCTACTTCTTGTTCATCGGCGGGACTGTGTACGAGGGGCCTGGGAGCCGTCTGAAGGCAGGCGGTATCCCGTATCACCTGAAGCGTCTCGAGTCGAATTCGGACAATTGGATCAAGATCTGCGAACTGCTCGAGTCGGAGGATCTCGTCGGCGCCGTCGTGAAGTTCACGTCGCACACGGTTGGCCTTCTCAGCCGTGAGGAGTACGTGGCAGCGACTGAGCGCTTGTTTACCGCGCTCGGAAAGGTCCCGCATTTGGTCCTCGCGCACGAGGCCGTCTTGACGGGGTCAAAGGGGGAGCCGTACCCGGCTGTGGCGGATGAGGACTTCGACGAGGACTGGGACTACTACCGCGCCTCGGTCTTCGGCACGACATCAGAAGAAGAGCGGCGCCTCCTCTCTCTCTATGCCGAACGCGCGGGGGTGGAGATTTTGCCCTACAGGACGAACGCAGAGGTGTCGCTCCTCGCGACGTCCTTCGTCGAGGACAATGAAAGCGATCTGCTCTTCCGGCTCTACGTTCCGACCGGTCGTCTTTACGCGGAGGAGGCAGATCGCCTGATCTCGCTGTTCCGCGATTGGCTCACGCGAGTGAAGGGATCGCGAGTACGTCAAGACGGCTATTCGACGGGGAGTGGGCGGGTGTACGAGTTCTTTGCCGAAGGAGAAACGGTCCTCGACCTCTCGGTTCAGTTCGACACGTTCTCCAGCTTTCTAGAGATGTGTGCAACCGATGCTGGCTCAGCGGCCGACACGTTGGAGTCCTTGGGCCTTGAGAGCGGAGCTGCCCACGAGGTGGTGAGTCGCTACGCGAAAGAAAGCCGTCGGCTGCAGCTCGACTTGCGGCACGCCCGCGAGAGCCGCTTGCTCTCGATCAAGCAACAGCTCGAGGCCGAAGTTGTCGACTCGGGGGACGTGCGGGTGGATCGGTTGATCGAGACGTTGCTGCCGGCCCCGCGCACCGTCGCGCAAGCGCTTACCCCCGGTGGGCTGGGAGGGAATGCGGTCGCGCAGAACATCACCATCAATCAACAAATCGTGGGCCAGGCAGAAACCCTTGTGATGCAGAGCATCGCTGGTCAGACGAGCCTTTCGGCGCAAGCCACAGATCTGTTGCGGCTCATCAGCGAGCATGGCAGCGCTCACGCCGACGCCCTCACGACTGCGGTATACGAACTCGAGGACGATGAGGCGCGCACTCCGGATCGGCTCCGCGCGAAGCAGCGACTCAAAGCGTTTCTTCTGCGTGCGGGCTCGAGAGTCGAGGACGCGACTCTCGCGGCGCTCCAGGCATATCTCGAGAGTCGGCTCGGGGTTTGAGGTCCTGGGCGGGCGAGCCTTGACACGCGCAGTTACGTCTGCGCTGGACCTGATCTCGGAGCTAGCCGGAAGGCTGGCACGTCGTTGTGGCCGGGTAGCCTGGCGAAGACGAGCGTTTCCGTCCGCGCCGGCCGTCAGCATCAGCTCAACAGCGTCGGCGTGCGAGTCCATCCATCGGGGCGCGCGCGTACGCTCCTCCAGGCTCCTCCCCGATGCACGTCCGTCCGCGGCCATCGTTCCTAGATCAGCAGGTCAAGTTGTCGCGTGCGGGCGGGCCGCGGTGGAGATCGGCAGATCGTGAGCGCATCTACGAATGGGATTCACTGCATGGGCACATCGAGGTCTACGATCGTCGCGGGCTGCATCGTGGAGCGGCCGACGCGCTGACCGGCGAGCTGATCTTGCCCGCTGTAAAGGGAAGGCGAATTGATGTCTGAGACGTTTATGAGCGCTGTGCTGTCGGGGGACGCGTTGTGGATCGACGCAGACGACTGGGTCGCTCGATGGCACGATGGTGACGGTTCGGACATTGAACTCCACGACTTCCTCGGCATGACCTGGGACGACTACCGACTCTGGACCGAGAGGCCTCAGGCGCTGCGCATGATCATCGCGGCACACGAGCGTGACGAGCCCGTGGAACGCTACGTGGCGGAGGCCGGCGAGCTGGCGATCGCCGCCCGCGGGGTCACCGCCAACGATTGGGCAGTAGTTCTCAAGTGGCTAAAGCGAACAGGACGCATCCCTCAGGACTGACTCGGGAGCAGCGCGCCGCCGCCACGCTCCTTCGCCGCCACGGGTTTGCCCCGCCGGTGCCAGTCCATGACCTTACGAGGCGCTTTGCGACGCTCGAGTTCGAGCTCATCCCGGGAGGCTGCGACGGTCTCATTTTGGGCTTGGCCAACGCCCCCGTTGAGAAGCCGACGATCATCGTGTCAGCGGGCGCCCCCAAGCGCCGACAGAGGTTCACCATCGCCCACGAGCTAGGTCACCTTCTGCTTCCGTGGCACGCGGGGGCCGAGGTCGTCACTTGCAACACCCCAGCTGCTTGGTCGATTCAGTCGGGCTGGGAACCCGAGGCGAATCGGTTTGCGGCCGAGCTACTCCTGCCCACAGCTTGGGTGCGCGAAGCAATCGCTCGCAATCACGCGATCCCGGACCTGCTTCTCGAAGTTGAGCCAGCGGGCGCGTCCGCGCAGGCCACTTGTATCGCGCTCGCACGACAACTCCCGTCCGGATTCGTCTGGGCGGTCCTGGATGACGATCAATGCGTGGATGCTTCCGGCACGAGCCCCAACAGTTCCGCCCGCCCTCTGCGCGAAGGCGAGGAGCCAGATTTCGAGCGGCTTGATCGATTCGCGACAGCGAGTTACGTAGAGATGCTTGCGGGGCGCGCGGTTCTTTGGTGGGACTACACGAACTCCGCGCAACTCTCCTCCGAGGTGGGTCAAGAGTCTTCCGCCACGGTTCTCGAACGCTTGCTCGAGAGGCACCTTGATGATGAGGGCGACCGGCGAACAGCACGCCAGCGGATAGCGGGAATTGCCGGTTCGGCCAAGAGCATGGCAGACGATCCCCGCGACCAGGCTGAGATTGACGCTCGCCTGAGGCGAGCGCTCACGAAGCCGCGAGACTTCATCCCTCAATCAATGATGGACGACCCCGAGCTAAAAACCTGGATTTCGGTACGCTCGCGCGAACTCGCCGCGCAGTAGCTTCGACGCGAACGTGGTGGTTCTGGCCATCGCGCGCCGACGGGGTCCAATGGGTCCAAAGTGAGCAACTGGACCCCGTACTCA
The DNA here is from genome assembly GCA_038257095.1 of Solirubrobacterales bacterium. Taxonomy (GTDB): domain Bacteria; phylum Actinomycetota; class Thermoleophilia; order Solirubrobacterales; family Solirubrobacteraceae; genus Paraconexibacter. Next base: position 5,749 of record JBBSJQ010000007.1, read on the forward strand.
GACGAACTCAAGTAGCCTCAGAGCCCATGAACGCTGGGTTTCTCGCTCAGCGGAACCATCCCAGGGGCGCTGGGGGCCGGGCGGTCGCAGGTTACGGCGCTGACTTCTGATGCACTGCCCGCCACGGAACCGGTCTGTCGACGATTGGCCTAGCGCGCTGATGTTCGGCGTGGAGGCTCTCTGTGTCGGCTCTAGTAGTTAGGACCGTGTGACGAGACCCGCCGCGGGTCGGCTTACGCGAGCAGATAACTCGTGGCGAGACAGGAAGCTGGGTGCACGACGCGAAGCTCTGCACGATGCGGCGCTCTGAACCGGCCAGCGGCAGGCTAGTCCCGCGGACGCAGTCTCTGCGGACCGCCCCTCGGCACCTCGTCGGTTGGGACCCGCCGTCGGAAGCAGACGACCCGGAACTTTGGACCGTTGCCGCCGAACTGCGGCGCCTCGATCCGGCAGGCGAGAGGATCGCCGAGGTACTTCGCAACACCATGGACCGGCTTCTCGATGGTGAGAGAACAGGGCGCTGGGACTGGTTGACCCTTCACAAAACCGAGAAGACCCACATGGGCACTCTCGTCGAGATCGAGCTTCATAAGGAGTTTGAGTTCGGGGACGGCAGGAAGATGGACTACGTCATCGCCGGCGTCGATGTCGACTGCAAGTTCTCCCAGCGGGTCGGCGGTTGGGAGCTGCCACTCGAATCCGTCGGCCACGTCTGTTTGGTCTTGTCGGCGAACGACGACCAATCGGTTTGGAGCGCGGGCGTCGTGCGCGTAGAAGAGCAGTTCCTGCGGCAGGGCGGGAACCGCGACTCCAAGCGACGGCTCACCGATAAAGGCGAGAGTCGTGTCCTCTGGCTATTCGAGTGCGCTGCACTCCCCCCGAACTTGTTCCTAGAGCTAGATGACGAAACCCGTGAGCGGATCCTCACGGCTCGGACAGGTACGCGAAGGACGAGCGGGCAGGCGCGGCTTAAAGAGCTCTTCCGACAGGTCCAGGGCCAGATCGTCCGTAGAGCGGTCGTAACAACCGTGGCGATGCAGGACGACTCGATGAAAAGGGCGCGGGCGTGTCGCGAACCTGAGCATCTGGGTCAGGAAGGCTTCCTCGTGCTCGGGCATCAAGAACAGGACCCTGAGGTTGCGGAGGCGCTCGGCCTGCCGCGGCCAGCTAAGGGCCAGTTCGTCAGCGTCCGAGTGCATCCGGCCGATCTCTTCGACGCTCCCGTTGCAGAGATCCGCGGTGCCCTGTGGCGCATCGCCCGACCCGATGATCCGCCAGTCCAGGCGCCGCGGCTGCGTCGGGCCCAGAAACCGGACTGATTCGCTCCCGGCTCGGTGAGGGGGGAGAGCGTGTAGGGCCCCACCCTTAGTAGGGGTATGAGCGACTCGCCAAAGGCCAAGAACCGTCGACCGGCATCCGCGCACGGGCCGTCTAAGCAAATGCGCCTGGACATGCGGACTTCTTCTCGGGACGAGAGTTTGCCGCCGGGGGCCGTCGTAGGCTCCGGTGCCATGAGTCCCGCCCGACGTCCCGAGCTCACCAGCGTTGAAGTCTGCGCCGGCGCGGGTGGTCAGGCGCTAGGACTGGAGCAGGCTGGCTTCGAGCATCTGGCGTGCGTCGAGATCGACCAGCAGGCGTGCGAGACGCTGCACTTGAACCGGCCCGAGTGGAACGTCGTCGAAGGCGATCTCCGCGAAGTCGTGGCGAGCGAGGCACTCTCGGAGCACACCGGGTGCGACCTTCTCGCCGGAGGCGTTCCCTGCCCGCCGTTCTCTCTGGCAGGCAAGCAGCTCGGAGCCGACGACGAGCGCGACCTGTTTCCGGCCATTCTGGATCTGACCGAACAGCTGAACCCACGGGCGGTTCTGATTGAGAATGTCCGCGGCTTGCTTGGCACGAAGTTCGTCGATTACCGGCGCCACATTCTGGAACGGCTCGACGAGCTGGGCTTTCGCCGGGCCGAGTGGGAGCTGCTCCAGGCCGCCGACTACGGGGTGCCGCAGTTGCGCCCCAGAGCGCTCCTCGTGGCGCTGCGGGACGACGTCGACGGCGACTGGTTCTGGCCCGAGCCTGATCCCGCGGCGGCACCGACGGTTGGCGAGGCGCTCAAAGACCTCATGGGCGAAGGCGGCTGGCCGCATGTCGACGCTTGGGCCGCACGTGCGGCACGCGTTGCCCCGACGCTCGTCGGCGGATCGAAGAAGCACGGTGGCCCCGACCTAGGGCCGACGCGGGCGAAACGCGAGTGGGCTGCGATGGGATGCAGTGGCATGGGTGTCGCAAACGAGCCCCCCACCGCGGAGGACCCGTTTGATTTCGCGCCGAAGCTGACGGTTCGGATGACCGCACGGCTCCAGGGATTCCCAGATGACTGGGAGTTCTCAGGTCGCAAGACCGCGCAGTACCGCCAGATCGGAAATGCGTTCCCGCCTCCAGTCGCGCGCGCGGTCGGTGTCCAGATCGCTCGCGCGCTCGCGAGTGAGCGCATGTTCGCCGCGGCGTAGTAGTCAGCTGGCCGTGAGGCCAGGTGCGACCGCGTCGCCGTAGTCGCGAAGTGCGTTGCTGAACGACGAGAGCGCAGGCGGCGCAAGCTGCGGTAGTTCCGCTGTGTAGCGGGTACAGATGAGCTTGCGTTTCAGGCTGCGTCCTTCGAGGAGTTCATCGCACCCGGCGACGAACTTCGCGAGGTAGGTCACGCGTCGCTTGAAGAACGCAGGGTTGGGCCGGAACTCGGGCGGAGCGTCCACGATCCGCGGCCCCGCGTCTGGTTCGTCGAGCATCGACCACGAACGCGCTGCGTACGGCGCCACCCCGGGAGCCACGCTCGCCTCTCGAAAGCGGGCGATGCTTGTGCGCTGAAGATATCCGGCGGCCGCTGAGCCAGCTCGGTCCGTCAGCGGCGCCAGCCATGACGGAAGCCAGACGAGGTTCGGCATGAAGGAGTAGAGCCAGGGATCCTCGCCAGCAATGCTTCCATCCGGGAGCTCACGCCAGATGTGGCAGGCGGTGAATCCGCGCCAAGGACGGCGACCGTCGTAGGGGTGGCCGACAGGCGCGGCAACAGTGACCGGCAGCGGAAGCTTTTTGATGATCGAATTGTCGTCACGCATGTAGCCATCGTCGCGGGGTGAGCCCCACGACTCGCGACCCTGGTCGTAGCGGCAAGACCGGTCCCGGACGCACCAAGGGACCATCGTGGGCATCAGCTTGTACGCATCGACTGACCACCAGATGCCTAGGTAGCTCATGAGATGCTCGACGACCGCCCCGACCTCGGCGGCGTCGATTCGCTGAGGGTCGAGGCCGCTGGCGAGATACCGATATAGGTCTTTGGAACGCGGTGCCGCCGCGGCTACGTCAGAACTCACACTGAGCCGATCGAGCTCCGCAACCAGCTCTACGGTGGCGTCGATCGGGCTAGTCATTGGAGTCTTGAGGGCTCGCGGAGGAGGCCAGCTTGAGCGCCGTTTCGACCCGCTTAACCGCAGCGCTCGTTTCTTCGTGCTCCCAGACACGGATGACCGTCCAGCCTGCTGACTGCAGACGGGCATCCTGCTCGGCGTCGCGCTCGATGTTGCGAGAGATCTTCGGGCCCCAATACGCAGCGTTGGACTTCGGTCGCTGGGAATGCTCTACGCATCCGTGCCAGAAGCAGCCGTCTACGAATACTGCGACTCGACAGCGAGTGAAGGCGACGTCGGGTTTCGGAGATCGGCCTTCGACACGGACCGGATAGTCGACCCGGAATCGCAGCCCTCGACGGTGGAGTGCGGACCGCAGCGCGAGTTCGGGCTTCGTGTCCCGTCGACGGTTCGCACGCATGTTTGCGGAGCGGGAAGACGGCCCAGGGCTTGGCGGCAATGAAGTCACGGGCACAAAGAGGCTACCCGTGACTATCGACCGCGAACTGAAGGCCGTCCAGCCTCTGGTATCGCGGCGAACGCCGGCAGCTTCGGTGCACTGGCCGCGCCCGTTGCGTCAGCGGCCGCCGGTGATCCGTTTCCCTATTCCTCCGTGGGGCTGAGCTTGCTGACGTCGATGAGGATCAGCTCGCCGCGTCGCTCTTGTTGTAGTGAACAACGGGCTTCAGGCCGAGCCAAGCATTCCCGGTCGGCGGGGTAGCGTTGGCGTGTCAGACCTTCAACGTGCGTTCCGACCTCATCCACGATGTCGGCCCCCACCCACGTCATCGCTTATGGCCGGGTGGGACTGGGTGGGTTGATGACGAGGTTCCATTCTGGGAGGGTCAGCCACGTGGCCTTCCATGCCGCGTCGCTGGAGTACTGACATGGAGAATGACTCTGCGCGGACGGGAGGCCGTGTCGATCTTGGCGTGCGGTCTGACATCGAGGCCGGTGAGAGGGCGCGTCGTGCCGCTCCTGCAACGAGCGCCCTCGACAAGGACGTCGCTGGCTTGTTCGTGCGCAACGCGATGCCGAACACGTCGCAGCGATTGCGGATCGCGCTCCCGGCCTGGGGGCGATTCGTGGCTCGGGCGGCCCGGGCCTTGGTGATTGCGGAGGGGCACCCGACGACGATCGGGCTCACCGTCCCGGACCGCGGGTACGCCGCAGCGCTCGCTGCAGCCCAGATCGTTCTCCTACGCGATCGCGCGCTGCCGATGGCCCCGAGCGATCTGGACCGCCATGTCGCGGCTCTCCGCGCCCTGGAGCCAGGAGCGCCCGTCGAGATCCAGCGCAGGGAGCGGGTCGTGCCAGCGACCTTCGAGGGCTTCTCCGGCGATGGCGAGGATGAGCTCATGCACGTCCGTGGCCGGGCGGACGCCGCCCTGAGCCGCTTCCCGGTGCGGTCAGCGCGGATGGTCCGGATTGCCGATCAGTCAGCCGGGGCCGCGGCTGCGACCGCGCGAAAGGTGCACCGCCCCGAGCTTGTACGGGCGCTGCGCGGGGATGCGCTGGCGCTGTCGTTCGTGACCACCACGCGGCTTGACTGCCTCATCGTCGGCACGGCAAGCCGCCTGCAGGAAGAGCTCTTTGGCGAGCGGCTCTTCGTTTCCGCCAACCCGCGGGACGAGGTCAGCGGCTGCTTGCAGGATCTCGTGAGGGCTGAAGGGTGCGCCGGGGCCAGCCGGTACTGGCGGACGCAGCTGGTCTCGTCGGCCTCGGGCCCGGGGGACGAGACCGGGGCGCTGAGCCCTCACACGGTGATCTTTGACGGCGGGCGCGGATACGTGCGATGGCGGCACTGCTGGCCCAGCGCCCATCAGCTCGTGGTGCTTGATCGGTCCGCCCCGTCCGCGCAGGAAGCTGCATACGAGATGTCAGCGGAGTTTGCCGGGCGCCGGGAAGGACCAGAGTCGGGCGCCCTCGCCCGGCTGACGATCCCCGCGTCGCTTGAGGCGATCGCGTTCGAGCGGGCAGGAGCGTGATGCTCGCGCGCGTCAGTGCCTTGCACGACCTCGCAAGCGATTGGTCAGCCGAACGCCGGCTCGTCGAGCACGCTGGGGTCGAGACCTACTCAGCCGCTGTCTCGGCACTGCTCAAAGGCTTGGGCGAGCAGGCCGACGAGGACTACTGGGCTGAGCTGCTGCGGCCGCTTCGGCGGCTGCGCTGGCTCTTGGCGACCACCCCCGTGCCTATCGGGGACGCCACGTGCGAGGTCGCTGAAACGCTGCAGGCCGTCGTGCGCGACCTGCGGCTCGTGCGCGATCAGGCACCGGGCCTAGCCCGTCCCGCCGCACAGGCGGCCGAAGCCATGGCTGGGCTGGGGGACTCGCAGGATGACCCCCTCGGCGATGCCCTGCGGGGGCTGCAGCTCACCGGCACGGTCGCGCTTCTGCTCCCGGACAATCACGCCGCCGCCCGGGCCCGCGCCACGGCGGCGCTTGAGGGCGCCGAGGTCGTGACGCCGCGCGAACTGCTGCGCGGGCAGTACGGAACTGTGGTTGCGTTCGGGCCCACGGCCTGGTTCCCGGAGCCGGTCCTCCGTGCGCCTCGCGCGCGGCGCCTGGTGTTCCTCTATTACGGGTGGATCCGTGACCGCGAGCCACAGCTCGAGCTGCTGACCGGCAATCAGGCGCCGGTGCATAACGGGCTCGTGCCCGAGCCGCCACGCTCGGCCCGGCTGGTGCCTGAGCTCCCGGATCCCGAAGAGCACTGCAGCCCTGAGGAGTGGATCCCGCAGATCGACTGGGCCGCCGTCCTACGGGCTGCGAGCTCCCGCGGCGAGCAGGGTGTCATGGACCCAGTACATGCGCGGCTGTTCGTGCTGGCCTGCGGTGACGGGCTGTACCTCGAGGAGCGCGACGGCACCAAGGCCTATGTCGCCGATATCGACGAGGGCGAGGTCGCGGTGCGCCAGGAAGCCGTTTCGGCGCTCACCCAGGGCTCCTTCGTCGTCACGCGGACTGCCGGTGAAGGCGACTACATCCGGGAGCTCGCCGATAGGGAACTCGGCAAACGCGCCCGCCACCTGCGCGAGCTCCAGGCAGGCTGGAAGCGCAAGCTCCGCGATCTCGTCGAGGCCAGAGGCGCCCGCGCGATCGCCTACCGGCTGCAGGCAGCAGGCAGCCAGCGGGCCGATGAGTCAAACGTGCGGCGCTGGGCCTCAGCGGAAGGCATCCGGACCGCGCACGAAAGCGACTTCGATGCCATTTGTTCTGTCATTGGCGAACCCGACCCAGGCCGACTCTGGCAGGCGATGGGCGAGCTGGACAAGGCGCACAAGCGTGCGGGTCAGCTCGTGCGGAGATTGCTGCTTGAGGAGATCGCCCAGGCTGACCACGCCGAGCTCCTCAAGTTGGGGTGGGCCGACTTCGACGTCGAGGAGATCGACGGCGAAGGCGCGCTGCGCGTCTCGCGGATCGCAGGCAAGGCTCCGGAGCTCACGGCGGTCGCGCGGACACAGCTGCGAACCCTGTTCCCACTGGAGGCCGGCACATGGCAAGAATGATTCCGCCGTTCATCGATCCCAAGAACCCCAGCCCGGGTGAGATCGAGGCGTTCGCCCGCCTGCGCGACGACCCGGGCACCGACGGTTGGATCGTCCTGCACTCCTACGACCTGCCGCAGCACCCGACGCGGGTATCTGGCGAGGCGGATTTCGTGATCCTCGTCCCCGGGCTGGGCATGCTGGTCCTCGAGATCAAGGCGCACCGGCGGGTCAGCCGTGACGCAGACGGCCAATGGCGCTTGGGGAACGACCCGCCGACCCGGCGCAGCCCGTTCAATCAGGCATCCGATGCCTCATACGCACTGCTTGAGAACGTCATCAAGCGCCGGCGTAAGGACCTCTACGATTCGCTGGTCGGATGGCATGCCGTGCTCTTCACCCACACCCCGTTTGAGGTCCCGGCGATGGAGTGGAACAGCTGGGAGGCGCTTGATCGGAACGACTTCACCCGGCAGCCGATCTCCGCGCTCGTGACTGGCGTCCTGGAGAAGGCGCGCGAGCGCCTCCCCAAGGCGCAGGAGGGGCGGCCAAGTGCGGAGGAGTGCGAGGCGGTCGCACGGCTCCTGCGCCCCGAGTTTGAGGTCGTACAGCCGGCCGCTGAGCGCCGCGGGGAACGCGAGCAGGAGCTGCGGGCATACACCGAGGAGCAGTACGTGGCACTTGACGGGTTCGCCCGGCACCCGCGCGTCGTCTTTGAGGGACCGGCGGGCACCGGCAAGACGCTCCTGGCCCTGGAGGCAGCGCGCCGCGCCGGCGCTTCGGGGAAGAGCGTCGGCCTGTTGTGTTTCAACAGGCACCTCGGCGCCTGGATCGAGCGGCAGACGATGGCGCTTCCCGGCGTGACGAGCCGCACGCTGCATCAGCAGATGCTCCGCGAGACCCAGGCGAAGGTGCCGGCGGTCGGGCAGGCAGCGTTCTTTGAGGATGTCCTGCCGGACCTCGCGATCGAAGCGGTCCTTGACCGCGACGCCCCGGCGCAATTTGACGTGCTGATCGTCGACGAAGCCCAGGACATCATGCGGGAGAGCTACCTGGACTACCTCGACGTCACGCTCAAGGGAGGGCTGGGCGCTGGCACCTGGACCATGTTCGGTGACTTCGAGCGCCAAGCGGTCTACGAAGCGGCCAGCCTCTCCGTCGATGAGTTCAGCAGGCGAAGCCCAGGGACACCGGTCTTCAGCCTGCGGACGAACTGCCGCAACACGCCGCGAATCGCCCGATGGGTGTCGATGATCTCCGCGCTGGAGCCCGGCTACACACGGGTCCGGCGCCCGGAAGGGGGACCGAGGCCTCGCACCCAGTACTACGACTCCGAAGAAGAGCAGCTCGCGAAGCTCACCAAGGTGTTGTCGGATGTCTACGGCCGGGGGTTCGAAGGATCCGATATCGCGATCCTGTCTTTCGGGCGCGACGGTGCTGCCGCGCGGCTCGCGGTTACGCCTTGGCGCGACCGCATCAAGCCGTTCGAGCTGACGATGTCACCGGGTCACATCGGCTACGCGACCGTGCAGGCCTTCAAGGGGCTCGAGGCCCCGGTGATTATCGTCACCGACGTAGACGCGGTCCAGGGTGAGCGGGCGCACTCGCTGTTCTACACCGCAACGACGCGCGCGACCGAGGAGCTGCACATCATTGCCGACACCACCGTCGCCCCAGACGTGCTGGACCTCACGGACCGCTACAACGCCGAAGAGACGAGCGATTGACCATGGCCGACATGTTCGCTGCGCGAAAGCACCTGATCTCCGAGCTGCGGGGCGAGTTGCTAGGCCCCAGCCCCCGCGGCAAGGAAGTAGACATCACCGCGGAGCTGAAGTACCCGTCATACGAGGCCGCCAACGGCCCGTTCACGCAGCCAAACGGCGAGGAAGTCCTCACCGGGGATCGCCCGCTCAAGCGCTACGGCATCGGCGTGCTGTACCCGGTGAACACCCCGGTTCTGACCGAGCCCGAGACGAGCGACAACGATCAGGCTGCAGTCGACCTCACGGCCGCTGACGCCGGCGAGCAGCCCGAGCCGCAGGTCGCCGATCTCGCGCTCAAGCAGCGCAGCGTGAGCGAGGCCGCCGATGAAGACCTCCCGCTGTCCACGGCGAACAGCATGCGGCCGAGCAGCTGCGGTGTGAGCTTCCTAGCCGATCTGCCAGAGGGCGCCGATCTGCTGGTCGAGCTCACGGGCGGCCACTACACCGTCAAGCAGGTCACGGTCGAGGGCAGGGAGAATCCGCTGCAGTGGTTCCCGCGCAGCCCGGTGTCCCTGGTCGCGGTCTTCACGGGGGCTGATCTGCATGCTCAGCGCGGGGCTGTGACGCCCGGGCACGTTGAGGTCACGTCCGGGCCGTCGCTTCCTGACGGTCTGCAGCTCGAGATCTCCTTGATCTCGCGGCCACGCCCTGGAGGGCAATCGCTCATCACGGTCACCGCGGTCAACCGATCCAGCGAGGGCCGCGCCGCCGATGCGCGCTGCCTGTTTCAGGCGGCGCTGAGTTGCGAGATCGTGGGTGTGCCGTACCCGTGCGTCATCCCATACGAGGAGCGCCGCAACAGCAGTGACGAGGCGGAGCTCGCCTCCCTGGCGCTGTTGTATCGCGACGTGCCGGCGTTCGCGATTGGCCACGGCTGCTCAGCAGACTGGACTGCCGAGCGCGGTGCTGATCGCGCCCGGCTGGTGCGGACCGAGATGCTCCCTGCGGTCGAGGTGCCGAGCACGACACCGGAGATCCTGGGGGAGGACGGCAAACTGATCGCCGTCCCGATGGCTCCCCTGGCGGGTTTGCAGGGCAGCCCGCAGGAAGCGACTGCCTCCCTGCAAGCGGTCATCGACGGCTACGGCGCGTGGATCAAGAAGCAGCAGGCGCGCGTCAGCGGCCTCGAGGCAGCTCACCGCGGTGCAGCCGTCGAGCACCTGCGACTGTGCGCGATCGCCCAGGAGCGCATGCAAGACGGGCTGGCATTCCTCGCGGGTGACGAGCATGCGTCCCGCGCCTTCGCGCTGGCGAACGAGGCGATGTATCTGCAGCAGCAGCGCAGCGGTCAGCCCACGCGGCAGACCGCGTTCGATCGCTCGAAACTGCGCGTGACGGTCGAGCCCGGTCAGGGCCCGGATACGTCGCGCGGAACCTGGCGTCCCTTTCAGATTGCCTTCGTCCTGGCGTCGCTGCGCTCCACAGCCGACCGCGATGCGCATGACCGGGAGACCGTGGAGCTCATCTTCTTTCCGACCGGAGGCGGCAAGACTGAGGCCTATCTGGCCCTGACGGCGTTCTCGATCTTCCTGCGCCGCCTGCGCAACAGCAGCGACACGGGCGTCGACGTCCTGATGCGGTACACGCTTCGTCTGCTGACGGCCCAGCAGTTCCAGCGCGCCGGGGCCCTCATCTGCGCCATGGACCACCTCAGGGCACGCTCGCCTGAATCGCTCGGGACGATTCCGGTATCTATCGGCGTCTGGCTCGGGGGCTCGGTCACGCCCAACGACCGCAAGACCGCCGTGAGCCAGCTCAAGCAGCTCAACAAGGAAGGCGCTCAGGCCGACAACCCCTTCGTGCTGCTGCGGTGCCCTTGGTGCGCGGCCCAGATGGGCCCGATCGAGGCGATCGGAAAAGCAGCCCGGGGCGGCAAGGCGAAGGAACCGAAGGTCGCAGGGTACGTCCAGCGCGGCGACACCGTGGCCCTGGTCTGCCCGGACTCGCAGTGTGAGTTCAATGGGCGCGCCCTCCCGGTCTACGTGATCGACACCGACGTCTACGAGCAGCGGCCGTCCCTGGTGATCGGAACGGTCGACAAGTTCGCGATGCTCGCGCTACGCCCGCAAGCCCGTGCGCTGTTCGGCATCGCTGACGACGGCAGTCGCGAGCTCGGTCCGCCGAACCTCATCATCCAGGACGAGCTGCACCTCATCTCCGGCCCGCTGGGCTCGATGGTCGGCATGTATGAGGGGCTCATCGAGGAGCTGTGCACCGACCGGCGCAACGGGGCAGCGGCGCGCCCGAAGATCGTCGCCTCGACCGCGACGATCCGCCGCTTTGAGCAGCAGATCCGCGACCTCTACTGCCGGGAGGCAGCAGCGCTCTTCCCGCCCCGCGGGCTCGATGCCTCGGACTCGTACTTCGCCCAGTACGCCACCCGCCAGGACGGCACCCTGCAGCCAGGCCGGATCTACGTCGGCGTGCACGGTCCCGGCCTGGGCTCTATCCAGACAGCGCAGGTCCGCACGTTCGCGACGCTGTTGCAGCTGGCCGAGATGCTGCCCGACGATGAGCGCGACCCGTGGTGGACGCTCCTGGTGTTCTTCAACAGTCTCCGCGAGCTCGGTACGTCGCTCTCCCTGCTGCAATCAGATATCCCGGATTACCTGCGCGTCCTGCGAAAGCGGCTGGGGCTCGAGCCGCACGAGACCCGCGGCGTTTGGAACATCGAAGAACTAACCGGACGGCTGCGCAACGACGAGGTCCCGCGAGCCATCGAGAAGCTCGAGATCCGGGCCGGGAGCGAGAAGCCATCGGCAGTCGACGTGTGCCTGGCGTCGAACATCGTCGAGGTCGGGGTCGACATCGACCGCCTGTCGCTCATGACGGTGGTAGGCCAGCCCAAGACGACCGCCCAGTACATCCAGGCGACCGGTCGCGTCGGCCGCCGCTGGTGGGAGCGCCCGGGCCTGGTCGCGACGATCTACGGCGCCTCCAAGCCACGCGACCGGTCGCACTTCGAGAAGTTCCGCTCCTACCATGAGCGCCTCTACGCGCAGGTCGAGCCAACCAGCGCGACGCCGTTCGCGCCGCCTGTTGTGGACCGCGCACTGCACGCGGTCGTCGTCGCCTATGTCCGGCAGTTTGGTGACATCAACCTTGGCCCGCAGCCAGTGCCCGAGAGACTCATCCAGCGCGCTCGGGACTTGCTCGTCGACCGCGTGAAACGCGTGGACCCCGAGGAGGCACAGCGCTTTGAGGACGTCTTCGATACCCGGATCAGGCAATGGGGCAAGTGGGACTACCCGGTCTGGATGAGCGATCCCGACTCTGACGACTACGCGCTGCTGCGCTATGCAGGCGCCTACGCCGACCGCGACGAGCAGCGACTGTCGTGGGCGGTCCCGACGTCGCTGCGCAACGTCGACGCGGAGTGCCGCGGCGAAGTCACCAAGGCCTACGTGCTCGATGAGGAAGAGGTCGCCTGACATGTCACGAGCCCCGGTGCGCCGGTCTCACATGGTCAGCCCGTTCGGGCCCGGCGCGCTGCTCGTCGCCCCCGACGGCACGTCGATGATCGCGGCCGGCTTGGACTTCTGGTTTGACGGTGGCGAGGACGGGCGAAATCAGGACGAGGACGAGTTCCGGATTGAGGAGTGGCGCCTGCAGCGACGCCTGGGCGTTGATCATCTGCGCCTCCCCCCGGATTACCGCCGGCCGCGCCGCGGACAGGGCGCGGTCCCGAATGTCGGGATGAGCATCCCGTTCCTGCGGTTCCCTCGCTGGCACTTCTGCTGGCGCTGCAAGCGCTTGACACAGCTAACCCTGGCTGCTGTCGGCCGTCAGCGCTGCCAGCCATGTAGCGCCGAGGGCAAGACCGCGTTCCTCGCGCAGGTCCCTTTCGTGGCGATGTGTGAGGACGGCCACCTGCAGGACTTCCCGTGGCGCGAATGGGTCCACCGCAGCGCGTTCCCCGTGTGCCGGGGCGACTTGCGCTTGTATGCGACCGGCGGCGCGACGCTTGCCAACCAGGTCGTGAAGTGCGACTGCAAGAAGACGCGGAGCCTGTCCGGGATCGTGGAAGCCAGCACTGATGGTGCCAACAGCACGCTCAGTTCAAGCCTGGAGCCGGGAGCCCCGTTCCTGTGCCGCGGCAACGCGCCCCATCACGGGTCCAGCGATGAGAAGCCGTGCCAGCGCCCGTTGCGCGGGAGCCTGCGGTCGGCCTCCAATCTCTACTTCGGCGTCGTGCGCAGCGCCATTTACCTTCCTCGAGCGCAGTCCGGCGCACTCTCGGAGCTCGTCCACCTGCTGCTGGGCGAGGAGGACCTCATTGGCCGCATCGTCAACTACGGGGACGCCGGCCAGCGAGTTGACCCGGTCAAGTTGCGGCGCGGTTACGCCAAGAAGCTGCAGGCCTATACGGACGACGAGCTCGAGAAGGCGGCGGACGCCGCGTACACCGCGGTCGACGAGAGCCAGGAGGTCCAGCCCGAGAGCGAAGACGCATCCGCCGAGGGCGAGCAGGCGTTCCGGCGCGCTGAGGCGGGGGTGCTGGCGGCGGCGATCACGACCGAGGAACTGACGGTGGTTCCTGTTGACCCGGCGAGCTATGCAGGCGTCGCGAGCACCGCGTTCTCAGTGATCAATCTCGTGGAGCGACTTCGCGAGACGCGTGCGCTGGCCGGATTTGACCGCGTCCTGCCCGAGCAGGAGACCACCTACGCCCATCGGATGGCGCAGCTGTGGCGCAAGGTGCCGCCTCCATCAAAGACGTGGCTACCGGCCTACCTCGTGTACGGAGAGGGACTTTTCTTCAGCTTCGACGAAGACGCGCTGCAGAAGTGGGAGACCAGGCCAGAGGTTCTAAAGCGGGTTGACGTTCTCACGCGTGCCTACGCCAGCGCACAGCAGCGCCGCCGGCTGCGCGACCGGGACTTCAAAGCGCGTTTCCTGCTGGTCCACTCCTTCGCGCATCTGCTCATGAACCAGCTGACCTTCGATTGCGGCTACAGCTCGGCAGCGCTGCGGGAGCGGCTCTACGTGTCCGACGATCCCAGCGACCGGCAGGCCTCGGTCCTCATCTACACCGCAGCCGGGGACGCAGAAGGGACCATGGGCGGCCTGGTGCGGATGGGCAAGCCCGGATACCTGGAGAACGTCCTGGCTGCCGCGCTGAGCGGAGCGACCTGGTGTGGCTCAGATCCCATCTGCATGGAGATCGGCAGCACGACGGGCCAGGGCCCCGACGCGTGCAATCTCGCTGCCTGCCATAGCTGCGGCCTAGTACCCGAGACAGCGTGTGAGGAGTTCAACCGCTTCCTGGACCGCGGCGTGGTCGTGGGAACAATCGAGAACCCGGACCTCGGATTCTTCCCGGGCCTCGGGTGGAGCCCATGAGCGGTTCAAACGTGACCCCTGAACTCCTTGAACCCGGCCGCCTGTGGACCCGGGCTGAGGTGCTCGCAAGCCCTTCCCCGGTTCCGAAAGCAGCCGGGGTCTACGCGTGGTACCTGACCGCACTGCCCGCAGAAATCGACGTATCGAGCTGTCACAGCTTCGGTGGCGGCATCATGCTCTACACCGGGATAGCACCCCGGAAGCCCTACGCTGACGGGCGCCGCAGCAAGGCGACGCTCCATCAGCGGGTCCGCTATCACTACCGCGGTAACGCCGAAGGCTCAACGCTTCGGCTCACGCTGGGAGTCCTGCTCGCAGACTCACTCGGGCTCGAACTCCGGCGTACCGGCAGCGGGCGCCGCCGCACGTTCGGCACCGGAGAGGCGACCCTGTCTGAGTGGATGGCAGCCTACGCGCGGGTCGCTTGGGTGACGACCGGCGAACCGTGGCTGGTCGAGGAGGAATTGATCGCCACGTTTGACCTGCCGCTGAACCTCGATCAGAACTCTCGAAACGCGTTCCACGGGCACCTGAGCTCGGCCAGGAAGGCAGCGAAGAAACGTGCTGCGGCGCTTCCAGTGATCGCGCAGTAGGCGCGCAGCGCGACGCGCCGCACGCGAGCCGGTCGGGAGCGCGAGAACGTCGAGCGCTTGCGCGATTGCCTGCCCTTGCTCACCGCCTCGAGCCTGTGACGTCGTCGTCGAAGTGCTCAGCCGTGGCGGCCAGCAAGCTGGCATGTCCTCATCATCACCTGGTTTCGTCTTCTCGTACTGCAGAAATACAGCCCCGATTGCGGATCCTCGCTCGGCGTGTCAAGGCCGGTTGAAATGTGACCCCTTTGCGCCGGTTGAAAACTGACCCCCCTTGGAGGGGAGCGCGGCGGGCGTTGCGGAGGTGAGCCCGTAGGGCGAGCCGTAGCGGCGCTCGCCGCGGGCAGCCCCTAATCGGTGGGGATCGCTCTCGCGAGGTCGCGGTCTTTGAGGCGGTAGCTGTCGCCCTTGAGCGCGAGGATTTCGGCGTGGTGAACGAGCCGGTCGATCATCGCGGCGGCGGTGACTTCGTCGCCGAAGATGTCGCCCCAGGCCGAGAAGGGCTTGTTGCTGGTGACGATCAGAGATGCTCGTTCGTAGCGTCGGGAAACGAGCATGAACATCAGGTTCGCCGCCTGCGGATCGAACGGGATGTAGCCGACCTCATCAACGATCAGCAAGGGGATTCGCTGCAACCGGTCCAGCTCGCTGTCGAGGCGGCCGTGGCGCTGGGCGTCGGCCAGCAGCGCGACCCATTCGGTGGCGGTCTTGAAGACGACCCGCTGGCCGGCGAGGCAGGCCCGGATCCCGAGCGCGATCGCGAGGTGCGTCTTGCCGGTCCCGGGCGGCCCGAGGAGAACGACGTTCTCGCGGCCGTGCAGGAAGTCCAGTTGACCGAGGTGCAGGACCAAGTCGCGCTTCAGGCTCGTCTGGAAGGCGAAGTCGAACTCCTCCAGCGTCTTCCTGGCCGGGAACCTCGCCGTCTTGATCCGCGCCTGCCCGCCGTGGCTGTCGCGGCTGTCGGTCTCCGTCTTCAACAAGGCCGCCGCGAACTTCTCGTAGGACCACTCCTCGGCCCGGGCGCGGTCGGCGAGTTTCGGCAGGGCGGCCGCGGCGGCCGGTGCTTTGAGCTGGCGGAACAGATGCGCGAGATCGCTGCTCGGGCGACTCATGCGATCAGGGCGTCGTAGCGGGAGAGCGGTCGAACTTCGACCGTCGTCTCGGCCGGCTGCCGCCGGCCCTCCTTCAGCGCGCGGGCGTGCTCCAGCGCGGTGATCGTCCGATGCTTGGCAAAGACGCGGGCGTGGTCGGCGGCGACCTCGCCGGTGTCCAGGGCGACCGCGCGAACCGTCCGCTGATCAATGCGGACCTCAACGCGCCGACCGACGAGCTGTGGGTCGAGTGAATAGTCGTTGGTGTCGAACCGCAGGTGCGGATCCGGCGGAACGCGCATCGTCCAGCGCCGCGACGTGTCGGGCATCTGCGGCAGACCGGGCATGACCTCGAGCTCCTCGCGCAGCCGGTCGATCGGCCTGGCGCGGAGGGTCTTGTGGGTGCGTGCGTTGGCCTTGGTGAACCAGGCGTCGAGCTGGTCCTGGAAGTCGACCTCGTTCGCGAAAACGCGGCCCGGTTCGAAGTTGGTCTCGGCGTAGCCCTGCAGCCGCTCGACCGCGCCCTTGGCCTGCGGATCCGCCGGTTCGCAGAACCGCCAACCCGTTTTGAGCTGCCCGCAGAACGAGGCGAACGCGTCCGTCGGCCGGCCGGCGTGCCCGTGGATCCCGGCCTGGCGATCCCAGACCAACTCCTTCGGCAGACCGCCCAGCCGCTCAAGACAGCCGGCGATCCCGGCCAGCAGATCCTCGGTCTCCTTGCTGAAGATCAGCGTCCCGGCGCCGGCGCGCGAGTAGCCCAGGCACGCAACCACGACCCAAGCCCGGCGGGTCTGGCCGTGACCGACCGGGACCTCATCGCGCGGCTGCCAGACATCGAACTGGCAGATCTCGCCGGGCCGGTAGGCCGTCCGCTGGAACGTCCTCGGTGCCGGCGCGAACAAGGGCCGGACCTCGCGCAAGTAGTCATCGACCACCGTCTTGCCCGCAGTGCAACCGAGCGGCTCCAGCAGTTCGCGAACACGAACACCGGGCAGCTTCGGATCCTGTCGCAGCAGCCGGTGGATCTCGTCCTTGAACGGATCGAGAACGCCAGCCTGCGGCTGGCGCTGATAGCCCGGCGGCGACTCGCTGCGCAACGCCCGCCGCACCGTGTTGCGCGACAGCCCCGTCGCCCGTGCGAGTTCTTTGATCGACTTCCCGCCGACGAAATGCTCCCGCCGAAGCTCAGCCCACTGCTCCACTGAAACCACCCCTTCGCCGCCTCCTCATCGCACGTATGCGACGAGGCTCGGCACCACCTCGGACGACTCCGCCGACCGCACCGAGGGGGTCAGTTTTCAAACGGCGGAGGGGGGTCAGTTTTCACGCGGCGCCGACACGGCGAGCTTGTGGTCCGGTCGCGACGACAGCCCGAAGGTCTTCGCCGCGGACCGCAGCCCCGCCGCGGTAGGCCTGCGCCCAGAATCGGCACACCCGCGTCTTGTTCCGTCACACGGGTCTCGCGAGCCTGTCCGCATGCCCGAAGAGACACTGCACCCCCGCCCCGGCGACGAGCTCCGGTTCGACGATCACGACTGGGCTCCGCTGGAGCGGGCCCTCACCTACGAGCTCGCACATGCGTTCATGTGGATGCACCGGTTCACGCTGCCGGACGGCACGGTTGTCCACGCCTACAAGCACTGCGACACCCGCCGATACATCTTCTTGGATAAGCGGCTGCAGGCGTACCGCTACACCGGTCTGTCGTCCTACGTCCGGCAGGACCTGGGCGCCGCGATCGTCGACGTGTTCCTCGATCCGACGATCCACGAGGACGATCGCCGCGAGGCATCGGCGCTGGTGGACGCGCTGCGTCGTGCCTGGAACGCAGAAGCGGCCTGACGGTATGATCACCGGTATGACGATGGTGAAGAAGGCCGTCACGCTCGATGCAGACGTGGTCGCCGCCGTGGAGGAGCTCGCGGGCGGGAACTTCTCGGCGTTCGTCAACGCCGCCCTGGCGAACTCGGTCCGACAGGAGCGACTCCGCGCGCTCGTCGAGCGCTCCCGGCGCGAGCGTGGGCCGGTTGATCCCGAAGTGCAGGCGGCCGTCAACGCCGAGCTCGCCGACGCGGGAATATGAGCCCGCTACCCGGGCTGACCCTTGACGCCGGCGCGCTGATCGCCTTCGAGCGGGGAACCGCGCGGGCCAACGCGATCTTCGAGCGCGCGATCGAGCGCGAGGTGACGATCACGGTTCCGTCGGTCGTTCTCGCGCAGGTCTGGCGCGGCAGGCACCGGCGGTGGATCGACGAGCTGCGGTCCGCGGTCGTCATCGAGCCGGTTGACGAGGCGTACGCCCTGGCTGCCGGCGAGCTGCTTGCGCGAACCGGGACGAAGGACGCGATCGACGCACTCGTCGCGGTCGGCGCTGCGCGCCGCGGTGACGTCGTCGTTACCAGCGACCCGAAGGATCTCCTACGCCTCGTCGACGACGCGGGTGGCGTCCGCGTCGTGGCCGTGTAGTACACGTCAGCAATGTCCATCTAGTTGGACACAAAACTCCAAGGAGCAGCTATTGTCCGTACTCGAGGATGTATGCGAATCACCGAAGACACCTCCGACGCCACGATCATCCAGGAGCTCGGCACGCGGCTGGCCGCGCGCCGGCTGCTGCTCAACCTGACCCAGGCAGAGCTCGGCGACCGCGCTGGGGTGGACCGCAAGTCCATCGTGCGCGCCGAGGCCGGCGGCGCGGTACGGCTCGAGATCTTCATCCGCATCCTCCGCGCGCTCGACCTCGTGGACGGTCTGGAGCGTCTCGTTCCTGAGCCGCAGCTCAGCCCGATGGAGCAGCTCGCGCTCCAGGGCCGCCGCCGCAAGCGCGCGACAGGGCGACGAGGCGCGGCCACGTCGCCGGCCGACGGCGGGTTCCGCTGGGGTGACGAGCAGGTCGACGACTGATGGCGACCCTCGCCGAGATCCGGCTCTGGGGCACCCGGATCGGCGCGGTCGCCTGGCCCGACGGTGGCCGGGTCGCGACGTTCCAGTACGACCGGGACTTCGTCGCCAGCGGCATCCGTGTCGCCCCGCTGCACCTGCCGCTCCGGCTCGAGCCGTACGAGTTCCCGGCCCTGAACCCCGACAGCTTCCGCGGGCTCCCCGGTCTGCTCGCCGACAGCCTGCCGGACAAGTACGGAAACGCGCTCATCGACGCCTGGCTCGCTGGGCAGGGCCGCCGTCCGCAGGACTTCGATCCGGTCGAGCGCCTCTGCTACATCAGCACGCGCGGCATGGGGGCACTCGAGTTCCGCCCCGCGGCCGGGCCCGCGCCGTCGCCGACCCGCGAGCTCGAGGTCGCCGCGCTGGTCGAGCTGGCCTCCCGCGCACTCGCGAGCCGCGAAGAGCTGGTGTCCTCCCTCGCGGCCGGAGAGGACGAGCAGGCGATGCAGGACATCCTCTCCGTCGGCACGTCCGCCGGCGGCGCCCGCGCGAAGGCCGTCATCGCCTGGAACCCGCGGACTGGCGCCATCCGCTCCGGCCAGGTCGACGCCGAGCCCGGCTTCGAGCACTGGCTCCTCAAGTTCGACGGCGTTGAGAACAACAAGGACCGCGACCGGCTCGCGGATCCGCAGGGCTACGGCGCGATCGAGTTCGCCTACTCGCTGATGGCGCGCGACGCCGGGATCGAGATGGCCGACTGCCGCCTGCTCGAGGAGGGGGGACGGCGGCACTTCATGACCCGGCGCTTCGACCGGACCACCGACGGCGACAAGCTCCACATGCTGTCGCTCGCGGCGCTCGCGCACTACGACTTCAAGCAGCCGGCCGCCCACGGGTACGAGCAGGCGTTCCAGGTCCTGCGGGACCTCGACGTCGAGCCCGCGGCGGTCGAGCAGCTCTTCCGGCGGATGGTGTTCAACGTCGTCGCGCGCAACCAGGACGACCATGTGAAGAACATCGCCTTCCTCATGGACCGCGCCGGTCGCTGGTCGCTCTCCCCGGCGTTCGACGTCACGTACTCCTACCGGCCCGACAGCCCGTGGGTCGCGCACCACCAGATGACGATCAACGGCAAGAACGACGACTTCGGGCGGGACGACTTCGAGCGGTGCGCCAAGGTCGCGCGCTTGAAGCAGGGAGCGGCGCGGCGCATCCTCACCGAGGTCACCGACGTCGTCGGCAGCTGGGAGGACTACGCGGCGCGCGCCGACGTCGACGCCGATCAGCTGCGACAGATCGCCGGGGCGCTGCGGCTCGGCCTCTAGGCGGCCCGCAGGTGCTTGGTCAACCTTGGTCAAGGCGATACCCTCTCCTGCATGCGCGTCAACGTCGGACAGGCGAAGACCGACCTCTCCAAGCTTCTTGCTCGCGTCGAGGCGGGTGAGGAGATCGAGATCGCGCGCGACGGCGTGCCGGTCGCACGGCTGACCGCCATCGAAGCTCCGGCCCCCGGGCAGGCCTTCCTGCGGGCCGCAGGGACCCTGCGGGGGCAGATCGTCATCGGTGACGACTTCGAGTTCACCGACGCCGAGTTGGACGAGATGCTCGACGCGCCTGCATGAGGTTGCTGCTCGACACACACGTCGTGCTGTGGCAGCTGTCGGGCGAGCGGGAGCTCGGACCGCAGGCGCAACGCGTCGTGTCGGAGGCAACGGAGTTGGCGTTCAGCGTGGTCTCCTTCGCGGAGATCGGCGTCAAGGCCGCGATCGGCAAGCTCCGGGTCCCGGCGGACCTCGACGAGCGCGTCATCGCAGCAGGCATCCGCGTCGCCGGGCTGGCTCCCGCGCACGGTCTCGCCGTCGGACGCCTGCCGCTGCACCATCGAGACCCGTTCGATCGGCTCCTGGTCGCTCAAGCCATGACCGAGGGATTCACGTTGCTCAGCGCCGACCGCCAGCTGGCGTCCTACGACGTCGCGTTCGTCGACGCCGCTTGCTGAGCGTTTGACGGCCGTCCCCCGCCCGACGACACTCCCGCCCGCATGCACGCCCGCCGAACCAAGATCGTCGCGACCCTCGGCCCGGCGAGCGAGACGCCCGAGACGCTCGACGCTCTCCTCGCCGCCGGCGTCGACTGCGTGCGGGTCAACTGCTCCCACGGCACGCCCGACGACCTGCGCGCCCGCACCGCCGGGGCGCGCGCGGCGGCGGCCCGCGCCGGCCGGCCGCTGGGCGTGCTGTTCGACCTCCAGGGCCCGAAGCTGCGGCTGCTCCCCGACACCCCGCCGCGCGGGGTAGTTGCCGGCGACGAGCTGACCTTCGGCGGGCCGGGCAGCGGCGCCGACCTGATCGTCGGCTTCGACGGGTTCGCCGAGCTGATCACCACGCGCTCGCAGGTCGTCATCGGCGACGGGCTCCCGCGCTTCGACGTCGTCCGCGTCCACGAGCACGTGGTCACCGCCCGCGCGGTCTCGGCGGGACCGGTCTCCGCGAGCAAGGGCGTGAACGTCACCTACGCACGGCCCAACCTGCCCGCAATCACCGACAAGGACGTCGCCGACCTGGCGCTCGCGGCCGAGCTGCAGGCGGACTTCGTCGCGCTCTCCTTCGTGCGCAACGCGGCCGATGTAGTCGATCTCACCAAACGCCTGCAGACGCTCGGCTCCCGCGCCCGCACGATCGCGAAGATCGAGAAGGTCGAGGCCTACGAGCACCTCGACGCGATCCTCGAGGAGTGCGACGGCGTGATGGTCGCGCGCGGCGACTACGGGGTGGAGGCCGGCGTCGCGCGCGTGCCGCTGATGCAGAAGGACACGATCTACCGCGCGACGCAGGTCGGCAAGACGGTGATCACGGCGACGCAGATGCTCGAGTCGATGATCAGCGCCCCCGAGCCGACGCGCGCGGAGGCGACCGACGTGGCCAACGCGGTCATCGACGGGACGTCCGCGGTGATGCTCTCCGCCGAGACGGGCGTGGGCGCCTATCCGGTCCAGGCGGTGCTGGCCATGGGCGAGATCGCGGCGGCCGCGGAGGAGGCGCCGGAGATCATCGGCCGCGCCCGCGGCGTCAAGCAGGACACCCCCGCGGGGGTCGTCATCCACGCCGCCGAGCAGCTCGCCCACGAGCTCGGGGCCGCCGCGCTGATCGTGCCGACGTCCACCGGGAACGGTGCGCGCTCGGCGGCGAAGTACCGGCCTGACCGGCCGATCCTCGCGTTCGTCCACGACGAGACGGTCGCGAGTCAGCTCACGCTGGAGTGGGGCGTGACGCCGATCGCGATGCAGGTCGCCGAGACGGTCGACGAGCTCGTCGAGTGGTGCCTGGAGGCGGCCCGCGACGAAGCCGGACTCGCGCCCGGGGAGCACGTCGTCCTCACGGCCGGCCGGCGGACCGGGACGCCGGGCGCGACCAGCCTGATCATGGTGCGCGAGAGTCCGTAGGTCGCGGCGCGGCGGCGCCTACTGGGCCGGCGCGAGGATCGCCGCAACCGTGAAGGGTTCGAGGCCCTCCACGCCGGTCACGAGCTCGTCGTCCCCGGCGAGGCGGCAAATGCTGCGATAGCCGCCGACCCCTGGCCCGCTGTGCTCGAGCACGCACGCGGCTTCGAGGTCCACGATCCAGTAGCGCTCGATGCCGGCGCGGGCGTACACGTCGGCCTTGCGCAGGTCGCGCGGCCGGGAGCTCACGGCGACCTCGACGACGAGGTGCGCCGTCGTCGGACGTTCGAGGCGTCCTCCGGTCTTGGTGACAAGTGCGACGTCCGGCTCCGGGAGCCAGCCGTCGGCGACCGCCAGCGGAGCCTGCACGCGGAGCAGGTCCAACCGAGCGGCGAACAGCCGGACCAGTCCCTGGACGATCTCGACGTGCTCCTCGCCGGGCGGGCTCACGTCGACGACCAGACCGTCGAGCAGCTCGACCCGTTGGCCTGCGAACGCACCCGCCGAGGCAAGGTGCTCGTAGTCCGCGGTCGAGAAGCGGTGGAGGCCGGCGGTCGACATGGTCGATGACGAGGGTAGGACAGGACGAGCGGCGCGCACAAGGCGATCGACCAAAGCAGCCCGACGAAGGCACGCGGTCAGATCGGTCGAATCGGCGCTGTCTTGGAACACGACTCGCGGTCCCTCGCAATAGAGAGACGAACGCTCTACTGGTGGGAGTCGAAGTCTTCGAGCGGGGCGTCGAAGTCGTGCCGCATCTCGCCTGCGAGATCGCCCCAGAGTCGCCGCTCTGAGGACCCGGCCCGCACGGGGACGAGCCTGGCGACCGGCACCGAGCCTCGTAGGATCACGACCTCCTCGCCGGCTTCCACTCGACGCAGGAGCTTGTGGAACTGCGCCTTGGCCTTGCTGACCGTGACGTCGTCGGACATACGCCGAAGGTACGCGGGTCGTCCTGCAACGTCCAGCGCTCATCGACGTCAGATCACGCGGCTCGCAACGACCCCACGGCACCCCACCCCGGAGGCCCCGATGCCCGCGACCCTCGCCCGCCCGCTCACGCAGCTCCCGCTGAACGACCACTGCTCGGTCGCGCTGCAGCGCACGCTGCGCATCCCCGACGACGGCAACGACTACCCGTTGCCGCCCGGGCTCGGCACGATGACCGCGTACGAGACGGGCGCGGATGAGTACGTCGTCCCCATGCACCGGAGCGAAGCGCTGTGGCTGAGCTTCCGCGCCCCCCACTGGCGGCCGCACGCGCTGAAGGTCGGGCTCGGCGCGACCTGCGGGCTCACCGGCAAGCCCTTCGACCCGACGACGCTGCAAGGCACAAAGAGAAAGCAGGACTACGTCGTCATCCCCGAGCAGCCGTGGCTGGACGGCATCAACTCCGGCGACGGCGTCGTGCGGCAGTTCGTCGCCGCGACGCTCGGCGACGGCCACACGGTCGAGGAGCAGCTGAGCGACGAGCCCGCACAGGGCGGGCTGAACCTCACGCTGTTCGAGCCCCGCAAGGGCCGGTTTCCCACGCAGGCGCCGACGACGCTCTTCCGCGGCGACTTCACCGCTATGCCGTGTGCCGCCGCGCCCCCGCAGGCTGGCGCCGCGATGGGCCTCGCGGCCGGCGGCCGCATCCACCAGGACATCCGGGAGGACGCCCACGGCCTGGACACCTGGAAGCGCAAGCCGACCCGGACGATCCGCATCGACCTCGTCGACGCGATGGTCTTCGAGGCGATCACCGGCATCCCCGCCCCGCACCCCGCACCCGACGCGCACAGCTACACCGCGCACGGCCTCCCGTGGTTCGCGCTGCTCGACCTGACCGCACGGGACGTCAAGGCGACCAAATGGCTGAGGAAGATCCGCTCACTCGCCGACCTCGAGGGTCGCAATGCGCATGACGTGCCGCTGCCGATCCCAGAGGACCAGGTGCGCAAGCTCATCCACCTGCGCGGAGCGCGCTGAAAACAGCTACTGCACCGGCCGATCGGCGTCGTGCCGCAGCGCGTCCGGCGACGGGCGCGGCTCGAGCTTGTCCTCCACCTGCCCGGCGACGTTCCGCGAGGCGAAGTACGCCCCGATCGCTACCAGAACGACCACGAGCAGGACGGCGAGTGCGAGCGTCATGGCCGTCAGATTCCCGGCGCGGCGCAACTCCAATCAACGGCCACTGAACTAGGACAGAAACTGGCCACTACCCCCGGCAGAGTGCCACCTATGACGCTCATCGACCAGGGGACCAGGCCAATGCCGACGACCGGGGGACGGGCGGACCCGCCCGCCATCTCCGTCGAGGGACTCACCAAGTCCTTCGGCGACGTGAAGGCGCTGGACGGCGTGACGCTCGAGGCGCAGGCGGGCACCGTGCTCGGCGTGCTCGGGCCCAACGGCGCCGGCAAGACCACCGTCGTGCGCGTGCTCACCACACTGCTGAGGCCCGACAGCGGCACCGCCCGCGTCGCCGGGCTCGACGTCGCGACGCAGGCCGACGAGCTGCGGACCAAGATCGGCCTCGCCGGCCAGTACGCGGCAGTGGACGAGGCGCTGACCGGTCGCGAGAACCTCACGATGGTCGGTCGCCTCTACGGCGAGAACCGCGCAACGGCCAAGAAGCGCGCCGACGAGCTGCTCGAGCGCTTCGCCCTCACCGAGGCGGCCGCACGGCCGGCCAAGACCTACTCCGGTGGCATGCGCCGCCGACTGGACCTCGCGGCCGCGCTCGTCGCCAAGCCGCCGGTGCTCTTCCTCGACGAGCCGACCACCGGCCTCGACCCGCGCAGCCGCCTGGACCTGTGGAGCGTCATCGAGGATCTCGTCGCCGACGGCACCACCGTCCTGCTCACGACGCAGTACCTCGAAGAGGCCGACCGCCTCGCCGACCACATCGCGGTCATCGACCGCGGCCGCGTGATCGCCGACGGCACCGCCGACGAGCTCAAGCGCCGCGTCGGCGGCGAGCGCGTCGAGATCCGGCTCGCGACCGCCGAGCACGCACGCAACGCCCACGACGCGCTGGCCGACCTCACCGACGAACCCGTCACGCAGGACGGCGCGCTCATCCGGCTCACGCCGCGCGAGCCGTCCGGCGCGATCGTCCAGACCGTGCGCGCGCTCGACCGCGCAGGGATCGGAGTCGAGGACGTCGCCGTGAAGAAGCCGACGCTGGACGACGTCTTCCTGACGCTCACCGGCAAGGCCACCGAGACCGAGACCGACACCGAGACGCAGGAGCACAGCGCATGACCCGCCACCTCACCGACACGCTCGTCATCGCCGAGCGCAACCTCGTCCGGCTGCCGCGCACGCCGGACCTCATCATCGCCTTCACCGTCCAGCCGGTGATGTTCGTCCTGCTGTTCGTCTACGTCTTCGGCGGCGCGATCACCACGCCCGGCTACGCCTACGTCGACTTCCTGCTGCCCGGCATCATCGTCCAGAACATCGCCTTCGGCGGGTTCGTCACGGCGCTGGGCCTCTGCGAGGACCTCAACAAGGGCCTGGTCGACCGGTTCCGTTCGCTGCCGATGTCGAGGGCCGCGGTGCTCGCCGGCCGCACGATGGCCGACATGGTGACCAACACCATCTCGCTGCTTGTGCTGCTCGCGACCGGCCTGATCATCGGCTTCTCGTTCGACGCGAGCGTCGCCGAGATCTTCGGCGGCATCGGCCTGATGGTCCTCTTCGGCTACGCGTTCAGCTGGGTGTTCGCGCTGCTCGGGACGATCGTCACGACGCCCGAGGCCGCCAACTCGCTCGGCTTCCTCGCGGTGTTCCCGCTCACGTTCATCAGCTCTGCATTCGTGCCGGTCGAGTCGATGCCCGACGGGCTGCAGGCCTTCGCCGAGGTCAACCCGTTCACCGTCGTGGTCGGCGCGCTGCGCCACCTGTGGCTGAACGACCCGGACGGCAGCGTGCTCGGCGCGGTCGCCTGGTCGTTCGTGCTGCTCGCGGTGTTCGCGCCGCTGGCGATCGGGCGCTACCGCAAGGCCGCGGGACGCAGCTAGAGGTTGTCGCCCGCCCGCCGGACCAGGTCGGTGACGCTCTCCTCCGTGAGCGCCGCCGGCTCGGTCTCGGCCATGAAGCGCTCGAGGACCTCGACGAACCGCTGCGGATCGTCGCGGAACGGGAAGTGGCCCGCGCCCTCGAAGATCTCGAGCCGGCTCTCCGGCATGAGCTCGTGGGCGCGGACGCCGTGGCTCAGCGGGATGATCCGGTCGCGCTCGCCCCAGACGAGCAGGCTGGGCACGGCGGACGACAGGTACAGCCGGTCCCGCGCGTCCACGCGCTGGCCCGTCGGCGCGATGACCGACCGCACGGTGTGGAGGAACGCCTCGCGCGCGTCGGGGGAGGAGAGCGAGTCGAGGCCCGTGAGCACCTCCTGCCGCTCGGGTGAGCCGCGGCGGCCGACACGCCCGAGGACACCACTCACCGCCCGCCCGGCGGCGCGCGTGGCCGAGTTGAACAGCAGCGGCACGACGAGCTCCGCCCCGGGGAGCGCGGCCGCGCGCAGCGCCGGGCTCACTGCCCGTCCCAACCCGCCGCTGTCGACCAGCACGAGGCGATCGACGCGCGTGGGGAACTGGTAGGCGAACTGCATCGCGATCCCGCCGCCGAGCGAGTGCCCGACGATCGTCGCCGACCCGAGACCGAGCAGCGCCATGAGGTCACGCACGCCGCTGGCGTAGGCGCCGAGGGAGTAGTCGCCCCGCGGCTTGCCCGACCGGCCGTGGCCGAGCATGTCCGGCGCGAGCACCATGTGCCGCGCGGCGAGCCCGTCGAACACCTCGTTCCACGTGCGGACGCTCGAGGTGATCCCGTGGATCAGGACGATCGGGGGACCCTCCCCGGCGAGCTTGTAGGAGACCTCTTGGCCGTGGAGACGCGCGGTGGACACCACCCAAGTGTCCCGGACATCGGCGCGAAGTACCCTCCCGCCCGTGCCAACGTCGACCCGCCCGCAGCCCGGTTCCGTCGCGATCGTCGGCTCCGGCTTCGGCGGCGCCGTCTCGGCGCTGCGCCTCGCCGAGCAGGGCTGGCACGTCACCGTCCTGGAGCAGGGCCGCCGCTTGACCGACGCCGACCTGCTCGCCGCGCGCACCGACCTGCGCGCCTATCTCTGGGGCCCGGGCACGACGGGCTTCTTCTGGCAGCGGGTCTTCCGCCACATGGGCATCATCGGCGCCAACGCCGTGGGCGGCGGCTCGATCGTCTGGGCCGCCGTGCTCCTGGAGCCAGGCCCCGCCTTCTTCGAGGACCCCGCGTGGCCCGCGAGCGACACGCCGTGGGAGGACGAGCTCGCACCGCATTACGCGACCGCCGCGCGGATGCTGGGGAGGACCGAGACCCCTGCGAGCGTGCTCGGCCTGCAGGACGACTACCTGCAGCAGACCGCGATCGCCATGGGCGCCGGCGACACGTTCGGCCGCGTGCCCGCCGCCATCTACTACGGGGACGGCCCCGGGATCACGCGCGAGGATCCGTTCTTCGACGGCGACGGTCCGGCGCGCACCGGCTGCCGGCTGTGCGGCGGGTGCCTGACCGGCTGCCCGTACGGCGCGAAGAACACGCTGGACCGCAACTACCTGCACCTCGCCGAGCGACACGGCGCGCGGATCGTGCCGGACACGCGGGTCGACGCGATCGTCCCGCTTGCCGGGGGCGGCTACGCGCTGCGCACCGCGAGCGGCGAAACCCACACGGCCGAGCGCGTCGTCGTCAGCGCCGGCGTCCTGGGCACGACCGAGCTGCTGCTGCGCTGCCGCGACGAGCTCGGCACACTGCCGCACATCTCGAAGATGCTCGGGCAGAAGGTCCGCACCAACAGCGAGGCGATCACCGGCGTACTGCAGCCGCCCGGCGGCCCGCCGTTGACGATGGGGCCGTCGATCTCCACCGACTTCCACCCCGACCCGCACACGCACATCACGCAGAACCGCTACGTCGGCGGCGGCCGGCTGCTGCGGCTGTCGGTCGGACCGCTGACCGACGGGCACGACGCCGCGAAGCGGGCGAGACAGACGCTCAAGGCGATCGCGACGCACCCCGTCAAGCACCTGAAGGTCGTCTTCGCCAAGGACTTCGAGGCGCGGTACACGGCGCTCAGCGTCATGCAGTCCGGGGAGGGCGTCCTGGGACTGACCTACCGCCGCTCGCCCGCCCGGCCCTGGAAGCGCGTGCTGCGCTCCGAGCGCGGGGAGGGCCCGGCGACGCCGAGCTACATCCCGGTCGCCAACGAGGCGACCCGCGCGTTCGCGCAGATCTCGGGCGGGACGCCGCTGAACATGACGGTCGAGTCGATCGCCGGGCGCTCGTTCACCGCGCACATCCTCGGCGGTGCGGTGATGGGTGACGACGCGCGCGCAGGCGTGGTCGACGCGAACCACGAGGTCCACGGCCATCCCGGGCTGTACGTCGCGGACGCGAGCGTCATCCCCGCCGACGTCGGCGTCAACCCGTCGCTGACGATCACCGCGATGGCCGAGCGGTTCGCGACAACGATGGGCTCACCGGACCAGGCCAGAGCGAGAACGACACCAGCGACGACGCTCCCGACCTCCCTCGCCAAGCTCGCAAAGCTCTGGTCGGTGCTCCCGGCCCCAGCACCGCCGGACCTCGAAGGCGACTGGCACGCGAGCTTCGTCGGCCCGAAGCTCCTGCAGGCGATCGCGCCCCGGGGCGTCGCGAAGGCCGGCCTGCCCGACTGGCTGGGCAAGCGCTTCGACGCGCACGGCCACGGCACGAACCTCGTCGACGGCGGCACCCGCGAGCACCTCGCGATGACGGCCCGCAACGAGCCGTCCGCCATCGACGGCCGCGAGGTCCTCCTCGTCTCCTACGCCCTCGACGCGCCGCTCCCCTGGCGTCACGTGCGCGACGAGCTGCGCGCGCTGCCCGACGGGCGGCTACTCGGCATGTCCGCCGTCCGGATCGGTCGGCTGCCCACGCGCGGGCTGCCGTTCGTGCTCACCCGCGCTACCGCACCGCACCACGTAGTGGACGAATATCCGATCCACCCGCGCCCGTCCGTGCCGTTGTAAGGGACACGGTCCGTCGCGTACGGGGCGCGCGTCATGTTCCCGCTCCTCCCCGATCTGCGCCGTACGGCCCTCGCCACCTCGGTCCTGCTCGCGGTGCTCGCCGTCATGCAGGCCGCGGGCGTCGGCCCCGCGCTCGTCGAGCTGCTGCTCATCGCCGCGGTTCTCGCCGTCGGGGCGCAGACCGTCCTGCTGCGCCGCGCGCTGGCCGACGCCCGGACCCGCGGCACGCGAGCCGCGCTTGCCGAGCAGCAGATCCAGTCGCTGCTCGCGAATGCGCCGGCCGCGATCTACTTCCGCGACCTCGACGACCGTTTCGTCGTCGCCAACGACACCGCCGCACGCGCGCTGGACTCGACGCGGACGAGCATCGAGGGCCGCACCTTGGACGACCTGCTGCCCCGGGAGCTCGCCGATCGCGTGCGCGCGGCCGAGGTGCCCGTCCGTGCCGGGGAGGAGGTCCGCGGCGAGCAGGTCATGCCGCACGCCGACGGCACCGATCACACCTTCCTGGTCAGCAAGTTCCCGGTCCGCGACGCCGACGGACGGATCGTCGGGCTCGGCGGCGTCACCATCGACGTGACCGACCACAAGCGTGCGGAGCAGCGCGTGCTCGACGCCGAGGAGCGCTTCCGCCGCGCGTTCGACGATGCCCCGATCGGTATGGCGATCGTCGGGCTGGACGGCTGCTACCTCCAGGTCAACGAGGCGCTCTGCACGATCCTCGACCGCACCCGCGACGCGCTCGAGGGCACGAGCGTCCAGGCGATCACCCACCCCGACGACCTCGCTGCGAGCGGTCAGGCGATCGACGACCTCCTCGCCGGCCGGACCACCTCCTACGAGCTCGAGAAGCGCTACCTCACCCCGTCCGGCGAGCCGGTCTGGGTCTCCCTGCACGCCACCGTCATCCGGGACGGCGACGGCGCCCCGACCGCGCTGCTCGGGCAGGTCCAGGACATCACGCGCCGCCGCGACGACGCCGGTCGCCTGCAGTACCTCGCCGACCACGACCCGCTCACGGGGCTCTACAACCGCCGCCGCTTCGAGCAGGAGCTCGACCGGCAGGTCGCCGAGCTGCAGCGCTACGGCCCCGGCGGCGCGCTGCTCGTCCTCGACCTCGATCACTTCAAGCTCGTCAACGACACGCTCGGCCACAACGCCGGCGACGAGCTCATCGTCGCGGTCGCGCAGACCCTCGGCAAGCGCCTGCGCGAGACCGACATCGTCGCCCGGCTCGGCGGCGACGAGTTCGCGGTCCTGCTGCCGCGCGCGACCCGCGAGGAGGCGGAGATCGTCGCCGCCGCGGTCGTCCGGGACGTCGGCGCGACGATCAGCGACGGCGCCCCCCGCGGCGTCACCTGCAGCCTCGGCGTCGCGATGTTCGAGGAGCCGCTGATCACGGGCGAGGAGGCGCTGGTCAACGCCGACCTCGCCGTGTACGAGGCCAAGGAGGACGGTCGCGCCCGCTGGGCGCACTACTCCTCCGAGCTCTACGACGAGCCGCGGATGAAGACCCGCCTCGGCTGGGTCGAGCGGATCCGCAGCGCGCTGGAGGAGGACCGTCTGGAGCTCGTCGCCCAGCCGATCCTCGATCTGCGCACCAACCGCGTGCGCCAGCACGAGCTGCTGCTGCGCATGCGCGACGAGCACGGCCGTGTCGTGCCGCCCGGCGCGTTCCTGCACGTCGCCGAGCGCTTCGACGTCATCCAGGAGGTCGACCGCTGGGTCGTCGGCCGCGCGATCGACCTGCTCGCCGAGCACCGCGCCCGCGGCGAGGAGGGCCTGGTCCTCGAGGTCAACCTGTCCGGGAAGTCGCTGGCCGAGGAGCAGCTGCTGCACCTCGTCGAGCAGCGCATCGCCGAGACCGGCGTGAACCCGGCGAACCTCATCTTCGAGGTGACCGAGACCGCCGCAGTGGCCAACATGCAGGATGCGCGTGCCTTCAGCGAGCGGCTTCGCGCGCTCGGCTGCCGCTTTGCGCTGGACGACTTCGGCGCCGGCTTCGGCTCGTTCTACTACCTCAAGCACCTGCCGTTCGACTACCTGAAGATCGACGGCGAGTTCATCCAGGACTGCCTGCGCAACGAGACCGACCGCCTCGTCGTGGCCGCCGTCGTCGGCATCGCCCGGGGGATGGGGAAGGAGACGATCGCCGAGTTCGTCCCCGACGACCAGACCCAGCGGTTCCTGCGCCGCCAGGGCGTCGACTTCGCCCAGGGGTACCACGTCGGGCGCCCCGTTTCGCTCGAGTCGCTCGCCGCTGGCTACGTGCCCGCCGCGTCCTCCGCGGCAGGCGTCGTGGTGTCGCGGTAGCGCAGCGCCACCAGGCACGCCGTCCCGCTGCCCAGCACGCCGACCCCGTTGGCGAGGACATCGGTCAACTCCATGGACCGGCATGGTGCATGATCGGCCCCACCATGCGCATCACCGTGACCAACGTCTTCGTCGACGACCAGGCGAAGGCCCTCGCGTTCTACACGGAGGTGCTCGGATTCGTGAAGAAGCACGACGTCCCGATCGGCGACGGGGTCCGCTGGCTGACGGTCGTGTCGCCGGACGCGCAGGACGGCGTCGAACTGCTTCTGGAGCCGTCGGACCACCCGGCGGTCGCCCCGTTCAGGCAGGCGATCCGCGACGACGGCATCCCGTACACGTCCTTCGGCGTCGACGATGTGCTGTCGGAGTTCGTGCGGTTGTCCGAGCTCGGCGTCACGTTCGAGCAGGAGCCGACGACGATGGGTCCGGTGACGGTCGCGACGTTCGACGACACGTGCGGGAACCTCATCCAGATCGCGAGCCAGGGCTGACGCGCGGTCCCGGCGCTCACGGCGCCGGGCGCGGCACGACGGCGACCACCCGCAGATCTCCGAGATACGCGAAGTCCGCCGGGTTGCACGTGTACAGCGGCAGCTCGCGCGCGAGCGCGGTCGCCGCGATGAGCAGATCAACGGCGCGGCTGCCACGCGCCTTGCGCCCCGCGGCGACGACCGAGGCGTAGACCCGCCCGTACGCCCGCGCCGCGGCGGCATCGAACGGCAGTGGCTCGAAGGTCGCCTCGGTCCGCTGCAGCCGGTCTTGCCTCCGCGCGCGCTCCAGCGGATCGGAGGTGGCGTGCGGACCTGCGGTCAGCTCGGCAAGCGTGACCGCTGCGATGGCGATCTCGACCGGTAGATCGCCGGCGGCGACGCGCTCGAGATCGATGATCACGGAGGTGTCCAGGAGTCCGCGGAGGGGTCGCTCAGGCACGCGGGGTGGCGTCCTGGTCCACCGGGTCGTCGACGTCGGCGCGGAACCCGGCGCCGTCGATCGCCGGCGCTCCCGCGAACGCCGCGAGTGCCGCGTCCGTCGGCACGAACTCGCGCGGACGGGCAGGGGTGAGCTCTCCGACAAGCACGCCGTTGCGCGTGACCTCGAAGCGCCTGCCGGCGTCGAGCGCGCGCATGATCGCGCCGCTGTCGTTGCGGAGCTCCCGTTGCGTGATGCGGACGACGTCCATCGGGCCACTGTAGCACGCGTGCTACACCCGGTCCGGGTCCACGCCCACGCCCGGGTAGGGGAGGATCCGATCGTGCCTGAGCCCCCGACACCCCGCGACCGCGCGCGCGGCGCGCTGCTCGGACTCGCGGCCGGCGACGCGCTCGGCACGACCGTCGAGTTCCGCCGTCCCGGGTCGTTCCGGCCGCTGACCGACATCGTCGGCGGGGGCCCGTTCAGCCTGCGTGCAGGGCAGTGGACCGACGACACCTCGATGGCGATCTGCCTGGCCGAGAGCCTGCTCGACCGCCGGCGCTTCGACCCCGCCGATCAGCTGCGCCGCTACCTGCGCTGGTACCGCGAGGGCCACAACTCGAGCACGGGCCACTGCTTCGACATCGGCGGCGCGACGTCCGCCGCACTGACGCGGTTCGAACGCGACCCCGGGAACGCCTACCCGGGGGACGCCGCCCCGGACGCTGCGGGCAACGGGCCGCTGATGAAGCTCGCGCCCATCCCGATCGCCTACGCCGCCGACCCGCCCGGCGCCGTCGTGGCCGCCGCGCGCAGCGCCCGCACCACCCACGGCGCGCCGACGGCCGCCGACGCCTGCCGGTACTTCACCGGCCTGCTGATCGGCGCGCTCGGCGGCACCCCGAAGGAGCGGCTGCTCGTCCACCACGTCCTCTACGAGCCGCGCGCCGTGCGCTACAGCGGCGAGCGGATGCTGCACCCCGAGATCGCGCTCGTCGCCCGCGGGTCCTACCGCGACCGCCACCCGCCCGAGATCCGCGGCACCGGCTACATCGTCCACGCGCTGGAGGCTGCGCTCTGGGCCGTCGCGCACCACGACACGTTCGCCGAGACCGTGCTGGGGGCCGCGAACCTCGGGGACGACGCCGACACCACGGCGGCGATCGCCGGGCAGCTCGCCGGTGCGCTCTACGGCGTCGAGGGGATCCCGGCTGCGTGGCGCGCCCGGCTGCACCGTCATGACGACCTCGTCGCGCTCGCCGACGGTCTGCACGACCTGCAGCCCGAAGACCTGCAGCCGCTCCCACCCGCCGGGCCGCCGTTGCTCGGGGACGAGCTGCCGCCGCCGGGTGCCGACCACTCGACGCTCGCCCACTTCGCGATGGGCTTCGACGGCTACGCGCACTTCGGTGACGTGTGGGGACCGCGCTACCAGGAGATCCGCGGCACCTTCCAGCGCACGGGGGAGCTGCCCGACGACGTCGACGACCTGCGCGGCGTGCTGTTCGTCGCCGTCCGCGCCCTGCGGTTCAACGGCGAGGACACGATCCTGGTCGAGACGTCCCCGGGGCACTTCGAGGTGCGCAACGACCCGGACTTCGCGGACGGCCCTCTCGTCGCGTTCGAGCGCGCGGTCGTCGAGCGCCTGCGCGGGCTGCTCGCCGCCGGCTGATGGATTGCCGGACCCCGACCCCGGGTATCTGCGGAGCCCATGGCACTGCGGCGGCACGACCCGGACCCCTGGCCCGCGTGGACCTGGGGCACTGACGAGGACGGGCGGCTCTTCGCCCGGTCGACCGTGATGATCGCCGGGGACGAGGACCTGACCAGCTCGATCCTGCGCCGCAGCGTCCTGGACGACAGCATCCTCGTGGCCGGCCCGCTCGTGCCGCTCGAGGAGGCGAGCGACCTGATCCGGGAGCTCCGCCCCGACGTCGCGCTCCTGTGCGGCTCGACCGACGACCGGGCCCTGCACGCCGCGATGTACGCGCTCGGCGAGAGCACCGGCGCACGCAGGTCGGCCTGGTCGTGCGGCTGGGAGGCACGACGCGCTGCCTGATGCTCGGCGAGCCCGACGAGCGGACCGAGGAGCTCGTCGAGCGGCTGACCGGGGACTCGAGCCACCGGCGCTGACGGCGGCCCGCGTCAAGGCCGGCCGGGCCTCGCCGGGGCGCTGCGGTCAGGCCGGTTGCAGGACGGGGTCTCTCGCCGCGAGCAGCAGCGGCAGCAGGCACAGCGCGAGCACCCCGCCGGCGAGCGAGAGCCCGACGAAGTCGGCCTGCGCGACGATGAACCCGCTGCCGATCCCGCCGGTCGCCCCGGCCAGCGCGACCGCGAGGTCGACGCGGCCCTGCGTCCGCGCGCGGGACACCAGCGGCACCGCGTCGGTCACCAGCGCGGTCCCGGCGACCAGCCCGAAGTTCCAGCCCAGCCCCAGCAGGATCAGCGCGACCGCCAGCACCGCCACCGAGTCCTGCGGGGCGACCGCCGCGACGAGGCCCGCGAGCACGAGCGTCACCGCCCCGGCCGCGAGCACGGGGCGCCGACCCACCCGGTCGACGAGCGCGCCGGTCAAGGGAGAGGGGAGGAACATCGCCGCGACGTGCAGCGAGATGACGAGGCCGGCGGCAGAGACGTCATGGCCGTGGTCGCGCATGTGCACCGGGGTCATGGTCATGATCGCCACCATCACCAGCTGCGTGACGACCATCGCCGACGCCGCCAGGCGCAGCGTCGCCGAGGCCGGCTCGTCGCCCTGCGCCGGGTCCGCCGCCGCAGCCGAGACGCCCGCGGGCGTGAGCGCCCAGGCGCGTGCGGTGAGCAGCGGATCGGGACGCAGCAGCAGCGCGACCGCCACGCCCGCCAGCGCGTACGCGGCGCTCGCGAGGATGAACGGGCCCGCGAGGTCGCGGATGCCCAGGGACTCGGCGAGCGCCCCGGTCGGACCGACGAGGTTGGGGCCGACGACCGCGCCGAGCGTGGTCGCCACGAGCACGGTGCTCACCGCCCGGCCGCGCCGCTCGGGCTCGACGAGGTCGGCCCCCGCGTAGCGCGCCTGCAGGTTCGTCGCCGACCCCGAGCCGTAGAGCACGAGCGCGAGGAAGAGCAGCGGCACGTTGTCGATGGCCGCGGCGAGCACGACGCCCGCGCCGCCGAGGGCCCCGACCGCGTAGCCCGCGGCGAGTCCCGGCCGGCGGCCGGAGCGGTCGCTGAGCTGCGCGACGAGCAGCGCCGCGGCGGCGGACCCGGCCGTCAGCAGTGCGGCCGGAAGTCCCGCGGCGCTGGTGGAGCCGAGCATGTCCTCGGCAAGCAGCGCACCCACGGTGATGCCGGCGGCGAGCCCGGCGCCCGCGAGCACCTGCGCGAGCAGCAGCACGCGCATGATGCGGCGCTGGGCGGCGGCACGATCGAGCTCGGGGGCGGACATGCGGCCTGCAGCATGCCACCGCCGAGAGCGGACCGGGCTGCGGCGCGGGCTACGCCACGCCGGCCGTCGCTCGCGCGGCGGCGGCCTCCTCGAGCACCTCGCGCGTCCGGCGCTGACGGTGCGCGAACGACTGGCGCATGAGCCGCGCGACCACGAGCCGCTCGGCGACGCGCCCCAGCGCACCGAATCCGAGCCGGTACTCGACGTGGTCCACGAGCTTCGTGCGGCCGTCACCGAGGTCCTCGAAGCGGTGCTCGTGGACGAACGACGTGAACGGCCCGTCGAGCGTCTCGTCCACCAGCAGCGTCGGCTCGACCAGCTGCGTCACCCGCACGCGCCAGCGCTGCGGGATCGGGTTGGGCAGGACGAGGACCTTGAGCGTCACCTCGTCGCCCTGGTTCAGCGGGAACGTGCCCTCGACGGCAAGGATCGGCTGCGCCCTGCTGCCGATGAGCTTGGCGTTGCGCGTGTCGCGGTGGAACGCGAACACGTCCTCGATCGGTGCGGCGATGACGGTCTCGGCGTGGAAGGTCCCCATGTCATGACTACGCGCGAGCGCCGGTCCCGGCCCACAACCGGTCCAGTACCGCGGCGGCGCGAGGCTCCTGGAGCACGCCGTCCAGCGCGTCCCCGGTCAGGGCGCGCACCTTCTCCGTCAGCTGCGCGTCATCCATCGGTCGCTGCGGCGAGCCCAGCGCGGCGATCACGCGGGCCACCTCGACGACCCCGCCGGGCGTCTCGGTCAGCAGCACCGCCTCGGACTCCAGCAGCGACTCGTCACTGACCACCCGCATGCGGTGGCCGTCCCCGCGCACGACCGGGTCGACGCCGCCGAAGTCCTCCAGTCGCGACGGCGCGCGGCGGTGGCGCAGGGCCCAGGCGGTGCAGTAGGGGATGGAGAATTTCGCCTGCAGCCCGTCGGTCACGTCGTCCAGCGGGGCCGCGCGGCGGGAGACCGGGTGGACGACGACCGTCACCGCCGAGCCGGGCTCGAGCCCACCGTCGGCCGCGGCGCCGACGGCGCACTCGATCGCCCCGTGCGTCTGCAGACAGCAGGGGTACGCCTTGATCCACAGCTCGACGAACCCGCTCGGCCGCTCGGCCTGCGCGGCCGAGGCGAAGGTGGCCCGGAACGCCTCCTCGAAGCCCGCGGGCCCGCTCTCGATCCGCCCCGGCGCGACGTTCGCGCCCGCGGCGACGAGCCGGGCGGCGCGTACGCCGTCGGCCGCGGCCAGGCCGACCTGCAGCGACTTGCCGTCGCTGCCGAACGCGGCCCGCAGTCCGGCGGCCCGCAGCAGCGCCAGGGCGCTCGCCGACCGGGCGTCGGCCCCGAGCAGCGTCGCGGTCGCCACCGCGGCACCGACCACTCCGCCGACCGCGGTCGGATGCCAGCCGCCGTCGTAGAGCGCCGGGTGGGACGCGGCGGTCAGTGCCGCCATCGCCTCGACCCCGGCCGCGTATGCGTCGAGCATCTCCGCCGTCGTGCGGTCGCAGGCGGCGGCCACGACCAGCGCCGCCGGGGCGACCGCGGCACTGAGGTGCGACAGGCCGGGCAGGTAGGTGTCGTCGAAGTCCAGGACGTGCCCGGCCGTCCCGGCCGCCGCGACGTCGTCACCGAGGGCCTCGCGCGCCGCCCTGACGGCCGGCTGGTCCAGGCCGGCGACCGCGCAGGCCA
This sequence comes from Solirubrobacterales bacterium, assembly GCA_038257095.1. Classification (GTDB taxonomy): domain Bacteria; phylum Actinomycetota; class Thermoleophilia; order Solirubrobacterales; family Solirubrobacteraceae; genus Paraconexibacter. The sequence goes on from JBBSJQ010000007.1 coordinate 43,125, forward strand.
GCCAGTCCAGGAACGCCTGCTCGGGGGTGAGCGCCATCAGCGCGGCCGCAGCCCGGCGAGCACGCCGTCGATCGCGGCACGGACGGTGTCGTCGAGCGTCGCCGCGTCGAGCATCCCGCTACCGGCCAGCGAAGCGAGTCCGTGCAGCATCGGGAAGAGGACGGTGACGACGTCCTGCGTGTCGCCGGCCACGAGATCGCCGTTCGCCTGGCCCTCCGCGATCAGCTCCATGATCACCGCGAACGCGGCGTCGGCGGCCTCGTGCAGCGGCCCGTCGGGGTCGAGCTTCTTGCTGGCGAACATGAGCTCCAGCAGCGCAGCGTCGCGTACCGCGAACGCCACGTAGGCCAGGCCGATGCGCTTCAGCCGTCCGTCGTAACCGCCCCGGCCCTTCGCGGCTGCCGCCTCCGCGAGCTCCGCCTGCAGCCGCTCGAAGCCGCGCAGCGCCAACCCGTCGAGCAAGGCCTGCCGATCCGGGAAGTGCCGGCGCGGGGCAGCGTGGCTGACGCCGGCGTCGCGGGCCACCTCGCGCAGCGACAGCTCGGCGACGCCGCGGGAGCGGACGAGCTCCTGCGCGCGGTCGAGCAGCTCCTCGCGGAGGTTGCCGTGGTGATAGGGCGACACGCCAACCACCATACCGCCCGAAGTAGACGTTGACAGCATTGTTGTCACTAGCTACATTGTTGGCCATGACAACTTCTTCGTGGCTCTCGGCCAACCTCCCCGACCAGAACGGTCGCACCTTCGTCGTCACCGGCGCCACCAGCGGTATCGGCCTGATCGCCGCCCGCGACCTCGCCGCCGCCGGCGCGCACGTGATCCTCGCCGTGCGCAACACGCAGAAGGGCGCCGAGGTCGCCGCCGCGATGCCCGGTTCGACCGAGGTGCGCGAGCTCGACCTCAGCTCACTCGACTCCGTCCGCGCCTTCGCCGACACGTTCACCGGCGACGACACGATCGACGTCCTGATCAACAACGCGGGCGTCATGGCGCTGCCCGAGCAGCGCACCGCCGACGGGTTCGAGATGCAGATCGGCACGAACCACCTCGGCCACTTCGCGCTCACCAACCTGCTGCTCCCCCGCATCACCTCCCGCGTCGTCAACGTCGCCTCCGGTGCGCACCGCATGGGGACGATCCGCCTGGACGACCTCAACTGGGAGCAGCCCGGCAGCTACGACCGCTGGAAGGCCTACGGTCAGTCCAAGCTCGCCAACCTGCTCTTCACGAGCGAGCTGCAGCGCCGCCTGACCGCCGCCGGGTCGAGCGTCATCGCGACCGCCGCGCACCCCGGCTGGGCCGCGACCCACCTGCAGCAGAACACCGGCAGCCGGCTGCAGACCATCCTGATGGCGATCGGCAACCGCGTCCTGGCCCAGAGCGACGAGGCCGGCGCGCTGCCCACGATCCACGCCGCGGTCGCCGACATCCCGGGTGACAGCTACGTCGGCCCGGACGGTCCGATGGAGTCCCGCGGCAAGCCGGAGCTCGTCGGCCGGAAGGCCACCGCGAAGGACACCGACGTCGCCGCGAAGCTCTGGGCGCTGTCGGAGGAGCTGACCGGCGTGACGAGCCCGCTCGGGCTCGCCACACGCGCGGCCGGGGTCTAGTTGGAGCCGAAGTCCGTGACGTCGTAGACCTGCTTGCGGGGGACCACGAGCGTGGTCCTCCGCCCGTCCACGTCACCGGTCTGGCAGTGGATGGTGAAGTCGCCGCGGCCGAGCTGGAAGATCGCCGTGACCGTCTGGCCCTCGTAGGCGTCGGTGTCGCCGACCTGCATCAGCCGGTCCCTGCCGTCGAGGCGGCACTGGATCTGGCGGATACGTCGCGCGTGCGCGACCGCGCCCGTGTCCCGCTCCGCGATGGCGCGCATCTCGGCGTAGGCGATCTCGGCGGCCGCCGGATCGTCGATACCGGGCACGAAGAACTCCGTCGTGGACGAAGGCATCAGGACGCGCGCTTCGGACGGCGGCCCTTGCCCTCTGGGCGGGGCGGAGGCTTCGGGTACTTGGCGCGCTCCTCCGGCGTCATCTGCCGGACGGTGAGCGAGCCGCTGTCGACGGCAGCCTGGATCTCCTCGAGCTTCTTCTCGCGGGCGTCCTGCTGGCGCTGTTGCTGGGGGCTGAGCTTCGTCATCTTCGTTACAAGCTTACGGCACCGGTCCACCCGGCAAAACCCCGAACCGCCGATCCACGGTCTGTAGGCCACTGGACGAACGTCCGATGTGCCTGTCCCCACTTCTGACGATTACCGGGACATGCCCACCGATCAGTCGCACTCCCTCTCGGTCGACGAGATCCTCGCCGCCGACCGGCTCCTCACCGAGCTGCTCGCCGAACGCACCAACACCGTCGACCTGGGCGCCTCCGCGCCGGCCCACGACGAGCTCGCCCCGGTCGCCGCCACCGGCTGACCCGCCGCGAGGCGGTCCGCCGGCGCCGTCCGGCTGCGGCCCGGGACCCGGGTCACCGTTCAGCGGCGACCGGCGCGGCCGGCGACGTCCTGAGATCGCCCGGACGTCAGCCCTTCGCCGGCCGGGGGTCCGCCAACAACGCGCTGCTGTCGACGATCGCCGCGGCGAGATCGGCGACCTTGCGGCCGGTGTGCTGCGAATGCTCGCGCAGCAGCTCGAAGGCGGCGTCCGCGTCGATCCCGTGGCGGCCCATGAGGACGCCCTTGGCCTGCTCGATCACCGCCCGGCGACCGAGTGCGCCGCGCAGCTCGCTGAACTCGGCGAACCGCTGGAGCGTCACCTCGATGGCGGACTGGAGCTCCTCGGCGTCGGTCCGCACGATGTAGGCGAAGACGCCTTGCCTTGCTGCCGCGCGGATGAACTCCGCGTCATGGCCGGGCAGCAGGGCGATCACCGGGCAGCTCGCCTCGCGAACGATCCGCCTGATCAGGTCGAGCGCATGCTCGGAGGAGTCCCCGAGCTCGACGAGCGCGACGTCCGGATGGCTCTCAGCCGTCGCCGGCCCGACGGAGGCGATGTCGACCTCCCGCGCCACCACCTCGTGTCCGAGGCTCTCGACCAGTCCCGCGACCCCTGCGAGCCCGTCCTTCCGTTCGTCGGCGATCAGCACGCGCAACCGCTTCTTCTGGTCCATTGTCAGAACCCCTTCCGATCCACGACTCACTCGATCTTGGAGTGATGGTAGCGCCAGGTGTCACCGGCGCGCGGGACTTCTTTTGCGCGGCCCGGATCCCGGAGGGCTTCGGGTCGCTCAGCGTCGGCGGCCCAGGGACCAGGAAAATGCAATCGAGACAGCCGCCGCAAGTTGGCGCAAAGGCGCTAGAAGCTGCTATACTCCACGTCGGGAGCGCAGCACCGCGATCCCGCACGGGGTGCCTATGTGCCCCGGGAACGACGGTCCACTTCAGCGAACAGGTGGCCATGCACAGCCCGACCACGCGTCGGGCGCCATGACCATTCGGCGCGAGAGGACCCCTTGAAGAGCCCCGACCCGACGTCCTTCTTCGGCCCGCCCGCGACGGGCCCGTCGCCGCGGCCGCATCCGTCGAGCACGGAGCCCGAGCTCCTCGCGTCGGTGCTCGACGTGCTCGACGACGGCGTCCTCGTCCTCGACCGACACGACTGCCTGGTACAGGCGAACGCCGAAGCCTCCTCGCTCCTGGGTATCGGGCCGGAGGCGATTGCCGCCGGCGCCTGGCGGCTGCCCCTCGCGCCTGCGGAGGACGAGGCCGCCGCGAGCAGGCTCCGGACGCGGGAGGCGATCCGCGATGTCGCCGTCGAGATCGACCTCGCGGACGGCACCCGCCGAACACTCGGCGTCGACTACCTCCCGCTGCGCCGGAACGGCATGCACAACGGACTCGTCCTCACGCTGCGCGATGCCTCCAAGGACGCCGGGACCCCGGGACACGGCTCCCTCCAGGCCACGCTCGACGCCTTCCCGGTCCACGTCGCCGTCCTCGACGCCATGGGCGACATCATCGCCACCAACCACGCCTGGGACGCCTTCGCCGCGGCGAACGGCGCGGAGCCCTTCTCCTGCCGAGGCAACTACTTCGCGGCGTGCGAGGCCGCGGGCGAGGACTCGCACGCCCTGCACGCCCGGGCCGGACTCGACGCCGTCATGGACGGGGAGCTCGACCAGTTCACGCTCGAGTACCCGTGCCACGGTCCCGACGCCGAGCGCTGGTTCGTGCTCCGCGCGGCGCGCTACGACGGTCCGGGACCGGCGTGCCTGGTCGTCGCCCACGACGACGTCACCGAGAGCCACCATCACGCCGACCAGCTCCGGATCCAGGCGGCGCTGCTCGACGACATCGACGTCGGGGTCGTCACCACGGACCTCGCGCAGATGGTCACGTACTGGAACCGCGGGGCAGAGTCGATCTACGGGTGGACGCGCGAGGAGGTCGTCGGGCGCCCGGTGCCGCAGGCGCTGGTGCCGGCGGGGGGCCTCCTGCAGCGCATCACGGACGGGCTGGACGCCGTCGGTCACTGGGAGGGCGAGATCGACGTGGTCCGCCGGGACGGGACGACCGTCCCGGTCGAGCTGCGCAGCCGGGTCACCGTCGACGCCGACGGGCTCGCGACCGGGGTGATCAGCGCGTCGGTCGACGTCTCGGAGCGCGTGGCGTCCCAGCGGGCGCTCGAGGAGTCGCGGGACCAGGCGCGGGCCGTCGCCGACAGCATGGGCCAGGGTCTGGTGACCGTCGACGTCGACGGCTGCATCTCGTACGTCAACCCAACCGGGGAGGCCCTGCTCGGCTGGTCGCAGGAGGCGCTGCACGGCTGCCCGATCACCGACATCACCGCCGGGCCGGACGGCCAGGGGACGGACCCGGCCCCGGGCGCCCATGCGTTGAGCAGTCCGGTGCGCAAGGGGGTCACGGTCCGCGACGACGACGCGACGTTCGTGCGACAGGACGGCTCCACGTTCGCGGTCTCCTACACGGCTGCGCCCTTCGAGACCGCGACCGGCGTCCAGGGGCGCGTCGTGCTCTTCGAGGACGTGTCCGAGCGCAAGGCCTATGAGGACAACCTGCGGCGCGACGTCGAGAAGCTCGCCTGGATCGGTCGCGTGCAGGCCGCGCTGGCGGAGGACCGCTTCGTCCTCTACGCCCAGCCGATCATCGATCTCCGCACCCGCGAGGTGGTGCAGCGCGAGTTGCTCCTGCGCATGCTGGAGCCGGACGGCCGCATCGTCGGCCCCGGGAACTTCCTCCCGGTGGCGGAGAAGTACGGGCTCATCGGGGACATCGACCGGTGGGTGATCGAGCAGGCGACCGCGATCGCCGCGACCGGCGGCCGCGTGGAGCTCAACGTCTCGGCGCAGTCGGTCGGGGATCCGGCGATCCTCGAGCACATCGAGCGATGCGTCCGAACCTCGGGCGCCGATCCCTCGCTCATCGTCTTCGAGATCACCGAGACGGCGCTGCTCGAGGACGAGGCCGCTGCGCGCGTGTTCGCAGAACGCATCCACGCCCTGGGCAGCAGGCTGGCGCTGGACGACTTCGGGACGGGCTATGGCACCTTCACGTACCTCAAGCACCTCCCGGTCGACTTCCTGAAGATCGACATCGAGTTCGTGCGCGACCTCGCGACGAACCGCGCGAGCCACCACGTGGTCGAGGCCGTCGTCGCGCTCTCGAAGGCCTTCGGCCTGCAGACCATCGCCGAGGGTGTCGAGGACGCGGCGACGCTGGAGCTGCTCGTCGACCTCGGTGTCGACTTCGCCCAGGGGTACCACATCGCCCGACCCGGGCCTCTCGAGGCCGGCCTCCACACCCACGAGAGCAGGGCGGCATGACCGCAGAAGACCGTCAGGGCCACCAGGACGACCAGAATCCGCTCGACCGTGAGCAGGCGCTGGCCGACCTCGACCAGAGCATCGCCGACCGGGAGCAGGCGATCGTCGACCAGGACCAGGCCGGCCTGGACCACGACGAGGACGCACTCGCGCTCGACCGGACCGTCGCAGAGACGGACCATCCGCCCACCGCCGCGCGGCTCAAGCGGCGCCAGAGACAGCTCGACCAGCGGCAGGCGCGCGTCGACGCGCACCAGGAGCAGATCGGCCTCGCCCAGGACGGCGGGGACGATCGCCAGGCCGTACTGGACGAGCAGCAGCGATCGCTCTCCGAGCCGGTCGTCCCGCCGCCGCCGGTGGCGGGGGAAACCGGCTCCGACCCCGCCGGGCACGCTCGCGCCGTGGCGCAGCGAGCCCGGAACGCGCGCGAGCGGGCCGATGCGGCCGCCCGGCGCGCGGAGGCGGCGGAGAGGCGCGCGGCGGCGGTGCAGGATCGTGAGTGAGGGAGCGCGCCGCGCGCGTCATGAATACGTCGGCGCCGCCGACGAGGCGGGGCGCCGCGCACGACTCCGCCCGCACGCTCCGTCCGACGCCCATCAGGCGGCACGCGATGACGACCGCGTCGCGGCCCACGCCGACGAGCAGGCGGTCACGGGTGATCAGCACGCCGCGGACCGCGACATCGCGGCGACCGGTCGCGACGATGCCCTGCTGCGCACGGCGCAGGCCCACCAACGCGACGAGGACGCCCGGCGACGCGACGCGCGTGCGCTGGCGATCGACCGTCGCTCCGACCAGCTCGACCGGGCTGCCGAGCGGCAGGACGCCGCGGCTGCCACCGGTGCCACGGACCACGCGGTCGCCGCTCACAGGTTGACGGCGACCAGGCTCCGCGAGGCGGCGGCGGCCGACCGCGCCCGTGCGGCGGACGACCGCAGGCGCGGCGCACGCGATCGGGCGCTGGCCGCGGACGACCGGTGCGTCGCGGCCGACGACCGCTCGCGGGCGGCCGAGGACCGTGTCCGCGCCGCCACCGACCGTGCCCACGCCGCCTCGGATCGGGCGCGCGCGCTCAACGACCGCGACCGCGCCGCCGCCGACCGCGACCAGGCCGACCTGGACATCCAGCGGGCGTTCGTCGACGACCTGACCGGGACGTCGACGCGGGCCTACGGCCTCATGGCGGTCCGTCGCGAGATGGATCGCGCTCGCCGCTCGGGCGAGCCGCTCGTGCTCGCCTTCCTCGACGTCGACGGGCTCCGCGAGCACAACGACCGGCTGGGACATGCGGGCGGCGACGAGGCGCTGCGCTTCGTCGGAGCGACGCTCAGGAGCTCGCTGCGCTCCTACGACCCGATCGTCCGCGTGGGCGGCGACGAGTTCGTGTGCGTGCTGAGCAACACCACGCTCGCGGACGGCAGCGGACACTTCGCGGCGATCGACGCCGCGCTCCGCGAAGGTGCGCTCTCGTGCTCCGTCAGCGCCGGGATCGTGGAGATGCTGCCCGACGAGCAGCTCGAGGCCCTCATGGACCGCGGCGACGGCGAGCTCTACCGGGTCAAGGCCGAGCGGGCAGCGCGATGAGCGGCCAAGAAGGCTCCCCGGGCGGACGGCGCGCCGCCGCGGACCTCGCGCCGTTCGCCGTCGCCAGACCGCGTCGTCAGCCCGGCGCCGAGGCCAGCGCACCCTCCAGCTCCCGGCGCGACGCGATCCCCAGCTTGCGGTAGCTCGCGGAGGCCTGCGCTACGACGACGTCGTACAGCGCGGTGGCATGGAGCAGCGAGCTGCCCACCATGCCGGGAGCCACGTGGTTTCGAGATCGCCGGCGCGCAGGGTGATGGACACGGCGGGCAGTCTCCCGTGCGGCCGTCCCAAGTCGTGCGCGGGCGGGTCCCGTGCGGGTACGCTCGGCTCCTCATGGGTCGGAGATCCGACGCCGTGCGCGAGCTGTTCCGTACCTACGAGCAGCAAGGCGTCGCGGCGATGCTCGAACTGGTGCCCGACGACGTCGTGTGGACGCCGATCGTCCCCGGGCGCAGCCTGGTCGGCGAGGAGCTGCGGACGTTCCTGCTCGCCGAGGGCGAGCGTGGCGAGGCCCGCGAGCACCGCGTGCTGGAGTACGAGGAGCACGGCGACCACGTCATCGCCTCGGGGTCGCTGCAGGTCCGCTCGCGCGACCTCCACGTGGACGTCCAGCCTTGCTGGGTGTACCGCTTCGAGGGCGACCGGCTGCGCAGCATGACCGGGTACCCGACGCGCACCGCGGCGCTCCGGGCCATCGCCGAGGCCGGACCGCCCGACCGATGATGGGACCATGGTCGCCGATGGGGGAGACCGGGGACCACGACGCGACCGCTGCCGAGCGCTTCGGCGCCCTCGGCCAGCTCACCACGGTCTTCACGTGGTCGGGCACCGTCGACGGGCAGCTGGAGTTCGCCAACGACGCCTGGCTGACGTTCCGCGGACGCCTGCTGGGCGAGGAGCTCGGGGATGGGTGGCTGGACGGCGTGCACCCCTCAGAGATCGCGCGGGTGCGCGCGATCGTGCAGGACGCGTACGCCCGGCAGGTGCCGTTCGAGCACGAGTACCGGGTGCGCGACGCCGCCGGCCGGTACCGCTGGATCCTCGACCGCGGCGAGCCCCGCCTGGCCGCCGACGGCACGCTGGAGGGCTTCCATGGGACCGCCCTGTCGATCGACGACCGCGTCCGCGCCGAGCAGGCGACCCTGCTGCTGTCCGAGGTCGGCCGCATCGCCGCCGCGGCCGACGAGCCCGCCGAGGCGCTCGAGGAGATCGCCCGGGCCACCATCCCGTGGCTCGGGGATGTCTGCGTCATCGACCTCGTCGACGGTCGCGGCGGGTTCGACCGCACGGTGCTCGCCCACCACGACCCCGAGCGTGAGCAGCTCGCCCGCCGCATCGCCGGGCCGCAGGCGCACTCCCCGCTGTTCGGCATCCTCGCGGCGGGGCGCGCCGTCCACGTCCTCCACACCCCCGAGGAGTTCGCGAAGCTCGGCGCCCCGGAGGACCGCGAGGCCCGGCTGGCGTTCGCGCTGCGCAGCGCCATCCTCGCCCCGATCAGCGCGCGCGGTCACGACTTCGGCGTCATGACGTTCGGCTCCCACGAGGCCGACCACCACGACGGCGAGGACGATCTCGCGCTCGCCCAGGAGGTCGCGCGGCGCGTCGCGTTGGCGCTGGACCACGCCGCGTCCCTGCGCGCCGCGGTCGCCGCGCGGCAGGCGGGCGACCGCATCCGCCTGGACCTCGAGGCGGCGCTGCACCGCGCCCGGCTGCTCGCCGACATCAGCGGTGTGCTCGAGGGCTCCCTGCAGCTCGACCCGACCCTGGACCACGTCGCCGAGCTCGTCGCGGGCGAGCTCGCGGACGCCGTCGCGGTCGACGTCGTCGACCTCCAGGGCGCGACCCGGCGACTCGGGCGTGCGGCGGTCATGCCGTACCTGCTGGAGCCCGCCGAGGCCGTGGCGCGCGACGGCCGGCGGCTCCTCACGCTGCCGCTGGCGCGCTCGGACCGCTCGCTCGGGTCGATGACGTTCGTGTGGAGGACCGGTCGCGGGCCGCGGCAGGCGGACCTGGCGCTGCTCGACGAGATCGCCCGGCGCGTCGCGCTCGCGGTCGACGCCGCACTGCTGTACGCCGAGCGCACCCAGGCCGCACAAACGCTGCAGGCGTCCCTGCTGCCCGAGCGGCTCCCGCGCATCCCCGGGGTCGCGCTCGCCGTCCGCTACCTGCCCGCCGCCGGCGGCGAGGTCAGTGGCGATTTCTACGACGTGTTCGCGCTGCCGGACGGCACGTGGCTGCTGGTCGTCGGGGACGTGTGCGGCAAGGGCGTCGAAGCGGCCGCACTGACCGCCCAGGCGCGGTACACCGTGCGCGCGCTCGCGCCGCACCTGATCGAGCCCGGCGCCGTCCTGGAGGGGCTCAACGACGCGTTGCGCCGGCAGCGTGACGACGACCGGTTCGTGACGCTCGCCGTGCTGCGCCTGGACCCTCGCGCCCGCACGCTGAGCTACTCGTGCGCCGGGCACCCGCCGCCGTTCGTCCTGCGTGACGGCGGCGTCGAGGTGCTCGACGCGCACGGTCCCGTCGTCGGGGTCCTCGACGAGATCGTCACCGTCCAGCGCGAGATCGCGCTCGCCCCGGGGGATGTCGTCGCGATCTTCACCGACGGCATCACCGAGGCCAGCCGCGACCACGTGCGCAGCAGCGCGTCGCTCGGCGAGGACGTGGCGGCGGCGCGGGCAGAAGGGCCGCACGGCGTCACGAAGGCGCTTGAGGCCATCGCGCGGCGAGCGGCCGACGGGGCCCTGCGCGACGACGTCGCGATCCTCGCCGTGGCGCTCGACGACGGCTGAGCGACGCGGTCGCGTAGCCTCCCTGCATGGCCAACATCACGCGCCGCGAGCGCGAGTCCCGTGCGTACAAGCTCACCGTCGCCTCCGGAGGCTTCAGCGTCGCCTCCGTGGTGCTCTTCGTCACCGCGCTGGTCGGGGTGACGGGCTTCGGGCTCTTCTTCCTGTCGATCCTCGCCGCGGCCGCCTCGGTCTTCGCGCTGCGCAAGACCGTCGGCACGAAGTAGCGCGGCGCCGCCCTACTTGCGGCGCAGGACCTTCTTGCGCGACCGCGCGGTGATCTCGCAGTTGCGCACGCGGTCGGTCGAGTCGACGTAGGCCTTGTCGCGGCCGGGGCCGCAGTCGATCACGTCGGAGCCACCGCCCATCGCGACGACGATGTCGTTGCCGCGCCCGCCGTAGATGGTGTCGCCGTGGATCCCGCCGTTCAGCCGGTCGCGCCCGTCGCCGCCTCGCAGCACGTCGTGGCCGCGGCCGCCCTCGAGGAGGTCGTCGCCGGGGCCGCCGTCCAGCCGGTCGTTCCCGGTCCGGCCGTAGAGGAGGTCGTCCCCGAGCCCGCCGAGCAGCAGGTCGTTGCCCATCTCGCCCTCGAGATGGTCGTTGCCGCCCAGCCCCTCGAGCACGTCATCCCCGCCGCCGCCGAGCAGCAGGTCGGCGCTCGGCAGGACGTCGGTCTCCTGGTCGGTGCCGATGATGTGGTCGCGGTTCGGGCCGCCCCGCAGGATGTTCTGCGCCAGGCCCCCGGACAGCGAACCGGAGCTGCCCGCGAGCGGGCCGCCGGTGTCGAAGCCGCGGTGGGACGTGCCGAACAGCAGCGGGTCGGTCGGCAGGTCCACGCGCGCAGGACGGAAGATCGTCTCGCAGTTGATGATCTGCGCTCGGGAGCCCGCCTTGAGGGTCAAGCGGTCCTCGCCGGGGCCGCAATCGATCGTGAGGGCTTCGACGGCGAGGATCTCGTCGTTGCCGGCACCGCCGAGGACGATGTCGCCGGCTCCGGATGAGAACAGGTGGTCGTCGCCCTCGCCGCCGTCGACCAGGTCGGGGCCGGAGCCGCCGTCCAGTCGGTCGTTCCCGGGGCCGCCGTAGAGCTTGTCGTCGCCGCGTCCGCCGCGCAGGATGTCGTCGCCCTCGCCGCCGAGGATCAGCGGGTCGTCGCCGCGGTGGCCGTCGATGTAGTCGTCGCCGTCGCCGCCGTCGAGCAGCTTGTCGTTGCCCTGGCCCTGCTCGACCACGAAGTCGTTCCCGGGGCCGGCGCGCAGGATGTCGTCGCCGTCGCCGCCGTCCACGATGTCGTCCCCATGCCCGCCCTCGACGCGGTCGTTGCCCGACCCGCCGTCGAGGAGGTCATTGCCCGAGCTGCCGCTGAGGCGGTCGTTGCCCGATTCCCCGTAGAGCTCGTCGTCACCGCGCAAGCCGAACAGGCGGTCGTCGTTGAAGCCGCCGGCGAGCACGTCGCTCAGGTTGGTCCCGTAGAGCAGGTCCGGGCGCTCGCTCCCGGCGGTCACGCGCCCCTGCGCGTTGGCGACCGTCGGTGTGCCGAACGCGGCCAGCGCAAGGCACGCGAGGCTGATCGCCTTCCCTGACGTTCTCATGGCGCACCCCCGCGTCACGATCGGGATGGTTGCACAAGACGGACGGTCTGTGGAGTTATTTGAACGGAACCGTTCGCATGGAGGGGGTCCGACGGTCGGGGGGCGACCGGGGGACAGCCCCAGGGTGCTGCGAAGGCCCCCTCGCTAGCGTCCCGCGAGCCATGGAGCACCTGACGCCTGACGACCTCGACCAGATCGCCGTCGAGCTGGACGCGATCGGTGATGCGGTGCGCGCCGACCTCGGCGCCCGCGACGCCTCCTACATCCGGCGGGTCGTCGCGACACAGCGCGCGATGGAGGTGGGTGCGCGTGCCCTCCTGCTCGGCGCCCGCTGGCGGCCGGCGCAGATCGCGGGCGCGACGACGCTCGCGTTCGCCAAGGCGCTGGAGAACATGGAGATCGGGCACAACGTCATGCACGGGCAGTACGACTGGATGAACGACCCGGCCATCCACTCGTCCACCTGGGAGTGGGACGCCGCGTCCACCGCGCAGTCGTGGAAGTACAGCCACAACTTCCAGCACCACACGTACACGAACGTGCTCGGCAAGGACCGTGACCTCGGCTACAGCGCCATGCGCGTGGATCCCGAGCAGCCCTGGCATCCCGTCTATCTCCTGCAGCCGATCTACGGCATCGGGATGGCGCTCACGTTCCAGTGGGGCATCGCGCTCTACGACATGGAGCTCGACGCGGTCAAGGACGGGCGCAAGTCCAAGGAGCGCGCCCGCGAGGAGCTGCGCGCCTTCGCCCGCAAGGCCGCCGCGCAGCTCGCCAAGGACTACGTGGTGTTCCCCGCGCTGGCGGGTCGACGCGGCTTCAAACGGGCGGTCGCGGCCAACCTCGCCGCGAACCTGGCGCGCAACGTGTGGGTCCACACCGTCGTCTTCATGGGGCACATCCCGGAGCCCGCCTCGACCTTCGAGTTCACGCAGGAGGAGTTCGAGACCGAGTCCCGCGGCGGCTGGTATGTCCGCCAGCTGCTCGGCTCGTGCAACCTCGAGGGCTCGCCGTTCTTCCACGTGATGACCGGCAACCTGTCCCACCAGATCGAGCATCACCTGTACCCCGACGTGCCCGCCTCGCGGTACGCGGAGATCGCGCCGGCCGTGCGCGCGGTGTGCGAGAAGTGGGGCCTGCCGTACCACTCGGGCCGGCTCGGCCCGCAGTACCGGTCGGTCGCGAAGAAGATCCTGCGGCTGTCGCTGCCGGGCGGCGGCGCGGTCGCGGCGAAGTCGGCGCAGCCCGCGCCGGGCAGCGAGGCCGCGCGCGCGGCTGGGCCCGTCGCGGTCGCGTCCGCCGCGGTCGCGGAGCCGGCGCTGGTCTGAGCCCCGGCGGCGAACTTGGTGAACTCAGCGTCGTGGGTGACGCTCAGTTCACCAAGTTCGGGGCGGGGCGCGGCGGGGCGGGGGGCGGGGCGGGCCGGGCGGCGCGGGTCAGGCGCCCGCGCGCGGCGTGCCCGCGACCAGACCGGCCGCCAGGAGCGCTGCGATGCCCGGCGCGTGCCCCGGGATCCTCGGCGCGTCGGGGTCCGCGACCGGGCCGGCCTGCGCCAGACGCTCCTGCGCGCGCACGCAGAGCTCGTCGACCAGCGCCAGGACGGGATCGCCGGTGTCCGTCGCGCACGCCAGCCGGGCGAGCGACAGCGGCTCGTCGACGGGTCCGCCGTGGAACGAGCACAGGGTGGCGATGCCGAGGTAGGAGACCGCCCGTCGGGAGGCGAGCCGCGCCATGAGCGGGCGCTCGTCGATCAGCACCGCGTCGCCCGGTGCCGGGCCGAGGTCCAGCGGCGGTTCGCCGTCGAGCACACGCTGCAGCTGCGCGCCCGCCATCGCCGCGATGACGTCCGAGCCGTGCCCGGCCTGTGTCGCGCAGCGCATGAGCGCGAGCGACGCGAAGACCCCGCCGCCGTAGGGCATGTCCGACGCGTAGTGGATCTGGCCGGGCGGGATCGTGGCGTACATCTGCAGCATGTCGTCGACCTGCCACCACGACGTGTCGAAGCACAGGTTCGGCAGGCGCGAGGCCGGCTCCGCCACCAGGCCCAGGTCGGAGACGCCCGTGTGCGCGAGGATCAGGCGCACGTTCGGGTGCCGCTCGGCGATCGCGACGGCCGAAGGACCCAGCGCGGGGATCCCGCGCCCGGCGTGGAAGAGCAGGATGCCGTCGCGGCCTACCTGTGCGCCGTGCTCGGAGAGCAGCGCGGCGAGCGCGTCGACGGTCGGGTGCGGCAGGCCGAACGCGTCGGAGCGCGGGTGCAGCTTGATGCCGGCGGCGCCCGCATGGAGTCCGGTGCGAGCCTCGTCCAGCGCGTCGGGGTGTCCCGGATCCACACGGACGAGCGTCCCGAGCCGCCCACCGGACGCCGCCGCGAACCCGCGGACCTCCGCGTTGAACCGGGCGTACCCCGACGGCTCGTGGGTGGGGAAGACCAGCGCGCCGTGGTGTCCGGCGCGGTCCAGGCCGGCGAGCAGCTCCTCGTACGTGCAGGTCGTGCCGTCCGGATCGTTCTGCCCGATGTGCGTGTGCGCGTCGAGCCAGACGGTGCCGTCGGGAACGCTCGCCTCGAGGGTCCGCGCATGCAGGTCGAGGAGGTCGTCGTCCTGCGGCGCGCCGGGGATGAGCATCCCCGCAAGCTATCGACCGCGCTCAGCCGCCCGGCGGCCCCAGCCAGCGGGAGAACAGCCGCAGCGCGTTGCGCGCGGCCGCCGGGGCGTGCTCCTCGCTCGCCGCGCGCAGCGCGTCCGGCTCGTACACCCGCCCGGCCGGGTCGCGACGGTCGCCGTCGATCCAACCGCCGACGATCGCGGGCGTCACCTCCGGGTGGAACTGCACGCCCAGGTGCGGGCCGGCGGCGAACGCCTGCACGCAGACGTCGTCCTGCGCGAGCACGCGCGACCGCGGCGGCGGCGTCACCGCGTCCTCGTGCCACGACAGCCACGGCCCACCGGGCAGCGCCTGCGGGTCCGCTGTCGACGCACAGGTCCAGCCGATCTGTGGCGCGTCGAGCCGGTGCACGCCGCCGCCGAGTGCTGCCGCCAGCACCTGGGCGCCGAAACAGATCCCGAGCACCGGGACGCCCGAGAGCGCCGCCCGTCGCAGGTAGGCGACCTCGTCGGCGACCCACGGCTCCGACCCCGTCCCGACCGCCGACGCATCGGCCCCGAGCACCACGATCTGCGACAGGCCGTCGAACCCGGGCAGCTCGTCGACGCCGACCCGCGCGGTGCGCACGGCCGGGCCGCCGGTCGCGGCGCGCGCGGCGAGCAGGCCGCCGAGCAGACCGGCGGGCACGTCGTCCTGGTGCTCCAGGACAAGCAGTTCGGGCATGCGCGGCACGGTAGCGTCCGCGCCATGCCCGCACTCGCCTCCACCGGCCTCGATGTCCGTCCCCTCTGCCTCGGCGGCAACGTCTTCGGCTGGACCGCCGACGACGATGCGTCCTTCGCCGTCCTGGACCGTTTCGTCGACGCCGGCGGCACGTTCGTCGACACCGCCGACGTCTACTCCTCATGGGTCAAGGAGCACCCGGGCGGCGAGTCGGAGGCGGCGATCGGCCGCTGGCTCGCCAGGAGCGGGCGCCCGGACGGGCTCGTCATCGCCACGAAGGTCGGCATGCACTTCAAGGACGACCTCGCGAACCTGCAGCCCGAGTCGATCGTCCGGGCGTGCGACGCGTCGCTGGAGCGCCTGGGCGTCGAGCGGATCGACCTCTACTACGCGCACCGCGACGACGAGGAGGTGCCGCTGCAGGACAGCCTCGCGGCCTTCGACCAGCTCGTGCGCGACGGCAAGGTCGCGCACCTCGGCGTGTCGAACTTCAGCGCGGACCGGCTGCGCGAGGCGCTGGAGATCGTGGAGCGCGAGGGCTACGCGCCGATCAGCGTCGTGCAGCCGCAGTACAACCTGCTCGACCGCGCCGGCTACGAGGACGAGCTGCAGGCGGTCTGCGTCGAGCACGACGTGGCGGTCGTCCCCTACTACGGGCTGGCGATGGGCTTCCTCACCGGCAAGTACGACCGCGACAGCGTCGCCGCCGAGATGGGCACGCCGCGCGCGAAGGGCGCGATCAGGACCTACGGCTCGCAGGACCGCTCATGGGCGACGCTCGAGGTGCTCAAGAACGTCGCGCAGGCCCACGGCGTGACCAGCGCCGCCGTCGCTCTCGCCTGGCTGAAGGACCGTCCGGGCGTCGCCGCCCCGATCGCCAGCGCGCGCGACGTGCAGCAGCTCGAGGACCTCCTGCCGATGCTCGACCTGGAGCTGACCCCCGGCGACGTCCACGCGCTTGACGCTGCGAGCGCGAGCTCGAGCGCCGGCTGATGGGCTACACGCTGCTCGGCTCCGACGGCCCCTACGGGAGCGATGCCCCGGGCACGCTGGGCGGCAACGGCAAGGGGTCCTGGAAGGCTGCCCAGGGGTGAACCTCGGTGGCCTCGATGCCAACCGGGGTGCCAAGCGCGCCCGGGAGGCGCGGACGACGTTCGGTCTGGCGCCCGACGAGGCGCCCGCGTGCCTGCTGGCGTTCGTGGAGGAGACGGTCGGGCTACGCGTGCTCGTGGTCGGGCTCGGTCCGGGCGTCGCGGGCGCCTGCTGGGGGCCGGAGACCGCCGAACCGATCATCGCCGTCAACGCCGGCGACTGGTGCACCCGGCAGCGCTTCACGCTCGCCCACGAGCTCGGGCACGTCTGCTGCGGGCACACGGGCCGGCTGCCCAAGGACACGGCCGAGACGTTCCGTGACCAGGACCACGACCCGCGGGAGGTCCAGGCCAACGCGTTCGCCGGCGAGCTGCTCATGCCGGAGAAGCGGTTCCTGCAGACCGTCGGGCCCGACCCGTCGCTCGAGGATCTGGTCCTGGCCGCCGAGGTGTTCAACGTGAGCCCGCAGGCCGCGGTGGTGCGCGCGGCACGGATGCGCCGCCTCGACTGGCCGAGCTACCAGGTGATGTGGGCGCGGACCGTGGCGGGCGAGCACGCCGAGGTGCGGGACCGTCTCGGGTGCGCCGAGCGCGACGACGGCTTCACGGCGTTCCACGCCGCCGGTGTCGCACACCGCTTCTCGCCGTCGCTGCGGGGCGGAGCGCTCGCCGCCGTGCTGGCCGGTGAGGCGTCGATCGAGGCGGCCGCCGCGCGCGCCGGGCTGGACCCGGTCGCGCTCGCGCGCCTCGTCCACGCCATCACGGAAGCCTAAGAGCCTCCTAGGCGTCCGGGCCTCCGAGGAAGAGCCGGTCGACCTCGTCGAGCTTCGCGGGCGCCGGGGCCATCGCGGCCCGGGCGAGCAGGTCGATGTCGACGTTCCCGTCCGGCGCCTGTGGGTCGGCGCGGAACAGCGCGACGCCCGCGGCGGACGGCGGGGGGGCGATCGGGGCGAAGAACGGGCGAGGCGCAACCGCGTCCGGCCCGACGCCCAGGACGCCCGCGAGAGCGTCCAGGAGGCGGCGCGACACCCGGCGCTCGTCGAGCGCGTCGTGTTCCATCCGCTCCAGATAGGCGACCGTCCGCGGCTCTGCGCCGGGGAGTGCGAACGCCTGCGCCAGCCGTGCGGCGACCTCGGTCATCGTCAATCCGGCCCGGGCCCGCAGCGCGGGCAGACGGACCGACCAGGGCTGTCCGGCCTCCTCTGCAGCCGCAAGGGCGGCGATGAGCGCCGGGTCGGTGCGGATCTCCGCGAGTTGCGCCTCGGAGTAGTCCGGGGACGGCGCGATCTCGAGCCACGCCATGAGGGCGGCGCTCAGCTCGTCACGCTCCGGGCCCTCCGGGACCCGGGCGAGGCACGCGTCGAGGTCGGGGCGCTCACCGGCGTTCCACGCGTCGATGAACTCGCCCAGGGCCTGGTCGATATCGGTCATGACTCGTAGGTCCTCATCAGCTTGTCGAGTTCCTTGTAGGCGTGACGGCGTGTGGAGTAGACGACGTCACGGGAGGCGTCGCCGAGGGCGGCGCGCAGCTCGTCGGTGGTCGCGCCGCGGGCGTCGAGCTCGACGACCAGGCGGCGCTTGTCGGTCAGGTGGGGCAGCGCCCACGTTAGGAAGTCCTGGCCCCGGGCGAGGATCTCGCCGGAGGCGTCACGGGCCTCGAGGTCGGCCTGGACCCGCGCCGCCTCGCGGACGGCGGCGCGGCCGGCGCTGGGGCCTTCGTCGCCCTCGGGCGTCGTCTCGTCCAGCGACGTGAGCCGCTCGTTGTGGCGCTGCGCGATGCGCTGCACGTCGATGTTGGTGCCGTGGATCAGGCGTCGGCTCGCGTTCACCCACTCGCCGATCGACGTCCCCTTGAACGTGCGCTGCAGGTTCACGGCGATCTTGATCGCCGCCTGCTGCACCGCGTCCTCGAGCTCGCTGGGCGACAGCCGACCGGCGGCCTCGCGCCGGACCTGGGTGCGGACCCAGTGCATGCGCACGGTCAGCAGCTCGCCCCACCAGTGGCGCATGCCGTCGACGTCGCCGGCCGCCCGGGCGCTCAGGAACCGCCGCAGATAGAGCTCTTCGTAGTTCCCCACGTCAGAAAGGTCGGTCGAGGTCACGGCGATCTGACACTCGCACATGTTCCGCCGCGCCAGGATCCCAGAGCGACTCGACGGTCCACTGCGGAAGGTCGCTGCCGCACAGCACGCACATGCTCGGGAAGGCGCCGACGAGGCGGACGTGCGCCCAGAACTCGGGGGTGCCGTCCTCCATCGCGGTACGGCAACCGGTACAGCGCACGCGCGCGACGGTCGGCGGGGCGGGCTCGAGGTCGACGATCTCGTCCGGGAACCAGATCCGGAGGTAGCCGACGCTCGCCGCCCAGGACGCCAGGGCGTCGCGCTCGTCGCCGACCAGGAACGCGACGCTCACCTCCGTCACCTCTTCCTCCGGATCGGCCCGCTCGATCGTCAGGTCGGCGACGACCAGGCCGCGTGGCGCCCGTGCGCGCAGCATCGCGAGCAGCGGCCCGCCGCTCACGAGGGCCGGGCCCCAGGGCACGAGGCGGACGGTGCCGTCGGGGCGCACGGTGGCGCGAAGGTCGGGAGGAGGGTGGTCCATCGCAGATGGGTCGCCCGCGGGCGGGACCGTCTGACGGGGCAGGAGATAGCGTCCGCTCCCATGCGCCTGGCCGTCACCGCCGACCTCCACGGGAACCTGCCGCCGGTCCCCGAGTGCGACGTGCTCGTCATCGCCGGGGACATGACGCCGACCGACGACCACGACGCCGCGGTCCAGGCCCGCTGGCTGGACACGGACTTCCGCACCTGGCTCGAGGACGCGCCGGCCCGGCACATCGTCGGCATCGCCGGCAACCACGACTTCGTGTTCGACCGCGCACCTGGCCGGCTGCCCGTCGACCTGCCATGGACCTATCTGCAGGACGCGGGCGTCACGATCGAGGGCGTCTCGTTCTGGGGCTCGCCGTGGACGCCGTGGTTCTTCGACTGGGCGTTCAACGCACCCAAGGGCGACACCGCCGAGGACTTCCTGCGTGAGAAGTACGCACGGGTCCCCGACGACACCGATGTCCTGGTCGTCCACGGTCCGCCGGCGGGCTACGGCGACCGCACGAGCCGCGGGATGACCGTGGGCTCCACCGCGTTCCTGGACCTCGTCCGCCGCACGCAGTGCGAGCTCGCCGTCTTCGGGCACATCCACGAGGACCGGGGCAGCTGGACCGTCGGGCAGAGCCGGCTGATGAACGCGAGCGCGGTGACGCTCGAGTACCAGCTGGTCGACGAGCCGGTCCAGCTCGTCGATCTCTGAGGCGCCATCGACGCGGCGAGACGGAATCGAGACCGGGCGGCCCCCCGGGCGAGGCATGCTGCTGAGCATGCGCTCCCACGGCCGTCGCCTGTCGTCGTTGGTCCTCGCGGGGCTGGCCGTGGCCGCGCTCCCGGCCGCCGCGCAGGCCGCGTCGGTCGCCTACGTCGACAACGGCGAGGTCTGGGTCTCGTCGTTCGACGGGCAGCAGAAGGTCCGCATCGGTGAGCCGTTCACCTTCCAGAGCGACAGCGGACCGGTCACCCAGAAGTACACCGACGTGGCAGCCGCCGACGGCGGCCGGATCATCGGGGTGCGCATCGAGGAGGGCAAGATCTCCGACCTCAGCCGCTTCCGCCTGTGGGAGCCCAACGGCCAGGTGGCGCGCGGCCCGAGCGGCAACGAGCTCGACGGCGTGCTGGGCAACCAGGGGACGGGCCCGACCTGGATCTATCCGCTGAGCCTCGACCTCACCCCGGACGGCCGGCTCTTCACGAACGCCTACTCGCGCTTCGACTACAGCGGTGGCACGATCACGAGCTCCTCGTCGGGCTACTTCGCCCAGCCCGTGACGAACGTCGTCGGGCTGGAGCCCGTGGCGGTCAGGGGGGTCGAGTACGCGACGCTCTTCGGCAACCGCGCGCTCGGGCTCGCGAGCTCCACGTCGATCGCCCTCGAGCGCGCGAGCTCCGCGAATCCGGTCAACGACGAGTTCGACGAGTTCCTCGGCGTGTCGGCGCCCGCGGGCGACGAGCTCACCCGCAGCGACGTGTCAGCCGACGGCAAGGTGCTCGCGATCGAGCGCCAGAACACCTCCGGACCGATCACGTCGGGCTCCATCGACGTCCTGCCGATCACCGCCTTCGGCACCCCGGCGACCGTCGACTTCGCCGGCGGCTGCACGATCCCGGCGACCGGTCGCGCCCAGCACGTCACCCTGAGTCAGGACTCCACGCGCATCGCCTGGGCCGACGAGGGCGGCGTGAAGGTCGCGCCGATGCCGACCTTCACGGGGGCCAACGACTGCGTGTTCAGCTCGCCGCCGGTCGTCCTCTCGCCGACGGGCAAGGCGCCTTCGATCGGCGGAGCGAACGTCGCCGACATGCTGCCCCGGCCGCCCGCGCCGACCCCGGCGCCGACGCCGGCCGCGACCACCACCCCGGGACCCGGCCCGGGCGCCGGAGGCGGCGGCTCCGGGACGGGCACCGGCGGGTCCGCGACGGCGCCCACGGCGACCATCCCGTCCGCCGGGCTGAGCGCCGCCGCGCTCACCGCCGCCAAGGGGCTGGGGGTGAAGCTCACCGTCCGCCGCGCCGGCAAGGTGACGTTGCGGCTCACCGTGCCCGCGAAGGCGCTGGGCCGCAAGGGGAAGGCGATCGTCATCGCGACCGGCAGCGCGAACGCCACGAAGGCCGGCACGATCACGGTGAAGCTCAAGCGCACCACGGCCGCGCGGGGGAAGGCGAAGCGCCTGCGCAAGGCTCGGGCGACGCTGTCGATCACCCAGGCGGGGCGCACCACCACGCGGACGGTCCGGCTGCGTTGATTGGGCCGACGAGGGTCCGGGTATGCCGGGAGGCATGTCCACCCCTGAGTCGGTCCCCAAGCCCGAGCGCGCATCGCGCTTCCCGTTCCAGTTCGGGGCACTGATGTTCGTGCTCCCCGTGCTCGCGCTCGTCGCCGGGCTCGTGCTGGGCAACGGCGCCGTGTTCGCGGTGGTCCTCGCGGTCATCGTGCTCGCCGTAGTGTTCCTCGGTGTCGGCGGCATCATGCGCCGCCGCGGCTTCGAGAAGAAGCCGGTCCGCAACCCCGTCCGCACCCCCTCCGCCTAGCCCCTCGCTGCACGGCGCCCTACGCTGGGCGCCATGAGCTTCATCGGGGACATCGTCGGTGACGCGCTCGGCAACCTTCTGCCGACGGGCGGGAGCCGTGGCCGCAAGCTCGCGAAGCTCGTCCGCGAGGGCGAGCGGCTGGACGGCGTGATCGACGGCTTCCGGATCCGCGAGGAGAGCGACAGCGGCGAGAAGCACTGGGTGTCCGTCGAGGTGCGCGGCCCGTCGGGCCCGTTCCGTGCCACGGTGCGTCAACGGCTGATCCCGAACGCCGAGCTCGCGACGCTCGGTACGCCGGTGACCGTCCTGCATCTGGATGGCAGGGTCGCCGTGGACTGGCCGGGCACCCTGCGCGCGAGAGGCATCGACCCGGTGGGCGACCCGCCGGTCATCGCCGACAAGACGCTGAAGGAGCCGCTGCCCCCCGGCATCGACGACGGGCGGAGCGACCGCAAGAAGCTGGAGCGGGGCACGCCGGCGGAGGCGACCGTGATCGGCGTGGAAGAGGTCGTGGTCATGGGGATGCCGACCCAGAACGTGCATCTCGATCTCGACATCGAGGGCCGACGGGTGCACGTGAAACGGGCACTCGTCCCGCGGTACGCCGTGCATCTCGTCGTACCCGGCGCGGTCCTCCCGGTCGCGGTCGATCCGAAGAAGCCGGACAAGGTGACCATCGACTGGCCGACGGCGGCCGAGCGGGCCGCCGCCGCGCGCTGAGCGGGTCAACGCAACGCGCGGGCGAGCGCGTCGGCCAGCACGCCGGTGGCGTCGCGCGCGGCGTCGCTCACGCCGATCATGTTCGCGAAGCCGTGGATCAGGCCAGGCTCGCGACGGACGGTCACCGACACCCCGGCCGCGCGCAGCGCCGCCGCGTAGGCCTCGCCCTCGTCGCGCAGCGGGTCGAACCCGGCGGTCACCACGTGTGCGGGGGGCAGGTCGTCGTGGCGGTCGGCCAGCAGGGGCGAGGCGCGTGGGTCGCGGCGTTGCGCCTCGTCGGGCACGTAGTGGCCGCGCGTGAACGCGATCCCCGGGGTGGTGAGGTAGAAGCCCTCGCCGAAGAGCGAGCGCGACGGCGTTCGCGCGGTCATGTCGACCACCGGGTAGATGAGCAGCTGGAAGGCGGGGCGCACCGCATCACCGGCGTCCCGCGCGCCGAGCGCCGCGACGGCCGCCAGATTCCCGCCGGCGCTGTCGCCGCCGACGGCGATCCGGGTCGGGTCCGCACCGAGCTCAGCCGCGTGCGCGACCGCCCAGCGGAAGGACGCCAAGGCGTCGTCGACCGCGGCGGGGAACGGGTGCTCGGGCGCGAGCCGGTACTCGACCGACAGCACGAGGACCGCGGCGCGCGAGCACAGCAGACGGCAGGTCGCGTCGTGGCTCTCGAGGTCGCCGAACACGTGTCCGCCGCCGTGGAAGAACACCAGCAACCCGGCGGACGCGGGGGCCGAGCGCGGCACGTACAGCCGGGCGGGCAGCGGCCCGGCGTCCCCCTCGATGACGAGCGACCGGACGCTCTCGACGGGCGCGAGGCGGACCGCGGCGGCCTTGGACTGCTGCGCCACGTGGCGGCGGGTGCCCTGCACGCCCATCACCTCCCAGCCCTGCTCGCCGGCCAGGCGCTGTAGCCGCAACACGAGCGCCATCTCCGGGTGCAGCGTCAACCCGTCGACGACAGTGGGCCGGCCCGCCAGAGCGCTGACCACGCCGCGCGGCAGCGCCGCCACCGCACGGGTGGTCAGGCGCTGCAGCGGCAGCGGGAGGAGCTCGGCGGGGTCCCGCAAGGACGTCAGCCGCAGCCCTGGATCGCCTTCGCGGCCTTCTGCGCCAGCTCGTTGCTGACGTTGTCGGCCCCTTCGCCGACGGCCTTGACGATCTCGTCCTCGCTGATGGTCGTGCGCAGCTCCTTGAGCACGCAGTCGATCTGCTCCTCCGTCGCGTCGTCGCCGGCGGCCGACTCCCGGATGCCGTCCTCGAACTGCTTGCGCAGCAGCGAAACGTCTTCGGAGCCCGTCTCGCCGCCCGTGTCCGCGTCCGCGCCGGTGTCACCTTCCGCGGCGGAGGCGCAGTCGGTGATGACCTTGACGAAGTTCGCGTCGGGCGCCGCGTCGCCGATCCCCGAGTAGGCGAGCTTCTTGAACGCCGGGTCGTCCAGGGCGCCCAGGCCCTCACCCACGCAGGTCCGGACCGCGGGGTCCGCGAGCGGCCCGTCCTCGGCGTCGAACGTGCCCTTCTCGAGGCTCGTGTTGAGCTGGGAGCGCAGGAAGCTGACGCCGAGATCGCTGACCTTCCAATCGCCGTCGACCTTCTCGAAGCTGATCTCGCCCGCCGCGCCGTCGGAGTCGCTGCCC
Source organism: Solirubrobacterales bacterium (assembly GCA_038257095.1). Taxonomy (GTDB): domain Bacteria; phylum Actinomycetota; class Thermoleophilia; order Solirubrobacterales; family Solirubrobacteraceae; genus Paraconexibacter. Next base: position 66,783 of record JBBSJQ010000007.1, read on the forward strand.
TCCACGGTGACCGTGGCCGTCGCCTTGTCCCCGTCCACCTTGACCGCGGAAACGGCCGCGCCGGTGGGCAGCGGGTCGTCGTCGGGCTCGGGCGCCTCGGCCTTCTTGCACTGCGCGAGCGTGCCGTAGACGGCGGTGACGAAGCCCTCCGTCACGGTCTCGACGCACTTCACCTCGACGTCGGTGGTGGTGAGCGCCTTACTCACGACCGCCTCGATGTCGGCCGCGTCGTCACCGCCGCCGCCACTGTCGCCGTCGTCGCCGCCGCAGCCCGCGCCCAGCGCCAGTGCCGCCGTTCCGGCGAGGAGTGCCGCCGTCCGGTTGATCGAAGTCCTCATGTCCGCGTCTCCTGAAACGTGTGGGTGGTCTTGGAACCTGACGGGCGGCATCCTGCCACGCCCAGGGGTCGACCACCCGAAGTTTCTATCCTGGGTGCGATGCCCGCGTCGTCCTCAGCCGCCAGGGTCGCCCGGCGTGCTGCGTCGGTGCCCGCGATCACCTACCCGCCGCAGCTGCCCGTCAGCGCGCGTCACGACGAGCTGCTCGAGGCGATCCGCGACCACCAGGTCGTGATCGTCGCGGGAGAGACCGGGTCGGGCAAGACCACCCAGCTGCCGAAGATCTGTCTGGAGCTCGGCCGCGGGATCGAGGGCACGATCGCCCACACGCAGCCGCGGCGGATCGCCGCACGGACCGTCGCGGCGCGGATCGCCGAGGAGCTCGACGTGCCTCTCGGCGGCGCGGTCGGCTACGCGGTGCGGTTCGAGAAGAAGGCGACCGAGCAGACCCTTGTGCGGCTGATGACCGACGGTCTGCTGCTCGCGGAGATCGAGCACGACCGGCTGCTGCGCCGCTACGACACGATCATCGTCGACGAGGCCCACGAGCGGTCCCTGAACATCGACTTCCTCCTCGGGTACCTCGCGCGGATCCTTCCGCAGCGGCCCGATCTCAAGGTCATCATCACCAGCGCGACGATCGACTCCGAGCGGTTCGGGGAGCACTTCGGCGGCGCCCCCGTCATCGAGGTGTCGGGCCGCACCTTCCCGGTGGAGGTCCGCTACCGCCCGTTGAGCGACGACGAGCTCGACGACGGCGCGGACCAGGACGAGCTCGACGACGCGCAGCGCACGCGCGACCGCGACCAGCCGGAGGCGATCGCCGACGCGGTGGAGGAGCTGTTCAAGGAGCAGCGCCGCGAGGGCGACGTGCTGGTGTTCCTCTCGGGGGAGCGGGAGATCCGCGACACCGCCGACTATCTGAGTGGCCGCCTGGGCGACCGGGTGGACCTCCTGCCGCTCTACGCCCGGCTGTCGACCGCCGAGCAGCAGCAGGTCTTCAAGCGGGGGCCCAACGACACGAACCGTCGTGTCGTCCTCGCCACGAACGTCGCCGAGACCTCCCTGACGGTTCCTGGCATCCGCTACGTCGTCGACGCCGGCACCGCGCGGATCAGCCGCTACAGCTCGCGGCTGAAGGTCCAGCGGCTGCCGATCGAGAAGATCAGCCAGGCGTCGGCCAAGCAGCGCGCAGGGCGCTGCGGGCGCACGGCAGACGGCGTGGCGATCCGGCTGTACAGCGAGCAGGACCACGACGCGCGGCCGGAGTACACCGACCCCGAGATCCTGCGCACGTCGCTGGCCGCCGTGATCCTGCAGATGGCGTCGCTCGGGCTCGGGCAGGTCGCCGACTTCCCGTTCCTCGACCCGCCGGACGCGCGGCAGATCCGTGACGGCGTGCTGCTGCTCGAGGAGCTCGGCGCCCTCGAGCCCGTCCCCGCCGACGCGCCGCTGCGACTCACGAAGCTCGGCCGGCGCCTCGCGCAGCTGCCCGTCGACCCGCGCATGGGCCGGATGGTGCTGGAGGCCGACCGGCTCGACTGCCTGGACGAGGTCATCGTCATCGTCGCCGCACTGTCGATCCAGGACCCGCGGGTGCGACCGAGCGACCTGCGCGCGCAGGCCGATCAGCAGCACGCGCGGTTCAAGGACGAGCAGTCCGACTTCCTCGCCTTCCTCAACCTCTGGCGCTACCTCGAGGACCTGCAGGCCGAGGTGTCGCGCAGCCAGTTCCGCAAGCGCTGCCGCGACGAGTACCTGCACTTCCTGCGCGTGCGCGAGTGGCAGGACCTCGTCGCGCGGCTGCGGCAGTCGGTCCGGGGGATGAAGCTCCATGTCAGCGAGCTTCCGCAGAGGGGTGGCGCAGCCGGCCACATGGCCGGCGAGCCGGGCCCCCAGGCCGTATCCCCCTCGCAGATCCACCAGGCGCTCTTGAGCGGACTCCTCTCCCACGTGGGCGTCCGCGACGCCGCCAAGCGCGAGTACGCGGGTGCCCGCGGTGCGCGCTTCGCGGTGTTCCCCGGCAGTGCCCTCGCGCGCAAGCAGCCCAACTGGGTGATGGCCGCCGAGCTCGTCGAGACCTCACGGCTGTGGGGCCGCGAGGTCGCGCGCATCGAACCGGCGTGGATCGAGCCGCTCGCACCCCACCTGCTGAAGCGCTCGTACTCCGAGCCGCGCTGGGACCGCGCGCGCGGGGGTGCGGTCGCGACCGAGAAGGCGACGCTCTACGGCCTGCCCGTCGTGCCCGGCCGGACGGTGCCCTACGGCAAGGTCGACCCGGCGGTCGCGCGGCAGCTCTTCATCCAGCACGCGCTGGTCGAGGGCGACTGGGACACCCACCACACGTTCGTGCAGGACAACGTCACGGCCGTCGCGGAGGTCGAGAAGCTCGAGGATCGCTCGCGCCGGCGCGGCCTGCTCGTGGGCGACGACGTCCGCTACGCGTTCTTCGCCTCGCGGATCCCGCTGGAGGTCAACAGCTCGCGGCACTTCGACCGGTGGTGGAAGGACGCGCGCCGCACCGACCCGAACCGCCTGACCTACACGCAGGACGTCCTGCTGGACCCGGCTGCGCGCGCGGCGCTCGACCCCCAGGCGTTCCCCACCGGCTGGAAGCAGGGCGAGCACGTCCTGCGGCTCTCCTACCGGTTCGAGCCGGGCGCGGCGGACGACGGGATCACCGTGCACGTCCCGCTGGACGCGGTGGGGAAGGTCCACCCCCGCGAGTTCGAGTGGCTCGTCCCCGGCCTGCGCGAGGAGCTCGTCACCACCCTCCTGCGCGGCCTGCCGAAGGACCTGCGCCGTCCGCTCGTGCCCGTGCCCGAGACCGCCGCCGCGGTCCTGGCGGGCCTGCGGCCGCGCCGCGAGCCGCTCCTCGACGGCCTCACCCGCGAGCTCGAGGCGCGCCGCGGCGTGCGGGTGCCGGACGCGGCCTGGGGCGCGGAGAGCCTCCCCGACCATCTGCAGGTCACGTTCCTCGTCCAGGATGCCGACGGCCGGATCGTGGCCGGTGGCAAGGACCTCGACCTCCTGCGCGAGGAGGTCCGGCCCAAGCTCGCCGACACCATCGCCGCCGAGACTCCGGCCCTGCAGCGGACCGGCCTGAAGACCTGGTCGATCGGCACGCTGCCGAAGGTCGTCGCGCTCCGCGGCGGCGCGGCGAAGGCGTATCCGGCGCTCGTGGACGAGGGTGCGACGGTCGGGGTCCGCGTGCTCGACTCGCCCGACGCGCAGGCCCAGGCGATGCGCGCGGGCACCCGTCGGCTGCTGCTGCTCAGCGCGCCGTCGCCCGTGCGATGGGTGAAGGACCAGCTCGACCTGTGGCAGCAGGTGACGCTCGCCGACGCCCCGCTGGGCGGCACCGACGCGGTGCTCGGCGACGCGGCGGGCGCGGCGGCCGACGCGCTGGTCGTGACCGGCGAGGGACCCGCGTGGGACGAGGCGGCCTTCGCGCGGCTGCGCGGCCACGTCGCCGGATCGCTGGCCGAGGAGACGGCGGCGATCGTCGTCACGCTGGTCGATCTGCTCGGCCGCCGCGCCGAGGTCATCGAGCGGGCCGCGCGCCTGGAGACCGCCGCGGTGGCGCCGCTACGCGCCGACGTGCTCGCCCAACTCGGCTTCCTCATCCACCCGGGGTTCCTGACCTCCGCCGGCGCCGCCCGACTGGGCGACATCGACCGCTACCTCCGCGCGATCCTGCACCGCCTCTCGCGGCTCGCGGCGTCCGACCCCAAGCACCGCGAGCTGGTGCAGGCGCTCGAGTCGGAGATCGCCGCGCTGCGCGCCTCGTGGCCGGCGGGCCGCGGCATGCCGACCGCGCTGCTCGAGCTGCCCTGGCTCGTGCAGGAGCTGCGCGTCAGCCTCTTCGCGCAGAACCTCGGCACACGTGCCCCGGTGTCGGAGAAGCGCATCCGCGCGCTGATGACCCAGGTCGCGGCGGCGCGCTGAGAGGTGATCCCGTGAGAGCTCGCGCAGCGGGCTCGCCCCGGATCACCTCACGGCTCGCGCCGACGCACCGGATGCAAGACTGGGGGCATGGGTCCAGGGATCGCCGCAATCTTGGGCAGCGTCGTGCTGCTCTCCGCCGTCACGACGAACACCGCGCACGCCGCGGCCACGGGAGTGCCACAGGTGGCGTCCGGTGCCCGACCTGGGCCCGACGTGCTCTACGCGAAGGCGCCGCGCGCGCCGCAGCTGGAGAACACCGGGATCTGGAAGGCGGAGCCGATCCTCGTCTCCAGCGGCGTCGCCTACCGCGACGGCGAGTGGATCTACCAGGACTTCCTGCACGACGACCGCGGCGCAGCCGGCGTCCCGGACCCCAGCGACCCGCACGACGTCGGCGGGTTCCTCTTCAGCCCGAAGGCTGGGACGCTCACCTACCCGACCAACGAGGCGTTCGCGAACAACGCCGCGGACCTCGTCGAGCTGCGGATCCGGCCGCTGGCCGACGGCACCGTCGCGTTCCGCGTCACGCTGAACTCCCTCGCCGACCCCGATCGCACCGCGTTCACGATCGCGGTCGGCAGCGGCGGCAACGGCGAGGTCGCCTGGCCGTACGGCGCCGGCGTACGCTCGTCCGCGGACCGCTTCCTCACCGTCCACGGCACGACCGCGGACCTCCGCGATCGCCAGGGTGCGGTCGTCGGACCGACACCAACCGCGACGGTCGACCGCGAGCGGCGGCAGTTCGAGGTCCGTGTCCCGCCCGGTGGCCTGCCGTTCGAGGACGCGTTCCAGGTCGTGGTCGGCGTGGGCCTGTGGGACCCCGCACGCGGCGAGTACCTCGCGCCGTCCACGGTGGCGAGCGCGACGACCCCGGGTGGCGCGACGCCGCTGGGCTCGAGGCTCTTCAACGTCGGTCCGCGGACGAAGGAGCCGTTCCCGGACGTGTCGCAGTTCGGTGCCGGGCTCACCATCGGCGACGCGGCCGCCGGCGGCATGGTCGACGGCGCGTGGTGGCGCGAGAAGCAGCAGTCCGAGGCGCTGTCGGTCGGCACCGTCAACGACTTCCGCGCCGACGTCGACCTCGCCAAGCTCCGCGCCGGCACCCGGGACGACTCGCAGGTCCCGACCACCGGCCCGCTCAACCGCATCCTCCCCAGCGCCTTCAGCTCCGGCCAGGGGATCGACCACACCGAGGTCTGCTTCGACCTGCCCACCCAGGCCGCCGCCGGCGCCGCGTGCGAAGGCCGTATGCAGGGGCAGCTGCAGCCCTACGCGCTCTACGTCCCGCAGGGCGCGCGCCCGGCCGGCGGCTACGGCTTCACGCTCCTGCTGCACTCGCTGAGCGCGAACTACAACCAGTACACGGCGTCCAACAACCAGCTGCAGGTCGCGGCGAGCGGGACGCAGAACGCCGACGCCTACTCCTCGCTCGTCGCCACGCCCAACGGCCGTGGACCGGACGGCTTCTACGCCGGTGTCCCGGAGGCGGACGCCTTCGAGGTCTGGGCCGACGTCGCGCGGCACTACCCGGTCGACCCGGACCGGGCGCGGGTCACCGGGTACTCGATGGGCGGCTTCGGCACGATCCGCCTCCTCGCCCGCTGGCCCGACCTCTTCGCCAAGGGCTGGAGCGTCGTCGGGGCGCCCGGCAGCGTGGGCGACCAGCTCGCGTCGCTGCGCAACACGCCGCTCATGACCTGGAACGCCGCGGCCGACGAGCTCGTGAACCTCAAGACCTCCGAGGACATGGTCACCGCCCTGGGGCAGGTCGAGGTCGACCACCAGCACCTCCTCTTCCCGGCCGCCGACCACCTGACGCTGGCGACCAACGACGAGTACCGGCTCGGCGCGGACTTCCTCGCGACCGGCACCGTGAACCGCGACCCCGCCCGCATCACCTACGTCGTCGACCCGCGGGAGGACGCCGCGCAGGCCGGCGTCGTCGCCGACCACGACGGCTGGCTGTCCGACCTGCGCGTGCGCGACGCGGCGCAGGCGCCGACGGGGACGATCGACGTGCGCAGCCGGGGGTTCGGCGAGGGGGACCCGACGGTCTCCACGGCGTCGCCGGTGACCGGGGCGATCGGCGGCTCCCGTGGGGGCATGTCCTACACGGCCCGCGCCCGCGGCCTGACCGCCGCGCCGAAGACGTCGAAGCAGGACGTCCTGATCGTCCGCGCAACCAACGTCGGGACGGCGACGGTCGACGCGCGGCGCGCCCGCGTGTCGTGCGCACCCGCGCTCGACGTCCAGAGCGATGGACCGCTGGACCTGCGGATCGCGTGCGCGACGCCGAAGCGCTGCGTCAGCCGTCGCCGCGTGAGCGTCACGCTCCCGCGGTTGCGCGGCCGGGCGGCGCGGGCGGACCGCTTCACGCGCGTGACCGTGAAGGTCGGCTCGCGGAAGGCGACGACGACGCGGCTGCGGCGTGGCCGCCGGACCGCGCCGGTCGACCTGCGCGGCCTGCGGGCAGGACGCGTGAAGGTCACGATCACCGCGCGGACCGCGAAGGGCCGCACCGTCCGTCTGGTCCGGACCTACCGGACCTGCGCGGCGATCGAGCGCCGGTAGGCGCCGGCCGCCCGACCGGCCGACGCTGCTGTCAGCGGTACTCCGGGTTGGGATGGTCGAAGTCCGACCCGGCGTCCCACGCCTCGCGCTGGTTGCCGTACACGGGGATGCCGCCGCCGCGCTTGAGCAAGCCCGCGACGTGCATGAGGTTCCACGCCATGAACACGGTGTTGCGCTGGGTGAACTCGTTCTGCGGCCCGCCCGACCCCGGGTCGGCGTAGGACGGGCCCGGGCCGGCCTCGCCGAGCCAGCAGCTGTCCGCCTGAGGCGGGATCACGTAGCCGAGGTGCTGCAGCGAATAGAGGAGCTCCATCGCGCAGTGCTTCGCCCCGTCCTCGTTGCCGGTGATGATGCAGCCGCCTGCCCGGCCGTAGTAGATCCACTGGCCCTTGTCGTTGAGCTGCCCGCTGTTGCCGTAGAGGCGCTCGACCACGCGGGCCGCGACGCTCGACTTCTGGCCCAGCCAGATGGGCGAGCCGAGCACGAGGATGTCGGCCGCGAGCACGCGGTCGAAGAACGCCGGCCAGTCGTCGGTGGCGAAGCCGTGCTCGCGCATGTCGGGCTGGACGCCCGGCGGCAGGTCGAGGTCGAGCGCACGCTGCACGTCGACGGTGACGCCCTGGGCCTCCATGACCCCGATCGCGACGTCCATCAGCGCCTGGGTGTGCGACGGCTCGCCTCCCGGCTTCAGCGTGCAGTTGACGAACAGGGCACGGAGGTCGGAGTAGTCGTGACGAGGATCTGGGCTCATGCCTCGCGACGCTACAGCGCACCCGGTGACGTCCACGTGAACATGCACGCCGAGCGACCGGTCGGTACGCTGCCGCGCCATGGCTACACCTGTGAAGCTTTCCGGCCGCACGGCGGTCGTCACCGGCGCCGCATCCGGGATCGGCCGGGCCGCGACCCGGCTGCTGGCCCAGCGCGGCTGCCCGGTCGTCGCGGTCGACAAGGACGAGGCCGGCCTCGCCGAGACCGTCGAGGGCCTGAAGGTCCCCGTCATGACCCGCGTCATGGACGTGTCGGACCGCTGGGCCCATCAGCAGCTGGCCGCCGAGGTCAAGGAGTGGCAGGGCCCGATCGGCCTGGTGCTCAACAACGCCGGCGTCACCGTGTCCCAGACCATCGCCGAGTCCTCGTCCGAGGACCTCGAGTGGCTCATGGGCGTGAACTTCTGGGGCGTCGTGCACGGCACGCAGGCCTACCTGCCGATCATGCTCGAGCAGGACTCCGGCGTGATCGCGAACGTCTCGAGCATCTTCGGGATCATCGCCTGGCCCACCCAGGGCATCTACAACGCGTCGAAGTTCGCGGTGAAGGGCTTCACCGAGTCGCTGCGCCACGAGCTGCGCGGCACGGGCGTTTCGAGCGTCTGCATCCACCCGGGCGGCATCGACACGAACATCGTCAACAACGCGCGCATTCACGTCGATGACCTCGGTCGCACGGACCCGGAGGCGCTGAAGGCCGACTTCAAGAAGGTGGCGAAGACGTCGCCCGCGAAGGCCGCGACGACCATCGTCGAGGGCATCGAGAAGGGCAAGGTCAAGATCCTCATCGGCCCCGACGCCCACGCGACCGACTGGCTGCAGCGCCTCGTGCCGGTGAACTACTACGGCGTGATCCATCGGCTCCAGCCGCTGATCCGTCGCTGATCGACCGGCGGCTCCGCGAGGCCGTTTCGCGGCCGCGCTACCGTGCAGGGATGCCCGTCCGCGTGGTGTTCACCTGCGAGGTCTGCGGCGCCCGGGCGGACGGCGCGACCGAGCAGCAGCTACGCGAGCAGCTCCAGCTGCTGCTGTGTGGCGAGTATCTGGACAGCGAGCCGGACGGCTGGTTGAGCTGGACGGGCCGCGGGCCCTACGGTGCCGCGCGCCGGGTCTGCGGGGCGCACCGGGCGGACCTGAAGGCCCGGCTTCGCGAGGAGTACGGGCGCCTCGGCGCCCACCCATGGGCGGTCGGGCCGCACCCGGCCGGCTGGCACTTCCGCGGCGAGGACCCAGCACGGGTGCGCCGCCGCCACGCGCTCGCCAGGCAGTCGACGACGCTGCGGTAGTCGTCGGCGCCGCCCCGGGTTCAGGGACGGTCCTGCCTCAGCGCGCGGGCACCTGGCCGCCCTGCTGGACGAGCAGCCGCGCGACGCTCAGTCCGCCGGCGGCAGGATCTGCAGGATCCCGCCGGGTGCGACGTCCTGCTCCGGCGCGCCCTGCAGGCGCCGGTGGAACGCGGACGCGACACGCTGCGCGTGGCGCTTGGCCTCCTCCGCGTTCTCGCCCGCGAACAGGTCGTCCACCGTCTGCGTCCACAGCGCGACCCAGCGGTTGAAGTGCCCGCCGCGCAGCGGCGACTTCGCGTGGAGGTCGGCGTGGACGGCGAACGCCCCGCCGCGGTAGGCGTCCCCGCCGAGCAGGATCGTCTCCCAGAAGTCCGCGATGTCCGGCAGGTGCGCCTCGAGGTCGAGGTGCGCGACGTCCGTGAAGAGGTAGCCGATCATCGTGTCGACCAGCGCCTTGCCGTAGAACGCGCGGGTCAGCCGCTCGATGTCCGCGCGCGTGGTGATGTCGTGGAGCGGCACTAGAAGACAAGGTACTGCTGGGAGATCGGCGCGAGCCGGCCGCTGAACAGCAGGGCCAGCAACCCGCCCTGCAGCCGGTCGCCGAGGTCGCGGACCTCGTGCCACAGCTGGCTGTCCCCTCGCGTCTCCCGGGTGAGCGCCTGCAACCCGGCCCGGGCGTCCGCGTCGCCGAGCAGGCCGATCCAGCGGTCGTACGCGTCGAGGGTGCGGACGCCGATGTCGAGCCCGGCCTGCGTCCCGGCGGCGAGGAAGGCGTCTGCCAGCCGGTCGGTCGGTGGCGCTGCGAGCTGCTCGACGAGGAAGTCGGTCATCCCGTCCGCCGCGTGTTCGTGGCAGCGCAGGACCGGCACCAGGCCGCCGGCGAACAGCACCTTGCGCGACAGGCGCAGCTTCGCGTTGCGCATGACCCACTTCTCCGCGCCGTCGCCGTCGATCTCGCGATGCTTGCCCTCGAAGTCCACGGCGATCGTCCGCCAGTAGCGGATCAGGTCGTTGAGCAGGAACCGCGGGGGCCGGCGGTCGCCGCCGTCGGCGGTCGGGTCGAGGTAGGCGCCGAGGACGCGCCGCATCGCCCGGTCGTGGACCTCCGGACGCGCGACCGCCACCGACTCCAGCAGCAGGAGCATCCGCCGTGTGAGATTGGCGTTGCTGTCGTCCTGCAGGCCGATCCTCGCCGCCAACGACTCGGCGCTGACGACCTCCCCGAAGATCCCGGTGGCCCCGGGGACGGCGTCGCCGGTGCCCAGCGCGTCCCCGACCCAGCTGAGCAGGTGCTCGCGCTCACCGAGCTCCGCGCCGCCGCTGTCGACGACGAGCGCCCAGTCGTCGTCGCTGTGGGCCGTCAGCTCGGCCCGACCCCAGGAGCCGAACAGCACGACCGCTTCGCGGGGGCGCTCGTCGTCCAGCAGGGAGGCGGGCGGCGCGTCGTCGAGCCGGGGTCGCAGCTCCGCCAGGCGCCGGCGCGTCAGCGTCCGCGCGGCGAGGAGGTTGGGGAAGGGGGTGCCGGTGCGCTCGGACAGCAGCTCGAGCGCGCCGGACGGTCCCGCGGCGGGGTCGGCGTCCACGACGCGCGAAGCGTAGTCGGCGGCTGCGTCAGGCGACGGTGCGCAGCGGCGCCTCGAGGATCCACGGCACGTCGCGGCAGCGGTCCAGGAGGGGGGCGAGGTGCGCCTCGTCGGCCGCCGTCATCGGCCGGTGGCGGCCGGCGTCGTCCAGCGCGCTGACGTGCAGGTGCCGCAGGCGGGAGCCGAAGCGGTCGAGGATCTCGTGGCCGGCGCCGAGCGTCGGGTCGACCTGGGCGGCATGCGCGACGTCGAAGCAGAGCTGCGCCTGGGGCAGCGTCGCCAGGATCGAGGCGAGCTCGTCCGCCGTGCGGCCGGTCTCCTTGCGCAGGTCCATGTTCTCGATCGTCAGCGTGCGGCCCAGGGGGATCCACGCCCCGAGGTCCTCGAGGGTGTCGGGGTGCACGACGATCGCCTCGACCCGGCCGACGAGCGGCTCGAGCAGCGCGACGAGCTCCCGCTCGGGCATGTCGCGGTGCTTGGAGGGCGCGTGGACGCTGAGGAAGCGGAACGGCAGGGCCGGCGACGCGGCGAGGTACGCGAGCAGCCCCGGCAGCTCGCGCTCGCTCAGCGCGGCGAGCTCGAGGGCCTCGGTACTGGTCGCCCGGGCGCGGGTCGCCATGTCGGTCCAGTCGTCGCCGCCGTCGCGCAGGAAGCCCGTGGAGCAGCCGAGACGGGGGTGTGCGGCGAGGCCGCTGGTGTGGTGTGAGGTGGCGGAGACCATCGGAGGGTGGACCACCGTAGCGGGGTCCCCCGACGGCGTGACAGCCGCCTTGCAGACTGCGGCGACGTCGGTCCCGGAATCTGCGGGAAACGGATGCCGGCGCGGATCAGCGGGCGCGGACGACGCGCCGGGTCACGGCCCGGCGGGCGGGCACGCCGGTCCGTCGCAGGGTGATCCGCAGGCGGCCGCGGTCGCGGGAGACGGCCCGCATCCCGGCCCGGTCGACCCGGACCACGACGGTCCGCGTGACCCCGGGCGCCAGCGCGTAGGCGGCGGAGCCGAGCCGGGAGCGCCCGGAGCGCCGCTCCACCGCGAGGCTGCCGCGGCACCCGGTGGTGGCACGCGGACACCGCAGCGGCACGCGGACGGTGGTCCCCCGCAGGCGCAGCGTCCCGGCGGAGGCGGCGATGCGGGCGAGCCCCGTGGGCGCCGGGGCGGCGTCGTCCCCGTCGGTCTGCGTCGCGCGTCCGGGCTCCTGCCCGCCGTTGCGGGCGCACCAGGCGTCGCGCGCCGCCGGATCGGCCGCCATCAGCGTCTGCAGGCCACGGCCGACGACCTCGGCGTAGGTCTCGATCTCCCGGGCGACCTGCGCACGGGCGGCGTCATCGCGGGCGAGCAGCAGACGCTCGGCGTTGCGCCACACGCCCTCCCGCCAGGACTGCAGGATCAGCGCGGCGGCGACGTTGTCCAGCGGTCCGAGCTCGACGTCGTCGGCGGTCGGGTCGAACCGGTCCGCGACCTCCTTCAGCACGGGCTCGTAGAGCGCGGCGAGGCGGACGTTGTAGGCGTCGTGGTCGGGCTTGCGGGTGGTGCCGTCGGGCTTCGTGATGCCGATCCCCGCCAGCAGGAACGGGAAGTCCCGGTTGATGTGCGCGTTCATCGCCATGAGGAAGTTGCCCAGACCGCTGACCTTCTTCTCCCGCGCGGCGTCGAAGGCGAGCAGCCAGCTCCTCGACAGCCCGTCGCGCCGGCCGGCCGCCCACGCGTCGTAGGCGTCGAAGTACATGCGGGCGAAGACCGCATCCTCCTGCGCGAGCCAGACCCGGTCCTGGAAGACGCCGGCGAGCGAGGCGGCGCGCACGTCCTCGGTGACCCGCTGGTAGGCGAGGGCGAAGACCGCGTTGTGCGAGCAGGGCTCGACGACCGTGTCGAAGCGCCGCTGCATCTCGATGATCGTCGCGTCGATGCAGCTGTCCGCACCGTCGGGGCACTCCGGCTCCGTGTTCGGCGTGAACGGCACGGGAAGCGCGGGCAGCAGCGATGGCCAGTCCACGTAGGGCGCGCTCTGCGCGGCCGCCGCCTGAGGCAGCAGTGCGGCGCCCGCGACCAGCGCGACCAGCAGGTTCCTCCCGAGACCCATGCCCCGAGGGTACTCCGGGTGCGTCGGCGGTACCACCGCGGCCCCGGCGCGTCAGCGCGACGCGGTCGCCAGGCGGGTCCCCAGCACGACGAAGATCGTGCCGGTGAGCCATGCCCTGCACGGTACGACTCGCGCGGGGGTCGCGCAATGCCGCACGAAGTACGCTGGTGCGTCATGGCCGTCCCCTCGCATCCCCAGTCCTACCGCCGCGTGCGGATCCTCTCCGCCGGCGGGACCATCGGCATGACGGGCGGGGGCGGGGCCACGCCCGAGCTCGACGCCGACCAGCTCGTCGCGGGCATCCCCGGCCTGGCCGGCCGACAGGGCCTGACGGCCGAGACGGTCGCCAACAAGCCGTCCGCCCACCTGACGCTCGACGACCAGCTGCGGATCTGCCGCGCGGCCCGGGATGCGGCGCGCCGCGGTATCGGCGTCGTCGTCACGCACGGGACCGACGTCCTGGAGGAGACCGCGATGCTCGCGGACGTCATCCACGGCGGCGAGGCGCCGATCGTCTTCACCGGCGCGATCCGCCCGGCCAGCGCCCCGGGCGCCGACGGACCCGCGAACCTCGTGGACGCCGTGGCGGTCGCCGCCTCCGAGGAGGCCGCCGGTCTGGGCGTCCTCGTGGTGTTCGGTGGGGAGATCCACCACGCCCGCTGCGCACGCAAGACCGACACGACCTCGCTCGTGGCGTTCTCCAGCCCGCAGACCGGCCCGCTCGGCCGCGTCACCGAGGGCCACCCGACGATCTGGTCGCAGCTGCCGCGCAACCCGCCGCTGGACCCGCCGAACCTCGACGGACGCGTCCTGATCGTCCCGGCGATGTCCGGCGACGACGGAGCCCTCGCGCGCGCGGCGATGACGACCGACCCCCACGGCGTCGTCATCGGCACGCTCGGCGCCGGGCACCTGGCGCCCGACATCCTCGCCCTGTGGGCCGACGTCGCCACGCGCATCCCGGTCATCGCGTACTGCCGGCCGGAGCGCGGCGTCGTCCTGAACTCCACGTACGGCTACGCGGGCTCGGAGATCGACCTGCGCGGGACCGACATCGTGCCCTGCGGCTTCCTGTCGCCGCAGGCCGCCCGGATGAAGCTCCTCGCGTGCCTCGCCTCCGGCCTCTCGATCGACGAGGTCCGCTGGGCGTTCCGCCAGGACGACGGCTGAGCTGAGACGGGCGGCGCCCGCCGCGCCGCACCATGGGCCGGATCCTGATCCCCCGCACGGTGCAGGAATCCGCCCGAGCCGTCCTGGCGCCCGGGTACCGTCCCGTCGCTCGTGCTCGCGCCCGCCCCACCCGTACAGCCCCGCCTGCTCGACCTCCCGGGGCCGTCGCGTCGCGTGCGCGTGGAGCCGATGGAGCTGCCGATCCCCGCGAGGCCTCCGGCTCCCGCCGATCCCGAGCGCAGCCCCGAGCCGGCGCCCGCCGAGCCGTCACGCGCGCCCGCCGCACCCGAGCGCGAGCCGGTGCCCGCGTGAGCGCCGCGAAGGACACGCCCGACTTCCTCGAGCCCGTCGTGGGCTACCGCGCCTGGCGGCTCGCCGACGACGGCGAGCTGGTCCCCTGGACGGTCACCCGCGCGGGTGGCTGGGTGCCGGGTGTGAACACGGCGGCCTGCCATCTGTCGCACTTCATGGTGGCGATGGGGGAGGGCGCCCGGCGTACACCGCGCCACCGGCCGCCGTCACCCACCTGCATGTGCGGCCTGTACGCCCTGCACGACGGGACCGACCCGCGCATCGCGCCCGGCGGGGGCAGCGCGCTCGGCGCGATCGTCGCCTGGGGCGACCTGGAGGTCCACGCGACCGGCTTCCGCGCCGAGCACGCCTGCATCGTCGCGCTCGCGCTGCCGTGGCGCTGCTCGCCGGCCGACCGCGAGCGGCTCGAGCTCGCGGCGGCGCGCTACCGCGTGCCGCTCGTCCCTCAGGAGCGCCTGGCGGACACGGCGCACGAGCACGGCGCGCCGCTGCCCGACTACGACCGCCTGCCTTCCCGGCGCCGGGGCGTCGGCCTGGGGGAGCGCCCGCCGTGGGCGTTTCCGGCCCCCGACCTGGCGCCCGGCGGCGAGGTCGGCATCGACTTCAGCGCGCACGTCTGGGCGGAGACCGCGGTCGACCACGTGGTCGTCGGGGTCACCGAGCCGTTCGCCGCGCTGCTGGGCGACGACCCGCAGCAGGTCCGGGTCGCGCTCGCGGTGCCCGGGACCGAGCTGGCCGCCGGCGACGTCCTGGGCCGCGTCACCGCCGGCTCGACGACCTACCTGGTGTGGTCGCCGGTGGCCGGGACGGTCCGCGAGACCTCCTCCAACGCGCAGCGGCTGCTCGGTGCCCCCGAGGGTGCGGGCTGGCTCGCCACCGTCGAGCCCGCCGACTGGGATGCGGACCGTGACGGCTTGCGCTGGGGTCCAGAGGCGCGGCGCACCTACCGCGTCGACGCCACCCGCGAGCAGCACGGTGCCGACGCCTTCGCCGACGTCCGCGCCGAGCGCATCACCGCCCTGCCGCGCGTCACCTCCTGGGGGGACGTCCTGGTCGAGCTCCGGGCGGCGCGGGCGCGGCCGCTGCCGCGGTTCGCGGACACCGCAGAGCTCTACGACCGCCTCGGGGTCGACCTCGGCTGCTCCCTGCACGACGACCCGCGTGTGGCCGAGCGTCTGGGCCGCCTGGACACCACGCTGGCGCTGGAGATGCGGGACCCCGCGGCGCGCCTGACGCTCGAGCTCTCCCGTGGCGCCCCGCGCCTGCGGCTGGGCACGACCGTGGCGGCCGCGGACCTCACGTTGTCCTGCACGGCGGAGGACGCCCATCGGCTGCTGCGAGGCGACCTCGACGCGCCGGCAGCCCTGCGCTGCGGCGACCTCGTGTCGACGGCTCCCGATGCACGGACCCTCGCGTTGCTCAGCGTGCTGAAGGGCTTGGCGCCCGGCTACGCGCGGCGCGCGGCGCCCGATCCTGGCCCGCACGAGCTCGCCGCCCGCCGGCTCGGGCTCGCGACCGGCTGACCGCGCCTCAGTCCTCCTCGCCCGACGCCTCGCGCTCCTCGAGCAGCGTCCGGAAGGGCTTGCCGCCGAGCTCGTCGACGAGTTCGTCGTCGAGCACCTCCGCCGAGGTGGCGACGACGCTGAGCGCGTTCATCAGCTCGCCGGACTGCAGGCGGTCCGCAAGCAGGTCGTACTCCACGATGAGGGCCCCGTCCACGAACGTGAACTTCGTGAAGAACGAGTTGGAGTTCAGGCCGTTGACGCGGTTCAACGCCGCGGCTGCACCCGGGCTCTCCTCGTCGATGCCCTGGAGGATCGGGCTGCTCAGCGTGATGACGGTGCCGTCCTTCCACGGCGAGAAGCCGATGAAGACGGCGGCCGAGTCGAAGATCATACGGTACCCGCGGCCGTCGTCCGCGGTCTCGAAGGCGAGCCCCTCGCGCACGAGGATCCCCGCGACCTGCTCGATGCTGGCCTCGATGTCCATGTGCCGCGGAGCCTACCCACGCGACCCCCGGCAGGGCCGGGGAAAGTTTTGCTGCTCGAGGTGTCGCAGAAGTTCGTCGGGGGTATCAGTGGATCACCGGCGCACTCCACCGTGTGTGTCGGCGGGAGGCCCACCGCATAACCACCCACCGGTCCCCCGGGTGGACTGCGGTCGGGCCGTCCCCGTACCCCGGGACCCGTCCTCCCCGATCGGTCCCGCCCAGGTCCTACGCCCTCGGGTCCGGCGCCCCGCCGGCCGAGGGCGGACCTGGACCCTCCAGCCTCCAGCCTTCAGGTGCCGGCGTGCCAGAGCGCGTCGTGGCCGAGCTGCTCGCGACGGACACGCCCGGCGGCGGCCGCCCGGATCAGCGCGTCCTCGGCGGAGGCGTCGTGCGGCGCATCGTTGTCGAGCGCGAGGACCTGGGCGACCTCGCGGGTCGTGAGCCCGTGGTCGAAGGCGGCCAGGAGGTCGGCGACGTCGTCGGGCCGGCCGCGGCGCACCAGCGAGCGGTCGAGGTTCATGATGCAGACGTCGTAGACCTGCAGCGACTGGAAGCCACCCGCCTCCAGCGACCGGCCGTCGGAGGTGGAAAACAGCAGCGACGGCGCGGTGTAGCGGACCGGTCCGTCGGTCGCGGCCGACTTTCCCTGCGCCTCGGTGACGCTGCCGGTGGCCGTCCTGGCCTCCGCCCGGTGCGCCTCGTAGACGGCCAGCGTCGCCTCGTCGTCCAGCGCGCCGATGACCGCGTCGACGTCGATCCCGGTGACGCGTCGCAGCGCGGTCGCGATCGCCTCGTCGGTGTCCATCAGGTCTGCGGTGGTGAACCAGCCGAACTGCAGCGCGCGGAACGCCGTCATCTGCAGTGCCGGCCACCGCTCACCGACGACGATGATCGCGCGGCAGGCGCGGGACGTCGCCATCACGCGCTCCCGCGGCCCGGTCGCGAACGGCATGCCGCGCGACCGGAACGAGCGGAAGCCGAGTGCGCCGCGCTCAGGGGTGTAGCCATCGCGGACGTACCGCTCCGGGGTTTCGGCCAGGCCGATCACGACGTGCCGCCAGCGCAGCTGGTCGCCGTAGCGCCAGCGCAGTGCGGTCAGATGCGGCGACGCGGAGTAGGCCCACGGGCATCCGGGGTCGGTGAAGTGGACGACATCGATCACGGCGGCCATCGGGACAGCGTGGCAGACGGCCCGAGCGGGCTACGCGGGCTGGTGCACGTGACGCAGGTCGCGCTGCGCGACCACGCCCCAGCGCTCGCCGGCTGCAGCGAGCTCGTCGTCGACCGGCCACTTGTCCGACAGGACCTCGTCCTGGTCGGGGCCGGCGCCCTTCAGCGCCATGCAACCCGCGTTGTCGCCGATCGTGCGCAGGGCGAGCACGTCCTCCGCGCTGAGCACCACCTTGCGCGGTGTCGCGGCAAGCTCTGCACGCTTCTCCTCGACCGGGCGCGCCGGCGTCCCATCGGCCGCGTCGGCCTCCTGGATCAACGTCGGGACGACCATCTCGACGGCGGGGTGTGCGAGGTTCCACTGACAGGAGAGCTGCAGCGGGGTGAGCCCGTGGCGATCGCCGATCTCGCGCATCTGCTCCAGCCGCTCGGCGCCCCGCTCGATCCAGCCGTCGGGCCGGAACTTGCGGTGGTCGAAGTCGCGGAACAGGTGGCCGGGGCGCACGTCGTCCCAGAACAGGCCGCCGTAGTCGACGACGCGTGTGACGACCTTGACGCCGGCGGCGGACGCGGCGGGCAGCACGTACTCGCCGGGCCACGGCTCCAGCGGGTTGAGGATCACCATCGCCCAGTCCAGGAGGTCGCCGAAGCGCTCCAGGCAGGCGAGCACGTCGAGCGTGAAGCCGTTGGCGGGACCGGGCGCGACGCCGATCGCGTCCGTGAGCCCGGCCTGCTTGACGGCCGCCATCGCCTCCCAGACGCGCGGGTCGTGGTAGCCGCTGCGATCGGGGTTGTGCAGCATCAGGAGGTCGAAGCGGTCGATCCCCAGGCGCTCCAGCGACTTCTCGGTCGCCATGCGCACGTAGTCCGCCCAGGCCTCCGGGCCGCGCAGCCGCGGATCGGTGAACCGCGGGAAGCCCTTCGCGCCCTCGCGTTGTCCCTCATAGAAGTCATGCCCGATCGCACCGGCGATCCAGACGTCGTCGCGGCGCGTCCCCTCCAGCGCACGCCCCAGGACGAGGTCGGCCTCCCCGGCCCCGTAGGCGTCGGCGGTGAGCACGGCCGGGATGGCGGCGTCGGGGCGCAGGAGGGCGTCCAGACGGGCGTCGTCGAGCGGCTCGCCGAAGTGCATGAACCGCCCGCCGCTCCACGTGCCGAGGGCGAGATGACGCGGATCTTCCATGGCTCGCAAGACTACGGGAGTGCCCGTCCCGCCAGATGACGACCTGCCGCTGCAGGACGTCCTGAACATGTACGCGGCCGGCTGGTTCCCGATGGACGACGACGAGCGCCAGGACGAGCCTCTGCCGTGGTACTCGCCGGAGGAGCGTGGGGTCTTCGATCTCGACGGGGAGGCGCTCGCCCACGCCCGTCGCGTGGTGCGCCGCAGTCTGGCGCGACCGGAGGCCCAGGGCTGGAACCTCGTGTTCGACGTCGCCTTCGCCGAGACGCTGGCCTGGTGCGCGCGGCCCCGCGGCGAGGACGACGGGGTCTGGCTGACGCCGCGCATGGTCCGGCTCTACGCCCGGCTGAACGCGGTGGGCCTCTGCCACACGATCGAGCTGCACGACGGCGACGGGCGGCTCATCGCGGGCTGCGTGGCGGTGACGATCGGCCGGGCGGCGTTCCTGGAGTCGATGTTCCACCGCGTGCCGCACGCGGGCAACGTGATGCTCGTGCGGACCCTCGAGCTGCTGCACGCCCGGGGCGCGGTGCTCTGCGACATCCAGATGACCACGGACCACACCGAGCGCCTCGGCGCCCGCAACGTCTCCCGCTGGCAGTACCTCGCGCGTCTGCACGAAGCGCTCGAAGACCTCGGCTCCGGGTAGGTTGACGGGTATGGACCTCAGCGCCGGCGAAACGATCATCTACCAGGGGCATCCCTCCTGGCGCGCGACGATCGGCCTCTACATCAAGGGCCTGCTGCTCTGCGCGGTCCTGGCGGGCCTCGCGGCCGGCATCACCTGGGCGACCGACGACGAGGTGAACGTCGGGCTGGTCGTGGCGGTGTTCCTCGTGGCGTTCCTGATCCTCCTCGTCCTCGGCTACCTGAAGCGGTTCGCGACCGAGTACACGATCACGACGCGCCGGCTGCACATCCGCCGCGGGATCCTGAACCGCACGACCGAGGAGACGCGCGTCGAGCGGATCCAGAACGCCAACACCTCGCAGTCGTTCCTCCAGCGGATCCTGAAGGTCGGCACCGTGGACTTCGACGTCGCCAGCGACGAGCGCGCGGGCCTGTTCAAGTTCGTCGGCGTCGAGGACCCGCAGGCGGTCGTCCGCGCGGTCGACCGGGCGGTCACCGGCGAGGCCCGCAGCGGCATCACACCGGCGCCCGACCAGGGCACGGGCGTCCCGCCCGCCGACGGCGAGGGCCTGTAGCCCGCCGCATGCGGGTAGCGGTCATCGGGGCCGGGGTCACCGGCCTCACGTGTGCGCGGGCGCTCGCGGACGCGGGGGTCGAGGTCGTCGTCCGCGAGAAGGCCCGCGGCGTCGGGGGTCGGCTGTCGACCCGCCGGACCGAGCACGGGCGGTTCGACCACGGGGCCGGGGTCCTGCGCCGCCAGGACGTCCTGGACGTTCCCGGGGCGGAGCTCGCACCGTTCGCGCCGCGGCTCGCCGGAGCGCCGGCCCCGTCGCTCCTGGTCTCCGTGCCGGGTGCGAACACGCTGCCCAGGGCGCTGGCGGTCGGCCTGGACGTCCGGCCCGCCTCCCACGTCGCGCCGCTCGCCCCGGACGGACTCCTGCTGCGCGACCTCGACGGCGCCGAGCTCGGCGCATTCGACCGGGTCGTCGTCACCGCGCCGCCCGCCCAGGTCGCCGAGCTGCTGGCGCGGCGGTCACCGGACCTGGCGGCGCACGCCGCCACGGCGCGCATGCTGCCCTGCTGGACCGCGATGGTCGCGCTGCCCGGGTCACTGCGCCTGCCGTACGACGCGGTCCTCGACCGCGAGCCGATCCGCTGGGCCGTCGCCGAGAGCGCGAAGCCCGGCCGCGACGGGCCGGAGCGCTGGACGATCCAGGCGACTGCGGCGTTCTCCGCAGAGCACCTCGAGGACCCGCCGCAGACCGTGGCGGCCGCGCTGCTGACAGCGCTGGAGCACGACGCGCGGCAGGCGGGGGGTGCCGCGCTCGGCGAGCCGGTGCTGCTGCAGGCCCACCGGTGGCGCTACGCCCGGGTCGGCGAGGCGCTGCCCGAACCGTTCCTGCACGACCTCGCCGCCGGGGTCCTCGCGGGGGGCGACTGGTGCACGCCCGCGGCGGGGAGTCCTTCTGCGGGCACCGTCGCGGCCGCCCAGACCGCCGGCGCCGCGCTGGCGACAGCGCTGCTCGCCGCCTGACCGGCGGCCGTCCGACTAGTTGACCGACGGATCCTCGGGAATGCGCGCGAGCACGGCATAGGGGCCGCCCTTGCGCTCCAGGACGATCGACCAGAGATCGTCCGGGTCCTCGGTGAAGACGTCATCGCGGTGGGCGTCGACGACGATCCACGAGCCCTCCTCGAGCTCGCTGTCCAGCTGGCCGGGGCCCCAGCCGGCGTGCCCGGCGAACACCCGCGCGCGGCGGGTCGCGGTCGCGATGCGCTCGAGGTCGCTGTCGGCCGGCAGGAAGCCGAGGTCGTCGAGGATCAGGTCCGCGGCGAGCTCCGGCCGGTCGAACTCGGCGACGACCATCACGGCCTCCTCGCCGACCGGCCCTCCGCCGAACACCGCATCGTCCTCGTCGACGATCGGCGTCAGCTCGTCGACCGCCTCTCCGACCAGCGCGTCGGTCGGCCGGTTGAGCACGAGGCCGAGGGCGCCCTCGTCGGCGTGCTCGGCGATGAGCACGACCGTCCGCACGAAGTTCGGGTCCACCAGGGCGGGAGATGCGAGGAGCAGCTTGCCCTTGAGCGTGGGAGCGGACATCGGTCGCCCGATTCTACGACCTCGGCCGCGTCACCCGCCGAAGAGCAGCGACGAGATGATGCTGCCGGCGCTCGGTCGGCGCCCGTAGCGCTCCTCGAACCGGTCGGCGTCCTCCGGGTCCGCGAGCGCGAGGACCAGCTCTTCGCGGGAGGACCCGAAGTCGCAGGCGCTCGAGTCCAGTGCCTGCAACGCCCGGTCCTGCACGAAGCCACCGAGCCCGCCGGTGGCGGGCAGCTCGCGTTCGGCGGTGCACGGGTCCTGCAGGACGATCTCCGCCGGTCGTCGGGCGTCGTGCTCATGGGCGTAGAACGCGGGGGCGGCGACGGTGGCGATGAGGGCGACGGCGATCAGGCCGCCGGCGCGCGAGGAGGGTGGGGGTGCCGTCGGCGCGAGGACCAGCGCGGCCAGGATCGCCAGCGCCCCGGTGACGATGAACGCGACGTCGAAGGACTCGCCGACGGCCGCGATGAGCGTGTCGTCGACCAGCGTGGACATGCGGTCGTACTCCGGCAGGTCGGCCTGCTCCAGCGAGGATCGCTCCCGATCGAGGGCCTCGAGCAGCGCGCCGCGCGGGTCCGCGGCGTCCACGCTGCCCAGCAGGGCGGGAGCCAGCGAGACCTTCTGCTGCGGCGGGAGCTTCGCGTCGAGCGCCGCCGCGACGCCGCGCTCGCGGGCGCGCTGGGTGGCGTCCTCCAGCCGGGTCGCCGTGATCGATCCGAGGATCGCGATGATCACGAAGATGCCGATGTGCCGGGTGGTCAGGAGCCATGCGGCGTCGGACGTCGTGCGCTCGGGCAGGAGCTCGCCGCCCAGGGCGGGGAGGGCCAGGCCCATCCCGAGCCCGGCGAGCGCCTGCGGCGCGATCGTCCAGGCCAGGCGGTCGTCGGGCAGGAAGGCCAGCGCGAGCGTCCCGGCACCGATGAGCAGCGCCCCGGTCGCCGCGCGGTGGGTCGCGTCCCCGCCGATCCGCGATCCCAGCAGCGCGGCGGCGGGAAGGACGGACACGGTCAGCGCTGCGCGCAGCGGGTCCACGCTCCAGCCGGCGACCAGCAGGAGGACGAGCAGGAAGAGGACCGCGGTGAGCGCGGCGGAGACCAGGGCCAGTGCGATCGTGGGCTGGGCGGCCCAGTGCGGCCCGGGCGCGTGGTCGTCGGCGGCGAGGACGGCGGCGTCGCGCGCGGGCGTGGTCCAGCAGACCCAGGCGGCCGCGACCGCGACGGGGGTCTGGAAGAGGAAGATCGCCCGCCAGTCGAACGCCTGCGTCAGGGCTCCACCGAGCGCCGGACCGATCGCCGCAGAGAGGACCGCGGCGCCGAGCCACAGGCGCCTGGTGTGGCCGCGATCCGCGCCGTGGCCGTCCTCGAGCAGCGCGAACACCGCGATGAGCGCCGCCGCTCCGCCGACCGCCTGCGCCGCGCGGGCGACGAGCAGCACCGCGACCGACCCGGCGAGCCCGCACACCAGCGAGGCGAGCCCGAACAGCACCATGCCGCCGGCCCCGACCGCCGCCGGGCCGCGGGTGCGCTGCAGCCGCTCGATCGGCACCAGGGCGCCCGCGAGCACCAACGCATAGACGCCGATGACGGCCGCGACGCCCTCGACGGAGGTGTCGAGCTCGACGAGGACCTCGGGCAGCGCCAGGGTGACGATCGACGCGTCGGCCAGCGCGAGGCCGGCCGCGACAGCCAGGACGATCGAGCGCAGGCGGGGAGACATCAGGCGACACCCACCACGAGCGCCGGCGAGGTCGGGGAGGCGAGCATCGGGTGCCGACGTTACCCGGCCACGGGCTCGTCCACGCCGACCAGACGCCACGGGGTGGTGTCGTCGGCGTCGACGAGCGCCATGATCCACCGCTCGGTGAAGCTCCGCTCGGCGTCCTTGCTGCCCGAGAGCACCGCTGCGGTGTCGCGGTCCTCGACGTACCGGCGGCCCCGCACGGCGACCGCGACGGTCATGCGCGCGGGGACGCCGGTGGCCCCGGGCTCCAGCCGCTCGATCTCGATCCGGTCGATCGTCGCGCCGCGGACGACGACGCGGGTCCGTCCGTCGGCGTCGGACCCGTAGAGGAGGGTGGCGGCGGCCTGCGGGTCGGCGAGGGCCAGCAGGGCGGCGTCCTGCCCGTCCACCGCCTCGACCCAGGCGTCCACCGCGCGCCGGGCGACGACCTCCAGGACGTCGGGCGCGAACCGGCCGTCCACGAGGGAGAGGTCCAGCGCCTGGGCGCGGGCGTCGGCGCTGAGGTCGACGTCGACGAGCTCGTGGACCGCGAACCCCGGCAGGGCCTTCTCGGCGACCGCGCCCTCCACGAGGGCCTCGCCCTGCAGCGCGGACGTGTCGGCCCACGGACTGGGGACGAGCTCGGCGTCGAGCTGGTGGACGCCCTCGGTGTCGGACTCGATCGACAGGAGCTTCCAGCCGCCGTCTCGGTGCTCGAGGGTCCAGTACTCGGCGTGCGCCACGTCGGTGGAGTCGTGACCGTCGCGCTTGATCCGCTCCCCGGTGGAGGTCTCGACGTAGTCCAGCAGCGTCGCGGCCACGCGCACGCACGCGCGGTCCTGCGCGTCGTCCTCGCGGTTGACGAGGCCGACGTACTCGACGACCGGCCCGCTGCGGACCTCGACGACGTTGTGCCAGCCCTTGGCGGCGAAGTCCTCCAGCCGCCGCTTCCACTCGACCATCAGGTCGGTACCGACGAGTCCGTTGAGCGTCGCGAGGTCGTTGGCGCCCCAGGCGAGCTGGATCGTCGTGAACAGCGTGCCCGCCTGCTCGACCACGACGTCGGCCGCGAAGTACCCGTCGTCCTGCGCGGCCTCGGCGCTGGCGGTGGTCACGCGCTCGACACGGGCGCGGCGCTTCTTGCGCAGCTGCCAGGCCGTGTACCAGCCGACCGCCGCGATGAGGACGAACACCAGCACGATCACGACGAGGATCCACGGGCTGCCGGAGCCGGTGCCCGAGCCGCCGGATCCGCCGCCGGAGAAGGAGCTGCCGCCCCCGCCGCCGCCACCCCCGCCGCTGAAGCCGGACGAGCCGCCCCCCGCGGCGCCGAGGATCGAGAAGAGATCGAGGAGGGCGCTCACGCCGCGGATGGTGGCAGGGCGCCGACGGCGGTGCCAGGCGTGCTCAGCCGGCGGCCCGCAACTCGGCAAGCGCCGCCGCCTGCCGGGCCTGCAGGTAGCGGGCCAGGACCTTCCGGTCCCGCTCGCGGAGCTGGTCCAGGCGGACCCCCGCGATGCCGGCGTCGTCGACGCGCACGATCTCGCCGCCGCCGTCCACCAGGGCGCCCGGCCCGAGCTCGAGCAGGAGCCGCAGCCGGTCTCCCGGGCGCAGCCGTCCGGCGCCGCTGATGCGGGCGCCGCCGGGGGAGAGGTCCTTGGTCTTGCCGTCGATCCAGGCGTTGCCGGTGCGCGCCGGCACCAGGAGGACCGGGCGGACGAGCTCGACCCGCGCGAACGACCGTCGCTGCTCGGCCTGCGGCTGGGGGCGGATCGCCGCGTAGGCAGCGACGCCGGCCGCGTGCAGCGGGGCCGGCGCGGCCACCGCGTCCAGCACGAGGTGCAGGACGTCGTCGCGGATCGTCCCGTCGCCGCGCCGCGCGGCGAGCAGGGTGCCGGACCCCGCCGACAGGCGGCGGCGACGCCCGGCCACGTAGCGCGCCGGGAGCGCCCCGGGCGCGTCGAGGACCGCGAGTTCCGCCGCCCCGGGGACGGCGCGCACGACGAGCGCGGCGAGGTCACCGATCCCGGCGACCCGCAGGGTCACCGGGTCCTCCGGGCGCAGCGTGGCGTCCTGATCCCACATTCCCCCGGTCATCGGCCGCCGATGGCCGGACCTGAGCGCCGGAGTGTTCCCATCGCGGGGACGACGGGTATATGGGCAGCTGACACCCGGTGCCCCGGTCCCTGTCGTGTGGGCACCACCCGTTCCGAGTGCCGGGACCGTCAGTATCCACGGTGATAGAACTCAAGCCTCGGTATCGCAGGTGCCGAAAGGGGAGTCATGTCGGGTCACGAGCAGCAGGATCGACAGATGTCGGTGGACGAGGTGCGGCTCTCCGGGGGCCGCCGCCTCCGGGTCCGGCAATGGGGTGGCACCGGCCGCCCGCTCGTGCTCCTGCACGGCCTCCTGGACGACAGCGAGGGCTGGCGCCAGGTCGCGGCCGACACGCACCGCCCGTGCATCGCGATCGACCTCCCCGGTTTCGGCGGATCGGACCTGCCGACGCGACCGCGGATCAGCGGCTACGCGGAGGCCGTCGTCGAGGGCCTCGAGCAGCTCGACGTCCGCGGCTGCACGCTCGTCGGCCACTCGCTCGGCGGCGCGGTCGCCACCGCCGTGGCCGAGCGCAGCTCCGACGTCCACGCGCTCGCACTGCTGGCCCCTGCCGGCTACGGCCGCATCATGCTCAGCGAGGTCGTGACGCTCCCCTTCGTCAAGCAGGCCGCGGAGGCCGCGCTGCCGCTCGCGCTGGTGAACCCGCTGACGGTCACCGCCGCGTACACGACCTTCGTCGCCCATCACCGGCTGCCGTCCAAGGACCTCATGGACCGCGTGCGCCGCCGCGCGTTCCGCTCCGGTCCCGGCGTGACGACCGCCTGCCAGGCGATCGCCGCGGCCGGCCGGTCCGACAACGGCTTCCTCAAGCGCCCCGTGAACTTCGCCGGCCCTGTCGCCGCGCTCTGGGGCCAGCACGACGCGCTGGTCTCCCCGGCGCACGCCTACGCGCTGCAGCGGGCGCTGCCGCAGGCACACGTCGAGATCTGGAAGGGCATGGGCCACCACCCGCAGCGCGAGCGGCCCGGCGACCTCGCGAAGTACATCGAGCGCCACGCCGCGCGCGGCCGCGAGCGGGCCCGTTCGGGCAAGCGGTACCTGCGCGCCGCCTGACGGCCGCGTCCTGCCGGGATCGTCGGGAGCTCCAGGTCCCGTCTGCCCCGATAGCCTCGCGGGCATGAAGCTCGCGACGTTCGTGCCGCCCGGCGGCGACCCCGTGGCCGGCGAGGTCCGCGGCGAGCAGGTGATCGCCTTCGACGACGGCAGCACCGTCCTGGACCGACTCGCCTCGGGCGACCGGACGCCCGCGACCGGCGCGGCGTTCCCGCTGGCCGAGACGACGCTGCTGGCCCCGTACCGACCGCGGATCCTGTTCGGGATCGGCCTGAACTACCGGGCGCACGCGGCCGAGCAGGGCCTCGACACCCCGGAGTTCCCGATCGTCTTCACCATGTCGCCGTCGAGCGCCGCGAACCCGTCCGACCCGGTCGTCTGCCCGAAGGTCGTGCGGCGGCTGGACTACGAGGGCGAGCTCGCCATCGTCATGGGCGCCGGGGGCGAGGTCGCCGGCTACGCGGTCGCCGACGATGTCAGCGCGCGCGACCTGCAGCGCCGCGAGCCGCAGTGGACGCGCGCCAAGGGCTTCGACGGCGCCTGCCCGTTCGGGCCGTGGGTCAGCACCGCCGACGAGATCCCTGACCCGGGCGCTCTGCAGCTGCGCACCTGGGTCAACGGTGACCTGCGCCAGGACACGAGCACCAGCGACCTCGTGTTCGACGTCCCGACGCTCGTCGCGTTCCTGCAGGAGACCAACACGCTCGAGCCGGGCGACCTGATCCTCACCGGCACCCCGAGCGGGGTCGGCGCGGCGATGGATCCGCGGACCTTCCTCGCCGACGGCGACGTGGTCCGCATCGAGATCTCGTCACTGGGTGCGATCGAGCACCCCGTGAGGATCCGCCACCCCTCAGTGTGAGCTGATCACCCGGTCGATGAGGCCGTACTCCATGGCCTCCTCGGGCTTGAAGAACCGGTCGCGCTCCATGTCGCGGTGGATCGTCTCCAGATCCTTGCCGGTGTGCTTCACGTAGATGTCCTCGAGCTTCGCGCGCGTCTTGAGGATCTCGCGGGCGTGGATCTCGATGTCGGTCGCCTGGCCCTCGTAGCCGGGGGACGACGGCTGGTGGATGAGGATGCGGCTGTTGGGCAGCGACATCCGCTTGCCCGGGGCGCCGCCCATCAGCAGCAGCGAGCCCATCGACATCGCGATGCCGCAGCAGATCGTGGAGACCTGCGGCTTGATGAAGTTCATCGTGTCGTAGATCGCCAGGCCCGCGGAGACGGAGCCGCCGGGCGAGTTGATGTACAGCGAGATGTCCTTCTCGGGGTCCGAGGACTCCAGGTGCAGGAGCTGGGCCACGATGAGGTTGGCGATCGTGTCGTCGACCTGCTGACCCAGGAAGATGATCCGCTGGTTCAGCATGCGCGAGAAGATGTCGTACTCGCGTTCGCCTCGGGCGCTGCGCTCGACCACCGTCGGGACTAGGGGCATCCACGCACCCTAGCGGTCGCGAGACGCGGGGCCGCGTCAGGCGCCGACCAGGCACGCGGCCTGCATGCACCAGCCGTCGGCGAGGCGCTGCAGGTCCATCCCCAGCCCGTCGCGCTGGTGCAGCACGACCTCCGCCGACAGGGGTGCCAGCAGGACGTCAGCGTGGTACTCGGCGTCGATCGAAGGGGCCGCCGCGCGCAGGAGGATCGTGAGATGGGTGCGGTAGAACTGGTACGGCGCGCTGCGCATCCGCATGCCGCTCTCGAGGCTCGCCTCGACGGCCGCCAGCAGCTCCGCGTAGCCCTGCAGCTCCTCGAGGTACGCCGGCCCGAAGGCCAGGAGACGCTCGACGGGCGGCGCGCCCGGACCCAGCGGCGGCGCCCCGCGGATCAGCTGCTCCTGGAAGTCGCTCTCCCGGTCGCTGAGCAGGGCCCGCAGCAGTCCCGCACGGTCGCCGAAGCGGCGGAACAGCGTGCCCTTGCCGACACCGGCGGCGGTGGCGATCCGGTCCATCGAGACGCAGCTCGCGCCCTCGCTGGCGACCAGGGCCTCGGCCGCGGCCAGGATCCGCCGCCGGTTGCGGGCGGCGTCGCAGCGCTCACGGACCTCGCCGCCGACGACGGGCAGCTCGTGCTCGTCGAGCGTCGGGAGGGCGGTGATGAGGGGGAGGTCTGGCATGACGGAAGAAGAGCTTGACAAACGGACTGCGGTCCGCCTACTCTAGAGCAAGAACGGACCACGGTCCACTTACCCCTCATCAAGGAGCACCACCATGAGCGCCACGACCACCACCCCCGTCACCGGCACCTGGACGATCGACCCCGTCCACTCGTCCGTCGGCTTCGCCGTCAAGCACATCGTCAGCCGGTTCCGGGCAGGCTTCGAGCAGGTCGAGGGCACGTTCGACGGCGACGCCGGCGTCCTGACCGGTGCCGCCCCCGTCACCTCGATCGACGTCAAGAACGAGGACTTCCGCGGGCACCTCCTGTCGCCGGACTTCTTCGACGCCGCCGACCACCCGGAGATCTCGTTCCGCAGCACCGCCCTGGACTTCGCGTCCGACGGCACCGTCACCGCGACCGGCGAGCTGACCCTCCTGGGCGTCACGAAGCCCATCACCGCGACCGGCGAGTACACCGAGGTCTCACCGGGTCCGGCCGGCGACGTCTTCGGCCTCGAGCTGCAGGCGAAGGTCGACCGCAACGACTTCGGCCTCACCTGGAACATGGAGGCGCCCGGCGGCAAGAAGGTCGTCGGCGACGAGGTCGTCATCACGGTGTCCCTCGAGCTCGGCCGCCAGGCCGCGTAGACGCCATGAAGATCCTCGGCCTCGCCGGCAGCCTCCGCGCCGGCTCCCACAGTCAGCGGCTCCTCGCCGCGGCGGCGTCCGCGCTGCCGGCGGGGGCCGATCTCGCCCGCTGGGACGGTCTGCGCGACCTCCCGCCCTACGACGCCGACGTCGACGCCCAGGGGACACCGGCCGCCGTCGGCGCCCTGCGCGACGCGATCCGCGAGGCGGACGCGCTCCTGATCGTCACACCGGAGTACAACGCCTCGGTCCCGGGCGTCCTCAAGAACGCCATCGACTGGGCCTCCCGGCCGCGTGCCACCACCGCCCTGCAGTCCCTGCCGGTGGCGGTCGTCTCCCACAGCCCCGGGCAGTTCGGCGGGCTGTGGGCCGCGGACGACCTCAAGCGGATCCTCAAGATCACGGGCGCCCGCCCGCTCGAGGAGTCGGTGAGCATTCCGCAGATCGACGTCGTCCTCCCCGACGGCGCGCTGGTCCTCGACGACGGCGACCTGCACGAGGCGCTCGTCGGCCTCGTGGCCCAGCTGGTCGACGCGGGCGCCGCGGCCCCCGTCTGATCCGTACCGTGCGGGGCGCCGTGAGCGCCCCGCACGTCAGCCCGTTCGACCGGGTCCCGCCGGTCAGCCTGGTCCTCGTCGCGGTCTCCTCGATCCAGTTCGGCGCCGCGCTGGCCGCCACGCTGTTCGACGAGCTCGGACCCGGCGGCGTCTCGCTGCTGCGCCTCGGGCTCGCCGCGCTCGTCATGGGGTTGGTCTGGCGGCCCGATCCGCGCCGCCACGGCCGCGAGGAGCTGCGGCTCGTCCTGGCCCTGGGGCTGACCCTCGGCGGCATGAACTACGCCTTCTACGAGGCGCTTGGACGCGTCCCGCTGGGCATCGCGGTGACGATCGAGTTCGCCGGCCCGCTGGGTGTCGCCGTCTTCACCTCCCGTCGCCGGCTGGACCTGGTGTGGGCCGCGATCGCGGCGGGCGGCATCGTGCTGCTGGCCCGGCCGGGCGGAGACGGGATCGACCCGGTCGGGCTGGTGCTCCTCCTCGTCGCCGCGGCCTGCTGGGCGGCCTACATCCTGCTGGCGCAGCGCGCCGGTCGCCTCTTCGGCGGTGCGCGCGGCCTCGCGATGGCCATGGGCGTCGCCTTCCTCGTGCCGCTCGGTCCGGGCCTCCATCAGGCGGGGACGGATCTCCTGCGCCCGGAGTACCTCGCGATCGGCCTCGGCGTGGCGCTGTTGTCGAGCGTCCTGCCCTACACGCTGGAGACCGAGGCGCTGCGACGGATCCCGACGAACGTGTTCGGCGTGCTGATGTCGCTGGAGCCCGCGGTGGCAGCCCTGGCGGGGTTCCTGATCCTGCACCAGTCGCTCGACGCGATCGAGCTGTGCGCGATCGCCCTGGTCGTCGCCGCTTCGGTCGGCATCACCCGCACCCAGGTGGTGCCCTCGGTCGCCGAGGGGTAACCGCGCGGCCCGCAGGGGATACTCAGGGGGTCGTGTTCCCGGTCAACCTCCCCAACGTCCTGACGCTCGTCCGCATCCTGCTGGTCCCCGTGCTCGTCGTGGCGCTGCTCGCCGAGGCGACACACGGCGACATCATCGCCGCCGGGGTGTTCGCGCTGGCATCCGTCACGGACATGATGGACGGCTACATCGCCCGCTCCCGCGGGCAGATCACGACGTTCGGCAAGCTGATGGACCCGATCGCCGACAAGCTCCTCGTCGTCGCCGCGCTCGTCTCCCTGGTGTCGCTGGACCGACTCGCCGCCTGGGTCGCGATGGTCATCATCGCCCGCGAGTTCGCGGTCACCGCCACGCGGATGGCCGCCACGCAGCAGGGTGTGGTGATCGCCGCCAACGGGTGGGGCAAGGCCAAGACGATCGTGCAGGTCCAGGCGATCTTCTTCCTCATCGCCATGGGAACGCCGACCCCGCTGTGGGTCGACATCTGGGTCTACGTCGCGGTCGGGATCACGGTCGCGAGCGGCGTCGACTACTTCTTCGGCCTGCGTCGCCACCTCGGCGAGGCCGACGATCGCCGTGCCGCCGACACCGCCTCCGACGCCGTCGAGCGCGCCCCGGCATGAAGGGGATCTTCGCGCTGGTCGCGGTCGCGGTCGCGGTCGTCGTCACGGTCCTCGTGCTGGCGATCGTCCGTACCCACGACGACGTGGCGGACGATCTGGTGCGCTGCGTCGAGAACGGGGACGCCGGCGTCGTCCGCGGTCCGGACCTGCTCGGCCCGCTGCGAGCCGACCTCGCCAACGGGCAGCCGCCCAGGATCGTCCGCCGGTACCGGTTCGGCGACAACGGCGCCGTGCTGCTCGAGGGCGGCGGCTACCGCGTGCTCGCGATGGACGGCCGCAACGGCCCGTCCCTGGACGGTGACGTCGCGCTGCGGATCTTCGAGCGCACCAGCGACTTCGCGGTGGTGGCGGTCGAGCGCGACCCGCTCCGCGGCGTGCTCGCAGGCTGCGCCTCGCTGCAGGCCTGAGCCGACCCGGCCGGCCGCTTCGGCGGCCGTGGCCGTCCTTCGGCCGTGGGGTCCTCAGGCCCGGATGGCGGGACCGGGGGAGGGTTCGATGTCCAGGCGCCCAGCCTCCCAGAGCTCTTTCAACGCCCGGACGGCCAGCGGGCAGAACTGCTTGCCGGCCTGCTGGCGGCACTCGCGGTAGGCCGCTTCGGGAGTCATCGGCGAGCTGTATGGCCGCGCTCTGGTCATCGCGTCCCACGCGTCGGCGAGCGCGAGCAGACGGGCGCCCTCGGGGATCGCCGGGTCACGCAGGCCTCGGGGGTACCCGCCGCCGTCGACGTGCTCGTGGTGCCCCAGGATCCAGCCGACCTGCTCGGGATCGAGGACCTCGCTGGCGATCTGCGCCCCCAGCTCGGCGTGGCGCTGCACCTCGACGCGCTCGTCGTCGCTGAGCCGGCCGGGCTTGAACAGCACCGCGTCGGGCACGCCGATCTTCCCGACGTCGTGGACGAGGCCCGCCTCCCGCAGCCGCGCCGCGGCGGCGGCGTCCCAGCCGCGCTGACGCGCAAGCCGGGCGGCGAGCTCCGCGACCCGCTCGGAGTGCTGGGTCGTCGAGCGGTCCTTCGCGTCGATCGCCCGGGCCAGGGCGCGGATGCCGCTGAGCGTCTGCGAGCGGGCGAGCCGCTCCGCGCGCTCCGCCGCGCTGAGCTCCGCGACCACGTCGGGGGTGTAGCGGAAGCAGATGTCGCGGCCGTGGGCCTTGGCCCAGTAGAGCGCGCCGTCGGCGAGCCGCAGCAGTGCCTCGGCGTCGCCCGCCTGCTCGAGATCGCAGATGCCGGCGGACGCGGAGATCGTGCCCGCCTGGACGAACGGGCCCGCGCCGATGGCCCGTCGCAGCCGGTCGGCCGCGACGAACCCGGCGAGACCGCCGACCTCGGGCATGATCACCGCGAGCTCGTCCCCGCCCACCCGCCCGACCGGCTCGCCGCGGCGGGCGGCGTGCAGCAGGCGCTGCGCCGCAAGCTGCAGCACGTGGTCACCCGCGCCGTGTCCGAGCGTGTCGTTGACCTGCTTGAAGTGGTCGATGTCGAACACCGCGACCGACAGCTCGCGCCCGTGCCGCGCGGCGCGCTCCACCTCCTCGCGCAGGCGCTCGTGGAACGCCCGGTGGTTCAGCAGACCGGTGAGCGGGTCCGACGTGGCCTGGGTGGTCAGACGGTCGCGGTGGTCGGCGTTGGCGATCGCGACGGCGATGAGCCCAGCGAACCGTCCGAGACGCTCCTCCATCCGTGCGGGCAGGATGATCGTGCTGCTCGTCGACGCGAGGATCGCGCCCCAGAAGCGCCCGTCGACCTGGATCGGGGCGGCGACACGCTGGAGAAACGGCGGCAGCGTCCCGGGCGTGCCGCGCTCGTCGAATCGCGCGGGGGCGCCGTCCCGGCGGCAGCGCATGACCGCGCCCTCGGGCGCCAGGGCCATGACCCGGCCAACGTCGGCTCCGGGGTGGCGCAGGCCCCACTGGCCGGCGATGCGCACTGCGTCGTCGTCGACGTGGCGCACCACGGTCCCGGCCTCGACCCCGGCGAGCCCGGCGACCTCGCGCGCCACGAGCTCGAGGACGTCGGCGGTGGGACGGTGCTCGGCGACCGCGGTCGCCACCCGGCGCAGCGCCGCCTGCTCCTCGGCCATGTCGCGCTTGACCAGCTCGCTCGCCGCGAGCTCCCGGCCGGTGCGCCGCCGGTCCTCGGTGACGGCCGCCAGCAGCAGCGTGGTGAGCGCGAGGACGAAGATGAAGCCCTGGGAGGTGAGCAGGCTCGCGGTGGCGGTATCGCCGACGAACGGCCCGTCCCCGCGAGCCGTGAAGGTCACCGTCAGGCCCGAGAGCAGCAGCGTGATCGCGGCCGCGCCGCGCGGGCTCAGCCGCAGACCCGCCCACATGAGCACGGGGAAGAGTGCATAGATCTGCGTGTCCTCGCCGCTGAGTGCCACCCAGCCCACGACGACCGCGAGCACCGCGACCACCATGGACTCCCAGGGGCCGGCGTGCCCGCGGCCGCGCGCGACGAGCACCACCGGTGCTGTGCAGGCGGCGCCGAGCACGTTGCCCATCGTCCACAGGGCGCCGGTCTGCGCGATCGCCCCGTCCTCCACCAGCCCGGACGCCCAGAGCGCCCCGACCCCGCCGATGGCGCTGACCAGCGCACCGGAGCCCACGGCGCCGAGGAAGACGCAGACGTCCCGCACCGTGACCAGTCGTGGGTCGCCTCCGAGCCGCCGCAGGACCCAGACGGCCAGCGCCGGCTCGGCGACATTGCCCGCGAGGACGAGGAACAGGGCGGCGTCGGGCAGCTTCCCGTGGTTGGCTGCGAGGATCGCGACGGCCAGACCGGGGAGCACCGACCGGCCACGCAGCAGGACGGCCACCAGTCCGACGGCGCTCGCCGGCCACACCGGGCAGGCGTTGCCGTGCACGACTGCGGCCTCGAACGCGAGCTGCGCGGCGCCGAAGTAGAGGACCGCGACGAGGAGGTTGTCGCGCACGAGCCTGATCGGCGTGCGCGACCGCGAGGAGGGCAGGTGCACCCCCCGTTGATCGGTCAGGTCGGCACGATCGACGACCGGACGTTCGTCCAGATCGCAGACCTTCGACTCATGCTCAGGCCACGCGGCCCGCGCCGTCCATCCACTCGCGCATCGACGTGTGGTGGGGCAGGTGGTCGCCCGAGCCGATCTCCTGCCGCAACTCCCCGAGCAGCCCGAAGCGCTCGGCGACCACGTTGTGCTGGTGGATCGTCTCGAGGTTCTCCTGGCGGGCCGACACGAAGACGTCGCCGGGAAGGTCCGGGTACCGCTCGATGACGCCGCGGATCGCCTCACGCACGCAGTCCTCCACGAACCTCGGGCGACGGTGGGCCTTCTCCACGACCGTGCCCTCGTCGCTGCGCTTCATCAGCTCGTAGATCTCCGAGCTCATCGACTCCTCGACGATGGCGACGAGGTCGGTCGCCTCGATCTCGGTGTCGTCCCCCTCGGGGAAGCCGAGGAACAGCGTGCCGAGGCCTCGCTGGTTGTGGGTCGCGACCGGGACCGACGCGAAGATCTTCTCGATGTCGCTCTCGGAGAAGCCGTCCTCCAGGAGCCGCTCATGGGCCTTCGCGGCGACGAGCTCCTGCGCGCAGGGGCACGCGGTCATCCCCTGGGCGGTGACGCCGACCAGGCGGCGCGTGCCCTGCTCGCTGGCGACCGCCGAGCCCAGCAGCGTGTAGATCTCCTGCGTGAGGATCCCGGACACGGGCGCCGGCTTCTCCTCCGGGTAGCGCGCCTTGATCGTCACCTCGGCGCGCAGCGCCTCCTGGCGGTCGCGGACGATGACGGCGATGCGCTCGGCGAGCGTCTCCGCGCGAAACGCGCTGTCGCCGAGGATGACCTCGCCGATCGCGTCGTTGACGACCTCCTCGAACCGGCTCATGTGCGCGCCCTTCTGGCGCGGGCCGAGATCGACGAAGCACTCGAGCGTCGCGGAGAAGAGCTGCTTCTCGCCCTCGCGGTCGATGCGGATGATCTTCTCGACACCGGTGACGCCGACCCTGGAGAGGCTCACGTGGAGGGTCGGGCGGCGGTTCTGGACGTCGGGTCCGGTGCTGGCGGTGGTGGCGTGGTCCATGGGGATCTGCCTTCAACGGTAGTGGGTCGGCGACTCCGGGCCGGTCCTGTGCTATCACTCCGGGCCTGGCAAGCCACCCCCTCTACGAGGATGGGACTCAGAAGGCTCAGCCCCTCGCGACCGACGTCGCGGCCCGCACCACGGTGCACAGGTTGTCATGAGGTGAGAGAGGGAGACGCTCCGTTTTCGGGGCCCTCCGGAGTGCCTGACAGCGAGGGCAAGAGGGTTGAGCACCAAGACTGAAGGACTGCTGGCGGACGAGGCTCCGATCCACGAGTTGGACGAGCTGGCGCCCCTCATCAAAGAAGGCCAGGACAAAGGTGTCCTGACCTTTACGCAGATCGCGACGTGCCTCGAGGAGGTCGAGGTCACCAAGGAGCAGGTGGTGGAACTCCATCAGTGGATGGAGGAGCACGGCATCGCCGTCGTCGGGAGTGACGGCAAGCTGGCGACGTCGGAGAACGGCAAGCTCGAGGCGGCCGCCGAGGCGCGCCGTGAGCAGAAGGGCACGTCCAACGACGCGCCCAAGAAACCGCAGATCGACCTGACGGTGGAGCCGTCGCTCGACTCGCTGCGGCTGTACCTGCGATCGATCGGCCGCGTGTCGCTGCTGACCGCCGAGCAGGAGGTGTCCCTGGCCAAGCGCATCGAGCGCGGCGACATGGACGCCAAGCAGCAGATGGTCGAGGCCAACCTGCGGCTGGTCGTGTCGATCGCGAAGGGGTACCTCGGGCGTGGACTCACGTTCCTGGACCTCATCCAGGAGGGCTCGCTCGGGCTCATCCGCGCGGTCGAGAAGTTCGACTACCGCCGCGGCTACAAGTTCTCGACCTACGCGACGTGGTGGATCCGCCAGGCGGTCACCCGCGCGATCGCGGACAAGGGGCGGACCATCCGCATCCCGGTCCACATGGTCGAGAAGCTCAACAAGGTCGTGCACGTCGAGCGTCAGCTCGTGCAGTCGCTCGGCCGGGAGCCCTCGCCGGAGGAGATCGCCAAGGAGCTCGAGTGCACCGCACGCGAGGTCCGCGACATCCTGCGGATGAGCCAGCAGCCGATCTCGCTGGAGAAGCCGATCGGCGAGGAGGAGGAGTCCGAGCTCGGCGATTTCGTCGAGGACCAGACCGCGGAGTCCCCGTTCGAGCTGGCGTCGGAGAACCTCCGCAAGGAGAACGTGCACCGTGCCCTGGCGGCGCTGCCGCAGCGCGAGCGCGAGGTCATCGAGATGCGGTTCGGCCTGACGGGTGGACGGCCGCGCACGCTCGAGGAGGTCGGTCGCGCGTTCAACGTGACGCGGGAGCGGATCCGGCAGATCGAGAACCACACGCTGAAGAAGCTGGAGTCGTTGCCCGAGGCGCAGCGGCTGCGCGACGCCGGCTGAGCCGTAGGCGGGCCCCCTGAGCCGTTCCGTCGGCGCCTGCGTAGGACGAGATGTGAACGCATCTCGTTTCTGCGCAGGCGCCGTCGTCGTTCTCGGCTCGTTCGGACTCGTCGCGTGTGGGTCGTCGGGGGAGGACACCTCGACCGAGCGGGCGTCCTCGCCGGCCATCGCCGCGACCGCCACGCCGGCGCCCGACGTCGCGCCGTCGGAGGCCACGCCGCCGAAGGCCGCGACGGGGAAGCAGGTCCTGACCGGGACGGCCGAGCGCCTGACCGGCGGTGCGGACGACCTCGCGAAGTACCGGGGCGACGTCGTGCTCGTCGTCAAC
Source organism: Solirubrobacterales bacterium (assembly GCA_038257095.1). Classification (GTDB taxonomy): domain Bacteria; phylum Actinomycetota; class Thermoleophilia; order Solirubrobacterales; family Solirubrobacteraceae; genus Paraconexibacter. The sequence continues at coordinate 103,388 of JBBSJQ010000007.1, forward strand.
ACCGCGTCGCAGTGCGGCTACACGCCGCAGTTCGCGGACCTGCAGGAGATCTACGCCGCCCGCAAGGACGACGGCTTCACGATCCTCGGCTTCCCGTCGGACTCCTTCAACCAGGAGCTCGACGACGAACAGGCCATCAAGGAGGTCTGCGAGAAGAACTTCGGCGTCGCGTTCCCGATGTTCGCGAAGACCTCCGTGACGGGCGACGACGCGTCGCCGCTGTTCAAGGCGCTCGCGGCCGCGACGGGCGAGGAGCCCTCGTGGAACTTCAACAAGTACCTCGTCGACCGGGACGGCAAGGTCGTCGGGAAGTTCGACTCCGGCGACATCCCGACGCAGGAGATCGACGCGCTGCTCAAAACGTCGTAGCCGTCCGCGGGCGAACGTATGTTCGTCCCATGGGACCACGACAGCAAGGCGATCTGGGCGAACTCTCGGCGATGGAGTGGTTCGGGAGGCAGGGCGCGACGGTGTTCGTGCCGGTCACGCACAGCCCGGACGTCGACCTCATCGTCATCCGCGACGGGCGGTTGGAGCGGGTGCAGGTGAAGACCTCATCGCAGTTCGTCGACGGGAAGCATGTCGTCACCGTCTGCACGCGTGGCGGAAACCAAAGCTGGAGCCGTATCACGAACCGGTTCGACCGCTCGCGGTGCGATCTGCTCTTTGTTCTCGTGGCGAACGGGCGTCGGTGGTGCATTCCGTCCGACCGGGTCGAGGGCTCCACGGCGATCGTCGTCAGCTGCGCGAAGTACGCACGGTACGAGATCGAACCCGGTCTCCCGTTCGAGGTCACTTGCGGCGTCTAATCGCTACACTCCGCGGCCCCGGCAAGGTACCGAAGCGGTCAAACGGGTCGCGCTGTAAACGCGATGGCTCTGCCTTCACAGGTTCGAATCCTGTCCTTGCCACTGGCACCTGCGACCCGCACTTCCACGTGCGGGTCGCGGTCGTTTCAGGCCTCCCGAAGCACCGTCACGAGCTCCTCCAGCGAGCCCACGACCCGCCCGCCGGACGCCTCCACGAAGTACTGGACCTGCAGGTTCACCACCGCGCCCGCCTCGCCCGCCGCCCGCCAGTCCGTCCGCAGGCCGTCGATGCGCAGGCCGAGGCCCGCGGCGTACCCGACTTCCGCGCACGTCCCGGCGTCGGGCTCCTGCCCGTCGAGCACCGCGACGAGCCGGGTACAGGACCGGATCGCCTCGGCGTTGCGCCCGCCGATCAGCGCGTTGAGCTCGGTGTGCCGACCTGCGGCCTGCAACGCGGCGGTCTCCGACGCAGTGGTCAGCGACCAGGGATCGACGACCTCGACCACGCCCGCCAGCGTCGGCAGGAAGGTCTCCGCGTAGTACGCGCGTCCGGCCTCGGTGAACCCGAGCGGGCTCGCGACGTAGGTCCGGCTCATCGCAGCCCCTCCGCCGCGGACGCGCCGGCCGCGGCCTGGCGGATGGCGTCGGCCGCGGCGTCCTGGGTGGTGCCCAGTGCGCGGAGGAGGTCGGTCGCGATCGATCGCACCTGACCGATGATGACGCTCACGCTGAGGTTGCCGGTCATCTCCAGGGCGAGGGTCGCGCGCGCGGCCGCCTGCAACGCGACCCCTCGCGCCTCGACGACGGTCGACGGGTCCTCCAGCGCCGTCCGCAGTGCGCGCACGGCGACTGCGAGGTCGCGGATGCCGGCGGGCGCCTGGGGCGGGACGTGCGCGTCGAGGTCGGCGGCACGGACGACGCGGCGGGCGAGCACGCGCGAGTTGCGCACCGCGAGGTCGACCTCGGGTGCGGCGATCGCGTAGCGCTTGACCACCGTCCGCTCGCGGCGACGCAGCGGGGAGTAGCGCGCGGTCTCGACGCCGCCGATGGTCGCCTCGCGGAAGGCGGCCACGGCCGTCTCGCGGTCGCGCATCGTCACGAGGGCCTCGACGGCGGTGTCGTGATCGGCGGCCTCCAGGGCGTGCGCGGTGTCGTCCAGCGCGTCCGCGAACCGGTCGAGCAGCGGACCCGCGTGACGCCGGGCCAGGCGCACCGGGTCGATGGGGAGGAGGTAGTGCACCGCGATCGCGACGCCGCCGCCCACCAGCGCGTCGATCGGGCGGGCGACGTCGAAGGAGGTCGGCACGTCGATCGTGGCGACCAGCACCGCGCTCGACGCGGCCTGGCCGACCACGAGCCGGGTGCCGCCGAGCGCCACGGCGCTGACCATCGCCAGCGCCACCACCAGCCCGATCTGCAGGGTCCCGGATCCGAGCAGGATGACCAACGCGTCCGCCACCGCGACGCCGACCGCCACACCGACCGCGAGCTCTGCCGCGCGTCGGGCACGCTGTCCGACCACGATCCCCAGGGCGATGATGGCGGCGACCGGGGCGAAGAACGGCTGGGGGTGGCCGACGAGCTCGAGCGCGACGAACCAGGCGAGTGCCGCGGCGATCGCGGTCTGGGCGATGGCGGGAGCGGTCGCGCGCAGGACGCGCCCACGGGACAGGCTCGCGGCGCGAATCGCGGTGGAGGTGGAGTGCGGGTCGGGGCCGGGCACGGCTCCGCGGAGCATCGCAGGCGGTAGATTGCCGCCCCTATGACGACGACGAAGCTGAGCGCCCTGCTCGCCGCCACGCTGACGACCTTCGCGCTGGCCGCCTGCGGGGAGGAACGCACCACCGAGGACATCAGCGACGAGCCCGTCGCGGGGGAGACGACCGAGGCCGCGGCGCCCGCGGGCGACGTGGAGGTCGGGGAGATCTCCACCGACACCTCCAAGAAGCCCGAGATCGCCAAGCCGAAGGGCGACCCGCCGCCCGCGCTCGTGCAGGAGGACATCGTGGAGGGCAAGGGCCCGGCGGCGAAGCCCGGCGACACGCTCTCGATGCAGTACGTCGGCGTCTCGTTCTCCACCGGCATGCAGTTCGACGCCAGTTGGGATCGCGGCGGCGAGCCGTTCACCTTCCCGCTCGGCGCGGGTCAGGTCATCCAGGGCTGGGACCAGGGCATCGCCGGGATGAAGGCCGGCGGCCGCCGCCTGCTCGTCATCCCGCCCGCCCAGGGCTACGGCGAGGCCGGCTCTCCGCCGGACATCCTTCCGAACGAGACGCTGGTCTTCGTCGTCGACCTCGAGAAGGTCGAGCCGGGTGCCGGAGGCCTCGCGGGCTAGATGATCTGGGGACCCAGCAGGTCCTCGAGGGCCTGCTTCGTGGACCAGAACGCCAGGTGGTCCCACGGGATCTCTTCCGGCGCGAAGCTCGCGAACTCGATCGCCTCCGGGGACGTGCTCGGGACCTCGTCGGTGCGTGCGTCGAACACGATGAGGATCACGCGGTCGTCCGGCCGGCTGTAGATGCCGACCAGCGGGCCGAGCTCGATCCCCATGTCGAGCTCCTCGCGCGTCTCGCGGTGCGCGGCGTCCTCCACGGATTCGCCGAGATCCACGAAGCCGCCCGGGAACGTCCACAGCCCCTTCCCCGGCGCGAAGCCGCGGCGCAGCAGCCAGACCTTCCCGTCCGGCGTCCGCGGGATCGCCGCCGCCACCGGTTTGGGGTTGAAGTAGGCGAGGTAGCCGCAGAGCGTGCAGCTAATCGAGCGCGGATGGTCGATCACCGGATCCGTTGCGCCGCAACGCGGACAGTGGTGGACGTCGTCCAGCGCGGGGTTCAGGCTCGTCGGATCGAAGGTCACGGTCCGTCAAGCATGCCCGACGGGCCCGCTGCTAGGATCGCCGGACCAGCCCTCCTAGCTCAGCTGGTAGAGCACTTCCATGGTAAGGAAGGGGTCACCGGTTCGAATCCGGTGGAGGGCTTCGTCAGGACTCCCGGCGTCGATGACCCTTTCGTTCCGAGCGACGTGGCCAGGCGAGGCAGCCGGGGGATTCCAACCCTGGCAGGCGGGGTCTTTCCTCCTCGCAGAACGGTGGCCGGCGAACCCTCGGCGCGGCTCTCGACAGGCTCGAAGGCAACTGTGGTGGTCCAACATCGTGGTCGGTGCTTTGCCGGCCTCATTCACGCTCAGCGAAGCGCGCAACGTCTACGAAGCCATCGCGGGCCGCGAGCACGACCCGCCGACGTTCGCTCGCGATCTCAAGACGACTGGCCTGATCGAGCCGACCGGGGATCGCGGTCCGGTGGACCTCGTCGGCCTGCGGCCCTGGTCCGCGCTACGCCTCACCTGCGCCGACCTCGTGCCGGTCGGCGAAAGCGGGTGTCGTAACGCTCCGTCAGCGCGCGTCGTGATCTACTCGGCGGCGGCGAGGGCGACGTGAACCTGCGCTATGAACGCGGTGACCGTGTCGACGGCGCAGGGCGTCAGCAGCGGCGACCTCTGCCGCGTCGTAGTCCGCCTGCTCTCGCGCGGTTTGCAAGCGCTGCATCGCGGTGGCCAGTTCGACGGAGACGTGACCGGCTAGGACGAAGTGGTTGCGGAACTCGTGCCAGGTGCCGCGGTGGGAGCGAGCGCTGATGTCGTGCTCGTGCAGCGCTGCGCGGGCTGCGTAGAGCCCGGCGTAGTAGGCGGTGCTCAACGCTGTCGCCGGATCGTTGCCCGCGACGGTGGCGGCAGTGTTCAGCCGCATCGTCGCGGTTGCGAGGTACTCGGCGGTGAGCGTCTTCACGCGGCGAGGACCGTGATGCGGTCGCGCTCGAGCTCGTCGATGAACGGCGATGCGAGCGAGCGCCGGCGCGGAAGCCAGGTGGGGTCATGGACGTGGAGTGAGAACGTCCAGGCGATCTCAGGGTGTCCGCTGTCGCGTGCGGCCGCATGCAACACGTCGTAGACGGACTCCGAGTGCGCGAGTCCGCCGCGGTCGGCGATGACCAGGAGGTCGATGTCCGACAGGGCGCCGGGCTGTTCGCCACGTGCGCGGGAGCCGAACAGCCACACTTCGTGGACCGGGTTGTCGAGCTCGTCGGCCAGCTTGCCGAGGAATGCGTCCAGCACCTCGCGCTCCGCGCCGGACAGCGTCGCGTGATCAAGAGAGCGCATCAACCGAGGATACGCCGAGCCCAGGTCGGCGGGCCAAGGAAGCCGCGATCCCTGGGGCGTTTCTGGGGCACGCGCTGCGGTCCGCGGAGTACCATCAGGTCCGTCATGTCCAGCATTCATCGGTCCTCCCGGGCCATGAGGGACCTGACGAACCCTCTCTTCTTCGATGGAAGGAAGGGGTCACCGGTTCGAATCCGGTGGAGGGCTTCCGGTCTGCGCGGCGAGGGCCTCGACGCCTTCCGCCTGGGCAGCTCGCGCGCCACGCTCCTGCGGGCCGCGCCGACGCCGACCGTCCGCCGCAGCGCCGTCCTGCGCTACTGCGTGATGATCGCCGCAGCGTCCTGCACCTCACCTCAGCGCCCGGACCGCCGCCGCGCGGACGAACGGGACGGGCGGCAGCGCCGCCATGACGCGCAGGTCGTCGGCGGGCGTCGACGCGTCGTTCATGAACCGGGCGAGCACGTCGCCCGTGACGCCGTGGGCGAGCGCCGTGAGATGCCCCGCGAACGACGGCGGGTCGGCGTCGAGCGCCTGCAGGAAGACCTCGTCCAGCGCGTCGGTCCGGGGAGGTGAGACCCGGGGCGGTGTCCGCCGCCCGTCGCACAGCGCCCGGGCGATCGCGGCGACCTGGCGCTGGATGCGCACGAAGGCGTAGCCGGAGGACGGGCGGGCCGCGCCGGCCGGCAGACCGGCGGCCCAGACGCGCGGCGTCTGCTTCGCGGCGACGACGCTCATCGGGATGACGCCCGACTCGGTGAACCCGACGGTGAACGGCACGCCCACCGCGTCGGCGATGGCCCGGCGGCGGGCCGCGGCGGGCGTCGTGTGCCAGGCGAAGGAGGTGTCCTCGACGAGCGCCTCGCGGTCGCTCAGGGGCAGGGTGTAGACGAACCGCAGCTCCCGCGGGTGCTCGCCGTGGAAGGCCATGAGCGTCGCCTCGCCGGGGTCGAACCGCGGGCGTTCGGTGCGGACGACCTGACCGAGGAAGCGCTGCGTGAGCCCGGTGCGCAGCCCGGCCCGGACGGCCGGGTGCGCTGCGCCGCGGCAGTCCACCACCCGAGCGGCGCGAACGATCCCGCCGCTGGTGCGCAGACGCACGTCCTCGGCGCGTTCGGCGATCGCCGTCACCCGGACGCCGAGGCGCAGCTCGACGTTCCGTGCGCGCCGCAGCCGGCGCAGTGCGGCGTCGTAGAAGCGGTCGGCCGGCAGGTGGAGGTAGGGGTGCGAGGCGGCGTGCTGGACGGCGTCGCCGATGCGCCAGCGGTCCCACGACGCGTCCGCCCGGTCGGCCCACGGAACGTCGCCGGTGTCCCAGAAGCACCACGTGCGGTCGCGCACGTAGGCGGTCCGTCGCTCCAGGAGGACCAGGGGCCGGTCCCACCCCTCGTCGATCAGGGCGACGGCCAGCGACAGGCCGGCGCACCCGGCACCGACGATGACGAGCGGGGCGTCCGTCATCGACGCAGCATGACGGCCCGCAGCGCACCCCGTGCCTTGCGGACCGGCGGCACGACGGCGCGGCCCGGCTCCCGGCCGAGTCCCTCGCGCTCGAGCTGCCTCAGGATCTCGCGGTACATGCCCGCGGCCGCCCGCACCGCGACGCGCCCCCGCTGCAGGTGTACGGCCCCGCGCAGGCCCGCGTCGTACAGCGCGTCGGCGTGCGCGATCTGCTCGGTGAGCAGCGCGGCACGCCGGCCGGGGAGCGGCTCCCCGTGCCGGGCGACGGCCTGCGCGGAGACGTAGCGGCGACCGGCGGCGCGGTCCTCGTCGAGGTCGCGCAGGATGTTCGTCCGCTGCATCGCCATGCCCAGGCGGCAGGCAGCCACGGACGCGCCCCCGTCGCGGTCGTCGACGCCGAGCATGGCGGCCATGACGAGCCCGACCGTGCCGGCGACGCGGTAGCAGTAGCGGTCGACGTCGGCCTCGGTCTCCGGGCTCCAGCCGTCGAGGTCGTCGCGCATCCCGCGGCAGAAGTCGCGCAGGGCGTCCCGGGGGAGGGCGTGGCGCGAACCCAGATCGTGCAGGACGACCGTCTCCTCCGTCGTCGCGGCGCCACCGTCGCACCAGTGCTCGACCGCGGCGATCCGCTCGTCGGCGTCGGGCCGGCCGTCGTCGACCAGGTCGTCGAGCGTGCGGAAGACGAGGTACAGCAGGTAGACGTCCGCGCGGATCTCCGCGGGCAGCAGTCGGCAGGCCAGGCTGAAGGTGCGCGCGGCACGCTCCGTTGTTTCCCGCGCGCGGAGGTGGACGCTCCCGTCGACGACGACCTCAGACACGGGCGAGCCTGCTGTCGGCGTCGACCAGACCGGCGGTCACCTCGGCGCCGAGCAGGACGCCGGGGATGCCCGCTCCCGGGTGGGTGCCGCCGCCGACGCGGTACAGGCCGGCGACCCCCCTGTCCCGGTTGGGCGGCCGCAGCGCGGCGCTCTGGTGCAGGGACGGCTCGAGTGCGAACCCGTTCCCGTCGACGGCCCCGTAGCGCTCCGCGAAGTCGCGCGGATCCATCCGGTGCTCGACCGTGACGCTCGCGTCCAGCCCGGAGAGCCCGAAGGTCTGCTCGAGGTCGGCGACGAGCCGGTCGCGCACCGTGTCGGCCTCGCGCGCCCAGTCGACCCGACCGCGGAGGTTCGGGACGGGCAGCAGGAAGCACAGCGAGTCGCCCTTGCCGTCGGCCATCGCAGGCTCGGTGCGGTTGGGGGCGTGCACGTAGGTCGAGAACGTCTGCGCCAGCCGCCCGCGCCGGGTGACGTCAGCGATGAAGTCGCGGTAGCCGTGCCCCACCAGGAGGGTGTGGTGCAGCAGCTTGTCGAACGGCCGGTCGGTGCCCAGGTAGAGCAGGAAGCACGACATCGTCGGTTTGAGCGGGCGCCGCGGCGCCGTGCGGCCGAGCAGGCGCGGGACGTCCAGGACGTCGCCGTTGGCGATGACGACGTCGGCCTCGTGGCGCTCACCGCCGCGGGTCCAGACCGCACGCACCCGTCCGCCGTGCGTCTCGATGCGCTCGACCTCCGCGTCGTAGCGCACGTCGAGTGGTCCGGCCATCGCCCGGACGATCGAGTGCACGCCGCCGTCGGCGTACCAGACGCCGTCGAGGAACTGCAGGTAGACGAGGGCGCCGTAGATCGCCGGCACGCGGAACGGGTTGCCGCCGATGAACAGCGAGTGGAACGAGAAGGCCTCGCGGATGCGCTCGTCCTGGAAGAAGCGCGAGGTGGCGTGATGCAGCGGCAGCGCCGCGCCGAGCCTGACCATCTTCGGGGTGAAGGCCGCGAGCTGCGCCAGCGAGGAGAACTCCCGCCGCCCGGCGCCGAGGATGCCCTCCTCGTAGATGCGGCCCATCGCGGCGAGGTAGTCGTCCAGCCGTCCGGCGTCCCGCACGCTGAACTTCGCGAGCTGCTCCTTCATGGCGTCGCGGTCACGGACGAAGTCGAGGTGGCGGTCCTCGCCCGCCCAGAAGATGCGGTAGAAGGGATCGAGCTCGCGGAGCGTCACCTCGCGGTGGAAGTCCAGGCCGCCGGCGGCGAACGTCTCCTCCAGCACCCACGGCATCGTCACCAGCGACGGGCCCAGGTCCCAGGTGAAGCCGCCGTCGACGAGCTGCGCCGCCCGGCCGCCGGGGGTTGCACGCTGCTCGAGCACGGTGACGTCGTGCCCGGCGCCCTGGAGGCGCAGGGCCGCGCCGAGACCGCCGAGCCCGGCGCCGATGACGACGACGCGGCTCACGCGAGCCGGCCCGCGTCCATCGCCGCGGCCGACGGTGCGCCACTGGCCCAGATCGCGATGCGCAGCTGGCGCAGCACGACGTCCAGCGCCTCGCCGGTGCGGTCGGCCTGCGCGGCCAGCAGCAGGGGACGGGCCATGCCCGCTGCGCTGGCCCCGAGCGCCAGGCACCGGGCGACGTCGACGCCGTCGAGCACGCCACCGCTGGCGAGCAGCGGGACCTCCGGGGTGACGCGCGACGCCTCGCGCAGCGCGTCGGCGGTCGCGACGCCCCAGTCGCCGAACGCGGCGGCGACCGCGCCGGCGCGCGAGTCCCGCGCGCCCTCGACGAGTGCCCAGTTGGTCCCGCCGGACCCGGCGACGTCGATCGCCGCCACGCCGAGCTCGGAGAGCTCCCTGATGTCCTGCGCGTCCATCCCGAACCCGACCTCCTTGACGACCACCGGCAGCGGCGCGAGCGCGCGGACGGTCGCGGCGATGCGGTCGAGCACGTCGCCGAAGAGCGGCTCGCCCTCCGGCTGCACCGCCTCCTGGAGCGGGTTGAGGTGGACGCTCAGGCCGTCGGCGTCGAGCAGCTCGACGAGCCGCACCGCGTTCTCGGGGACGAGGCCGACCCCGCCGAGGTTGGCCAGCAGCAGCGGGGGCCGGGCGGGCGAGCGGTAGGTGGGCAGCAGCGACGGGGCGTCCAGGAGCGCCCGACCGGACCCCAGGACCAGCCCCAGGCCGCGCTCCGCGGCGGCCTGCGCCAACCGCGCGTTGACGACCGCCGCCTGCGCCGTGCCACCGGTCATCGCCGAGATGAGCAGCGGCGCGGCGAGCTCCTTCCCGAGCAGCCGGATGTCGAGCGTCACCTCGTCGAGGTCGCGCCCGGGCAGTGCGCGGTGGCGCAGGCGCACGGCGCCGAGGCCCGATCCGGTGGTGTGGAGCACGCCCGGCCCGGCGGCGATGCGCAGGTGGTCGTCCTTGCGGGCGGGGGTGGGGGTCGGCGAGGTGGCCATCACCGGGGGTACGGACGGCAGGCCGGTGCGGGTGAACGGCGCCGGTGCCGACCGCGGCGGGCCCGGGGCGGCCGCCGTGCACATCCAGACAGTAATTTGGCGCATAGATTGGCTGCCGCCGGGAGGCTCTGGTAGACCGCTGGCATGCGGGGACGAGGACGGGGCGGATTCGCCGGGATGCTGACGGCCGTCGTACTGGCGTGCGCGGCTGCGCCCGGCCAGGCGACTGCGGCCGAGCTCGAGGTGGTGCGGGCAGCCGGCGGTGAACGATCGTGCTCGGGGGACCCCCGTCCCACCGGCGGTGACTGGTCGGGCCTCAACCAGGACCTCGCCAACACGCGCAACCAGCCGGACGAGCGTCAGATCGGGCCGCTCCAGGCCCGCCGGCTCCGCCCGGCCTGGTCGTTCTCGGCAGCGTCCGTCGGCGCCACCGGCGGCATGCGCTCGACGCCGGTCACCGCGCACGGCTGCGTCTACCTCGGCTTCGGCCAGGGCTACCTCGGAGATGGCGGGGACATCGTCGCCCTGGACGCCGACACCGGCGAGCTCGTCTGGCATGTCCGGCTCAACGCGTCGGTCCTGGGCCTCACCGTCGCCAATGGGAAGGTCTACGCCGCGCCCAGCATGGGGACGCGCGGCGAGGTCGCGGCCCCTGTCGTCACCGACACCTACGAGCCTGCCGGCAGCTACGCGATCGCCATCGACGCCAAGACCGGTGACCCGAGCTGGAAGAGCGCCCGTCTGGACGACGGGATCGCCGGGAACGGCACGTTCATCAACGCGACCCCGGTCGCCTACGGCGTCGGCGGCCGTCAGCTGCTCTTCGTCCCGCTGTCCGGGGGATCCGGCGACGGCGCCCGCGTGCCGATGTACTTCCTCGACGCCCGGACCGGCGAGACCGTCCGCAAGGCGTTCTCCATAAGCGACGCCGACTACGCGGAGGGGTTCGGCGGGACGGGCATCTGGACGACGGCCGCCTACGACCCGGCGACCAGGCACCTGTACGCGGGGACCGCCGACTCCGACGGCCGCACGCGCCAGCATCCGTACAACAACGCGATCCTCAAGATCGACGCCGATCCTCGGCGCCCGGCCTTCGCCTCGGTCGTGGCGAGCTACAAGGGCATCAGCGAGCACGCCGATCTCGACGCCGTCATCGGGTATCCCAACAACCCGCTCTGCGCCGAGGGGGTGGCGGGCGCACCGGAGATCGACGTCCCGACCTTCTTCGACACGTCCGCGTCGGTCGAGTGCCTCGAGCTCGACCTCGACTTCGGGGCGTCGCCGGTGCTCTACCAGACCGACGGCGAGACGCGGGTCGGTGCGCTGCAGAAGGCCGGTGTCTTCCACAGCGTGGCCACCGCCGCGATGACCCGCCGCTGGCGCTTCTTCGTCGGGCCGGGCGGCCCGGCCCAGCACTCGGCGACCGCGACGCTCACCGGCGGCCGGATCGTCGTCGGCGCCACGCCGAACCTCGTGTTCGGCCTCAACGCCCGCCGCGGCTCGCTGGACTGGCTCGCCACGACCGGGCTGGACGTCTTCGCGTACCAGCCGCTGACCTCGGCCAACGGCGTCGTGTACGGGATCAACGACGCCGGCTCCCTGCTGGCCTACGACGCGCTGACCGGGCTCCCGCTCCTGGACCGCTCGATCGCGCTCGACGGGAAGCACCAGCAGTGCCTCGGCGTCGGCGCCGGGGTCGCCGTCGCGCGCAACACCGTCTTCGCCCCCTGCGACGCCGGCGGGACCGTGGACCTCGCCGGACTGCCGGGGACGCCGGCCGGGCTGGTCGCCTACCGGGTGCCGTGACCGCAGGGCGTCGTCGGGCATCCTGTGGCGATGCCCGACGCCGTCGACGTCCTGGTGCGCGCCGCGCCCTCGGCGCACCTCGCCCTCGTCGGTGAGACGCTCGTCGACACCGGCGACGGCTCCCCGCAGGGCATCGAGCGCGTCGAGCGGTTCCTCGCCGGCAGGCCGGTCGGTCTGATCGCCCTCACCCACGCGCACCTGGACCACGCCGGCGGCGCCGCAGCGCTGCGCGAGCGCCTCGGTGCCCCGGTCGCGCTGCACGCCGACGACCGCGCCACCGTGCAGCGCGACGCACTGATGCTCGACCAGCCGCTCGCGCCCTTCCCGGTCGACCGCCTCCTGAGCGACGGGGACGAGTTGCCCGGCGGCCTGCGCGTCATCGCCACCCCGAGCCAGACCCCCGGACACGTCGCCTACTGGCACCCGGCGAGCGCCACGGCTCTGACCGGTGATCTCGTCCAGGCCGACGACGTGGCGTGGATGCCGTTCACCGACGGCGTCCTGGACCTCGCGGTCGAGGCGGTCCGGCGCATCGGCGAGCTCCGCCCGCGCCTCGTGGTGCCCGGTCACGGCCCGCCCGTGACCGACGTGCCCGCGCGCGTGGCCGCGACGGTCGAGCGCTACGAGGAGTGGGCACGACGCCCCGACCGACGCGTCGGGCACCACGCGCGCCGGGTCGCGGCCGCCTGGGTGGCGCTGCAGCACCCCCGGCCACCCCGTGCCCAGGCGCAGGCCCTCCTCGCGGCCGTCCCCCTGTTCACCTCCGCGGCAGCGATCGTGGGCGTCACCCCCGGCGAGCTCGTCGCGGCCACGCTCGACCAGCTGCTCGGGTCGGGAGCCCTGGCACTCGACGGGGACCGGCTCACGCCGGCCTTCCCGGTCGAGCTGCGAGGCTGATCCGGCCGACGGCACGACCTCGGGTCCGGAGGCGCTGGCGCGGGCGGACCAGGCGATGGACGAGCACCAGCGCAGCCGCGGAGGCTGACGGGCCGGTCCGCACCGCTCGTGTGACACCGTCTGGGCATGGATCCCCGTTCGCTCCCGGTCCTCCGCAAGCTGCCCGGCGGCCCGTCGCCGTCACCGCTCGTCCTGGAGGTCGACCTCACCGCCGGGGTGCTGATCCAGGCGCCCGGAGACCCGCTCAGCGCCCTGCGCCAGCGCAACGTGCCGTCGCTCGCGGCGCTGCTGCACGCGCTGCGCGAGGCGGCCCGGGACGACCGCGTCGCCGCGGTCGTGCTCCTCGGCGGCGACGAGCTGACCGCCGCGCAGTGTGACGAGCTCGGTGCCGGGATCGACGCCGTGCGTGCTGCGGGCAAGGTGACCTATGCGTACGCCCCGACGTTCGGGGAGCTCGGCGCGGGCACCGTCCCGTACGCGCTGGCCGCTCGCTGCGAGCACGTCTGGCTGCAGCCCTCCGGGCAGGTCTGCATCACCGGCATCAGCCTCGGGCTCACGCTCGTACGCGGGGCGCTGGACAAGCTCGGCGTCGAGCCGCAGTTCGGCAAGCGCCACGAGTACAAGACCGCCGCCGACCTCTTCGCGGCCCACGAGGTCAGCGACGCGAGCCGCGAGATGGCCGGGCGTCTGGCCGCCTCGGTGATGGACCAGCTGACCGCGGGGATCGCCGTCCGCCGCGGTCTGGACGCGAGCGTCGTCGAGGACCTCGTCGCCCGCGCGCCCCTGTCGGCGGACGAGGCACTGCAGGCCGGTCTCGTGGACCACCTGGGCTTCCGCGACCAGCTCGACGCCGTGCTGGAGCAGGCGCACGGCGAGCACGAGCTGCTGTACGCGCACCGCTACGCGAAGACGCGTCCGCAGCGCTCGCCCATGGAGCAGGTGCGTCGCCGTGGCGCCAAGCAGGTCGCGGTCGTCACGGTCCACGGCGGCATCGTCGACGGCCGCGGCCGCCCAGCCGGTCCCGGGCCCGCGAGCGGTCCCCGGGCCGGGGCGGCGACGGTCGTGCGTGCGCTGCGCAGCGCGGGGGAGAGCGACCGCGTCGCCGCGGTCGTCCTGCACATCGACTCGCCCGGCGGCTCGTACATCGCGTCGGACGCCATCCGCCACGCGGTGCTGCAGCTGCGCGCCACGGGCCGGCCGGTGGTCGCGTCGATGGGCAACGTCGCGGCGTCCGGCGGCTACTTCGCCGCGATGCCCACCGACCGGATCTTCGCGCTGCCGACGACCATCACGGGATCGATCGGCGTCCTCGCCGGGAAGTTCGTCGTCGCCGGGCTGACCGAGCGGCTCGGCGTGGTGCGCGAGCTCGTCGGCGCCGGGGCCAACGCGACGATGTTCGCGCCGGAGGTGCCGTTCACCGACGAGCAGCGCGCGCGTCTGGAGGCGTGGCTGGACGAGGTCTACGACGACTTCACGCGCAAGGCCGCGCAAGACCGTGACATGCCGTGGGAGGAGCTCGAGCCCCTGGCTCGGGGCCGGGTGTGGACGGGCGCCGACGCGCACGAGCGCGGGCTGGTCGACGAGCTCGGCGGACGCGACGCGGCCATCGCCCACGCGTGCGAGAAGGCCGGCCTGCGGCGCGCGGACATCGACGTCGTCGGCTGGCCGCAGGTGCCGTTCGTCGAGCGCCTGAAGCCGGCGGAGTCCAGCCGCAGCGCCGCGGCCGCGGTCGGCCTCGGCGCGCCGTCGCTCGCCTCCCCCGACGCATGGCTGGCGGCGATGGCCGAGGTTGCCGGGGCGCCTGCGGGCGTCCTCTCGCTCCCGGGGGACTGGCGCCTGCGCTAGATCCGGTCACCGGTCTTGCCAGACCGCTGTGCCGCTGCTACCGTCGTATCTGGTCATGCTCCTGACCACTTCGGGTCGGGGGTGCAGTCGTCTCTGGGAGAGTCACGTCATGGGTCGTTCCGTCCGCGCAGTCCTCGGTGGCACGCTGGCCGCCGCCGCGCTCGCCGTTCCGTCTGCCGCTCAGGCGGCGCCCGCGTTCGCGCCGTTCGCGAGTTACGCGACCGGCAGCGGCATCGGGCCCGGTCCGGCACCCGTCACGACGGTCGCCGCCGACTTCACCGGGGACGGCCGGCCGGACGTCGTGACGACCGCCGACTTCGGGCAGGGCGAGCTCGTCCTCATGCGCAACGCCGGCGACGGCACCTTCGGCGCGCCGCAGCAGGTCGGCGGCACGTCCGGCTCCCAGTCGGTCGCCGCGGGCGACGTCGACGGGGACGGCGACCAGGACCTCGTCACGATGACCTCGCAGCGGGCGATCGTCGCGCTCGGGGACGGGACGGGGTCGTTCACCGTCGTCGGCACGTACCCGCTGACCATCGGAGGCCAGGCCCAGGCGATCCTGCTGGACGTCACCGGCGATGGCGCGCTCGACGTCGTGTCACCCACCTTCAACGCCATCCAGACGCTGATCGGCGGCGGGGACGGCAGCTTCACGACCGGGCCGCGGACGACCGTTCCCGCGTTCGCGCTGTCCGCCGTCGCAGCGGCGAGGATCGACACCGACGGCCGCGCCGACCTCTTTGCCGTCGACGGTGGCAGCAGCACGGTGTACGCGCTGCGCGGCACGGGGACCGGCGCCTTCACCGTCGCCGGCAGCCTCTACGCGACCGGGCTGATCCCCGAGGACGTCGCCGCGGTGGACCTCAACGACGACGGTCTCGACGACGTCGCGGTCATCGGCTCGTTCAGCTTCACGCTCGGCACCGCACTGACGCGGGCGACGGGCGGCTTCGGCTCGTTCGTGCCGCAGCTGCAGTACGCCGGTCCGGGACCGACGAGCGTCGGCGTCGCCGACCTCGACGGCGACGGCCGCGAGGACCTCGTCGTGTCCGACATCGCCTGGCCGGCGGCCCCGTCGCTGCTCGTGCTCACCGGCAACGGGACCGTCCGCCCGTCGTCCGCGGGGACGTTCGCGGTCGACCGGTTCGTGCAGAACCCCGCGATCGCCGACTACGACGGCGACGGTCGCCCGGACATCGCGGTGGCCGGTCCGGGCGCCCTCTCGGTGCTGAGGAACACGACCCCGTGAGCGCCGGTCGCGTCCTCCTCCTCGCCGCCGGCGCGGTTCTCGTCGGCGGCCTCGGCGGGGTCACCGCGAGCGCGGACGCCCGCTCCTGGTACGTCCAGGCCGGCGCGCCCGCGAGCGGCACCGGGTCGAAGGCCCGACCGTTCGACGTCCTCGCGAAGGTCGAGTCCGCCTCCCGCCCGGGCGACCGGATCGTCGTCCTGCCCGCGCCCCGCGCGGCCGGGGCGCTGGACGGTGGCATCCGCCTGCAGCGCCGCCAGCGGCTCGTCGGCTCCGGGCCGTCCGTCGTCCGCGAGGGCGCCGCCCGGGCCGACCGGGCGCCGCGCGTGACCAACACGACCGATGCCCGTCTCGACGGCGATGCGGTCCGGCTGGCGAGCGGGTCGACCGTCGCGAACCTCGTCATCGCGGGCGCACGCCGCGGAGGCGTCTACGGCGTCGACGTCACCCGCGCGACCGTCGTCGGCAACGACGTCTCCGGCCACAACACCTCGTGCACGCGTGGGTTCCACATCCCGCCGTTCAACGTCCCCACGTCCGCGCCCGGTGTCGGCATCCCGATCACCGAGGGGCTGCACAACGGCTGGGCCGGGATCCTCGTCGACGCCACGCGCCGTCCCGGCCGCTTCACGATCGCGCGGAACGTCGTCCGCGACGCCGACTGCGGCGACGGCATCGACATCCGCGTCTCCGGGACGGCCAGCGCCCGCGCGCTGATCAAGAGCAACGACCTGCGCGACCTGCGCCAGGGGATCGACTTCGAGTCGATCCTCGCCATCGGCCTGCAGACGCGCGAGCAGGGCCGTCTGGTCGCGCGGCTGGACGACAACCGCCAGTCCGGCCTGGGGAACGACGAGGACCTCGGGCTCGGGCCCGAGGGCGCTGACTCCGAGGGCGTGTTCGTCAACGTCGTCGGTCCGTCGTCGTTGCGTGCGCTCATCACGCGCAACGTCTACGAGCACACTCCGGGCCGCGGCGGGTTCTCCGCCAACGGCCTGGAGTTCGTGAGCATGGGCGACGGCGGGCGCGGGCTCGTCGACATCCGCGACAGCACGTTCACCGGCACGCCGGGCGACATCGTCGAGCAGCTCGCCCTGGGGACGAACGCCCGGCTGCGGATGCGGCTGGACCGCGTCACCGCGAGCGGCTCGACCGGGTTCGCCGGCTCCGGGACGGGGGACACGTTCATCATCCCGGGCAACAACGCCGACTGCGTCATCGGGGCGAGCGGCGGCGCGGGCAACACGGTCGACCTGATCGTCCGGCGCAGCACGCTGACGAACTGCGCGAACAACGGCCTGAGCTTCGGCTCGGCGGTCGCCAACGGCTCCGGCCCGACGACCGAGCTGCGCCTCGACGTCTCGGACAGCACCATCACTCAGAACCGTGGCGGCAACCTGCGGCTGATCAACTTCACTGCGCTGGACCGCCTCACCGCGAAGATCGCGCGGACCGACCTGTCGAACAGCAAGGGCCTCGCGTCGTCGCCCGCGAACGTCGGCTTCGAGGACCGCGGCACGACGGGACAGGCCGTCATCGACCTCGGCGGCGGGCCGCTCGGATCCGCCGGCGGCAACTGCCTGGCGGGTGGGAACCTCGCGGCGCTGCTGGTGGGATACGACGTCAGCGCGCGCGGTGCCTGGTGGGGGACCCCGGGCGGCCCCGGTCCCGGGCGGACCATCACCGCCGGTGGGACGCTGGACGCCGGCGCACCGCTCGACGCCGCACCCGCCGGCTGCTGAGCCGGCTCAGCCGACGAGGTCGTCCAGGAACGCGTTGCTCAGGACCCGTTGCGGGTCGAGCGCGCGCAGCGTCGCGGTCGCCCACTGCCACCCGGGGCCGACGAGCGCCGGGATCGTCGTGCCGAGCAGCTGCGGATCCGCGCACGGTGCGTCGTCGGTGAACGCCCAGCCCTTGGACCACTCGGGCCGGCAGGCCGCCCAGTTCTCGAACGGACGCCGATCCAGGAATGTGACCGCGCACGTTCATGCTGGACACCCGGAGCTCAGGCACTGGTCGCGAACTGCCGCAGCGCCGGCCCGACGAGGCGGTCGTCGGCGGCCGCGAGCGCCGCGAGCACGCGGCGGTCGAGATCGGCCGGGGCCAAGGCGGCGCCGTGTGCGTGGGCCTTGTCGAAGGCCGCAGCGCCGAGTCGTTCACGAACCGCGACGATCGCTGCGTCGGCCCGTGGGTTCCCGGCGTCGCGCTTCAGCAGCTCGGCGCCTCCTGACACCACCGCCGCGTCCTCGCTGCGGCCGACGTCGTGGAGTGCGATCACCGCGAAATCCAGGGCGTCGCGTACGAGCGTGCCCAGGCGATGTCCCCGCGCCAGCGTGAGGGCCTCGGCGGTCGCCTCGGTCGCGCGTCCGCGGTCCCCGGTCAGCACAGCGGCGAGCTGGACGATCGTCAGCGCGAGGCACTCGGAGCGGATCAGGCCGTACTGCCGGGCGAGGAGGATCGCGCGCTCGCCGCAGGCCGCCGCGGCGCGGCCGTCGCCGTCGTAGTTCGCGGCGATGCCGACCTCGATCAGCGCCGCGAGGATCGCCTCGCCGTCCTGCCCGCGCTCGCTGAGCTCGAGGTCCGCCTCGGCTGCGGCCCGGGCTCCCCCCGGGTCCCCGAGCTCACGCAGGACGTATGCGCGCCGCCGTAGGACGACCGCACGAGCGCGGTCGTCGTCGAGCCGGCCGGCGAGCGCCCACGCCTCATCCAGGTGCTGCAGGGCGTCGTCGAATCGGCCGGCGAACGCGAGGTGGGTCGCGAACGTCGCCACGCACCAGACGAGGTCAGGGCTCGGACCGACCTGTGATCCGAGGGCCAGCGCCGCCTCCTCCGCCTGGAAGGCAGGCTCTGAGATGCCACGCATGTCGAGCACTCGGGCGAGGCCGGAGAGCGCGCGGAGCCGGACCGCAGGCGCGGCGTTCGGTGCGGCGGCCAGCGCGTGCTCGAGCAGCGGAGCGGCCTCGCCCGGCCGGTCCACCGCCCACCGCCTGGCGAGCGCCCCGGCCACCCGCAGGCGATCGTCGGCGCCGTCCTGATCCTCATCGCCCAGGGCCCCCAGGAGTGCCGTGTGCTCGGCGACCACCGTGCGAAGCGGTCCGTCGTCGGGTCCGCCCGCGTGGTAGGCCTCCGCCAGCTCCACGGCCCAGGCCAGGAGCCGGGCTCGGGTCCCGGCACGCTCCCCGGCCGCCAGCAGCCGCTCGCCGGCGTACGCCCGCACCGGCTCCAGCAGGCGGTACGACGTCGGCGCCCGGTCGTGCTGCACCACCACGAGGTTCTTGTCGGCCAGCCGGGTGAGGACCGCGTCGGCGTCCGTGGTCGCGCAGACGCGGGTGACCGTCGCGCGGGAGACACCCCCGGCGAAGACCGCGAGCTGGCGCAGGAGTACCTGCTCGTCCTCGTCGAGCAGCGCATGGCTCCAGTCGAGGACCGCTCGCAGGCTCCCGTGGCGCTCACTCTGCCCACGTCGGACGACGGCGAGGAGCCGGAGCGGATCACGGAGCCCGTCCAGCACCTCGGTCAGGGTCATGGTGGCGGTGCGGGCGGCTGCCAGCTCGAGCGCGAGCGGCATGCCGTCGAGCCGGTCCAGCAGCTCGATGGCCGCCCGCTCGTCCTCGGCGCTGGGGACGAACCCCGGTCGGACCGCCCCGATCCGGTCGTAGACGAGCAGGAGCGCATCGTTCGGGGTGAGCGCGCCGAGACGCAGGGTGGTCTCCCCGTCGATGCCGAGCTGCTCGCGGCTCGTCGCGAGGATGCGGACGCCCGGGGCGACGGCGAGGATCGCGTCGGTCACCTCGGCGGCGGCGTCGATCACGTGCTCGCAGTTGTCCAGGACGAGGAGCAGCTCGAAGTCCCGCAGCTCCCGCGCCACGCCTTCCGGTGTGAGGTCGTTGGTCTGGAGCTCGAGCGACGAGACGATGGCCGCGAGCATGTGGTCGGGTGTCGCCACGGTCGCGAGCGGGACCGCCCACACGCCGTCCTCGAGCAGTTCGACCATTGCTGAGGCGGTCTCGTACGCCAGTCGTGTCTTCCCGCTGCCTCCCGGTCCGCACACCGTGACCAGCCTGGCGCTTCCCAGAGCTCGGACCACGCGGTCGCGCTCATCGGTCCGCCCGATGAAGGCCGTGCGGGACGCCGGCAGGTTGTGCTGGGCGAACGAGCGCGCCTGCGGTACGGCGAACTCGTCCTCCAGCCCGTCCGCGAGGATCTGCGCCAGCGCAACGGGGGTGGCGAAGCCACGCAGGACGAACCGACCGAGATCCCGGGAGGCGACCGTCGGGCCGGCAGCCTCCAGGGCGGCGGCCGACGCGATGATCTGCCCGCCGTGGGCCGCAGCACAGATGCGGGCCGCCTGGTTGACGGCCAGCGCGACGTAGTCGCCGTCCCGCGCATCGGCGGTGCCGACGTGAACACCCATGCGGACGTGCAGCCGAAGGCCGTCGGGCCAGCGGGCTTGCGCGAGCGCGAGCTGCATGGCGGTGCAGGCCTCGAGCGCGGGCAGCGCCTGCGTGAAGGCCAGGAGGAAGCCGTCACCGCTGTTCTTGACCTCGACGCCGCCGTGGCGGGAGAAGACGTCGCGCAGGATGGCGTTGTGCTGCTCGTGCAGCGGCACGTAGGCGTCGCCCAGGCGGTCGAAGAGCGTGGTCGAGCCCTCGATGTCCGTGAAGACGAACGTGACGACCCCGGAGGGGAGGAGATGGTCCGGGGCGGTTGGCGGTCCGGACGGTGATGGGGTGTCCGGCCGCATCTACATCCGGGATCCTAGGCGGCGCGAGACGGCGCCGCCAGAGGCGGTTGGCGCCGGGTCTTGACATATGCCAATAAAAGCATGTAACGTCGGGGCATGGCCCGGGCCGCCACCACCGCCGACGCGTTCAACGCCGTCGCCGAACCCCGCCGGCGTCAGATCCTCGATGTGCTGCGCGGCGGCGAGCGGCCGGTCGGCGACCTGGTGGTCGAGACCGGGCTCGCCCAGCCGCAGGTGTCCAAGCACCTGCGGGTGCTCCGCGAGGTCGGCGTCGTCCGGGTCCGCGAGGACGGGCGCCGCCGGCTCTACCGCGTGGACGCCCGCGGCCTCAAGCCGATCCACGACTGGGTGGCCGGCTACGAGGACCTATGGACCGAGCGGTTCGACGCGCTGGACGACGTGCTGGACGACCTCGAACGAGACGAAGGAGCAGATGGACATGCCGAGTAGCGCGACCGCGACGGTCACCCTCCCCACCGACACGCAGATCCTCATCACGCGGGAGTTCGACGCTCCGGTGCACCTCGTGTACCGCGCGTGCACCGAGCCCGAGCTCGTCAGCCGGTGGTGGCCCGGGAGGCGGGGGACGATGACGAGCTGCGAGATCGACCTGCGGATCGGTGGACGGTGGCGGTACGTCATGACCGCCACCGGCGGCTTCGAGGTCGCGTTCCACGGCGAGTACCGCGAGATCGACCCCGCGGTACGGACGGTGAGCACCGAGGTCTTCGAGGGCTTCCCCGACGGCGAGTCGGTGAACACCGCGCGGTACCTCGACCTGGGCGAGGGCCGGACCCGCCTCGAGATCCTCGTGCAGCACTCCTGCCGGGAGCACCGCGACGCGCACATCGGCTCCGGGATGGAGGACGGCATGCAGGAGGGCATGGACCTCCTCGAGGAGCTTGCGATATCGCTCGACGGGTAACGTCGAGGGCATGGACGGGCGGATCGTCATCGCCGGCGGCAGCGGCTTCCTCGGTGTCTCGCTGGCGCACCATCTGGCCGCGCTCGGGGCGGAGGTCGTGCTGCTCTCCCGCTCGGCACCGCCGATCTCCGGACCGTGGCGGCACGTCGCCTGGGACGGCCGCGGGCGGGGTGCCTGGCACGCCGAGCTCGACGGCGCCGCCGGCCTGGTGAACCTCGCCGGGCGCACCGTGGACTGCATCAAGACCCCGGCCAACCGCGACGAGATCCTGCGCTCCCGGGTGGAGAGCACGCGTGCCCTGGGGGAGGCCGTTCGCACCGTGGGGACCCCGCCACCGGTCTGGGTGCAGATGAGCACCGCGCATCTGTACGGCGACCCGCCGAGCGCGGTCTGCGTGGAGTCCTCGGCCCCCGGCACCGGTCTGGCCCCGGAGGTGGCGACCGCATGGGAGGCGGCGTTCGGCGACGCGCTGCTGCCGACCCAGCGCGGGGTGCTGCTGCGCACGAGCTTCGTCGTAGGGAGGGACCGCGGCGCGGGTGGCGGCGCCATCTCGCGCCTGCGGCTGCTGGTGCGGCTCGGCCTCGGCGGCCGGATCGGGTCCGGCACCCAGGGGATGAGCTGGATCCACGAACGCGACCTGAACCGGCTCTTCGAGCGCGTGCTCACCGACGACGCGATGGACGGGCCCTACATCGCCTCGGTGCCCGATCCGCCGTCGCAGGTCGCCTTCATGCGCGAGCTGCGCCGCGCCCTGCGGATGCCGGTCGGCCTGCCCGCGACGGCGTGGATGGTGAGGATCGGCGCGCCGCTGCTGCTGCGCACCGATCCCGACCTCGCGCTGTACGGCCGCTACGTGCGGTCCGAGCGCCTGCCGGAGATCGGCTTCACGTTCGAGCTCGGGGATCTCGGGGCGGCCCTGCGCGACGTCGTCCGCTGACGCCGCGCCGTCCGTCCGTGCCTCAGCCGTCCCAGCGGAAGATCCGCGCCGCGTTCGACCTCGACTGAGCGCCGCCTCAGGCGGTGCGGCGCGGCTCGCCCGCGGCGGGCCCGACGACCTGCGGGGAGGCCTCGGCCGCCCAGCGCATGGCCGAGTTCTCCCGGCCGGAGCACAGCTCGTCGACCGGGATCGTGATGACGATGGTGTCGTCGACGTCGCAGGTGCGGCCGCCCTGCAGCGTGTGGTCCTCGATCTCCTGCAGGAGCTTGGGGTTCCGCGCGACGCGGAGCTCCAGGCGCTTGACGCCGGCCTTGTGCGCCTCGCGGCGCAGACCGCCCAGCAGGGCCGTGCCGAGCCCGCGGTTCTCGAACTCCTTCGCGACCACGATCGCCATGTCGGCGCGCGGGCTGGTGGTCGACGGACGGATCCAGTGCGCGTAGCCGACCACCTGCTCGTCGACGATCGCCACCACCCCTCGGTGGGTGAAGTCGCAACGGGTCAGCTTCACCGACCTCTCGCCCGGGATCGCCGGATCGGCGTGACGCTCGCCCAGGCGGGCCAGCAGCGAGACGACGACGTCGAGATCGTCTTCCGTGACCCGGCGGATGACCGGGGCCTCCAGACTTGTCAAGCCCATACAGGAGGTGTACAGCACCGCGTGGTCGGACGCGCTGCCGCCCGGCCGCCCGGACTGCGAAGCTCCGCGCATGTCCGACCCGGCCTTCGTCTACGACCCGAGCCTCGACGGCGATGCAGACCCGGGGGAGGTGGTCTGGACCTGGGTGCCGTTCGAGGACGACCCGTCCCAGGGCAAGGACCGTCCGACGGTCGTCATCGCCCGGGACGGCGACGAGGTCCTGCTGCTGCAGCTGTCCAGCCGCAGCCACGAGGACCGGCCCGACCGCGAGGACTGGATCGAGCTCGGCAGCGGCGCCTGGGACCCCGGCAGCCGCGTCAGCTACGTCGACACCGGGCGGGTCCTGCGGGTCGCCGCCGACAGCATCCGGCGGGAGGGCGCGGTGCTCGAGCAGGCCCGGTTCGACGCGGTCGTCGCCGCCGTCCGGCGCCGCGGCGGGGTCTGACCCACCTGTCGTCCCTCCACAGCCCACGGGGTCCGGGTTCGTCCCTGGTCCCCAAAGGCCGGTCCCGGCGGACGTGGGAGGGTCGGACGACCGATCACCGAGGAGAGACCTGCATGAGCACCATGGAAGACCGCCGAGCCGCGCTCACGACGTTCGCCGAGCTGCCCGCGATGCGTGCCTCGCAGGATCCCGATGCCCCCAGCGTCTGGGACGACGCGCAGCAGCTCGACAACGCCGGGCTCCTCGACCGGGTGGAGCGTGCGGCCGCCGCCCTCGTGCGCGCGGGTGTCGGGCCGGGGGACACCACCGCGGTGATCCTGCCCAACCGCCATGAGCTGATCGTCGCGCTGTTCGCCTCCTGGCGGGTGGGGGCGGCGATCACTCCGGTCAACCCGGTCCTCATGCAGAGCGAGATGCAGTACCAGGTGGACGACGCCGGGGCCACGGCGGTCATCGGCGACGACCTGACGATCGAGGGCAACCTCATCGGCCTCGATGCGCTGCTTGCGGACGTCGGCGGCACCGAGCTGCCGCCGATGCCCGACGACCCGACGGCGCTGGCGCTGCTGATCTACACCAGCGGCACGACCGGCAAGCCCAAGGGCGTGATGCTCGACCACACCAACCTGCTGAGCATGTGCGAGAGCGCCGGGTCGCACCTCCTGATCACCGACGCCGACCACAGCCTGCTGGTCCTCCCGCTGTTCCACGCCAACGGCATCGTCGCCGGCACCCTCACGCCGCTGCTGGCGGGCGGGCGGGTCACGATCGTCGCGCGGTTCAGCCCCAAGACGTTCTTCGGCATCGTCGCCGAGGCCCGCCCGACGTACTTCTCGGCGGTGCCCGCGATCTACGCGATGCTCTCCGCGCTCCCGGAGGACCAGGTCGCCGACACGTCGTCGCTGCGCCTGGTGATCTGCGGGGCCGCGCCGATGCCCGCGGAGCTCATCCACCGCGTCGAGGAGCGCTTCGGCGTCGTGCTCGTCGAGGGCTACGGCCTCTCCGAGGGCACGTGCGCGTCGGTCATCAACCCCGTCGAGGGCGTGCGCAAGCCGGGGACGGTGGGCATCCCGATGCCCGGCCAGCAGGTCGAGGTCATGGACGAGGAGGGCAACATCCTTCCGCAGGGCGAGCGCGGCGAGGTCGTCATCAAGGGCCCGGTCGTGATGCGCGGCTACCTCAACAAGCCCCAGGAGACCGCCAAGACGATCGTCGACGGCTGGCTGCACACCGGCGATGTCGGCATCTTCGACGAGGACGGCTACCTGGCCATCGTCGACCGCATCAAGGACATGATCATCCGCGGCGGGGAGAACATCTACCCCAAGGAGATCGAGTCGGCGCTCTACACGAACGAGGGTGTCCTGGAGGCCGCCGTCATCGGCCGGCCCGACGACGTGCTCGGCGAGGTCGTCGTCGCCTACGTCGCCCTGCGTCCCGACGCCACGACCACCGTCGAGGACCTGCACGCCGTCTGCGAGGAGCACCTCGCCAAGTACAAGCGCCCGGTCCTCATCGAGCTGCGCGACGAGCTGCCCAAGAACCCGGTCGGCAAGATCGACAAGCCGACGCTGCGCAAGCAGTCGGTGGCCTAGGCTCCCGCCTCATGGCGCAGAAGCGACGACAGGGGTCCGCGGGCGCGGCACTCGACGTGCTGCTCACCGACGCCGCCGTGGGCAACCCGGCGGCGCGGATGCTGCGGCAGCCCGGGGTGCTCGCGAAGACGGCGGTCCAGGTCGCGGGACGGCCGGACCGCGTGGTGCTGCGGGCGGCCGGCCTGGGACGGGAGGTCACGCGGATCGCGCGCGGCACGTCGAAGGTGACGCCCGCGAAGGGCGACAAGCGCTTCGCCGACCCGGCCTGGGACAAGAACTGGGCGTTCCGCCGCGTCGCCCAGGCCTACCTGGCGACCGGCATCGCGATGGACAAGCTCATCGACGACGCCGGGCTGGACTGGCGCGCGGACACGATGGCGCGCTTCGTCGCCGGCAACGTCCACGACCTGCTCTCGCCGACGAACTTCGTCCTGGGCAACCCGGCCGTGCTGAAGGAGACCCTCGACCAGGGCGGTGCGAATCTCGTCAAGGGTGCGCGCCGCGCCGGCCGCGACGTCGGGGCGCGTCGCCTCCCGGCGATGGTGGACACGAGCCGCTTCGAGGTCGGTGGGAACGTCGCGACGACCGCCGGCTCGGTGGTCCTGCGGACCGAGGTCTTCGAGCTGCTGCAGTACGCGCCGACGACCGGGAAGGTGCACGCCGTTCCGCTGATGGTGGTCCCACCGACGATCAACAAGTACTACGTGCTGGACCTCGCGCCCGGCCGCAGCATGGTCGAGCACCTCGTCGCCCAGGGCCATCAGGTCTTCATGGTGTCGTGGCGCAACCCGACGCAGGCGGAGGGCCACTACGACTTCGACACCTACGCGGCGGCGATCCTCGAGGCGCGCGACGCGGTGGCGCAGATCACCCGGCAGAAGAAGGTCAACCTCGCCGCCGCCTGCTCCGGCGGCATCCTCACCGCCGGCGCCGTCGGCCACCTCGCGCAGACCGGCGAGCTGCACGAGAAGGTCAACAGCCTGACCCTGCTGGTCTGCGCGCTGGACAACGAGCGCGCCGGGACCGCGAGCGCGCTGGCCGGGCGCGAGCTCGCTGCCGCCGCCGTGGCGGAGTCCGCACGTCGCGGCTACCTCGACGGCAAGGCGCTGGCCAACGTCTTCGCCTGGCTGCGGCCCAACGACCTCGTCTGGGGCTACGTCATCAACAACTACCTGATGGGCAAGCCGCCGCCCGCGTTCGACATCCTGTTCTGGAACCAGGACGGCGTGCGCCTCAGCGCGGGACTGCACCGCGACTTCGTGCACATGGCGCTCGACAACACCCTGGCCAAGCCCGGGGGGATGACCGTGCTGGGGTCGGGGATCGACCTCGCGAAGGTGGAGCTCGACACCTACGTCGTCGCCGGGCTCAACGACCACATCGTCCCGTGGGAGAACGCCTACCGCGGCGCTCGGCTCTTCGGGCGCGCGCCGCGCTTCGTGCTGTCGACCAGTGGCCACATCCAGGCGCTCATCAACCCGCCCGGCCCGGACTCGCGGTCCAACTACCGCGTGGCCGAGGAGCTCCCGGAGGACGAGACCGAGTTCGTCGCGAACGTGCCCCGGTCCCCGGGCAGCTGGTGGACCGACCACGCCGCATGGCTCACCGAGCGCGGGGGCGCGCTGAAGCCCGCCCGCAAGACCCTCGGCAGCCCGAAGCACAAGCCGACGGCCGCGGCGCCCGGCAGCTACGTGCACGCGGCATGAGCGCCGCGCAGACGCCGCCCCGCCGGCCGCTCACGCCGGTGCCGGGCGGCTGGCTGGGCCGCCCGCTGGCCGAGGGCCGCTGGATGTTCGAAGCCTCGCGACTGCTGCTGGACCCGGTCGCCTACGGCGTCGGCGTGCCGCGTGGCGACGGGCGGTCGGTGCTCGTCATGCCCGGCTTCCTCGCGGGCGACGACAGCCTGCTGCTGCTGCGCCGCTGGCTGCGGATCGTCGGCTATCGGCCGCAGACCGCGGGCTTCCACTTCAACGTGGACTGCTCCGACCGCGCCGTGGACCGCGTGGAGCGCGTCGCCGAGTCGCTCGTGGCGACGACCGGCCGGCGGATCGGGGTCATCGGCCACAGCCGCGGCGGGCACTTCACGCGCGCCCTGGCCGCCCGGCGGCCGGACCTCGTGTCCCACGCCATCTCGATGGGCTCGGACCTCCAGGGGCTGTTCGGGATCAGCACGCCGACGCGCAGCGCGGTCGGCATCGCCCGGCACGGACTGCGGCTGGCCCGGCGCAGCCGCGACCCGGACTGCTTCCGCGCACGCTGCTCGTGCGCGTTCATCCGCGACTACACCGCGCCCTTCCCGGTGCAGGCCGTGCGCCTGACGAGCATCTACTCCAAGGGCGACGGCGTGGTGCGCTGGGAGCGCGCGATCGTGCAGGAGGCCGACTGCGTGGAGGTCGCCGGCAGCCACATCGGGCTGATGGCCAACCGCAAGGCCTACCGGGCGATCGGCGAAGCGCTCGCGCTCCCCGAGCTCGGTGGCTGAGGTGCGCCTGCACGTCGCCGAGGCCGGGTCGCCCGGCGGCGAGCCCGTCCTGCTCATCACCGGATGGACGATCTCCAGCGCGGTCTTCGACCCGATCGTCCCGTTGTACCCCGACCTGCGGGTCATCACGTACGACCACCGGGGGACCGGTCGTTCCGGCGCCTGGCCCGCACCCGTCTCGATGGCGATGCTCGCCGCCGACGCGGCGCAGGTGCTCGACGAACGTGGCGTGCGTGCCGCCCACGTCGTCGGGCTGTCGATGGGCGCGATGGTGGCGCTCGAGCTCGCGGTGCGCATGCCCGACCGCCTCAAGAGCCTCGTGCTCGTCGGCGGCGGGGCCGGCGGGCCGATGACCGCGGTGCCCTCCGCGACGTCGACCGTCCGCGTCGTCGGCGAGCTGGTCGGTGACGCGACCAACGGCCGCTGGCCGGCCTCCGTGCTCTTCTCCCGACGGTTCCGCGAGGAGCAGCCCCGGCGCGTCGCCGAGCTGTGTCGCCCGTTCGGCCGCCACCGCGCGCCGCCGTGGGCGACGTCCTTCCAGACGCTCGCGGCGTCGTGCTTCGCGCGCGACGGGTCGCTGCACCGCGTGCGCGCGCCCACGCTCGTGGTGCACGGCGACGAGGACGTGATGAGTCCGCTGGCCAACGCGACGCGTCTGGCCGGCGGCATCCCGGGCGCGCGGCTGCACCTCGAGCGCGGCTGCGGCCACGCCGTGCCGCTGGAACGGGCACAGGCCTGCGCGGACCTCCTGCACGCGTGGGTCGCCGAGCATGCCGACAACGTCCCCGCCCCGGCGGGCGTTCTCACCCGTGCGGGGGAACGGCTGTCGAGGCCGCTGGCGCTGCACGCGGGCGCGCTGCGCAACTCCCGTCAGCTGCCGGCCGCGGTCCTGCGCCGCCTGGGCGGACCGACCTGATCCGGTGATCGAGGGGGAAACCGGAGTGACGTCGGCCGCTCCGGACTGCCACCATCCGTCCCATGAGTGCCGCCGAGAAGTACGAGGTCTTCCTGCGCATCAGCGACTCCAGCGAGGACCAGCACCTGTACCTGGTCGAGCACTGGTTCGTCGATCGTCCCGGAGCGGAGACCGTCCGCGCCCTGCTCGACGAGGCCAAGCGTGACTATGGCGTCCTGTACCCCGACGCCATGCCCGACGACTTCTCCGTCGAGGTCCGCCGGCTGCGTCCGCACGACACGCAGCGTCCGCCGGTGACCGCCGACGTCGCCTGAGCTGAGCGGAGTGGCCCAGAGGCGGCTGCAGCTCAGGCCGCCGCGCGGCAGGTGATGCGCGCGACGTCGAACCCGTGCGGGACCGCGAGGTCGTGCGCGGCGAGCAGCGCGTCGTCGGCCAGCAGCTGCGCGGTCGCGCCGTCCGCGACGACGCGCCCGGCGTCGAGCACGACCGCCCGCGGGCACAGCTCGGCGGCGAGCGGCAGATCGTGCGTCGCGACGACCATCGTGCGGTCGAGCCCGGCGAGCAGATCGATGAGCTCCGCGCGGCTACGCGGGTCGAGGTTGGCGGACGGCTCGTCGAGGACGAGCACGTGCGGATCCATCGACAGCACCGTGGCGATCGCGACCCGGCGGCGCTGCCCCATCGAGAGCTGGTGCGGCGCGCGTGTCGCGCAGTCGTCCATCCGCACCGCGCCTAGGGCGTCGGCCACGCGACGGCGGACCTCGTCGCGGGGGAGGCCGAGGTTCAGCGGGCCGAACGCGACGTCCTCCTGCACGGTCGGCATGAAGAGCTGGTCGTCGGGGTCCTGGAACACGAAACCGACCCGGGCGCGCAGCTCGCGGACGCTGTCGTCCGCGACCTCGAGACCGGCGACCTCCAGCGTGCCGCCGCCGCGGAGGATCGCGTTGAGCTGCAGCAGCAGCGTCGTCTTGCCGGCGCCGTTGGGGCCGAGCAGCGCGACGCGCTCGCCGCGGCGCACGTGCAGGTCGAGGGCATCCAGCGCGAGGTGCCCGTTCGGGTAGCGGTACGTCAGCCCGGTGGCGCGGATCGCGCACGTCACGGCAGGCCGCCGAGCACCCGCGCCGGGAGGAGGAGCACGACGACTGCGCCGACGAAGAGCGCGTCGGCACGGTGGAGCGTCAGCGGTTCCAGCCGCGGCATCCCGCCCCGGTAGCCGCGGGCGAGCATCGCGAGATGCACGCGCTCGCCGCGCTCGTAGCTGCGCAGGAAGAGCACCGCCGCCAGCCGTCCGAGCGTGCGCGAGTGCAGGACCGACCGGGGCCGGTACGCCCGGGCCGCCATCGCCGTCCGCATGCGGTCGGCCTCCTCGACGACCACGAACAGGTAGCGGAACATCAGGCCCGCGACGAGCACGAGCAGCCGCGGTGCCCGGAGCGCCTCGAGGCCACGGAGCACGTCATGGAAGGGCGTGGTCGCGGTGAGGAGGACCGCAGCGCCCACCCCGATGAGGGTCTTGGCCGCAACGGCCGCGAGGACCGCCAGGCCGGCCTCGTGGACCGTCAGCGGGCCGACCGCCCACGCGCTCCCGCCGGTGCGGACCAGGGGCACGAAGGCCGCGACCGGCAGCACCAGCACCAAGGGGCCGCGGGCCCGTCGCCAGACGTCCTTCGCGGGCACCCGCGCGGCCGCCGCGACCACCACGAGCACGAGCATTCCCGCGGCGAGCACGGGCCAGAGGCGCAGCGGTGTGCTCACCGCGATCACCGTGACCGACAGGAGCCCGAGGAGCTTGGCCCGTGGATCGAGGCGGTGGACGCGGCTCGCCGGGTCGCCGGCGACCCCGGTCAGGTCGAGGGCGTGAGAGCAGAGGGCGCCCATCGGCGCCTCCGGACGAGCCTGCCGAGGGCGAACGTGAAGGCGAAGACGCCGAGCGTGCCGACGAACCCGGCGACCCCGGTCGCGACCTTCTCGTTCCGGATCCCGGGGAACGCGTAGTCGGGGATCGGGGAGCGCTCCTGCGCGGCGTGCACCTCTCCGCGTTCGAGGAACCCGTGATCGTCGGCGACGCGCTCGAGCCCGTCCGGAGAGGCGGACGCGAACGGGGACACGGCGGCCGCGAGACCGACCGAGAGGGCGAGCCCGAGCACGACGAGCACGCGGAGCGACAGTGAGCGGCTCACGACGCGCCCCCGGCGAGGCCCGCCGCCTGGCCGAGCCCGGGCGGCGGTGCGTAGCGGTCGCCGCCGAGCGCGACGAGGTCCGGCCGGGCGGCGAGGACGCCGCTCACGGCGGCGACCGTGATGAGCGCCTCGCCCACGCCGATGAGTGCGTGGACCCCGAGCATCGCCGGCAGCACCGTGCTCAGCGGCACGGTGCCCGACAGCGCGAGCTGGACGCTGGTGGCGGTCGCGCCCAGCATCACCGCGACCCACGCGGTCCCGCCGACGAAGACGAGGTAGCCCGAGCGGCGCGGGCCCACCGTCCGCACGATCGCCGCGACGGCGAACCCGGCGAGCAGGGCACCGAGCACGCCCATGTTGA
The DNA here is from genome assembly GCA_038257095.1 of Solirubrobacterales bacterium. Taxonomy (GTDB): domain Bacteria; phylum Actinomycetota; class Thermoleophilia; order Solirubrobacterales; family Solirubrobacteraceae; genus Paraconexibacter. Next base: position 134,089 of record JBBSJQ010000007.1, read on the forward strand.
GCACGTTTGCGCCGAGCGCGCCGATGCCGCCGTCCGCGAACGCGAGGGCCTGGGCCGAGATGACGACGGTCATCACCAGGCAGGCCAGCCACGGCCCGAGGAGGACGGCGGCGAGCGTCGCGCCGAGGAAGTGGCCGCTCGTTCCGCCGGCGACCGGGAAGTTCAGCATCTGCGCGGCGAAGACGAACGCGGCGAGGACGCCGAGGAGGGGAACCTGCTCCTCCCTGATGGTGCGGTCCGCGACGCGCAGCGCCACGGCGACGACGACGAAGGCGACGACAGCGGTCCCGGCGGCGACGTGGCCGCTGAGGAAGCCGTCGGGGATGTGGAGCGCGAGCATCTACGGCGTCCTTGCCGAGGGGCTGGGGGTGGAGCAGTCCGCGCACGTCCCGACGATCGGGAAGTGGCTGAACCGCGCGCGGAAGCCGAAGCGCTCCTCGATCGCCTTGCGCACGCGGTCGAGCTGCTGCGGTAGGACGCTGCGGACCGCGCCGCAGCGCTCGCACAGCAGGTACTCCCGGGTGCGGTCGTCGGTCAGCGCGTAGAGCCCCGGACCGTGCCCGAGGTGCAGGTGGCGGACCAGTCCGATCTGCTCGAGCGTCTCGAGGTTGCGGTAGACCGAGCCGAGGTCCGACACCGCGAATCGCCCGCCGAGGCCGTCGGCGATCTGCTCTGCCCGCAGCGGCTCGCGGTGCGCGAAGAGGACTTCGAGGACCAGTCTGCGGGCGGTGGAGACGCGCAGGCCCCGGGCCCGCATGACGTCGGCAGCCTCTTCGGCGTCGTGCACCACGACGGCGGGTCCGGCATGCGCGACGGTCACGGCGACCTCCCGGCTCGGCTCGTACCTGCGAACGCTTCACAACAGCGAACCCGTCCTACCAGAGGTGCGAACCCCGCCGCAATATTTCAGCGACAGTCCGCCGCCCTCGGCGCGGTCAGCCCGGCGAAGGCAGCGAGCGCTCGATCAGCCCGCCGAGCTCGAGCCAGTTCTGCCGGGTCGCTGACGCGGCGCCCGAGGCGTCCCCGGCCGCGGCGCGGTCGATGATCGCCTCGTGCTGGGCGGCCGAGCGGCGGCCCGGGAGCGCGCCGCTGCGCAGGGTCTCGAGGCGGTGCAGGCGCGCGGCCATCCGGTCGAGCGCCTTGCTGATCTCGGGGTTTCCGGCGGCGCGGACGAACACGTCGTGGAACCGCTCGTCGGCCTCGAACGTCTCCGTCGCGTCCCCGCGATCCATCGCCCGGAGGAACCTCGTGTTGGTCGAGCGCAGCTCCGCCAGGTCGTTCCGCTCGAGGTTCGGCACGCCGAGCTCGGTCGCCAGCGCGTGGACCGCGGCGAGGATCGGGAAGCAGTCCCGCGCCTCGCTGGCCAGCAGCGGGCGGACGCGCGTGAAGCGCTGGGGGACCGTCTCCACGAGGCCCTCGTCCTCCAGTCGCGATAGCGCCTCGCGGACCGGTGTGCGGCTGAGGTGCAGCCACTCGCACAGCTCCAGGTCGTGCAGCCGCTCGTCCGGCGAGAGGGTCCCGTCGACGATGGCATCGCGGATCGCCGCGTACGCGATGTCGCGCAGCAGATGACGTTCGCAGCCCTCCCGACTCTGTGGAACTGGCATCTCACATACCAGTAGACCAGGGGAGTCAAGTCCGTTGACCTGCGAAGCCGTTCGCGGATAGACCAGGGCTCGAGACCGAGCAGCAGGTTGAACGGCAAGGGAGCAGCACCGTGTGCCTGGCCATTCCCGGGAGGGTGATGGAGATCGTGGACGAGACCCTGCGTCTCGCCGTGGTCGATGTCGCCGGGGTGCGCCGGACGATCAACGTCGGTCTGGTCGACGAGCCGGAGCGCCCGGCGGTCGTGGGGGACTGGGTGCTGATCCACGTCGGATTCGCGTTGTCGCGGATCGACGCGCAGGAGGCGGAGGCGACGCTGAGCCTGCTGCAGGGCATGGGCGAGGACTACGAGGCCGAGCTGGAGGAGTTGAAGGCCAGTGTCATTGAATGACCACTGCATCACCTGCAGCGACGAGGGCACCGAGATGACGGTGCTGCGCATCGACGCGACGCGCATGCTCGCGCTCTGCGCCGCGCCCGACGGCGCGCACGCCTCGGTGGAGATCGCGCTGATCGACGACGTCGCGGTCGGCGACCTGCTCCTGGTGCACGCCGGCACCGCCCTGATCCGCGTGGAGGTCCTCGCATGAAGTTCGTCGACGAGTTCCGCGATCCAGAGCTGGGCGCGACGCTCGCGCGGGAGATCCTCGGCGTCGTCGACCCGACGACGCACTACAAGCTGATGGAGGTCTGCGGCGGGCACACCCACTCGATCTACAAGTACGGGGTCGACGACCTCCTGCCGTCGAACGTCGAGCTCGTCCACGGACCGGGCTGCCCGGTCTGCGTGATCCCGATGGGGCGCGTCGACGACGCGATCGCGCTGTCCCACGAGCCCGGCGTGATCTTCACGTGCTTCGGCGACATGATGCGCGTGCCCGGCTCGGACGGAACGCTGCAGGACGCCAAGGCGCGCGGCGCCGACATCCGGATGGTCTACTCGCCGCTGGACGCGCTGCGCATCGCCCGCTCGAACCCCGGGCGCGAGGTCGTGTTCTTCGCGATCGGCTTCGAGACCACCGCGCCCTCGACGGCGCTGACGCTGATGCGGGCGAAGGCCGAGGGGATCACGAACTTCTCGTGTTTCTGCAACCACGTGACGATCGTCCCGCCTCTGCGAGCCCTGCTGGAGTCCCCGGACCTGCGGCTCGACGGGTTCGTCGGGCCCGGGCACGTGTCGACGGTCGTGGGCGCCCGGCCGCTGGAGTTCATCCCGGCCGACTACGGCAAACCCGTGGTGGTGAGCGGCTTCGAGCCGGTCGACATCCTGCAGTCCGTCCTGATGATCCTCAAGCAGCTCCGCGAGGGGCGGTGTGAGGTCGAGAACCAGTATCGGCGCGTCGTCCCGTACGAGGGCAACCCCAACGCGCTCCGCGTGATGAGCGAGGTCTTCGCGCTGCGGCCCCACTTCGAGTGGCGCGGCCTGGGGTTCATCTCGCAGAGCGGCCTGCGGCTCTCCGACGCGTACCAGGAGCTCGACGCAGAGCGGAGGTTCTCGGTCCCCGGGGTGCGCGTGGCGGACCCGAAGGCGTGCCAGTGCGGCGAGGTGCTCAAGGGCGTCATCAAGCCGTTCGAGTGCAAGGTCTTCGGCACCGCGTGCACCCCGGAGCGGCCGATCGGCACGTGCATGGTCAGCAGCGAAGGGGCGTGTGCCGCCTACTACAACTACGGTCGTTTCGCGCGGGATCGTGAACTCGTATGAGCACCACCGGGATGAGCGCCACCGACATCCGGGAGGAGAAGATTCTCGGGATCATCGAGACGACGCGCGCCAAGCGCGCGAAGTTCCGCGACGAGCGGATCACGATGGCGCACGGCGCCGGCGGCAAGGCGACCGCGTCACTGATCGAGGGGGTGCTCGTCCCGGCGTTCGAGTCGCCCGCGCTCGACGCGCTGGCCGACGCCGGCACGGTGACGATCGACGACGTCGGCGTCGCGATCAGCACCGACAGCTTCGTCGTCAAGCCGCTGCGCTTCCCGGGCGGGTCGATCGGCGAGCTCGCGGTCAACGGGACGGTCAACGACCTCGCGATGGCGGGAGCGAGGCCGCTCGCGCTGACGCTCGCGATGATCCTCGAGGAGGGTCTGCCGGCGGACGTGCTGAAGGCGGAGATCGCGGCGATCGCCCAGGCGGCACGGGCGGCGAACGTCCAGGTCGTCTCCGGTGACACGAAGGTCGTCGAGCGCGGCGCCTGCGATCAGATGTACCTGTGCACGACGGGCATCGGCCACGTCGACCCGCGGGCGTCCCTGTCGCCGTGCTCCCTGACGCCGGGCGACAGGATCATCCTGTCCGGGCGCATCGGCGACCACGGCACCGCGATCATGCTCGCGCGCGGCGAGTTCGACCTCGGCGCGGAGGTCGAGTCCGACACCCGCTGCCTCTGGCCCGCCGTCGATGCCCTGCTCGACGCCGCCGGGCCGCACCTGCGCTGCCTGCGCGACGCGACGCGCGGCGGGGTGGCGTCGGTCCTCAACGAGCTGGCGCGCGCCTCGGGCGTCGCGATGCTCGTCCGCGAGGCGGACGTGCCGGTGTCCCCGGTGGTGACCGGCGCCGCCGAGCTGCTGGGGATCGACCCGATGCACGTCGCCAACGAGGGCGTGTTCGTGGCGATCGTCGCGGCCGAGGGGGCCGACGCGGCTCTCCGGGCGCTGCGCGGGACCGGCGACGGCGACTTTCAGGAAGCGGTGGAGATCGGTGAGGTGAAGACGTCGCCGACGGGGCTGGTCCTCGTCGAGACGGCGTTCGGCGGGAAGCGCGTGATGGACCAACTCGTGGGCGATCCGCTGCCGCGGATCTGCTGACCAAGAGGAGAGGCACCAGATGGCAAGCACGGAGTTCGTACCCAACCAGGCGAAGACGGAGGCGATCACGGCCCACGTGCTGTGGATGACCGTCGGCCTCTCGTGCGAGGGCGATTCGGTCGCGATGACGAGCGCGACGAATCCGAGCCTCGAGGACATCATCACCGGGGCGATCCCGGGGATGCCGAAGGTGGTGATCCACAACCAGGTGATCGCCTACGAGTACGGCGACGAGTACGCCCAGGCCTGGTACGACGCCGAGCAGGGCAAGCTCGAGCCGTTCGTCCTCGTCATCGAGGGTTCGCTGGGCAACGAGAACCTCAGCGGTGCCGGCCACTGGTCGGGCTTCCACTACGACAAGGCGACCGGCCAGCCGATCACGACCAACGAGTGGGTCGACCGGCTCTCGCCGCACGCGTCGGCGGTCGTCGCGATCGGGACGTGCGCGACGTACGGCGGCATCCCGGCGATGAAGAACAACCCGACGGGCGCGATGGGCGTCCGCGACTACCTCGGTTGGGACTGGAAGTCCAAGGCGGGCATCCCGATCGTGAACATCCCGGGCTGCCCCGCGCAGCCGGACAACATGACCGAGATGCTCATGTACCTCGTGTTCGCGCTCGCGGGCATGGGCCCGGTCCCCGAGCTGGACGAGGCCGGCCGACCGACGCACCTCTTCGGGCGCACCGCGCACGAGAGCTGCAACCGCGCCGCCTTCTACGAGCAGGGCGACTTCGCCACCGAGTACGGCTCGGACCATCGCTGCCTGGTGAAGCTCGGCTGCAAGGGCCCGGTGGTGAAGTGCAACGTGCCGCTGCGCGGCTGGCAGAGCGGCATCGGCGGCTGCCCGAACGTCGGCGGCATCTGCATGGCCTGCACGATGCCGGGATTCCCCGACAAGTACATGCCGTTCATGGACGAGTCGCGCAACGCGAAGGCCTCGACGGCGCTGGCGAAGTTCACCTACGGCCCGCTGCTGCGCTGGGGCCGCAATCGCGAGATCGCCAAGAAGTACGACAAGGAGCCGGAGTGGCGGCACAACCGCAACGAGCTCACGACCGGCTACACGAAGACGTGGTGAGGAACCGACATGGCTATTGAGACCCCCTCGGGACAGAAGGTCGTCGTCAAGGAGATGTCGTGGGATCCCATCACCCGGATCGTCGGGTCGCTGGGCATCCACACGGAGATCGACTTCACCAATCAGAAGGTGAACAAGTGCTACTCGACGTCGATGATCTTCCGCGGCTTCGACATCTTCATGAAGGGCATCGACCCGCGTGACGCGCACTTCATCACCAGTCGCATCTGCGGCATCTGCGGGGACAACCACTGCACCTGTTCCTGCCTGAACCAGAACATGGCGTACGGCGTGAAGCCGCCGAAGCTCGGGGACTACGCGTTCAACCTCGCGGAGTCCGCGGACTTCATGTTCGACCACGCGATCTACAACGACTGCATGGCGAACGTCGACTACTCCGAGCAGATGGTCAAGGAGACCAACCCCGGGGTCCTCGCGAAGGCGGAGACGACGATGTCGCCGCACGGCGACATCCACGGCTACAAGACGATCGCCGACATCATGCGGGCGCTCAACGCGTTCACCGGCGAGTTCTACCTGGAGACCCTCCAGGTGGCCCGCTACACCCGCGAGATGTACTGCCTGTTCGGCGGCCGGCACACGCACCCGTCCACGATCCTGCCGGGCGGCTGCAGCGCCGACATCACGCACCAGACCCTCACGGACTACTACGTGCGGCTGATGCGGTACATGGACTACTGCAAGCGCAGCATCCCGATGCACGACGACCTCTACGACTTCTTCTACGAGGCGCTGCCGGGCTACGAGCAGGTCGGGTTCCGTGAGACGGACCTCATCTGCTGGGGCGCGTTCGACGACCCGAACTACGTCGACTACTCCTACAAGAACATGACCGACTGGGGCCGCAAGCGGTTCGTGACCCCCGGGCTCGTCTTCAAGGGCGAGCTGATCACGACCGACCTGGTCGAGATCAACCTGGCGATGCGGATCCTGCTCGGCTCATCGTACTTCGACGACTGGGCCGGCTCGACCACACCGTTCGTGACGAAGGACCCGCTGGGCAATCCGGTCGACCCGCGGCACCCGTGGAACAAGCAGACGCTGCCCAAGCCGCAGGCTCGCGACTTCGCGGACAAGTACTCGTGGGTCGTCTCCCCGCGCATGTACGACGCGAAGAACGACCGCTACGTCGCGACCGACACCGGCGGGGGACCGTTCGCCCGGCAGTGGATCACGGCGAAGGCCGGCCTCGTCGACCTCGGCTACCTGAAGGCGACGGGCCACTCGATCCAGATGACGCTCCCGAAGACCGGCTTCATGCCGGAGATGGAGCTCGAGTGGAAGATCCCGCCGTGGTCCAACGCGATCGAGCGGCAGCGTGCTCGCACGTACCACCAGGCGTACTCGGCGCTCGTCGGGCTCTACAACCTCGAGCAGGCGTTCGTCGAGGTCCGGGCCGGCCGGACGAAGAGCTGGAACCACTTCACGGTTCCGGACGAGGCGGTGAGCGTGGGCTTCCACGAGGCGGCCCGCGGCGTGCTCTCCCACCACATGGTGATCAAGGACGGCAAGATCGCGAACTACCAGCCGTACCCGCCGACGCCGTGGAACGCGAACCCGCGCGACGTGCACGGGACGCCGGGGCCCTACGAGGACGCGGTGCAGAACACGCCGATCTTCGAGGAGAACGGACCGGACGACTTCAAGGGCGTGGACATCATGCGCGCCGTGCACTCGTTCGACCCGTGCCTGCCCTGCGGCGTGCACATGTACGGCAAGGGCAAGGTGCGCAAGGTGGTGCACACGCCGACGGGCATGGCCTGAGTCATGTCCGACGCGCCGATGACCGCGGAGGAGATCGTCGAGGTCTACGGCGAGGGCCTGGCGACGATCTTCGCGGCCCTGGACGGTGACGACGAGACGCTCGTCGCCGTCCGCGAGCGGCTCGTGGCCGACCCCGTGGTCGCGAGCCTGATGCTCATGCACGACCTGTACCCGATCTCCCTCGAGGACCGGGTGCTCGGCGCGCTGGAGGAGGTGCGGCCCTACCTGGAGTCCCACGAGGGCAACGTCGAGCTGCTGAAGATCGAGGAGGGCGTCGCGCACCTGAAGCTGCTGGGCAGCTGCGACGGGTGCGGGGCGTCGGCCGCGACGCTGGAGCACGCGATCGAGGAGGCGCTGCAGGACGCGGCGCCGGATCTGCTCGGGCTGCACGTGCAGGGCGTGGCGCCGCAGCGCAACGTCACGCCGGGGTCCGACGAGGCGCGCGAGAAGACCTGGGTCCCGCTGGAGGGGGCGAGCGAGATCCAGCGTGGCCACATGGTGCGTGCCTCGAACGGGCTGCTGGTCGCCAACGTCGCGGGCACGCTGCTGGCCTACAAGGACTTCTGCGCGGCCTGCCCGGCGGCGCTGTCGTCCGGCGTGCTCCTCGGCGGCACCCTGACCTGCGCGATGTGCGGGCGCGGCTACGACCTGCCGCGGGCCGGTCGCTGCAAGACCGACGCGACGCTGCAGCTGGAGCCCGTCCCCCTGCTGCGCGGCGCCGACGGCGTGAAGGTCGCCGTCGAGACCGCCGGGAAGGACGCGCACGAGGACGGCGGCTGCGAGCTGTGCCCGTCCGGCGTGTCGGCCGACCACCGCCACCTGCTGCACCTCGACGAGCGCCGGATCCTGTGTGTCTGCGAGACGTGCTGGTCGATGCGCTCGGGGGACCCCGAGTACCGGCCCACAGGGAGCCGCACGCTGTGGCTCGAGGACTTCGCGATGCCCGACGACGTGTGGGCCGCCTTCGACATCCCCGCGGGCCTCGCGTTCATGATGCGCTCGGGCGTCAGTGGCGGCATCGTCGCGCTGTACCCGAGCCCCGTGGGCGCCACCGAGTGCGAGCTCGACCTCGGCGCCTGGGACCGCCTGACCGAGGCCAACCCGGTGCTGGAGCGCCTGGAGCCCGACGCCGAGGCGCTGATCGTCAACCGGCTCGGCCGCGAGGCAGGAGGCGAGTACGTCATCGCCCCGATCGACCAGTGCTACCGCCTGGTCGGCGTCATCAAGGAGGGCTGGGAGGGCATCTCCGGCGGCGACGCGGTCGACGTCGCGGTGGACGGCTTCTTCAGCCGGCTGCGGCCCGGGTCCGCGGACGCGACGGTCGCCGCATGACGGTCCACGTGATTGCACCCGACGGCTTCCCGGAGACCGGTGGGGCGCCGCCGGCGGACGAGCCGTCCTTCACCGTCCTGGACGTCGAGTCCGTCGCCTTCGCGGCGACGCCGACGCTGCGCTTCCATCTGCACGTCTCCGACCCGGCGGGACGGGCGGTCCACGCGATCGCGCTCTCGACGCAGATCCAGATCCAGCCGGCCAAGCGCGTCTACGACGCGGACACGAAGGCGCGGCTGGTCGAGCTGTTCGGCGCGCCGGAGCGCTGGGCGGCGACGACGCACCCGTTCCAGTGGGCGCGCATCGAGGCGCTCGTCCCGGGCTTCACCGGCGCGACGTCCTTCGCGGTCGAGGTGCCGTGCAGCTACGACCTCGAGGTCGCGTCGGCGAAGTACTTCCACGGTCTGCGGGACGGGCTCGTCCCGCTGACCTTCCACTTCAGCGGCATGGTCCTCTACCACGGCGAGCGTGACCACCTGCAGGTCGTGCCCGTGCCCTGGAGCTGCCACGCCGAGTGGAAGATGCCGATCACCGCGTGGCGCACGGCGATGGACGAGCAGTACCCGGGTGGCGGCTGGGTCCGTCTGGCGCCCGAGACGCTCGACTGCCTGGCGGCGCACAAGGTCGCGCGGGGTCTGCGGACGTTCGACGACACCGTCATGAACCTGCTCGGGAGGGACGAGCCGTGACCGGCGTTGACGAACTCGCCAAGACGCTGCTCTACGAGGGCTACGCGCTCTACCCGTACACCCCGGGCGCGTCGAAGAACGCGACGCCGACGCCGTTCGGCATCGTCTACCCGCCGGTCTACGCGGTGGAGAGCCCGACGACCTACGACCACCTGCGCCTGCAGGTCATCGCCGAGGTCGACGACGTCCAGGCCGCGACCGTGGCGATCGAGGTCCTCTTCCTCGAGCCGTGCGGCGAGCGCCACCAGGGCATCGAGCGCAGGCTGCTCGTGGCGGCCACGGCGTTGGCGGCGCTCGAGGTCGAGCCGGTCGTCCTGCCGTTCACGTTCGACGCGGTGAGCGGCAGCGTCCGGGTGTCCGCGCAGGCGTTCCACAGCGGCCTCGTGCGCGTGACCGCCGAGGTCCGCAACGCCACCGTGGTGCCCGAGGGGCTCGACCGGCCGGGAGCCCTGCGCGCTTCGCTGATGTCGACGCACGTCATCGCGCGGGTCGCCGGCGCCGGCGGCGCGCGGTTCGTCTCGCCGACCGCGCCACCGGAGCACGCCTCCACCGCGAACATGACCTGCGCCAACGTCAACACGTTCCCCGTCCTCGCCTCCCACGAGGACGATGTGGTCCTGGGCGCCGCGATCGTGCTGCCGGACCATCCCCAGCTCGCGCCCGAGTCCTTCGGCGACCTCTTCGACGGCACCGAGATCGAGGAGGCGCTGCTGCTCCACGTCCTGGCGCTGTCCGACGGCGAGGTGGACGAGATCGCGAAGCAGGACCCGGCGATCCGCGAGATGATCCGGCGCGCGGCGGAGACCACGCCGGAGCAGTTCGCCAAGCTCCGCGGCCGGGTCACGATCAAGGATGTCAAGGTGGGCGGGGTACCCGATGCCCCTCCGCGGGAGACGCTGATGGGGCTCCCCACCTTCGGCGAGGAGCTCAAGGGTGAGCAGCAGGTCCACGTGTCCGGCGTGACCTACCGGCTCGGCGACCACGTGCGGCTGAAACCGGCCCCCGGTTCGAACGCCCAGGACCACCTGCTCGACGGCCGCCCGGCCACGATCGAGCGGATCTACATCGACTACTCCGACATCGTGCACCTCTGCGTCACGGTGGACGACGACCCCGGCCAGGTCCTCATGCGGGACATCGGCCGCTACCTGTACTTCAAGCCCGACGAGGTGGAGATGATCGCCCCATGAGCCGCTCCGAGAATCCGGACTCCCCGGAGAAGCAGATCCTGGTCGCGGGGATCGGCAACGCGTGGATGCAGGACGACGCGTTCGGCGGGGAGGTCGCCCGCCGGCTCGAGGCGCGCGGCGTGCCCTCCGGCGTCACCGTCCTGGACTTCGGCACCAGTGGCCTGGACCTGGCCTACGAGGTGATGCGCGGCTACGACGCGCTGCTCCTCGTCGACGCCACCCGTCAGGGCGGCGAGCCGGGGACGCTCTACGTGATGGAGCCGCTGCGCGCGGACGTCGAGGCGTCGATCGAGGACGGCGAGATGCTCGACCCGCACGACATGAAGCCCGAGACCGTCCTGCGGTTCGTCAACGCCACGGGCGGCTGGCCCGGCAAGGTGCTGGTGATCGGCTGCGAGCCGGGCGAGATCGACGACATCGGCCTCGGCCTCAGCCCCGCGGTCGAGGCCGCGGTCAGCGGAGCGATGGACCTGGTGCTGCAGACGGTGGAGGAGCTGCGGACCGACGCCGCGTACCTGGACGCCGCCTGATGCACGAGCTGAGCGTCGCCTCGGCGGTCGTCGATACCGCGGTCCGGCACGCGGCGGGCCGGCCGGTCACGGCCGTGCACGTCCGGCTGGGGGTGCTGCGGCAGGTCGTGCCCGGGTCCCTGGAGTTCTTCTTCGGGATCGTCGCGCGCGACACCGTCTGCGAGGGCGCCGTGCTCACCCACGAGGTCGTGCAGGCCCGGCTGCACTGCCGCGACTGCACGCACGAGTGGACGATCGACGTACCCGCGTTCCGCTGTCCGCAGTGCGACGGCGTGGACGTGGAGGTGCAGGCCGGGGAGGAGCTGGAGGTCGAGACCATCGAGGTCGAGGAGGAGCAGGAATGCATCGCGTGAAGGTCAGGGTCGTCGAGGATGCGCTGGGCGCCAACACCACCATCGCCAACGCCAACCGCGGGGACTTCGACCGCGACCACGTCACGGTGGTGAACCTCATGAGCGCGCCCGGGTCGGGCAAGACGACGCTGCTCGAGAAGGTGCTCGACGGCGGCGCGGACGCCCTCGGCGGCCTGCGCGCCGGCGTGCTGGAGGGAGACGTGCAGGGGTCGCTGGACGCCGACCGCCTCTCGCACCTGCACCTGCCGGTCGTGCAGATCAACACCGACGGCGGCTTCGGTGGCGAGTGCCATCTGGACGCCAACATGGTGCGCTCCGCGCTGCCCGCGCTGCCGCTCGCCGAGATCGACCTGCTGATCGTCGAGAACGTCGGCAACCTCGTCTGCCCCGCGGAGTTCCGGATCGGGGAGGACGCGCGGATCATGGTCGCCTCCGTCGCCGAGGGCGCGGACAAGCCGCTGAAGTACCCGCTGATGTTCCGCGCCTGCGAGCTCGTGATCCTCAACAAGATCGACCTGCTGCCCTACGTCGACTTCGACGTGGAGAAGTTCCGCCACTATCTCGGGCACGTGCATCCGGGCGTGACGATCCTCGAGGTCAGCGCGCGGACGGGGGAGGGTGTCGACGAGGTACGCGACTGGCTCGCGCGGCTGCCGGACCGGGTGGCGAGCGCGGCATGAGCGCGCCCGCCGGGCCGGCTGCCGACGTCGTCGAGCAGCTGCTCGACGCGCGGGAGCGGGCCGGTCGGGCGTGGTTCGACCAGCAGGCTCCGGCGGTCGCGCTGGTGTGCCACGCGATGGCCGAGCGATTCGCGCGCGGCGGCCGGCTCCTGGCGTTCGGGGCGACATCGGTGGATGCGACCGATGTCGCACATGTCGAGGTCGAGTTCGTGCATCCGGTGATCGTCGGCAAGCGTGCGCTGCCGGCGCTGGGAGTCGGTGCGGACGAGGTGGTGCTGCACGCCGAGCCCGACGACATCGCCATGGCTTTCGGCGGCGGTGCCGCCGTGCAGGAGGGCGTCGCGGCTGCGCGGGACGCCGGGTGCCTGACCATCGCGTTCGCCCGCGGCATGGGGGCTGCGCACGAGTTCGCGGCGCCGACCGACGACCCGCTGCTCGCGCAGGAGCTGCACGAGACGCTGTACCACGTGCTGTGGGAGCTGGTGCACGTGTTCTTCGACCACCGCGGCCTGCTGGAGGGGCGGACCGCCCGCGCCCAGCACGACAGCGGCGCCTCGAGCTTCCTCTATCCCTTCCTCGCCGAGACGCAGGTCGACCTCGACGCGGTGCTGCGTGACGTCGAGGCGTCGGTGGTCGCGAAGGCGGCCGAGGCCCACGCGCTGCGCGTCGCCACGCTGCACGAGAACCGCGACGTGCTCCTGGCCGCCGGGGCTGCGTTGCGCACGTCCTTCGCCGCGGGCGGCCGCGTGCTCGCGCTCGGCAACGGCGGGTCGTGCACCGACGCCGCCGACGCGGTGGCCGATCTGCGCACGCCGCCCTCCGGTCGCGGCTGGCGCGCACGACCCGCACTGGATCTCTCGTCCTGCCCGGCGGTGCTCACCGCGGTCGGCAACGACGTGGGGATGGAGGCGATCTTCACGCGGCAGGTCATCGCCCACGGCCGCGCGGGTGACGTGCTGCTGGCGATCTCCACGAGTGGCGGGTCGGCCAACGTCCTGCACGCGCTGGCGCAGGGCAGACGCGACGGGCTGGTGACGATCGCGCTCGTGGGGTACGACGGCGGGCGGATCCTCGCGGAGGGCCTGGCCGACCACGTCGTCGTCGTGCGCAGCGAGCACATCCCGCGGATCCAGGAGGCCCAGGCGACCGTGCTCCACCTGCTGCGCCGGCTGGTCGAGGAGGAGCCGCGGTGACGGGCGCGACCGTCCGCGTCGAGGGCGTCGTGCAGGGCGTCGGCTTCCGGCCGTTCGTGCACCGGATCGCGATGGAGGCCGGTCTCGCCGGGCACGTGCTGAACGACAGTGCCGGCGTGCTGGTGGAGGTCGAGGGGGACGCCGACGCGGTCGACGGGTTCCTCGCCGCGCTCCGGGACGCGCCACCGCCCCTCGCGCGCGTGGAGCGGATCACCGTGCGCGACCGGCCGTCGACCGGCGCCCACGGCTTCGCGATCGTCGCGAGCCCGGTGGAGCGGTCGTCGGCGGCGCGCGTGCCCATCACCGCGGACAGCGCGACCTGCGAGGACTGCCTGCGGGAGCTGCGCGACCCTGCGGACCGCCGCCACCGCTACCCGTTCGTCAACTGCACGAACTGCGGCCCGCGGTTCACGATCGTCCAGGACGTCCCGTACGACCGGTCGCGCACGACGATGTCGTCCTTCGTCATGTGCGCCGCCTGCCAGGCCGAGTACGACGATCCGGGGGACCGGCGCTTCCACGCGCAGCCGAACGCGTGCGGCGACTGTGGGCCGCAGGCCCGGCTGGTCGGTGGACGGATCGCGGTGCCTCCGGGTCCCCGGGACGCGGTCAGTGTCGCGGCCGACCTGCTGCGCGACGGCGCCGTCGTCGCGGTCAAGGGCCTCGGCGGCTACCACCTGGCGTGTCGCGCTGACGACGATGTCGCGGTCGCATCGCTGCGCGCCCGCAAGCACCGCGAGGACCGGCCGTTCGCGCTCATGGTCCGTGACGTCGCGGCCGCGCGGCGCCTCGTGCGGCTCGATGACGGGTCTGCGGCAGAGCTCGTCAGCCGGGCCCGGCCGATCGTCCTCGCACCGCGCGCCCCGGGCGCGGGCGTCGCGGCGTCGGTGGCGCCCCGCTCCGCCGAGCTCGGGGTGATGCTGCCGTGCGCTCCGCTGCAGCATCTCCTGCTCGACGACCTCCAGGGAGTGGCGCTGGTGATGACCAGCGGCAACGTCAGCGACGAGCCCATCGCCTACGGGGACGCCGACGCCCTGGAGCGGCTCGGCGGGATCGCCGACGCGCTGCTCGTCCACGACCGGCCGATCCACATGCGGGCCGACGACGGCGTGGTGCGGGTCGCCGCGGGTGGTCCGGTCGTCGTGCGGCGCTCGCGCGGGCACGTCCCGGACGCGATCCGCCTGCCGGTCCCGGCGCGACGCGACGTGCTGGCCGTCGGCGCCGAGCTCAAGGCCACGGTGTGCCTGGCGCGTGGCGATCGGGCGTGGGTCGGTCATCACCTCGGGGACCTGCGCAACGCGGCGGTCCTCGGCGCGTTCACCGACGGCATCGACCACCTCGAGCGGCTGCTGGACGTCTGTCCGCAACTCATCGCCCACGACCTCCATCCCGACCACCTGTCGACGGCCTACGCGCTGGACCGCGACGGGGTCGACCTCTGCGCCGTGCAGCACCACCACGCGCACCTCGCGGCGTGTCTGGCCGAGCACGGGATCGCGGAGGGCGTCACGGTCGGCGCGATCTACGACGGTTCGGGCTACGGGCCGGACGGCACGGTCTGGGGCGGCGAGATCCTCGCCGGCGACCTCCGGGGGTTCGAGCGCATCGGCTCCCTGCATCCCGTGCGGCTGCCGGGCGGGGACCGCGCCGCGCGGGAGCCCTGGCGGATGGCCTGCGCGTGGCTGGTGGCGACGGTCGGACCGGACGCTCCGCGGCCCGCCGCGTTCGGAGGCGAGATCGACGAGGCGAGCTGGGCGGCCGTCAGGGACCTCGCAGTCCGCGGCTTCTGCTCGCCGCAGACCACCAGCATGGGTCGCCTCTTCGACGCTGTCGGAGCGCTGTGCGGCCTACGGACGCACGTCAGCTACGAAGGTCAGGCGGCGATCGAACTCGAGGCGGTGGTCGACCCGACGGTCCGCGATGCCTACGACCTACCGGTCGGTAAGGACGGTCAGATGGATGCTCGGGTGACGGTCGCGGCGGTGGTCGCGGACCTCGCAGGCAGGGTCGAGCTCCCGACGATCGCCGCACGATTCCATGGTGCCGTCGCGGCCGGGACCGCGGAGGCGTGCGCGCGGGCCGCGTCGGCAGCCGGAACCGACCGCGTGGTGCTCTCCGGTGGGGTGTTCCTCAACCGCGTGCTGCTCGAGGCGACCGCTGAGCGCCTGACCGCCGCCGGCCTGCGGGTGCTGATCCCGCGGCGCTTCCCGCCGGGCGACGGCGGCATCTCCCTCGGGCAGGCCGCGGTGGCCGCAGCACGCGACGCCGCGTCGGGGTTAGGTCCCGGGCGTACACTCGGTCTCCCACCGAAAGGGTCCGATGACCCACATCGATCGTCACCAACCGCGGCTCTGCCGCGAGTGCACCGCGCCAATGGCCGGGCAGTCCGAAGTCTGCTGGAGTTGCGGCGCCGCCTGGACCGAGCACCCGTCAGGTGACGTCTCGCCCGACAAGGACGCCGCTGCGCCGGCGAAGCTCGTCGCCGCCGGCTAGCGATCGGGGGAGGGGCCTTCCGATGGCCTAAGGTCGGCTTCATGAGCACGCCTGTCGCCGTCCGCGTCGAGCGCGACGGCCCCGTCACCACCGTCATCCTGCACCGGCCGGACGTCCGCAACGCGGTCGACGGCCCGACCGCGGCGCTCCTCGCGGACGCCTTCCGGGCGTTCGACGCCGACGAGGACGCGGCGGTCGCCGTCCTGTACGGCGAGGGCGGGGCGTTCTGCGCGGGCGCGGACCTGAAAGCGCTCGGCACGGACCGCTCCAACGCGCTGCACGGCATGGGTGAGGGCGATGGGCCCATGGGGCCGAGCCGGATGCACTTGAGCAAGCCGGTGATCGCCGCGGTGGCCGGCCACGCGGTCGCCGGCGGGCTGGAGCTGGCGTGCTGGTGCGACCTGCGGGTCGTCGAGGAGGACGCGGTCTTCGGGGTCTTCTGCCGTCGCTGGGGCGTGCCGCTGATCGACGGCGGCACCGTCCGCCTGCCCCGGCTCATCGGCCTCAGCCGCGCGATGGACCTCATCCTCACCGGCCGCCCGGTGGACGCCGCGGAGGCGGAGCGCATCGGCCTCGCCAACCGCGTCGTCCCAACCGGAACGTCGAGGGCTGCGGCCGAGGAGCTCGCCCACCAGCTCGCGCGCTTCCCGCAGGTGACCATGCGCGGCGACCGCCTGTCGGCGTTGGAGCAGGATGGCCTGGACGAGACCGCTGCGCTGGCCAACGAGTGGGAGCACGGCACGCGCGCCCTCGCGGCGGCCCTGGAGGGCGCGACGAAGTTCGCAGGGGGCGCCGGGCGTCACGGCTCCTTCGAGGACCTCTGATGGTCGACCTGTCCGTGGTCGGGCGGGAGCTCGACACCGTCACGTTCACCGTTGAGGCGGGAAAGCTCGCGGAGCTCGCCCGGTCCTTCGGCGAGGACCCGGCCGACTGGACCGGACCGGACGCCGCGGCCCCGCCGACCGCACTGGTGATCGCCGACCACCTACGCCCACAGGGCATCATCGACGCGCCGCTGGCGATCGGGATGGACATCGCGCGACTCCTGCACGGCGAGGCGTCGTGGGAGTTCGAGCGCCCGGTGCACGCGGGAGACGTCCTCACCGGAACGACGATCGTCGAGGCGGTCGACGAGAAGGCGGGTCGTCGTGGCGGCGTCATGACGCGGGCGACGTTCACGACGCGCTTCACGGACGCCGGCGGCGAGCTGGTCGCGACGCAGCGGCACGTGTTCGTGGAGACGGGCGCGTGAGCTTCCCCGAGCAGCGCATCGGGCCGATCACCCGGACCGACATCGTCCGCTACGCGGGCGCGGGCGGGGACTTCAACCCGATCCACCACGACGAGGAGTTCGCCCGCGCCGCCGGCAGCGACGGCGTGTTCGCGATGGGCCTGCTGAGCGGCGGGATCGTCGCGGTGCGGCTGGCCCGCTGGGCGCGCCCGGCGCATGTGAGCACGTACCGGGTGCGGTTCACCGGTCAGGTGTGGCCCGGGGACGCGCTCGTACTGACCGCCGAGATCGACGGCGACGCCGTCGAGTTGCAGGCCCGCCGCGACGGCACCGACGACGTGGTCCTGCGCGCCTGGGCGACCATCCGCGAGAGCTAGGCTCCACTCGACCTCAGACGGTCTGCAGGACCGCAAGGATGTTCCCCGCCGGGTCGGTGAACCAGCCGATATGCGGGCCCATCGTGCCGTCGCTGCGCACGATCCCCTTCTCGTCCTGCGGGAAGCCGTCATACCGGAGAAGCTCGACGCCGCGGTCGAACAGGGCGTCGACGGCGGCGTCGATGTCGTCCACGGGGAAGTTGAGGACCGTGTACGAGGCGGGGGCGTGGTCGTCCTTGGGGTACACGATCGTCCGCTGCTCGCCGAGGTGCAGCACGAGCATCCCCATCTCGTCGGAGGTCGGGATGCCGAGGGTGTCGGCGTAGAAGCCGCGGGCCGCCTCGATGTCGGGGACGGCGAAGCCGTGGAATGCGGTGGTGGGGTCGAGCATGGGTTGTTCTCCGTAGGTCGTCTGAGGTCGTCGTCGTTGTGACGCTCCGGCCTGGACGATCTCATCGGTCGACGGCGAGCGTCTAGCGCAAGTTTCCGGTGTGTCCGCCGTTGTGGTCCGCAAGGTGACCAGGTTCAGCGCTTCCTTCCTCCGTCCGATTCGTCCGATCCGCCCGCTCGCCGTCGTGCTGGCCGCTTGCGCGGCACTGCCCGTGGCCGCCGCGTCGGCCCGCGTCGTCCACCCGGACGAGCTCATCGCCGGGCAGGCGCCGCGCGGTGACCGCGGCGTCGCGCTCGTCGGCTCCGGCCGCAACCGCGCGATCGCGTTGGCCCCCGGTGCGCCGGGGGTCCGGCTCGACCTGCCGCCGCGTCGCGGGACGTCGGCGACGACCCGGGTGCGCGTCCGGGTCTCCGGCTGTGATGGGCAGCGGCTGGCGCTGCTCACGGGCCGCCGGCGGACGCTGGTCGGCGCGACGAAGTGGGTCACCCGCGAGGCCCGGGCGACCGGCGACGTGCTCCGCGTCCAGGTCCAGCCGGCCGCGGTGGCGAGCGGCTGCCGGCTGCTGATCGGCAAGGTCGAGATGGTGGAGTCCGTGCCGATCGGCGCGGCGCTCTGGAGCCCGCGCCTCGACGAGGACCCGCGTTACCTCAAGACGTTCCTGGACCACTTCGAGACGATCACGCCCGAGAACGAGCTGAAGATGGCGCTCGTGCACCCCGAGCGCGACCGTTACGACTTCGCCGGCGCCGACCGCCTGGTCGAGCTGGCCGAGAACGCGGGGGCGCCGCTCCACGGGCACGTCCTCATCTGGGGCGAGCATCTGCCCGCTTGGGTCGTGCAGCACGACGCGCTCGGGCGCAGCCCGTGGACGACCGACGCGCTCCGCGCGGCCCTCAAGGACCACGTCCAGACGCTGGTCCGTCGCTACCGCGGGCGCATCCGCAGCTGGGACGTCGTCAACGAGGCCGTCGGCTTCGACGGGCAGCTCAAGCGCAACTTCCTGCTCGACAAACTCGGGCCCTCGTACGTCGAGGACGCGTTCCGCTGGGCGCAGGAGGCCGATCCGGACGCGAGGCTCTTCATCAACGAGAAGGACGCCGACGTCGCCGGGGCCCGCGCCACCGGGTTGCTCAAGCTGATCGGTGACCTCCGCGCCAAGGGGGTGCGTGTCGACGGCGTCGGCCTGCAGCACCATCTCTCGCTGAAGATCCCGCCGACGAAGTACGGCCTCCACCAGAACATGAAGCGCTTCGCCGACGCCGGGCTCGCCGTCCGCATCACCGAGCTGGACGTCGCTCGCGAGGGGATGCCGGACGACGAGGGCGTGCGCGGCCGGATCTACGGCGACGTCGCCGAGGCCTGCCTGATGACCGCGACCTGCGAGGCGGTGACGATCTGGGGCGTCGGGGATCGGTACAGCTGGCTCGGTGCCGACGCGGGCGCGCTGCCGTTCGACGCGGAGTTCGCGGCGAAGTCGTGGTGGCAGCCGTTCGCCGACCGGCTCTCCGGCCGTGGCGCCGCCGCCTGATGAAGTCGGCAAGGGTCAGCGGGCCCATCGGGTGGCCGCAGCCCTAAGTTCATCGCCTCGTCGATGTCCTCACGGCTGGCGAAGCCGTCCTGGAACATCCGGATCGCGGACATCAGGTAGGGGACGAGGAGGAAGTTGACGATGAACCCGGAGCGGTCCTTGGTGATGACCGGGGTGCTTGCCGATGTCCTTCGACAACGACTCGGCGAGCGTGACGTCGTCGTCGTGAGTGTCGTAGCCGACGACGATCTCCACGAGGTTCATCACCGGCACGGGCGAGAAGAAGTGCAGGCCCACGACGCGCTCCGGGCGCTGCGTCCACGAGGCGATCTCGGCGATCGGGATCGACGAGGTGTTGGACGCGAGGAACTTCGCGTCGGGCAGCAGAGCGTCGAGCTTCTTGAAGAGCGACCCCTTCACCTTCGCGTCCTCGATGATCGCCTCGACCACGGCGTCGACCTGCCGCAGGTCCTCGAGCTCGGTGGTCCAGCTGACGCGACCGATCAGCGCCTCGCCGTCCTCCTGGCTCATCCTGCCGCGGCTCACCGCCCGCGCGATCGACTTCTCGATCCCCGCCCGCGACCGCTCCAGCGGCGGACCCTCCGGCTCGTGGATGACCACCTGCAGGCCTGCACGCGCACACGACTCCGCGATGCCCGACCCCATGAACCCGGCGCCGACGACGCCCAACCGCTCGATCTCGCTCATCGACCGAACCTCGTCAATGGTTGGAGGTCGACGGATAGGGGGGCGCCCCACGAACCCGCCTGTCTTCTGGTGCTCCGGGACTACACCGTTCGCGGGGTCAAGGGCTGGCAGACTGCAGCGCATGTCGCATGTCCTCCCGCCCGACGCCCCGCCCACGCCCGCCGACCTGGTCGCCACGGAGTTCCTGGACGTCGGGCACCCGGACGTCCTGGCCTTCGTGGACCGGGTGACCGACGGGGCGGACGACGAGCTCGAGCGGATCCGGCGGCTGTTCGCGGCGGTCCGGGACGGGCTGCGGTACGACCCGTACGTCCTGCCGACCGACCCCGCGGGGTATCGCGCCAGCGCCGTCCTCGCGGAGGGCAAGGGCTACTGCGTCCCCAAGTCCGTCGTCCTGACGACGGCGGCGCGGGCGATGGGCGTCCCGTCGCGGCTTGGCTTCGCCGACGTGCGCAACCACCTGCAGTCCGAGCGGCTCTCCGAGCAGATGGGGACCGATCTCTTCGTCTACCACGGGTACTCCACGCTCTTCCTCGACGGGGCGTGGCGCAAGGCGAGCTCCGCGTTCAACGCCGAGCTGTGCGCGCGCTTCGGGGTGGAGCCGCTGGACTTCGACGGCACGCAGGACGCGCTGCTGCACGAGTTCTCCGCCGACGGCGGCCGCTACATGGAGTACGTCCAGGACCACGGCACCTGGGACGACCTGCCGCTCGACCATCTCCTCGACGTCTACGCGCGGACCTATCCGGGGCTCTCGACCGGCTGATCGCGCAGCGGGCGCAGGACGAGGAACCCGGCGACCGCCGCGCCGGCCAGCACCGCGACGGCGATCCGGCTGGCGGTGAACGTCGACAGGCCCGCGACCTCCGTCGCGACGAGCACCGTCCCGCCCCAGAGCACCAGCGGGCCGAACCCGCTGGAGAGCTTGCCGACCAGCGCGAAGAGCGCGAAGTCCTCGCCGCGACGGTCCTCCTGGACGAGCCGCAGGAGAAAGACGCGATCGACGGCCGAGAGGCAGCCCAGGGCGACGCCGATCAGCGGTCCGCCCACCCACAGCAGCTCGCCCGACCCGGTGGCGGCGACGGCGAGCAGCGCCCCGATGGTGAGCGCGAGCACGCCGAGGATCACGCGTCGCGGGCCGATGCGCTCGGCCAGCAGCCCGCCGCCGACCGCGCCGACGATCGCGAAGACGATCGAGATCGCCAGCAGCAGGTCGATGTCGTCGCCGTCGAACTCACCGGTGCGCCGGGCGTACACCGTGAGGAACTGCAACGCGGTCGCGATCGCGTCGACGTAGAGGAACCGGGCGAGCATCAGCCGTCCCTGCGGGGTGCCGCGCACGCGCCGCACGCTCGCGCGCAGCTGCGCGAAGGGCGGGACGCGGTGCCGCGCGCGGGCCGCCGTCTCCTGCTCCGCGGTCCGGGTCTGGTCGCGCACGAGGACGTAGCAGGGGATCGCAAAGACCGCGACGAGCGCGGCCGCGGGCAGGAACGCGGTCTGGGCCTCGCCGTCGTCCACCATCACCCCGAGGACGATGAGCGCGACCATCGAACCGACGAAGCCGACGCCGACGCCGATGCCCGAGACCCGGCCGCGCCGTGGCTCCGGAGCCACGACCCGCAGGAGCGGGTGGTACTGCGAGTCCGCGAGGTTGAACGAGAAGATCGCGATCGCGCCGACGACGAGCGCGAGCGCGACCGGCTCCACGACGCCCAGCAGCGCGGTCGCCGCGACGCACGTCAGCGAGAAGGAGACGAGCACCGGCTTGTGGCGGCCCGTGCGGTCGACCCAGGCCCCGGTGAGCGGCAGCGCCAGCAGGAGCGCCAGCGACACCGCCGCCGTCATGAGCCCGATGACGACGTCGGGCTGCCCGCGCTCCTCGACGATCCAGTCGTTGAAGTACCGCGTGACGACGACGAACGAGAAGATCGTGTTCGCGAAGTCGTAGAGCACCCAGCCGATGACGGGCGCGCTGAACAGCCGCCAGGGGCGCGCGTCGGTCACGGGGCCAGGGTACGCGTGCGAAGCTGGGATCGCATGCGAACCAGCGCCGGGATCCTGCTGCACCGCGACGGCCCCGAGGGTCCCGAGGTCCTCCTGGGACACATGGGCGGCCCGTTCTGGGCGAAGAAGGACGACCACGCCTGGAGCATCTTCAAGGGCGAGTACGACCCGGAGGTCGAGCAGCCGTGGGACGCCGCCGTCCGCGAGTTCCGCGAGGAGACCGGACTCGAGCTGCCCGCGGGCGACCCCGTCGACCTCGGCGAGATCACGCAGTCCGGCGGCAAGCGGGTCGTCGCCTACGCGGTGCGCGGCGACCTCGACCCGGCGACGATCGTCCCCGGGACGTTCGAGCTGGAGTGGCCGCCGCGGTCCGGCCGGATGCAGTCCTTCCCGGAGATCGACCGCGCCGCCTGGTTCGGGACGCAGGCGGCACGGACGAAGCTGGTCAAGGCCCAGGCCGTGTTCCTGGACCGGCTGCTCAGCCCTGGGAGGGGTGCCGCCCGTCCTGGGGCGCGGTGAAGTCGCTGCCCTCGATGAGCTCGATCCGGTAGCCGTCCGGGTCGGCGACGAACGCGATCAGCGGGAGGTCCTCGCGGTCGCCGGGGTGGAACGCGGGCTTCTCCGGCTCGACGCCGAGGTCGGCGGAGAGGCGGTCCAGCAGGCCCTGGAGGTCCTCGACCGTCACCGCCACGTGGTTGTACCCGTCGCCCAGGTCGTAGGCCTCCGTGCGCCCGACGTTCACGGTCAGCTCGAGCTGATCGCCGTGACCGGGCAGGCCCAGGTAGACGTTGAAGGCGCCGTCGAAGTTCAGCTGACCGCGGACCTCGAAGCCGAGCGCCTCGTAGAAGCGGATGCTCCGGTCGATCTCCAGGACGCGGACGCAGGTGTGGGGCATGGATGAGGACATGCGCCCATCGTGGCAGTCCAGGAGTGCCCGGGTGCGTTGTCGGGCAGGATGGTCCTCGTATCCCCGAACCCGAACCAGGAGAGCATCAGATGGCAGCCATCGGCACGGCACAGTGGCAGGGCGACCTCAAGTCCGGCAGCGGCACGTTCAAGGCCGGCGAGGACATCGGCGGGCAGTACTCGTTCAAGTCGCGCTTCGAGGACGGAGACGGCGCGAACCCCGAGCAGCTGATCGGCGCGGCCCACGCGGCGTGCTTCTCGATGGCGCTGTCGAACATGCTCGCGGAGGCCGGCTCGCCGGTCGACGCGGTCGACACGACCGCGAAGGTCCAGCTGCGCATCGTCGAGGGCGCGCCGACGATCACGTCCATCGCGCTCACGACCGTCGGCAAGGTGCCGGGGATCGACGAGGCGACCTTCAAGGAGCACGCCGAGAACGCGAAGGCCGGCTGCCCGGTGAGCAAGGCGCTCGCCGGCGTGCCGGAGATCACGCTGGACGCGTCGCTGGCGTCGTAGCCGACGAGCCGCCGGGCGGTCAGAGCGCTACGGTGGCGCGGACCGCCCGTCAGGCCAGCAACCGCTCCATCGTCTCCGCGTCGAGCCGTTCGATCGGCTCGTCCGGGACGACGGTGAGCGCCGGTCCGGTGATCGCGGCGACGCGCATCCCCGCAGCGCGGGCGGCCCGCACGCCCGCGTCGGCGTCCTCGACGACGAGAACGTCGGCGGGGGCGATCACACCGCCGAGCAGCTCGAGCGCGAGCAGGAAGCCCGCGGGGTCCGGCTTCCCGGCGTCGACGTCGTCGATGCAGACGACGGCGGAGAACGCGTCGCGCAGGCCGGCGATCGCGAGCACGTGCTCGACCTCCTCGCGCACGGCGCCCGACGCGATCGCGATCGGCACCCGCGCGGCGGCGGTGCGGACCGCGTCGGCCGCGTCGGCGGAGATCGTGGGAGACGCCGTGACGGCGTCCTTGTACGCCACGACCTTCGCGGCGAGCAGCTCGTCGCACGCCTCGTCGGTCACCGGCTTCGCGCCCAGCGCCAGCGCGCGGCGGACGATCTCCGGGTCCGAGAGCCCCGCGAGGTCGCGCCAGTAGACCTCGCTGGTCAGCGTGATCCCCCGGTCGGCGAGCAGCCGCGTGAAGAGCGCATCGAGCAGCGGCTCGTCGTCGGAGATGGTCCCGTTGAAGTCGAAGATCACCGCGCGGCTGGACGACACGCGGTCGATCGTATAGACCAAAAGGACCATGGAGCAGACCAATCTTCCGGCGG
This sequence comes from Solirubrobacterales bacterium, assembly GCA_038257095.1. GTDB lineage: Bacteria > Actinomycetota > Thermoleophilia > Solirubrobacterales > Solirubrobacteraceae > Paraconexibacter. Next base: position 158,242 of record JBBSJQ010000007.1, read on the forward strand.
CGGCCCGCTGCGTCGTCATTGGCGGGGGCGTGGCGGGCTCCAGCGTGGCGTACCACCTCGCCAAGCTGGGCTGGCAGGACGTCCTCGTCCTCGAGCAGCACGAGCTCACCGAGGGGACGACCTGGCATTCCGCCGGGTTTGTCGGGCAGCTGCGGTCGACCGTCAGCCAGACGCGGATGCTCATGTACTCCAGCGCGCTCTACGGCGAGCTGGAGGCCGAGACCGGCCGGGACCCGGGATGGCGGGCCGTCGGCGGCCTGCGCCTCGCCACGACGCCTGAGCGCGTCGAGGAGCTGCGCCGGCAGGAGAGCGCGGCGGCGACCTACGGGCTGCAGCTGGACCTGCTCGACGCGCGGCAGACCGCGCAGCGGCTGCCGCTGCTGCAGGTGGACGACGTGCTCGCGGCCGCCTGGCTGCCCGGGGACGGCTACCTCGACCCGGCCCCGCTGGCGCTCGCGCTCGCGGAGGGCGCCCGGCGTCAGGGCGTCGTCTTCCACGAACACACGCGCGTGAGCGCGATCGACCTGGACGACCGCGGGCGCGTGTCCACCGTCCACACCGCGGACGGTGCCCGGGTCGCCACCGAGGTCGTGGTCGTCGCCTGTGGGGCGGCGTCTGGCGTCGTCGGCCGCCTGGCGGGAGCCCGGATCCCGGTCGTGCCGATGCGCCACCAGTACGTGGTGACCGAGCCGCTGGACCCGGCGGTGCCACCGCAGGCGACGACCGTCCGCGACCCGGACCGCATCGTCTACTTCCGCCCCGAAGCCGGCGGCCTGCTCGTCGGTGGCTACGCTCGTGAACCCGCGACCTACGACGCCGACGTTCCGCTCACCGACCCGCGCACGCTGTTCGACGACGACCCGCAGCGGTTCGCCGAGTCCTGGGAGGGCGCGAAGCATCGCGTCCCTGCGCTGCAGGACGTGGGTCTGGCCAAGGTCGTCAACGGCCCCGAGGCCTTCACGCCCGACGGCGAGTTCCTCCTGGGCGAGACCGAGACGCCCGGCCTCTGGGTCGCAGCCGGCTTCTGCGTCCATGGGCTCGCTGGCGCTGGTGGCGTCGGCAAGGTCATGGCGGAGTGGATCGTCGACGGGCAGCCGGAGTGGGACGTCGCGGGCATGGACGTCCGGCGCTTCGGTGCTCATGACCGCATCCCGCGTCACGCGCGCGTCCGCGCGCTCGAGGCGTACTCCAAGTACTACGACGTCGTCTACCCGCACGAGGAGCGCCGGGCCGGCCGGCCGCTGCGGCGCTCGCCCGCGTACGCACAGCTCGATGCGCTCGGTGCGCGGTTCGGCGAGAAGGCCGGCTGGGAGCGCGCGAACTGGTTCGCGCCGAACGCCCATCACCCGGCGGCGAACATCGCGCAGCGTCCGCGTGGCTGGGCCGGGCAGCACTGGTCGCCGGCGATCGCCGCGGAGGCGTCCTCGACCTCCATGGGCGTGACGCTCTTCGACCAGTCGTCCTTCGCGAAGCTCGACGTCCGCGGGCCGGGCGCGGCCACCGCGCTCTCCTGGATCTGCGCCGGCGACGTCGACCGCGACCCCGGAATCGCGACCTACACGCAGCTGCTGAACCCGCGCGGTGGCATCGAGGCGGACCTCACGGTCACGCGGTTGGAGCGTGACCATTTCCGCGTCGTCACCGGCACGTCCTCCGGCGGCCGCGATCTCGCGTGGATCCGCCGCCACCTCCCCGCCGACGGCAGCGTCCGAGCAGACGATGTGACGTCGTCGCTGGCGTGCTTCTGCCTCTGGGGACCGTGGACGCGGCGGATGCTGCAGCCGTGGACCGACGAGTCGCTGGCCCACGTGGACTTCCCGTTCCTCCGCGCGAAGGAGATCGGCGTCGGCGGCGTGCCGGTGCTCGCGCAGCGGATCACGTACGTCGGCGAGCTCGGCTGGGAGCTGTACTGCCCGGCAGAGTACGGCGCGACGCTCTGGGAGCTGCTGTGGGCGGCCGGTCAGGACTTCCAGATCGTCGCCGGCGGCTACCGAGCGATCGACAGCCTGCGGCTGGAGAAGGGCTACCGCGTCTGGGGCAGCGACATCACTCCGGACACGACCCCCGACGAGACAGGCCTCGCGTTCGCCGTGAAGACCGGGAAGGCCGGCGGCTTCCTCGGCCGCGACGCGCTGCTGCGGGCGCGGGATTCCGGACCGCCGACGCGCGCACTGCGTTGCCTCGTGCTCGACGACCCGCAGTCGGTCTGCCTCGGCAACGAGCCCGTCCGGGCCGGAGGCGAGCCGCTGGGCCGCATCACCTCCGGCGGCGTCGGGTACCGCGTCGGGAAGAGCATCGCCTACGCGCTGCTGCCCGCGGAGGTGGGCGTCGGCGATCTCGTGCAGGTCGGCGTCTTCGGCGAATGGGTGGACGCGACCGTCACGGCCGAGCCGCTGTACGACCCGGCCGGCGACCGGATCCGGAGCGCGACGTGACCGACGACCCGCGGCTCCCCGCCGTCCTCCGGGTGCTCGAGGAGCAGCTCGGCGGACCGGCCGGCGAGACCGCGGCGCTCGGCGGCGGGATCACCAACCGCAACGTCCGGGTGATCGTCGGCGGCCACGACGTCGTCGTCCGGCTTCCGGGAGGTGACACCGGCCTGCTGGGCATCGACCGGGACGCGGAGTGCGAGGCGACGCGCGCGGCGGCGGCGGCCGGGGTCGGCCCCGAGGTCGTCGCGTTCGTGGAGGACCAGGCCTGCCTGGTCACCGCCTTCGTCCCCGGTCGCCCGCCGCGCGACGGCGAGCTCACCGAGCCGCGCATGCTGCGCCGGGTCGCCGGCGCGCTGCGGCTGTTTCACGACGGGCCGCCGCTGCGCGCGACGTTCTCGCCGTTCGCGGTGGGCGCCGCCTACCGTGCGATCGCACTGGAGCGCGGCGCCGTCCTGCCCGACGGGCTCAAGGCGGCCGAGCGCGTCGCGCAGGAGGTCCGGCCGCTGCTTCAGGGCCCCGAGCACGAGCCCGTTCCATGCCACAACGACCTGCTCGCCGCAAACCTCCTCGTCGACGACGTCGGCCTGACGATCCTCGACTGGGAGTACGCGGGGATGGGCGACCGCTACTTCGACCTCGCGAACCTCGCGGTCAACAACGGCTTCACCACCCAGGACGAGACCGCGCTGCTGGACGCGTACTTCGCGGGGGAGGGCGGCGCGACCGCCCGGCGCCGGGCCCGGCTCGGGCTGATGCGGCTCATGTCGGACTACCGCGAGGCCTGGTGGGGCATCGTCCAGGGCGTCGTCTCCGAGCTGGACTTCGACTTCGGGGCCTACGCCCTCGAGCATCTCGACCGGCTGCTGGTCGACGCCGGATCGCCCGACCACGCTGCGCGCCTGCGGGCGGCAAGTCGTCCGGATCGCGCCTGACGTCACCCGCTCTGCGGTGCGGCGACCACCCGGTCGCGGCCCTCGTGCTTGGCACCGTAGAGCGCGGCGTCGGCCGCGTGCAGCAGGTCGTCCGCCGTGCGGGCGGTGGCCGGGAGTCCTGCGACCCCGAGCGAGATCGAGAGACCGTCGACGACGGCACCGAGGTGGTGCACGCGCAGCGCGGCGATCTCCTGACGCAGCAGCTCGGCCTTCTCGGTGGCGTCCGCGATGTCGCAGTCGGGCAGGATCACCGTGAACTCCTCACCGCCGAGGCGGCAGACGACGTCGGAGCTGCGGAAGATCCGCGTCATGACCACGGAGATCGCCCGCAGCACGGCGTCGCCACCGCCGTGACCGTGGCGGTCGTTGCAGGCCTTGAAGTGGTCGAGGTCGCCCTGCAGGACGGCGACCGGGCGCCCCGACCGGTTGGCCCGGGCCACCTCGCGGCGCAGCGTCTCCTCCATGTACCGGCGGTTGTAGAGCCCCGTCAGCGGGTCGCGGATCGACAGCTCGTGGAGGCGGTCCCGCAGGAGGAGGTTCCCGGCGGCCAGCGCGACCTGTCGGGCCACGGTCGTCGCCAGCGGCATCACTGCGGCCTCGAACTCCGCCGTCGTCCGCTGGGACCCGGGGCCGTCGGCGTCGATCACGTGGAGCACCCCGATCGTCTCGCCCTGGCTGGTCATCGGCACGCAGAGGCACCGCGCGACCGACGAGCTCGTCAGGTGCGGGCACCGCGGCGCCTCGAGCGTCGAGACGTGCGGCTGGCTGCGGCGCAGCGCCCAGCAGTCGCGCGGGCCGAACCCGGTCGTGTCCACCCCGATCGCGCCCCAGGAGGCGACCGGCTCCAGGAGCCCGTCGTCCCCGCGGACCGCCGTGAGCACGCCGCGGAAGCCGGGGAGGAGGCCGCCCGCCGACCGGGCGGTCACCGCGTAGGCCTCGTCGACGTCGATGCAGCTCGCCAGCAGCGCGCCGAGCTCGTTCAGACGCAGGATCTCGGCGTTGGTCCGCTCGAGGTCCATCCGCTGGCGCTCGAGGTGCTCCTCGCGCTCGCGGTCGGCCGTGACGTCGCGGGTCACGACCACGAAGCCGTCGTGGAGCTTGGTGGCGCGGACGTCGAAGGCCCGGCGCGCGGTCGTGCCGTCGCCCCAGGTGTCCTCGCACCAGAGGGTCGCCTCGGCCCACGGCTCGCCGGTCTCCACGACTGCGCGGTAGATGTCGAGCATCCCGCTGGGCCCGTGGTCGGGCAGGACGTCCAGGAGGCGGCGGCCGACCAGGTCGTCCGGCGCGTGGCCCGTGATGATGCTGGCCATCGTGTTGGCGTACTCCCAGCGGAAGTCCACGATCGTCCCGGCCTCGTCGCGGATCGAGGTGAAGACCGAGAGGGCCTCGTGCAGGTCCTCGACCGAGGCGCGGAACCGCTCCTCGCTCTGGCGCAGCTCCTCGTCGGCCCGCGCGACGTCGGTTACGTCGCGCCAGGTCACGGCGAAGCCCTCGTCGAGCCGCCACGCCCTGATGTCGAAGATGCCGCGGGCACCGACGTCGTCGTACGGCAGGCTCGTGGTGGTCCACGGCTCCCCCGTCTCCGCGACCGCGGCGTACGCGGCGAACATCGGGTGGTGCTCGATGCCCGGGAGGACGTCGCGCATCCGCGCACCGACGAGATCCTCCATCGGCCGCGCGTACGTGAGGGCGCCCACGGTGTTGATGTAGGTCCACTCGAAGTCGACGATGCGTCCGTCCTGCCGCACCGGGACGAACGTCGCGAAGCCGTCGAGCATGCTCTCCAGGCTGGTCCGGGTCCGGCGCTCGCTCTCCTCGAGCTCGCGCGCGAAGGCCCGGCGCTCGGTGGCGTCGCGGATCGCGGCGGCGACGAAGCGGTCCTCGCCCGAGGTCAGCGGGCTGAGGCTGATGTCGACGGGGACCTCGGTGCCGTCGGCGCGGATCGCCGTCAGGTCGACCCCGGCCGCCATCGGTCGGGCGACGGGACCGTTCAGGTAGTCGGCGCGGTGCTGGATGTGCAGCGCCTTGAGCGCAGCGGGGAGGAGCACCTCTACCGGGCGGCCGATCAGCTCGGCGGGATCCCAGCCGAAGAGGCCCTCGGCCTGCGCGTTGGCCATCCGGATCGTCCCCGTGCGGTCCACCACGATCACCGCGTCGGGCGCAGCGTGGAACAGCTGTTCGAAGAACTGCGGGTCGGCGGACGGCGTCACGGAAGAGGCCTCGGCGGCAGCGTGGGATCGGGACGGCTCTTTCCGGTTCATCGGCCGATGGCCCCCCGACTTGAGCCCCTACTGGCACCTCGCCAACAACGCGCTACGATTCCGGCGCCGCCGATTCGTATGTCGTCGGCGGTCCGCGGGCTCCGGTCCCATCACGCCCCGCGCCCCGAGAGCTACATCCGAGGAGACCATCCCCCCATGAGCACAGAAGCGTTCGTCTACGACGCGATCCGCACCCCCCGCGGCAAGGGCAAGTTCAACGGCTCGCTGCACAACGTCAAGCCCGTCGACCTCGTCGTCGGCCTGATGCACGAGACCCTGGCCCGCAACGAGTCCCTCGACCCCAACCAGATCGAGGACGTCGTCCTGGGCTGCGTGTCGCCGATCGGCGACCAGGGCGGCGACATCGCCAAGACCGCCGCCATCAAGGCCGGCCTGCCGGACACCACCGCCGGCGTCCAGCTCAACCGCTTCTGCGCGTCAGGCCTTGAGGCCGTCAACGCCGCGGCCCAGAAGGTCGCGTCCGGCTGGGAGGACCTCGTCTGGGCCGGTGGCGTCGAGTCGATGTCCCGCGTCCCGATGGGCTCCGACGGCGGCGCCTGGGCGATGGACCCGGAGACGAACTACGACACCGGCTTCGTGCCGCAGGGCATCGGCGCCGACCTCATCGCGACGGTCGAGGGCTGGACCCGCGAGGACGTCGACGCGTTCGCCGCCCGCTCCCAGGAGCGTGCCTCGGCCGCGCAGGCCGCCGGTCACTTCGACAACTCGGTGATCCCGGTCCGCGACCTCAACGACCAGATCGTCCTCGAGAAGGACGAGTTCATCCGTCCCGGCACCACGGTCGAGAGCCTCTCCGGCCTCAAGCCGTCGTTCGCCGTCATGGGCGAGATGGGCGGCTTCGACGCGGTCGCGCTCCAGAAGTACCACTGGATCGAGAAGATCGACCACGTCCACCACGCGGGCAACTCGTCGGGCATCGTCGACGGCGCCGCGCTGGTCATGATCGGCAACCAGGCCGCCGGCGAGCGCAACGGCCTCACGCCGAAGGCGCGCATCGTCTCGACCGCCCTCTCCGGTGCGGACCCGACGATCATGCTGACGGGCCCCGGTCCCGCGTCCAAGAAGGCGCTGGCCAAGGCAGGCCTCACGGTCGAGGACCTCGACCTCATCGAGATCAACGAGGCGTTCGCCTCCGTGGCGCTGCGTCTGGTCAAGGACCTTGACGCCGACATGGACAAGGTCAACGTCAACGGCGGCTCGATCGCCATGGGCCACCCGCTCGGCGCGACCGGCGCCATGATCCTCGGCACCATCATCGACGAGCTCCACCGCACCGGTGGCCGTTACGGCCTGTGCACCCTGTGCGTCGGCGGCGGCATGGGCATCGCGACCGTCGTGGAGGCCCTCTAGTCATGAGCACCATCCGCTACGAGCAGGACGCCGACGGCATCGTCAACCTGATCCTCGACGACCCGTCGCAGTCCGCCAACACCATGAACACCGAGTTCATGGCCTCCTTCAAGGAGGTCGTGGACAAGCTCGACGCCGACAAGGAGAACGTCAAGGGCGTCATCATCACCTCCGCGAAGAAGACCTTCTTCGCCGGTGGCGACCTCAACGACCTCCGTCGGGTGGGCCCCGGTGACGCCGCCGCGTTCAGCGCCGGCGTCGAGGACCTCAAGGCCGACATGCGTCGCCTCGAGACCCTCGGCAAGCCGGTCGTCGCCGCGATCAACGGTGCCGCCCTCGGCGGTGGCCTCGAGATCGCGCTGATCGCCCACCATCGTGTGGTCGTGAACGACCCGAAGATCCAGCTCGGCTTCCCCGAGGTCCAGCTCGGCCTGCTGCCCGGCGCCGGTGGCGTCGTGCGGTCGGTCCGCATGCTCGGCATCGTCCAGGCGCTCATGGGCCTGCTGCTGCAGGGCACGCGCGTGCGTCCGGACAAGGCGCTGGAGATGGGCCTCATCAGCGAGCTCGTCGACAGCCCCGAGGGTCTGGTGCCCGCCGCCAAGGCGTTCATCGAGGCCAACCCGGAGTCGGCCCAGCCGTGGGACGCGGACAAGAAGTACAAGATCCCCGGCGGCACGCCGCAGACCCCGGCGCTCGCGGCGAACCTGCCCGCGTTCCCGGCCAACCTGAAGAAGCAGCTGAAGGGCGCCAACTACCCGGCCCCGAAGGCGATCATGGCCGTCGCGGCCGAGGGTGCGCTCGTCGACTTCGACAACGCGCTCGCGATCGAGGGCCGCTACTTCACGAACCTGGCCACCGGTCAGGTTGCGAAGAACATGATCCAGGCGTTCTTCTTCGACATGAACGAGGTCAACGGCAAGCGCGGCCGTCCCGAGGGCATCGAGACGTTCCAGTCCAAGAAGGTCATCGTCCTCGGCGCCGGCATGATGGGCGCGGCCATCGCGTACGTCTGCGCGAAGAGCGGCATCGAGGTCGTCCTCAAGGACGTCACGCAGGAGGCCGCCGACAAGGGCAAGGCCTACAGCGAGAAGCTCGTCGCCAAGGGCGTCGAGAAGGGCAAGGTCACGCAGGAGAAGGGCGACGCCCTCCTCGCGCGCATCACCGCCACGGACGATCCGTCCAAGGCGCAGGACGCGGACCTCGTCATCGAGGCGGTCTTCGAGGACCCGGCCGTCAAGGCCCAGGTCTTCAAGGAGATCGAGCCGTACCTGGCGCCCGACGCCGTCCTGGGCTCCAACACCTCGACGCTCCCGATCACCGAGCTCGCCGAGGGCGTCTCGCGTCCCGCGGACTTCATCGGCCTGCACTTCTTCTCCCCCGTGGACAAGATGCCGCTGCTGGAGATCATCAAGGGCGAGAAGACCAGCGACGAGGTCCTGTACAAGGCGCTCGACCTGGCCAAGCAGATCAAGAAGACCCCGATCGTCGTCAACGACTCGCGTGGCTTCTTCACCTCGCGCGTCATCGGCACGTTCATCAACGAGGGCATCGCGATGGTCGACGAGGGCTACTCGCCCCAGACCATCGAGCAGGCGTCCTCGCAGGCGGGCTACCCCGCGCCGGTCCTGCAGCTGACCGACGAGCTCAACATGGAGCTCATGGTCCGCATCCGCAAGGCGGGCAACGCAGCCCTCGAGGCCGAGGGCAAGGACCCGATCACGCATCCGGCGTTCGACGTCATCGACAAGATGATCGAGGCCGGCCGTGCCGGTCGCCTCCGTGGCGCCGGGTTCTACGAGTACGACGAGGCGGGCAAGCGCAGCGGCCTGTGGAAGGGTCTGAACGACCTCTTCCCGGTGACGGTCGACCCGTTCACGGTCAACCTCAAGGACCTCGAGGAGCGCATGCTCTTCGCCGAGGCCCTCGAGACCGTGAAGTGCCTCGACGAGGGCGTCCTGGAGACGATCTCCGACGCCAACATCGGCTCGATCATGGGCATCGGCTTCCCGGCCTGGTCGGGCGGCGTCATCCAGTACATCAACGGATACGAGGGTGGCGTGGCGGGCTTCGTCGCGCGTACCCGTGAGCTGGCCGCGCAGTACGGCGAGCGCTTCGAGCCGCCGGCGTCGCTGGTCGCCAAGGCCGAGTCGGGCGAGACGTACTCCGACGAGAAGGTCGCCGCGGCGGTCTGAGCAGTCCCTGAAGGACCCGAGGGCCCTGCGTTCGCGCGGGGCCCTCGGTCGTTCCTGAGGACCGCTGGCACGGTACGGTCGCTCCCATGAGCACCGTGGAGCAGCGTCTCTCCGACCTCGGCCTCCGGCTGCCGGAGCCGTTCGGCGGTCCGCCGGGCTTCGAGCGGAGCTTCGACCTCGTGCACGTCGACGGCGGCCTCGCGTACATCTCGGGCCACGGTCCGGTCGACGGCTCGACCCTCCTGTCCCGGGGGAAGGTAGGCGCCGACTTGACCCTCGAGGAGGCCCGCGTGGCCGCCCGCGACACGGGCCTCTCCATCCTCGCGTCGCTGCGCGCCGAGCTCGGCTCGCTGGACCGCGTCGCGTCGTGGAACACGGCGCTGGGGCTCGTGAACTGCGCGCCCGGGTTCACCGCGATGCCCGCAGTGATCGACGGCTTCACCGAGCTGATCCTCTCGCTGTGGGGACCGCAGGCCGGGCGGCACGCGCGGTCGGCCATCGGGGTCGCCGAGCTGCCGTTCGACATCCCGGTCGAGATCGAGGCGGTCGTGCGGCTGGTCTGAGCCGGCGGGTCGACCGTCTGCGCCGGGAGGGTTTCCGCGGAAGCCCCTTCCGTCCGATCATAATGCGAACATATGTTCGTGCTACGTGACCTGCTCGAGTCCCCTTCACCGCTGTCCGACGACGAGCTGGCGGACGAGATCACGAGTCTCGCCGGGCATCTGAACGCGGCGCTCGCGGTCTGGCTCGCGCGGGTGGCGGAGTTCGACCGGCGGCGGATCTGGGCCGCCTGGGGGTGCTTGTCGTGCGCGCATTGGATCGCGTGGCGGTGCTCGCTGACGCCGAAGACCGCGCGGGAGCACGTGCGGGTGGCGCGGCGTCTGGAGGAGCTGCCCGTCGTCCGCGCGGCCTTCGCGCGGGGGGAGCTGTCGTTCTCGAAGGTGCGCGCGTTGACGCGGTTGGAGGACGTGCAGGACGAGGCGACGCTGGTACAGCTCGGTCTGGTGCATACGGCAGCGCAGCTGGAGCGGGTGGTGCGGGTGGCGCGGCGGGCCACGCGGGAGGAGGCAGCCGATGTGGATCGGGATCGGGACTTCGCGTTGATGCCATGTGCCGATGGCAGCTTCGAGCTGCGCGGCCGACTGACCTCGGAGGACGCGGCGGTGCTGCAGCGGGCGTTGGATCTCGCGCGGGAGGTGCTGGGCGAGCAGGCCCCCGACCCCGAGCGCACGCCGGCGCAGTTGCGTGCGGACGCGCTGGTGCTGCTGGCCGACTCGGTGCTGGTGACGGGTCCGTGCGGCCGGTCGACCGCCGATCGCCACGAGGTGGTCGTGCACGTCGACGTCGCCTGCCTCAGCGGCGACGAGCACGGGGTGCGTCACGTTGAGGGCGAGACGCCGATCGCGGTCGAGACCGCCAGGCGGCTGTGCTGCGACGCCGGGATCGTGCCGCAGCTCGAGGGGCCGACCGGGGAGCTGCTGGCGATCGGCCGCCGCACGCGTACCGTGCCGCCGGCGATCCGCCGCGCCTTGCGCCACCGCGACGGCGGGTGCCGGTTCCCTGGGTGCACCGCGACGCGCTGGGTCGACGCCCACCACGTCATCCACTGGGCCGACGGCGGCCCCACCGACCTGGACAACCTCGTGCTGCTCTGCGCCCGCCACCACCGCGCGGTGCACGAACTCGGCTTCACCGTCCGTCACGCCGACGAGTGCGCCGACGCGCCGGGAGGCTTCCGCGGAAGCCTGCCGCTCATCTTCACCACCCCGTGGGGTGAGCGGCTAGACCCCGCCCCGCGCACGCCCGGGGACCCCGGGGCGCTGCTCGACACCGTCCTCGTCGCCACGGGCGGCCGACCCCCGGGGCCCACCACCACCGTCCCCGGCTGGAACGGCGAACGCCTGGACCTCGCCTGCTCCGTCGACGCCGTCCTGCGACAGCTGCACCCGCCCCGGGAGTGAGGGCTGCTGACATCGGTCAGACTTGCCCGCCATGGGACTCCTCAGCTGGCTGAGCGGCAAGGGCGAGAGCCGGGTCGCCGACCTGGTCGGCGGCGACGCGATCCTCAAGCAGGAGCTCGTGCGCAGCTTCGGGCAGACGTCGCGCGGCAAGGGACAGACCCGCGGCAATGGCACACTCGCCATGACCGCCGGCGAGGTCGTCTTCTGCCTGCTGCTGCCCAGGCGTGACCTGCGCATCCCCCGTGAGGCGATCATGACCGTCGACTCCGCCTCGTCGCACCTGGGCAAGCGCACCGGCGCGACGCTGCTGCGGATCACGTGGCGGCGGGACGACGGCGCTCAGGACTCGGTCGCCTTCGAGACCGGCGACCTCGGCGGCTGGCTGGCCGCGCTCGGCGCCGCGGCCTCGCAGCACGGCGCATAGGCTGCGGGCGTGTCCCTGCGCCTGCCCGACGCCCCCGACGAGCTGCGCGCGGCCTTTGACGCGATCCGGGCCGAGCTCGACGTCCCCGAGGCCTTCCCGCCGGACGTGCTCGAGGCGGCGACTGCGGCGGCCGGCAGGCTCGACGCGGTGCTCGGCGACGGCGAGGACCTGCTCGACGTGCCCTTCCTGACGATCGACCCGCCCGGCTCGATGGACCTCGACCAGGCGATGGCGCTGGAGCGCGACGGCGACGGCCATCGGGTGCGGTATGCGATCGCCGACGTTCCCGCGTTCGTCGCGCTGGAGTCGCCGCTGGACGCCGAGGCACGCCGGCGCGGGGTGACGATCTACGCGCCCGACCGCCGCACGCCGCTACACCCGCCGTCGCTCAGCGAGGACGTCGCGAGCCTGCTGCCGGACCGCATCCGGGCCGCCTTCGTCTGGGACCTGCGGCTCGACGGGACCGGCGCCGTCACGAGCGCGACCGTCGCCCGCGCGCGCGTGCGCAGCACCCGTCGCCTGGACTACGAGGGCGTGCAGGCGCAGCTCGACGCCGGGACGGCGGACGACACGCTGCAGCTGCTCGCCGAGATCGGGGCGCGCCGCGTCGAGCTCGAGCGGGTGCGCGGCGGCGCCGAGCTGCCGATGCCCGAGCAGGAGGTCGACGAGGCCGACGGGGGCTTCACGCTGCGCTTCCGCCCGCAGGTCGACGTCGAGGACCACAACGCGCAGATCTCGCTGATGACCGGCAGCGCCGCCGCGCAGCTGATGCTCGACGGCGGCGTCGGGATCCTGCGGACGATGCCGCCGCCCGCCTCGAAGCAGGTGGCGCAGCTGCGCCGCCGGGCGCTCGCGCTCGGGGCCGCGTGGCCGGAGGGGTTGGCCCACGGGGAGTTCCTCCGCTCGCTGGACCTCCGGCGGCCCGAGCACGTCGCGATCGTCCACGAGTCCCGTGCGCTCTTCCGCGGTGCCGCCTACCTCGCGTTCGACGGCACCCCGCCGACGGGGGACGACGCCCGCCACGCCGGGATCGCCGCGCCGTACGCCCACGTGACCGCACCGCTGCGCCGGCTCGTCGACCGGTTCGGCCTGCTGGTCTGCGCCGCACTGTGCGCGGGCGAGGAGGTGCCCGCCGATCTGCGGACGGCGCTGCCGCTGCTGCCGGACCTGATGCGCACCGCGGACCGCCGGGCCAGCAGCGTGGAGCGTGCGTGCCTGGACGCGGTCGAGGCCGCGGTGCTCGCGCCACGGGTGGGCGAGTCGTTCGAGGCCGTCGTGGTCGACACGGACGAGCGCGGTGGCGGCAGCCTGCAGCTGCTGGACCCGGCGGTGATCGCCCCGGTCGACGGACAGGTCGAGCTCGGTGCCCGCATCACCGTGCGGCTCGCGGAGGCGGACGTCGCCCGTCGCGCGGTGCGGTTCGTGCCGGTCTGATCGCTCAGTCGCCGGCGACCTTGCGCCCCGCCTTCATCGGCGGTGCGCCCACGCGCAGCTCGGTCACCAGACGGGTGGCGAAGTCCGTCGCCGACTCGCCGTCCTGCAGTCCGCCGCCGGCGGGGCGGAAGAACTCGACGCGCACGGTCGGCCGCGCCTTCGGGAACTTCGGGATGTCGACGGTGCCCGTGACGCGCACACAGATCAGTTCGGCCTGCGGCACCTCGGCGGCGAGCCGGCCGATGCCGCTGCGGGCTCGCATCTCCCGGCCCTGGCTGCGCGTGGCCTCGGGGAAGACGCCGATGCACGCGCCGTCCCGCAGCCGCTCGATCGCGGTCGCCATGGCGGCGAGGTCGCCCTTGCCGCGTTCGATGGGGATCTGGCCCATGCCGTTGAGGATCGCGCCCAGGCCGGGCTTCCAGAGGGAGCGCTTGGCCAGCGCGCAGATCTGGCGGCGGGGCATGCCGGCGATGCCGATCGCCACCGGATCCCAGTAGCTGTCGTGGTTCCCCGCGACGAGCAGCGGCCCGTCCTGCGGCAGCAGGTCACGACCGACGACCTCCAGGCGTCCCCAGCCGCGCACGGCGGGGGAGCAGGCGGCCATGGCCACGCGGTACATCGGACTGATCGAGGACACGCGGGAACCCTAGTTCGCCGGTGGCGGCGGCGCCTTCACCCCGGAGCGGCAGATCGGTGCCCCCGGCGGGGGATCAGCACTGCGACCGCGAGCGCGACGGCGGTGAGCAGGACGGCCGCCACGAGCAGCGCGACGTGCAGGCCGGCGACCCACTCCTGCGCGGCGAGCCCGCGGAGCACCCGCCCGCCGTCGGCACCCTCGCCGGCGTGGGCGGCGATGATCGTTCCCAGCACGGCGACGCCGAGCGTCTGGCCGACCTGGCGGCTCGCGTTGTGGACGGCCGACGCCATCCCGGTGCGTGCGGGGTCGACCGCCGACAGCGCGGTGACGGTCATCGGCGGCAGCGCCATGCCGGTGCCCACGCCGACCAGCGCGACGTTCCACCAGATCGCCTGATACCCCAGGTCGGGCTCCAGGCGCAGCATGAGGAGCGTCGCCGCGCCGGCCGCGCCGAGGCCGCCGAGCATCAGCAGCCGCGCGCCCAGCCGCGGGGTCAGGCGTCCGGCGACCGGCGCCACGAGCATGACCGCCAGCCCGAGCGGCAGGAGGCAGAACCCGGACTCCAGCGCCGACCGTCCCTGGATCTGCTGGAAGAAGGCCGTGAAGTACACGGTGCCGCCGATCAGGGTGAAGAACACGGTCGCGCCCGCGAGGTTCGCCGCGGCGAAGGTGCGCTGGCGGAGCAGCGCGGGGTCCACGAGCGGCTCGGGCTGCCGACGCTCCCAGCCGACGAAGCCCGCCAGTGCAGCGACCGCCAGAGCGCCCGCGCCGACGATCGCCGGTGAGGCCCAGCCGAGCGTCCGGCCCTCGATGATCGTGAAGCAGAGCGCCGCGATGCCGGCGGTGAGCAGTGCCGCGCCGCCGAGGTCGAAGCGGTGCGGCGACGGGGTCGGCGTGATCCGCGGCAGCCCGCGGAAGCCGACGACGAGCAGCGCGGCGGCGAGCGGGACGTTCACGGCGAAGACGGCCCGCCAGCCCAGCACCTCGACCAGGACGCCGCCCGCGGTCGGGCCCGCGGCGAGCCCGACCCCCGAGCCGGTGGCCCAGACGCCGATCGCCCGGGCGCGTTCCGCCGGGTCGGGGAAGATCGCGGTCACGAGGGCCAGCGAGGCGGGGAGGACGAGAGCCGGGCCGACGCCCTGCACGACCCGTCCGCCCAGCAGGACCGGGATGCTCGGCGCGAGCGCGCACCACAGCGACCCGAACGCGAACAGCGCCAGCCCGGCGAGGAAGGTGGTCCTGCGCCCGATCCGGTCGCCGAGGACGCCACCGGCGACGAGCAGCGACGCGAAGACGATCACGAACGCGTCGACGACCCACTGGAGCTCCGAGGCCGACGCGTCGAGGTCCTGGCCCAGCTGCGGAAGGGCGACGGCGACGACGCTCGCCGAGGCGACCGAGACGGCCTGGGCGGCGGTGATCGTGAGGAGGATCAGCCGCCGGGACACCCATGGATCCTAGGGGCGGGGCGGGAACGGCAGCCCGTGGTCCTCGGCGAGCCGGTGCACGTGCACGGCTGAGACCGACCGGGGTGGCAGACTGCCGCCGTGCACGTCGACCTGACCCTCCGCGCCCTGCCGATCACCGACGTCGCCGCGGCGGCCGCCCGGGCCGAGCAGCTCGGGTTCGCCGGCGTCGGCGTCACCGAGTCCACCGGCAACCCGTTCGTCGCCGCCGCGCTCGCCACGACCGCGACCACCGGGGCCCGGGTCTCCACCGCCATCGCGCTCGCGCTGCCCCGCACGCCGATGGACCTCGCCTACACCGCCTGGGACCTGCAGACCCTGAGCGGTGGGCGGTTCGCGCTCGGGCTGGGCTCCCAGGTCCGCGCGCACGTCGAGCGTCGCTACGGCGCGTCGTTCGAGCGCCCGGCGGCGCGCATGCGTGAGCAGACGCTGGCGCTGCGGGCGATCTTCGACGCCTGGGAGTCGGGGGAGGACCTGCGCTTCGAAGGTGAGTTCTGGTCGCACACGCTGATGCCGCCCAATTTCCGCCCGCCGGCGCTGCCCGCCGGGATCGCGCGTCCGCCCGTGCTGCTCGCCGCCGTGCGCGAGCGGATGCTCGAGGTGGTCGGCGAGGTCGCGGACGGGCTGCTCGGACACGCGTTCCAGACGGTGGACGTCCTGCGCGAGGTGACGCTTCCGGCACTCGAACGGGGGCTCGAGAAGGGCGGGCGCTCCCGGCAGGACGTGGAGGTCACCGCCGGGCTGTTCGTCGCGACGTCCGGCGCGCAGTGGGAGGGCGTGCGGCGCCGCGTCGCGTTCTACGGCTCGACCCCCGGATACCGGCATGTCCTGGACCACCACGGTCTCGGCGGCCTCTTCGAGCAGCTGCACGCCGCGTCCCGCGCCGGGGAGTGGCAGGCGATGCCCGGGCTGGTGGACGACGACGTCCTGCGACTGTTCGCCGTGCGGGGCGAGGACCCGTCGGCGCTCGCGGCGGAGATCCGCGCCCGGCTGGGCGGGCTCGTCGATCGGGTCGGCTTCGTCGGGGAGGAGCCGGACCTGGAGCTCTGGGCGCAGGTCGCGAAGGAGCTGCGGACGGGCTAGGAGACGCGCCCGGAGGCCGCCTCGACGGCGTCGAGCTTGTTGCGCATCGCGCCCGAAGCGGCGTGCAGCTCGCGGGCCAGCTCGCCGAGCGGCCGCGGGTCGGGCTGCGGCTCGGTCTCTTCGCCGCGGTAGCCGGCCTGCAGCTCCCGGGCGAAGCCGCGGGGGCCGGACTCCAGCCGCACGCGGACCGCCTTCAGAGCGGCCTTCAGATCGTCCCACTCCTTGCGGGCCTCGGCCTGCTGCTCGGGCGGCAGCGCCTTGAAGCGCGTCTCGAGCTCACGGGCGGTGGCGACACGGCCGTGGGCCATGCGGGCGATGCGGGCGACGTGGAGCAGACCGGCCATGTCCGCCCAGCGTAGTCGCTGCGCGCCGGGGGTCGCCCTGCCGGGGCGCCGGGTTCAGCGCTGCTTCACGACGGCGGTGTAGACCGGCGGGCGCCCGGTGTACCAGAGCGTCGCCTGGAGCACGACGTAGCCCCCGGCCAGCCCTGTGGTGACGCGGGCGACCCGGGTGGCGAGCGACGTCGGGTCCGAGTCGGCCAGGCGAGCGATGTCCATGCGTCGATGGTCGGGCGGATCACCCGCTACCTGAAGGGACCGTGTGGAAGGGCTGACGCCCATGACGACCGACCACCGGTCGAAACGGGCGAAGATCCTGCAAATTCGCACCAAAACGTAGCTCGTAAGAAGACGTTCAGGTTCTGGCAATGCCCGGCGCGGACACTGGATCCCAGCCGTCAATCCGTCCGAGGAGCATCCGCATGTCCGCCATCACCGTGCCGCAGATCCTGGTCGTCGCCAACCGCACGTGCCCGTGCCCGGGACTCGTGGACGCCATCCACGAGCGCTTCGGCTCCGGGGCGGACCGCGGAGAGGTGCGCATCGTCGCGCCGGCCCTCAACTCCCGGTTGCGCCATTTCGTCTCCGACATCGACGGGGCGCTCGATCAGGCCCACGAGCGGCTCGCGATCGTGGTCGACAGCCTCCGCCGACGCGGCATCCACGCCGAGGGCGACGTCGGGGACGCCGACCCGTTCCTCGCCGTCTGCGACACGCTCGCGGTCTTCCGCGCCTCCGAGATCGTCGTGTCGACCCACCCGGTGGGGCACTCGAACTGGATGGAGAAGCGGCTGATCGAGCGGCTCACCGCCGCCCACGACGTGCCGGTCACGCACCTCGTGTCGAAGTACGGCCTGGCGGCCGCGTAAACCCGCTTGGGGGCCCGTCTCGGCGGCCACGTGGCCGCCTGCGACACCCCTTCAGCCGCGGACACGGCCGGCGTCCGCGTAGACCACGACGCTGCCTGAGCGCGCGAAGCCGCACAGCGTCATGCCGCGGTCGGCGGCGAGGTCGACCGCGAGGGACGTCGGCGCCCCGACGCCCACGAGGACCGGCCCCCCGGCCACGGCCGCCTTCTGCACGAGCTCGAACGACAGGCGACCGCTCACGCAGAGCAGCCGGTCGTGCAGCAGGCCGAGACCGTCGAGCAGCGCTCGCCCGAGGACCTTGTCCATCGCGTTGTGCCGGCCGACGTCCTCGCGCAGCAGCTGCAGCTCGCCGAGCGCGCTGAACAGCCCGGTGGCGTGCATGCCGCCGGTGCGGTCGAAGCCCGGCTGGCGCAGCAGCTCCGGGAGCGCTGCGAGTAGGCGACGGTCGACCCTCGGCCGGGCGCGGGGCAGCGGCGCGGCATGGACCGCGACCTCCTCGAGTGCACCCTTGCCGCAGACCCCGCAGGAGGACGTCGTGTAGAACGAGCGCGCACCGGGATCACGCAGCAGCGGCCCGGCGACCTCGACGACGTTGTTCGCGAGATCGGCGGTGGGGCCGGCGGCGTGCGGCCGGTCGATCAGCCCTTCCCCACGAAGGAAGCCGAGCGCGAGCTCCTCGTCGTGCCCTGGCGTGCGCATGGTCACGACGAGCGGCTTGCCCGCCACGCGGATCTCCAGCGGCTCCTCCACCGCGACCTCGTCCCGCGTGCCGTCGCGCACGACGGTGGCGACGCTGTGGGCGACCGCGGTGTCGGGGATCAGGGGCGCGTCGCGCACGGCGGTCGCCCTCACGCCGCGGCCGGCGCGGGCTTCCCCAGGGCGGGACGCAGCGAGGGCTCCTCGCCGAACGGCGTCACGGCCACCGCGACGACCTTGTACTCCGGGCAGGAGGTGTTGACGTCGGCCGAGTCGCCGACCAGGAGGTTCGTGCGGATCTCCGGGAAGTGGAACGCGGTGAAGACGTTGCCCGGCTCGATGCGCTCGGTCACGCGCACGTCCGTCTCGATGCGCCCCACCCGCGAGCGGACCTCGACGCGTTGACCGTCGGTGACGCCGAGCCGGGCCGCATCGTCGGGGTGGACCTCGAGCCAGTCGCCGTCGAGCAGCTCGAGGTTGCCGGTCCGCCGCGTCATCGTGCCCGCGTTGTAGTGCTGCAGCCGCCGGCCGGTGATGAGGATGAGCGAGAACTCGTCGTCGGTCGCGTCGCCCGGCTCGCGGTAGGGGAGCGCGGCGAAGCCGGCCTTCCCGCCTTCGCGGACGAACACGCCCTCCTCGTACAGCGTCGGAGAGTCCGTCCCGTCGGCGCTCACCGGCCACTGCAGGCCGCGACGGCCGAGGCGCTCGTGGCTGATGCCTGAAAAATTCGGGGTGAGCGCGGCGATCTCGTCCATCGCGTCGGCGGGGGTCGCGAGGCCCATGTCGTGGCCGAGGGCCTCGCTCAACGACGTGAGGATCTCGAAGTCGGTCCGCGCGTCGCCCGGGGGCGTGATCGCGGCGCCGACGAGCTGCACGCGCCGCTCGGCGTTGGTGAACGTGCCGACCTTCTCCAGGAACGAGGACGCGGGCAGGACGACGTCGGCGTACCTCGTCGTCTCGGTCTCGAAGATGTCCTGCGCGACGACGAACTCGAGGGACTCCAGCGCACGGATGACGTGCGTGGTGTTCGGGTCGGTCTGCGCGACGTCCTCGCCGAAGATGTACATCGCCTTCAGCCGCCCGTCGATGGCGGCGTCGAACATCTGCGGGATCGTCAGACCCTTCTCACGCGACAGGGGGACGCCCCAGCGCTCCTCGAACATCCGCGCGGTGGGCTCGTCGTCGACCGGCCGGTAGTCGGAGTACGTGTCCGGCAGCGCGCCCATGTCGGAGGAGCCCTGCACGTTGTTCTGCCCGCGCAGCGGCAGCATCGCCGAGCCCGGCCGGCCGACCTTGCCGGTCATCAGCGCGAGGTTGACGATGAGCTGGACGACCTCGCTGCCGTACTTGTGCTCGGTCACGCCGAGACCCCAGAGCAGGGACGCCTCGCGGGCCTCGCCGTACACGTGCGCAGCGCGCTCGAGGTCCTGCGGCGGCACACCGGTGATCCGCTGGACCTCGGCCGGGTCGTAGTCGGCCAGGAGCTTCGTCGCCTCCTCGTACCCCTCGGTCCGCGTGGCGATGAAGTCCTCGTCGGTCAGGCCGTCGCGGTGCAGGACGTGCGCGAGGCCGAGCATGACCGCGGCGTTCGTGCCGGGCCGGGGGGAGAGGTGCACGACCGCGTGGTCGGCCAGCTCGATCCGGCGCGGGTCGATGGTGACGAGCTGCATGCCGCGCAAGGTGGCCTGTTTGATGCGGGCGCCGACGACCGGGTGGCCCTCGGTGGCGTTGGCGCCGATGAGCAGCGCGGCGTCGGCGTGGTCGATGTCGGTGAACGACCCGGTCGCACCCGAGAGGCCCATCGCCTTGCGCATCGCGAAGGACGTCGGGGAGTGGCAGACACGCGAGCAGTTGTCGACGTTGTTCGTGCCGATGGCGGCGCGGAGCATCCGCTGCAGGACCCAGCAGTCCTCGTTGGTCGCGCGCGACGACGCCAGCGCGGCGATCGCGTCCGGACCGTCCTGCGCCTTGATCCGCGACAGCTCGGCGACGATCCGCTGCGTCGCCTCCTCCCAGGTGGCGGGGCGCAGCTCGCCGCCACGGCGGTCGCGGATCAGCGGCGTCGTGAGGCGCTCGCGGTGACGGCTGAACCGGTGGGCGAAGCGCCCCTTCAGGCAGGTGTGGCCCTCGTTGGCCGGACCGTCGGCCGCCGGGGAGATGGAGACGACGTGGTCGTCGACGACGTGCGCCTCGAGGCGGCAGCCGACGCCGCAGTAGCCACAGGTCGTCGAGACGGTCTGGTCGAAGCGGGTCATGCGCGGACCTCCTCCTGGGCGGTGGCCAGGTCGATGAGGGAGAGCTCGGTGATGGCGTCGGTCGGGCAGGTGTCGGCGCACGCGCCGCAGGAGACGCACGCGGAGTCGCGGAAGCCCTCGTCGATCCCCGCGGCGATGCCGGCGCGGAACCCGCGTCCCACGGCGGTGAGCGCGAAGGCGCCCTGGATCTCGTCGCAGGCGCGCACGCAGCGTCCGCAGCTGATGCAGAGCTCGTGCTGCAGCGCGAGGTAGGGGTGGTTCGTGTCGTGCCGGACCTCGCGCTGCTCGCCCGGCCAGCGGGTCCCCTCCACCCCCAGCTCGCGCGCGACCGCGGCGAGCTCGGTGTGCGGCGCGGGGGCGAGCGGCAGCTCGGAGAGCACCAGCTCGACGACCGCGCCGGCAACGCGGCGTGCGCGCTCGTCGCGGGTGTGGACCACCATGCCGTCGCGCGCGAGGGTCGTGCATGAGGGCAGCACGTCGTCCCCGACCGCGACGAGGCACACCCGGCAGGCACCGAACGGGGAGAGGCGCTCGTCGAAGCACAGGACCGGGACGTCGGACCCGACCGCGCGCGCCGCCTCCAGCACGGTCGCGCCGTCGGCGACCTCCACCTCGGTGCCGTCGACCGTGAGCCTCATGCGTCCAGGCCCAGCTCGTGGGGAAAGTGCTCGATCAGGCTGCGCAGCGGCGCGGGCATCCCGCTGCCGTGCGCGCACAGGCTGCCGACCTCGAGCGCTTCGAGCAGCGCCTCCAGTCGCGCGTGATCGATCGGCGGACGGCCGTCGGCGCTGAACTCCTCGTAGGCGCGCTGCAACCCGATGCGGCACGGGAAGCAGGTGCCGCACGACTCGTGCGCGCCGAAACGCAGCAGGTGTCGCGTGACCTCGCGCATGTCGGTCGTCTCGTCGAAGGCGAGCAGCGAGCCGTGGCCGACCATGCAGCCGACCTCCGGGAGCGTGTGCAGGTCGAAGGGGGTGTCCAGGAGGGAGGCCGGGAGGATGCCGCCGAGCGGCCCGCCGATCTGGACGGCCTTGATCTCGTGGCCGTCGCGCAGGCCGCCGCCGACGTCCTCGCACAGCTCGCGGACCGTCATCCCGAACGGGACCTCGACCACACCGGGCGTGCGGAAGCGCTCGTTGAAGCAGACGAGCTTGGAGCCGGCGGTGGGTGAGTGGGGGCTGAGCGCCGCGTAGGCCTCGGCCCCGCACGCGGCGATCACGGGCACGTTGCAGAGCGTCTCGACGTTGTTGACCACAGTCGGCAGGCCGAAGAGGCCGCTCTGGGCGGGGAACGGCGGCCGGGCGGAGACCGTGCCGCGCAGGCCCTGCAGGCAGGCCAGCAGCGCGGTCTCCTCGCCCACGACGTAGGAGCCCGCGCCCTGGACGATCGTGACGTCGAACGCGAAGCCGCTGCCGAGCACGTCCGTCCCCAGCAGTCCCTGCGCCCGCGCGTTCTCCGCTGCCTGCTCGAGGGCGGGCTGCGACAGCGGGTACTCGCTGCGCACCAGCACGAAGCCGTGATCGGCGCCGACCGCGTACCCCGCCAGCGCCATCCCCTCCAGCAGCAGGTGCGGGTTGCGCTCCATCAGGTGCTTGTCGATGTAGGAGCCCGGGTCGCCCTCGTCGCCGTTGACGACGATGAACTTCTGGCCGGTCCGGCTCTCCGCCGCGCGGGCGAAGCGCCACTTCGAGCCGGTCGTGAACGCGGCGCCCCCGCGACCCTTGAGGCCGGAGGCCTCGACCGTGTCGAGCAGCTCCTCGGGGGCGACACCGGTGCCGAGCACGTGACGCAGGCCCGACCAGTCGCCGTCCCGGGTCAGGACCGGCTCGGGCAGCAGGCTGCGGACCGGCGGCTCGGGCGCGTTGGTGCTCGTCCTGGCCAGGACGCGCTCGAGCGCCCCGGGACCGGCGTCGATCGTGTCACCGTCGCGGAAGGCGGGCGCGCTGTGGCAGAAGCCCAGGCAGACGGTCTCGGCGAGCGAGGTCGTGCCGTCGGTGCTGCAGGCCCCGACCTCGACGCCGAGCCCCTCACGCAGCGCGTCGGTGTGCGTGTCGCCCGTGGCGGCGAAGCACGCGGTGCCGGTGCACACGCGCACGTGCCGGGCGCCGCGGGGGACGAGCAGGTCGTCGTAGAAGGTGGCGACGCCGTGCACGGTGGCCTCCGGCACGCCGGTGCGAGCCGCGACGTCCCGGACGGCGTCGTCGGAGACCGGGCCGCCGTCGGCCTGCGCGGCAGCGCTCAGGAGGTCCAGCACCGTGGGTGCGTCGACCGCGTGGTGGCGACGGACGAGTTCGACGAGATTGCGGGAGGGCACCGCCACGCAGCATCCCGCGCGCTGGGCGACGGTGCAACAGTCTTGGCGCCCTCTGTGATAGATGCGGTCTATCGTCGCCACGGTGCTCGTCCAGCAGCTCACCTACCTCGCCGCGCTCGCGCGGGAGCAGCACTTCGGGCGCGCGGCGCAGGCCTGCCACGTGACCCAACCCACGCTGTCGGCCGGTATCCGTCGACTCGAGGACGATCTCGGCGTACCGCTCGTCCTGCGCGGCCGTCGCTACGAGGGCCTGACCCCCGAGGGCGAGCGGATGCTCGAGTGGGCCCACCGGCTGCTCGCCGACGTCGACGGGCTGCGCGCCGACGTCGGGGCGATGCGTGCCGGGCTCGTCGGGCGGCTGCGGATCGGGGCGATCCCGACGTCGCTGCCGATCGTCTCGCTGCTGACCGCACCGCTCGTCCGCGCGCATCCGGCGCTCGACCTCTCGGTCGTCTCGATGACCTCCCGGCAGATCGAGGACGGCCTGCGCGAGGCGCGCCTGGACGTCGGGCTGACGTACCTCGACAACGAGCCCCTCCTCGGCGTCCGCACGCTGCCGCTCTACGAGGAGCGCTACCTCTACCTCGTGCAGGTCGGCGGTCCCCACGCCGAGGGGGACCACGTGGGCTGGGCGGAGATCGCCGACACCCGCCTGTGCCTGCTCTCCCCGGACATGCAGCACCGGCGGATCCTCGACGGGATCTTCCGCGCCGCCGACGCACGGCCCCGGCCGATGCTCGAGACGAACTCGATCACGACCCTCTACGCGCACGTTCGCGACGGGCTGGCCGCCGGCGTCATGCCGCACACGTGGCTGCACCTGTTCGGGCTGCCGTCCGGTGTGCGGGCGATCCCGCTCGGCGATCCGGTCGTGCACCACACGATCGGCGCGGTGTGGCTGGACCGTGACCCGGAGCCGATCCTCGCGCGGGCGTTCGTGGACGCGGTGCGCGGGGTCGAGCTCGAGCGTGAGCTCAGCGCGGCAGGATCGCGCTGACCGTCGTCGTCGGCACGCCGTCGACGTGGGCGTCGAGGACGTCGTCGTCGCGGAGAGTGGTGACCACCTGGTAGCCGTCTTGCGTCGGCTCGGTGCGCTCGAGGACGACCTCGCCGGTTGTGAAGCGGTGGACCTGCTCGTCGATGGCCATGGCGTCACGGAGCATCGCAAACGGCCGGGGCGGTGTCACGGTGCATCGTTCGACCTTCGCCGCCGCTCGCGGACCGGTGTGCCGTCCACGTTGCCCGCGCGGTCGACCGCCCGGATCCGCACATGCTCGTGACCATCACGTACGACCACGACGCGCGCATCCGCTCCTACGAGCTGCTGGCCGACGCGTTCGGGTTGCAGGAGCGCGACGCGGTCGCGATCACGTCCGCGTCGCGGTGAAGTACGTGATGCCGCCCGACCGGGTCAGCCGCACGTCGACGAAGCCGTCCTGGCGCAGCCACTCGTGCAGCTCGACCGACGAGCAGCCCGGTCCCATCAGACCCATGAGCCGGCCGCCGAGGCGCATCGGCGCGAAGCGGATCCCCGCGTCGGTCAGGACCGCACTGCCGCTCAGCGCCCCGCCCGGCTTGACGACGCGCGCGATCTCGCGCAGCGCGCCGCGCACGTCCGGGAAGCAGTGCAGGCCGGTGAACGAGACGCAGAGGTCGAACGTCGCGTCCTCGAACGGGAGCTCGACCACGTCGGCGTCCAGCAGCTCGACCTGCCGGTCGACGCCGCGCTCCACCGCGGCGTCGCCCGTCCGGGCGAGCATCTGATCGGAGATGTCGGCCGCGACGTAGCGGATGTCCTGGCCGGGGCGCATGCCGCGCAGCGCGACGCCGCCACCGCAGGGCACGTCGAGCACGACGCTGCCGTCCGGCAGCTCGCCGATGACCTCGGCCGCCTTCCACAGCAGCCCGAGATCCGTCCCCGTCCCGAGCCGCGCGAGCGGATGCCCGATCCGGCGGCTCTCGACGACGAAGTCGTACACGGTCGCCCAAGGGTGGTTGTTCCGCCATGCGTTGGCCATGCCGCCAACCGTAGTCCGTACCCTTGGTCCATGGCCACCGAGCAGGGAAGCACCCCCACCGATCCGCGCGTCGCCGGGCTCAAGCTCGTCATCGGGATGGTCGCGGTGATGTGGGTCCTCGAGATCATCGACGCGGTCGCGAACCACCGCCTCGACGAGTACGGCATCCAGCCGCGGGAGGCGGACGGGCTGCTCGGCATCCTGTTTGCGCCGTTCCTGCACGTCGGCTTCGGGCACCTCGCGGGGAACACCGTGCCGTTCCTGGCGCTCGGCGCAGGCATCGCCCTGGGCGGTCTGATGCGCGTGGCGATCGTGACCGCGATCGTCGGCCTGGTCGGTGGCATCGGCACCTGGGCGATCGGCCCCGACAACTCGGTCCACCTCGGGGCCAGCGGCCTGGTCTTCGGCTACGCCACGTACCTCATCAGCCGCGGGATCTTCGAGCGCAACCTCATCCATCTGGCGGTCGCGGCGGTCGTCGCGGCCGGATACGGCGGCGTGCTGCTCGGGGGACTGCTGCCGGAGCAGGGCGTCTCCTGGCAGGGGCATCTCTTCGGCGCGATCGGCGGCATCATCGCCGCACGCTTCCTGGCGCCCGACGCCGCCCGCCAGCATCCCCGCGCCAGGGCGAAGGCGCGCCGGGAGGCCACGCTCTGACGCGTGGTCCCGTGGCGGCGTGCCCGCCCGGAGACGGACCGTCCCGCGCCCGGGTAGGCTCGCCGCCCTATGCGGCAGCTCACGGGTCTCGACACGCAGTTCCTCGCCATCGAGAGCGACACGACGGTCGGCCACGTCGGCGGTCTCGCCATCTTCGACCCGGCGACGGCCCCCGGTGGCCGCTTCGGCATCGCCGAGGTCCGCGCGATGCTGGCGCAGCGGCTGCACCTCCTGCCGCCGCTGCGCTGGACGCTCGTGCCCGTGCCGCTCGGGCTCGACCGGCCGTACTGGAAGGACGACCAGGCGTTCGACCTGGACTTCCACGTCCGCGAGCTCGCGCTCCCCGCACCCGGCGACGACGAGCAGCTCTCCGAGCAGGTCGCGCGCATCGCGTCGCGGCGCCTGGACCGGGCCCGGCCGCTCTGGGAGCTCTACGTCATCCACGGCCTCGAGGGCGGCCGCGTGGCCATCCAGACGAAGATGCACCACGCGATGATCGACGGCATGTCGGGCGCCGAGATCATGGGCATCCTGTTCGACATCGAGCCCGGTGGGCGGGAGATCGCGCCCGCCGACGAGAGCCTCCCGCCGGAGATCGCCCCGGGCACGCTGGAGATGCTCGGCCGAGGCGTCGCGTCGCTGCCGCTCTACCCGGTCCGCGCGCTGCGCGCGATCCCCAACACGCTGCCGTACCTCGACGTCGCGCCGTCGATCTTCGGTATCCCGGGTGCCGCGCCGATCAGCCGCACCGCGTCGCGGCTGCGCCGCCGGCTGCTCGGCAGCGACGAGCACGACG
The DNA here is from genome assembly GCA_038257095.1 of Solirubrobacterales bacterium. Classification (GTDB taxonomy): domain Bacteria; phylum Actinomycetota; class Thermoleophilia; order Solirubrobacterales; family Solirubrobacteraceae; genus Paraconexibacter. The sequence continues at coordinate 184,378 of JBBSJQ010000007.1, forward strand.
GCAACATCATCGAGCGGCCCAAGATGCGCGCGCCGCGCGTCCCGTTCAGCGGCAAGATCTCCCCGCACCGGCGGTTCGTGTTCGGTTCGATGCCGCTCGCCGACGTCAAGCGGGTCAAGAACCACTTCGGCGTCACGGTCAACGACGTCGTCGTCAGCCTCTGCTCGGGCGCCATCCGCGACTGGCTGGTCGAGCACGACGCGCTGCCCGACGGCCCGCTGCTGGCCCAGATCCCGGTGTCGGTCCGCACGAGGGAGCAAATTGGGACGTTCGGCAACCGGATCAGCGTGATGATCGTGCCGATCCCGACCGACGTCGACTCCGCCGAGGGGCGGCTGAGCGCGTCGCACGACTCGATGCGCGCCGCGAAGGACCGCCACCGGGCGCTGCCCGCCGAGGCGCTGCAGGACATCACGAACTTCATCCCCCCGGCGATCAACGCCCGGGCGGCCCGCGTCGCGCTGCAGCTCGGGGCGAACCCGGCGCTGCGGCCGCTGTTCAACGTGATCATCTCCAACGTGCCGGGCCCGCCGATCCCGCTGTACCTCGCCGGGGCGAAGCTCGAGGCGAACTATCCGGTGTCGGTGATCACCGACGGGGCCGGGCTCAACATCACCGTGCTCAGCTACCTCGACCACGTGGACATCGGGATCATCTGCGACCGCGAGCAGATGCCCGACGTCCAGCGGGTCGTCGACGCGATGAAGGCCGAGCTCGACGACCTGCTGGCGCTCTGCGACGCGGAGTCCGCCGGCTGACCCTCCGTCGCGGCCGGTAGCCTGCCGCCTCGTGCAGCTCAACCTCGAGGACCTCCGTGCGGCGTTCGGCTTCGGCGTGGCCGGCAACTTCGCCGGGCACCTCGAGCAGGCGGGGGAGGCGGGCGACTTCGTCTCCGTCGACGCGCCGGACGAGGCGCCCAAGGGGATCTTCCCCTGGTACGTCCCCCGCGAGGCCGGCTTCCTGCGGGCGTTCCCGCTCTCGCAGGAGCGGATCGTCCTCCCGGCGTCCAAGACGCCGCTGAACCTGCAGATCGAGCCGGAGGTCGCGCTCGTCGGGGTCATGAGCTACCGGCGTGACGGCACGGTCGAGGCTCTGAGGCCCCGTGCGATCGGGGCGTTCAACGACTGCTCGATCCGGCGCGAGGGCGCGACGAAGATCAGCCAGAAGAAGAACTGGGGCGGGAGCTCCAAGGGACTTGCCCGGACCCTGCTGCCGGTCCGTGACCTCGAGCCCGACGGCCCGACGGGCGGGCACCGCCTGGCGAGCTTCCTGGTGCGCGACGGCGAGACGCACGCCTACGGCGTCGACAGCCCGCTGTCGGGCTACTCCTATTACGGCACCCGGCTGCTCGAGTGGATCGTCGAGCGCCTGCGCAACCAGACCGGCGCCGACGGCACGCCGCTGGAGAACGTCGGGCAGATGCTGCTGGCGTGCGGCCGACCGGCCGTCGTGGTCGTCGGGATCGGTGCGACGCGCTACACCGAGCTGGGGGAGAGCACGTACCTGCAGCCCGGCGACCAGTCGGTGGTCGTCGTGTACGACGGCGCCCGCCAGGACTCAGGCGGGGTTCAGGCCGCGGTCGCCGCCGGCACCGAGGGTGAGCTGCCCGGCGCCTCCGTGCTGCGCCAGTCCGTGGTCTCCGCCGGCTGAGCGGGTTCGCGGGGGCGGACGACCGCGCGACCGCCGCGGGCCGGCGCGAAGGCGACGCCGCGGAACACCATCCGCTCGCCCGGCTCCCGTGTCGGGAGCAGCTGCACCTGCTGCAGGACGGTGCGCAGCACGACGTCCATCTCCATGTGCGCGAACGCCGCGCCGATGCAGCGGCGCAGGCCGCCGCCGAACGGCGTCCAGGCGTAGGTGTCCGGCTTACGGCCCACGAACCGGTCGGGGTCGAAGCGGTCGGCGTGCTCGTAGTAGCGCTCGTCGGCGTGCGTCAGGGCGGCGGACACGACGATCGCGGTGCCGGGCGGCAGCAGCCACTGGCCGAGCCGGAAGTCCTGCTGCACGAACCGCACGGTCCCGCTGATGACCGGCCGGGACCGCTGCGTCTCCCGGATCGTGGCCTCGCGGAGCTCCTTGCCGCCGGCATCGGTCTCGGCGACCAGTCGCTCGAGCAGCGCCGGGTGCCGGCGCAGCCGCTCGACGGTCCAGGCGAGGCTCCCGGCGGTCGTCTCGTGCCCGGCGACCAGGAGCGTGAGCAGCTGGTCGGCGATCGCGGCGTGGGACAGCTCGTCGCCGTCCTCGTAGCGCGACTGCACCAGCAGGGCGAGGACGTCGCCGCGCTGCCCGAGGTCCGGGTCCGCCTTGGCCTTGGCGATGAGGGTGGCGACGTAGCCGTCGAAGGCGGCGCGCTGACGGACGAACCTGCCCCACGGGCTGCGCGGCCCGAGGTCCTTGTGGAGCGCGGGGAGCAGCACCAGTCGTGAGCCGAGCTTCGTCAGGCCGGGGAGGAGCTCCCGCAGCCCGTCGAACTCCTCGTCGTCGGCGCCGAAGACGGTGCGCAGGATCGCGCTGAGCGTGATGCGCATGAACGGCTCGAGCGTCTCGAACGGCTCGTCCTGCGGCCACGTGGCGATCTCACGCAGCGCTTCCTCCTCGATGATCGGCTCGTAGGCCTTCATCCGCTCCCCGTGGAACGGCGGGAGCAGCAGCCGGCGCTCCCGCAGGTGCTCGGCCCCGTCGAGCGAGAAGAGCGAGCCCTTGCCCAGGACCTTGCCCAGCGGGCCGCGGCTGCCGACGTGCAGGACCTTCGGGTCGGCGGTGAAGGTCTGCTTGGCCAGCGCCGGGTTGGTGACCACGACGGTCCGGCCGAAGCCCGGGAGGTACAACGTGAACGCGTCGCGGTGGCGGCGTCCCAGGGCCTGCAGGACGTGCTGCTGCGCGACGATGACCGCGGCACCCTGCAGCGCCTGGGGCAGCCGGGGGCCGGGGGGCAGGCGGTACGTCGTGGCGGACATCGGGGCCTCTCGTTCTCGTCTCGCGAGCCGACCGGTACGTCGGCGTACCGACGACCCTAGCGCATGGTACAGCGATGTACCAGCCGTCGCCTCCGGGCCGGCTCAGGGCCAGCGCGTCCGGGCCGGGTCGAGGACCGCCTTCACGACGTCCCGTGCTGCGGCCTCGGTCGTCGAGACGTCCTCGCCGCGCTCGACCGCGTGCACGATCAGCTCCCGCATCCCGCCGACGAGCAGGATCGCCGTGAGGCGCGGCAGCGGCCGCAGGCCCTCGGCCCGCATCGACTCCGTGCCGACGAGGCCCATGATGAGCTCGGCGAAGCGCTCGGTGACCGCGGTCTGCACGGCCACCGCCTCGTCGCCCAGGCCGGGCAGCTCGCGGACGAAGCTCACGGTCAGCTCAGGCTCGGCGCCGAGTGTCGCGACGTGGGCGCCGAGCGCCTGGTCCACCTGGGTCGTCCACGGCGCCGACGCGTCGACCGCGTCGGCGATGACCCGCATGGACAGGTCGTTGACCGCCTCGAACAGGGCGATCAGGGCCGCGTCGCGGTCGGCGAAGTGCTCGTAGAACGTCCGCCGGGAGGTGCGTGCACGGGCGACGACGTCCGCGACGGTGGTGCCGCGGAAGCCCTGCTCGCGGATCGCCTCGGCGAGCGCGAGGAGCAGGCGCTCGCGAGGACCGTCGCCCGGGAGGGCGGAAGGCGCGGGGGACGGATCTCGGGAGGCCGCGGGCATCCGCGGTCCACGGTACCCGCCAGCGCGGCCGCGGTGGTCCTACGCCGCGCGGCGGAGCACGGGCTCCTGCGCGACCCCGCGGGGATCCAGGGCCGTGCGCGCGGCGCCGCCGACCCGCAGGGTCCGGCGCACCCCGGCGATCTCGCGGGCGACCAGCTGCTCCTCGCTGCCCAGCAGGCCGGTCCACTTCAGCGTGTCGCGGGCGAGCATCAGCGGGCGCAGTGCCGGCAGGAGGTGGCGCAGCGGGGAGGACGGGACCTCCAGCCGATCGGCCATGTCGTCGCCCATCCACCGGCGCGTGTACATCGCGAGCACCTGCGAGACGAGGTACTCCGCCGGGAGGTGCGTGGGCCCGGGGAGGAAGCGGTCGAGCGGCACGCCGTGCCGCAGCAGCGCGTGCATGAGCTTCGGGGAGTCCTCGTCGGGGCCGGGATCGAGGGTCAGCGCCGCGTCGACGACCTGGCATGCCTCGGCGTAGCTCTCGGGCAGCAGCTCCTCCGGGACGCCCATGACGTACGCGACCCACCGCCAGAGGTGCGTGAGCGCCTCGAGCTCGGCCCGCGAGTGGCGCACCCCGAGGTCGCGCATGGCCCGCAGCGGCACCACGTGGAAGCCGCCGATCGCGGTCACCAGGGCGTCGGTGGCGCTGATCGGCACGCCCCAGGCCTCGCTGTCCCAGGCGTCCTTGCGCAGCAGGTGGTCGCGCACGAGCGCGTGGACCATCCGCACGTGGACGCTGGAGGCGAGGCCCTCGCCGCCCGGCCGCATCCCCCCGGGCGTCGTGACGGCGAGCACCCAGCGTGCGGTCTCGCCCATCCGGCGGGAGGCCATCTGCTCCAGCCGGCCCGTCGCGGCGAGGGGGCGGACGAGGAAGCTCGACTGGTAGCCGAAGGCGAGCGAGCCTGCGGCGAGCGCGAGGCTGATCGGCTGGGCGCCGCCCTTCCAGAACGCGAGGGCGCCGGCGTCGACGAGATCCGGGTCCAGCCAGGCCGGCGGCGCGAGCACGGGGGCGAGGAGATCGTGGACCTCGCGCGGCACGTCGGGGGTCCCCTGGCCGGCGAGCGCGGCGTCCAGGAGCGCCCATCCGGCGCCGCCGGGTAGGTCGCGGAAGGCGCGCACCACGGCGTCGGCGGCGGGGTCGCCGACGGTACGCCCGTCGAGGAGGCGCGTCAGCAGGGCGGGGTCGTACGTCGTCGTCGCAGACATCGGAAACGGATGTTGCCCGATTGCGCCAGCTTTGGCAACGTCTGTTTCCTGATCGGTGTCCGACGTGCTTGACTGGGACCCGATGAGCACTCCCTCGACCGGCGTCTACGCCGGGGTCCCGGCGCAGCAGCGCCACGCGGAGCGACGCGCGCGGCTCATGGCGTCGGCGCTCGAGCTGCTCGGCACCGAGGGCTGGTCGGGCACCACGGTACGCGCGGTCTGCGCCCACGCCCGGCTCACGCCGCGATTCTTCTACGAGAGCTTCACCGACCTCGACGCGCTCGTCGTCGCGGTCTTCGACGAGGTGAGCCAGGAGACGACCCTGCGGGTGCTCGACGCGGTCCGCGAGGCGGTCGAGGTGAACCCGGAGGACCGCACCGCCCACGCCCGCGCGGCGATCGGCACGCTCGTGGCACACCTGACCGACGACCCGCGTCGGGCGCGCGTGGTCTTCGTCGAGGCGCTGGGGAACGAGGCGCTGGCCCGCCGGCGGCTGGAGAGCATGCGCACGCTGGCCGGGCTGATCGCCCTGCACGGCCGCGCGTCGTTCGGCGCGCAGCCGGGCGACGAGGGTCTGGTGCAGGTGACCTCGTCGCTGCTGGCGGGCGGGATCGCGGAGTTGCTGATCGCCTGGCTGGACGGCGGTCTCGGGGTGGACCGGGACGAGCTGGTCGACGACTGCGCCGAGCTGCTGGTCGCCGTCGGCGAGGGGGCGGCGCGGATCGCCCGTCGTCGTGCCGCCGCGGTCAGCTCGGCAACTTGAGCTGACCGAAGAACGCGAAGTAGATCCCCGCGAGCGCGGCGGCGATCACGACGCTGGCGATCATCACGCGCTCCAGGACGCCGTCATCGTTCGTCGTGGTGCGGGCGTCGCGCATCGAGGCGTTCCAGGCCGCCCGCCGCGGGCCCTCGCGCAGGGAGCCCTGCAGCTCGCGATGGGAGTGGTCGAGCCGTCCCAGCAGCGGGGCGAAGAACACCATCGACACCGGGGTGGCGAGGAGCACCAGCGCGATCGGCGCCATGGTCGGCGTCCCCGGTGAGGAGATCTGCGCGCCGACGAGCACCCAGAAGGCGGGTATCCCGAACCACAGGATCACGGAGCCCGCCGCCATGCCGGCCACCAGCAGCATCGACCGCACGCGCAGGCCGACCGGAGGGGCCTCCACGGGCGGTGGGGTGGGGTCGGGCTGCGGCTGTTCGGTCGTCACGTACGGCCAACGCTACCGCGGGTAGCGTCGCGGGGACGGCGCAGCGTCCGGCCGGGGCCACGGTCCCGGCTCGCTAGCCTCGGTGACATGCCCCTGAGCCTCTCCATCCTCGACCTCGCGACCGCCGGCGCGCAGGTCACGCCCGCACAGGCGATGGCGTCGAGCGTCGAGCTCGCCCAGGCCGCGGAGGGCTGGGGCTACACGCGCTACTGGTTCTCCGAGCACCACAACATGCCGACGATCGTGTCGTCGGCTCCCGCCGTCCTGGCCGGGCACATCGCGGCCAACACGGAGCGCATCCGCGTGGGTGCGGGCGGCGTGATGCTGCCCAACCACTCGCCGCTCGTGGTCGCCGAGCAGTTCGGCACGCTCGAGACGCTGTACCCGGGACGGATCGACCTCGGCCTCGGCCGGGCGCCCGGCGGCGACCAGCACACCTTCGCGGCGCTGCGTCGCGACCCGGCCGCGTCGAACGCCTTCCCGCAGGACGTCCTGGAGCTGCAGGCCCTGCTCGGCGACCCACAGCCCGGGCAGCGGGTCCATGCGGTCCCCGGCGAAGGCACGCACGTGCCGCTGTACATCCTGGGCTCGTCGCAGTTCGGCGCGCAGCTCGCGGCGCAGCTCGGGCTGCCTTACGCGTTCGCGTCGCACTTCGCGCCCGCCGAGCTGGTCCCCGCCGTCGCCCGCTACCGCGAGGGCTTCACGCCGTCCGCGCAGCTCGCCGAGCCCCACGTCATCGCGGGGATGAACGTGTTCGCCGCCGACACCGACGAGGAGGCGCAGGAGCTGTTCGCCCGCTCGCTGGCGACGATGGCGCGCGGGCTGGCCCGCCTCTCGGGGTGGACCGGCGAGGCCACCGACGCCGACCTGCTCGCCTCGCCGGTCGGGCGGCAGGCGCGGATGATGCTCGACCACACGGCGGTGGGCTCGGCCGACTCCGTGCGCGAGCAGGTCCTCGCGTTCGCCGCGCACGCGGACGCCGACGAGGTCATCGTCGCGATGAACTCCGCCGAGCCGGTGTCGCGGCTGCGCTCCTACGAGCTGCTGGCCGGCGCGTTCGCCGACGAGCTCGCGGAGGTCTGCGCGGTGTAGCTCAGTCGCCGGGCCGGGCGAGGATCCTCACCGCGCCGGCCTCGCGGACGGGCTCCGGGCCGTCGAGGTTCTCCACCACGTAGCCGGCGTCCTGGAGCAGGTCTGCGACGTCGGCGTTCGTCTCGTGCAGCTCCACGATGAGCGTCGGGCGGTGCTCGCGCAGCAGCCGGGTGGCGCCCCGTAGCGCGTCGACCTCAGCGCCCTCCACGTCGAGCTTCACGACGTCGGGAGGCGGCGTGGTCGCGTCGTCGAGCAGCCCGTCCAGCGTCACGACATCGACGTCGATCGTCGCGATCGTGTCGGGGTGGCGACCCCGGCTGGCGAGGTGCGACCAGGACGCCTCGCCGACGACGTGCAGCTGCTCGCGCCCCGCGGTCGCGGCCACCGCCTGCGTACGGATCTCGACGTGTCCGGCCATGCCGTTGCGCGCGACCGCGGCCCGGGCGAGCTGCGCGACGTCGGGGACGGGCTCGAAGCCGATCACGCGGCCGTGTGGACCCGCGAGACGGCCGGCGAGCACGCTGAAGAAGCCGATGTTCGCGCCGACGTCGTAGACGGTCGCGCCGGGCGCGACGGCGCGGTGCAGCGCCTCCTGCATGGGGACCTCGAGGTCGCCGATGAGGAGCAGCCGCGTGTGCGGGTGACCGGTCGGGACCGCGCGGACCGGAAAGCGCAGCCCCTCGGCGAGACCGTGGAGGACGGCGAGGTCCCCGCGTCGCAACAGCGGGGCGAACCCGGGTCGCAGGGCTGGTGGCACGCGCGTCGCCAGGAGGGCGATGAGCGTCCGGTCGCTGCGGCCGATGTCTGCGTCGGCCTGGTGCGGGTCGGTCACCCGGCCGACTCTACGGCGGCCGCGAAGAGGGCCGCGACGTCGGGCGCCCTTGTCCAGGCCGAGCGTCGCCGCGAGGAAGCGGCCGAAGAACGCGGTTGCACTTCTGCGCGGTGGGGCGTACAGTTGCGTGTGCAACTACTTCTCTCCGGCGCCTCGAGGAGGCCGCCATGCAACTCGAAGGCATCCACCACATCAGTGCGATCACCGGCGACGCCGCCGGAAACGTCGACTTCTACGCCCGCGTGCTCGGTCTGCGGATGGTCGCCAAGACCGTCAACCAGGACGATCCGTCCGTCTACCACCTGTTCTTCGCGAGCGAGCAGGGACGCCCGGGCAGCGACATGACGTTCTTCGAGTACCCCGGGGCCAAGCGCGGACGTCCCGGCAACGGCATGGTCCATCGCGTCGTCTGGCGCGTGGCGTCCTCTGAGGCCTTGGACTTCTGGGCCGCGCGCCTGGAGGGCGAGGGCATCACCGGCGTCCGCGCGACCGACGACGTCACCGGCCGGGACTCCCTCGTCCTCGAGGACCCCGAGGGCATGGGTATCGGTCTCGTCGTCGCCGACACCACCGACGCGCCGCTGCCGGCGCATCACCCGGAGATCCCGGCCGAGCACGCGCTCCTGGGCTTCGAGGGCGTCCGCGCGTACACGCACGACGCCGAGCGCTCCCGCCCGCTGCTGGAGCGGCTCATGGGGGCGGTCGAGATCACCCGCGAGGGGTCGGCCCCGACCTGGGAGCTGCGCGGCGACCGCCGCGGCGGCACGATCACCTACGACGTCGCGCCGACCGCGAGCATGAGCATCCCGGGGGCCGGCACGGTCCACCACGTCGCGTGGGGGACGACCGTGGACGACCATCCCACCTGGTTCTCCCGGCTGCAGGCCGCGGGCGTGCAGTCGAGCCCGATCGTCGACCGCCACTACTTCAAGGCGATCTACTACCGCGAGCCCAGCGGTGTGCTCTTCGAGCTCTCCGACGACGCGCCCGGCTTCACCGTCGACGTGCCGCTCGAGCAGCTGGGTGAGGTCGTGATCCTGCCGCCGCAGCTCGAGCCGCATCGAGAGCAGATCGTCGCCAACCTGACGCCGCTGCCGGACCCGCGGGCGGGCTGGACGACCACCGCCGGATAGCGCGCGCCGACCGGTATGCGGTAGGAACCCCGCATGCCGGTACCGCCCGATCCCCACGCGGCGCTGCGCGACGCCCTGGGCGGCGTGCAGCCGCCGGACGGCGTGGCCGCGCTCGACGACGCCGTCGTCGCCGACCTCGCCGCGGCGATCGCCGACGCGCGTCGCGCCGAGGCCGACGCGCTCGCCGCGTCGGGCGAGCACAGCCTGAAGCTCCTGCCGTTCCCGCTGCGGATCGGCGTGAAGAAGGTGCTCGGGCTGTGAGCGCCGCGCTCGAGTCCCGCGCCGAGGTGGCGAAGCTCGCCGGGCTGCTGTCGGTGCCGGTGGAGCGGTTCGACGCGCTCGCCGAGCTGTCGCCCGCCACGCTGCGGGAGCTGCGCGAGCAGGTCACCGACGTGCTGTACGACAGCGACGTCGGGGCACTGAAGCGGGCCGCCGCCGCGTCCCGCCACATTCCGCCCGCGATCTCGGCCACGGTCGCCCAGAAGGCCTTCGGACCGCTGCTCTGCGCGCGCATCTCCGGGCTCGTGGACACGAGGACGGCGGTCGCCGTCGCCGGTCGGCTGCCGACGGCGTTCCTGGCCGACGTCTCCGTCGCCATGGATCCGCGGCGTGCCAGCGACGTGATCGGGGCGCTCCCGGCCGACGGGGTGATCGAGGTCGCCGCGGAGCTCGCCCGCCGGGGGGAGCACGTGACGATGGGACGGTTCGTGGGTCACCTGGACGACGCGACGATCGTCGGGTGCTTCGCCGTGCTCAGCGATGCGGACATGCTGGAGGCCGGCTTCGTCATGGAGGACAAGGACCGCCTCGACACGATCATCGGCCTGCTGCCCGCCGGCCGTCTGCAGGGCATCATCACCGCCGCCCACGAGGACGGGCTCTGGCCCGAGGCGCTTGACCTCTTCACCCACGTCTCCCCGGCGCGCCGCGGTGAGCTGGGCGACGTCGCGCTCGGCCAGGACGACGCGCACGTCGAGGCGATGCTCGAGGCGGTGCAGCGCGAAGACCTGTGGGACACGCTGGCCGACGTCGCGGCGACGATGGGTCCGGAGTCCCGCCGGCGTCTGCGCGACGCCGCCGGGGACCGCGTCCCCGCGCACCTGCGCGCGGCCCTGGGCGACTGATCGCGGGCCGCCGGGCTCAAGTACCTTCCGGGGTGGATGCTCGAGACCACGTCGCTCACCCTGTCGGCCATCGAAGCCGCGATCCGCGAGTCCTGGGGGCGCGACACCAGCGACGACCCGGACGAGTGGACCCCGGAGTCGCCGACCCGCGGCCAGTGCGCGGTCACGTCGATCGTGCTGCGCGAGCTGCTCGGCGGCGAGATCGTCATGGCCGACGTGCACGGCAGCCACATCGAGGGCGAGCGGCACGCCTGGAACCGCCTGCCCGGCGGCGTCGAGATCGACCTCACGACCGAGCAGTTCCGCGCCGGGGAGACGCTCGGTCCCGCGTCGCCCGACGAACCCTACGTGACCGACACCGGCATCGACCGGGGCGCGCTGCTGGCCGCCCGCGTCAAGCAGCGGCTGGGGCTGACTTCGTGAAGCTCCTGCTGGCCGGTACCGCGGCGCTCTGCCTCTTGGCCGTCGCCGGCTGCGGCGACGAGGGCGACGGAAGCACCGACGGTGGCCGCGCGGCCACCGCGAAGTCCTCCCTCTCCATCGCCCTGCAGGGCCCGCGCTCGACGCGCGCCTTCACGCTGCGCTGCGATCCCGACGGCGGCACGTGGCCGGACGCGAAGACCGCATGTGACGGGCTGCGTGGCGCCCCGCAGGTGCTCGAGCCGATCAGTATCGAGACCCGCGACCTGCAGCCGATCACCGACGTCCCGGTGACGATCACCGGGACGTTCGAGGGCAAGGCGGTCAGCCTGTCGATCCCCGCGCGCGGGTCGAGTACGCGCCGCATCCGCTTCGGCGAGCTCCGCGCCGCGCTGGGCGCCGACGCGTTCGACGAGGCGGCGGGGTCGGTGCAGTAGGTCGCCCTGTGGACCGCAACTCACGATGATCGTGAGCTGCGGTCCACTCGACCACTACTTGAGCTCGGCGCTCGTCTTCTTGAGCAGCTGCCGGGCGATGATGAGCAGCTGGATCTGCTGCGTGCCCTCGAAGATGTCGAGGATCTTCGCGTCGCGGGCCCACTTCTCCAGCAGCTCCGACTCGTCGTAGCCGGTCACGCCGCACAGCTCGATGCACCCGAGGGCGACGTCGACGCCGGTCCGGCCGGCCTTCGCCTTGGCCAGCGAGGCCTGCAGCGAGTTGGGCTTGCGGTTGTCGGCCATCCAGGTCGCCTGGAGGGTCAGGAGGCGCGCGGCCTCGTAGTCGGCCTCGAGCGCGAAGAACTTCGCGGCCGCGGCGGACTGCGAGTTCACCGGGCGGTTCACGTCGAGCTCGACGCCCGCGTTCTCGAGCACCGTGCGCGTGTGGTCCAGGCACGCGCGGGCGACGCCCACGGCCATGCCCGCCACGAGGGGCCGCGTGTTGTCGAACGTCTGCATGACGCCGCCGAAGCCCTTCTTGGTGTCGATCTCCGGGTTGCCCAGGAGCGCCTCCTTCGGCACCCGGCACTCCTCCAGGCGGAAGGCCGCCGTGTCGGAGGCGCGGATCCCGAGCTTGTGCTCAAGACGGTCGAGGACCATGCCCGGGTTGGAGCGCTCGACGATGAACGACTTGATCGCGGCACGGCCGATCGAGCGGTCCAGTGACGCCCAAACGACGACGAGCTCGCAGCGCTCGCCGGCGGTCACGTAGATCTTCTCGCCGTTGAGGACGTACTCCTCGGTCTCCTCGTCGTACCGCGCGGTGGTGCGGATCGAGGCGCTGTCGGAGCCCGACTCGGGCTCGGTGATCGCCATCGACGCCCACTTGCCGCCGTACAGCTTCAGCTGCTCGTCACTCGCCACGGAGGCGATCGCCGAGTTGCCCAGGCCCTGGCCGGGGATGGCGAGCGTGAGGCCGACGTCGCCCCAGCAGGTCTCCATGATCGACAGCGCGGTCGACATGTTGGAGCCGTTCTTATTCTTCGGCGCACCGTTGCCGTTGACAGCCTCGTCGCTCGGGCGCGAGCCCACGCCGGCCGCGCCGGCGCCGCCGGAGGAGCCGCCGTCGTTCATGCCGTCGATGAGCTTGGCCAGCATGTCGAGCTCCTTGGGGCGCTCGTGCTCGGCCGTGTCGTACTTGCGGCTGATGGGCCGCAGCACGTGCGTGGCGACCTGGTTGGCCTGCTCGACGAGCGGGCGGAACTTCTTGGGGGTCTCGAGATTGATCATGTGAAGTTCTCCTCGTCGCTTAGACGAGCAGGGCGCCCTCCATGACGCCCGTCGCCCGCAGGTCCCGGTACCAGCGCTCGGCCGGGTACTCCTTGATGTAGCCGGCGCCGCCCAGGAGCTGGACGCCCTGGTTGCCGATGTACATGCCCTTGGTCACGCACAGCTGGCGCGCCAGGGTCGTCGCGTAGGCGAAGTCCTTGTCCTGGTCGGCGAGGCTCGCCGCCCGGTAGGTCGCCAGGCGCATGCCCTCGAGCTCGATCGCGATGTCCGACACGGCGAACGCGACCGCCTGCCGGTGGCTGATCGGCTCGCCGAAGGCGACCCGCTCGTTGACGTACGGGATCACGAGGTCCAGGACCGCCTGCGCGGTGCCGACGGCCGCGGCGCACCAGCCCAGACGGGCTCGGTGGATCGCCTCGGCGTAGACCGCCGGGTCGCCCTGGGCGAGCAGCGCGTCCGCCGGGACCTTGACGTCCTCGAGGTGCAGCGTCTCGGTGGCCGCGGCACGGATGCCCATGGCCGGGGCGGCCTCGACGCTCAGGCCGGTCGCCTCGCCGCTGTTCACGAAGAACAGCGCCGGACCGTGGCCCTCGAGCTGCGCGGCGACGAGCAGGACCTCGGCGTCGGCGCAGCGGGGGACGAGCGACTTCACGCCGGAGAGGACGTAGCCCTCGCCGTCGAGCCGCGCGGTCGTCTTCAGCGCGAACGGGTCGAACAGCGGCTGCGGCTCGAGGATCGCCAGCGCGGCGCAGGGGACGTCGTCCCCGGTGAACGCCGGCAGGTAGGTCCCCTGCTGGTCGGCGTCACCCCAGAGCCCGAGGGCGGTGGAGACGGCGCTGGTGCCCAGGAGGGCGACCGCGAGGCCCATGTCGCCGCGCGAGAGCTGCTCGGTGACCAGGACGCTGGTGACGGCGGAGCGCTCGGCCGCGGTACCGCCGAGGTCCTCCGGCACGCCGAGGAGGGCGAGGCCCAGCTCGGTGCCCTGGGCGAGGATCTCGTCCGGCGCGGCGCAGGCCTCGTCGGCCTTCAGTGCCGCGGGACGCAGCTCGTTGGTCGCGATCTCGCGCGTGACCTCGATCAGCATCTGCTGATCGTCGTCCGGAGTCAGATCGAAGAGATCCCCTCCGCCGGAAACCCGTGCGCGGGTCGGCTTGCCTGCGCTCGTGGCGCGGGCGAAGGTGCGGCCCGCGAGGGTCGCACCCCGGAAGCCGTTCTTGGACGCCTGGTAGACGATCTGCTCGGTCGGGCCGCGCAGGCCCACCCGGTCGATCAGCTCGAACGAGGCGAGCTTGCGAAGGGCCTGGAGGCCCAGGCCCATGCTGCGGTCAGCGACGCTCATGACGTCGGCCTCCTGGTGGTCTTGGGGGTCGTGGTCTTCCTGGGAGCCGCCGGCTTCTTGGCCGCGGCGGGCTTCTTGGCGGCCGGCTTCTTCACCGGCGTCGCGGGAGCGGTCGCCTGGTCGGCGGCGGCCGCGGCCGGCTTGCGCCGTACCGGCGTGCCGCGCTTCGGTGCCGCCCTCTTCGGTGCGGGCGCCGTGACGGTGCCATCGAGATGTGCCGAGCCCTTGCGGTCGGCGACCGCGAAGAACGTCGTGCCGTCCCGCACCGCGCTACCGAACGTCACCTTCGTGGGCAGCAGCACCGGCTTGCGGAACTGGACGTGCACCGTGCAGGCGTCGGGCAGCGTGCCCTCCAGCGCGGCGACCGCGTGGGCCTTGGTCCACAGCCCGTGGGCGATGGCCCGAGGGAAGCCGAACGGCTTGGCGGTCCAGGCGTTGAGGTGGATCGGGTTGCGGTCGCCGGACACCGCGGCGTAGCGGCGGCCGAGGTCCTCCGGCACCTTCCAGGTGACCGCGGCGTCGATCTCCGGCGGTTCGACGGCGGCGCCCGTCGGCTTGACGGCCTGCGGCTTGTCACCGGCGCCCGCGCCGCCGCGGCGCAGCATCGTGGACTCCGCCGACCACACCAGCTCCTTGCCGACGCGCGCCTCGGTGTGGAGGGTCAGCGTGCGGCCCTTGGGATGCGGGTCGAGGCCGGTGGCCCAGACCTTCAGCGCCACCTTCTCGCGCACGGTCACCGGGCGGTGCTGGGTGATCGTGTTGGTCAGGTGGACGAGGCCGACGGGACCGAACGGCATCGCCGGGTCGGTCATCAGCGCGATGTGGACCGGGAACGCCTGGACGTTCAGGTACGTCAGCGGGAGCGTGTCCCGCAGCGTGAACCCGCAGACGCGGGCGTACGCGGCGAGGTGCGCGAGGTCGGTCTCGAGCTCGGGCAGCTCCAGCGTGAGTTTCGGCAGCGCACCCCCGCCGCCCGGGAACACGGGCAGCTTCGCGATGCCGGGGACCATGGCCCCGAACGCCTTGAGGTAGTTGAGCCCGATGCCGGGGGCGGCATCGAGCGTCTTCGTCCTGGAGGCCATGTGCTCAGGCCCCCAGCAGCGACTGGCCGCAGACGCGCACGACGTTGCCGGTGAGGCCCGAGGAGCCCGGGGAGGCATACCACGCGATCGTCTCGGCGACGTCGACCGGCAGCCCGCCCTGGCTCATGCTGTTCATCAGCCGGCCGGCCTGACGGATCGGCAGCGGGACCTTCGCGGTCATCTGGGTCTCGATGAACCCGGGGGCGACCGCGTTGATCGTGATGTCGCGCTTGGCGAGGACCGGGGCGAGCGACTGCACCATCCCGATGACGCCGGCCTTGGAGGTCGCGTAGTTCGTCTGGCCGTTGTTGCCCGCGATGCCGGAGATCGAGGAGACGCAGATGATGCGGCCGCCGTCCTTGATCGTGTCGGTGGCGAGGAACGCGTCGTTGAGGCGCTCCTCCGCCGAGAGGTTGACGTCGACGACGAGGCCCCAGCCCTCGGGCTTCATCCCGCCGATCGTCTTGTCGCGGGTGATGCCGGCGTTGTGGACGACGACGTCGATCCCGTCCGGGAAGGACTGCTCGAGCGCGGCGACGACGTCCTTCGGGGCCGTGTCGGCGGTGATGTCCGCCTCGATCGCGGTGCCGCCGATGGCGTCCATCCCGGCCTTCAGGTCCTCGCCCAGCTGCGGGACGTCCAGGCCGATGACGGTCGCGCCCTCGCGGTGCAGCGTCTGCGCGATCGCGGCGCCGATGCCGCGAGCTGCGCCGGTGACGAGGACCGCCTTGCCGGCGAGCGGCGCGACGAGGTCGGCGGTCGACGCGTCCTTCGCCTCACCGATGCGCACGACCTGGCCGCTCACGTAGGCCGAGCGCGGGGAGAGGAGGAACGCGAGCGTCGTGAACAGCTGGTCCTCGGCGCCGGGGGCGACGTACACGAGCTGCGCGGTCGTGCCGGCGCGGGCCTCCTTGCCGGCCGAGCGCGTGAAGCCCTCGAGCGCGCGCTGGGCGGTCGCCTCGCGGGGGCTGTTCGCGTCCTCCGGAGGCGTGCCCAGGACGATGACGCGCCCGCACGCCTTGACCTTGCGGAACGTCGGCTGGAAGAACGTGTGGATCTCCTGCAGCTGCGCGGAGTCGGTGATGCCGGTGGCGTCGAAGACCAGCGCCTTGAACCGCTGGTCGGCCGGGGCCTCCGGGTTCCAGACGGCGGCGTCGAGACCGGCGTCGGCCGCGGCGGTCCGCAGGTCGTCGCGCAGCTCGGTCGCGGCGTCCGCGCCGACGGCTTCGAGGGCCTTCGCGATGGAGCCGGCGAGCCGGCCGCCCGGGGCGGCTCCGAGGAGGACGGTGCCCTCCACGACGGCGTCACCGGGCGCGTGGCGCTCGAGCAGCACGGGGGCCGGGAGGCCCAGCTGCTGGATGACCTTGCGACCGATGGAGTTGGTCGCGATCTGGGTGTAGGTGTCGGGCATGTCGATGTGCTCCTGACTACTTCTCGAGGATCGCGACGACGCCCTGACCGCCGGCCGCGCAGATGGAGATGACGCCGCGGCCGCTGCCGCGCTCGTTGAGCTCTTTCGCCAGCGCGGCCACGATGCGGCCGCCGGTGGCGGCGAACGGGTGGCCGGCGCCCAGCGAGGAGCCGTTGACGTTGAGCTTCGCCGGGTCGATCTCGCCGAAGGCGCCGTCGAGGCCGAGGCGCTCCTTGCCGAAGACCGGGTCCTTCCAGGCCTTCAGGGTGGCGACGACCTGCGAGGCGAAGGCCTCGTGGACCTCGTAGAGGTCGAAGTCGCCGAGCTTGCTGCCATCCCGCTCGAGCAGCCGGGGCAGGGCGTAGACCGGTGCGGTGAGCAGCCCGTCGTCGCCGTGGACGTAGTCGACGGCGGCCGTCTCGGCGCCCGCGAAGTAGGCGAGCACCGGCAGGCCGCGCTCCTTGGCCCACTCCTCGGTGGCGAGCAGGACGACCGACGCACCGTCGCTCAGCGGCGTGGAGTTGCCGGCGGTCATCGTGCCGTCCCGCCCGCCGAAGACGGGCTTCAGCTTCGCGAGCTTCTCGACGCTCGAGTCCGGGCGCAGGTTCTGGTCACGCTCGAGGCCGAGGTACGGGGTGAGGAGGTCGTCCTGGAAGCCGCGCTCGTAGGCGGTGGCGAGGTTCTGGTGGGACGTCGCGGCGAGCTCGTCCTGCTCGGCGCGGGTGACGCCCCAGGTGACGGCGGTCTTCGCGGCGTGGTCGCCCATGCTGAGGCCGGTGCGCGGCTCCTCGTTGCGCGGGATCGCGGGGATGAGCTGGCCGGGACGCAGGCCCGCGAGGAGCTTGAGGCGCTGCGTGTTGCTCTTCGCGTTGTTGAGCCCGATGAGGATCTGCCGCAGGTCGTCGCCGATCGCCAGGGGCGCGTCGGACGTCGTGTCGACGCCGCCGGCGATGCCGGAGTCGATCTGCCCGAGGGCGATCTTGTTGGCCACCTGGATGACCGCCTGCAGGCCGGTGCCGCACGCCTGCTGGATGTCGCAGGCCGGGGTCTCGGCGCTCAGGCGGGAGCCCAGGACGGTCTCTCTCGTGAGGTTGAAATCGCGGCTGTGCTTGAGCACCGCGCCGGCGACGACTTCCCCGATGCGCTCGCCCGCGAGGTTGTGGCGCGTGACGAGGCCATCGAGCGCGGCGCTCAACATGTCCTGGTTGGAGGCCTGCGCGTAGGCGCTGTTGGACCGCGCGAACGGGATCCGGTTGCCGCCGATGATGGCGACGCGGCGAAGGGTGTCGGGCATCTCTTGTCTGGTCCTTGTCCTGAGGGGCTAGGTGCGGGCGCGCCGGGCGATGCCGGGCTCCACGGTGGTGATGAGGAGGTCGGCGACCTCGGAAGCGGTGAGGGAGTCGGGGCTGCGCAGCCACCAGCGGGCGAGGCCCTCGGCGGCGCCCAGCAGCGCGTGGGCGATGGCGTCGGCCTGCGCGGCCGTGTGGCCCGGCAGCACGCCCTGGACGGCGGCGGCGGCGAGGGCGGCGAGCTGCTCGCGGTGGCGGGACATCTCCACCTCGATCTCGCCTCCGACCGGCACGGTCGGGTCGTAGAGGACCTGCCAGGCGGCTCGGTCGGCGTCGAGGAACTCCAGGAACGCGCGCATGCCGGACCGCAGGCTCTCACCCGGATCCGGTGCCGAGGTGAACGCCTCGCTCACGACCGCCTCGAGCTTCGCGCCGCCGCGCGCGACGCACGCGAGGAACAGCCGCTCCTTGTTGCCGAAGTACGTGTAGAGCAGCGGCTTCGTGACCCCGACCTCCGCCGCGACCTCGTCCATGGTGACCGCGCCGTAGCCGCGCTGCGCGAACAGCGCGTGGGCGACGTCGAGGACCTGCGCCTCGCGTTCGGCGCGCGGCAGTCGCGGTGGTCGGGCGGTGCTCACCCGTCAGACGTTACCGACCTATAAATTTATACGTCGGTAGGTGCCGCGAATGTTCACGATCTGGTCACACGATCGGCGCCCGGCCGTCGTTGCAGCAGGCATGTCCCAGATCGATCGTCGCGCGTTCCTGCGCTCCTCCGCCGTCGCCACCGGGGTCTTCGCCTTCGGCCCGGCCTTCTGGCAGGACGCTCTCGCTGCCCCCGCCACGCCCGGACCCGGGCCCTACGGCCCTCCGGGCGCGCCCGACCCGCTGACCGGCATCGCCGTCCCGGCCGGGTTCAGCGTCCGGGAGATCGCCCGCGGCGGCCAGCCGCTGGGCACCACCGGCTACACCTGGCACCCCTTCTCCGACGGCTCCGGCTGCTTCCCGCTCCCCGATGGCGGCTGGGTCATGGCGTCGAACTCCGAGGTCCCGGGGATCCCCGCCGCCGGCGGCGCGTCCTCGATCACCTTCGCGAAGGACGGGTCGGTCACGGGCGCCCGCCGCATCCTCTCCGACACCACGATGAACTGCGCGGGCGGCGTCACGCCGTGGGGGACGTGGCTCTCCGGCGAGGAGACGGCCGGCGGGCAGATCTGGGAGTGCGACCCGCTGGGCGAGCGCCCGGCGGTGGCCCGGCCCGCGATGGGCCGCTTCAGCCACGAGGCCGTGTGCGTCGACGAGGCCGACAAGCGCCTCTACCTGACCGAGGACACCGCCGACGGCTGCTTCTACCGCTTCACGCCCACCGCCTACCCGGACCTCGCGGCAGGCCTCCTGGAGGTCATGTCCGTCGACGAGGCCGGCAAGGTGACGTGGACGCGGATCGCGGACCCGGCCGGCACCACGCCCACCCGCCTGCAGGTCCCCGTCGCGGCGAAGTTCCAGCGGGGCGAGGGCACGTGGTTCGACGAGGGCATCGCGTACTTCGTCACGACCACCCAGGCGCGGCTCTACGCCTACCACACGCGCGAGCAGCTGCTCGAGCTGATCTACGACGGGTCGGCGCTGGGACTCGGTGCGGAGCTGACCGGGATCGACAACGTGACCGTACATCCGAAGTCCGGGGACATCTTCGTGTCCGAGGACGAGAACACCGACAGCACGCTGGACCTCGGGCTGATCACCCCCGAACGCGTCGCGTCCCGGTTCCTCACCGCCTCCGGGGTCAACCACGAAGCCTCCGAGCTCACCGGTCCGTCCTTCGACCCGTCCGGGACGCGGCTCTACATCGCCTCGCAGCGGGCCGGGGTCACCGGGGCGATCTACGAGATCACGGGCCCGTTCCGTCAGCAGCGCCCGGCGGGCTCCCCCGGGGCGCCGGGGACATCGATGACACCCGCGCGCGACCGCCGGGCACCGCGTGTGACCCTGCGCGTGCTCGGCCTCCAGACGCTGACGCAGCTGCGCCGCCGAGGGACGCCGATCAGCCTCCGCGCCGACGAGGCGTGCACCGTCGAGGTCGTCCTGCGGGTGAGTCGCAAGAGCAGCACGGCGCTCAAGGGCGTCACGCTGGCCCGGCGCCGCCGTCGGCTCGCCGCCGGCAGGACGGTGACGCTGCGCCTGCGGCCGTCCTCCGCGCTCGGCGCGCGGCTCCGGGCGCGTAAGACGCTCCCGGTCGTCCTCGAGGTCAGGGCGACCGACGCCGCCGGGAACACCCGCAAGCTCGTCCGGCGCGTGCGCCTGCGGTAGCGCTACGCCGGCGTCGCCGCGGCCCGGGCCGCACCGACGAGCCGCTTGCGCGCGGCCGCGGTCAGCGGCTTGTACCCCGCCCGGCCGGTCTCGCGGATCCAGACGGTCTTCGGGGCCCCGCTCGGCGGCGGGGTCGGCACCCCGGCGGCGCGCAGCGGGCCGGACGTCGGCCGGTACCAGGTGGTGACCGGGATCTCCTGCACGACGTGCACGACGGTCGGGCGCTGGTCGACCGAGAGCACGCCGAGCGCGTCCTCGATGTCGCCGACGTCCAGCGTCATGCCCTTGCGGACGGTGATCGCGGTGATCGCGATCTCGTCGGCGCAGTCGTCCTTCGGCCGGACGCCGTAGGCGATCGCGAGGTCGACCGCCGGCAGGTCGTACAGCGCGTCGATGATCGGCGTCGCCGCGACCAGGCCGCGCTCGGTCTTCATCAGCGCCGGCACGTGGTCGACGAGCCAGTGGTCGCCGTCGGCGTCGCGGCGGAAGAGGTCGCCGGTCGCGAGCCAGGCGTCGCCGCGCTGGAACACGCCGCGCAGCGGCGAGCCGGTGGTCGGGACGCCGGGCTCCAGACGGGAGAGGAGCATCCCGACCTCGTCGGCGTCGCAGACCCGCGCCAGTCCGTCCGGGCCCTCCAGCAGCCGGCCCTCGGTCGGGTCGTACGCGGCGACGCGCACCTCGGCCGAGCCGGGCAGCCGGCGGCCGAGCGCCCCGGGCTTCGCGCCCGTGAGGTTGACGAGGATCGCGTCGCCCTCGGTGGCGGCGTAGAACTCGATGACCCGCGCGGGGGAGAAGCGCTCGAGCACGCGCCGCCACAGGCCGCGGGGCATGCCCGAGCCGATGAAGAGCCGCACGCCGTGGTGCTTCTCGGCCGGGTGGGGCGGCGCCTCGACGAGCGCGCGCAGCAGGGTCCACGTGTAGCCCGCGACGGTGACGCCATAGCGGCGGGCCTCGTCCCAGAACGTCTCGGGGTTGAACTCGCGCGCCATCGCCAGACGCGAGCCTCCGGCGATCGCGCCGCCGATCGACATCAGCAGTCCGGAGGGGTGGTGGATCGGCGTGACCGAGTAGACGGTGTCGCCCTCGCCGAGCGAGGCGGACGACGCGGTGCCGAACGCGGACAGCGCCCAGCGACGGTTCGTGACCCGGGCGGCGCGGGTGCGGTCGCCCTCGCCGGTGAAGAGGACGAACGCGAGATCCGACGCCTTGCCGGGGTTCGGCCGGTACCAGGCGGGCAGCTCGACCGCGTCCGGGTCGATGCGCTCCATGTCGGTGACGCCGGGGCCGAGGTCGCGCTCCTCGCCACCGCCGCCGAGCACGTACACGTGGGCGCCCTCGGCGCGCCGCGCGATGCTCATGTTGTCGGGGTCGGTGACGATCTTCGTCGTCTGGCCGAGCTCGGCCTCGCGGGTCGGGTTGCCGTCGGGCCGCAGCAGCACGCCGACGGCGCCGAGGCGCGACAGGGCGGCGACGGTGACGAGCGCCGACGGCCGGGTCTCCATCAGGACGCCGACGTGCTCGCCCTGCCGGACGCCGATCGAGACGAGGCCGCGGACGACGTTGTCGATGCGGCGCTTGGCGTCCCGCTGGGAGTGGGCGCGGTCCTCGAACAGGAAGCACACCGCGTCGGGCGAGCGCTTGGCCTGCTCGTCGAGCAGCAGCCCGAGCGAGATCTTCGTACCGGGCGCGATCTGCTCCAGACGCGCGAGGCGCGGCAGCTGCGTGGCGGCCTCGCGGGCAACCTCGCGGACCGACCGCACCGTCTTGGAGGCGCCGCCCAGGACGGACTTCGCCAGGCCGTAGCTCACGTCCGCGGCGAGCTCGAGCTGGTAGCCGACGCCCTGACCGCGGCCGCCGGTCTCGGCGAGCTCGCCGCCGACCATCGGACCGATGCCCTCGGGCGGGGGACCCTGCTTGCCGCCGTCGCACCACGTCATCCACTCGGCGACGCTCGGCCAGCTCTCGCGGCCGGCGGTGCTGCCGACGACCAGCCCGAAGTGCCCGGCGCGCAGGCTCTTCTCGTAGACCTTGGCGCGCGGTGCGGCGCGGATGATCGCGCGGATCGACGGCGGCGGGGCGATCTCGTCGACCTCGCCGACGAAGCAGAGGCACGGGCACGCGATGTCGGCCATGGTCACGAGCCGCTCGTCGATGACGAACCCGCCCTGCAGCATCCGGTTGTGCAGGACGAAGCCGCGCATGAGCTCGGCGATCGCCGGGCCCGACCAGGCGACGAAGCCCTCGCCGGCCAGGAACCGCCGCTGGCTCTCGCGGGGCAGCAGCGCCTCGCGGTCGTGCAGCGCCATCACGAACTCGACGCGCTGGCGCACGGACTTCGCAGGGTCCAGCAGACGGAAGCCGGTGCGGCTGGCCCAGGCGGGCAGCGCGGCACGGCCGAGCACGGCCGCGAGGACGTTCGCGGCGCCGTTGAAGACCTCCTCGGGCAGGCCGAACGGGAGCACGCCGCGGGTGTCGACGGGGCTGCCGAAGGTCACCAGCGAGGCGAGTCCCTCCGCGCGGCGGTAGGCGGCGGCCTGGTAGCAGAACATGCCGCCCTGGCTGTAGCCGCCGAGGTGCACGTCGCGGCCGGTGGCGGCGTGGACGCGGTCGACGGCCTCGCTCACCGCGAGCACATGGTCGGTGAGGGTGCGCTGCAGGCCGCCCTCCTCGTTCTCCGGGGCGCCGAAGTCCACCACCCACGGGTCCATGCCGAGGGCGTGGAGGTCGCGGACGGCGGACGCCTGCGGGGAGACGTCCCACACCTCGGCCGAGAGCATCATGGGCGGGACGAGGACGATCGCGGGCCGCGCCTGCGCCTTGGACCCCAGGCGGCGCTCGCCCTCCGGGGCGAAGTAGCGGCGCAGGCGGTACATCTTCTGCTCCGCGACGATCTCGAAGGGCGCGTGCTCGTCCCCGGTCTCCAGGCCGCCGAACCGCGCCACCTCGAGGGCGTTCTGGGCCGCCGCGCCGATGCGCGCCGCCGGACGGGTGATGACCTTGGGTACGAGTTCCACCGATGTGCCTCCGCTGCTTGTGCCGCCGTGCTCCTCGCGGGCATCCTCGCACGACAGCGAGCCGGAGGACGACGCGGCGCGCCTGGTTCCGGTCCACGGGTGAAGTGCGTCTCTTCTCGCAGGGGCCAAAAGGGGGCGTCGACCGCGGCCACCGCCAGGCGGTACGGTGCCGCCGCGATGCCGAAGCTCATCCCTCGCCCGCCGATCGGTCCGGACCCGCTGCGGCGTATCCGGATCCCGAAGGACCTCGACGCGGTCACGAGCGTGGGGGAGGAGGTCGATCCCGCCGACGTCGGGATGACGCGGGACAACGTGGAGCGCATGTGGGCGGCGATCCGCGTGCTGTACCGCACAGGCGTCCATCCGGCGATCCAGCTGACCGTCCGCCGGGAGGGGCAGGTCGTCCTGGACCGGGCGATCGGCCATGCTCGCGGCAACGGCCCGCGGGACGGCAAGGACGTCGAGAAGCGGCCTCTCACGACGCGGACGCCGTTCGTCATCTACTCCTCCTCCAAGGCGATAACCGCGATGGTCGCCCACCTCCTGGACCAGCGGGGCGACATCCACATCGGCGACCGCGTCTGCGAGTACATCCCCGAGTTCGCCGCGCACGGCAAGGAGGGCGTGACGATCGCCCACGTGCTCGCGCACCGCGCGGGGGTCCCCAACGTGCCGAGCGAGATGCTCGACCTCGAGAACATCGAGGACCACGACATGGTGGTCCGCACGATGTGCGACGCGACCCCGCTCTCCCGGCCGGGCAAGGCGCTGGCCTACCACGCGATCTCGGGCGGGTTCATCATCGACGAGATCGTCCGGCGGGTCACGGGGGACGACATCCGCACGGTCCTCGGCCGCGAGATCCTCGACCCGCTCGGCTTCGACTTCTGCAACTACGGGGTCCCGGCCGACCGGGTCGACGAGGTCGGCTGGTCCTACGCGACCGGCGCACCCAGCCTGCCCCCGATCTCCACGCTGCTGCAGCGTGCGCTGGGCAAGCACCCCGACCAGATCCCGGCGCTCTCCAACGACCCGCGGTTCCTCACCGGGATCATCCCGGCGGGCAACGGCGTCGCGAGCGCCCACGAGCTCAGCCGCTTCTTCGAGCTCCTGCGCTCCGGTGGCACCCTCGACGGCGTCGAGATCTTCGACCCGCGCACGATCCGCCGTGCGATCACCGAGCAGTCCTACCGCGAGATCGACTTCACGCTCGGGTTCCCGACGCGCTACGGCCTCGGCTTCATGCTCGGCGCCAAGGTGCTGAGCCTCTACGGGCCGGACACCGAGGAGGTGTTCGGGCACCTGGGGTACACCAACACGGTCGGCTGGGCGGATCCGGAGCGGGCCACCGCGTCCGCGCTCGTCACGTCCGGCAAGCCGATCGTCTACCCCGAGCTGGCGGACTTCTGGGGCGTCATGCGGCGCATCGGCCGGGAGTGCCCGAAGGTCGACCCGGCCACCAACCCGCTGGCCCTGCCCGCCTGAGGGCCGGGCACCCGAGGAGGCCGGCCGGGTCAGGCCATCGCGGCGAGCGAGCGCTGACGCTCGGTGACGTACCGGGCGAGCGTGCGCTCCGCGCGGCCGTGCAGGCCCTCGAAGGCGATGCCGCGCGTCCCGTCGGGTGCCCCGCGGACGACCCGGCCGGTGCCCGCGACGGTCTGGCCGTCCAGCTGAAGCGCGAAGTGCAACGGCTCGTCGACGCGCAGGTCCGGTGCTCCGGCCAGGAGCATGCCGCCGAGCGAGACGTTCATGGTCCGGGCCACGACACGGCGCTCCGCGCCCTGGTCGGGGTCGACCGCCACGAGCGCGGCCGGCACCTCGGCGCTGACGCGGACGAAGCGGCGACGCTGGATGGTGTGCGCCTCACCGGCGGGCGTGAGCGCGAAGCCGAACGCGTCGCCGGTGAGGATGCCCTCCAGGCGCGCGGCGCGGTGGCCGACCCGCCACTCCAGCGCGGCCGGGCACCAGGTGAGGGTGCCGGGGAGGCTCAGGCCGCCGTCGATCGGCCGCAGCAGGATGGGATCGCCGTTGTCGAAGACGTGGACGTGTCGCCGCCAACCGCCGTCCAGGACGACGTCGGCCACGACACCTGACTCGAGCAGCTCGTGCATACCCCCGGTGATCGGTCGGGAAGGGCGGACCTTGAGCGCCGACGACTTCCGGGCTCCGTACACCTCTGCGCTCAGCGCGGCCCGTGGGTGCGCAGCAGTACGACCGGCCCGCGCCCGTAGCGGCCCGCGCGTCGGGCGGCGAGCAGCGCGGCCAGCGCCTTGCCGGTGTAGACGGGGTCCAGGTGCACGCCGTGTTCGCCGCCGATCGCGATCGCGTCGGCGCTGGAGCCGGTCGGGACGCCGTAGCCCGGTCCCAGCTCGCTGCGGTCGACGACCAGGGCGCCCGGTCCGAGGAGCAGCGGGCCGAGCCGCGCGCCGCGGCGGCGCAGCAGGGCGCTGGTGCGCCGGGCGAGCCGCAGCATCTGCGCCTCGTCCAGGCGCAGCGTGTCGTTGACGACGACCGCGTGGACGCGCGTGCGCAGCCCGGCGAGCGCGAAGCCGAGCGCGAATCCGGCGGCGGTCCCGCCGGTGCCGACGGCGGTGACGACGTGCGACGGCTCGGGCAGGACACCGGCCCGGACCTGGGCGGCGAGCTCGAGCGCCGTCTCGACCGCCCCCAGCACGCCGACCGGGGAGGACCCGCCCGCCGGGAAGACGTAGGGCCGTGTGCCGCCGGATGCGGCGGTGTGGCGCGCGAGGATGATCGGCAGCGCGGCGGCCGTCCGGGCCTTGGTCCGGGTGCGGTAGACCGAGGCGCCGGACGTGCAGAGCATCCGGAACTGCCGCTCGACGTGCTCGTCCAGCGGCTGGTCGACGACGGCGACGGCCGCCCGTAGCCCGAGGTCCCGCGCGTAGCGGGCGGTCGCCAGTCCGTGGTTGGTGCCCAGCGCGCCGAACGTCAGGACGGTGTCCCGCCCGCGCCGCTGCGCGTCGGGCAGCAGCCACTCGAGCTTGCGGACCTTGTTGCCGCCCCAGCCGCCGTCCCCGTAGGCGCCCTCGTCCTTGACCCAGACGTCGGCGCCCCCGGCGGCGAGGCCCTCGAGGCGGTGGACGGCGGTCGGCGGCGTGCCCAGCCGCACGTGCGGCAGCGCGCCGTCGCCGAGCTCCGGGAACCGCTCGTGCAGGTGCACCACGGGGGCGATCACGGACCGAGCACCTGCCGCACGTAGGCGTTGGTGAAGGTGCGTGCCGGGTCCAGCCGGTCGCGGACGGCGAGGAAGCGGTCGAAGTCGGGGTAGACCGGACGCAGGTCCTCCGCGGTGCGGAAGTGGCGCTTGCCCCAGTGCGGGCGCCCCTCGTAGGAGCGCATGACGTCCTCGACGGCGCGCAGGAAGGGCTCCCACGGCATGCCCTCGAAGACGTGCGAGGCGAGGTAGCAGGTGTCCCGGCCCCCGGCGGGGGAGAGGAACGCGTCGTCGCCGGCGACGAAGCGCACCTCGAACGGGAACGTCACGTCGAAGCCCCCGTCGACGACGAGCGCGCGGACCCGCTCGAGCGCCTCCCGCCCGTGGGCACGGGGGATGGCGTACTCCATCTCCGTGAAGCGGACGCTGCGCGGCGACGAGAAGATCCGGTCGCCGCGGTCCACCCGCACGCTCGTCCCGGACGCCTTCGAGACCAGCCGGTTGATCGCGGGGATCCAGGCGGGCCGCGCCCGGCCGACCCGGTTGGCGAGCCCGAACGCGTGGTTGACGAGCAGCTCCTCCCGCACCCAGGCGGACGCCCGGCCACGGGGCCGGGGCGACTCGTCGACGCGCGTGTTGCAGCGGGTGAGGGCCAGCGGGCTGTGCGGGAACGTGAAGAACTCGTAGTGCTCGTGAGAGTCGGCGAGCGCGTCGAGCTGCTCGAGCACCTCGTCCAGCGGTCGCGGGGCGTCGACGCCGCGCAGCGTGAAGGACGGGACGACCCGCAGCGTCACCGCGGTGACGACGCCCAGGGCGCCCAGCGACACCCGGGCCGCCCGCCAGCCGTCGGGATCGGAGGACTCGTCGAGCTCGAGCACCTCGCCGGCCGCCGTCACCAGCTGGACGGCGTGGAGCGCGCTGGAGAGGTTGCGGAGCTTCGCGCCGGTGCCGTGGGTCCCGGTCGCCGTCGCGCCCGCGATCGACTGGACGTCGATGTCGCCGAGGTTCTCGAACGCGAGGCCGTGCGTGGCGAGCGCCTCGCTGCAGGCGTGCAGGGCGATCCCGGCCTCGACGCGGACGAGGCCCGCGTCGGCGTCGACGTGCAGCACCCGGTCCATGTGGTCCAGGGACAGCAGCGTCCCGTCGGTCAGCACGCACGGCGTGAACGAGTGGCCGGCGCCGGCGACGCGGACGGTCCGCCCGGCGGCCGCGGCGTCCCGTACCAGCGCGACGACCTCGTCCACCGAGGTCGGATGGGCGAGCACCTGCGGCGTGCAGGTGTGCTCCCTCGACCAGCTGGTCCACGAGGCCGACATCCGGGGCCAGCGTAGCTGTCCGGTGAATCGCGCTTGCGCCCGCCGTCGCCCGCGGGCTACGCTCGCGGCGGTCGGCCGCGCGGGAGTTGCGTGGCCTCGTCTTCTCGAGGAGATCCGCATGTCCCTGGTTTCGCGCACGCGTCCCCGTGCCGCCCTGCTCGCCGCCGCGCTCGCGCTCGTCGCCGCCGGCTCGACCGCGTCACCGGCGGTCGCGGCCCCCGGGGTCGGCACCCCGACCGTGGTCACCGTCGGCGACTCCTACATCTCCGGGGAGGCCGGCCGCTGGGCCGGCAACTCCAACGCCGGGGAGAGCCGCCACGACGCCCTCGGCGCCGACGCCTACTGGGACAACGGGGCGAACACCGGCGAGCAGATCACGCGCTGCCACCGCTCCGAGGCGGCCGAGGCGTACATCGGCGCCGGCACGCAGGGCATCAACCTCGCCTGCTCCGGCGCGAGGACCGCGACGTTCACCGACGGCGACGGCAACTTCAAGCCCGGCCTGGACTTCTATCTGTCCGGCTCCAACAAGGGCCAGGCGCGGATGCTCCAGGAGACCGCGACGGCCAACAACGTGAAGCTCGTCGTCGTCTCGATCGGCGGCAACGACTTCAACTTCGGCTCGATCGTCCAGACCTGCGTCAGCAACTGGGCGACGTCGCCCACTTGGGCCAAGAACTACTGCAACGACGACGCGTCCGTGACCGCGAACTTCACGTCCTCCAACGTCGCCGCGCAGCGCCTCAAGGTCAAGAACGCGATCCTCAACCTCCGTACGGCGATGACGAACGCGGGCTACAGCGCTTCGCAGTACTCGGTCCTCGTGCAGAACTACGAGTCGCCGATCCCGAACAGCAGCGGCTTCCGCTACTCCGAGAGCGGGTACACGCGGCAGAACACCGGCGGCTGCGGCTTCTGGAACGCCGACGCCAACTGGGCCAACGCGACGGCGCTGCCGACGATCAACACCGCCGTCTTCGGGGGAGCGGCGGATGCGGGCCTGACGAACCTCCGCACGCTCAACGTGTCGAGCGCGTTCAACGGCCGTCGCCTGTGCGAGAACACCGTGGGCCTGATCGAGGAGCGCGGCCTGGCGAGCTGGGCCTCCGCGGGCGCGGTCGACCAGACGGAGTGGGTCAACCAGATCCGCACCGTGTCGACCTGCTGCGGCTCCAACTACTACATCCAGGAGTCCCTGCACCCCAACTACTGGGGCCAGCTGGCGCTGCGCTCGTGCGTGCGCCAGGCCTACAACGCCGGGACGCCGCGAAGCGGCACCTGCACCCGCTCGGCGACCGGCCTGCTGAACGGCGAGCCGCGGATGACGCTCGCCGGCTGAGGCGTCAGGACAGGAGGATCGCGGGCTCGACGCCCCGCAGGGCGTTGCAGACGACGATCTCCGCGGCGTCACGCAGCTCGGCGAGCGGCAGCGGGCGCTCGTCGACCCGCGCGCCTTCCGCACGCAGCCGGGCGATCTCCCGGGCCCGGGCGATCCCCGGGAGGATGCGCCCGTCCAGCGGCGGCGTGACCCGCGAGCCGTCGTGGAGCCGGGCAAAGACGCTGGAGCGCGCCGCCTCCAGCACGAGCCCGTCGAGGTCGACGGCGAGGACGAGCGCGTCCGGGTCCTGTGCGGCCAGCGCCTCCCAGAGTCGGCGGTCGGCCCACTTGTGCGGCCCGAGGCCGCCCGGCACGACCACCGGCGCCAGCGGCACCGGGGACGGCGAGGCCGGCGGCAGCGGCGTGCAGACCGCGCGGGACGCCAGACGCCCTCCGAGGCCGGGCACGACGTCGATCCGCAGGCGCGCCGCGTCCGACCCGAGATCCGCCTGCGCGATCGCGGTCCGCACGGCGGCGATCAGCGGCCGCAGGGGCACCGCGTCGCCGTACAGCTCGATCGTGCTCGCGCTGAGCCGGGCCAGGTGCTCGTCGAGGGCCACGGCCGCGCCGTCCCGGACCAGCACGGTCTCGAAGACGCCCCGGGACGGTTCGGGCCGCGGCAGCGGGACGGGGGAGGTGCGCACCGGGAGCACGGGGGCACCCGCGGAGAGCGCCGCAGCGTCGACCGCGAACGGCGGGGACCCGATCGCGGCCAGCAGCGGCGCCGCCTTGTCGGCCGCCTCCCGCGCCTCGCCCGCACCGGTGGAGTCCGCCACGATGCCGCCGCCGACGCCCAGCCACACCCGTTCGCCGTGCGCCTCGAACGTCCGGATCGCGACGTTGAGGTCCAGCCCGGACAGCGGGCTGACGAGCCCGATCGCGCCGGTGTAGGCCTCCCGGCCGGTGCTCTCGAGCTCGTTGATGACGCGCATCGCGGCGACCTTCGGCGCGCCGGTCACCGAGCCGGGAGGGAACGTCGCGGCCAGCAGCGCGGCGTCCCCGACGCCGTCGGGCAGCTCGCCGCGCACGTCGGACACGAGGTGCCAGACGCCCGGGGCCTCCCGGGGCTCGGCCAGCGCGCTCACCCGGACGCTCCCGGTCGCGCAGACGCGGCCCAGGTCGTTGCGGACGAGGTCGACGATCATCACGTGCTCGGCGCGGTCCTTCTCGGCCCCCTGCAACTCGGCGCGCGCCTCCTCGTCGGCGACCACGTCGGGACCGCGGGGCCGGGTCCCCTTGATCGGCGAGCTCAGGACGCGTCGGTCGCGGTGCTCGAGGTAGAGCTCGGGGGAGAGGGAGGCGACGACGCCCCACGGACCCTGCACGTACGCGGCCTTCGCGGGTCGCAGCGCACGCCAGGCGCGCACGAAGAGGTCCAGGGCGTCGCCCTCGAGCCGGCCTTCCAGACGCTGGCAGAGGTTGGCCTGGAACAGATCGCCGTGGCGGATCCGCTCGACGCACGCCTCGACGGCCGCGGCGTGTCCGGCGGCGGAGGGCGTCGCCCGCCAGGTGCCGGTCCGGACCTCCTGCGGGCCGGTCCGGTCGGCGGCGAGCCGGGCCGCCCGCGCGCGCAGGTCGTCCAGCCGCTCGCGCAGCGGCCCGGCGCGCTCCGGCGTCACCAGGGCCTCGAACCACCAGTCCCCGGCCGGGTCCTGTCGCAGCACGTGGTCGTGGAACGCGAGGGCGGCACCCGGCAGGGGCGCCGGGCGGGGGGGCGCGCCCCCGACCGGCTCCAGCGACCCGCCCAGCAGGTAGCCCAGGAGCCCGAACCAGCCGCCGCCGACGGCGCCGGTCGGGGCCCCGCCGGGCACGGAGGGCAGCTGCTCGAGCGTCCCGAACGGGTCCTGGGGGTCGGTCGCCACCGCCACGGGCGGTCCCGGGGCCAGCAGGGCCCGCGACCCGCCGGCCCAGGTGCCCAGCAGCGCCGTCGCGCCCGTACGGGCGCGTAGCAGCAGCGGTGCGCGCCAGGTCTCCAGGTCGACGCGCAGCGGCTCGCTGAGGAACTCCGCGGAGGAGGGAGGGCCGGGCTGCACGGCCGCCATCATCGCGCCCGGCCGGGCGCAGCGGGTCCGTGCCGGTTCCCGGTTGCACTCCGTCGCCGATGTGCACTACTGTACCGCCGCCCCACGGAGTCCGGCACCGGACCGACGCCGGGGGGCGTCCTGGAGGGAATCTTGGGAGAGGGCTGTTCATGGTGCGTGGGGTAGCCGATCGGGCGTTCCTGCCGTTGCGGGACTTCATCGAGCAGATCGGCTCGATGGGCATCCTCACGGGCAAGACCATTCTCTCGGCGATCCGCCCTCCGTACCCGTACGGCGGCGAGTTCGTCTCGCAGTTCCTCTTCGCACTACGGCTCTGCTGGTTCCCGATGATCGTCGCGTCGGTGGCGTTCACGTACGGGCCGTCCGGGATCCAGGCGGCCAACTTCCTGAACCTCTTCGGCGCGCTGGACCGCCTCGGCGGCCTCTTCGTCCTCGCGGTCGTCCGCGAGTTCGCGCCGCTGGTCTGCGCGATCGTCATGGCCGGCGTGGCGGGCACGGCCATGTGCGCCGACCTCGGCGCCCGCAAGATCCGCGAGGAGCTCGACGCCCTGCAGGTCCTCGGGGTCGACCCGATCAAGAACCTCGTCGTCCCGCGGTTCCTGGCGCTGATGCTCGCGACCGGCATGTTCAACGTCTACGCGCTGATCTTCGGCACCTTCGGCGGCGTCCTGGTCATGATCACCAACGACCAGACCGTCGGCTCGTTCTTCGCCACGTACTTCACCAACGCGACGACCACCGAGCTCTGGGGGTCGCTGCTGAAGACCACGCTCTTCGGCGCGATCATCGCGATCGTCTGCTGCTACAAGGGGCTCACCGCCAAGGGCGGGGCCGAGGGCGTCGGCCGCGCGGTCAACGAGGCGGTCGTCGTCGCCTTCCTCGGCATCGGGGCCTTCAACTACGTCTTCACGCAGACGCTCCTCGCGACCCACCCGGAGCTGTCGGCGGTCCGATGAAGACGCTCAGCGACCGCGCGTTCCAGCCGTTCGGCACCTGGCTGCGCTTCGCCGGCCGGGTCCTGGCCGACGTCTACTCCCTGCGCGTCCTGCGGTTCTTCGGCGAGGCGCTGCGCCAGGCCGGGATCCTCGTGGTCGGCTCGGTGCTCATCGTCCTGGGCCTCGTCTTCATCCTCGGCCTGCAGTGCGGGATCGAGGGCGTGTACGGCACCCGCGCGGTCGGCTCCCCGTCGACCGTCGGCGCGTTCACGGCGCTCTGCGACCTGCGCGAGGTCACGCCCTACGCCTTCGGCTACATGATGGCCGCGAAGGTCGGCACCGGGATGGTCGCGGAGCTCGGCTCGATGCGGATCTCCGACGAGATCGACGCCCTCGAGGTCATGGGCTTCGACTCGATGCTCTATCTCTGCGCCACCCGCCTGCTCGGCATGTGGATGGTCCTGCCCTTCGTCTACATCATCGCGGTGGCCGCCGGGTTCCTCGGCTCCTACATCGCGGTCATCGAGCAGATCGGTGAGGTCTCGGCCGGCGGCTACTTCCAGATCTTCTGGCAGTTCCAGAACCCGCTGGACCTCGTGTACTCGTCGATCAAGGGCATGCTGATGGCGACGTTCGTCGTCCTCGTCGGCGTGTACTACGGCTACAACGTCTCGGGGGGACCCGTGGGCGTCGGCCGGGCCACCGCGAAGTCGATGGTCATGAACATCTTCGGCATCCACGCCATCGGCCTGTTCGGCACCCAGCTGTTCTGGGGCGGCAACCCACGGGCGCCGATCGGCGGCTAGACGCGGATGCGATCGATCCCCACAGCGCGCATCGGCGCGGTAGCGGCGCTGGTCCTCGGGCTCGCCGTCGTGGCCGTCATCGCGCTCGGGGGCGGCAGCGAGTACGTCATCAAGGCGCGGTTCCTCGACGCCGGGCAGCTCGTGAAGGGCAACCTCGTCCAGGTCGCCGGCGAGCCCGTGGGCAAGATCACCGACATCCAGCTGACGGGCGACAACCAGGCCGAGCTGACGCTGGTGCTCGACGACGAGGACATCATGCCGCTGCACCGGGGCACGGTGGCGCAGATCCGGCTCGTCGGCCTCTCGGGCGTGGCCAACCGCTACATCGAGCTGCAGCCCGGTCCCGACTCCGGCGAGGAGATCGAGGACGGCGGCGTCCTGGAGCAGGCCGAGACCCGGCCGGTCGTCGACCTCGACACGCTGCTCAACGCGCTCGACGAGGACACGCGCGACAAGCTCAAGAACATCGTCAAGGACGGTGACGAGATCTTCGAGGGCACCGCGGCGGGCGACGCCAACCGGGCCACGAAGTACCTCAACCCGGCCGTCGGTCAGGGACGTGCCCTCGCCGAGGAGCTCGCCTTCGACACCGCCGCCGTCGGGAAGCTCCTGACCACCGGCGCGGCGGTCACCAGCGTGCTCGCGAGCCGCGAGGACGACGTCGGCAACGGGATCACGAGCACCGCCCGGACGCTCCGCGCGATCGCGAACGAGCGCACCGCGCTGCAGGACGCGCTGACCCGGGCGCCGGCCGTCCTGCGTCAGGCCAGCGGCACCTTCGCGACCACGCGGCGCACGCTCGCGGAGTTCCGCCCCGCGCTGCGCGAGCTGCGCCCCGCCGCGGAGCCGCTCGCCGAGATCCTCCGGGTGCTCCCGCGGACCTCGCGACAGGCCCGCCCGGTCCTCGACGACCTCGTCGACGTGCTCCCCGCCCTGCGCAAGGTGCTCGACGGCGCCCCCGCGCTCGCGACGGTCGCCGTGCCGGCGCTGCAGTCGGCCACCAGCGCGGTCGCCGAGGCGATGCCGATCTTCGCGGGCCTGCGCCCCTACGCGCCCGACGTCGTCCAGGGGCTGTTCCAGGGCCTCGGTGGCATCGCGACCTCGAACTACGACGCCAACGGCCACTTCGCGCGCATCGGCTTCGCCACCGGCGGACCGGTGCTGTCCGGCCTGCTGTCGCCCGGCCCCGGCACCAACGCCCCGGGCGTCCGCAGCGGCGTCAACGCCCGCTGCCCCGGCGGCGCGGCGGACTCCGCCGAGGACGGCTCGAACCCGTTCGTGCCGGACGACTCGATCTGCGACACGAAGTCGAACCTCCCGTGAGCCCGCGACTGCTCGCCCTCGGAGTCCGGCGGCTCTTCGCGCTCGCGCTGGTGGCGGCGCTGGGCGCCGCCGGACTGGCGCTGGCGCTGGGCACCTCGAGCTCGGGCGCGGCCGACGAGTCGACCTACCGGGTCGACGCGATCTTCGACACCGCCAAGGGCATCATCCCCGGGCAGGTCGTGAAGATCGCCGGTGCGCGGGTCGGCACCGTCGACGACGTCACGCTGACCGAGGACTTCCAGGCGCGGATCGAGATGGCGGTCGACGGCCGGTTCGCCCCCTTCAAGGACGACGCCAAGTGCGACATCCAGCCGGAGGGGCTGATCAGCGAGCGGTTCGTGCAGTGCGACCCCGGCTCCGTCGACGGCGCCGAGCTCGCGAAGTCCGGCGAGGGCGTGCCGACCGTCCCGGTGGAGAACACGAAGGTTCCGGTCGCGTTCACCGACCTGTTCAACGTGTTCGACCTGCCGGTGCGCCAGCGGTTCTCCATCGTCGTCAGCTCGCTCGGCCTCGGGCTCGCGGGTCGCGGCACGGACGTCAACGACGTCCTGCGCCGGGCCAACCCGACGCTCGGACTGCTGCGCGAGGTGCTCGACAAGCTCGCCCGCGACAAGGCGGACCTCCAGGACGCCGTCGCGGCCACCGACAAGGTCGTCGACCAGCTGGCGAAGGAGCCGGAGCGCGTCGGCGACTTCGTCGACCGGGCCGCGAAGGTCACGGAGCGCACGGCCCGCAAGCGGTCCGAGCTGCAGGAGGGCATCCGCCGCCTGCCCGCGCTGCTGGACGAGACCGAACCGACCGTCGCGCGCTTCGAGGAGTTCACCCGCGACGCCACGCCGCTGCTCGGCGACCTCCGCGCGGCCGCGCCGCAGGTCACCGCCCTGCTGCAGCAGGTCGCACCGTTCGCGAAGGCCGGCCGACCGGCATTGCGGTCGCTCGGCACCACGGCGGTGACCGGCCGCAGGGCGATCAGGAACGCGCGCCCGGTCGTGCGGCTCCTTCGCACCTTCGCCCGCGCCTCCGGCCCGACCGGCACGCAGCTCGCGGAGCTCTTGACCAGCTTGCGCGACCGCGGGGGCACCGAGAACGTCGCCCGCTTCGCCTACAACGCGGTCGGCTTCACCGGCCGCTACGACTCGTTCGGCCATATCGCCCCCACGCACACTTTCTTCAACTCCTGCGCGCTCTTCGCCGAGACGCCCGAGCCGGCGTGCCGGACGACCTACACGACGCCAACGCCGCAGGCCAAGGCCGCCCCGACGACCGTGAAGCGCCCGGCGAAGGACGCGCCGGTCGCACCGCAGGCACCGTCCTCCGGGGCGCCCGCCGCCCCGACGGCGCCCGCGAAGGCGCCGCTGCCCACCGTCAAGCTGCCGGGCCTCCCGGAGATCACCGTGCCGGACATGGGCCTCGGCGAGCTCCTGCCGGGCCTGCTCGGCGGCGGGACGAAGGGGACGACGACCGGCCCCGCCGGCAGCGACGCGCAGGCCACCGAGAGCCTCCTGGAGTACCTGCTCGGATGACCCGCAAGCCCTCGACCTTCAGCCCGGGCGACCTGTTCGGCAACCCGATCCTCGTCGGCTCGATGATCATGATCATCTCGGTCATCGGGATCCTGCTCTCGTACAACGCGAACAAGGGCCTGCCGTACGTCCCCGCCTACCAGATCTCGGTGCTCGTCCCCGACGCCGCCGAGCTGACCCCCGGCGGCTCGGAGGTCCGGATCGGCGGTGCGCGGATCGGCATCGTCAAGGAGATCGAGGCCCTGCCCGCCACGAGGACAGAACCCGCCCGGGCGCGCCTGTTCCTCGAGCTGCAGAAGGACCGGGAGGGGCTCCCCGTCGACACCGAGGTGCGCGTGCGCCCACGGTCGATCCTCGGCGCGAAGTACCTCGACGTGATCCCCGGGAAGTCCGCGCGGGGCATCCCCGCGGGTGGCTCCATCCCGATCGAGCAGGCGCAGCCGATCGTCGAGCTCGACGAGGCGTTCAACGTCTTCGACGACGAGACCTCGCGCGGGATCAGGGGCACGGTCACCGTGCTGGGCGACGCGCTCGCCGGCCGCGGAGCCGACCTCAACGAGACGCTCGCCGAGACGAACCGGATCCTGCCGCCCGCCCAGCGGGTCCTGCAGGTCCTCGCCGCGCGGGACACCGACCTCGACGGGTTCGTCAGCGGACTCGCGGGCGTCTCCCGCGCGATCGACCCCGTCGCCCCGCGCTTCCTCAGCCTCCTCGTGAACGGCTCCACGACGCTCAACGCGATCGAGCGCGCCGGCACCGAGCTCGAGCAGGCCCTCGAGGAGCTGCCCCGCACCGAGATCGCGGCCACCGCCGCCCTGCGCGAGGTGCGTCCGGTCCTCACCGACGCCGCGGCGATCAGCCGCGACCTGCGGCCCGCCGGCCGGCTGTTGCCGCTGGCCTCGCGCCGCCTCACCGCCGCGCTGCGGACGACCACGCCGGTGCTGCGTCGCGTGCCCGGCCTCTCGGCGGCCCTGCGCACCACCCTGATCGCGCTCGACCGGCTCGCGCGTGACCCGTCCTCCTCGGGCGCCGTGCGCAAGCTGACGACGACGGTGACCACCCTGGACGGGACGCTCCAGACGCTCCTGCCCGCCCAGCGGACCTGCAACGTCCTGGGGCTGACGACGCGCAACCTCGGCGAGGTCGTCGAGTTCGGGAACGTCGACGGCTCCGCGCTGAACTCGCTCTTGATGCTCGGCCTCGACCAGCAGCTGCAGCAGGCCGGCCCGGCGGCGAATCTGCACTCCAACCCGACGCCGATCAACAACGACCAGGAGTGCGAGACCGGCAACGAGCCGTACCTCCCCGGTCGTCAGATCGGCAACCCGGCGGGCCTGCAGCCGGCGATGACCGAGCTCACGTCGGCGCCCGCCCCCGCCTTGGCCCGCGCCCGTGCGGCCGGGCTCCTGGACGAGGTGGGCAAGTGAGGAAGTACGGCCCCAGGCACCGCATCTCGACTCCAGCCATCGGCGCGATCGCGATCGTCCTCCTCCTCTGCGCCGCCTACGGCATCTTCACCAAGCGGGTGCCCTTCGTCGAGGGCTACCGCGTCAAGGCCGTCTTCACGAGCTCCAACGAGCTACGCACGGGCTCCCCGGTGCGCATCGCCGGGGTCGACGTCGCGAAGGTCGTGAAGCTCGAGAACGGGCCCGGCACCACCGCGATCGTGACCATGGAGTTCAAGGAGAGCGGCCGGCCGGTCCACACCGACGCCGAGCTGCGCATCCGCCCGCGGCTGTTCCTCGAGGGCGGCTTCTACGTCGAGCTCAAGGCCGGCAGCCCGAGCGCCCCCGAGCTGCAGGACGGCGCCACGATCGGCGTCTCCCAGACCGCGATCCCGGTGCAGTTCGACCAGATCCTCAGCGGGGCGTTCGCCCGGCCCTCCCGCGACTCGTTCGCCCGCCTGCTGGACGAGACCGGTACCGCGCTGGCGACCGGTGGCGCCGAGGACCTCGGCAAGGCCCTCAAGCCGCTGGCGCCCGCGCTGCGGGACGTCGCGATCGTCTCCGAGGCCGCGCGGGGCGAGGAGACCCACGACCTCTCCACGACCATCCGCTCGATCTCCCGGATCACGACCGCCCTGGCGTCTAACGAGCAGGCCCTCGGCGGGCTGGTGACCGGCCTCGCGCGCACGACGGACGCGCTCGCGTCCGAGAGCGACGCGCTCCAGGAGACGGTCCGCGAGACCGACCGGCTCCTGGTCGCCGCGCCCCCGGCCCTCGCGGCGATCGACCGTGCGCTGCCGGTCGCCGCCGCGCTCGCCCGCGATCTGCGACCCGGCCTGCGCGTCGCGCCGCCGGTGCTGCGCAGCGCGGTCCGCTTCATCGACCAGCTCGACCGCGCGACCCGCCCGCGGGAGCTCCCGGCGCTCATCACGACCATCAAGCCCGCGCTGAACGCCCTGCCGACGCTCGAGCGCCGCCTGACCACGCTCTTCCCGCTGGTGACGCCGGTGACCGACTGCGTGCGCGACCGCGTCACCCCCGTGCTGAACACGAAGCTCGACGACGGCGCGCTCAGCTCCAACCGTCCCGTGTGGCAGGACCTCGTCCACGCCGCGGTCGGCCTCAACAGCGCCGCCTCGACCTTCGACGGCAACGGCCACCAGGTCCGCTACCTCGGCGGGATCGGCGATCAGTCGATCTCGCTGGGCACCATCCCCGGTCTCGGCCCGCTCGTCGGCCAGGGCCCCGAGGCGATCCAGGGGATCCGGCCGCGCTGGAACGGGCAGAACAACTACCCGCCGTTCCGCCCGGACCTCGAGTGCCGAGACCAGCCGGCGCCGAACGTCCAGGCCCAGGCCGGCCGGCCTGTGGCGGCGAGCGCGCGCACCATCCCCGCCGCGAGGCTCCGGGCGGCGCGCCGCGCGCAGGAGAGGATCACCCCCGCCCGGCTGAAGGCCGCCGAGAAGGCCGTCCGCGCGAAGCTCGCGAAGGGGGCGGGACGATGAAGCGCCAGCTCGAGCGGTACGGCAGGTGGCTCATCGCCATCGGCGTGCTGATGTCGATCGCCGCGGTCTGCGCGGGGTACATCCTCGTCAACCAGCGCCTGAGCCTCCCGTTCCGCGACACGTACGCGGTCAAGGTCGAGATGAGCACCGTCCCGGGCCTCGAGCCCGGACTCGGCCAGCCCGCCAACGTCGCCGGCGTGAAGGTCGGGATCATCAAGGGCGTCGAGCTCAAGGACGGCCGTGCGATCGTCGAGCTCGAGATCAACCGCGACAAGCTGCCGCGCGTCCTGGACGACGCCAGCGCGACGCTGGTTCCCAACTCGCCGCTGAAGGACCTGCAGATGGAGCTGCGCCCGGGCCGGCCTCCCGCGAAGGAGCTGCCCGACGGTGGTCTCATCCCGATCTCCCGCACGGCGCCGCCGATCGACAGCGACGAGCTCACCAACGCCCTGGACGCCGACACGCGGCAGTTCTTCAACGTGCTGGTCGCCAGCGCCGACCAGGGTCTGAAGGACCGGGGTGAGGACCTGCGGGCGCTCTTCGCCTCGCTCGGCCCGACGGCGAAGGACCTCCAGACGGTCAACGGCGCCCTGGCCGAGCGCCGCACGGAACTGCGCCGCCTCGTCGCGAACCTCGCGATCCTCACCCGCCGGGTCGGGGCGCGCGACGTGGAGCTGGCCCGCCTGGTGGAGTCCGGCAGCGCGACCGTGCAGGCGCTGGCGAGCGAGGAGGCCGCACTGCGGGAATCCGTGCGCAAGCTGCCCGGCACCCTGCGCACCGCGACCCGGGCGCTCGGCAGCGTCCGGAGGTTCTCGCAGG
Source organism: Solirubrobacterales bacterium (assembly GCA_038257095.1). GTDB lineage: Bacteria > Actinomycetota > Thermoleophilia > Solirubrobacterales > Solirubrobacteraceae > Paraconexibacter. The sequence continues at coordinate 223,520 of JBBSJQ010000007.1, forward strand.
AGCTCGAGCCCACCGCCCGCGCGCTGCGCCCGGCCGCGCGCCTGACGCCGAGCGCCCTGCGCGCCGCCCTGCCGCTGCTGCAGGAGGCCACGCCGATCCTGCGGGACCGTCTGCGGCCGCTCGTCCGGGAGGCCCAGCCGCTGGCGCGGGACCTCACACCCACGACGACCGACCTCAGCGCCGTGACGCCGTCGCTGACGACCTCGTTCCAGGTCCTCAACTACATCGTCAACACGCTGGCCCACAACCCGGAGGGCAAGGAGGAGGGCTACCTCTTCTGGACCGCCTGGTTCGCCCACAACGGCATGTCGTTCATCAGCAACGACGACTCCAACGGTGCGTTCTGGCGCGGCCTCCTGAACTTCGACTGCGACAGCCTCGCGCCGGTCGTGCCGGCAATCGCCCCGATCATCCAGCAGATCAACAGCGCGCTGCCGACCTGCGACGGCGGGGGCTGACCCATGGGAACCCGTCCTCCGGCCCTCTCACAGGTGGCGATCGCCGTCCTCTTCGCGCTGTCGGTCTTCTGCTTCACGCTGTTCGTCTGGAAGAGCTTCGGCGGCACCGTGCCGCTGGAGCCCAAGGGCTACGAGGTGAAGGTCTCCTTTGCTCGCGACGCCGCGCAGCTGACCAGCAACGCCTCGGTGCGGATCGCCGGCGTGCCTGTCGGACGCGTCGTGACGACCAAGCCGGTCGGCGAGCGGATCGAGGCGACCATCACCCTGCAGCGCCGGTTCGCACCGCTGCCCAGCGACGCGCGGGCCATCATCCGGTCCAAGACGCTCCTGGGCGAGGCGTTCGTCGAGCTGAGCCCGGGCACGAAGGGCCGGCCCCTGGTGCCAGACGGCGGCCGCCTCGCGGTCCGCAACGTCCAGCAGGCCGAGGGCCTGGACGACGTCCTGGGGAGCTTCGACGCCGAGACCCGGACGGCGCTCAAGGGCTTCCTCGGGGACGTCAACACCTCCCTGAAGGGCAGGTCCAAGGACATCAGCGCGGTCCTGGGCAACGCGGCGCCCGCCGCGCGGGACCTCCGCCGTACGCTCGACGTGATCGACGCCGAGCGTCCGGCGCTGAAGCAGCTGATCAACGACTCCTCGACGGTGCTGCGCCAGATCGCGTCCCGGGAGTCCGACGTCCGCGAGCTGGTGGTCGCCGGCGACGAGGTGCTCGACGCCACCGCGACGCGCAACACCCAGCTCACCGCCACGATCCGCGAGCTCCCGCCCTTCCTGCGCGAGATGCGCACGTTCTCCACCGAGGTCCAGGCGACCGCCCGCGAGGCCGCGCCGACGCTCCGGGTGCTGCGCCCGGTGGCCGACCGGCTCGCGCCCGGCCTGCAGGAGGCCATCAAGCTCGGCCCGACGCTGCAGAAGGTCGCCCGCGGTCTCGATCCGACGATCACCGCGGCCGGCAAGGGGCTGCCCGCCCTGACCCGCATCGTCCGCAGCGCCCAGCCGGCGCTCGACGCGCTCTTCCCGGCCGGACAGCAGCTCGTCCCGGTCATCCAGATCCTCGACGCGTACAAGGACGAGGTCGTGTCGGCCTCCGCGAACATCGCGGCGGCGACGAACTACACGACCCCCGGTCCGGGCGGCCGGCCGATGCGCGCGCTCCGCGTGCTCGCCCCCCTGTGGAGCGAGGGCATCGTCGGGGCGCAGCAGCGGTCCCCGACGAACCGCTACAACCCGTACCACGCCCCCGGCGGGCTCGGGAAGCTCGCGACCGGCCTGGAGTCGTTCAGCTGCAAGCACACCGGTAATCCCGCCAACGCGCAGTCGGCGGGGGCGTCGGCCGCACCGTGCCTCAAGGCCGCCCCGTGGACCTTCCGCGGGAACGCGCGGTCCTTCCCGCGGCTCGAGCCCGACGCACCCTGACCTGCGGCCGGGCGCGCAGCCCGCCGGATGGGTCAGCCCTCGAGCTTGCGCCGCAGGTCGGCGAGCGTGCCGTCGAGCACCCGATTGCGGACCTGGTCGACGACCGGGCCGCGGGCGAGGAGGCCGAGGGTGCGGCCGGGATCGACCGCGAGGTCGTAGCGGACGCGACACGAGCCGTCGCCGGTGGACTCGACGGTGAAGGTGCCGTCCATCGCCTTCACGTCGCTGCCCTTCTGGGCCGTCCAGCTCAGCGAGCGCGGCGCGTCGTACGTGTAGCGCAGCAGCACGGTGACGGTCTTGATCTTCGCGTCGATGCGCTGGCGCGTCTCGAGCGGGCGCCCGTCGGGTCCGCTCTCACGAACCTCGACCTCGCGGACGGTCGTCTGCCATTCCGGGAAGCCGGCGGCGTCGGCGAGGACCTCGTAGACCTCGTCGGCGTCGGCCTGCAGGTCGATCGTGCGGGAACCGGTGATCACGCCGTGAGCCTACGCGAGCCGCCCGTCACGGATGCCGCTCGCAGTCGGCCTCGCCGTAGACGTCCGGATCGAGCGCGGCTGCGGCCTCGTCGGCGCGGCCGGCGTGCTGTCCGATCTGCGACGTGGTGTGCTGGTCGCCGTGGCTGGCGTGCTCCACCAGGAGGGCCTCGGCGAGCTCGAAGCCCTCCGCCTCGCCGCCGCCCGCCTCGTCGACCGCGCGGCGCTCCTCGCGACGTCGGGCCTCGAGGGCGTCGGACACGTCACTCAACGGATGCTCGGTCATGGGAGCAGTCAACCGGTCGGAGTGCCCGGACGCAAACGGGACCGTCGGTCCACCGGGTTTGGCGCCGCGACACGCCGGGCACGCGTCGGCTGACCCGTGGCGTCGCGGAGCTGAGTGGGTGGGGCGCCGGCGTCCCACGGAACGGTGTGCGCCCGGACCGGCGGGTACGCCGGCGCCCCACCCCCTCAGTTCGCCCGCGCGAGGTGACCAGACACCGCAGAACGGCCGCCGTAGAGGGGATGATGTGCCCGTGCCACCCCGGCGGTCCCTTCTGCGGTTCCTCGTCCTCGCGCTGGTTCAGCTGCTCATCTTCGCGCTCGACGTCGCGGTGGACGCCCCGGTCGTCCTCACCGGGGCCATCGCCGTTCCGGTTCTCGCAGCTGCGCTGATCGCCGGACCGCGCCTCACCTTCGCCCTGGGCGTCGTGGCACTCACCTTCACGCTCCTCGCCGGTCTCGCCGATGATCGCTTCCTCACGGCGCAGCACCTGATCCGCCTCGGGACCGTCGTGAGCATCAGCGGTCTCAGCACGGTCATCGCCGCCGGCCGGCTACGCCTCGAGAACGACGTCAGCCGCCTTGCGCTGCTCGCCGCGGTCGGCGACGGCCGGGCCGGAGGCGGCTCGCCGACGGCCGTGGCCGGCGCGCTGCTGGACGCCCTCACGCCGTCGTTCGCGGATCTGGCGCGCGTGACCCTCGTGGACGTCGCCGGCGCCGGGGCGGTGGTCGAGCGCGGCCGGGTGCCGGCGTCGCCCGCCCGGGCCCTGGAGCTGCCGCTGGAGGTCACCGGCCGGGAGTTCGGCACGCTGCGGCTGGTGCGCAGCACGGGCCGGGCCCGCTTCGGCCGGGCGGACGAGCGGTTCGCCCGCGCGCTCGCCGCCCGCACGGCGCTGGTCATCGAGAACGCCCGCCTGCTCGACGAGCTGACGCGGGCGGAGGCCGATCAGCGGCACGTCGCGCAGGCCCTCCAGCACAGCCTGCGCCCGCCTCCGGCCCCGACCATCGAGGGCGCGCGGTTGAGCGCGTACTACCGGGCGGTCGGAGAGGCCACCCAGGTCGGCGGCGACTTCTACGACGCGTATCCGCTCGGCGACGGGTGGCTGCTGGTCGTCGGGGACGTCACCGGCAAGGGCGCCGCCGCGGCCTCGGTCACGGCGCTCGCCCGCGGGGCGATCGAGGCGGCGGCGACGCAGACGGGGTCCCCGCACCAGGCGATCGCGAGCCTCGACGCGCTCCTCGGCCGCCGCGACGAGCTGTCCCTCTGCTCCGTCGCGCTCGTGCACCTGCACCTCGCGGGCGGGCTCCGGAGGGCCGACGTGCTGCTGGCCGGGCACCCGCCGGTGCTCCTCCTGCGTGATGGCGAGGTGCGCCCGGTCGGCCACGTGGGCTCGCTCCCCGGAGCCTTCCCGGACCCGGCGTGGCGGATCGAGGAGCTCACGCTGCTGGACGGCGACGTGCTCGTGCTGCGCACCGACGGCGTGACCGACGCGGTCGGCGCCGACGGCCGACTGGGCGAGGACCGGCTGCGGGCCGCGCTGCGCGGGATGGACCGGCCGACCGCCGAAGAGGTCGTCCTGCGCGTGCGGGAGGCGATCGACGCGCACACGGTCGGCGACCAGCGCGACGACACCGCGGTGGTGGCGGTGGCGATCGGCGAGCCGGGCCCCCTCCCACCGGTTGCGCAGCTCGACCGGAGCCCGGATGACCTGACCGTCGAGCTCGACGGGACGCCGCAGTCGGTCGCGGCGGCCCGGCGCGCGGTGGACACCCATCTCGGACCGCGCCTGACGGACGCGGAGCTCGACGACGTGCGGCTGCTCGTCAGCGAGCTGGCGACCAACGCCGTGCGCCACGGGGCACCGGGCTGCTCGTCCCTGACGCTGGGGTGCGACACGCGGACGGTCCGGGCGGTCGTCGTCGACCCGGGCGGCGGGTTCGTCCCGCGGCCCGGCGACGCCGGGACCGCGGGGGAGCCGGTGGGCGTCCCGATGGAGGGTGGCTACGGATTGGGTCTCGTTGCCCGCCTCGCCACGCGGTGGGGCGTCGACGACGTGGGCGGGACGCGCGTGTGGTTCGAGCTGGACCGCTGAACCCCGGCCGGGTGCGGGAGGCGACTAGGCCGGCGGCTGCTCGACGAGGTCGAGATGCCCGGCGACCCCCGTCGTCTCGAGCAGATCGAGCACGGGCGGGGAGCCCGCCACGCTGAACGGGACGTCCTCGGTCGTCCCGGCACGATGGGCCTGGACGAGCACCCTGATCCCGGACGAGTCCAGGAACGTCGTGTCGCGGAGGTCGAGCACCAGTGCGGTCTCCCCGTCGTCGCGAGCGGACAGCGCGGAGCTGACCTGTGGCGCGGTGGCGAGGTCGATCTCACCGCTCACCGAGACGACGCGGACCCCGCCCGGGGCGCGGCGGCGCTCCAGGCGGAACGGGGTCGGTTCGAAGGGGGTTCCGGTCATCGCACGGGAACGGGGCGCAGGCGCCCGGTCCGGCCGAGCATAGCGAGGCGGACCGGGGTCAGCCGCAGGCGGGGACCGTGGCCTCGGACGTCGCCGGGGCAACGACGCGATGCTCGCGCGTGATCTCGCCGCGCGTCACCGACCGCAGCGCGTGGAGCACCTCGTCGGCCAGCGCGGCGCCCTCGCCCGGGTCGGCCGGGGTCGCGCTGACCCGGACCACGACCTCCTCGTCGTCGAGTTCCTCGAGCGCGATGTGCGGCACGTCGCGGGTCGCGACGGTGACCGACTCGCCGAGCAGCCGCTGGACGTCGGTGGGGCGCACGTTCGGCCGCAGCCGGGCGCGCAGGTCGACCGCGGCCGGCTCGTGCAGCGGGATGACCGCGCAGCCGAGCACCACGCCGTTGGGGATCATCATGCGGTCTGCGCCCTTGCGGAGCGTCGTGTAGAGCAGCCCCAGCGAGCTCACCGTGCCCTCCAGCTGCCCGGCGAGGCCGCCGCCCTGCAGGCGGATCCGGTCGCCGATGCGGAACGGCTGCGCGCTGAGCATCACGGTCCCGGCGAAGAGGTTGCCGAGCGTCTGCTGGGCCGCGAGACCGAGGACCACGGCGGTGAAGGCGCCGCCGACGGCCAGGGTCTGGGGCGGGATGCCCGCGATCCGTAGGGCGCCCAGCAGCGCCGCTGCGACCGCCACGAGCCGGATGAGGAACTCGACCGTCCCCGCGGTGCCCGGGTCCAGGCGGGCCAGCAGCGCGGGACCGACCGCCCGTCCGACGTCGCGGGCCAGGCGCCAGCCGAGGATGACGAGCAGGACCACGGTGGCGACCTGCGCGGGCTGGTCGATCCGGAACCACGCCATGCGGTTCTCGTAGGCGAGGAGCGTGAGCGCCGCGAGCGGGAGGACGAGCAGGACCTCGTTGCGGGCGCGGCGGGCACGCTCGCGGGCCTCCGGGCTGATGGCGGCGCGGTCGGCGAAGCGGGGGACGGCGGGACGGCGAGAGGACATCGAACAGGTGTTCCGTTCGCGCCGTCGCGTCAAACCTCGTGTGACGAGGCTCTCGGAGCGGCGCCGGTCAGTCGGCCTGCGTGGAGCGGAGCTCCTCGATCGCGAGATCGCGGGTGGCGACGATGGTCAGGACGCCGTCCAGACCGGTGATCGCGAACGTGCTGGCGGTCGTCGCCTCGGTGTTCACGATCGCCACGTCGCCGCCCGCGGGTCGCACACGCTTGGCGATCCCGATCAAGACGCCCAGGCCCGTGGAGTCCAGGAACCGGGTGTCGGTGAGGTCGATGACGATCCGCCGGGCGCCACCGTCGATCGCCTCGGCGGCCGCGCGTTTGAGGTCCGGCGCGGTGAAGAGGTCGATCTCGCCCGCGACAGCGAGGACGTGGATGTCGTCGCCGAGGGGCTCGGAGCGGAGGGCGAAGTCGAACATGAGGCCGTCGGTGCGTACCCCGGTCGACAGCGTCGCAAACGACATGGCGCGTCAGGCCCCGAGGGCGTCCGCCGGCCGCAGCCGGAAGGCCATGTGGACCTCGGTCGTTCCGTCGCGCCGGGTGATGTCGAACCGCTGGGCCAGGGCCCCGATCAGCCGCAGCCCGGCGCCCAGTCCAGCGCCCGGGGAATCGGCGCGGAGGCCGCTGCCGTGATCGCGGACGACGACGTCGATCTCGACGTCGTCGACGCTCGCCACCACTTCGAGCAAGCCGGCCTCGCCGTCGTAGGCGTGCACCACGACGTTCGCGACGGCCTCGGTGACGGCCAGCGCGATGGCGTCACGGATGCGCTCGTCGGCACCCCGGATGGCCGCCATGCCGCCCACCGCGTGCCGGACGACCGGCACGTTCTCGGGCACCGCCCGGATGCGCATCTCGAGGTCGTGAGGGGCGGCAAGAGCGGGCACATCCAGGGGATTCCCGCTCGCGCGGCTCCGAAACCCGCGAAAATGCCGATGGCGCCTGGCTTTACCGGGACGCGATCCGTCCGCGGAACGGGCTAGGGTGCTCCACCGGTCCCGGCCAGACGGGATTTTCACGCAGGAACCCTGGGCACCTCTGGCACAGGGAACCCGGTGGTCCGGAGCGTCCGGGCCATCACCGACCACCAGCAGGAGGAAGCATCGTGAACAAGACTGAGCTCGCCCAGCACCTCGCCGAGAAGACCGACCTCGGGGCCGGTGACGCCAAGGCCGCGGTCGACGGTCTCACCGCGATCCTGTCCGAGACCCTCTCGCGCGGCGGCGAAGTGAACATCGCCGGCTTCGGGAAGTTCACCGTCGCCGAGCGTGGTGCTCGTACCGGCGTCAACCCCGCCACGGGCGAGAAGATCCAGATCAAGGCGTCCAAGGCGCCGAAGTTCACCGCCGCCAAGGCGCTGAAGGACGCGGTCAACGGCCGCTAGGACCCCTCCTGGGGGCATCGCCTTCGGGTCGGACGAGGGCCGTCACGCCGTCATGGCGTGGCGGCCCTCGTCGTTTCCGTACGCTCGCGGCGTGCACACCGACGCGCGCCTGCGGGGCCATGGGCTCGTCCTGACGCCGAAGGCGCCGTTCGTCCTGCGGCGCATCGGCGACGGCCTGGACGACCGTGTCGCTGTCCAGCACGGCGATGTCGCCGCGACGCTCGACCCGGCGACACCGGGCGCGCCGGAGCTGGAGGGGGTCGGCGAGGTACTGCTCGCCGACGGGCCCACCGCGGACGGGTGGCTCATCGAGGCGGACCGCTTCGCCGTCTCCTGGCCCAACCACTATGCGGTCGCCTCGTCGGACCTCGACGGGGTGCCCTTCGAGCTGTGGGGCGCCGACGGAGCCTCGCTGTTCCTGCAGGGACCGTTCGACCCGCCGCCGTCGGAGCGGCAGCTCGCCGGCGACCCGGCGCTGGTCGCCGACCGCGGTGCCGTGGACGGCGCGCACTGGCTCGAGCTCGCGTACGAGGCGCCGGACGGCACGCCCTGGGCCCAGCGTCACCACGTGCTGCCCCTGGGCCTCGTGGTGAGCGCCCAGGCTCCGCAGGACGTCGCGTCGGAGGTCATGCAGGTCGCGGCGACGCTGGTCGGCGAGCTGCTGGACCACTGCCCGTGCTCGACCGATCCGGCGAGGCGCAGCGCCGACGCCGGAGCCACGACCTCCGGCTCGCACGTGTGGCGGTGCCCGATCTGCAGCGTGTACTGGCTCGGCCCGGAACCCGACCGGGCCCGGCGGGTCAGTCCGCAGCGCGCGGCGGTCGAGCTCGGCCTCGTGGGCTGACACCTCGGAGCAGGTTTTCCCTGGGCCGGGCGCGGGTTCTGTAGAAGAGGCCATGCCCCGGTCCAGGCTCCTCGTCGCCGCCCTCACGGTCGCCGCGACCCTCCCCGCGTCGGCGGCGGCCGACCCGATCACCGCGGTCCCGACGGCCGCCCCGGCGTTCGCGGGGGCCACCGCCGTTCCGCAGCCCGTCCCGGCGGCGCCGGTCCCGCGACACCCGTTCATGGCCCCCAACGAGCGATCGAACCTGCACAACGACGGCTACCAGACGGACAGCAATCGCCGCACGGGGCCGCTCGGCCGCGGGATCACCACGACCTCCGGCCAGTACGCCGGCGTCTGCGGGTCGGTCACCTTCGACGCCCGCGGCCGCATCGTCACGGTCTGCGTCGGCGTCACCGCGGTCACGCTGCGCCTGCTGGACCCCCGCACGCTCGAGTCCCTGACGGAGTACGAGTTGCCTCCGCGCCGGACCGGCCTGGGCAATCCGTTCCAGAACTTCACCGGCGGCGGCTACTTCTACCTCGACCACGAGGACCGGGCGGTCCTGGGGACCTCCGACCGGCGCCTCCTCGTCATCGGGCACGCCGACGGCGAGGGCTTCCGCGTGCAGCGCGAGGTGTCGCTCGCGCAGGTGATCCCGGACGGGGACGCGATCATCTCGATCCTCCCCGACTGGGACGGCCGCTACTGGGTGGCCACGCGCGACGGCCGGGTGATCACGGTCGGCCGGGACGACGGCACGGTCCGGGTGCTGGACACCGGAGAGCCCAACGGCAACTCCTTCGCCGTCGGCGAGGACGGCGTCTACATCGTCACCGACGCCGCGATGTACCGGTTCGAGGCCGCGGCCGACGGCACGCCGACGGTCGTGTGGCGCGTCGTCTACCCCAACGACGGGACCCGCAAGCCGGGCCAGACCCAGCAGGGATCGGGCACCACGCCGACGCTCATGGGCCCCGACCTCGTCGCGATCACCGACAACGCCGACCCCATCGACGTCGTCGTCTACCGCCGGGCGCGAACCGTCACCGGGGAGCGCGAGCTCTGCCGGGCGCCCGTGTTCGCGAAGGGCGCCTCCTCCAGCGACCAGTCCCTGCTCACCGACGGCACGAACCTCGTGGTGGAGAACAACCACGGATACGAGGGCCCGCAGGCCGTGCTCGCCGGCGTGACGACCCGGCCCGGACTGGCGCGGGTGGACGTCGACCGGGCCGCCCGGACGTGCACGGTCCGCTGGACGGCGGACGTCACCGCCCCGTCGGTGGTGCCGAAGCTCGCTCTGGGCTCGGGCCTCGTCTACACCTACACCAAGCCCGGCGGCGACCCGACCGACCCGTGGTTCCTCACCACGCTGGACTACCGCACGGGGGAGACCGTGTACGACGCGCTCGCGGGCTCCGGGCCGTTGTTCAACAACAACTACGCGCCCGTGACGATCGGACCCGACGGGACGGCCTACGTCGGCGTGATCGGCGGGCTCGTCGCGCTGCGGGACGACAGGCCGTCCGGGGTGGAGCCCTCGCCGGAGGTCACGATCGCGTCGCCGCTCGACGCGCCCGCCGCCCGGGTGCGTCAGCCGCAGGTGACGCTCGACTGTGGCCGGCGGCGCACGATCGTGGTCGGGACGACCGACCCGCGCGCACGTCTGTTGACCGTCCGGCGAGGGCGCCGGACCGCGCGTGACGGTCGGCGGCCTCTGCGGCTGCGGGTCCGCGCCGGCACGGCGCTCACCGTCCGCGTGCGCCTCGCCGGAGGGGTCGTCCGCACGCTGCGGGTGCCCGGTTCGCGGTGCCGGCGGTAGGGGACAGCGGCGTTATCCGGACTCCGCGGACCGTGACGACCCTCGACCTGGGATCGAGGCTTGAAGTGATCCCGCGACGACCCGGCCAGCGGTCACTCCCGGGATCACCTCGACCGCCCGCCCGACCCTCGATCATGGCTTCAGGGTTGTCGAGCTGACTGGTCGCGGTTGTCAGAACCCCGCCCTCGGGCCGCTAGGCTGCGACGGATGCCCGCCCGCGAGACCTTCCTGCTCGTCGACGGTGAGAACATCGACGCGACCCTCGGCGGCAGCCTCCTCGGCCGCCGTCCCGAGCCCGAGGAGCGGCCGCGCTGGGACCGCGTCCTGGACCACGCGCGCGCCGCCTGGGAGCAGCCCGTCCGCGGCCTCTTCTTCCTCAACGGGTCCGGTCACGTGCCGATGTCGTTCGTGCAGGCCGTCACCGCGATCGGGTACCGGCCCGTCCTGCTCTCCGGGCCGTCGGACGTCAAGGTCGTCGACGTCGCGATCGAACGCACCCTCCAGGCGCTCGCGGAGCGGGAAAGCGGTGACGTCCTCCTCCTGAGCCACGACGGGGACTTCGCCGAGGCCATGGAAGCGCTGGTGCGCGACGACCGGCGGCGCGTCGGCGTGGTCGGCTTCCGCGAGCTGGTCAGCGCGCAGCTCTCCGAGCTCGTCGACGACGGCCTGGAGCTCTGGGACCTCGAGGACGACGTCCGCGCCTTCACGGTCGCCCTGCCGCGGATCCGCGTGGTGGCGATCGAGGCCTTCGATCCCTGGACCCTGCTGGCCTGATGCCCGCTCCGATCGCCTTCGCCGACGGCACCTACGTCCACGACCTCGAGGGCCTCTACGTTCCCTGGACGGCCGACGAGCTCCCGGCCCCCGGTCTGCTCGTGCTCAACGAGGGACTCGCGCACGAGCTGGGCCTCGACCCGGCGGCGCTCCGGACCCCGGATGGCCTCGCGGCCCTCGCGGGCCGCGACCTGCCCGACGGCCTCGTGACCGTGGCCCAGGGCTACGCCGGCCACCAGTTCGGCGGCTTCTCCCCCCGGCTCGGGGACGGGCGGGCGATGCTGCTGGGCGAGGTGCTCGACGCCACCGGCCACCGCCGGGACCTCCATCTCAAGGGCTCGGGGCGCACCCCGTTCTCCCGCGGGGGCGACGGCAAGGCCGGGATCCCGCAGATGCTGCGCGAGCACCTGATGGGCGAGGCGATGCACGCGCTGGGCATCCCCACCACCCGCGCCCTCGCGGTCCTCTCGACCGGGGAGCAGGTCCCGCGCGAGACGCTGCTGCCGGGCGCGATCCTCGTGCGGGTCGCCGCCAGCCACCTACGGATCGGCACGTTCGAGTACGTCGCCACCACCCTGGACGACCTCGACCTCCTGCAGCGCCTCCTCGGCCACGCGATCGCCCGCCACCACCCGGCGACCGCGGACGCGGCGAACCCGGCGCTCGCCTTCCTGCAGGCCGTCGCCGAGGCCCAGGCCGACCTGCTCGCGCAGTGGCAGCTCGTCGGCTTCGTCCACGGCGTGATGAACACCGACAACACCACGATCTCCGGCGAGACCATCGACTACGGGCCGTGCGCGTTCATGGAGGGCTACGACCCCGCGACCGTCTACAGCTCGATCGACCACGCCGGCCGGTACGCCTACGGCCGCCAGCCCCAGGTCCTGCAGTGGAACCTCGCCCGGCTGGCCGAGGCCCTGCTGCCGCTCATCGACCCGGCCGACCAGCGACGTGCGGTCGAGGCGGCCACACCCGTCCTGGACGCCTACCGCGAGCGGTTCACCGCCGCCTGGACGGCAGGGATGGGCCGCAAGCTCGGCTTCTGGGACGGCGTCGACCCGGCGCTCGTGGAGGACCTGCTCGCCCTGCTGCGGGTTGACGCCCCGGACTGGACGACGTTCTGGCGCGACCTCGCCCACGTGGCGAGGGACGGCGGTCCCGCACACCCGGCCGCCCGTGCGCACGTGCTGGACCACGCGGCGATGGACGCCTGGGTGGCGCGCTGGCTCGCCCTCGGCCCCCACGCGGACCTCATGGACGCGGTGAACCCGCTGTACGTCCCGCGCAACCACCTGGTCGAGGAGGCGCTCGCGCAGGCCACTGCCGGGGACCTCGGGTCGTACGAGCAGCTGCTGGACGCCGTCACGCAGCCCTTCATGGAGCGTCCCGGGCTTGAGCGGTACGCACTCCCGGCGCCCGCAGGCGACGGCCCGCACGTCACCTTCTGCGGTACGTAGCCGGTCTCAGACGTACCGGCGCACCTGCACCACCGGGACCGCCGGGTCGCCGTCGAGCCGGCCGGCCAGGAGGCGGGCCTGCTCGCGGAACCGCTCCACGCTCTCGAGCTTGATGTCCTCGTAGCCGCGTACGACGTCGGGGAGCGCAGCGAGTTCCACGAGCGTGCCGTGGGTGTGGGGCGCCAGCCTCGTCAGACCGTCGCCGACCAGCCCGAGGTAGTCGTCGACCAGCGCCCGCTCGACGCGGCGGACCTCGGCGCGGCCGAACGGGTCCAGCGCGGTCCCGCGCAGCCGCCGGCCCGCCCGCAGCCCCCGTAGGTTAGGGGTGAACCAGGCGCCGAACGACAGCTTGCGCCGCAGGCCCATCGCGCGCAGCAGCGGCGGGTGCAGCTGGACGGCGGCGCGGGCACCGGGTCCGAACTCCGCCTCGATGCGCGCGCGCTCGGCGGGGAGCAGGTGCAGTCGGGCGACCTCGTACTCGTCCTTGTAGGCCATGAGCTTGAAGAGGCCGTCGGCGAACGCGGCGGTCAGCTCGAGATGCCCGGGCATCGCGGAGGCCTCGGCGGCGGCCACCCGCGCCACGGCGTCCTCGTACCGTCGGGCGAGCTTCGCCGACTGGTAGGAGACGAGCTCCGCGCGGCGCCGCTCGATCAGTCCGTCGACGCGCTCCGGGGTCAACATCGCCGGCGCCTCGGCGCCCGGGACGTGCGCGTCGACCGTCGCAGCCAGCGCCGCCACCGCCTCGGGATGCGCGACGCACGCGCGACCCCACGCGAAGGCGCGCAGGTTCTTCTCCACGCCCGCGCCGTTGAGGCGGAACGCCTGCTCCAGCGCCTCGAGGGAGAGCGGGAGCGCCCCGAGCTGGAACGCGGCCCCGACGACGATCGCGTTGGCCGGCATGTTGTCGGCGAAGAGCGCCTGCGAGAGCGCCTGCGCGTCCATGTAGGCGTTGCCCTCGGCGCCTGCGGAGATCTCGATCGTGCGCAGGAGGCCGGTCAGGCGGGGGAACCGCAGGGCCGGGTCCACGACCATCCGGCCGGTGGGCACGGCGCTCGTGGAGATGACCGCGGTGGTCCTGGACGGGTCCGCGACCACGAGGTTCCCCGGGGTGGCGGTCCCGAGGATGTCGAGGCCCAGCAGGACGTCGGCGGTGCCGGCGCGGAGCTTGCCGACGCCGTCGATCGGCGTGGGGGAGAGCACGAGGTCGCTGACGACCTGACCGCCCTTCTGCGCGAGGCCGGTCATGTCGAGTGCGGCGAGGTGCAGGCCGTCGAGCATCGCGGCCATGCCGATGATCTGGGCGACCGTGACGACGCCGGTGCCGCCGACGCCGACGAGCCGCACGTTCGTCGCGCCGCTGCGGACCAGCCGTGGTGCGTCGGGGAGCGCCGGGGGCTGGGGGACGGCCGCCGTGACATCCGGCGCAGCCGCTTTCGCCGCCGCGCCGCGCCCGCGCCGCTTGGCCGGCCTGACCTTCACGAACGACGGGCAGTCGCCCTCCAGGCAGGAGAAGTCGGTGTTGCACGAGGCCTGGTGGATGTGGGTCTTGCGGCCGTACTCGGTCTCCACGGGCAGGACGCTGAGGCACGAGCTCTTCTTCCCGCAGTCGCCGCAGCCCTCACAGACGCGCTCGTTGATCGCGACGCGATAGGGGGCCGGCGCGAGCTTGCCGCGCTTGGTGAGGCGGCGCTTCTCGGCGGCGCACGCCTGGTCGTGGATCAGGACGGTGACCCCCGGCTCGAGCGCGAGCTCCTCCTGCACGGCGAGCAGGTCGGCCCGCGGCCGGACGGTGGTGATGGAGGAGAGCGTCGCGTCGGCGAACCGGGACTCGTCCTCCGTCGTGATGACGATCCTCCGGACGCCCTCGAGCTCGAGCCAGCGGGTCAGCTCAGGGACCTGGAGGCGTCCCTCGATGTCCTGCGCGCCGGTCATCGCGACCGTCCCGTTGGAGAGGAGCTTGTAGGTGATCGGCAGGTCGGCGGCGACGGACGCGCGGATCGCCAGGGACCCGGAGTGGTGGAACGTGCCGTCGCCCAGGTTCTGCAAGAAGTGCCCGGTCGCGGTGAAGGGCGCCATGCCGATGAACTGGGTGCCCTCGCCGCCCATCTGCGTGATGCCGACGACCTCGCCCTTGCCGTCGGGGTTCAGCAGCACCATCGTGTGGCAGCCGATCCCGCCGCCGACGACCGCGCCCTCGGGCGCCGTGGTCGACGCGTTGTGCGGGCAGCCCGAGCAGAAGAACGGGGCGCGGCCGGTGGCGCCCAGGACGGGCACCTCGGCCGAGCGGGCCCGGGCGCTCGAGATCCGCTCCACCCGCGAGGAGACCGATGGCTGCTCCAACCCGCGGGCGCGGAGCCGGGCGGCGATCGCGAGGGCGATGTCGTCGGCGTCCAGTTCGCCGTGGGCGGGGAGGAGCGGGCCGCCGCGCTCGTCGGTCTTGCCCAGGACGGTCGGCGCGCCGGCGCCGTACAGCACGCTCTTCAGCTCGCGCTCGACGAACGGCAGCTTCTCCTCGACGACGAGGATCTCGTCGAGCCCGTGGGCGAACTCGCGGCAGATCGTCGGCTCGAGCGGCCAGACCATCCCGAGCTGCAGCAGCCGGATACCGGCGTGCATGAGCGCGCGATCGGAGAGGCCGAGGTCGGCGAGCGCCTGCCGGAGATCGTGGAAGGTCTTGCCGGCGGCGACGATCCCCAGCCAGGCGTCCTTCGTCGGGAGCGTGACCCGGTTCAGGCCGTTGAGCCGCGCGTACTCGAGCGCGAGCGGCAGCCGGGCGCCGAAGAGGGAGGCCTCGAGATCCGTCGAGACCGGGGCGAGCAGGCGCGCGGTCGGCGTGTGGCGGTACGGGCGGCCCTGGTACTCGACGGTCGGTACGACGACGCGGATCCGGTCCGGACCGACCTCCGCCGTCCCGGCGCCGTCGGCGACGTTCGTCACGACCTTCAGCGCCGCCCACAGCCCGGAGGCCCGCGAGAGCTCGTAGCCGTGGCGCGCGAGGTCGAGGGTCTCCTGGACGTCGCCTGGATACAGGACCGGGACGTGCAGCGCGGCGAGCAGCGGCTCGGTCGCGCTGGGCAGCGTCGAGGACTTCGAGGCCGGGTCGTCGCCGGCGAGCGCGAGCACGCCGCCGGTCGGTGAGGTCCCCGCGACGTTCGCGTGACGGATCGCGTCGGAGGCGCGGTCGACGCCGGGCGCCTTGCCGTACCAGGTCCCCACCACGCCGTCGACGCGGGCTCCCGGCAGCTGCGTGGCGAGCTGGGAGCCCATGACCGAGGTGGCGCCGAGCTCCTCGTTGAGCCCCGGGTTGTGGTGCAGGCCGAGCTCGGCGGCGAGCGCGTGCTGCCGGGCGAGCTCCTGGTCGAAGCCTCCGAGCGGCGAGCCCTGGTACCCGGAGACGAACCCGCCGGTGCGCAGGCCGGCTGCATGATCGGCGCGCAGCTGGTCGAACGCGGACCGGATCAGCGCCTGGACGCCGCTCATGACGATGCGGCCCTCGGGGAGCCGGTACTTGTCGTCGAGGGTCACCGTGCGCCCCACCGCGGGGGAGGCCGCGCCGGACGTCGTGGCAGGCGTGCTGATCGTCGGTCCAAGCATGGTAAGAGTCTTTTACCATTGCGGGTGGACCGACCGCAAGGGGGGTCGCCGGATGACCGACGTCCTCCTGGTAAGGAATACTTACCGAGAATGGAGTTCTCCCCGGTCCAGACCCGCAAGACGTTCGAGGAGGCCGTCGCCCAGATCGCCGAGCGCATCAAGCTCGGGGAGCTGCGCGTCGGGGACCGCCTCCCGAGCGAGCGCCTGGTCGCCGAGCAGATGGGCATCAGCCGCCCCACCCTGCGCGAGGCGGCGCGCGTGCTCGTCAAGGCCGGCGTGCTGGAGGTCAGACCCGGATCGGCCGGCGGCATGTTCGTCGTCGGGGACGTCGTGCCGCGCGACCTGGTCCAGCGCACCTCGCAGCTGCGGCTGGGGGAGATCGGCGGCGTGCTGGAGGCACGCCGCCTCTTCGAGCCCCGCGTCGCACAGCTCGCCGCGGCCTACGCGACCGAGGAGGACTTCGCGGCGCTCGAGGAGACCATCGGGCGCCAGCGTGCGCTCCTGCGCGACGACCGGATGCCGCAGGCGGCCGAGGACCGGTTCCTCCAGCTCGACCTCCAGTTCCACCTGGGGATCGCGGGCGCCACCCGCAACCGCACGGTGATGAAGCTCATGCGCTCGCTGCTGCGCGAGCTCGAGATCGCCCGCGACATGACCCTGCACGAACCGCTCGCCCCGGCGTGGTCGGTGGAGATCCACGAGCGAACCCTGTCGGCGATCCGCTCCGGCGACCTCGCCGAGGTCGACGTCGTGATGGATGAGCATCTCGCCGGTCTCGAGCGCACGTGGGAGCGCGAGTCGGGCCGCTCGATGGTGCGCCCGGTCCCCGAGTTCCTGCGGCCGGTCGCCGACCGCGGCTGAGCTCAGACCGGCTCGGGCACCGGCGGTTCACCGGTGTGCCGCGCGGCCCCCACCGCACCCCGCGCCGCGAGCACACCCAGCCCGGCCGCGGCGACGGCGCACCCCGCGGCGGTCAGGAACGCCTCCGGATAGCCCGCGACCGTCGCGATCGCGCCCGCCAGCGGTCCGCCGATGCCGACGCCGATGTCGAAGAAGGCGGTGAACGCGCCGAGCACCGCGCCGCGCCGCTCCGGCGGGTGCGCCGCGATGGCCACCATCGCCAGCGCCGGGAAGAGCAGCGAGAAGCCCAGCCCCATGATCAGGGCGCCGGCGAACGCGACCGGCAGCGAGCCCGCAAGCGCGATGATCACGAGGCCCGTCGCCTCGAGCGCCCCGGCCCCGAGCGCCGCCGGCCGCGCGCCGTAGCGGTCCGGGATGCTGCCGAGCACCAGCCGGCCGAGCACGACCGCCAGCGCGAACGCGACGAACGCGGCCGAGCCGTTGCCGATCCCCTCCCGGTCGAGGTGCAGGACGACGAACCCGGCGAACGCCGCGTAGCCGATGTTCCCGAGCAGGAGTGCGGACCCGGGCAGCGCCACCCCCTCGGGCAGCCACGTCCGCCAGCCACCACGTGCATCCTGCGCATCCTGCGCCCCCTGGGGGGCACCGGATGCACGTCCTCCCGTGCCCGGCGTGGCCCCGGCCGCGCCGGGCAGGGTCTCGGGCAGCCGCGCGATCATCGCGGCCGCGATCAGCGGGGTCGCGGCGGCGGACGCCCAGACCGCCTCGTAGGACCCGATCGACAGCAGCAGTTCGCCGAACAGGGGGCCGATCGACAGGCCACCCCAGATCGCCATGCCGAAGAGCCCGATCGCCTGGCCGCGGCGCTCCTCGGGGGCCAGGTCGACGATCCAGGTCGCCGACGCGGTGTAGACCCAACCGTCCCCGAGCCCCAGCACGAGCCGTGCGAACACGATGCCGGCCACGCCGAACGGCAGGTAGTACAGGCAGGCCGCAACGGTGCAGATCGCCATGCCGAGCAGGACCACCGGCTTGCGGCCCCAGCGGTCCGCGAGCCGCCCGCCGACCGGCCGGCCGACGACCGCGGCAAACGCGAACGCACCGGTGACGATCCCGACCGCGATGTCCCCGCCGTCGAGCGGTCCCTGCACGTAGCGCGGGAGGATCGGCAGGACGGCGCCGATCGCCAGGAAGGCGACGAGCGTCGCGGCGAACACGCCGGCGAAGGCGGCGCGTCGCGGCGTCCCGAGCATCGGCCCGAGTCTAGGGGCCGTCCCACGGCGGCTCCGTGCCGCCGTAGGACCCGCCGGGCGGTTCGACCGAGTGGACAACCGCCGCCCCGAGGCTTCCGACCTGCGCACAGAGTGAACACCGGTGCTTCTGGGCATGATGATCGTCGCGTGACCGAACCGACGATCCTCAGAGAGCCCACCGTCTACCGCCCGGCCGGCGGTTTCATGGACGAGGTGTTCGACCCCGGCGGGAACCCGCACCCCGAGATGGTCCCGCTCGTGAGCGAGCTCGCCCGCATCGGGCCGGAGCAGCTCGCCGCCGCCGGGCGCCGCCGCGACGCCATCTTCATGCAGCAGGGGATCACCTTCGACGCGACCGGGGAGGAGGGACCCGTCAAGGACCGCCCGTTCCCGCTGGACCTCGTCCCGCGTGTGCTTCCGGCCGCCGAGTGGACCCACATCAAGCGGGGCCTCGCCCAACGCATCCGTGCGCTCAACCACTTCGTCGACGACGTCTACCACGGTCGCGAGATCGTCCGCGACGGCATCGTCCCGTGGAAGCTCGTCATCAGCCGCTCCCACTTCGCGCGCGCCGTGCACGGCATCCGGCCGCCGGGCGGCGTCTACTGCCACGTCGCCGGCTGCGACATGGTCCGCGACAGCGACGGCTCCTGGAAGGTCCTGGAGGACAACGTCCGCACGCCGTCGGGGATCTCGTACGTCCTGGAGAACCGGGTCGCGATGACCCGCCTCGTGCCGCAGCTCTTCCAGCACTACAACGTCCGGCCCGTCGACCACTACCCGCAGCTGCTCCTCGCCGCGCTCCGCGCCGTCGCCCCATCGACCGACGACGAGGCGACCGTCGTCGTGTGGACACCGGGGCCGGCGAACTCGGCGTACTTCGAGCACGCGTTCCTGGCCCGCCAGATGGGCGTCGAGCTCGTCGAGGCCAGCGATCTCGTCGTCCGCGACGACGTCCTCTACATGCGCACGACCTCCGGGCTCCAGCGTATCCACTCGGTCTACCGCCGACTCGACGACGACTTCGTCGACCCGCTCGAATTCCGTCCCGACTCCCTCCTGGGCGTGCCCGGGCTGGTCCGTGCGTACCGCGCCGGCACCGTCGCGATCGCCAACGCCTTCGGCACCGGCGTGGCCGACGACAAGGCGATCTACCACTACGTCCCCGAGATGGTGAAGTACTACCTCTCCGAGGAGCCGATCCTCCAGAACGTGAAGACCTACCTGCTCACCGACCCCGAGCAGCTGCACCACGTGCTCGGCCGGCTCGACGAGCTCGTCGTCAAGCCCACCGGCGAGTCCGGTGGCAAGGGCGTCGTGATCGGCCCCTCGACCCCCAAGGCCGAGCTCAAGGAGGTCGCCCGTTACATCGCGGCGGAGCCCGAGCGCTACATCGCCCAGGAGATCGTGAAGCTGTCGACCGTCCCGACCGCCGGGGTCGACGGCCACATCGCACCCCGTCACGTCGACCTGCGGCCCTTCGCCGTGTTCGGCGAGACCATCAAGATCATCCCCGGCGGCCTCACCCGCGTGGCGATGGTCGAGGGCTCGCTGATCGTCAACAGCTCGCGCGGCGGCGGCTCCAAGGACACCTGGGTGCTCGAGGAGGACGGCGACGACACCGATCACGCCGAGACCGTGACGCCGGGCCCGCTGCCCCCGACGATGCCGGACCTCCGCTACGGCGGCTGGACCGGCCAGGCGCAGCAGCAGCAGCAGCAAGCTGCTTCGCAGCCCGCTGCCGAGAAGTGCTCCGCGGGGCATCCCGCCCCGCGTCCCGAGAACGACGCGCCGCCTCCGGCCTCGCGTGACCGTGCGGCTGCGCCCCACTCCTCGGGGGGTGCTGCGTAATGCTCGCGCGCATCGCCCACGAGCTCTTCTGGCTCGGCCGCAACCTCGTCCGCGCGGAGCACACCGCGCGGATGCTCGACGGCGTCTTCCAGGCCGACGTGCAGGGGCGCCCCGACGACCCGTCCGGCGTGACGCTCAGCTGGGGCTCCACCCTCGCGATCATGGGCGCCAACCCCGAAGGCCTGCCCGCGCGGCGCGACGACGTGCTCGAGCGCCTCACCCTCGACGTCGACGACCCGGCCTCGGTCGTCTCCTGCGTCGCCCGGGGACGCGAGGGCGCCCGCACGGTGCGCGACGTCATCAGCGCGGAGATGTGGGAGGCCGTCAACACGACGAACCTCACGCTGCTGGAGGGCGAGCTGTCCGCCCGGCTGCGGACCGGCCCGTACTCGTTCTACCAGTACGTCAAGGAGCGCTCGGCGCTCTTCTGGGGCCTCACCCGGCGCACGATGCTCCGCGACGACGCCAGCGCGTTCCTCATCGCCGGCGGCCGCATCGAGGCCGCCGACATGGTCCTGCGCATGCTGCGCGTGGCGCTCCCGGTGACCGACGCCGACGACACCGCCGCCCGCGACGGCCAGGCGCTGGCGCTGCTGCAGGCCGTGGGTGGCTTCCAGGCCTTCCGGCGCGCCGTCCCCGGACCCCCGAACGCCCAGCCGGTCGCCCGCTTCCTGCTGTTCGAGCGGGCCTACCCCGACAGCGTCGCCGCGTCGGTCGAGGCGCTCCTGTCCTCCATCGAGCAGGCCGACGTGAACCCGCGCAACAGCGAGCCGGTGCTGCGCCTGACCCGCCTCGGGGCGGACCTCGAGTTCCGGCGGCGTTCCGAGATCGGCGGCGTCGGCGGACTGCACGGCACCTTCGAGTTCATCCAGACGGAGCTCGCCCAGGTCGACCAGGACATCGCCGAGCGGTACTTCGCCGGCGCGTCCGCGCCCGGCGTCGTCTCGACCCACGTGACCGCATGAACTTCCAGATCCGCTATCTGACCGAGTACACGTACGACGCCCCGGTGACCGACAACCTCAACGCGTTGCGGGTGCGCCCGGCGACGACGAGCACCCAGCGCTGTGACGAGTTCCAGTTCCGCACCGACCCGGAGACCCGCGTGCAGAGCCACCGGGACTACTTCGGGACCGAGGTGATCGAGTTCGGGATCCCCAAGGCCCACGAGCACCTCACGATCGACGTACGCGCCCGGGTCGTCACGGCCGAGCCCCCGGCGCCGCCGGAGGCCGCCTGGGGCGCCCTCGGCACGGCGGCCTACGAGGAGGCGGCCGGCGAGTTCCTGCTGCCCGGCCCGGCCGACCCGCCCGCCGGCCTGCTGGACGAGCTTCACGAGGTCACCCGCGCGACCACGCCGACGGCGACGGTGCGGCTGCTGTGCGAGTTGATCCCGGACCGTTTCCGCTACGACCCGCACGCCACCTACGTCGGCTCGACCGTCGAGGACCTGCTGCGGGCGGGCGGCGGCGTCTGCCAGGACTTCGTCCACCTCGGACTGCTGCTGCTCCGCCACCAGGGCATCGCGGCGCGCTACGTCAGCGGGTACCTGTGGGCGTCGGGCCAGGACGACGGGGACGACTCCATCGAGGTCCACACGCACGCGTGGCTCGAGGCGCTGCTGCCGACCGAGGAGCACGCGGCCGGTCGCGGCGAGCCCGTCTGGGTCGGCGCCGACCCCACGAACCGCCGGCTCGCGGGGGAGACCCACGTGAAGATCGGTCACGGCCGCCACTACATCGACGTCCCGCCGATCAAGGGCGTGTACCGGGGCGTCGCCGCGGCGGCGCACGAGTCCAGCGTGCGTCTCACGCGGCTCGACCCGGCCACCAGCGCCCGCGCCTGACCCACCCAGCGGTCGGCGCGGGGGCCCTGCCCGCCGTCCGCGGACACCCCTAGCTGCGTCGCCGGACGGAGCGCGCTATCCTCCGTCGTCGACTCGCTCCGGGCGGGTCTTTCTTTCGCCCGGACGCAGGTCGAGCACCGTCCTTTCTTCTTCTTACTCCTGGGGAACGCCACATGGCCCGCGGAGACGTGCGCATCGCAATCACCCTCGCCTGCGAGGACTGCAAGCGGCGCAACTACCAGACCAACAAGTCCAAGCGCAACAACCCCGATCGCATCACCCTGCGCAAGTACTGCAAGTGGTGCCGGTCGCAGACGTCGCACAAGGAGACCCGCTAACCGCGGGATCCGGTGGCACGCGACGACGACAACGACCCGCAGGACCCGGCCGACGAGCAGGCGCTCGAGCAGGCCGCGCTGGCGGCCGGCCCGAGCGGGGCGATCCCCCGCGAGGCGGCCCTCCCCGGCGAGTCGACCAAGGGCGGTCCCGCGCGGTTCGGCAGGTTCCTCAAGGCGTCCTGGGCCGAGCTCCAGCGCGTGCAGTGGCCCGACCGTCGTCAGGTCGGCCAGGCCACCGCGGTGGTCCTCGGCTTCGTCATCGTGGCGGGCGCCTACCTCGGTCTCGCCGACGTGGTCGCCGAGCAGCTCGTCGACGTCGTCCTCTAGTTCTTCAGTCTTTCGTCAGTCAGGTAACGCATGTTCCGCTGGTACGTCGTCAACACCTATTCCGGGCACGAGAACAAGGTCAAGCAGAACCTCGAGCACCGCACGGTCTCGCTGGGCCAGAAGCGCTTCATGCGCCAGATCGTCGTGCCCACGGAGACGGTTTCCGAGGTGAAGGACGGCGAGAAGAAGACCAAGGAGCAGCGCACCATGCCGGGCTACGTGCTCGTGAACATGGAGCTCAACGAGGACTCCTGGCAGCTCGTGAAGGGCACCCCGGGCGTCACCGGCTTCGTCGGCGCTTCCAACGAGCCCGTCCCGCTCACGCAGGTCGAGGTCGACCGTCTGCTCAAGCGCGAGGTCGCGCAGAAGGTGCAGACGAAGGCCCAGTTCAGCATCGGCGAGTCCGTCAAGGTCGTCAGCGGCCCGCTGTCGGACTTCTCCGGGGAGATCTCCGAGATCAACCAGGACGCCCAGAAGCTCAAGG
Organism: Solirubrobacterales bacterium; assembly: GCA_038257095.1. Lineage (GTDB taxonomy): Bacteria > Actinomycetota > Thermoleophilia > Solirubrobacterales > Solirubrobacteraceae > Paraconexibacter. The sequence continues at coordinate 246,439 of JBBSJQ010000007.1, forward strand.
TCCTGGTCTCCATCTTCGGCCGCGAGACGCCGGTCGAGGTCGGATTCGACCAGGTCAAGAAGATCTAATACATCCGCTACGACCACTCCCACCGGCAGACGCCGGTGCTGTGGCAGGAGAGTTCGCATGGCAAAGAAGGTCCTCACCCAAATCAAGCTGCAGACCGTCGGCGGCCAGGCCAGCCCGGCTCCGCCGGTCGGTCCCGCCCTCGGTCAGCACGGCATCAACATCATGGAGTTCTGCAAGGCGTTCAACGCGCAGACCCAGGGTGACACCGGCACGATCATCCCCGTCGTCATCACCGTGTACGAGGACCGCTCGTTCACGTTCGTCACCAAGACGCCGCCGGCCGCGATCCTGATCAAACAGGCTGCGGGCATCGAGTCCGGCTCCGCCGAGCCGCATCGCGTCAAGGTCGCCACCCTGACCCAGGCGCAGGTCCGCGAGATCGCGGAGAAGAAGCTCGCCGACCTGAACGCGCACGACGTCGATCAGGCCGCGAAGATCATCGCGGGCACCGCCCGCTCGATGGGTGTGGAGGTCGTCTAGTCATGGCAAAGCACAGCAAGAGCTACTCCGAGGTCAGGACGCAGGTCGACCGCACCCGGGACTACGCGCCCGCGGACGCCGTCGCCCTCGTCCAGCAGCTGAAGCGCGCGAAGTTCGACGAGTCCGTCGAGATCCACGTGCGCACCGGCCTGAACGTCCGCCACGCCGACGAGCAGCTCCGCGGCACGATCGCGCTGCCGCACGGGCTGGGCAAGGACGTCACCATCGCCGTCTTCGCGCAGGGTCCCAAGGCCGCCGAGGCCGAGGCCGCCGGTGCCGACATCGTCGGTGCGGAGGATCTCGCGAAGCGCGTCGAGGAGGGTTTCACCGACTTCGACGTCGCCATCGCGACGCCGGACATGATGCCGCTCGTCGGTCGTCTCGGCCGCGTGCTCGGACCGTCCGGCAAGATGCCGAACCCGAAGGTCGGCACCGTGACGATGGACGTCGCCAAGGCGGTCGAGGAGGCGAAGGCCGGCAAGGTCGAGTACCGCACCGACCGCACCGCGATCGTCCACCTCGTCATCGGCAAGACCAGCTTCCCGACCGAGCACCTGCTCGCCAACTACGCGGCCGTCATCGACGAGCTCATCCGCGCGAAGCCGTCGGCCGCGAAGGGCAAATACCTGAAGACCATCACCATGGCGTCCACGATGGGCCCCGGCGTGAAGGTCGACGCAACCCGTACCCGCGACATCCTCGGGGAGGCCGCGCCCACCGCGGCGTAGCCCAACCTCCGTCGCGCCACCGAAGACCCCTGGCTGGGCCCCGACGAGGATCGGGGCCCCGAAGTCCAGGACAGGAGGCCCATGAACAGGGACCAGAAAGCAGCGGTGATCGACGAGATCGCCGCCGACATCGAAGCATCCGAGGCGATCTTCGCCGTGGACTATCGCGGGATCACGGTCGCTCAGATCGCCGATCTCCGCGTGAAGTTGCGCGAGACCGACGCCTCGTTCCGTGTCGTCAAGAACACGCTCACCGAGCGCGCGGCCGACAAGGCCGAGGCTGAGGGGCTGAAGGAGCTCCTCAAGGGCCCGACGGCGCTGACGTTCGTGCGCGGCGACGTGGCCGCGGCTGCCAAGGCGGTCGCGGACGCACAGAAGACCACGCAGCTGCTCGAGTTCAAGGGCGGCCTGATGAACGGGCAGCCCGTGGACGCGGCGCAGATCACCGCGATCTCGAAGCTGCCGTCGCGCGAGGTGCTCTACGGGCAGCTCGTGGGCGTCGTCGCGTCGCCGATCTCCGGCGTCGTGCGCACCCTCAACGCCCTCATCCAGGGCGTCGCCATCCAGCTGGGTGGCGTGCTCGAGAAGAAGCAGTCGGGCGAGATCCCGTCCGGCGAGGCGCCGGCCGCGGCCGCGCCCGTCGAGGAGGCGGCCCCGGCCGCCGCCGAGGAGGCTCCGGCGGACGCCGAGGCCCCCGCCGAGGAGGCCGTCGCCGAGGAGGCGCCCGCCGCCGAGGCCGACACCGATTCCACCAGCACCACTGACAACGACCAGACGGATGCGTCGGCTGCCGCCGACAGCACCGACGCATAGGAGGCACATCACATGTCCACGACCCAGGAATGGATCGACGAGCTCAAGGCCATCTCGGTCCTCGAGCTGAGCGAGCGCATCAAGGCGCTGGAGGAGGAGTTCGGCGTGTCCGCGACGGCCGTCGCGGCTGCCGCTCCGGCCGGCGGTGGCGGCGGAGCCGCCGAGGAGGAAGAGGTCAGCACGACCGTCGACGTCGTCATCACCGCTGCCGGTGACAAGAAGATCCAGGTCATCAAGGTCGTCCGTGCGGCGACCGGCCTCGGTCTCAAGGAGGCCAAGGCCGTCGTCGACGAGGCCCCCAAGGCCGTCAAGGAGGGTCTCGAGCGCGACGAGGCCGAGAAGCTCAAGGCCGAGCTCGAAGAGGCCGGCGCGAGCGTCGAGCTGAAGTAGCCGTCGGCGCTCTCGGAGCGTCTTCAGCAGGTCCCGGAGGGCGTCCCGAAACGGGCGCCCTCCGGCGTTGTGGACGGCCGACGTGCAGCCCGGACACGGAGACGTCTCGCCCGCCAGGACGCTGTAGTAGCGTCCGACACCGATGACCGCCGTCCTCGTCCTCGTCTTCCTCGTGCTCATCGGAGCCGGCGTCGCCGCCCTGGTCCGCAGCCGCAGCACCTCGGCGGTCGGGCCGGGCACCCCGCCCGAACGCTCCCTCGGCACCTCGGCGCCCGCCGTGGAGCGGCGCTCGTCCGTCCGCGGCCTCCGGCTGGGCGACGTCGTCGCCCATGACGGCCACGACAGCATCGTCGAGCGCTCCTACCGCTTCGACGAGGGTGGCTCGCGCTGGGAGGAACACCTCCTCGTCGACGGCGACTACCGTCGCTGGCTCTCCGTGGAGGACGACGAGGGCCTTGAGTGCGTCCTCTGGGAGCGCCGCCCCGACCCGGACCTCGAGCCCGGCCCGAAGACCATCGACGTCGACGGGGTCTCCTACGCCTTCGAGGAGCGCGGCACCGCCGACTACACGCTCGAGGAGGCCGGCGGCGGCCCCGGCGGCTCCGGCCGCGCCGAGTACGCCGACTACGCCGCGGGTGAGCAGCGCCTCAGCTTCGAGCGCTACGACGGCTCCGGCGGCTGGGAGGTCAACGTGGGCGCGGTCATCTCCGAGCACGCCTTCGACGTCTACCCGGGCTCGACCTCATGAGCGCCGACGGCGCCCTGGGCGAGGCCCAGGCCACGGAGGACGCGCTGCGCGCCCAGCTGGGCGACCTCATCGGCACGAAGGCCCGCGCCGAGCACGAGGCCGCCCGTCTGGACGTCCGGGCCGGGTTGCCGGGCGCCGACCCGGAGCTGACGGCGCTGGCCGCCCGCCATCGCGCGCAGGCTGCACGCCTGACCGTCGAGGTCGAGGAGGTCCGCACCTCCCTGCGCGCGCAGGAGGCCCGGACCGAGACCCTGCGGGCCGACGCCGCGGGCGCCTAGATGGCCCCGCCGTGAAGCTCGCCATCGCCACGCCCTACGCCGACGTGCGGGCCGCCGATCTCGTCCTGCGCCTCGACGCCCCGCCCGGCCCCACGCTCGGGACCCGGACGGTCCTCCTGAACGGCCTGGAGATCGAGCTCGGCCTGCTCGGGCACTCCCATCAGGTCCACCTGCGCGGGGACGGGATCGCCCTCTGTGAGACGGTCGCCTGTGAGCCCGGCCGTCCCGGCGACCTCCCCGGCCGCCGCCAGCACGACCGGATCACGCACACGTACCGCTTCTCCGCCGGGATCGACGCCCTGGGCTCCGCCGACGGACTGGACATCGCCGACGCGGTCGCCGACGACCCGCACGGCATCGTCGGTCTCTTTCCCGGCCACGCGGAGGCGTTCACCGCCCTGCGCGTCCGTGCCGGGGAGGACACGACCGGCCCGCGCAGCGTGACGTGGGAGACCTGGCACGCCTATCCGCAGACCGACGAGCTCGTCCGGACGACCACGACCGTCGCGGTGTCCCGATGAGCCTCCCGCGCGGCCTGGCGATCGGCCTGATCGTCGCCGGCGTGCTCGGCATCGTGCTCACGATCACCAGTACGGGCTCGGTCCGCAGCTTCGTCAAGGACAAGTACGACCGCACCGGCAGCCAGAACGGTGCGGAGGTCTACAGGTCGACCCAGTCCCCGACCAGGGTCGCCGCGGCGATCCAGGGGGAGCACGAGCCGGCTGACCGGCGGGTGACGCCGGACGGCATCTTCCTGCGCTACCGCAAGGACTTCGTGGGGATCCAGCCGTCCGGTGGCGGCTCGCGCATCACGCTGGCCGACGAGCGTCGCGGCTACGGCCTCTTCTACCCGTTCGTCGGCGGCTACTGGGGACGCTTCTCCGGGCCGGCCGAGAGCTTCCGCGGCGGCGGTCCCGGGGGCGGCGGAAAGTGACGCGCGCGCTCGGGACCCTGCTGAGCGCGCTCGCGCTCGCGTGTGTGGCGCCGATCTCCGCGGTCGCCTCCCCGCTGCTCTCCGACGGCGACGCGGCCGAGCTCGCGCAGTCCCTCGCCGAGGCCACCGAGGAGCAGGGCGTCTGCTACGGGTGGAACGTGCTCGTCAGCGACCAGTCCGGTGGGCAGGGCGGCATCGACAGCGGCTCCAGTGGCGGGCCCGACGCGCCGGTCGGCGCGGCCGTGTCGCTGGACTGCACCAAGACGGTCGTCCTCGAGGGCAGCGTCTCCTACACCTGCGAGTCCTGCGAGTCCGAGGACAGCTCGAGCGCCACCGTCCGGTCCTCCTTCCCGGGCGGGCCGACCACGGCCGACCTCGAGCAGCTCGGCCTCGACGGTGGGCAGCTGAAGAACGAGGACGGCGACGTCGTGCTCGCCAACATGGTCGGCGCCCTGCCGATCATCGCGGCGTCCAAGGGTGCCGCCGGGCCGCTCGAGGCCGCCGCGCTCACCGGACCGACCGGTGCCGCCGCGACCGATCGGGCGACCGGCACGCCCTCGACGCCCGACTGGCTGCGTGAGTCCTGGCTTGCCCTGGCCGTGTGCCTGCTGGCGATCATCGCCGGCGTCTGGTGGTTCCTCGCGGTCGTCGTCAAGGACCGCCGCGACGTCGGCCGTGCGGCGCAGCGGGCGGTCCAGCGCGATGCGCGCAAGCGCCGCCAGGCGTCCGCCGAACCGGCGCCCGCACCCGCCTCCCCTTCCGACCCACCTGCCCCAGAGGACCGCTGACATGGACGACTTCTTCACCGAGATCGCGAGCGGGGTGCTGTACGGCGCCGTCGGCGTCGCGTTGCTGGCCCTCGGCTTCTTCCTCCTCGATCTGCTCATCCCGGGCAAGCTCGGCGCGCTCATCATCGAGGAGCGCAACCGCTCCGCCGGCATCATCACCGCCGCGGGCATGATCGCCGTCGGTGCCGTGGTCACGACGGCGATCGCCTCGGCGGACGGCCCGCTGGGGGAGGGGCTGGCGGAGACCGCGAGCTACGGCGGCGTCGGCGTGCTGATGCTCGGGGTCGCCTTCGTCGTCGTCGACCTGCTCACCCCGGGCAAGCTCAGCGACGTCTGCCACCAGGAGGGCGAGCAGCCGATCGCCTACGTCATCGCCGCCGCCCTGCTGGCCGCCGGGGCGATCGTGGCCGCCGCCATCAGCTAGATGGTCCGGCTCGCCGAGCGGCCCGCGCGGGCCGTGCTGCTCGGCACCGTCCTGCTCGTCGCGGTCTGCGGGTTCATCTACGAGCTCGTGATCGTCGCGATGGGGACGTACCTGCTGGGCAACTCGATCGAGCAGGTCTCGCTCGTCCTGGCCGCCTTCGTCTCGAGCATGGGCGTCGGCTCCCTGCTGTCGCGGCCGCTCATGCGCTCGCCCGTCGTCTCGTTCGCGCTGGTCGAGTGCCTCGTCGCCGTCATCGGCGGACTCAGCGCGATCGGGCTGTACGCCTCGTTCGCCTACCTGGACATCTACCAGCCGGTGATGCTGCTGTTCGCCGCGTCGATCGGATTGCTGGTCGGCTGCGAGATCCCGCTGCTCGTCGTGCTGCTGCAGCGCGTGCGTAAGCAGGAGACCGGCACCTCCGTGGCCGAGTTGCTCGCCGCCGACTACCTCGGCGCCGTGGTCGCCGGCGTCTCGTTCCCGTTGCTGCTCCTGCCCTTCCTCGGGCAGATCGACACCGCCCTGGCCGTCGGTGCCCTGAACCTCATGGCCGGGGTCGTCGTCCTCTGGCTGCTCGGCGCCGACCTGGGCCGGCGCGCCCGGAGGGGACTGACCTGCGCGTTCGTCGCGGTCCTCGCTCTCCTCGGGGCCACCGCCGCGCTCGCGGACCGCTTCGAGATCGACGCCCGCCAGGTCCTCTACGACGACCCAATCGTCCTCAGCGAGCGGACGAAGTACCAGGAGATCGTGCTGACCCGGTCCCTGGTCGGCGGCGACCTGCGGCTGTTCCTCAACGGCGACCTGCAGTTCTCGTCCAAGGACGAGTACCGCTACCACGAGGCGCTCGTGCATCCCGCGATGGCCGGACCGCGCGCGCGGGTGCTGGTCCTCGGCGGCGGGGACGGTCTGGCGCTGCGCGAAGTCCTGAAGTACCCCGACGTGCGGCAGGCCACCAAGGTCGAGCTCGATCCCCGCATGCTCGAGCTCGGCCGCGAGGACGAGCGGCTCGTCGCGCTGAACGACGGCTCGCTCAGCGATCCGCGCGTGCGCACCATCGCTCGCGACGCGTTCGACTGGCTGCGGACGGCGCCGGCGGGTGCGTTCGACGTCGTCGTGGTCGACTTCCCGGATCCCGACGACGCCGCGCTCGCGAAGCTCTACTCCGTCGAGCTGTACGGCCTGGTCCGCCGCGTCCTCGCGCCCGGCGGGCGGACCGTGATCCAGAGCGGCTCGCCGTACTTCGCGCAGAGGGCGTACTGGTCGGTCGCGGCGAGCCTGCAGGAGGCCGGACTGGCGTCCACGAGCTACCACGTCGACGTGCCGAGCTTCGGCGACTGGGGCTTCCACCTGGCTGGGCGGGCGGGCCAGAATCCGCCGTCGCTGCGCCTGGATCCGCCGCCGGCCCGGCTGCGGTTCCTCGACGCGGCGACCCTGCAGGCCGCCAGCAGCTTCCCGCCCGACCGCCGGCGACCGGGCGGCGACCTGCGCTCGACACTCGACCGGCCCCGGATCGTGGCCTTCGCCCGAGAGGGCTACCGCGACTACTGACGCAGGCGTTACGCCCGGGTGACGGGGCGGTCGCCATCGTGAGTGACGCCCCGTTCGCGCCCTGTCGCTCCGGCCCATGATTGGCTCCCCCCGATGACGGAGCGCCCGGGGCGCGGCGGAGCAGTGGCCGCAAGTTCCGTCCCTGGGTACCGTTGCGGACCACATGGGACGCCGATCGCTGCCGCTGCTGCTCACGACCGCCTGCGCGCTGGTGGCTCCCGCCGTCGGCCATGCGTACGCGCTCGGCGAGACGGGACTGCGCCCGTCCGGGCTCACCCGTGCCGCTGCCGCGGTGCCCGACCCGCAGCCGCTGACCGGCGACAACACGAACATGCGGATCGTCGGCAACCTGCCGCTCGACAACACCGGTGGGGGCGTTGCCGCCTCGGACATCGAGCTGCATGGCAACTACGCGTTCATCGGGTCCTACACCGAGGGCCTGGTGATCGCCGACATCTCCGACCCGACGAACCCGAAGCGAGCCGGCGTGTTCTCCTGCGGCGGCGGGTCGCAGTACGACGTCCAGCTATCGACCGACGCGAACCTCGCGCTGCTGACGACCGACTCGGCCGGCACCACCTGCCTCCCCGAGGGCAAGAGCGGCTCCATGGTCATCGACGTCAGCGACAAGACCAGGCCGGTCCTCAAGAGCTTCATCGAGACCGCCGTCGGATCCCACACCCACACGCTCGATGACAAGACGCTGTACATCAACAACTACCCGACGGCGTACTCGAAGCTCGAGATCTACGACCTGACCGACGCGGCGGCGCCGAAGAAGCTCTCCGAGCTCTCGTTCGGCGGCGAGGACTCGATCCATGACTCCTACGTCGACCACCGTCCTGACGGCCGCTCCCTGCTGTACGCGGCATCGATCGGCTTCACCGACGTCGTCGACGTCACCGACCCGAAGACGCCGAAGATCCTCCAGCGCCTGGCCGATCCGGCGGTCACGATCAGCCATCAGGCCGAGCCCAACCCGGCCCGCGACACGCTGGTCGTGACCGACGAGCTCCTCGGCGGCACCGACGTCCCGGTCTGCGGTCAGCTGCCCGTGACGCTCGGCGAGGGGATCCTCCCGGCCGTCGGCGACCCGACCGACACCGGAGCGATCCACTTCTACAAGCTCGAGAAGGACGGGACGATGCTCAACGGCGGCGTCGGCACCGGCAAGATCGGGACGTTCAACCTCCCGGTCGGGCTGAACCCGACCGGCGGCTGCACGGTCCACGTGCTGTGGCAGGCGCCCGACGTCAACCGGCTCGTCGCCGCCTGGTACGGGCGCGGCCTGCACGTCGTCGACTTCCAAGACCCGGCGGCCCCGAAGCTCCTGGGCTCCTCGATCCCCACCGGCGCGAACACCTGGGCGGCCAAGCCGCACCGGGTGGGCGGCAAGAGCTACATCTTCACCGGCGACATCGTGCGCGGGATGGACGTCGTCGAGTTCACCGGCGAGGGCTGGCCGGGTACGGCCGGCCCGGCCGAGGTGCAGCGTGCGAGGACTCAAGGCGTGACCCCGGCGACGACCGGCACCCCCACCACCCCGTCCAGGCCGCCGACGCCGATCAAGCAGGCCGCCGGAGGCTACGGGTTCAAGGCGAACATCCGGGTCCCACGCAGGCTGTCGACGAGGACCACGACGCTGACGCTGACGTTCACCGACGTACGGGGCAAGGTGCTGGCCAAGCAGCGCTACCGCGGCACCCGCGGGAAGGTCGCCACGCTGCGCGCCCGCATCGCCGCGCGCGCCGGCAGGTACCGCTACATCGTCCGGGTCGGCGACAAGGGCCGGGTCCTGCGCCGCGGGACGATCACCGTCACCCGCAAGAAGGCAGCGAGTGCGGAGCAGCGCGGCGGGCGCGCTTTCGTCTGCACGATCCCGCGCTGACGCGGGCTGCCCGCACCGCTCAGCAGGGGATCGGCGGGAACGCCAGCGGGTCGCAGTCCGGGGAGGCGGCCCGGTCGCGCGCGCCGCCCTGCCACAGGGCCAGCGCAGACGCGAACGCCTCGGACGACTCGCGGCTCGAGGCGATGCTCCACCGTGCCTCCTTGTCGATGTCGAACCAGACGACCGTCCTGACCTCGGGGAACTGCTCGTCCAGCATCTGGAAGAGCTGCTCGACCCAGCGCGCCTTGCTGCCCCCGGACTCCGCGCTGGCGACCTCGCTGAGCTCCATCTCGATGCCGGGCGCGAGCCGGCGGACCGCCGTCAGGTTCGGGGCGAAGATCGCCTCCGGGTTGCGCCAGCCCGACCAGTCGAGCTCGGCGCCGCCGTTGAAGCCCGACATCCCGATGACGTCGACGTATTCCCGGCCGGGCCAGAACGGCTCGAACAGGGCGTCCGCGCGGGGCGACCAGACGAAGCGGACGTTGGTCGCGCCCTCCTCGCGGACCAGCCGGTGGACATGGCGCCACGCGTTGACGAAGTCCGCGTCGCGGTTGCCGTTGCGGCCGGCCGACCACGGGTAGGTCCCCGCGTTCATCTCGTGCGCGAACCGCAGGCGCACCGGTCGCCCGTAGGTGGCCAGGCGGCGGGCGAAGCTGCGGATGAGATCGTCGTGGACCCCGGCGGCGATCCGGCCGAGCCGGTAGGTGGGCTGGCGGTCGCCATCCGGGCTGACGGCGTCCCACGGCTCCCAGGTGATCTCGGGGACCGCGCCGCGTGCCCCGATCTGCTGCAGCTGGGCGACGGTCGGCAGCGGCCCGGCCCAGTCGGCGAAGAACATCACGACGCCCGCATGGGCGCGGACGGCGTGCTCGGTCGCGTTGACCTCGCCCAGCCCGCCCGCGTCGAACGGGGTATCGACGTTGCGGGCCAGAGCGGGCGTCGTCAACCCGAGCGCCCGGGGCTGCTCGCCGGTCGGTCGCGGCCACGGGTCGGCGGCCGCCGCCGGCTCGGTGCCGCCCGACGGCTGCAGGAGCTGGAGCGCGAGGAAGCCCAGGGCGGCGGCGAGGAGGAAGCCGGTCAGGACCCGCTCGCGCAGGCGACGGTGCTTCATCCCACCGCGGTGGTCAGCTGGGGCCAGATCGCCGCAGCGGTCGTCGCTCCGGCGGCCCAGAGGGCGAGCACCGTCGCGACCGTCCCGCCCCGGGCCCGCAGCGCGGGGAGACGGCCGCCGAGGCGCCCACGCAGCGCACGCTGCTCGAGGCCGACGGTCACCGAGAGGAGCACGAGGAGCATGGTCGTGTCGAACAGGACCAGCAGCACGTAGCCCTCGGTGGGCAGGGTGCCGATGAGCACGTGGAACGCCGCGAGCGCCACGATCCCGATCGCCGCGAGGAGGACGAAGGGGCCGTACAGCCCGATCGCTGCGGCGGGCGCCCCTGTCCGCACGCCCTTCGGCGTGATCATGTACGGCCTCTGGATCCGCAGCACGACGTTGATCACCGCGTAGAGGACGACGGGCCAGCGGGCGAGCTCGAGCACGAGCCCACGCCAGGACAGCCGGACGTCCTGCGGCTGGAAGTGGGGGCGGGCCCACCACCACAGCAGGCTCGACCCCGCGAGCATCGCGCAGTGGTAGAGCAGGAACTCCGAGAGCCGGACGTTCGCGATCGGACGGCCGCTGAGCAGGGCGACGATCGGCAGCATCCAGAGCACGGCCAGCGACAGCGACCAGAGCGTGTACCAGCTCTGCGCCATCAGGAACTGGAAGGCCTGCCTGGGGGAGTAGCGCCGCACGAGCCGCGGCGTGTGGTGCAGGAAGATCTGAACCATCGAGAACGCCCAGGCGAACTGCTGGCCCAGGTACGTGCCGAAGTCCTCCGGGCCGTCGCCGGTGGCGATGATCTCGGGGACGTAGACGCCGCGGTAGCCGTTGGCCGCCAGCACGACGGTGTCGAGGTGGTCCTCGGCCCGGGTCGGCTGGTAGCCGCCGATCTCGCGGATCGCCGACGTGCGGTACGTCGTGTGGGAGCCGATGATGAACGGCGTGCCGCTGTGACCGTAGAAGCCCATCTGCAGCGGGCCCTGGAGCACGAGGTCCTGCTCGGTCAGGCCGCGTGCCGTCCAGCTGTCGAGGTTCTTGCAGACGCTCGGCGCCTGGACCCAGCCGACGTCGGGATCCGCGAAGTGCCCGAGCGTGCGGTCCAGGTACTCCGGAACGGGCCGGTGGTCGATGTCGAGCTGGACGAAGAAGTCGTAGTCCGCGCCGTCCATCAGGACGGCGTCCAGCCATGCGTTGACGTTGCCGGCCTTCGTCTTGGCCTGGAACGGCGGTCCGGGCTGGTTCCAGATCGGCTTGCCCTTCCGGGTGAAGTACCGCACGCCGTGCTGCTCGGCCATCCGCTGCACGACGCGGTCTCCGCCCTCGTCGAGGATCCAGCTGTCGTGCGGGTACTCGACCGCGACGAGCGCCCGCAACTGCTGGTCGATGACCGCGTAGGTCTCGTGCGAGGGGACACACGGGGTGATGAGCGCGACGCGGAGCCCGGCGGGGGCGGTGATCTCCGGCGGCTTGCGCATCCGACCGACGTAGAACCAGAAGAACGCCGGCATGACGGTGCCCAGGTACGCCATCGTCACGCTCGCCGGGATGTAGAGGGCGCGGTCGCCGCGGTGACCGGGTGCCAGCCACCACATCCAGAAGCGCGCGGCGATCACGAGCCACAGGAGGGTCAGCGCCCCGTAGGCGACGCGCTGGCGTCCGGTGAGGACCCGCGTGCCGCCGGACCCCGAGCGGTCGGGCGACCCCGACCCGCGGGACGGGAGATGGACGGTTCGGACCGGCGCCGCGGGCGCCGCGGCGATCGCGGACCCGGCGAGCGGGACGCGGATGGCGTACCGGCTCCGGGGACGACGCATCATCGGGGTGCTCCCGAGGGAGCACCCTCCCTGCAGCAGGATGGGTGCATGAGGCTGGACCTGGTTGCGGCCCCCGCGAAACGGGTGCCGGTTGTGGTGGTCTGGCACAGCCCCTGCCGCAACGGCGGCGCGCCTGTGCTTTCCGAACGTACGACGGCGTATGCCCGTCGGCCTAAGGGGTAAACGCACCGCAGAGCGGTTTGGACTACGTGTATATGCGCCAGCTAACGCGTATACGTCACGCGACGTACCTGCGACGGCGGGTCGCAGTAGCGGGGCTACCGTCCGAGGCGACGGACGAGGTCGGCGAGCACGCCGAAGCCCTGTTTCTCGGTGTAGTCGTCGCGTAGCACGCCGTAGCCGTGCTCGGGTTCCGGGCGGCCGCTGATGGAGTCCCGCAGGTCGAACCAGCGATAGTCGGTGACGCCGTGGACAGACCGCAGCGCGTGGATCGTCTCGATCGCGGTGCGCAGCAGGATCGCCTGCTGGGCTTCGTCGCGCCCGGCGCCCGTCGGGAACCCGTTCTCGCTGATGTGCAGGTCGACGTCGCGGGACAGGCCGGTGGCAGGGAGGGCGGTACGCCGCAGGTACCGCAGGACGCGCTCCAGCTCGTCGCGGACGGCGGCGGGATCGTCGCCGCCGGCCGACCACGTCCCCGGGTAGAGATCGACGCCGACCCAGTCGACGGCCGCCAGGAACCGGCGACCGCCCAGGCGCCGTAGGTCGCGCCAGAACGCCACGTCCGGCCCGACGCTGCCGCTCGCGGCCCAGTTGAAGCCGACGCGGACGTCGGTCCGCCCCGCGGCACGGAGCTGGTCGTGGGCGGCGACCACCCCGCGCACGAGCGCCGGACGGACGGCGGCGTAGGCGCCGTCCGCGGCGTCGGGTGCGCCTGGGACGTTCGCCTCGTTGGTGATCTGCACGGAGACGACCGTGCGGTGCCGGGCCAGTTCCCGGCTCACCGCGCGGACGTGCGTCGCGAACCGGGCGACGTCGGACGGCCCGCCGCCCCCGGCCGGCCGATACCGGATGACGGGCTCGACCGCGAACCCGGCCGCCGCGTAGTGGCGGACCTCGGCGAGTGCCCGGGCGACGGCCTCCCGCGGGTCTACGTCGCCGGACCACGAGGAGTAGACGTGCAGCACGAGCGCCCGGTCGCCGCGCAGCCGTCGCAGGGCGGCGAGGCGCAGGACAGGGTCCTCGGGGCGAGCGGTGCCGGTGGCGTGGACGAGTCCGGCGCCGCCCCCCGGGTAGATCCCGAACCGCAGCCGGCCGGCACGTGCGGCGCGTGCCGCAGGGACGTGGGCGCGACGCTGCTCGATGCGCAGGTGGTGCTCCGGCTGCGGCTCGCCCGACGGCGCCCCCCTCGCCTGCCCCCCGTCGGGATTGGCCAGCGCAGCGACGACGGCGAGCACCGCGGCCAGCAGGAAGACGCCCAGCAGCGCCCGCAGCCCGACCGGGACGCCGTCGGCGCTGCTCGTGAACGGCGCGAACGCCGTCGGCGACCGCGCGTGCGGTCCACCGACCGCGCGTCGCAGGCGAGGTCCCCTCGGCATCGCCGTGCAGCATCGCCGATAGGCCCGCCGAACGCGAGGGGGGCGGCGTTACCCGAGACGGGCGACGAGGTCGCGGAAGGTGCCGAAGGCGGGCTTCGGCGAGTAGTCGTCGTAGGTGATGCCGTAGTGGCTCTCGAAGCTCGAGTGCGCCGAGTCGGCGTCGCGGAGGTCGAACCAGCGGTAGTCCGTCACGCCGTACCGCTCGCGGAACTCGCTGATGGTCTCGACGGCCGCCTGCATCACGACGACCTGCTTGGCCTCGCTGCGCAGCGCGTCGGTCGGATAGCCGCTCTCGGCGAACCGGATGGCGGCCCGGCCCAGGCCGGCGGCGGGCATGAGGTCCTCACGTAGCGCCCGCATGGTGGCGATCGTCGCGGAGCGCACCGCACCGGCCAGGCCTCCGGTGCCCAGAAGCGGGAGGGCGGGGCCCCACGTACCCGGGTACGCGTCGACGCCGACCCAGTCGACCGCGGCGGCGAAGTCGCGGCCGCCGATCCGCCGGAGGTCCGTGAACAAGGCGCGCTCGAAGGCGGGGAGGTTGTTGGCCCAGTTGAAGCCGATCTGCAGATGCGACAGGCCCGCGGCCCGCGCCTCCGAGTCCGCGGCGACGACGCCCCGCACCAGGGCGCGGCGGGCGCCGGCGTACCAGCCGTCGGCCGCATCGGGGGCGACCGTGATGTTCGCTTCGTTGGTGATCTGCAGCGCGGTGACGCCCTTGTCCTGCCCGTACTGCCGGACGCGGCGACGCACGAACGACGTGAACCCGGCGACGTCGCCCGTCGGCGCCTGCGGGCGGTAGCGCAGGACCATCTCGACCTCGTAGCCCCTCTCGGTCGCCTCGCTGACCTGCGTCTGGAGCCACGAGGGGATCGCGGCGCCGTCGGACGGCCGGCGGTAGTCCTCGTAGAGGTGCAGCACGAAGGGTCCGGTACCGCGCAGCCGCTGCAGCGCCGCCATACGCTTGACGGGGTCCTCGGGGATCGGTTCGCCGCGCGGGCCCACGGCGCCGGCGCCGCCGCCGGGGTAGATGCCGAAGCGCAGGCGGCCCGTCGAGATCGAGTCCGGCTTGGCGGACGGACGCGCCCGCGACCCGGTCTTCCGCAACCAGGCCGGCAGGTGGGCCTTGCCGGAGAGCCGCTGGACGGTCGTCTTCCCCGAGGACTTGCGGGCGGCGGCGGGGGAGCTGGTGGCGCAGGTCAGCACGAGGATCGCGAGGAGCGGCAGGACGGCGGCAAGCGTGCGGCGGCGAGTCCCTGCGGTGACCATGCCGAAGGCGTCGGACGCCCGCGACGCCGTCATGAGCGCGCCACCCCCGGGTGGACCGAACGTCCGGTCCCAGCCACCGCCCCTTCCCGTGCCGCGGCAAACCGGCTACGCTTCCGGGGCCGGCCGATAGTCGCAGCCACCTCGAAGTCCGCCTCCGCGCCACATACGCCGAGGCCCAGGGTGGGGTCCGTGAGCGCCGATTGCACCCCCCGCGGGGTGCGCGTAGCCGTGTGCTATCTTCGCTGGTCGCGTTCTCCGTAGCTGTGGAGTCCGCGCGCCCTCGCTCTTGACCGTTCCGACCTCCCTGAGGAGTCGCCCGTCGTGCCTCGTGTTGACGCTCCCCGCGCACGCCGCAGTTTTGCGCGCCTGAACAACCTCGTCGATGTCCCCAACCTCATCGACATCCAGAAGCGCTCCTTCGCGTGGCTCGTGGATGCCGAGAAGGGCGGACTCCGCGAGACGATCGACGACATCTCGCCGATCGAGGACTACACCGGGCACCTGGCGGTCCAGTTCGGGGACTTCGTGTTCGACGAGCCGAGCGCGACGATCGAGGAGTGCCGCGAGAAGGACCTCACGTACTCGCGTCCGCTGACCGTCACGGTCGCGTTCATCAACCACGAGACGGGCGAGATCCGCGAGCAGTCGGTGTTCATGGGCGACTTCCCGTGGATGACGGACCGCGGCACGTTCATCATCAACGGCACCGAGCGCGTCGTCGTCACCCAGCTCGTCCGCTCGCCGGGCGCGTACCTGATGGAGCCGAAGGACCGCGAGAAGCAGGTCTTCACCGCGAACCTCATGCCGGCCCGCGGGTCGTGGCTCGAGCTCGAGATCGACAAGAAGGGCAAGGTCTTCGTCCGGATCGACCGCAAGCGCAAGCTGCCGGTCACGGTCCTGCTGCGGGCCATGACGTACAACCCGGAGACCGACGGGTCCCACGAGGAGTCCGAGGACGACATCGCGCGCCTCGACGCCGAGCTCCTCGAGATGTTCGAGGGCTCCGCGTACATCCGCAACACCGTCGAGACGGACACCGAGCCGACGAAGACGAAGAAGGGCGCGCTCATCGAGCTCTTCAAGAAGCAGCGTCCGGGCGAGCCGCCCTCGGTCGACGCCGCGTACGCACTGCTGCAGCAGCTCTTCTTCGACCCCAAGCGCTACGACCTCACCAGGGTCGGCCGCTACAAGCTGAACTCGCGCCTCGGGCTCGACATCGACCTCGAGACCCGCACGCTCACGCATGACGACATCCACGCCCTCGTCAAGGAGCTCGTCAAGCTCCCGAAGGCGCTCGGCATCTCCGAGGACCCCGAGGTCGAGATCAAGGACTACGCCGCCGAGGCACAGGTCATGCCGCGCGAGCCCGTCGCGGAGTTCCTCGACGAGTACGAGCACTTCGGCAACCGCCGGCTGCGCACGGTCGGCGAGCTCATCCAGGAGGCCTTCCGCATCGGCCTCTACCGCATGGAGCGCGTCGTCCGCGAGCGCCTCACGACCGAGGACGAGGACACGATCACGCCGCAGACGATCGTGAACATCCGCCCGGTCGTCGCGGCCCAGAAGGAGTTCTTCGGCTCCTCGCAGCTGTCGCAGTTCATGGACCAGACGAACTCGCTGTCGGGGCTCACGCACCGCCGCCGCCTGTCGGCGCTCGGCGCGGGCGGCCTGACCCGCGAGCGCGCGCCCATCGAGGTCCGCGACGTCCACCCGACCCACTACGGCCGGATGTGCCCGATCGAGACGCCGGAGGGACCGAACATCGGCCTCATCGGGTCGCTCTCGAGCTACGCGGAGGTCTCCGAGCACGGCTTCGTCACGACCCCCTACCGGATCGTCCGGGACGGCGCCGTCACCGACGAGATCGTCCGGCTCGACGCCACGCAGGAGGAGCCGCAGCTCATCGCGCAGGCGAACCACCCGATCGACGAGAAGTCCGGCAAGCTGAAGGGCCCCGAGGTCGTCTGCCGTACGCAGTCCGGCCAGTACGTGACGGTCACGCCCAAGGACGTCGACCTCATGGACGTCTCCCCGCAGCAGATCTGGTCCGTCGCCACGGCGATGATCCCGTTCCTCGAGCACGACGACGCGAACCGCGCGCTCATGGGCTCGAACATGCAGCGCCAGGCCGTCCCGCTCCTCAAGTCCGACGCCCCGATCGTGGGCACCGGCATGGAGCGCCGCGCGGCGCTGGACACCGGTGACGTGCTGATGGCCGAGTTCGACGGCGTGGTCGAGTACGTCGACGCCGAGAACATCACGATCACCGGCGGCGACCAGCGCCGCGAGTACGAGCTGCAGAAGTTCATGCGCTCCAACCAGGGCACGCTCATCCACCAGAAGCCGATGGTGCTCCCGGGCGCCGAGGTCAAGGCGGGTGACGTCCTGGCGGACGGCTCCTCGACGGACCACGGCGAGATGGCGCTGGGCAAGAACCTGCGCGTCGCCTTCATGTCGTGGGAGGGCTACAACTTCGAGGACGCGATCATCCTCAGCAAGCGCCTCGTGAAGGACGACGAGCTCACCTCGATCCACATCGAGGAGTACGAGGTCGACGCCCGCACCACGAAGCTCGGCGACGAGGAGATCACCCGCGACATCCCGAACCGCTCGGAGGAGTCGCTGCGCAACCTCGACGACCGCGGCATCGTGCGCATCGGCGCCGAGGTCGGGTCCGGCGACCTGCTGGTCGGCAAGGTCACGCCCAAGGGCGAGACCGAGCTCACCGCGGAGGAGAAGCTGATCCGCGCGATCTTCAAGGAGAAGGCCCGCGAGGTCCGCGACACGTCCCTGAAGGTCCCGCACGGCGAGGGTGGCGTCGTCATCGACGTCATGACCTTCAGCCGCGACAACGGCGACGATCTGCCGCCGGGCGTCAACGAGCTCGTGCGCGTCTTCGTCGCGAAGAAGCGCAAGATCTCCGAGGGCGACAAGCTCGCCGGCCGCCACGGCAACAAGGGCGTCATCTCGAAGATCGTCGACGAGCACGACATGCCGTTCCTCGAGGACGGCACGCCGGTCGACGTCATCCTCAACCCGCTGGGCGTCCCGTCGCGCATGAACGTCGGGCAGCTCCTGGAGACCCACCTCGGGTGGGCCGCCGCTGAGGGCTGGTACGACGACGGCACCGAGGCGTACAAGATCAGCCGCAGCCACCGTCAGCGCGACGGCCGGCTCGGCAAGGTCTACACCGCCACCCCGGTGTTCGACGGCGCGGCCGTGGCCGACGTGGACCACGCGCTCGTGCAGTGGCAGAAGGAGCACACTGCCAACGGCGGTCTCATCCGCATGGACGTCGACGAGAGCCGTGCCGAGGGCCGCAAGGCGTCCGGCAAGTTCACGCTCTACAACGGCCGCACGGGCGAGCCGTTCGAGCAGCAGGTGACGGTCGGCTACATGTACATCCTGAAGCTCCACCACCTCGTGGACGACAAGATCCACGCGCGCTCCACCGGCCCGTACTCGCTCGTCACCCAGCAGCCGCTGGGCGGCAAGGCGCAGTTCGGCGGCCAGCGGTTCGGCGAGATGGAGGTGTGGGCCCTGGAGGCGTACGGCGCCGCCTACACGCTGCAGGAGATGCTCACGATCAAGTCCGACGACACCGTCGGCCGCGTGAAGGCCTACGAGGCCATCGTGAAGGGCGAGAACATCGCCGAGCCGTCGATCCCGGAGTCCTTCAAGGTGCTCCTCAAGGAGATGCAGTCGCTGGCGCTCGACGTCAACGTCGTCTCCGAGGAGGGCACGAGCGCCGAGGTCGGCGAGGAGGACGACGACCTGCTCCGCGCGGCGGAGGAGCTCGGCATCGACCTGTCCGGCGTGCGCGCCGCGACCGGTGAGACCTCGGAGGTCGAGGACCCGGAGGTTGACGCGGCCAACGCGCCCGACGACGCGGAGGACGCCGTGCCCGACATCGACGTGAACCTGGACGACGTAACCGACGGGGCGGAGGCCTAGTCACATGATTGACATCAACAACTTCGACGCCATCGAGATCGGTCTCGCGTCGTCCAAGCAGATCCGCGCCTGGTCCTCCGGTGAGGTCATCAAGCCGGAGACCATCAACTACCGCACGCTCAAGCCGGAGAAGGACGGCCTCTTCTGCGAGCGCATCTTCGGTCCGACCAAGGACTGGGAGTGCTACTGCGGCAAGTACAAGCGCGTCCGCTACAAGGGCATCGTCTGCGAGCGCTGCGGCGTCGAGGTCACCCGGTCGAAGGTCCGCCGTGAGCGGATGGGCCACATCGACCTGGCCGCCCCCGTCAGCCACATCTGGTTCTTCAAGGGCGTCCCGAGCCGCATCGGCTACCTGCTGGACATGGCGCCCAAGGAGCTCGAGAAGATCCTGTACTTCGCGGCGTCCGTCGTGACGTCCGTCGACCAGGAGGCGCGCTGGCGCGACCTCCCGCAGCTCGAGTCGCAGATGCAGGAGGAGCTCGACCGCCTGCTCAGCGAGCAGAAGGAGCGCGTCGAGGAGCTGCGCACGTCCCGCGAGGCGCGTCTGACGTTCCTCGAGGACGGCACCCAGAAGGACTTCAACACCGAGGACGAGCTCTGGGCGGAGTCGCTGGAGATCAACGTCAAGAAGCTCTCCGACGACGAGCGCAAGAAGCTCCAGAACGAGGTCAAGAAGACCTTCGCGACGGACATCGACGACACCGAGGCCTACTACGAGGACGCGCGGATGCGCCTCAAGGAGGTCTGGAAGCTCTTCGCCAACCGCAACGAGCCCGCCGACGAGCCGCCCGCCGAGGGCGAGGAGTGGCCGCTGAACACGTACGTCGAGAAGGCGATCGAGAAGGACGAGTTCGTCCCGAAGAAGCTCATCGCCGACGAGACGTTCTTCCGTGAGCTCAAGCACCGCTTCGGCTCCCCGTACGGCTTCGGCGAGTACTTCACCGGCGGCATGGGTGCCGAGCACGTCCGCGAGCTCCTGCAGACCAAGCCGGCCTACGACGAGGCCGCCAAGCCCCGCGACGTGGACCCGGACCGCGCCCCCGGCGACGACATGCGCCCGCAGGACGCGCCCGGCTTCGTGCTCGAGCACGAGGAGGCGTTCCTCTCCGACCTCGTGAAGAACGGCAAGGGCCAGAAGCAGGCCCGCGCGGTCAAGCGCCTCAAGGTCCTCAGCGCGTTCCTCCCGGACGCGCCGGGCGAGGAGCCCCGCAACCGCCCGGAGATGATGGTCCTCGAGGCCGTCCCGGTCATCCCGCCGGAGCTCCGTCCGATGGTCCAGCTGGACGGCGGCCGCTTCGCGACCTCCGACCTCAACGACCTCTACCGCCGCGTGATCAACCGCAACAACCGCCTCAAGCGGCTGCTCGACCTCGGCGCGCCGGAGATCATCGTCAACAACGAGAAGCGCATGCTGCAGGAGGCTGTCGACGCGCTGTTCGACAACGGCCGCCGCGGCCGGCCCGTCACCGGGCCGGGCAACCGTCCGCTGAAGTCCCTGAGCGACATGCTCAAGGGCAAGCAGGGCCGGTTCCGTCAGA
>JBBSJQ010000008.1:0-229785 GCA_038257095.1 Solirubrobacterales bacterium
CCAGGTCGCGCCGCTGCCGCCGCCGGCTGAGCCGGTGCCGCTGGACCCGCCGATCATCGAACCCGATGGTGACTCGCTGGGTTGGGCGTTTCCGCGGCTATGCGCGCTGGCCGGCGAGCTCGGCTGCGGCGTCGTCATCGAACGGATGCCCGACGGGACCGGCGGCTGCTTCATGCCCGAGCTGCGGGTGATCTCGCTTAACGAGGCGAACTCGGTGAACCATCAGGTCAAGACGATGGTGCACGAGCTCGGGCACGCGCTGATGCGCTGGTCGATCGAGAAGGGCGAGGTCGAGCTGACCTACTCCCAAGAAGAGTTGGTCGTGGAATCGATCGCGTTCACGGTGTGTGGCTCGATCGGGCTGGACACCAGCGACTACTCCATCCCCTACCTCACCTCCTGGAGCGAACGCGCGCCGATGGAAGTCGTGGAGCGCTGCGCCGCCTGCGTCGACCAGATCGCCAAGCGCATCGAGGACTGCATCGGCGACCCACCGGGCGCGCCGCTGGTCGCTGCCGCGTAGCCGCGGTCAGGGCTGGAAGCCAGCCTGCTCGAGCTGCTCGCCAGTCAGCTGCCACGGCTGGCCGGCGAGCCCGGCTCCCGCCGCCAGCCGCTCGAGCAGCTGGGCCACCTCGCCCGGCGTCGGCGACCGACCCAGCCAGTTCTCCAGCGTCGCGCCGACGACCACGGCCTGCCCCGCTGCCGTAGTCAGGTCGAGTCCCTCCTCCGGCCCCCACGCCAAGGCGGTGACCGCGCCGCTCCCCTCTGTGCAGGTCAGCACCGCGCGCGTGCGACCGGCGATGTCCTTCTGCCTCCGAACCTCGTAGGTCGTCCCGGTCCTCTGCGCAACGGCGGTCGACATCGCGGCGGAAGGTAGTCGTGGACTGCGGCTGTCCTCCACCAGAACCGGTCGATCGGAGGGGTCAACGAGAGGCGCGGTGAGCCCGCAGCTGGGTGGCGGTCGGTCCTGTCCTTCAGGCGAGCACCCTCCGCCTATGGGTGTCAAGCCCCGCGGAGTCGCCTACGGCGAGTCCTGTCGGACCGGGGCTTGACACCCGTCGGCTCGGGCGCGTGCCAGCGGCCATGACCAACCACCACCCAGCGGCAGGCCGGAAGGACGGGCCGCCCCCAACCCCAAAGCAGCAGCGCTACCTGCGCCAGCTGGCCACCAGCAGAGGCGTGAGCTTCACGCCCCCCCAGACCAAGGCCGAAGCCTCCCGGCTGATCGGACAGCTCAAGGCCCGCACACCCGACTCGCGCTCGGACCGCACCCGGGAGATCCGGCAGGTCCAGCGCGACATGCAGTCCCGCGGGGACGCGGCGCGCGTGCGCGACCACGAGCTCGAAGGCCACGGCAGCACCGCCGCCTGGAAGGAGCGCAACGCATGAGCCCGCTCGACGTCGTCCAGGTCGCCACCTACACCACCGCCGCCGGCGAGGAGCGCCTCCTCGAGGCCTCGCGCACGCACCGCGGCTACCGCCTCAACGACCTCCCCGCCAACCCAGCAGACGGCAGCTCCTTCCTCGTGGAAGCCGACCTCCTCGACGTCGAGGAACTCCGCGGCGTCGTCATGGACTACCTCGCCCAGACCGAGCTCAGCGGCCTCATCCCGATGGACACCCGCCGCGTCTACCCCGACACCCCGCTGGACGACGACGCGCAGGTGGCGGCATGACCCTCCGCGACTACCCCGACCCCGCCGAGCGCCTCGCCGCCGCCGAGATCGACCACGCCCTTGCGCAGCTCCTCGGTGACTACGTCACCCGCCGCGCGAACTGCACCACCCCCGAGGTCCTCGACCTCCTCACCGCCGCGGGCGACCACGGCCACCAGGCCATCGCCCAGATGCGTGACCTCATCGCCTTCTACGAGGCGCTCCACCCGGGAGGCACGTCATGACCGCGCTACGCGGCGACGAGACCGCCCTCTACCGCCAGCACGCCGACCACCTCCACCGTGTCGTCCGCACCCGCGTCCGCGGCGGCGACCATACGCTCGTGGAGGACGCCTGCAGCTACGCGTGGATGCAGCTGCTGCGGTACGGCCCCGACCGCGACACGGTGTTCCCGTGGCTGGTGCAGGTCGCGACCCGAGAGGCCTGGCGGCTCGTCGCCCAGGACCGCTCGACCATCGGCGGAGAGGTGTCGCGCGCCGATACGGGGCACCTCGGCGCCGCGCCGGATATCGACGAGCAGGTGGCGTTTCGCGACCTTCTCTCCACGGCCGCGAGCCTTCCGCTGCGACGCCGTCAGTGCCTCGCCCTGCTCATCGCCGGCCACAGCTATACCGAGATCGCCAGGGCTACCGGGTTCTCCCTGACCGCCGTCAACAAGCAGCTCGTCAAGACCCGCACGACCCTTCGCCAGCACGGTCACGACGTCGCCTGACCACGACCCCGTCCAGCCTCCGCACCAAGGAGCAACTGGACCGGCATACAGTTGCACTCCTTCGAGTGCGAGCTCGATCCAGGGGGAGTCAACAGCCTCTCGCGTGACTAAGTAGGTGTGCTGTCGATCAGAAACTCGCCGCCGTCAAGGAGCAGTACTACATCGAGTTGGTCGCGGGATCGGGACGAGCACTACACCGGCCAGGGTGAGGCACTTGGGTCCTGGATCGGCAACTAACGGCGCCGACAAGCTCGACCTCATGGGAGCGGGATTCGAACCTTCGACCTCCGCGTGTGAGCCAGACCGTCGGCTCCGGGCTTGCTCCGCCGCGGGCAACACTCCGAGCCATGCTCACCAAGAATCGAGCATGCCGTCACGCTTCGCTGCATTGGTCTCACCCGATCGGCGGCGCGGCCTTGCTAGGAGCGGACCTCATCCTGTTCGCGCATCATGATCGCGGAGCTTCAGCGGTTCTTCCACAGAGGCGCCGATCAGTGAGCGAACTGTCTCCCGCCGCGCGGCTCGTCCTCGACGGGATCCGCGAGGCCTTGGCCGACCCGACCGCTTTGGACGAGATCCGCGCAGCCTTGGCCGTCAAGCCCACGTCGCCATCCCCGACGCTCTACACAGCCGAAACGCTGGCAGCTGAACTCGGTGTGCACGCCCGGACGATTCGTCGGCACATCTCCTCGGGTGCCCTAGCTGCATCGAAACGCGGAGACCGATGGGTCATCACCGCTGAGGCTGCCCGCGAATGGGCGAGCGGCGGCCCGCGGACACGTCTGACCGCGACGCGTCAAGGTGTCAGGCGCAGCGACACTACAAATGCTTTGGCTCGGGGCTTCAAGAAGGCCGGGCGGTGATCCCCTCCTTGATGTTCCCCTGCGGCTCCAGTACGGTCGCCGCCTCATCAAGCGGGGCCGGCGACGTTGATGCGTCCCGGCCCCAGGCACGTGAACCTTGGGGGTTCGACATGCAGACTCACGGTATCGCCGGCACGAGCGTCGAGGGAGGCCCTCGATGAGCGTCCACGAGAAGATCACGCCAGCGGGGGCAAAGCGCTACGTCGTCCGCTGGCGTGAGGGGGACCGCAATCGGTCCCGGTCCTTCACGCGCAAGCGCGACGCCGACGCGTACAACGCCGAGGTCAACCGCCGCCGCCAGCTCGGACCGATCGCGGTGCAGCAACTCGACGCCGGGAAGCAGAGCCTCGACGCCTACGTGCGTGAGGAGTGGGGACCGGCTCACGCCCCCACGCTGTCCAAAAAGACCATGCAGACCTACACCGCTTCCTACGGACACCACATCGGCCCGTACCTCGGCTCGATGCCGCTGCGCGAGATCACGCCCGGGACGCTCGGCCGGTGGCAGGCGGCCCGCCTGCGCGACGGCGCTGGTCCGAGCGCGATGCAGACGGCGGTCATGCTCCTCGGATCCATCCTCCAGGCCGCGCTGCGCGAAGGCAAGATCGCCACGAACCCGCAGCGCGTCATGCCGAAAACGAAGGTGCCGCGGCGCAAGGAGGTCCGACCGCTCACGCCGGTCGCTGTTGAAACGCTCCGCCGGTCGATGCTCGAGGGTGACGGGCCCCATGGCGCGCGCGACGCAGTCCTCGTCTCCGTCTTGGCGTATGCGGGACTGCGTCCTGGAGAAGCCCTTGCCCTGCGCTGGCAGGACGTCCGGGAGAACACGCTGCTGATCGAGCGCTCGGTCTCTCTCGGGGAGGTCAAGGAGACGAAGACCGGGGCCACCCGCACGGTGCGCCTCCTCGACCCACTGCGCCGCGACCTGGCGGAGTGGCGAATGGCGAGCGGGCGACCGCCTGCCGGCGGTCTTGTCTTCCCCGCACACGACGGCGACGAGTGGGGAGACGACGATTGGCGTAACTGGCGTGGCCGGAGCTTCACCCGCGCCTTGAAGGCGACCGGGCTACCGCACGCCCGACCGTACGACCTCCGCCACTCCTTCGCCTCGCTCCTGCTGGCCGAAGGCCGTAACGTCATCTACGTGGCCCGTCAGCTTGGGCACGACGCGACCCTGACGCTCCGCACCTACGGGCACGTCATGGGCGAACTGGAGGACGCAGCGCAGCTCGATCCGGAGGCCGAGATTCGGGCCGCTCGTGGTGAAGGTGTTCCCTCTCGGTTCCCCCAGGCCGTGTAGCCGCTGCCGGGACCAAGCCGACCAGGTCGCAAGGAAGGCCCCGTTCTGCGGGGCTTTTCTGCGTCATGGGCGCGGAGGGACTCGAACCCCCGACTCCCTCGGTGTAAACGAGGTGCTCTAGCCAACTGAGCTACGCGCCCTGGACCGCCGGGAAAGGATCGCACGGTTCCCGGGCAGGCGTAGGGTTCGGTCATGGATCTCGGCATCACCGGCAAGGTCGCGCTCGTCACCGGAGGGTCGTCGGGCCTCGGTCGCGCGATCGCCGCGGCGCTCGTCACGGAGGGCGCGACGGTCGCGATCAGCTCCCGCTCGCGCGAGCGGATCGACCTCGCGGCGCAGGAGATCGGCGCCACAGGATTCGTCTGGGACAGCGCGGATGTCGACGGCTCGGAGCCGCTGCTCGCCGCAGTGGAGCGGGCGCTCGGCCGGCCCGTCGAGATCCTCGTCACCAACACCGGCGGCCCGCCCGCGGGCATGCCGCTGGAGTTCACCGGCGAGCAGTGGGACGACGCCTACCGCACCCTCGTCCGCGCGCCGATGGCGCTCGTGCAAGGTGCGCTGCCGGCGATGCGCGCCGCCGGCTGGGGCCGCGTGCTGAACGTCGTGTCGACGACCGTCCGCGAGCCGACCCCGCCGCTCATGCTGAGCAACACCCACCGCGCGTCGATGATCACCGCCTTCAAGACGATCGCCGCCCACGTCGCCGCCGACGGCGTGACGCTCAACAGCCTCCTTCCCGGGCGGATCGGGACCGCCCGTCTGGAGTCCCTGTACGGCGGGACCGAGAACGTCGACGCCATGGCCGCGGACGAGATCCCGGCGGGCCGCGTGGGCACGCCGGAGGAGTTCGCGGCCGCGGCGGCGTTCCTCTGCTCCGCGCCCGCGAGCTACATCACGGGCGAGACGCTCGCGGTCGACGGCGGGCTCACGCGCTCGGTGTTCTAGAAGCCCGCGAAGCCCATCCGCTCGAAGGTCGTGAGCGAGCCCACGCCGATCCCCCGGTCGGAGACCGTAACGAGCCTGCCGCCGAAGACGAGGCTGCGGCTGATCCCACCGGAGAAGCCGTTGCCGTCTGCCGGATCGCTCATCCGGCCGAGGGCGTCGATGCCGGCAGCCCGGGTGACCCGGTAGCCGAGCACGCCGGCGAAGGGCGGGTCCGGCGCGGGCGCAGGCGCGATCGGGGGCGACGGTGCGGGGTCCTGGCGGGCGGTCGTCCCCTGGTCGTAGATCGTCACCGGCAGCACGACGGTGCGCTTCGGCGCCCACCAGAGGAACGCCTTGTGGTCGTACTCGACGGTCGAGGACGACGAGCCGCCGACCTTCGCCTGATGCAGCAGTCGGGGGCGGCGGAGGTCCGAGACGTCGAACAGCGAGACCTGCGTGCCCTGCCGGCGGCCCTGCGGCGAGGCGTCCTGACCGATGCCGAGGATCGTGTCCTCCCCCACCGGGTGCAGGTAGGCGGAGTACCCGAGGATCTTCAACTCGCCGAGGACTTTCGGCTCGCGGGGGTCGCTGAGGTCGATCGTGTAGAGCGGATCGACCTGGCGGAACGTCACGACGTAGGCGACGTCGTCGACGAAGCGGGCGGAGTAGATCCGCTCGCCCTTCCCGAGACCGCCGACACGGCCGATCGGCGTGAGCACGCCGTCGCGCTCGTCGAGGACCGTGAGCGTCGAGGACGACTCGGTCTGCTCGTTCCCGAAGGAGATCGGGTCCTCCGTCGTGGCGACGCGCAGCACGCCCTTGTAGTCGCTCAGCGAGAACTGGTTGAGCAGGTAGCCGCGAACGCTGCCGCTCGCCCGGTAGGTGGTCGACGTGCGCTCGCCGGTCGCGAAGCGGTGCAGCTGCGTGGTCGTCGTGCCGAAGCCCGGGGTCCCGGTCGACTCGAGCCGGTCGTCCCAGCGGGTGGACGCGACGAACAGCCCCGTCGTCGACGCGTAGACGGTGTCGCCGGCGCCCAGGACGGCGTCGACCTCGGTCTCCGGCAGGCCCTTGTCGAGGTCGATCGTGAAGACGCTCGTCGTGTCCAGACCGGAGAAGGTCCGCGGGTGGCGGATCGAGCTGCACGGCAGCGCGCCCCTCAGCGTGGTCGTGCCGCTGCGGGTGATCGCCACGCGGGGGCGGAAGGTGTCGACCGGCGCCTGCGCGATGGCCGCGCGACGACGGGCCTCGTACTCGGCCGGGTCGTCCGCCGGCTGGATCTCGATCGGCGCCGGCGGTGTGGTGATCACGACGCGGGCGACATCGCCGGTCGCGCGAGCGGAGACGTAGCGGCCGTCGACGACGAGCGAGCGGACGACCTTCATGGCGGTCGGGTCGCTGACGTCGACCTCCATGATCACCGCGCTGCTGCGGTACGACCCGGGGTAGGCGATGCTGCTGCGCGACGCGTTCGCCGGCTTGGCCATGTCCGCGGCCTCGGAGCCGTAGCGCGTGCCGAGCACGAGCAGGCGGTTGCCGTGGAGCAGCATCTCGCCGCCGTAGGAGAGCCCTTGGTCGCCGCCGGCCTGGGCCAGGTCGAGCGTGCCACGGATCGACGGCTTCCCGTCCGTGCTGACGGCGGCGGCCTGGAGCTTGCCGCCCCCGAAGGTGAAGATGCGCCGGCCGTCGGTCTTGACGGTGTCCGGCTCGTCGACGCCGGCCTCCTGGTTGTTCGTGCCGGAGAAGTCGGGCTCGACCTTCGTGGCAGCGGAGTCCTGCGTCGGCGCGGCGGCGGCCGGCTGCGGGGCGCCGGTCGGTGCGCCGCCGCTCTCGGCGATGCCGGGGCCCGGCGTGGCCGACTGCGGGAAGACGACCGGCACGCTGGACGCGTGCGCGAGCGCGTTGGTGCGCGCGTACCTGACGAGGTCGGTGCAGGAGTCGAAGCTCGCGAGCCGCGCGGTCGCGGTCTTGCGCTTCTTCTTCGTGGCCGCGTCGGCGACCGCGTGCGGTGCGATGCCGCAGGCCGTGACCGCGAGCAACGCGGCCATGAGGGCCCTCCGGCCGGTGTGTGCGCGACCCGTGCCGTCCATAGGTCACCGACGGTACTCCGGTGAGCGCGAAGGCGCCAGCGGACGCGCGTCCGTAAGATCGTCAGGCCCGCCCCCGTAGGCTAGTGGTCCAAGCCGCCTCCCTTTCAAGGAGGAGATTTCGCGGGTTCGAATCCCGTCGGGGGTATGACCGTCCGCGCGCCATGGGAACATGTGTTCCCATGGCGCGCTCGCAAACTCGACGTGAAGCGCGGGCGTTGCGGGCCGGCGGAGTGGGTGTCCGGGAGATCGCTCGGCGGCTCGGTGTGGCCCAGTCGAGCGTGAGCGTCTGGACGCGGGACGTCGCGGCCGCTGGTCGCCCGCGGGACGCGACGCCCCTGTCCGCGGAACGCCGGCTGGTCGTGTGGGAGAGCGGACGGACGGTGCGGTGCTCGCGCTGTCGTCTCGTGCAACCGATCGAGCTCTACGGCAGAACGGCCCGAGGTCGCCAGGCGTGGTGTCGACCGTGCTTCCGTGCGCACGCGAAGAGCCGCGGCCGGGACCACATCGAGCAGGTTCGGCGCTCGACGCTCCGGCGACGCGAGGTCGCCCGTTCGTGGGTGCTGCGCTACCTCAACGACCACCCCTGCACCGACTGCGGCGAGGCAGACGTCGTCGTGCTCGACTTCGACCATGTCGGACCCAAGAGCGCCGACGTCGCGGCGCTCGTTGCCAACGGCCGAGCGCTCTGGTGCGTGATCGACGAGGTCGAGCGGTGCGAGGTGGTCTGCGCAAACTGTCACCGCGGCCGCACGGCGCGTCGCGCCGACTGGGCTCGGACTGCTCCAGACTGGCGCGCCCGGATCGCGTCACGCAGCGCGCCTCGAGCCCGCAACCAGAGCCTCGTCCTGGAGCACCTGGAACGCCACGGCTGCGTCGACTGCGGCAAGGGCGACATCGTAGTCCTCGATTTCGACCACCGCCCCGGCACGGTCAAGCGGGGCAACGTGACCAGTCTCGCTGCGTGCGGCTACAGCGTCGCCGTCGTCCTGGCCGAGATCGCCAAGTGCGACGTTCGGTGTGCGAACTGCCACCGCTGCCGGACGGCCGAGCGGGGCGAGACGTTCCGGACCCGCACCGCGGAGGTCGACTCGAGCGCCACCGACCTGGGCGCGCGGGCGCCACAAGCGCGCGAACTGCGCGCCAACGGGCTGAGCCTCGATGAGATCGCCGAGGCCGTCCGTGCCACGCGGGACACCGTCGGACATTGGGTCCGAGACATCGCGCTGACCGACGAGCAACGCGCCGCGATCCACGAGCGGCGTCGAGCCGCCGGAATCGCTGCCGAAGCCGCAGGGTCGGACGAACCGCCCCGCGCGTGTCGCACATGCGGCGAGGAACAGCCGGCCGCGGCGTTCTCTTGGAACGGCCCGCGGCGGCGAATGCAGTGCAAAGCGTGCGACGCGGCCCGCGGGCGAGCACGAACCGACGAGCAGCGCGCCGAGGCGGCAGCCAAGCAGCGCGAGCGCCGACGTCGTGCGAAGGAGCTGAGAGAGCGCGACGGCGATGTGCCGTAGGCTTGCTTGCGGGCCGCTAGCTCAACGGTAGAGCAACGGACTTCAACACAATAGGAGCGCCAGACTGGGAAACCACTGGTTTGTCGGCGGCTGTTTGCTGGGACCCCCTTAGAGCCTGAGGTACCCATCGTGGTGACAATCCTCAGGATTGGGCAATCAGCAGGCAATCCCTTCGGGGCGAGCCCTCAGAGGCCATACGCCGCCCACCCTAACGTCGAGTCGAGGGTGAAGAGATGGTCCAGACCGCAAGCCGCGCCGAGGTGCGGTGGCCGGTGAAAGCCGGTGCGGCAGGTTAATCCGATGGTTGCGGGTTCGAATCCCGCGCGGCCTACTCTCGAGGGTCCCGGTCTCCCCGGGGCCCTCGCTCGTTCCTACCGCCGCGCCCGCGACCCCTTCGTCAGCGCCTGCATCAGCAGCTCGATCGACTTCTCCAGCTGCTCGATCGACGCGTCACTGACCTTCTGCACACCGGTCTCGCGGTTCAGCCACGCGTTGATCTCCTTCGGGCCGCCGTACCGCCCGCGGCGCCGAAGGTCGTTGACCAGCCCGTGGCGCTTCTCGCGCAGGATGGCGCGCTTCTGGTACGCAGGCATCTCGGCGACGACCGGGTCCGTACCAAGGCCGGGCAGGTCGGACGTCATCCCCGGCGACAGCGGTACAGAGACCGGCGACGCAGGCGCCGGCCCGCCGAACAGCGTCATCTGCGGCGCGACGTCCGCGACGAGCGGCACGAACTCGACGACCTCGCCGCGCTCGGTCTCCTTGCGCTGGGAGACCTCGTCCCACTCCTCCATCCCCTCGTCGTCGTCCTTGCGACGCAGGTACGGCCGGACCTCGGTCTCGATCTCCGACGCGTGGATCCGCAGGACGGGGTCGGCCGGCAGGTACAGCCAGCTCATCTCCGCCGGACGACCCGGGATGGTCCGCACGAACCGTCCGACGATCTGCCGGAAGATCATCGCCGTCTTCGCCGCGCTGGCGTAGACGCCGACGCGCAGACGCGGGATGTCGACGCCCTCGGAGACCATGTTGACCGCCACGATCCACTCGTCCTTGGACGCCGCGAACCGTGCGAGCTTCTCGGCGGCCCGCGTCTCGGTGTGCAGGACAACCGTCGGCGGCTTGCCGGTCACCTCGCGCAGGAGCTTCGCGACCTTCTTCGCGTGCTCGCCGTCGGCGGCGATCACCAGGCCGCCGGCGTCCCGGTGCCCGCCCTCGACCCGTGTGTTGAGGAGCTTGGCGTGCGCCTCGCGCAGGATCCGCGGCAGCCCGTCGGGCAGCTCGGTCGAGATCGCCGTCCGGTACCGGCGCGACGCCTCGCGCCCGGTCAGCACCGTGTCGAACCCGGCCTCGATGACGTCGTCCCCCGAGCGCCAGGACAACGAGCCGTCGTAGGTGATGAAGGCGACCGGCCGGCACACGCCGTCACGCACCGCATCCGCGTAGCCGTAGGAGACGTCCGGCTCGGCCATCCCCTCGCTGTCGTACTTCACGCCCGGGATCGCGCTCGCGTCCGACCGGAACGGCGTGCCGGACAGCAGCAGCCACCGTTGCGCCTTGCCGAACGATGCCGCGAAGCCGAGTCCCCAGGCGAGGTCTTCCCCGAGGTGGTGGGCCTCGTCCGCGATCACGAGGGTGCCCGGCGTGCACAGGGGCGCCCAGCGCACACCGGCCATCGCGACGCGCGCGTAGGTCACAGCGATCCCGTGGAAGCCCGCCGGCGGGACGAGCTCGTCGGAGTCCGGGACGATCTGCAGCCCGAGCTGCGCGGCGGCCTGCGCCCACTGGCGCGTCAGGGGGCCCGTCGGGCACACGACCACCACCCGCTGCGCACGGCCGTCGGCCAGCGCGCGGCGCGCGAACTCCAGCGCCGGGCGCGTCTTGCCGGCGCCGGGGGCGGCGTTGACGAGGAAGGAGCCCTCGGTCCACGACTCCATGGCGTGTAGCGCCGTGACCTGCCAGGCCCGCAGCCCCGACGCGGTCGAACTCTGTGCTGCAGCGATGCTCACCGAGCGGGGAACCCTGGCAGCCCGATCGGACGGCACCGAACCATCGTCGGCACACCGTTCGTCACGACTGCGGCGACCATGCGTCGGCCTCGATCTCGACGAGCAGCCGCGGGTCCAGGAGGGCCCCGACCTCGAGCATCGTGTTGGCCGGGCGACGGTCGGCGAAGACCTCGCCGTGTGCGCGGCCGGCGTCCTCCCAGCGGGTCGCGTCGGTCAGGTAGACCCGGGTTCGCACCACCTCGTCCAGCGACGCGCCCGCCGACGTCAGCGCCCGCTCGATGTTCGCGATCGCCTGGCGCGCCTGCAGGTAGACGTTGCCCTCGCCGACCAGGTCGCCGTGCTCGTCGATCGCTGTGCAGCCGCTGACGTGGACGTGGTCACCGGCGCGCACGACGCGTGAGTATCCGACGCGGGCCTCCCAGGGCCCGCCCGATCCGAACCGCTCGATGCCCGGCACGGCTAGTGCCGGAAGTGCCGGCGGCGGGTCATGACCATCGCGACGTCGTCGGCGTTCGCGGCCGCGATCACCTCATCGTCGCGGATCGAGCCGCCGGGCTGGATGACCGCGCGGACGCCCGCCTCGATCGCCAGCGCCGGCCCGTCGGCGAACGGGAAGAACGCGTCGGAGGCGAGCACCGCACCCTCGACGGAGTCCAGCCGGCACTTCTCCAGCGCCAGCCGCACGGAGTCGACCCGGCTCATCTGCCCCGCGCCGATCCCGACCGTCCGGTCGCCCTTGGACAGGATGATCGCGTTGGACTTCACGTGCTTGCAGACGCGCCACGCGAAGAGCAGGTCCGACCACTCCTGCTCGGACGGCTGACGGTCGGTCACGACCTCCATCGTCGAGCGGTCGAGCACGATGTTGTCGCGGTCCTGCACGAGGATGCCGCCCTGGACCTGCCGGCCCTGCAGCTCCCCGAGCGGGACGCGCCGGCGCTCCTGGTCCTCGAGGATCCGGATGTTCTGCTTCTGCGTGAGGATCTCGAGCGCCTCGGGGGTGTAGCCGGGCGCGAAGAGCACCTCGATGAACTGCTGATGGAGCGCGGCGGCCAGTTCGGCGTCGATCTCGCGGTTGACCGCGATGACGCCGCCGAACGCGCTGAGCGGATCGCACTCGAACGCGCCCTGGTACGCCTCCAGTGCCGTCGCCCCGATCGCCGCGCCGCACGGGTTGTTGTGCTTGACGATCGTGCACGCCGGCTCGTCGAAGTCGCGGGACAGCGCGGTCGCCGAGTCGAGGTCGAGCAGGTTGTTGAAGGACAGCTCCTTGCCGTGGTGCTGCTTGACCATCGACAGGAGGTGGCGCCGCTCGCCGACGCTCGCGTAGAACGCCGCGCGCTGGTGCGGGTTCTCACCGTACGAGAGGTCGGTGACCTTCTCGTAGGCGCGGACGAGCAGCGGCGGGTGGTCGTCGCTGCGCTCGGCGAACCACTTGGCGATCGCGGTGTCATACCGCGCGGTGTCGTGGAACGCCTGGGCGGCGAGCTCCTGACGCGTCGTGAAGGAGAGCGATCCCTCGTGCTCGCGCAGCTCCTCGAGGATCGCGTCGTAGCTCTCGGGCTTCACGACGACCGCCGCGTACGCGTGGTTCTTCGCCGCAGCGCGGATCATCGTGGGGCCACCGATGTCGATGTTCTCGATCGCCTCACGGTCGCTGACGTCCAGCTGGGAGACGGTCCGCTCGAACGGGTAGAGGTTCACGCACACGAGGTCGACCATCTCGATCTGGTGCTCGTGCATGGCCGCGGCGTGGTCCGGGTTGTCGCGCACCGCGAGGAGGCCTGCATAGAGCCGGGGGTGGAGCGTCTTGACCCGGCCGTCCATGATCTCCGGGAAGCCGGTGAAGTCGTTGATCGCACGGACCGGCAGGCCCGCGGCCTCGAGCTCCGAGGCGGTCCCACCGGTGGAGATGAGCTCGACGCCCTGCTCGACCAGACCACGGGCGAAGTCGACGATGCCGCGCTTGTCGCTGACCGACAGCAGCGCGCGACGCACGGGGACGAGGTCGGGCGGCTCGACGGGGTTCAGATCCGGGACGGACGGCATGGCCCGGAGCCTAGAGAACGGCCCCCGCCGGAGGCCCGCCGACGGCTCAGGACACCCGCATCCTGCGGGGATTGTCGGGATCCACCGAAACCCCGTCCGCCGCGAACGCACGGATCGCCCTGCACAGCAGCGCGTGCTCGACCGGTCGCAGCTTGTCGTGGAGCGACGCGACCGTCTCGTCGTCCCCGACCGCCACGGCTCCCTGCAGCAGGATCGCGCCCGTGTCGATCCCGTCGTCGACGAGGTGGACGGTCACGCCCGCGACCTTCACCCCGTGGGCGATCGCCTGCTCGATCGCCCGGAGACCGGGGAAGACCGGCAGCAGCGACGGGTGGACGTTCACCACGCGTCCGGCGAACCGCCGGGTGAATCCGGGGTCCAGCAGCGCCATGTAGCCGGCGAGAACGACCAGGTCCGCCGACCACGCCTCGACCTGCGCGGCGAGCGCAGCGTCGCGGGCCGCGCGGTCGGGGAACGCGTCGCGCGGGAGGACCGCCGTCGCGACGCCCGCGCCGGCGGCCCGCGAGAGCGCGGGAGCGTCCGGCCGGTCGCCCGCCACCCCGACGACGACGATCCCCTCCGGGCCGCCGTGCAGCTCGTCGAGGATCGCCTGCAGGTTGGTGCCCTCGCCCGAGGCGAGGACGACGACGCGCAGGCTCACCGCGCCACCGCCCGGCGCAGCAGCGTCTCGACCCGGGCACGCACCTCGGCCTCGGGCTGCTCCGACAGCAGGCCGAACTCCGGCCGGCCGTCGTGCGAGCGCCGGACCAGCCGGGCGGAACGCGAGCCACGGAGGATCGCGACGACGAGCTCCTGCTCTGCATCGGGCCCGAGGCGCGCGATCAGCGCCCGGATCGCGGCGTCCGGGTCGAGATCCCCGACCGGCGTCACGCCGCGGGTCGTAGGCCCACCGTTTACAGAGGCGAAGCGCGGTCGCGATCGCGCCGCTCCGCTGACCGTGCGCGCAGGCGCCGACGCGAGCGCCCGCGGGTCGCAGACGTCGCAGCACGGCACGTGCGGCGACCCGTCGGATCCGTCCCCGAAGTGCCGCAGGATCGCGGTGCGCCGGCAGCGGGCCCCTTCCGCATAGGCCCAGACCGCGCGGTACTGCCGCCAGCGCGCACTCTGGCCCTCCCCCGCCGAGCGGCGGCACGCTGCACGCGCACGCGCGTCGTACGGTCCGACGATCCGTCCGCGGACCCGGGCGACCGGCGCCGGGTCCGGCTCGAAGACGCCGCTGCGCGCGAGGTGCCCGACGATGGCGCGGACGCGGTCCTCCTCCTCGCCGGCCCGTAGGTCGGCGAGCGGGACGTCCACCCGGTCGCCTTCGGCACACTCGAGCAGTCGGGCGGCGACCCGGTCCAGCGCGGCGTCGTCGACCTCGCTGCGCTGCATGAAGAACACGTGCAGGCCCTTGTCCTTGCCGCACGGGAAAAGCAGCGCCTGCGCAGGGCGCCCGTCCCGTCCGGCACGGCCCGCCTCCTGGTAGTAGGCCTCCAGCGACGCGGGCACGCCGTCGTGCGCCACGGTCCGCACGTCGGCCTTGTCGACCCCCATGCCGAAGGCGTTGGTCGCGACGACGACCTCGAGGGCGCCCGACATGAACCGCCGTTGCACGTCCGCACGCCGGTCCCGCGGGAGCCCAGCGTGGTAGGCCGCGCACGTGACGCCGAGGTCTGCGGCGAGCCGTGACGCGAGCTGCTCGGCGCCCTGGCGGGTGCCCGCGTAGACGATCGCCGGCCGGGCCGCCGACGCGGCCAGCGCGTGCACGATCCGGCGCGCACGGTCGTTCGGGGAGGCGCACGGCACGACGGCGAAGGTCAGGTTCGGCCGGTCGAAGCCGGTCGCGACCCGGACGGGGTCGCGCAGGCCCAGCCGGTCCACGATGTCGCCGGCGACCTGCGGCGTCGCGGTGGCGGTCGACGCGACGAGCGCGCGGGCGCCGAGGGCTCGCGCCGCATCGGCGAGCCGGAAGTAGTCGGGGCGGAAGTCGTGGCCCCACTGGGAGACGCAGTGCGCCTCGTCGACCACGAAGAGGCCGACCCGCGCCCCGGCCAGCTGCTCGAGGAACGCGGGCGAGGAGAACCGCTCCGGTGAGACGTACAGGAGCCGCAGTTCACCGG
This sequence comes from Solirubrobacterales bacterium, assembly GCA_038257095.1. Taxonomy (GTDB): domain Bacteria; phylum Actinomycetota; class Thermoleophilia; order Solirubrobacterales; family Solirubrobacteraceae; genus Paraconexibacter. The sequence continues at coordinate 15,258 of JBBSJQ010000008.1, forward strand.
CAGCGGCACGGGCGAGCACGGCGCGGTTGACGGCCGCGTCCTGCTGGGCGTTGACGGCGCCGACGAGCGGGGCCCGGGGTCCGAGCCGCATCCGAAGGCCGTCGACCTGGTCCTGCATGAGCGAGACGAGCGGCGAGACCACGACGGTGAGGTCGTCGCGCATCAGGGCGGGCAGCTGGTAGCACAGCGACTTGCCCGCCCCGGTCGGCATGACGACGAGGACGTCCCGCGCCGCGCACGCGGCCTCGACCGCCTCCTGCTGCCCGGGACGGAAGGCCGTGTGGCCGAAGTACCGCGCAAGTGCGTCGTGAGGGGTCGGTTCCATCAGCGGCGAGCGACCATAACGGCGCCCCCGGTCGCCTCCCGACGGGCGACGTAGAACCGGCACGAAGTCTCCGCAGAGAGCGGAGGAAGCAGCGTCGCTCTAACGTGCGGCGGACTGCACGAGCGGCAGCTCGAGGTCGAACTTGCCCTGCGAGGCGATCGTGCCGTCGAGCGGGTAGTTGCCGCTGAAGCAGGCGTCGCAGTGCCGCGCCGGGTCCGCGTTGTTCACGGCCTCGTACACGCCCTGGAGGGACAGGTACGCCAGCGAGTCGGTGCCGAGGTGCTCAGCGATCTCGGCGACGGTCCGGTCGTGCGCGACCATCTCCTCGCGCGTGGACATGTCGACGCCGTAGTAGCAGGGGTTCTTGATCGGCGGCGCGGAGCTGCGCATGTGCACCTCGCGCGCCCCGGCGTCGCGCAGCATCTGCACGATCTGCCGGGTGGTGTTGCCGCGGACGATCGAGTCGTCGACGACGACCAGCGACTTGCCCTCGACGACCTCGGGCAGCGGGTTGAACTTCAGCCGCAGGCCGTGCTTGCGCAGCTCCTGGCCGGGCTGGATGAACGTGCGCGCGATGTAGCGGTTCTTGACGAACCCTTCGCCCTGCGGGATCCCGGAGGCGCGCGAGAAGCCGCGGGCCGCCGGGTTGCCGGAGTCGGGCACGGCGATGACGAGGTCGGCGCCGGGAACCGGCGCCTCGCGGGCGAGCACCTCGCCCAGGCGCTCCCGGGCGATCTGCAGCGAGCCGCCGTGCATCCGGGAGTCCGGTCGTGCGAAGTAGATGTACTCGAAGACGCAGAACGCCTCGCGGGCTGCGGGATCGCCGATCTGTGTCGACGTGACCCCACGCGCGTCGAGGACGACCATCTCCCCGGGGCGCACGTCGCGCACGTACTCGGCGCCGATGGTGAGGAAGGCGCACGACTCGCTCGCGACGCAGTACGCGTCGCCGAACTTGCCGAGCACCATCGGGCGGACGCCGGCCGGATCGCGGAAGGCGACGACCTTGTCGTTCGTCATCACGACGGTCGAGAACGCGCCCTTGAGCTGCGGGATGACGTCGGCGACCGCCTCCTCGATCGTCTCGGCCGGGTGCGACGCGAGCGCCGCGGCGATGATCTCGGAGTCCGACGTGGAGGTGAACGTGACGCCCTGCGAGCGCAGCTGCGCGTGCATCTCGACGGCGTTGATGAGGTTGCCGTTATGCGCCAGCGCGAGCTCGCGGCGGTTGCCGCCCGAGCCGGCGGACCGGTGGACGGGCTGCGAGTTCTCCCACTCGTTGGAGCCCGTCGTCGAGTAGCGCGTGTGGCCGATGGCCAGGTCGCCGCCGAGTGCTTTGAGGTCGTGCTCCTTGAAGACCTGGGACACCAGGCCGAGCGCGCGCTGGGTGATGATGTAGCCGTCGACGTCGGCGGCGGCGATGCCGGCCGACTCCTGCCCGCGGTGCTGGAGCGCGAAGAGCGCGAAGTAGGCGAGACGGGAAACGTCGTGACCGGGACCGTAGATCCCGAAGACGCCGCACTCGTCGCGGGGTCCCTCGCGACCGTCGTCCGTGTCCGCCATGGGGAGGGGGGTGCCGAGGCTCATGAAGAGGACCGCCGAAGCAGCACGCTCAATGTAGCAGCGTGCCGGGTCGCGTCCGCGGACACGAAACGCGGAAGGAGCGGGGTCGTCGTGCTGACCGTGTGGTCAGGCCTCCCCGGTCCGCCATCCTCATGTGATGCGTCTCACCGCCGCCCTCGTCGCTGCGCTCGCTCTGCTGCCGGCGGGCGTCGCGCACGCGAGGCAGAGCCTGGTCGAGCTGCAGGCCGACGACCTGCCCGCCGCGACGGAGGTCGCGGGAGTCGAGGCGACCGGCCATGGGACGTCCGCCGTGGTCGATGCGCAGGCGCTGCAGACGCTCCGCGCACGCGGCATCCCGGTCCGCATCCAGGTCGCCGACCTCGCCGCCCAGGACCGTGCCGACCGGGCGGCGGACGCACGGTACGCGCTGCGGCAGGGGACCGCGGGCTCCCCGCTGCCGAGCGGCCGGACGTCCTACCGGCGGCTGGAGGACTACGAGGCCGACATGGACGAGCTCGTGGCGGAGCGTCCCGACCTGGCCCGGCGCATCACCCTCGCGCCCGCAACCCTGCAGGGCCGGGCGATCCGCGGTGTCGAGATCACCCGCGACGTCGACGTGGAGGGGGACGGCAAGCCGGTCTTCCTCCAGCTCGGCCTGCACCACGCGCGAGAGTGGCCCTCGGGCGAGCACGCAGTGGAGTTCGCGTTCGAGATGGTCCGCGGTGAGCGGGCCGATCCGCGAATCAGGGAGCTCCTGCGTCGCGTCCGGGTCGTGGTCGTACCGATCGTCAACGTCGACGGGTTCGTCATGTCGCGCGAGGCGCCGATCGACCCGCAGGACGCCGGCACCTCGGCCGCCGTCGGGCTCGTCGGCAACGGCTCCGCGTACCGGCGGAAGAACTGCCGGATCTCGAACGGCACCGGCTTCATCCAGCCGGCGATCAACTGCGACCTGACGCCGGGCGTCGACCTCAACCGCAACTACGGCATCCACTGGGGCGGCAACGGCGCGTCATCGCAGGAGGCGGCCCCCGACTACCGCGGCGGGGGCCCGTTCTCGGAGCCCGAGAGCGAGGCGGTCCGGCGGTTCGTCCGTTCACGCGCGGTCACGCTGCTCATCACCAACCACACCTCGGGCAACCTCGTCCTGCGCCCGCCCGGGATCCGCTCGCTGGGGACCGTGCCCGACGAGGCGGGCCTCAAGGCGCTGGCCGACCGCTTCACACAGTCCAACGGCTACGTCTCGGAGCGCTCGTGGGAGCTCTACGACAACTCCGGGACGACGGAGGACTGGAGCTACGGGGTCACCGGCGGCTACGGCTTCACCTTCGAGATCGGCAACGAGAACTTCCATCCGGCGTACGAGCGCGCGGTCGTCGGCGAGTACCTCGGCACGGGCGAGCGCGCCGGCCGCGGCAACCGCGAGGCCTACCTCACCGGCCTGGAGTTCGCGGCCGACCGCGCCCAGCACGCGACCATCGACGGCTTCGCGCCCCCCGGTCGCGTGCTGGAGGTCCGCCGGACCGTGACCTCCTCGACCAGCCCGATCTGCGTCCTGCAGCCGACCGGCTTCGCGTCGACGCCGTGCGGGCCGACGACGCCCGCGCTGCCGTTCAGCGACGAGGTGACCTCCCGCCGGGTCGTCGGGCCCGACGGTGTCCTCGCCTGGCACGTCAACCCGTCGGAGTCGCCGCTGGCCGGCGGGAAGGGGGCCTGGACGCTCACGTGCGCCGACGCCGACGGCCGCGTGCTCGAGCGTCGGGAGCTCGCGCTGGAGCGCGGGGCGAGCGCCCGGGCGGAGCTGAGCTGCGGGACCCCGCCGTGCACCGCGGCGACGACGCTGCGGACCGCGACGGTGCGGACCGCCGGGAGCGGCGTGCGGATCACGCGGACCGTCCGCGCCGGGGCCCGCGCGACCGTCATGGTGCAGCGGGTCGCACGTCGTGACCGGCCGGTCGCGGCGAGCACGGTGCTGCCCCGTCGCGCGCTCGGCGCCCGCGGGCTTGCGCTGCCGACCCGGTCGCTCGGCGGCCCGGGGACCTACGTCGTGACCGTGCGCGCCGGCAGCGACGTCCGCCGCCTGGCGCTCACCGTCGATGGCCGGGGCCGCGCCCGGCGGGGACCGGCCTTCGCGCCGGTCGACGGCTGCGGCGAGCTGCGCAGCGCGCGGCTGTCGCGGCCGGTCGCGGCCCGCACCGGCGGACGGGCCGCCACGCTGCTCGTCCGCACCGCGGCGACCTCGCAGGTCCGCGTCCTCGTCACCACCGTCCGCGGGCGGACGGTCGCCCGGTCCGCCGCCCGGACGGTCGCCGGCGGCGGTCTCGTACGGCTGAGGGTGCCGACCGCGAAGCTGCCGCGAGGTCGCTACGTCGTCCGGGTGACGAGCACGCGCGGGACGTCCCAGGCCCGTCGCACGCGCACGCGCTCGCTGGGTCTCACGCTGGGCTGAGCGCGCGTCGTGGCATCGTGTCCGCCGGATGTTCCACGCACGACACGACCCCGACGCCTCGCCGCTGCGACGGCTGTGGCACTACGCCTCGCCGCACCGGCGCTCGATCCGCCGCGCGACGACGTTCAGCGTCCTCAACAAGCTGTTCGACATCGCGCCGGAGCTGCTCATCGGCGTCGCCGTGGACGTCGTGGTCCGCGGCGAGGGCTCGATCGTGTCCGACGTCCTCGGTGTCGAGGACCGTTTCGACCAGTTGCTGGTCCTCGCGGCGGTCAACCTCGTGGTCTGGGTCATGGAATCCGTCACCGACTACCTCGCGGACATCGCGTGGCGGACCCTCGCGCAGACGATCGAGCACGAGGCACGGATGGACGCGTACTCGCACGTCCAGCGGCTGGAGCTCGGCGCGCTGGAGGACCGGGAGACCGGTGACCTGCTCGCGGTCCTGAACGACGACGTCAACCAGCTCGAGCGGTTCCTCGACGTGGGCGCCAACGAGATCATCCTCACGGTGATGAACGTGCTGCTGGTCGGCACGGTCTTCGTCGTCATCTCCCCGCTGCTCGCGCTCCTGGCGTTCCTGCCGATCCCGCTGATCGTGATCGGGTCGCTGGCGTTCCAGAAGCGGCTGACGCCGCTGTACGCGACCGTGCGCGAGAAGGCCGGCGCGGTCGGCGGCGTGCTCGCGAACAACCTGGCCGGGCTCGCGACCATCAAGGCCTTCACGGCGGAGGAGCGCGAGGTCAACCGGATCGCGGCCGCCTCTCAGGCCTACCGCGAAGCAAATGCGGACGCGATCCGGATCTCCAGCGCGTTCGTCCCGCTGATCCGCATGGCGATCCTCGCCGGGTTCACGATGACGCTCGTGATCGGCGGCAAGGCCGCGCTCGACGGCGACCTCGAGGTCGGCGCGTTCAGCGTCCTGGTGTTCATGACGCAGCGGCTGCTGTGGCCGCTCACCCGCCTGGGCGAGGTGCTCGACCTCTATCAGCGCGGCATGGCCTCCACGCGGCGGATCCTCGACCTGCTGGACGTCCCCCCGCGGATCGTCGGCGGTGAGGGGACGCTGGCCAAGCCCGTCCGCGGAGAGGTCTCGCTCGAGAACGTCGAGTTCGCCTACCGGCACCTCGGAGACGATGCGCCTGCCGTGCTCCGCGCCGTTGACCTGAACGTCCCGGCCGGTGAGACCCACGCGATCGTCGGCCCGACCGGTGCGGGCAAGTCCACCGTGGTGAAGCTCCTGCTGCGCCTGGAGGACCCGACCTCCGGCGCGATCACGATCGACGGAACCCCACTGCCCGACCTGAAGCTCGAATCCCTGCGCGGCTCCCTCGGCTACGTCGCGCAGGACGTCTTCCTCTTCAGTGGGACCATCCGCGAGAACGTCGCGTACGGACAGCCCGGCGCCAGCGACCAGGAGATCGAGCGGGCCCTCGCGGCCGCCGAGGCGCTCGACTTCGTCAGCGCGCTGCCCGCCGGCCTGGACACGATGGTCGGCGAGCGCGGCATGCGGATGAGCGGCGGCCAGCGCCAGCGGCTCTCCCTCGCCCGCGCGATCCTGCGCGACCCCGCGGTCCTGCTGCTCGACGAGGCGACCGCGGCCGTCGACACCGAGACCGAGGCGGCGATCCAACGGTCCTTGCGGACGGTCAGCGCCGGGCGCACAACGATCGTCATCGCCCACCGTCTCTCGACGGTGCGACACGCGGACCGCATCCACGTCCTCGAGGCCGGCCGGATCGTCGAGGCGGGCACGCACGACGAGCTCGTCGACGCCGGCGGCCGCTACGCGGGCTTGTGGAACGTGCAGATCGGCGAGGCCGCCGGCCCGGCTACGGACGCCGGGTCCATGACCTCCTCCTGAGAGCGAGCTGCGGGACCCTCGCTCGGTCACGAGCGGCGGATCGTCCGCACGCCGCCGTCCGGGGTCCACACCTCGACGATCAGCACGTCGTCCTCGACGTGCACGGTCGAGACCGACCCGATCCTCTGGGAGCAGGGCGGCTGAGCGCCCGCGTCAGCTCACGGGAACAGCGGACGCAGCGCGGCGTGCGCGGTGCGCAGCTCGTCGAGCGTCACGCTGAACGTCTCGTCGCCGACCACGACGTCGAGGCTGTCGCCGCCGACCTCGCCGAAGATGTCCAGGGGGATCCTCTCGGCGAGCGCCTCCAGCGCCTCCTCGGAGCCGGACACGATGAAGCCACCCGGGCGCTCCCCGAACAGGATCGCGTCGAGCACCTCGCGCGGCGTCTCCTCCCCGGTCGGCTCCCCCAGGAACTGCGCGCCGATGCCACCGGCGAGGCAGCACTCGGCGATCGCGACGGCGAAGCCGCCCTCGGCGACGTCATGCGCGCTCGACAGCGCACCGGAGCGGACCGCCTCGCGGATCGCGTCCTGCGTCGCGAGGATGTGGTCGACGTCGAACTCGGGCAGCCCGTCGGGCAGTGCCTCGCCGCGGAGCTTGGCGAGCTCGCTCGCCTCCAGCGACGGGAGCGCGTTCCAGCCGGCGAGGCCCCAGAGGTCGCCCTCGCGGGCGAAGCCCAGGACACCCGCCTTGGAGGCGTCGGGCAGCGCGCCGACCATGCCGACGACCGGCGTCGGGTAGATCGGTCCGTCCGTGCCCTGGTTGTAGAGCGACACGTTGCCGCCGACGATCGGCGCGTCGAGCGCGCGGCACGCCTCGCCCAGGCCGCGGACGGCCTCGGTGAGCTGCCACGCGATCTCGGGCTTCTCCGGGTTGCCGAAGTTCAGGTTGTTCGTCGTGCCGAGAGGTTTCGCGCCCGCACAAGCCAGGTTCGATGCGCACTCCAGCGCCGCCTCGATCGTCCCGCGGTACGGGTCGGCCGCGACGCGGCGCCCGTTGCAGTCGATCGACACGCCCAGGCCGCTGCCGTCGGGCAGCTGTAGGACGGCGGCGTCGCACGTGTTCGGCCGGCGGACCGTGCGCGACTGGACGACCGGGTCGTACTGCTCGAAGAGCGGCAGGCGCGACGCGATGTTCGGCGAGCCGACGAGCGCGAGGAGCGTGTCGCGCAGCGACACCTCGCCGGGCAGCGTCGCGACCGGTGCCGGGTAGAGCGGGGACGACGGCTTGACGGGCTCGAGGTCGTACAGCGGGCAGTCGTCGACGAGCGCCTCGACCGGCATCTCCCCCACGAGCTCGTCGCCGTCGAAGATGCGCATCGCGCGGGTGTCGGTGACCGACCCGATCACCGTGCCGTGGACGAGCCACTTGTCGGTGATCGCGATGACCTCCTCGACCCGGTCGGGCGTGCAGACACAGAGCATGCGCTCCTGCGACTCGGAGACCATGATCTCGAACGGCGCCATGCCCGGCTCGCGCAGCGGCACCTTCGCGACGTCGATGTCCATGCCCGTCTCGCCCTTGCTCGCCATCTCGCTGGCAGAGGACGTGAGGCCCGCGGCACCGAGGTCCTGCAGCGCGACGAGCAGCCCCTTCTCGAGCAGCTCCAGCGAGCACTCCAGGAGCTTTTTCTCTTCGAAGGGGTCGCCGACCTGGACGGTCGGGCGCTTGTCCTCGTCGGCGTCGCCGAGCTCGGCGGAGGCCAGGACGGACGCGCCGCCGATGCCGTCGCGGCCGGTCGACGCCCCGAAGAGGATCAGCGGGTTCCCGACGCCGGTGGCGGCGGAGCGGATCATGTCGCCCGCGTTCGCGAGGCCGAGGGCCATCGCGTTGACGAGGCAGTTCGTCTCGTACGGCGCCTCGAAGTAGACCTCGCCGCCGATCGTCGGAACGCCGATCGAGTTGCCGTAGTGACCGATGCCCGCGACCGCGCGGTCGAGCAGGTACCGGGACCGTTCGGAGGTGGGCTCGCCGAAGCGCAGCGCGTCGAGGATGGCGACCGGCCGGGCGCCGATGGCGAAGATGTCGCGCAGGATGCCGCCGACGCCGGTGGCGGCGCCCTGGAAGGGCTCGACCGCGGACGGGTGGTTGTGCGACTCGACCTTGAACGCGCAGATCAGGTCGGAGTCCGGATCGAGGCCGACCCTCACCGCGCCGGCGTTCTCGCCCGGGCCCATGAAGACCGCGTCGCCCTCCGTGGGCAGCGTGCGCAGGAGCTTCTTGGAGTGCTTGTAGGCGCAGTGCTCGCTCCACAGCAGCGAGAACATCGCGAGCTCGACCTCGTTGGGCTCGCGCCCGTCGAGCTTCTCGATGACCAGCGCGTACTCGTCGCGGGTGAGGCCGAGGGCGATGGCCTGCTCGACGCCGGGGACGGACTGGGTGTCAGACACGCGAGACCGCCTGGGCCATCGAGGTGAAGAGGGTGAGCCCGTCGACCGAGCCGGTCAGCGGGTCGACCGCGTGCTCGGGGTGCGGCATGAGGCCAAAGACGTTGCCGGCCTCGTTCGTCACGCCGGCGATGTCGCGCAGCGACCCGTTCGGGTTCTGCCCGGGGGCGTAGCGCAGCAGCACCTGGCCGTTCGCCTCGAGCGCGTCGAGCTGGTCCTCGGGCGCGTAGTAGCGGCCGGTGGTGTGCTTGATCGGGATCGACAGCGACGTCTGCCCGGCGGGCACCGCGCTCGTGAAGCGCGTGTCGGCCCGGTCGACGTCGAGGTCGACCTGGCGGAAGATGAACCGCCGGCCCGTGTTGGGCAGCAGCGCGCCCGGCAGGAGGCCCGCCTCGCAGAGGATCTGGAAGCCGTTGCAGATGCCGAGCACCGTGCCGCCCTCGCGGGCGAACTCCATGACCTCGGTCATCACCGGCGCGAAGCGCGCGATCGCGCCGACGCGCAGGTAGTCCCCGTAGGAGAAGCCGCCCGGGACGATGACGGCGTCGACGCCCTGCAGGTCGTGGTCGCCGTGCCAGAGCAGGACCGCCTCGGCGCCGTCGACGCGCAGCGCGGCGTCGCGGGCGTCGAAGTCGTCACAGGTGCCCGGGAAGCGGACGACCCCGAACTTCACGGCGCGACCGCGCCTTCGACGGAGACGATCTCGTAGTCCTCGATCAGCGTGTTCGCCAGCAGCTTCTGGCAGAGCTGGTCGAGCTGCGACTCGTCGGCGATCTCCAGCTCGACCATGCGGCCGACGCGAACCTCGGAGACGCCGGTGAAGCCGAGCGCCGGCAGGGCCTGCTCGACGGCGACGCCCTGCGGGTCCAGGATGCCGGCCTTGGGCCGGATGAGCACTCGTGCCTTCACGCTGCCGTCCTCTCGAGCCAGGCGTCGAATGACTCGCCGGTGATCTTCTCGTAGGCCTCGACGTACCGCGCACGGGTACCGGAGACGATGTCCTGCGGGATCGCGGGCGCGGGCGGCGACTTGTCCCAGCCCGTGCCCGACGCCCAGTCGCGCACGTACTGCTTGTCGAACGACGGCTGGCCCTGCCCGACGGTGAACCCGTCGGCCGGCCAGTACCGCGAGGAGTCCGGGGTGAGCACCTCGTCACCGACGGTCAGGACGCCCTCGGCATCCAGGCCGAACTCGAACTTCGTGTCGGCGAGGATCACGCCGCGCGTGGCGGACAGCTCGGCGGCCGCGGTGTAGAGCGCGATCGACACCTCGCGCACGCGGGCGGCCAGCTCCGGGTCGCCGATCGCGGCCGACGCCTGGTCGAAGTCGATGGCCTCGTCGTGGTCACCGATGTCGGCCTTCGTCGACGGGGTGAAGAGCGGCTCCGGGAACTTCTCGGACTCCTGCAGCCCCTCGGGCAGCTCGATCCCCGAGATCTTCCCGGTGGCCTTGTAGTCCTTCCAGCCGGAGCCGGTGATGTGCCCGCGGACGATCGCCTCGATCGGCAGCATCTTCAGCTTCCGCACGACGGCGGCGCGGCCGCGGACCTCGTCCGGGACGCCGTCCGTGTAGGAGACCACGTGGTTCGGGACGATCGACGACGTCTGCTCGAACCAGAACGCACTCAGCCCGGTGAGGACCTTCCCCTTGTCGGGGATCGTGTTCGGGTGGATGACGTCGTACGTCGAGATACGGTCGCTGGCGACCAGCAGGACCTTGTCGTCGCCCAGGTCGTACATCTCGCGGACCTTCCCGCGGTGCAGAAGGGGCAGGTCGGCGAGAGATGGCGTCGTCACGTGACGCGATGCTAGCGATGACGCCGGTCACATAACGTGCGGTCGATGCGCGTCGCCACCCACTCCGGTTCCTTCCACGCCGACGAGGTCTTCGCCCTCGCGGTCCTGCGGGCGGTGCACGGCGCCGAGAACGTGGAGATCGTGCGGACCCGCGACCGCGACCTGCACGCCGCCGCGGACCTGCGGGTGGACGTCGGGCACACGTACGACCCGGCCACCGGCGACTTCGACCATCACCAGCGCGGCGGCGCCGGCGAACGGGAGAGCGGGATCCGCTACGCGTCGTTCGGGCTCGTCTGGCGCGCGTTCGGCGTGCAGGCCTGCGGCGGGGACGAGGTCGCAGCGGCGCTCGTGGAGGAGTCGCTCGTGCAGGGCGTCGATGCCAACGACACGGGCCAGACGATCGTGACCCCGTTGTTCGAGGGTGTCTCGACGATGCCCGTCAGCGGCGTCATCGGCGGCTTCAACCCCACCTGGGAGGAGCCCGACGACGAGGCCGCGACCGACGCCCGCTTCCACGAGGCGCTCGCCGTCGCCGAGGGGATCCTCGCGCGGGAGATCCGCGGCGCCGGCGCGACCGCGCGGGCGCAGCGCATCGTCGCCGACTGCGTGACGAAGAGCGCCGACCCGCGGATCGTCGAGCTCGACCGCGGCATGCCGTGGCACCGGGCGATCCACGCGCACGCCCCGGAGGCCCTGTTCGTCGTGGCGCCGAAGTCGTCCGGCTGGGGGGTCCAGGCGGTCCCCGCCGTGCTCGGGCAGTTCGCCAACCGCAAGGACCTGCCCGAGGCGTGGGCCGGGCTGGAGCACGAGGACCTGCAGGGGGCCACGGGCGTCGCGGACGCGGTCTTCTGCCACGCGGCGCGGTTCCTCGCGGTGGCCCGCAGCCGCGAGGGCGCGATGGCGCTGGCGCGCGCAGCGGTCGACGGCTGAAGGCGGCGGTGCGCTCAGTCCCAGAGCACGTCGACGTCGTACTCGGCGAACACGCCGTCGCTGCCGACGAGCGTCAGGCCCTCGGCTCGGGCCTGGGCGATGAGGATGCGGTCGAACGGGTCGCCGTGGTGGGGCGGCAGCCGGGCGGCGGCGATGCCATGGGCCGGCGTGATGTCGAGGAGCTCGAAGTCGGCGGTCAGGACGCGGTCGAAGTCGTCCTGCGGGAGCGCGAGCTTGCCCTTCTCGGCCTTGCTCGAGAGCTCCCAGAACGAGGCGGCGCTCACCCAGATCCGGTTGCGGTCATCGTCGATGAGCGCGTCCACCGCCGACGGCATGCGGTCCTCACGCATCCACATCAGCAGCGCCTGACTGTCGAGCAGCGCCCGCATCACGACTCCTCGCCGGGGTCCACGATGCCGAAGTCGATCGCGTCCTGCGGGTCGGGCTCCCAGATCGACGGATCCGGCTCGGGCAGGTGTGCCCACGCGCCCCGCACTGCGGAGCGGGACAGCTTCGGCTCGGTCTTGACGAGCTTGGCGATCGGCGTCCGCCCGCGCCGGATCTCGATCTCCTCGCCTGCCTCGACGGCGCGCAGCAACGCGGACAGCTGGGTCTTGGCCTCCTGGACGGTGACGCTCCGCATCCCTCGAAGGTAGGTGGTCGACCAGAGCTGGTCAACCCGCGGGCGGTCCCGGAAAAGGGGATCGCCCTGCGCGGGTGGACACGCAGGGCGATCCTTCTTGGCGGACCGGGGACAGCGATACCCCGACCCACGAGCGGCCGCCACGACGGCGACGACCGGAAGCTCCGGCGCGAGCATCCCCCCTCCCGACCTCCCAGGTCAAGCCCGGGAGCGTCCCGCGGGCCCGGCCGCCCGTGGGATGCTCCGGCGATGGCCCCTCGACCCCTCTCCGATCGCTGGCGTATCCCACCGCGCCGCGCCCTCGATCTCCACAAGATCGATCCGTCGAACAAAGCGGCGGCCCCTGGCGACAAGACCGCGACGAGGGACGCGTCCGCCGTGCTGCGCGCCCGGCTCGCCGATCTGCAGGCCCGCCTCTACGCCGAGGGATCGCGGTCCCTCCTGCTCGTCCTGCAGGCCATGGACGCCGGCGGCAAGGACGGCACGATCCGCTCGGTGTTCGCCGGGGTGAATCCGCAGGGCGTCAAGGTCGCGTCGTTCAAGGCCCCGACCGAGGAGGAGCGTGCCCACGATTTCCTCTGGCGCATCCATGCGCAGGCCCCGCACGACGGCGACATCGCGGTCTTCAACCGCAGCCACTACGAGGACGTCCTCGTCGTACGGGTGCACGGTCTCGTCGGCGAGGATGTCGTCCGGAAGCGCTTCGCGCGGATCCGCGCCTTCGAGGAGCTGCTCGCCGGCGAGGGCACGGCGGTCGTGAAGGTCATGCTCCACATCAGCAAGGAGAAGCAGCGCGAGCGGCTGCAGGAGCGCGTCGACGACCCGGCCAAGCGCTGGAAGTTCAACGAGGCGGACCTCTCCGAGCGCGAGCACTGGGACGAGTACCAGCACGCCTTCGAGGACGCTATCGCCCGGACCACCACGCGCGACGCGCCGTGGTACGTCGTGCCCGGCGATCGCAACTGGTACCGCGACTGGGCGGTGCTGAACATCCTCGTGGACACGCTCGAGCGGATGGACCCGCAGTACCCTGCGGCGCCCGAGGGCGTCGAGGGGACCGTCGTGGAGTGAGGACGGGGTGTCCGCCGGCGGACACCTCTACGCCCCGAAGGTGTCGGTGCCGGGTTGCGACCGGCAATGACCCCACGCACCAGCCATGCCGTCGCCGTCACCGCCGTCGCGCTCCTCTCGGCCCCCCTCGCGCTCGCCGCGCCGATCGAGATCGGTGATCGCAACCCGGCAGGCGGGAGCGACGCCCCGCGCGAGACCCAGATCATCGCTGAGACCGCCCGCGGGACGTACGGGACCCGGCAGTCCAACAAGGGCGAGGGAGGCGGAGCGATCTACGGCTGCCGGTCGAGCCTGAACCTCGGCGGGATCGGCAACCCGGACCTCTCCACCCCGTGCGTCCGCGTCAACAACCTCACCGGCGGCAAGGCGTTCGACTTCGTGTTCGACAGCGGCCCCGTCGGCGGCCTGATCCAGTCGGGGTCGAGCATCGCGACGCCGAACCCCCGCGCCGCGCCGTTCGTCACGAACGCGACCGCGATCGCCGCCGGACTCAACGCCGACCGGCTCGACAACAAGCAGGCCTCCGAGATCATCGCCGAAGCGCGGGCGCGCCCGGGCCTGGACTCCGAGAAGGTCGGCGGGCTGACCCCGGCGCAGATCGTCGCCGTCGCGCAGACCGGGGGCGGCCTCTGCGACGCGGGCCTCGTCGTCGCGGGAGACGCCTGCATCGAGCAGGCGCCGCGCGCTGCCGCGACGTTCGACGCTGCCGCCGCGGTCTGCGGCAAGGCCGGCCGTCACCTGCCGACGGCGAGCGTTCTCACGTACGCACGAACCCTCGACGGCATCGACCTCGGCGCTGGCGAGATGGCCTCCGACGTCTCCGCCACCCAGGCGCTTCCCCTTCCGGAGCCCCTCGGGTCGGCCACCTCGCAGACCGTCTACGCGACGGTCGCGGACACCGGGGCGATCGCGTCCTCGCCGATCGGCGAGGCGACGCCGTACCGGTGCGCCCAGGGCTGATGGTCGGCCGCGACCCCGGGGCTGCGGAACTGCTCTTCGGCGCCGGTCTCCGCGCCTCTAGAGGATCGCGCCGGGCGCGTACGCCGCGGCGTCCGGGAACCGCGTGAGGACCGCCTCGACCCTCGCCACCACCGCGCGCGTCTGCGCGACGGCCCCGCCGGTGAACTCCAGCGGGTCGGCGACCGCCGACGACAGCTGGTCGAGGCTCATCCCCAGCCGCTCGTCCGCGGCGAGCCGCGGCAGCAGGTCGTTCTCCGCCGCGCCCTGCTCGCGCATCGCCAGCGCCATGCCGACCGCGTGCTCCTTGATCGCCTCGTGCGCCTCCTCCCGGCCGGTCCCCGCGCGGACGGCCGCCATGAGGACCTTCGTCGTGGCGAGGAACGGCAGGTACCGGTCGAGCTCGCGGGCGACGACCGCCGGGAAGGCGCCGAACTCGTCGAGCACGGTCATGAACGTCTCGTAGAGGCCGTCGGTCGCGAAGAACGCATCGGGCAGCGCGACGCGGCGGACCACGGAGCAGGAGACGTCACCCTCGTTCCACTGATCGCCCGCCAGCTCGCTGACCATCGAGAGGTGGCCGCGGAGGATCACCGCGAGGCCGTTCACGCGCTCGCACGAGCGCGTGTTCATCTTGTGCGGCATCGCGCTCGAGCCGACCTGGCCGGGCTGGAAGCCCTCGGTCACGAGCTCGTTGCCGGCCATCAGGCGGACGGTCGTCGCGAGGTTGGATGGCGCCGCGACGACCTGCACGAGACACGACACGACGTCGAAGTCCAGCGAGCGCGGGTAGACCTGGCCGACGCTCGTGAGCACGCGCTCGAAGCCGAGGTGCGACGCGACGCGCTGCTCGAGCTGTGCGAGCTTCTCGTCGTCGCCGTCGAGCAGGTCGAGCTGGTCCTGCGAGGTGCCGACCGGGCCCTTGAGGCCGCGCAGCGGGTACCGGGCGATCAGCTCCTCCAGGCGCTCGAACGCGACGAGCTGCTCGTCGGCGATCGTGGCGAACCGCTTGCCGAGCGTCGTCGCCTGGGCGGGGACGTTGTGGGAGCGACCCGCCATGACCAGGGTCTCGTGCTCGGCGGCGAGCTTCGCCAGCCGTGCCAGGGTGGCGACGACGCGCGTGCGGACCAGCTGCAGCGACGCACGGATCTGCAGCTGCTCGACGTTCTCCGTCAGGTCGCGCGAGGTCATCCCCTTGTGGATGTGCTCGTGGCCGGCGAGCGCGCTGAACTCCTCGATGCGCGCCTTCACGTCGTGGCGCGTGATGCGCTCGCGGTCGGCGATCGACCGCAGGTCGACCTGCTCGACGACGGACTCGTACGCCTCGATCACCCCGTCCGGGACGTCGACGCCGAGGTCCTTCTGCGCACGCAGCACCGCGATCCAGAGCTGACGCTCCAGCACGATCTTGTGCTCGGGGGACCAGATGCGCGTGAGCTCCGCGGAGGCGTAGCGATCGGCGAGGACGTTCGGGACGGCGGGCACGCGTGTGATTCTCGCGGATCGGGTCCTGCGAGGATCCGCGCCATGGCGCTCGACCGTGAACCCGGCCAGGACGGCCCGCCGATCCACGACCTGCTCGCCCGGCGCTGGAGCCCGCGCGTCTACGACCCCGCGCACGTGCTCGCCGCGGACGAGCTGCGCACGATCCTCGAGGCGGCCCGCTGGGCCCCGTCGGCCGGCAACTCGCAGCCCTGGGCCTTCGTCACGGGCTTCCGCGGCGATGCCACGCACACCACGTTCGTCCCGCTGCTCTCGCGCGGCAACGCCTTCTGGGCACCACGGGCGAGCGCGCTCCTGCTCACCGCCCACCAGGTCGCTTCGGAGCCCGGCAGCGAGCTCGCCTTCTCCGACTACGCCGCCCACGACCTCGGTCAGGCGTCCGCGCACCTCACGGTGCAGGCCCAGTCGATGGGCCTGCACGTCCACCAGTTCGCGGGCTTCGACCACGACGCGGCGGCGGCAGCGTTCGCCGTGCCGTCGCACTGGCAGGTGACCACCGGCATCGCGATCGGACGGCTCGCCGCGCCCGAGTCGATCGAGGCCGACGAACCGTCGCTCGCCGACCGCGAACGGCGGCTGCGCGCGCGCAAGCCGCTGTCCGAGATGGTCTTCGCAGGCGCGTTCGGCACGCCCGCGAAGCTCGACGTCGCCTAGGCGCTGAGGATCCGCAGCGCGAGGTGCGCCGCGTTCTTCGAGTTGTCCAGCCCCACCGCCGCAACCGGAACCCCCGGAGGCATCTGCACGACCGACAGGATCGAGTCGAGCCCGCCCGCCGCCGTCATCGAGGAGGAGAGCGGCACGCCGACGACCGGCAGGTCGGTGTGCGCCGCGGCGACCCCGGGGAGCGCGGCCGAGAGACCGGCGCCGGCGATGATCACGCGCAGGCCGCGCATGCGCGCGTTCTTGCAGTACTCGGCGACGGTCTCCGGGTCGCGGTGCGCGCTCATCACGCGGATCTCGAAGATGACGCCCGCCTCCTCGAGGATGACTCCCGCCTTCTCCATGACGGGAAGGTCGGACTTCGAGCCCATGATGATGCCGACGCGCGGGGCGCCGACCTCGAGCTCGTCGAAGGCGTGCTCGGCTTGGGTCTCCGCCGTCCCGGCGGTGGTCGGCTGCGGCTGCTCGCTCATGATGTCTGGCTGCGCTCCACGGCTCGCAGCGCGATGTCGGACCGCTGCTGCTTGCCCTCGAAGGTGATCTGGTCCGCAGCAGCGTACGCGGCCGCCCGTGCGGCTGCCGCGTCGCCACCCAACGCCGTGACGTTCAGGACGCGTCCCCCCGCGGTGACGACGTCGTCGCCGGAGGCCCGGGTGCCCGCGTGGGTGACCTCGACGCCGCTCGCCGCGGCGGTCGCCAGGCCGTCGATCGGGTCGCCGGTCCGCGGGGACTCCGGATAGCCGGCGCTCGCGAGCACGAGGGTGACCGCCCAGCCGTCGTCCCAGACCAGCTCGACACCGTCGAGCCCGCCCGGGACGGAGGCCCGCAGCAGGTGCTCGAGCAGGTCCGATCGCAGCCGCGGGAGGACCGCCTGCGTCTCCGGGTCGCCGAACCGGGCGTTGAACTCGATGACCTTCGGGCCGGCGGCGGTGAGCATGAGCCCGGCATAGAGCACGCCGGCGAACGGCGTGCCGCGGCGCGCGAGCTCGTCGACGACCGGCTGGTGGACCGTCTCGACGATCTGCCGCACGAGCGCGTCGTCGACGCCGACCACCGGCGAGTAGGAGCCCATGCCGCCGGTGTTCGGGCCCTCGTCGCCGTCGAAGATCCGCTTGTAGTCCTGCGCGGGAGCGAGCGCCACCGCGCGCTCGCCGTCGCAGAGCGCCAGCAACGACAGCTCCTCGCCGTCGAGGAACTCCTCGACCACCACGCGGCCCTCCCCGTAGCGCCGCTCGACCAGGAAGGCCTCGAGCGCCTCGCGGGCGGTCTCCTCGTCGGGCGCGATGACGACGCCCTTCCCGGCGGCGAGACCGTCGAACTTCAGGACGGTCGGATACGAGGTGATCGCCGCCATGCCGGAGTCGACGTCGTCGACCGTGGTCCAGCCGCCGGTCGGGACGCCGGCGGCCTCCATGACCTCCTTGGCGTACTCCTTGGACCCCTCGATCCGGGCGGCCGCGGCGATCGGGCCGAACGCGCGACGGCCCACGGCCGCGAGCGCATCGACGAGCCCCGCAACCAGCGGGATCTCCGGGCCCACGACGACGAGATCGACGTCCTCCCGCTGCGCTACCGCGACCAGGCCCTCGACGTCGGTGACCGGGACGTCCACGAGCGTGGCGTCCCGGCCGATCCCGGGGTTGCCCGGGGCGCAGAGCAGCTCCGGCGACTGGGGTGAGCGAGCGAGCGCGCGGACGATGGCGTGCTCGCGTCCGCCGCTGCCGACGACGAGGACCTTCATGTGGTGTCGAGAGCTCCCGGGACTAGAGCGACGCGATGAAGTCGTCGATCGGGATCGCCGGCAGCGTCTCGTACCGGGCGGTGCCGCGCGACCCGAGCTCGAGGCTCACGCGGGCCATCGTCTGTTCGTCGGGCGCCTCGACGATGTTGATGAAGTCGTAGCGGCCGAGCGTCGACCACTGTGCCGTCACCTTCGCGCCGAGCTGGGCGACCTCATTGTTCACTTCGCGGATGCGCTGCGGGTTGTTCTTGACGGTCTGGACGCCCTCGGGGGTGAGGGTCGACAGCATGATGTAGGTGGGCAACGTGACCTCCGTGCTCGAAACGCGGGTGGACTGCCGGACACCGCGCGTTCTACCCGATCCGCGTGTTCCGTGTGTACGCACCCGCTCCAGCGGACGGCCCTTCCGGTCGATGACACCGGTACCACCGTCGCTTCCACCGGCTACCGTGCAGCCTGCCCGCCCTTCCCCGGAGGACCCATGAACGCCCGTCGTGCCGCTGTCTCCGCCGTCGCCTTCTCCGCGCTGCTCGTCGTGCCGGCGGTCGCCCAGACGCCGGTTCCGCAGGTCCAGACGGATCTCGACTGCTACGCGGACATCGGCACGGGCAGCAAGCGCCAGGCGCGTCCGGTCGTCGTCTCGGGCAACCAGTTCGCGCCGAACGCGGACTACCAGATCAGCCTCGACGGCCAGCCGATCCCCGGGGGAACCGGCAAGACCGACGCGCTGGGCGCGATCGGTCCCGGCGAGTTCCGGGCGCCGTCCCTGGCCGCGCTGAACCGCCACCAGCGCAAGTGGAAGCTGCGGGTGGACTCCGGCGCCCAGTCGGCGGAGACGAGCTTCTTCACCAGCGACGTCTTCGCGGACTTCTCGCCGCAGAAGGGCCGGCCGTCGACACTGAAGGTCCGATTCGTCGCCAACGGCTTCAACCTCGAGCAGAACCCGAAGGCGCCGGCGGTCTACCTGCATTACATCCGACCCAACGGCAAGCGCAAGAAGACGTTCAAGCTCGGGACGGCGACCGGAGCCTGCGGGGAGCTGAAGCGGACCGCGCAGCGCCGCCTCTTCCCGTTCTCGGCCGAGAAGGGCCTGTGGAAGCTGCAGGTCGACACGAACAAGAGGTACAAGCGAGGCACGTCGTCCTCGACGTTCGCCTTCTACACCATCGGCGTGCGGATCAAGACCGTCTTCAAGTAGCCCCGAAGGGCCCGCGGCGACTCAGGCCGCCGCGGGTGCCTCGCTAGCGCTGGTGAGCACCAGCTCGCCGTCGACGGCGCTCACCAGGACGGTGTCGCCCTCGCGGTAGCTGCCCTCGAGGATCGCGATCGCCAGCGGGTCGACCAGGCGCTTCTGGATGACGCGCTTCAGCGGCCGCGCACCGTAGGTCGGGTCGTGACCGAGGTCGCCCAGGAGCGTGCGGGCGTCGTCGGTCAGCTGCACCTCGATGCCGCGCTCGCGCACGCGGCCCACGAGCCGCGTCACCTGGATGTCGACGATCTCGCCGAGCTGCGCCCGATCGAGGGCGTGGAACTCGACGATGTCGTCGAGCCGGTTGAGGAACTCGGGGCGGAAGGTCCGCTCGAGCGCCGCCCGGTAGCCGTCGATCGCGCCGGCCCCCACGTTGGAGGTCATGATCAGCACGACGTTCTTGAAGTCGACCGTGCGGCCCTGGCCGTCGGTCAGCCGTCCGTCGTCCATGACCTGCAGGAGCGTGTTGAAGACGTCCGGGTGAGCCTTCTCAACCTCGTCGAGCAGCACGACGCCGTAGGGCTTGCGCCGCACCGCCTCGGTCAGCTGGCCGCCCTCGTCGTAGCCGACATAGCCGGGGGGCGCCCCGACGAGCCGGGCGACGGAGTGCTTCTCCATGTACTCGGACATGTCGATGCGGACCATCGCGTCCTGACTGTCGAACATCTGCTCCGCCAGTGCGCGGGCCAGCTCGGTCTTGCCGACGCCGGTCGGACCCATGAAGAGGAACGTGCCGATCGGCCGGTCCGGGTCCTGCAGCCCGGCGCGGGAGCGGCGGATCGCGGCAGCGACGGCGGTCACCGCCTCGTCCTGGCCGATGACGCGCCCGTGCAGCCGCTCCTCCATGTGGACGAGCTTCTCCACCTCCCCCTCCATCAGTCGGCTGACCGGGATGCCGGTCCAGCGCCCGACGACCTCGGCGATGTCCTCGGCGTCGACCTCCTTCTTGAAGAAGCGGTTGACCGGCGCGTCCTCGTCGGCCGCGACGGCCTCGGCCTCGGCCAAGCGCTGCCTGAGCTGCGGGAGCTCACCGTGCCGGAGCTTGGCGGCGGTCTCGAGGTCGGCCTCGCGCTCGGCCCGCTCGAGCTCGCGCTCGACTTCGCCGATCCGCTGGATGACCTCGCCGACGCCCTGCGCCGCGTCCTTCTCGCGCTGCCACTCCGCCGTCATCGCGGCGTGCTGCTCCTCGAGGTCGGCCATCTCCCGCTCGAGCGCGTCGAGCCGCGCCTTCGAGGCGTCGTCCTTCTCCTTCTGCAGCGAGGTCCGTTCGATCTGCAGCTGCAGGATGCGGCGGCCGACCTCGTCGATCTCGGTGGGCACCGAGTCCATCTCGATCGCCAGCCGGGAGGACGCCTCGTCGATGAGGTCGATCGCCTTGTCGGGCAGGAAGCGGTCGGAGATGTAGCGATGCGACATCGTGGCGGCCGCGATGAGCGCGGCGTCCTGGATGCGGACGCCGTGGTGCTCCTCGTAGCGCTCCTTCAGCCCGCGGAGGATCGCGATGGCGTCCTCGACGGACGGCTCGCCGACCAGCACCGGCTGGAAGCGCCGTTCGAGCGCTGCGTCCTTCTCGATGTGCTTGCGGTACTCGTCCAGCGTCGTCGCGCCGACGGCCCGCAGCTCGCCGCGGGCGAGCATCGGCTTGAGGAGGTTCGCCGCGTCGACGGCGCCCTCGGCCGCACCGGCACCGACGATGGTGTGCAGCTCGTCGAGGAACAGGATGATCTGCCCCTTGGCGTCCTGCACCTCCTTGAGGACGGCCTTCAGCCGCTCCTCGAACTCGCCCCGGTACTTGGCGCCCGCGATGAGCGCGCCGATGTCCAGCGCGACGACGCGGCGGTCGGTCAGGGCGGCGGGCACGTCGTTCTGCACGATGCGCTGGGCGAGGCCTTCGGCGATGGCGGTCTTGCCCACGCCGGGCTCGCCGATGAGCACCGGGTTGTTCTTCGTGCGACGCGAGAGGACCTGGACGACGCGACGGATCTCGTCGTCGCGGCCGATCACGGGGTCGAGCTCGCCGTGCTCGGCCCGCTCGGTGAGATCGATGCCGAACCGCTTGAGCGATTCGTACTTCGTCTCGGGGTCCTGGTCGGAGACGCGGTGCGGCCCGCGGACCTCGGCGATGACGGGCGCGACGCGCTCCTTCGTCGCGCCGGCGGCGCGCAGCGCCTCGCCGGCCTTGGAGCCGTGCCCGGCGAGCGACAGCAGGACGTGCTCGGTGGAGACGTAGTCGTCGCCCATCTCGCGCATCTCGTGCTCGGCGGCGCGGAGCACCTGCACGAGCTCGGAGGCGGGCCCGGCGACCTCGCCGCCCTCACCGAAGCGCGGCAGCCCGTCAAGGGCGGCCTCGGTCTGCGCGCGGATCGCGCTGGTGGCGACGCCCAGCTTCGCGAGGACGGCGGGGACGATGCCGTCCGGCTGGTCGACGAGCGCCAGGAGAAGGTGCTCCGGTGTCGCCTGCGGGTTGCGGCGCGTCTCCGCGAGGGTGATCGCGTCGCGGACGGCTTCCTGTGTCAGGGTGGTGAAGCGATCGGGCTGCATGGTGTTCCAGTCTCTGCGAGGGGTGCACAGATCTCAGTCGCTCGGACTGAGATTTTTGCACAAGCGCACCTCCGGCGCAAGTTTCCGCGAATCGCGTCGCGGCTCCTGCGGTAGAGACACCGAGGCCGACGCCTGCCGATGCGCCCGGCCGGTTTCCGGGGTGCTCGCCCCGGGTACGAATGGCTCCATGTCGGAAGATCCCACCGAGACCGAGCAGGTTCCGCCGCCCCGCGAGGGAGGCGCGCCGCACGACGAGGACTCGCCCGAGCCCCTCGGCCCGTTCACCCCGGACGGCCAGAGCCCGGCCGGCGACACGCCCGAGGTCCACGACACGCTCACCCCGCACGACCTGCGCCCCGGCACCCCGGCCCGGAAGGCGGCCGAGGAACAGGTCGGCGAAGACGGCGCGACACGGGGCAACCAGTGATCCGCCGCACCCTGCTGCTCCGCGAACCGCTGCGTCGCCGCCCCTACGGCGAGCGCCTGCTGTCGGGGACGCACCATGCCCGTCGCGCCCGCGCCACCGTGATCGCACCCCGCCACACCCCCGGCGTGACGCGCCGGGGCGCCGACCGCCTCCGCTGAGGCAGACGCGCACCACGACGACCTCGCGCCGCACGGTGCACGGACGTCGGCCGCCTGAGGTGAGCCGGGCGGCCCTATCCGCGGTCGACGCGGATCCGCGTCGGACGGGGAGCCACGTCCCTGGCCCGCACCACGTCGGTGCCGGGCCGCTCGTAGCGCACGATGTCCGCGCGGACCTGCTCGCGGACCGCCTCGAGGCGCTCGATCTCCTTGGCAAGGGACTCGGCGCGGGCTTCGAGCTCGTCGACCTTGCGGCGCGCCTGCTCGAGCTGGGTCTGCTTACGGTCGAGCGTGTCCTCCAGTTCCATGACCTTCTCCACGCCGGCCAGATTCAGGCCGAAGTCGGTGGTCATGTGCTGGATCTTGCGGAGCCGCTCGACGTCGGCGTGCGAGTAGAGGCGGGTGCCCTTCGGTGAGCGCTGCGGCTCGATGAGCCCCCGCGCCTCGTACATCCGCAGCGTCTGCGGGTGCATCTCGGCGAGCTCCGCCGCCACCGAGATCATGAAGACCCCGCGATCCTCCGCGACCGTCACCCGGACGGTGCTGCGGCTGACCGTGCGACGGCGCTCGTCGGTCATCAGGAGTTCGCCTCGAACAGCTGGGCCCGCGGGTCGTCGGTGAGCACGGACTGCAGTCTCTCGACGGCCTCGGACTGCTCCTTGCTGAGCTCGGCCGGGATGTCGATCACGAAGCGGTAGTGGATGTCGCCTCGGGCCGGGTGGGCCTTATCCGGGCTGCCGAGCTTGGGCGGACCCTCACCCCGCAGACGCTGGACGGTGCCGTGCTTCGTCCCGGCGGCGACACGCAGGGTCTTGCGCCCGGCAAGGGTCGGCACCTCGACCTCGGCCCCGCGCAGGGCCTCCGGAATGGACAGCGGCACCTCGACCTCGAGGTTGTCGCCCTTGCGCCGGAAGATCGGTGATGGATCCACGCGGGTGAGCACGTACAGGTCGCCGGGCGGACCGCCGTGCCGGCCCGGCTCGCCCTTGCCGGCCAGCCGGACCTTCGAGCCGTCCTGCACGCCCGCCGGGATGTTGACGCGGTACTTCTTGACGGTCCGGGTCGCGCCGCTGCCGCCACACGTCGGGCACGGGTGCTCGACGATCGTCCCGGTGCCCTCGCACCGCCGGCAGGGCTGGGAGATCGAGAAGAGCCCCTGGCCCTGCGCCTCGATGCCACGACCCTGGCAGCGCGTGCAGATGCTCGGGGACGTGCCCGGCTTCGCGCCCGCGCCCCGGCAGGTACCGCACGTCTGCGACGTCGGGACCTGCAGCGGGATCTGCGCGCCCTCGATGGCCTGCTGGAAGGTGATCGAGACGCTCGCCTCGAGGTCGCCGCCGCGCTCGGGCCGGGGACCTGCGGGGCCACGCTGACGCGTCCCGCCCGCAGGGCCCGATCCGGGACCGCCGGCTCCGCCACCGAAGATGTTGCTGAAGATGTCGGAGAAGGAGCCGGCGTCGAACCCGCCTGCGCCGCCCCCGGCACCGCCGACGCCGCCAGCGCCGAACAGGCCGCCCCGGTCGTACTGCTTGCGCTTCTCCGGGTCGCCGAGGACGTCGTAGGCCGCCTGGATCTCCTTGAACTTCGTCTCGGCGGCGGCGTCGCCCGGGTTGCGGTCCGGGTGGTACTGCCGCACGAGCTTGCGGTGCGCCTTCTTGACGTCCTCCGCGGACGCCTTCTTGTCGACGCCGAGCGTCTTGTAGAGATCGGGACGGGGGGCCATGGGCGGTGCTCCTACTGCGCCACGACGACCTTCGCCGCCCGCAGCACGTCCTCCCCGAGCAGGTAGCCGGCGGAGTACACCTCGGTGATGATGCCTGCGGCGACGCCCTCCGCGGGCATCTGCGCGATTGCCTCGTGGCGGTGCGGATCGAACGCGGTGCCCTTGGGCGAGTCCTGCACGATGCCGACGCGGCCGAGCGCGGCGATCAGCTCCTGCTGGACGAGCCGGATCCCCTTCGTGAGCTCGTGCTCCCCTTCGCCCTCGCCCGCCTCGGCCGCCGCGAGCGCCCGCTCGAGGTTGTCGAGGGCCGGGAGCAGCTCCTTGGCGAGCTTCGCCATGCCGCGGCCGTGCGCGACCTCGACGTCCCGCCGTGCACGCTTGCGCACGTTGTCGGTCTCGGCGACCGCACGGACGTAGAGGTCCTTGTAGTCGGGCTCAGGTTCGGCGGCGGGCTCCGCCGCGGCCTCGTCGGCCGCGACGGGCGCCGCGGGATCCGCGGGATCCGCGGCCGGCTCGGGCTGCGGCGCGGACCCCGTCCCCGGCACGTCGGCCGTCGGGTCGAGGTCCGCGCCCTCGGGCGTGATGTGGTCCTCAGGGGACATGGGGGCTACCGGCCCTCGTCCACGACCTCGGCGTCGACGACGTCCTCGACGTCACCGTCCGCCGCAGCGTCGCCGTCGGCGCCCGCCGACGCGGCCTGCTCCTGCTGGGCCTTCTCGTACAGGGCCTCGGAGACCTTGTGGAACGCGGCCTGCAGCGCCTCGGCCTTGGCGTTGATCGCGGCGGCGTCGGTGCCGTCCAGCGACTCCCGGACGTCCTTGATGGCCGCCTCGATCTCCGTCTTGGAGGACTCGTCGATCTGCTCGGCGAGGTCCTTCAGCTGGCGCTCCGCCTGGAAGGCGGCGTTCTCGGCGCCGTTGCGGGCCTCGGCCAGCTCGCGCGCGGCCTTGTCGGCCTCGGCGTTGGTCTCGGCGTCGGACACCATCTGCTTGATCTCGGCGTCCGACAGCCCGCCGCCCGCCTTGATCTCGATCTTCTGCTCCTTGCCGGTCCCCAGATCCTTCGCGGAGACGGACAGGATGCCGTTGGCGTCGATGTCGAAGCCGACCTCGACCTGCGGCACGCCACGCGGCGCCGGCGGGATGCCGGTGAGCTGGAACTTGCCGAGCGACTTGTTGTAGGTCGCCATCTCGCGCTCGCCCTGCAGCACGTGGATCTCGACGGACGGCTGGTTGTCCTCCGCCGTGGAGAACACCTCCGACTTGCGCGTCGGGATCGTCGTGTTGCGCTCGATGAGCTTGGTCATGATGCCGCCCTTGGTCTCGATGCCGAGGGTCAGCGGCGTGACGTCGAGGAGCAGGACGTCCTTGACGTCACCGGAGAGGACACCGGCCTGGATGGCGGCACCGACGGCCACGACCTCGTCGGGGTTGACGCCGCGGTGCGGCTCCTTGCCCGTGAGCTCCTTGACCTTCTCCTGCACGCTGGGCATGCGGGTCATGCCGCCGACGAGGACGACGTGGTCGATGTTCGACGCGCCCTTGTCCTTGGCGTCGTCCAGGGCCTGACGGACCGGGGCGACGACGCGGTCGAGCAGCGCGGCGGTGAGCTCGTTGAACTTCGCCCGCGTGATGCGGACGTCGAGGTGCTTCGGGCCGCTCGAGTCCGCCGTGATGAACGGCAGGTTGATCTGCGACTCCTGCGCGGAGGACAGCTCGATCTTCGCCTTCTCGGCGGCCTCGTAGAGGCGCTGCAGGGCCATCGGGTCCTGCTTGAGGTCGATCGCCTGGTCCTTCTTGAACTCGCCGGCGAGCCAGTCGACGACCGCCTTGTCCCAGTTGTCGCCGCCGAGGTGGTTGTCGCCCGCGGTCGACTTGACCTCGAAGACGCCGTCGCCGATCTCGAGGACCGTCACGTCGAACGTGCCACCGCCGAGGTCGAAGACGAGGATCGTCTGGTCCTCCTCCTTGTCGAGCCCGTACGCGAGCGACGCCGCGGTCGGCTCGTTGATGATGCGCTTGACCTCGAGGCCGGCGATCTTGCCGGCGTCCTTCGTCGCCTGACGCTGATCGTCGTTGAAGTACGCGGGGACGGTGATGACCGCGCTGTCGACGGTCTCGCCCAGGTACGCCTCGGCGTCGGCCTTGAGCTTCGCGAGCGTCATCGCGGAGATCTCCGGCGGGGAGTACTGCTTGCCGTCCGCCTCGATCCGCGCGTCGCCGCCGGTGCCGGAGACGACCTTGTACGGGACGATCGACTCCTCCTCCTTGACCTCGGCCTCCTTGCGGCCCATGAAGCGCTTGACGGAGAAGATGGTGTTCGTGGGGTTGGTGACGGCCTGTCGCTTGGCGACGGTGCCGACGAGACGCTCGCCGCCCTGCGTGAACGCCACGACGGACGGGGTGGTGCGCCCGCCCTCGGAGTTCTCGATGACGGTGGGCTCGCCGCCCTCGAGGACGGCCATGCACGAGTTCGTCGTGCCGAGGTCGATGCCGATGGTCTTGCCCATGGGGGTTCAGGCTCCTTCAGTGACGTGAGGGGGTGCGACGGGGCGCCGCTGTAAATCTGAGTGCGAGTATGGCAGATCTGCTTGTTGGGCCGGCATGCGACACTGTGCGGGTGGAGCCGGTCCAGCCCGCTCAGCCGTTCACCGACTTCGACGATGCCTGCAAGGCCGTCCTGGAGTACCTGCAGGAGCGCTTCGGCCTGGACCTGTGGATGGTCACGCGCATCGTCGGGGAGGAGTGGCTCGTCCTCCGCGCGACCGAGAGCGACGACTACGACATCACGGCCGGGACGGTGCTGCCGTGGAGCGACTCGATCTGCGCACGCATGCTGACGGACGCGCCGTCGGCGGCACCGGACACCAGGGCGGTCCCCGAGTACGCGAGCGCACCCATGACGACGGAGCTGGGTGTCGGCGCCTACATCGGCGTGCCGATCCACCTGCCCGACGGCGAGCTCTTCGGGACGCTCTGCGCGATCGACCCCACGCCCAGCGACAACGACCTCGAACACGAGCTGCCCGCCGTGCGCATGTACGCGCGACTGCTCTCCACGATCCTCGCCCGCGAGCTCGAGACCCAGCAGGAGGCGCGTCGCGCCCAGGACGCCGAGGACGACGCGGTGCACGACGCCCTCACGGGGTTGATCAACCGTCGCGGCTGGGACATCGCCCTTGCGGAGGAGGAGTCGCGTTGCGCCCGGTACGGCCACCTCGCCGCGGTCCTGTCGATCGACGTCGACGGCCTGAAGGAGATCAACGACGCCGAGGGCCACGGAGCCGGCGACGACCTCCTGCGGCGCGCGGCCACGGTGATGCGCAGCTCGATCCGTCAGCACGACACGGTCGCCCGTCTCGGCGGCGACGAGTTCGGCGTCCTGCTGCCCGAGTGCCCGGGCAGCGAGGCCGTCCAGCTGGCCGCGCGCGTGCGCGAGCGGCTCGTGATCGCCGGCGTCAACGCGTCCGTCGGGTGCGCCACGCGGCCCCCCGGCGACGGTGGTCTGTTGGCTGCGTTCCAGCGCGCGGACGAGCGGATGTACAAGGCGAAGCGCGGTCGCGGCTGACGCCCTCGGCGAGGTTCAGGCCGTCGGCCACTCCTGCGGGCCGCGGGGCGGCGGGACGATCTGCGCCACGGAGGCCGCGAGCGCGGCGCGGGCCGGGCGCCGCTCCCCCGGCCGGACCTCGGCCAGCGCGTAGGCACCGGCGTGCAGCGCGCGGGCCAGGAACGGGGCGAGGGCCGGGTCCAGGCCGTCGGCTCGTAGGTCGCGGCGCAGCCCTTCGGCGATCCGGTCGGGAACGCGGCGCAGGGTGGCGAGGACGTCGTCGGCCACCGCGGAGGACGCGTGGTGCGCGGTGCGGTGCAGCAGCCGGGCGCCGGCCGGGCGGGCCGCGGCGTGGTCGAGCAGCGCGCGCACCGCGGCGGTCGCGCGGTCGCGGGCGGTCGCGCCGGCCGTCGCGCGCTCGGCGCCGTGCAGGCGGTCCACCACGCGTTCGACCTCCGCCTCCACCGCCAGGAGGAAGAGGCTCTCCTTGGAGGTCCCGTGCACGTACAGCGTCGGCTTGGCGACCCCGAGGTGCGCGGCAAGCTCGCTCGCCGACACCCCGTGCAGTCCGTCGGGCGAGAAGGCGTCCGCCAGCGCGGCGAGGTCGAGACGGGCGCGGGGACGGGCCATGCGCACATCATGTTGTTGAACCGCACGGTTCATCTTCGACCGGCCGGTGCGAGCTGGCCCGGGATCCTTCGACCACCTGTCGATACTGGGTTCGCCGCCCGCACGTAAGCGTGGTCGGCATGAGCACGACGATCGACCGGCCCGGCGCACCCCCGGCCCCCGCACCCACCCTTCCGACCCCCCGCCGGGGCCGCTGGATCGACCACTGGGAGCCCGAGGACGAGACGTTCTGGGAGTCCACGGGCAAGGGCATCGCCCGCAAGAACCTCGTCCTCTCGATCTTCGCCGAGAACGTCGGCTTCAGCGTCTGGGTCCTGTGGACCATCATCGTCCTGAACCTCGGCAACGCCGGGATCACGATGTCGCTGTCCGAGCTGTTCTGGCTCACCGCCGTGCCGAACCTCGTCGGCTCGTTCCTGCGGATCCCGTACACGTTCGCGGTGCCGCGCTTCGGCGGCCGCCTGTGGACCGGCATCAGCGCGTCGCTGCTGCTCATCCCCTGCCTGCTGCTCGCGTTCCTGGTCCCGAGCGGCTGGCTCCTCGAGCAGACGCACGACACGCAGTTCTGGGTCCTGCTCGCCTGCGCGGCGACCGCCGGTCTGGGCGGCGGCAACTTCTCCTCGTCGATGGCGAACATCTCCTTCTTCTACCCCGAGGGCAAGAAGGGCCTCGCGCTCGGCCTCAACGCCGCGGGCGGCAACCTGGGCGTCGCGATCGCCCAGCTCGCCGTGCCGCTGGTCCTCATCGTCGGCGTCCCCGCCGCCGCCGTGAAGCTCCCCGTCCATGACGTCAACCTCGCCTACGCCGGCTTCATGTGGATGCCCTTCATCGTCGTTGCCGCGCTCTGCGCCTGGCTCTACATGGACTCACTGACGCAGGCCAAGGCCGACACCAGCTCCTACGTCAAGGCGCTCTCGCACGGCCAGACGTGGGTGATGTCGATCCTCTACATCGGCACCTTCGGCTCGTTCATCGGCTACTCGTTCGCGCTGCCGCTCGTCATCAAGAACACGTTCCCGGAGTTCCTCGCCCAGCACCAGTTCATCGCGACCTACCTCGCCGGGCTCGGCTTCGTCGGCGCGCTGCTGGGCTCCGTGTCCCGGCCGTTCGGCGGCTGGCTGAGCGACCGGATGGGCGGCGCGCGCGTCACCCTGGCCTGCTTCGTCGGGATGGGCGCCTTCACCGGGCTCGCCATGGTCGGGGTGCAGGAGCGCAGCTTCGGCGTCTTCTTCGGCGCCTACATGGCGATCTTCGTCCTGGCCGGCATGGGCAACGGCTCGACCTACCGGATGATCCCGTCGATCTTCGCGGAGCTCGGGCGGCGCCACGGTGGCGACGCGGTGGACTTCAAGCGCCGTGCCGCGGCCGTCATCGGCATCGCCGGGGCGATCGGAGCCTTCGGCGGCTTCCTCATCCAGGTCGCCTTCCGGCAGGCCTCCCTCGACGTGGCCGCCGCCGTCAAGGCTGCCACGACGCCGGCGGAGAAGGTCGCGGTCGCCGCCGCCAACGCGGACTGGTCGATCGGCGCGCTCTGGGTCTTCCTCGCCTCCTACGTGGTGCTCGCCGGGCTGACCTGGTTCGTGTACCTCCGCAAGGCGCCGGCGACCAGCCGCGTGCCGAGCTTCGCCACCGCCGGCGTGTAGGAGGCCTCCCCCTCCCCGTTTTCGCACCGCCCGGTTCAGATTCGACCGGGCGGCGCGAACTGCTCCACCACGCTCGACCAGGTGTCGTAGAGCCCGATGAATCCCGGGCCTAGCGTGTCTCTGGTGAACGAAGGACTCGAAGGGACTCTCTGATGTTCAGCACTCACGGCATCCTCGTCATCGGCGGCGGCATCGCCGGCCAGGCGGTCTGCGAAGCGGTCCGCACCCGCGACACCGACGTCCCCGTGACGCTCGTCTGTGGCGAGGACCACCTCCCGTACGACCGCGTCCGGCTCGGCGACCTCCTCGCCGACGACGGCACCGTCGACGCACTGCGCCTGCGCCCGGACGGCTGGTACGAGGACGCGGGCGTCACCGTGCTGACCGGCTCCCGGGTCGCGTCGCTGGACCCGGACACCGGGACCGCCACGCTGGAGAGCGGGACCGTCCTGCACTACGACCGCGTCGTGCTCTGCACCGGCTCCGACGCGCTCGTCCCGCCGCTCGAGGGCTCCGACCTCGACGGCGTCGAGGTGTTCCGTGACCCGGCGGACTGCGCGGCCATCCTGGGCGCCGCGCGGTCCGCCCGGCACGCGGCGGTCATCGGCGGCGGACTTCTCGGGCTCGAGGCGGCGCACGCGCTGGCGAAGCTCGGCACCGCCACCACCCTGATCCACCTCGTCGACCGGCTGATGGAGCGCCAGCTCGACGCGCCCGCCGCCAAGCTGCTGACCCCCGCGATCGCCGGGCTCGGCGTCGACGTCCGGCTCGAGCACGCCACGAAGGCGGTCCTCGCCGGGGACGACGGGAAGGCCGCCGGTCTGGCGTTCGCCGACGGCACGTCGCTCGACTGCGACCTCGTCGTCGTCGCGGTCGGCATCCGGCCCCACGTCGGCCTGGCACGGGAGACCGGGCTGACCGTCGAGCGCGGCATCGTCGTCGACGACCGGCTCGTCACCTCCCACCCGCACGTCCTCGCGGTCGGCGAGTGCGCCCAGCACCGCGGCGTCGTCCACGGGATCGTCGCGCCGATCCACGACCAGGCGCAGGTTGCGGCCGACACGCTCCTCGGGCGCGCTGCCGCCTACGAGGGCTCGATCCCCACCGCGAAGCTGAAGGTCATGGGGGTCGACCTCGTGACGGCCGGAGCCGCCGAAGGCGAGCGCGAGGTCGTCGTCGCCGACGCCGCCGCGGGCACCTACCGCAAGCTCGTCACGTCCCCGGAGGGCGTCGTCCTCGGCGCCGTCCTGCTCGGCGACGCGCGCGGCGCCGAACTGCTCATGGACGCGGTGCGGGTCGGCCGCGTCACCGAGGACCCGCTGGCGCTGCTGGCCGAGGCCTCGCAGGCGACGGCCGCCGAACTGCCGGATACCGCGCAGGTCTGCAACTGCAACGGCGTCTGCAAAGGCGCGATCGTCGAGGCGATCCGCGACGGGGGGCTCGGCTCCACCCAGGAGGTCGTCAACGTCACCCGCGCCGGCGCGGGCTGCGGCTCGTGCAAGCCGGTCGTGACCGAGCTGCTGCAGATCGAGCGCGCCGGTGCCGCCGAGGAGCCCGCGTACCTCTGCCCGTGTCGCAAGCTGACGCGCGAGGCGGTCGGCGACCTCGTCCGCGAGCGGGACATCGTGTCCGTCTCCGAGTTGGCCGGCGCGTGCGGAGCAGGCCGGGACTGCGGCGCCTGCAAGCCGGGCCTCAGCTACCTCATCGAGGAGCGCCAGGCGGCGAAGTTCCGTCAGGAGCGCCACGCGAAGTACATCAACGACCGCGTTCACGCGAACATCCAGAACGACGGCACCTTCAGCGTCATCCCGCGCATCCGCGGCGGCGTCGTCACCGCCGACGAGCTGCGCCGCTTCGCTGACGTCGCGGACAAGTACGAGCTGCCGATGATCAAGATCACCGGCGGTCAGCGGATCGACCTGCTCGGCGTCAGGAAGGAGCAGCTGCCGGCCGTCTGGGAGGACCTCGGCATGCCGTCGGGCTACGCCTACGCCAAGGCGGTCCGCACCGTGAAGACCTGTGTCGGCACGCAGTTCTGCCGCTTCGGCCTGGGCGACGCGATCACCGTCGGCATCGACCTCGAGGGCGCGATGGAGGGGCTGCACACGCCGCACAAGGTCAAGGCCGCCGTCACCGGCTGCCCGCGCAACTGCGCCGAGGCGTACGTGAAGGACATCGGCCTCGTCGCGATCGAGAACGGCTGGGAGGTCTATGTCGGCGGCGCCGCCGGCGCATCCGTCCGCAAGGGCGACCTGCTGACGACGGTCGAGACCGCGGAGGAAGCCAAGCGCGTCGCGCTCGCCTACCTGCAGCACTACCGCGAGCACGGCGAGCACCTGGAGCGCACCTACCACTACATGGAACGCGTCGGACTCGAGGCCGTTCAGGCGGTCGTGCTGGACCCCGAGCAGCAGACCGGACTGCTGGAGCGGTACGCCATCGCGAAGGCCGCCTGCGACCCCGACCCGTGGCGCGAGCGCTACGCCCCGGTACACCCCAACCAGTTCTCCGAGCTCGACAGCGACCCGGAGGGCCTCGACCTCGTCGCGCTCGCCGCGGCCGGCATGGAGGTCGCGCGATGAGCGTCTGGACCCGCATCGCCGGCCCCGCCGACGTGCCGTACCTCGAGGGCCGCAGCGTGGTCGTCGCCGGGCGGCGGATCGCCGCCTTCCGTCTGCCCGACGGCTGGGCCGCGACCGACGCCGCCTGCCCTCATGAGGGCGGCCCGCTGGGCGACGGCATCGTCGCGGACAGCTGCGTGACGTGCCCGCTGCACCAGCGTCGCTTCGACCTGCGGACCGGCCGGCAGATCGGCGGGGACGACGTCGTCGCCGTGCACGAGATCGAGGAGCGCGACGGCGGCCTGTGGGTCCGCCTCGCCGCCCCGGCCGCGCTCGAGAACGCCGCGTGATCCGGGCGGGGGCCCCATCACCGACCCGCACCCGCGAGGTGCGGACCGGCTGCCCGTACTGCGGCACCGGGTGCGGCCTCGTCGCCGAGGTCGCCGGCGGCCGCGTCACCGCCGTGAAGGGCGACCCGCTGCACCCGGTCAACCGCGGCGCCACCTGCCGCAAGCCGCTGCGGCTCCCAGAGGCGCTCACGTCCCCCGACCGCGCGACGACCCCCCTCTTCCGCGACGCCCTCGACGCGCGCTGGCGACCGCGCACCTGGCGGCAGACCGCCGGGGACATCGCCCGGCGGTTGCAGGACGTGCAGGCCCGCCACGGCTCCGACGCGATCGCGTTCTACCTCTCCGGCCAGATGCTGACCGAGGACTACTACGTCGCGTCGAAGCTCGCCAAGGGGTTCCTGGGGACGAACAACGTCGACTCGAACTCGCGGCTGTGCATGTCGAGCGCGGTCGCCGGCTACACCGGGGCGCTCGGGTCCGACGGTCCGCCGTCCTCGTACGTCGACCTCGACCAGGCCGACCACGTCCTGCTGCTGGGCTCCAACGCTTCCGCGTGCCACCCGATCGTGTGGTCGCGCATCCGACGCCGCCGCCAGGAGGGCGCGACCGTCACGGTCATCGACCCGCGCCGCACGCCGACCGCCGAGCAGGCCGACCTGCACCTCGCCGTCCGCCCTGGCGCGGACCTGCCGTTGCTGAGCGCGATGCTGCACGTGCTCGAGACCGAGGGGCTGCTGGACGATGCGTTCCTCGCGCGGCACACCGAGGGCGCCCAGGAGGCGCTCGCCGCCGCGCGGGAGTGGACCCCGGGCCGGGCCGCGGAGGTCTGCGGTCTCGAAGCGGAGGACATCGTCCGCGCCGCGCGGATGTTCGGCGGCGCGCGTCGCTCGATGGCGCTGTGGTCGATGGGGGCCAACCAGTCGACCGTCGGGACGCTGAAGAACCGCGCGCTCATCAACCTCTGCCTCGCGACCGGCAACATCGGCCGGCCCGGCACCGGGCCGTTCTCGCTGACCGGGCAGCCCAACGCCATGGGCGGCCGTGAATCCGGCGGACTCGCCCACCTGCTCCCCGGCTACCGGTCGGTGACCGACCCCGAGCATCGCGCGCAGATGCGACGGCTGTGGGACCTGCCGTCCGGCCTCCCCGGCATCTCCCCCGCCCCCGGGATCCCCGCGACCGAGCTCGTCGAGGCGCTCGAGGAAGGCCGCGTCAAGGTCGTCTGGATCATCGCGACGAACCCCGCCGTGTCGCAGCCCGACGCTGCCCGCTTCGCCGCCGCGCTGCGCCGCGCGGAGCTCGTCATCGTCCAGGACGCCTACCACCCGACCGAGACCGGCGCGCTCGCGCACGTCCTCCTGCCCGCCGCGCAGTGGGGCGAGAAGGACGGCACGCAGACCAACAGCGAGCGACGCGTCTCGCTCGTGCGCAAGCTCGTCGAGCCACCCGGAGATGCGCTGCCCGACTGGGAGATCCTCGCCCGCGTCGGTCGCGCGCTCGGGCATCCCGACGCGTTCGGCTGGAGGTCCTCGGCCGAGGTCCACGCCGAGTACGTGACCACCACCGAGGGCCGCCTCTGCGACCAGACCGGCCTCTCGCACGAACGGCTGCGCCGCGAGGGCCCGCTGCAGTGGCCGATCCCTGCGCGGGGTCCCGAGGGGGAGGACCACACCGGCACCGAGCGCCTCTACACCGGCCGTCGCTTCCCGACCGACAGCGGTCGCGCGAGGTTGGTGGCGACCCCGCACGCCGAGCCGTTCGATACGCCCGACGCCGACCATCCGCTCGTGCTCACCACCGGGCGCGTCGCGCACCAGTGGCACACGATGACCCGCACCGGCAAGGCGAAGGACCTGCTCGCCGCCGAGCCCGAGCCGTTCGTCGAGCTGCACCCCGAAGACGCCGCCGCCGCGGACGTGACCGACGGCGAACTCGTGCTCGTCCGATCCGGTCGTGGCCGCGCGACGATGCGCGCCCGCGTCGTCGACAGCGTGCAGCCCGGCGTCGCGTTCGCCCCGTTCCACTGGGGGGCGCTGCACCTGGCCCCGGGTGCGGGTGCGCTCAACGGCGTCGTCGCGCGGGCGATCGACCCGACCTCCAAGCAGGCCGAGCTCAAGGCGAGCGCGGTGCGGATCGAGAAGGTCGGCGTCGGCCCCGACCCGGCCGACGGTGCCGTGACCCGACGGCGACTGGTCGTCGTCGGTGGCGGCATGGCCGGGATGGCGACCGTGGAGGCGGCGCTGGCGAACGTGCCCGCGGGCGCCCCGGGGTTCGACGTCACCATCATCGGCGCGGAGCCCGTGGCGCCCTACAACCGCGTCCTGCTGTCGACGCTGCTCGCCGGCGACGTCGGCGAGGGCGAGCTCGCGCTGCGCCACCCGCAGTGGTACGCCGACCGCGGCGTCACGCTGCGGCTCGGCGTCCCCGCCCGCCACGTCGACACCACGGCGCGCGTGGTCGAGCTGGCCGACGGCGAGACCGTGCCCTACGACGACCTCGTGCTGGCGACCGGCTCGCGGCCGTTCGTCCCCCCGGTCCCCGGGGCCGACGCCGACGGCGTCCACGTGTTCCGCACCACCGCCGACGCCGGCGCGATCCTCGCCGCCGCCGCGCGCGACGACGTCCGGCGCGCCGTCGTGATCGGCGGCGGCCTCCTCGGGCTCGAAGCGGCCCGGGCACTGACCGAACGCGGGCTGCGCGTGACCGTGGTGCACCTCGCCGACCGGCTCATGGAGCAGCAGCTCGACGGGCCCGCCGCGTCCCTGCTCGCCCGTGCACTCACCGCGCTGCGGGTGAAGGTGCGCGTCGGCGCCCGCACGCAGACGATCGTCACCGGCGAGGACGGCCGCGTGCGCGGCGTCGCGCTGGAGGGCGACGAGGAGCTCCCCGCCGACCTCGTCGTCGTCGCCGCCGGCATCCGGCCCGAGCTCGACCTCGCGCGGGCCGCCGGGCTGGAGATCGAACGGGGCGTGCTCGTCGACGACGAGTTGCGCACCAGCGCGCCCGGCGTCCGGGCCGTCGGCGAGTGCGCCGAGCACCGCGGTTCCGTCTACGGCCTCTGGGCGCCGCTGCTGGACCAGGCCCGGGCCGCCGGCGCCTCGCTCGCCGGGCAGCCCGCGGCGTTCCAGGGCGCGGTGGCGGCGACGACGCTGAAGGTCGCCGGGGTCGAGCTGTTCTGCTGCGGCCGGGTGACCGAGGAGGACGGCGACGAGGAGGTCCTCGCGCTCGACACGCGGCGCGGCCGCTACCGGCGGCTGCTGATCCGCGACGGATGCCTGGAGGGCGCGATCCTCCTGGGTGACCTCCGCGACGCGCGAGCGCTGCGCGAGCTGCTGAAGGACCGCGGAGAGGTCCCCGCCGTCCTGCTCGACGGCCCCGTCGCCACGGCGAACACCGACGCGGAGCTGACCGCCGAGGTCGACCCGGCGCTGAACGTCTGCTCGTGCCAGGGCGTCACGCACGGCGCCATCGAACACGCGATCCGCGACCGCGGGCTGACGACGGTCGAGCAGGTCGCCGAGCACACGCGTGCGTCGACGGGCTGCGGTGGCTGCCGGTCCGACGTGGCGGCGATCCTGCAGCGGCTGAAGGAGAGCGCGTCACGCCGTGAGGTCGCCGTCGCGACCTGAGCGTCGTCAGCCGCCGGGGCGCACGACGCCCAGCTCGTAGGCCCCAGACGCCACGCGCCAACCCGAGCTCAGCGGTCAGCGTGTGGAGACGAGCGCGTCGAAGGCGACCAGGCCCCGCGCCCGGTAGTTCGGCAGCGCGGCCGGGCCGTCGAGCCGGCGGGTGTGGACCCAGACCCGGCGCGTGCCGTCCGGGTGCAGGGCCCAGGCCTCCTCGATCGCCCGGGTGAGCAGCCAGCCGCCCAGGCCGAGCCCGTGGTAGTCGGGCAGCAGGCCGAAGATCGTGATCTCGACGGTCGCGCGCGGCTGGACCTGCAGCTCGAAGAAGCCTGCCTCGCACGGCATGCCGTGGACGGCCGCGAGCGCACGGTGGGTCGTCACGCCGGCGGTCCAGTCGGCCCACTCCTGCGGCGACCACTCCAGGCGGTCGTGCCACCCGAACGCCGCGCCGACCCCCGTGTAGAGACGCCGGTTCACCTCGGGCTTCGCCGGGTCGGCGAGCACGAGATCAGCCGGGATGCGCGGCGCGGCGGCGCGGCGCAACTGCTCGCGCGAGCGCATCTCCAACGAGGTCTGCACGTCGATCCCGCTCACGCGATCCCCACCCTCGGACACGAGCGACGCAGCCCGCACGACCCGCACGCCGGCCGCCGGGCGTGGCACGTGCGGCGGCCGTGCCGCAGGAGGTGCATGTGCATCTCCAGCGCGGCGCCACGTGGGCTCAGGCGGCACATCGCGTCGTGGCGCTCGGGGTCCAGGCCCGACCCGGGCCGGAAGAGGCCCAGCCGCTCGCCGACGCGGGAGACGTGGGTGTCGACCGGCACGTCGTCGCGACCGAAGGAGAACAGCAGGACGCAGGCCGCGGTCTTGCGGCCGACGCCCGGCAGCCCGCACAGCGCCTCACGGCACGCCGGCAGCGGCGCGTCGCGCATCCACTCCAGCGACAGGTCGTCGGGCAGCGCACGGAGCATCTCGACGATCCGCCGGGACTTCTGCACGTGCAGCCCGCCGGGGCGGATCGCCTCCTGGACGTCCTCGATCGGCGCGTCGCGGACGGCCTCCCAGGTCGGGAACCACTCGCGCAGGCGCAGGAACGCGGTGTCGCGGTTGCGGTCGTTGGTGGACTGCGACAGGACGGTGAGGACGAGCTCGGCCAGCGGGTCCTCGTGGGGCGGCTGCACCGGCACCCCGTAGAGCTCGGCGAGCCGCCGCCGCAGGCCCGCGACCCGGGCGCGCGTCGGCGGCGTCCACCGTGCCCGGGCGACGGCGGCGACCTTGACGGCCTGCGGCACCGCCGCGACCGGGCCGCCCCGGGCGCTCACCCGACGGCGCCCCACCGCTCGGTCGCCGCAGCCGCGGCCCGCACCGCGACCGGCAGCCCGGCCGCGAGCGACGCCGGGTAGAACCGGGTCTTGGAGAGCTCCGCGATCAGGGTGCCCAGCAGCACGTCGCCGGCGCCGGTGGTGTCGACCGTCCGCGCCTGCACGCCCGGGACCTCGAGCCGCATGCCTGGCCCGCGGAGCACGGCGCCGTCCGGGCCGCGCGTGACGACCGCGTGCTGCACCTCGGAGGACACGAGGCTGCCGGCGACCCCTGCGGCGTGGATCTCCCCGGTCAGCAGGCGGCCCTCGTCCTCGTTGAGCTTCACGAGGAAGGCGCCCGGCAGGCAGGCCCGCGTCGCTTCGACGGCCTGCGCGACGGAGGGCCAGCGGTGCAGCCGGAAGTTGGGGTCCACCAGGACGGGCAGACCCAGTTCGAGCGCGCGCTCGCGGGCCGCCATGGTGATCGCCCGCTCCGCCTCCCCGACGAGCGTGTTGGACGTGATGACCAGTGCGTCGGCCCGCTCCACGGCCTCCGGCAGCAGCGGGCCTGCGGCCTCCACACCGGTGCCGATCGTGTCGCCGTGGATGAGGAACGACGGGCGCGCGTGCTCGTCGACGGTCACGAATGCGACTGCGGTCGCGGCTCCCGGCACGAGACGGAAGGCGTCGAGACCGACCCCCTCACGCTCGAGCCGCTCGCGCAGCCACACGCCCCAGGCGTCGTCCCCCGCACCGCCGGCCAACTCGACCGCCGCGCCGCCGCGCGCGGCCGTCACCGCGACGTTCGCCATCGCGCCGCCGAAGTGCGGGACGAAGGACGTCGCCTGCGACAGGTCGTCGACCGGGGCTTCGCAGACGAGATCGACGAGCGCCTCACCGAGGCAGAGCGTGGCCATGCGCCGCAGTCTGACACGACTATTGTCATCCCCATGGGCGCGAAGGACGTGGTGCTGCGCACCGGTGAGCTCGACGGCCGGCCCGTCGCGTGGCAGGAGGCGGAGGTCCCCGAGGGGGAGCTCCCGACGCTGTACGTCCACGGGGTGCCGACCAACGGCGACCTGTGGATCCCGTTCCTGCAGCGCACCGGCGGCCTCGCACCCGACCTGCCCGGCTTCGGCCGCAGCGGCAAGCGCGGGGACGGCGACTACACCATGGAGGGCTATGACCGCTGGCTCGAGCGCTTCCTGGAGTGGCGGGGGATCGACCGCTTCAACCTGCTCGTCCAGGACTGGGGCGGCGTCGGTCTGCTGACCGCCCAGCGGTTCCCCGAGCGGGTCGCGCGGCTGGCCGTCGTCAACGCCGTGCCGCTGCTCCCCGGGTACCGCTGGCACCGCATCGCCCGCGCCTGGCGGACGAAGGGCGTCGGGGAGATCGCCGTGGGCTTCATGGTCCGGCCGGTGATCAAGCAGCTCTCCCGCGAGGCGAGCGCCACGAAGGGCCCGATGCCCGACGCGTTCCTCGACCTCGTGGCCGATCACATCGACCAGGGCACCCAGCGCGCGATCCTTCAGCTGTACCGGTCCTCCCCGCCTGAGAGGCTCGCCGCCGCCGGCGCCCGACTGCAGGACATCGACTGCCCCGCCCACGTGTGGTGGGGCCAGGAGGACCCGTACATCCCGGCCCGTTTCGGTCCCGACTACGCCGCCGCGCTCGGGAACGCCGGGTTCACCGCCGTCCCGGGCGCCGGCCACTGGCCGTGGTACGACCGGCCGGAGCTCGTCGACGAGATCACGGGGTTCCTGCTGGCGGACGACGCGTGAACGTGGCCGCCGTCGCGAGCGGGCGGGGTGGTCGGCTGGCCCGGGCGTCGCTCTCGCATCACCACGCCCCATGGGTCCTCGCCGGGATCCTCGCGCTGCTCTACGTCCTCTGGCAGCCGGCCGCCGGCGACCTGCCGGCCCAGACGTACCGCACCTGGCTGTTCGAGCACGAAGGTCCGTCGCTCTTCGACACCGCCTGGTACGGCGGCCACCACCTGCCCGGGTACAGCCTGCTCTTCCCGCCGCTGGCGTCGCTGCTCGGCGTGCAGCTCGTCGGCGGGCTCAGCGCCGTGGCATCCGCCTGGCTCTTCGCCCGCATCGCCGAGGAGACCCTCGCCGACGACGTCTGGATCGGGTCCCTGTGGTTCGGGGTCGCGACCGCGTCGACGCTGCTCGCCGGCCGCTTGACGTTCGCTCTGGGCATCGCCTTCGCGCTGGGTTCCGTGCTGCTGGCCGTCCGCCGCCGCCCCGCATGGGGCATCGCGGCGGCGATGGGCACCGCGGTCGCCAGCCCGGTCGCCGCGCTGTTCCTCGCGATGGTGCTCAGCGCCTGGTGGCTCGTGCAGCGCGACCGCCGTGACCTCCTGCTGATCGCCGTCGTCGGCGCCGCGCCGGTCATGGCGATCAACCTCTTCTTCCCGGAGGGCGGCGGACAGCCGATGCAGACCGGAACGTTCCTGCGGACGCTCGGCACGACCGTCGCGATCGCCCTGCTGCTCCCGCCGGAGCGGAAGGTGCTGCGATCGGTCACCTGGGTCTACGCGCTGGCGATCCTCGCGAGCTTTGTGATCGTCAGCCCGATGGGGTCGAACGTCACGCGGCTCGGCACGCTGTTCGCCGGGCCTGTGCTCGCCTGCGCCCTGCTGCCCCACCGCCGAACGCTGCTGCTCGTCCTCGCCCTGCCGCTGGTCCAGTGGCAGTGGCAGGCGCCGGTGCTCGACTGGCACCGCGCCCACGACGACCCGCTCGTGCAGGCACGTGAGTACGAGCCCGTCCTGCGCTTCCTCGGCGAGCGCCGGACGGCGGAGGGCCCGTTCCGGGTCGAGGTGCCGTTCACGCAGAACCACGTCGAGGCCGACCTGGTCGCCCGAGAGCACCCGCTCGCCCGCGGCTGGCAGCGCCAGCTCGACACGAAGCGGAACGGCCTCTTCTATGACGAGGGAGAGCTCGAGCCGGGCGAGTACCGCCGCTGGCTGGACGAGAACGCCGTCCGCTACGTCGCACTGCCCGAGGGTCGGCTGGATCAGACCGCCAAGGCCGAGCGTCGTCTGCTGCAGCACGGCGACGTCCCCGGCCTCACGAAGGTCCTGGACGAGGGTCGCTGGACCGTCTGGCGCGTCGGCGGGCCGACCGCGACACGGCTGGCCGACACCGCCGAGGTGGTCGAGCTCGACCACGACCGGGTCGTGCTGGAGGCGGACCGGCCCGGACCGGTCCTCCTACGCGTGCGCTACACCCCGTACTGGCGGGTCGCCCAGGGGGACGCGTGCGTCTCCCGCGCACCCGGAAAGCAGGAGTGGACACGGCTGCGTATCCGCGGCGCAGGCCGCATCGTGCTGGTCACGACCTTCTCGCCGAGCCGCGTGAGGGCCGCCGGCGAGCGCTGCAACCGGTAGGCGTCACCACCTTTTCACCGCGACGGGCCGGCCGTCCGGCACCGTGACCGGCTGCTCTGGCTCGCGCTCGCCACGCGGGCCCCGTTTCGCGATCGTTCATCCGGCCGCTAGTCTGTCCCTCTTCGATGTTGGCCCGCGTCCTCGACTTCCGGACGCGACTGTTCCCCAGGGGCGTCTTCGACGTGGTGGTGCAGGTCGCGATCTTCTTCGCCATGTACTACGCGTACAGGATGCTGCGCGGCGCCATCGACGACCCCGCGGGCGCAGCGGTCGCGTTCCAGAACGCCCGCAACCTCATCGACATCGAACGGTCGCTCGGGCTGTTCGTCGAGCCGAGCATGCAGGCCTGGGCGTCCGGGACCGGATTCGTCATCGACTTCGCGAGCGTCATCTACCTCAACGCGCAGACCTCGGTCACGGTCGGCGCGCTCGTCTACCTCTACCTCCGGCACAACTCGCACTTCTACTTCGTGCGGAACATGTTCTTCATCGCGTTCCTGTGCGCGATCGCCGGCTACGTGCTCTACCCGACCGCGCCTCCGCGGTTCTTCCCGGAGTGGGGCTTCTTCGACGCCGTCGCCGAGCTCAGCGGCGTCGACAGCACCGACCCGTCGCTGGTCAACAAGCTCTACAACCCGTACGCCGCCGTGCCGTCGATGCACGTCGCGTTCTCGCTGATGATCGGCATCCCGCTCACCAAGCTCGTCAAGTGGCGCGCCCTCAAGCTGTTCTGGGCGACGTACCCCGTGGTCGTGCTGTTCGTGATCATCGTGACCGGCAACCACTTCATCGCCGACGCCGTGCTCGGCGCGGCCGCCGCCGGCATCGCCGCCCTGACCGCCCGCCAGATGGCCAAGGCCGGCTGGGCACATTGGAGTTTCGGCCCGCCCGCCCCTCCCGCCGGCCCGATCCGCACGCCGGTCGCCGCCACCGCCGTCTGAGCGACCGCCGGGCAGGAGTTCCGCCCGCCGCGCTAGCCTCCCGCTCGCCATGAGCACGCCGACCCCGCGCGGTCAGCGCCGTGCGATGACGCGCAACGCGCTCATCGAATCGCGCCTGACGCCCAACGCGATCTCGCTCACCGGGCTCGCCCTCCACTTCGTGGCGGCCGCCGTCCTGTGGAACGGTTACTTCGTCGAGGGCGGGATCGCGTTCATCGTCGGGTCGGTCTGCGACACGCTCGACGGCCGCTACGCGCGCATGTCCGGCAAGGGCTCCCCGTTCGGCGCCTTCCTGGACTCCACGCTGGACCGGGTCGA
The DNA here is from genome assembly GCA_038257095.1 of Solirubrobacterales bacterium. Classification (GTDB taxonomy): domain Bacteria; phylum Actinomycetota; class Thermoleophilia; order Solirubrobacterales; family Solirubrobacteraceae; genus Paraconexibacter. The sequence goes on from JBBSJQ010000008.1 coordinate 57,561, forward strand.
GGAGGCGATCATCCTGACGGTCGTCGCCCGCTACTTCGCCCAGCAGGGCGACGACGTGGCCGTGGTCGGGTGCGCGACCGCGATCGCCGGTTCGCTGCTCGTCAGCTACACCCGTGCCCGTGCGGAGGCGCTCGGCGTCGAGTGCAAGGTCGGTTTCGCCAACCGCGCGGTCCGGGTCGTCATCCTCTCCGTCGGTCTGCTGTTCGCCACCGGCCCCGGCGACCTCGAGCTGCTCGCGCCGTCGGTCTACCTGCTCGCCGGCCTGTCGCTGATCACCACCGTCCAGCGCATCTGGCACGTCCGCGGGCAGCTGATCGCCGCGGACCCCGTGGCGTGACGTCGTGACCAACCTGTAACCGCGCCCGCGCGGACGGGGTACGAAGGACCCAAGGAGCGGTCGTTCCCCCGACCGCAGGGACCAGTCTGTCCCCCACCTCTCTCTTCCGATCCAAGGATTCGTTTTTCGTGAGCACCACCGGCAACGGCAACGGCACCGCGCTTGCCAGCGCAGCGTCCACCAACGGCGGCGGCCGTTACCAGCACGACAAGGTGCGGGTCGCCATCATCGGCATCGGCAACTGCGCCAACAGCTTCGTGCAGGGCATCCACCACTACGCGGGCGCCGACGGCACCGAGAGCGTCCCCGGCCTGATGCACGTCGATCTCGGTGGGTACAAGCCCTCCGACATCGAGGTCGTCGCCGCGTTCGACGTCAACGCCACCAAGGTCGGCAAGGATCTCGGCCAGGCCATCTGGGCGGCCCCGAACAACACGATCAAGTTCACGAACAAGGTCCCGAAGAAGACCGGCGTGACCGTGCACCGCGGGATGACGCTCGACGGCATCGGCAAGTACCCGGCGACGATCATCAAGAAGGCGCCCGGCCAGACCGCCGACATCGTCCAGATCCTCAAGGACACGAAGACCGACGTCGTCGTCTCCTACCTGCCCGTCGGGTCGGAGGACGCGACCCGGTGGTACGTCGAGCAGGTCCTCGAGGCCGGCTGCGGCTTCGTCAACTGCATCCCCGTCTTCATCGCGTCGGAGCCGTACTGGAACAACCGGTTCAAGAAGGCCGGCCTCCCGATCGTCGGCGACGACATCAAGTCCCAGGTCGGCGCGACGATCGTGCACCGCACGCTCGCCCGCCTGTTCCACGAGCGCGGCGTCGTCCTCAAGCACACGTCGCAGCTGAACGTCGGCGGCAACATGGACTTCTTCAACATGCTCGAGCGCGAGCGCCTCGAGTCCAAGAAGATCTCCAAGACCCAGGCCGTCACCTCGATCATGGGCACCACGCTCCCGGCCGACGACGTCTACATCGGCCCGTCGGACTACGTGCCGTGGCTCACCGACCGCAAGTGGGCGCACATCCGCATGGAGGGCACGGCCTTCGGTGACGTGCCGCTCAACATGGAGCTCAAGCTCGAGGTCTGGGACTCCCCGAACTCGGCCGGCGTGATCATCGACGCCGTGCGATGCGCGAAGCTCGCCCTGAACCACGGAGTCGGCGGCCAGATCGACGGTCCGTCCTCGTACCTCATGAAGTCGCCGCTGAACCAGCAGCCGGACGAGCTGGCCCGCGTCGCGACCGAGAAGTTCATCGAGAAGTACGCCGGCAAGGGTGGCCCGAGCAGCAAGCCGAAGGGCCGCACCGCTCCGGCGCGCAAGAGCGCCGCCGCCAAGGCCTCCGCGAAGCCGGTCGCCGGCAAGGCCGCCAAGAAGCCGGCGGCTCGCAAGCCGGCTGCCAAGAAGCCCGCCGCCAAGGCGTAGACGTTCCCCGGGACGGCCCGCAGCCGCCCCGCAGCAGGACCGACGGCCCGCCACTGGCGGGCCGTCGTCGTTCGTGCTGCACGCGTCCCCGGAGCCGGGACGGCCGTCCACATCCGGCTCCCGTGAGCGGCGGGCTATCGTTCGGCGCGTGCCCGTCCCGCGCCTGACGATCGCCCACGTGACGCCGTACCCGTGGGACGGGACCGACGGGCAGGAGGCCATGCCGGGATCGGCCGGTGAGATCAACCGCGCGGTCCGCCGTACCACGCAGCGTCTCGCCGAGCGCGGACACCGCGTGCTGGTGGTCGCACCGTCGACCTCGACGTCCGCCGTGCGGGCAACGCGCAAGGCCCTGCGCGCCGGCGGCGACCTGCTCGATCCGGACGGCGGGGTCGCGGTGCTCCAGGTCGGCGAGGTGCTGACCGCCCCCGGCCCGGTACGCCGCAGCCCGGGCCTGCCGGTCGACGTGGCCCGCACCGTGGAGGAGGTGCTCGGCGCGGTCTCCCTCGACATCTGCCACGTGCACGAGCCGTTCGGGCCGTCGGTGCCGAGCGTCGCGCTGCGCCACTCGCGCGCACTCAACGTCGGCACCTTCCACGCCCCGACGGAGCGCCTCGTCACCACCCAGATGACGAAGAAGATCGTGGAGCGCGTCTTCGGCCGGCTCGACGCCCGGCTCGCGAGCTTCCAGGCCACCGCGGACCTCATGGACCGGCACTTCCCCGGCTCCTACGAGCTCGTGCGCCCCGGGGCCGACCCGGCGCCGGCGGGCACGGCCCCGCGCGCGACGTACGCCGGCGCGCCGGTGCGGCTGGTGTTCGTCGACGAGGAGGAGCGTGGCGCGCTGCGGCTGTTCCTCCGCGCGCTGCGGCGGCTCGACACGGACCCGCTCGCCCCGCCGTGGGAGGCGGTCGTGGTCAGCGCGCGGGGGCCGTCGTCCTCCACCCCGCTGCGTCACGAGCTGCGCGAGCGCGTGCGCTTCGCGCCCGGCGAGGCCGCCGACGCCGAGCTGGCAGCCGCGCACGTGCTGGTCTGCGCCAGTGATGGCGCCACCCCGGCCCCCGGCCTGGTGCTGCGCGGCATGGCCGCTGGGGCCGTTCCGGTCGCATCCCGGCTCCCCGCCTACGAGGAGCTCACCGACGACGGCGGCGGGCTCCTGTTCGAGGTACGCGACGTCGAGACGCTCGCCGCCCAGCTGCAGCGCCTGATCTCCGACGAGGCGCTGCTGACGCGCCTGCGGGCCGCCGGAGGAGACCTGCGGCAGGAGTCCGGCTGGGACCGGGTCACCGACGACCTCGAGGAGGTCTACGGCCGGGTCGTCGCGCGTCGTCACGACCCGGCCGGCAACCCGGAGATCCGCCGCCGGCTGCAGGGGCGGCCGCTCATCGACGTGGACCTCCACATGCACACCGACCACTCGCACGACTGCGCGACCCCGGTCGAGGTGCTGCTCGCCACCGCCCGCGACCAGGGGCTGGGCGCCATTGCGGTGACGGACCACAACGAGATCTCGGGAGCGTTCGAGGCCGCCGCCAAGTGCGCCGAGTACGGCGTGAAGGTCATCGTCGCCGAGGAGGTCAAGACCGCCAACCAGGGCGAGGTGATCGGCCTCTTCCTGACGGAGAAGATCCCGCGCGGGCTCACGCTCGAGGAGACGGTGGCGGAGATCAAGCGGCAGGGCGGCCTGGTGTACGTGCCGCACCCGTTCGACCGCATGCACTCGGTGCCGGACTACGAGCACCTGCTGAAGATCGTCGACGACGTCGACGCGCTGGAGATCTACAACCCGCGCGTGGCGATCGGCTCCTTCAACGAGGAGGCCGAGCGGTTCGCCGCGAAGTACCGGATCGTCGCGGGTGCCGGCTCGGACTCGCACGTCGCCCAGGGCCTCGGGACCGTCCGCATCCGCATGCGGGACTTCGACGGGCCCCAGGAGTTCCTGGAGTCGCTGCGCGACGCGGAGATCCACACCAAGCGCGGCACCCTCCTCTACGTGCAGGCGCTGAAGTTCCTCGAGACGAAGGCGACCCCGCCGGCGGCGCGCAAGGCCCGCCGCGCACGACGGGTCGAACGCGCCACGCGCAGGCCTTGAACCGGATCTCGGGGTAGTGTCGCGGCGTGTCCCGTCGCCTTCCCTGCCTTCTCGCGGTCCTCGGTGCGGTCCTGTGCGTCCCACCGGCCGCTCCGGCCGCCGGGGCGACGCCGCTCGGGCTGGAGTGTGCGCCCCTCGCGGGCGTCCGCTTCTGCCCCGGCAACTCGACGACCGACCGCATCCCGTCGTTCGACGGCGTGCCACTTGACGCGGACGTCACGCTGCCCGCGGACGGCGATGGGCCGTGGCCGACCATCGTGCTGCTCAACGGACTGGGCGGGCAGAAGCGTCAGCTCCAGCCGGACGCGCCGTCGCCCGGCAACGGCCGGGGACCGAAGATCTTCCCGAACACCACGCGGCACTCCAACACGCACTTCGCCAAGCGCGGGTTCGCGGTGCTCGCGTACAGCTCGCGCGGGTTCGGCGAGTCCTGCGGTGCGGGCGGCGCGCCCGCGTCGCTGGCGCAGCTCCCGCCATGCGAGCGCGGGTTCGTGCGGATCGGCGACCAGCGCTACGAGGCGCGCGACACCCAGCACCTGCTGGGGCTGCTCGTCGACGAGGGGATCGCGAAGCCCGGCGCGCTCGGGGCGACGGGGTTCTCCTACGGCGGCGGACAGGCCGTCACCCTCGGGTACCTGTACGACCGGGTCCGTCTGCCCGACGGGGCCCTCGTGCCGTGGCGCAGCCCGAAGGGCACGCCGCTGTCGATGACCGCGATCTACGGACAGTGGCTGTGGTCGGACCTCATCGCGTCGCTGCTGCCCAACGGCCGGTTCCTCGACTTCGACCCGTCCACCAACGACGACAGCCTCGAACCGCTGGGCGTCTATCTCCAGAGCTACACGACCGGCCTGTTCGGCCTCGCGCAGCTCGACGGCTACGTCGTCGCTCCGCAGGCGCCCGGCTCCCCCGACGCGCCGTGGGACCTCACGAGCGCCGTCGTCCGGCTGTCGGCGGGCGAGCCGTACCGCGCCGACGTCGAACGGATCGCCCGGGAGTACCGCGAGTTCCACGGCGGATTCGGCCTCACCGGCAAGCACGCGGCGATGCTGCTGGAGAGCGGCTGGAACGACGACGTCTTCCCGCCCTCGGAATCGCTGCGCGCCTACCAGGACCTGCTCGCCCGCGACCCTTCCGCCGACGTCAGCCTGCTGCTCGGCGACTACGGGCACGGGCGCGCGGCGAACAAGACGACCGCCGCCGAGGCGTTCAACGACCTCGCAACCGCCTTCTTCGACGACCGCTTGCGCGGCATCGGCAAGGGCCCCGCACCCCGGAGCGTCACGGCGTACGCGTCCACGTGCCCGTCCGGGCCGGGCGGCCCGCCGGACGAGGGGCCGTTCACGGCGCCGACCTGGGCGGCGCTCCACCGCCGCTCGCTCACGGTGTCCGATCCCCGTGCCCAGGTCGTGCGCTCCGACGGCGGGGACCCCACCGTGGGATTCCGGTTCGACCCCATCCCGGACACCAACCCCCTCGGCACCGCCGACCCGTGCAAGACCGTCCCGGCCGCGATCGCACCCGGGACCGCGGTGCTCAACCAGCCGATCGCCCGGAGCACGCTGATGCTCGGGCTGCCGACGATCCGTGCGACCGTCGCGTCGACCGGCAGCGGCGGCCAGCTCGCCGGACGCCTGTGGGACGTGTCGCCCGACGGGACCCAGCGGCTCGTCACCCGCGGCGTCTACCGGCTCACCGACGGCCAGTCCGGCCCGGTCGTCTTCCAGCTGCACGGCAACGGGTACCGCTTCGCCCCCGGGCACACCGCCAAGCTCGAGGTCGCCCCGAGCGACGCGCCGCAGTTCCGCGCCTCCAGCACGACGTTCACCGCGACGCTCACCGACCTGCAGCTCGACCTCCCGCTGGCGACACCGTGCACGACCGCGCGACGGATCTCCGTCCCGCGGGTGAAGCGGCCACGCGCGGTCTCCGTGTCGCTGCGCGGCAAGCGCCTCGTCCGCCTGCGCGGGAAGGCCGCGCGGGCACGGACCGTGACGCTCACCGGACTGCCCGTCGGGAGGCAGCAGCTCCGCGTCGCGGTGCGCACGCAGCCCACGAAGCGCGGGCGATCGCGCGTCGTCGTGCGGACCGCCGTCGCGAACATCTGCACGTGATCACGCCGTCCCGGGAGGGCCGAACGCCCTCCGACGCTCGCTACAGTGGACGGATGGCCGTTCCATCGGCGCGCAAGTCGTGATGCAGGGCGAGGACGCAGCCCTCCCCCCGTCGAACAAGACGGAGCCGATGCCTGCGACCGACGACGAGATCCGGGAGAAGTACCTCGAGCGCGCGATCCGTGAGCTGAACACGCTCACGCGCGACCTCCAGGACTGCTCCGACTGCCCGCGCGGGAGCCTGATGCCGGTCCTCGGCTCCGGGCACCCGCAGGCCGACGTGTTCCTCCTGAAGTACGCGCCCACCGCGGCGGAGATCGAGGAGGGCGTCGCGTTCTACGGGCGCGTCGGGACGGCGCTCATGAAGTCGCTGGAGCGCCTGCGGATCGACCCGCTCGTCGTGTACGGCACGCTCTGCGTGAAGTGCCCGGTCAGCGACACGGCCCTGGCCGACCCGGGCTGCATGGCCCGCGTGGTCGAGGAGCTCGCGATCGTGCAGCCGAAGATCGTCGTGGTCATGGGCGAGGAGGCGCTCGCCGTGCTCAATGACCTCGACGTGCCGCTCGCCCGTCCGATCGTCGCGGAGCCCGGGGCCGTGCAGGCGCTGACCCCGTCGGTCGACGCGCTCTACACGCCGGACATCGACCTCTCGCTGGACGAGGAGAGCGCCAAGCGCGCCTTCTGGTCCGCCTTCCGGGTGCTCGGCGACTGGTACGCCGACCTCCCGCCGTACTAGGTCCCGCCATCCCGTCGTGATCGACGCCGAGGCGCTGCTGGTCGCGTTGCTCGTCGGCACCGGGGTCGTGGCGGTCACGCCGCTGTCCGACGTCCGCTGGAGCGTCGTGCTCATCGGGGTCGCGACCGGGCTCCTCGCGGGTGCCGCGCTCGCGTCCGGGTCGGCGGCGACGTCGGCGCAGGTGCTCATCCCCGCCGTGGTCGCCTTCACGTGCGCCGGGATGCTGTTCGCCCGCTACTTCACGGAGCCGGCGTTCGTGCTCGGCGTCCCGCTGCTCGTCGGTGCGCTCGAGCTGCTGGGCGGCGGCGTGCGGACCGACGACACCGACACGATCGACCGGGTCGCCGGGCCGGCCGTGTTCTTCCTCGCGATATTCGCCACCTGGGCACGGCGGGACGGGCGGCTGCGCACCGTCCCGACGCTCGTGGCCCTCGCGGTCGCCCCGGTGGCCGCCGGCGTGGTCGGCGACCTCGTCGAGGGGTTCGGGACCGCGCCGATCGCGTTCCTCGCGTTCGCGCTGCTGCTGCCGAACGCCGACCGGCTCGGCCGGGCGGCGCCCTGACGGCCCCTACAGCTCCAGCACGATCTTCCCGAGCTTGCCGCCCGCCGCGAACCGCTCGTACGCGTCGTGGACCTCGTCGAGCGGGAACGTCTGCGCCACCGGGACGGTCAGCTCGCCGCGCGACAGCAGCGGCAGGACGCTGCGCTCCATCGCGCGGGCGGTCAGGGCCTTCTCCTCCAGCGGGCGGGCCCGCAGCGTCGACGCGCTGATCGACCCGCGCTTGGCCATGAGCGCGAGGAGGTTGATCTCCGCCTTGCCACCGGCGCCGACGCCGATCACCACGATCCGCCCACCGGTGGCCAGCGCCTTGACGTTCGGAGGCAGGTTCGGTCCGCCGACGAGCTCGAGGATCACGTCGAACGGCCCGTGCTCCTCGAAGCCCTCGGGCTCGAGGACCTCGTGCGCACCGAGCTCGGCCACCTGGTCGCGCAGATCGGTGTTGCGGACGGTCGCGGTCACGTGCGCGCCGGCGGCGGCACCCAGCTGCACCGCCGCGGTGCCGACGCCGCCCGCCGCACCGTGCACGAGCAGCCGCTCGCCGGCCACCAGGCCACACTGGGAGAAGATCGCGTCGTGGGCGGTCGTGAAGACCTCCGGGACGCCGCCCGCGCCCGGCCAGTCCAGCCCCTCGGGCACCGCCATGAGCTGGCGCTCGTGGACGACGCACAGCTCGCCCTGCCCGCCGCCACCGACGATCGCCATCACGCGGTCGCCCTCGGCGAAGCGCGTGGCGCCGTCCCCGAGACCGACGACCTCGCCGGCGAGCTCGAGGCCGGGAATGTCCGGCGGGGAGCCGGGCGGCGCCGGGTAGAAGCCCTTGCGCTGCAGGAGGTCGGCGCCGTTGAGGCCGGCGGCGCGGACGCGGACGAGGACCTCGCCGGCTCCGGGGGTGGGATCGGGGTGCTCCTCGACGCCGACGGCGCCGTCGCGGATGGTGGCTGCTCGCATGGCCGTCTACCCTACGCGCCGTGGATCCCGATGCCGTCGAGCTGCGCGTCCTGGGCTGCCTCATCGAGAAGCAGCACACGACGCCGGACCAGTACCCGCTCAGCCTCAACGCGCTGCGGCTGGCCTGCAACCAGTCGACCAACCGCGAACCGGTCGTCGACTACGACGAGCACACGGTCCGCGAGGCGGCACAGCGGCTGGGACGACGGCGCTGGTCGCGGCTGGCGAGCAGCCAGTCGTCGCGCACCGCGAAGTACCGCCATCTGCTCGACGAGACCCTCGTCATCGGCAAGGACGAGCTCGCGCTGCTCTGCGTCCTGCTGCTGCGCGGCGCACAGACGCCCGGCGAGCTGAAGGCCCGTACCGAGCGCCTGTACCGCTTCGCGGACCTCGACGAGCTGCACTTCGTGCTGGGCAAGCTGATCGACAAGCGTCACGTCATGCGGCTCGAGCGCCGGCCCGGGCAGAAGGAGGAGCGCTACCTGCAGCTCCTCGGCGGCGCCCTGGACGACGACGTCCCCGGTAACGCCGCGTCCGGGGTGACGTGGGACCAGCAGGCCGAGCCGGTTGCCGCCGCACCGGCGGCAAACTGGGGCACACCGGACGCCGACGCGGGGCCAGGACACGAGCAACGCCCGCCCACCACCGCGCCCGTCCCGGGCCCGGTGGCTCCCGGGTCAGCGGAGCCCGCGCCCGACACCGGCCGGCTCGACGCGCTCGAGGACCAGGTGCGGGCCCTCCGCGGCGAGCTCGCCACGGTCCGTGCCGAGCTGCAGGCGCTCCGCGACGACCTCGGCGCCTGAGGTGCCGCCGGTCGTGACTTGCGCCGCGCGTCGCCCGCGTGACAGGCTCGTGACATGCGGCTGAGGCTGGCGGCAGGGATCGTCGTCCTGGTCTGTGCGTGCCTTCCGGGCGCGGCACAGGCCCAGAGCGGGTGCGGAGGACTGCTCCAGCCACCGTGTCCTGCTCCCACCCCCGCACCCACGCCCGCCCCGGCGCCGGCACCGGCACCGACGCCCACGCCGGCCCCTGCCGCGCCGCTCTCCGCAGCGCGTGTCGCGGCACTCGAGCCGGTCTATGCGGCCGCGGTCCCCGCCTTCTCCAGCAAGGCGACCAGCGCCCAGGAGCGCCGCTACGAGCGGCGGTGCCGTGGCCTGAGCACGAAGGACGTGCTCCTGCGCGACGTGCGCCGTCACTGCATCGCGGAGATCGGCAGCGCGAAGGCGTTCGCGTGCAGGACCGACGCCCAGTGCCAGCGCGCGCTGCGCCGGGGAACGACGGCCCTGACCACCGAGATCGCCCGGGCGCGGAGCCTCGGCACGACGGCGGCCCGTCAGGTGGACGACGCCGGCTGCCGCGCGGTCCTCCGCACCCCCGCCAACGACGTGCGGTTCCTCGGCGTCCTGCGGACCTACGCCCGGGAGCTCTCGCGGGCGCGCAGCACGACAGCGCTCGACCGCGCCCAGATGAAATTCGACCGCAGCTCGCGCAGGCTGAAGGCCCCGCGCTCCGCGGGCGCGCGCCTGACGAGCTTCCGGTCCGCCTGCAGGGCCTGAGGCCGCTCAGGCCTCGGCGTCGGCGGTCGGTGCCCGCCGGCGGTGGGCCCAGAAGCCCGCGACGACCGCGAGCAGTAGCGGCGTGAGCGCCGCCCACAGCCGCGGGTCGGACGGGTGCAGCGACTCCAGGCGCGACCCGAGGTAGACGCACGCCAGCGTCAGCGGGAGGAAGCCGACCACCGTGGTCCAGATGAAGCGCCACGGCGGCACGTGTGCGGCGCCCGCGACGTAGCCGATGAGGCTGAACGGGACGAGCGGGATGAGCCGGGCGGCGAGCAGCGCGCCCGCACCGCCGCGCTCCACGATCCGCTCGGCCCGGTTCGCCCGCTCCTCGCCGACCAGCCGGTGGATCGCCGGGCGGCCCGCGTGACGACCGACGTAGTAGGTCCCGATGGCCGACAGCGTCCAACCGAACATCGCGATCGGGACGGCTGCCCAGAAGCCGTAGACGAAGCCCGCCGCCGCGCTCGGGATCTCCGAGGGGTAGGGCACGACGATGTGCACGAGCATGAACACGTACAGCAGGAGGACCCCGGTGAACCCGAGCTCGTCGATCCGCTCCCGTACCGCGCCGGTGTCGCCGCGGAACGCGGCCTGGGCCAGCTCCCGAAGATCCGGGACGAACGCGACCATCGCCAGGAGCGTGAGCATCCCGCCGAGCGTGAAGAGAAGGGCGTTGCGCTGGGCGCGCTGCGGCGGCACGGTCACGCCGCCCATGATGGCGGACCGGGCACGTCCCGGTTGCGGCGCGGCCCCGACGGTGGGAACATCGTGACAGAAGCCACAATTCCTCTCCCGGAGGTGTCACGCATGTCGCCCACCCGCGTCCTCGTCGTCGCTCACAAGACCGCGACGACTCCCGTCCTGCTCGAGGCCGTCCGGGAGCGCGCGGCACGCGGCCCGTGCGCGTTCACCCTCCTGATCCCGAACTCCGCCCACGGCCTGCACCGCTTCGTCGATCCGGAGGACACACCCGACCACGAGGCCGCCGCGACGCTGGCGCTCGCCCTGCCGCTCCTCGGCGACGCCGCCGGCAGTGAGGTCGACGGGCTCATCGGCGACCCGGCGCCGCTGACGGCGATCGAGGACGCCATCAACCTCGTCGGCTTCGACGAGATCATCCTGTCGACGCTGCCGGTGCGCATCTCGCGCTGGCTGCACCTGGACCTGCCGAGCAAGCTCACCGGCCTCGGACTGCCGGTCACGATCGTCACGGCGAATGAGCGCGGCCGGGCGGCCGTCATGACCTGAGCTCAGCCGGCGGTGGTGACCACGATGATCCGCGCCGCCTCGTCGGCGACCTCGTGCACGTGGTCCCCCCAGTCCGCGTCCGCCGACCAGGTGTTGATCAGCCCGTTGATCGCGCCGACGATCGCGACCGACGTGAGCCGGTAGTCCCGCCGCGGGAGCAGACCCGCCTCGGCCAGGCGCGCCGTCTCGAGCTGCAGCACGGCGGCGAAGCGGTCGATCGCCGCGCGCCGGTGCGCCTCGGCCTCCGGGCTCACCCCCACGGACTCGACGAGCGCGATCCTCGCCCAGCGGCGGTCGGCGGTCATGACGCGGAAGTACGCGTGGGCGCCGGCGTGGGCACGGCCGGGGAAGTCGTCGGGATCGACCTGCGCGATCGCCGCGACCACCGCCTCGAGCGCCCGCGCGTTGAGCTGGTCGTGCAGCTCGATCAACAGCAGCTCCCGGTTGGCGAACTCCTCGTAGAAGTTGCGCGTGGAGATGCCGGCGGCAGAGCAGAGCTGCTCGATCGACGTGCCACGGTACCCGCTCGTGCCGAACGCCTCGACGGCGGCGGCGATGAGACGGGTGCGGCGCTCGGCGCGGCGCTCGGTGGCGGTCTTCGCGCCGTAGCGGCGATCGGTGGAAGGCGACGACACGCCACGAGCGTATCCGGGGCCGCCGCGGTGCACCTCCTCGCGCGGCCGAGGTGAGCCCGGCGGCTCAGTCCCGTTCGGGGTTCTGCACGCCGTTCGGCCCGGCCTCGAAGAGCGCGACCGCCTCGGTGTGCGGGGTCTGGGGGAACATGTCGACCGGACGCACCTTCTTGAGCACGTACCCGGCCTCGACGAGCTGCGCGCCGTTCGGCGCCAGCGTCGTCGGGTTGCACGACACATAGACGATCTTCTTCGGCGCGGTCTCCACGATCCGGCGCACGACCTTCTGCGAGAGGCCCGCGCGCGGCGGGTCCACCACGACGATGTCGGGCTTCTTGGCCTTCTCGGAGAGCTCACGCAGGGCGACGCGGACATCGCCCGCGAAGAAGTGGGTGTTGCCGATCTCGTTGGCCTTCGCGTTCCCGATCGCGTCCTCGATCGCCTGCTCGACGATCTCCAGTCCCCAGACCTCGCCGGCGCGCTGGGAGAGCACCAGGCCGATCGTGCCGATCCCGCAGAAGAGATCGTAGACGCGCTCCCAGCCCTTGAGGTCCGCGTACTCCGCGGCGACACCGTAGAGCTTCTCGGCCATCTCCGTGTTCGTCTGGAAGAAGGCCTCGGCGCTGATGGTGAACCGCAGGCCGTTCAGCTCCTCGTGGATCGCCGGGCGACCGGCGACGAGCTCGGAGAACCCGCCGTGCGTCGTCTCGCCGACGCCGTCCATGCGCGTCCACACGAGTGAGTCGCACGGCACGGCCTCCTCCAGGGAGGCGGAGTCGATCTCCCCCGGGGAGGTGACGAGGCGGACCTGCATCTCACCGGTGCGACGGCCCTCGCGGATGACGAGGTTGCGCAGAAAGCCCTTGGTGGTGCGGCGGTCGTAGGCGTCGAGGCCCTGGTGGCGGGCCCAGTCCAGGACCTGCGTGCGGGCCAGCGCCGCCCGCTCGGAGCCGAGCTTGGACTCGCCGTCGATGATCGTCTCCCACGAGCCGGGGGCGTGGAAGCCGCAGACGAGGCTCCCGGGGGCGTCCTCGTCGTATCCGAAGGAGTACTCGAGCTTGTTGCGGTATCCCCACTCCTGCACGGCGGGGACGATGGCCTCCATCTCGAAGCCGTCGAGCTTGCCGATGCGCCGCAGGGCGTCCTCGACCTGCTCCTGCTTGTGCGCGAGCTGCACCGCGTAGGGCATGACCTGCCAGGCCGCGCCCGGGTGGTGGGCGACGGCGTCGATGCGGTCAGGCCCCGGCGTCAGGACCTCCAACGTGCGGGCCTCGGCGTACTTGCGGTTGCGCTTGGTGACGACCGCGCGGACGGTGTCACCGGGGATGCCGCCCTGGACGAACACGACGTAGCCGCCGTCCCCGGTGCGAGCGACGCCGTTGCCTCCGTGGGCCAGCCGGTCGATCTTCAGCTCGAGCTCCTCCCCGGTCTGGGGGCGGGTTGCGGCGGGGGCGTCCATGGCTGTCAGGATGGCAGCCCGATGGAGATCAGCGCCTACCGGGCCCGGGCCCAGGACTACGCGACCGCACTCGGCGGCGCGCACCACCGCCACTTCGCGGGCCTCGACCCGACCTGGGACCCGGAGGCGATTCACGCCGCGCACGCCGACGTGTTCGCCGACGAGGCGATCGACCGCCTCGGCGAGCTGGCCGAGAACGGCAACGCCGGCGCCCGGCTGTTGTGGGGCTTCGCGGTGCGCTCCCGTCTGCGCGCGGTCGCCGCCCCGCACGACGCGCTCCGCGCACGGCTGGAGGGCGCGAGCGGCCTCGCCGCGCTCACCGGCGAGCTCGCCGTCGAGGGCTCCCCCCTGCGTCGCCACGCGCTGGAGGAGCAGCGGATGACGATCGTCGCCGAGCAGCTCTCCGCACCCGCCGCGGCGGCGCTCGACGCGGTGCGCAAGGAGGTCCGCGCGCTCGGCTGGCCGTCGGCCCGAGCGCTGTGGACCGCGATGACGAAGCTCGACCTCGGGGCGCTCGCGAAGCACGCCGAGACGCTGCTGCGCGACGAGGCGCCCCCCGTGCTCGACGGTGCGCTGACCCGCGCCGACGGCCCGGCGTGGCACCGGGCGACGTGGGCGGACGAGCACTTCCCCGCGGACGGACTGGTGCCGCTGCTGCGCGACGCGCTGCGCGACGCCGGGGCGGACCCGGAAGCGCCCGGGTTCGCGATCGACGCCGAGGCACGGCCGGGCAAGTCGCCCCGCGCGTTCTGCGGCGCGGTCACGGTGCCCGGGGACGTCCACCTCGTGGTCCGCCCGGCGGGCGGCGTGCAGGACGCCGAGGCGTTGTTCCACGAGGCCGGCCACGCGCTGCTGCTCGCCTCCCGGGATGCGAGCTGGCGCTTCGAGGAGCGTCACCTGCTGCCGGCGCCCGTGAGCGAGGCGGCGGCGTTCGCCTTCGAGGCCCGCCTCCCGGACTTCGGGGACCCGCGACTGCGCGCGCACCTGGACACGGCCCGCGTGCTGCGACAGCGCCGTCAGGCGGCGCGGTTCCTGCACGAGCTCGACCTGCTCGACCGCGGACCCGTGAAGGAGCTACGCGAGCGCTACGCCCAACGGATGGCCCGGGCGACGGGCCTGGACTGGCCGGGCGCTCCGTGGCTCGTGGACGCGGACCCCTTGCTCACCGCAGCGGACTACGTGCGGGCCGAGCAGCTCGTCGCCTGAGCTGCGCGGGCCGTCAGCCCAGCTTCTTGGCGACCGCCGCGAGAACCGACTTGCGGTTCGCGTTGCGCGGAACGTAGTCGCGGACCTTGCGCAGCTCGGTGGCATCGAGGTCCTGGAGCCGCTCGTTGATCGCCGCCGCGGTCAGGTCGTCGTAGCCGGCGATGGGGAATCCGCCCGGCGAGGGGATCTTCGCGACGCGTCGCACCTTGTCCGCCCCGCGCAACGCCTTGTCGCCGCTCTTGACAGCGGTGTCACGGACCTTGCGGGCGGCGTCGTCGAGGTCGGTCCGGCCACGGTCCAGCAGGTTCTCGACCTCGGACATGAGGTCGAACGCCTGCTGGCGGCCGGTCGTCATGAGTCCCTGGACGAGCTGCTCGGCGTCGTCGCGGGTGAGGCGACCGCGGGCGACCGCGTCGTCCATCGCCTCCTGCACACGCTGCGCCGTCAGCACGACGCCGCCGGCGAGGAGATCGCGCAACTGGGAGATGTTCGAGCGCAGCGCCTCGTCGCGCAGGGCGGCGGCCTCGGCGTCCCCGGGGGCCGCCTGGGCGACCGGGCGGCGGGCGGGAGCCTTGGCGGCGGCGGGCTTGCGGGCCGCCGGCTTCTTCTTCGCCGCGGCGCGTGGCTTCGCCGGGGACTGCTTGGGCTGCGGCATGTGGCTGATGCTACGCGACCGGGCTGAGCAGCAGCTCGAGCAGTGCCTTCTGCGCGTGCCGGCGGTTCTCGGCCTGGTCCCAGATGCGCTGACGGTCGCCGTAGAGGACGCCGGCGGTGATCTCCTCGCCCGGATGCGCGGGCAGGCAGTGCAGGGCGACGGCGTCGGACGCGGCGAGATCGAGGAGCGCGTCGTCGATGCGGTACGGCTCCAGGGCGGCGCGCCGCTCGTCGGCCGTCTCCTCGTCGCCCATGCTCACCCAGACGTCCGCGTAGATCGCGTGCGCCCCGGCGACCGCCTCGGCGGGATCGCTCGTCAGCGTGGCTCCGGTGCCCTCCTCCAGCTGATACCCGTCGGGCGCCGCGACCGCGACCTCCACCCCCGCGAGCCCGCCGAGCAGCGCCAGCGACCGCGCCACGTTGTTGCCGTCGCCGACGTAGGCGAGCTTCAGGCCGCGGACGTCGCCGAACGTCTCCTTGAGCGTCACGAGGTCGGCGAGTGCCTGGCACGGGTGGTGCCCGGCGGTGAGCATGTTGAAGACCGGGATGTCGCCCTCCGCCGCGAGCTCCTCGAGCAGCGCGTCCGGCCCCGTGCGGATGCCGACCGCCTGCACGTGACGGCTGAGGATGCGCGCCGTGTCCTTGACCGATTCGCCGCGCGAGAGCTGCAGATCCTCGGCGCGCAGGAGCATCGGGTGGCCGCCGAGTTCGACGATGCCCGCCTCGAAGCTCAGCCGCGTCCGTGTCGACGGCTTCTGGAAGATCAGGGCGACGACCGTGTTGCGCAGCGCGTCGCTGGAGTAGGGGGCGGCCTTCAGCGCGAGGGCACGGTCCAGCAGGGCGTGCACCTCGTCGGCGGTCAGCTCGAGTCCGGTCAGGAGGTGGCGGGGCATGGGCTGCGGAAGGATACGCCCGTGCGTGTCCTGAGCTGGAACCTCTTCCACGGCCGGTCACTCCCCGAGACCCGGCGTCCGCTGCTGACCGAGTTCTGCGCGGCGCTCGACGGGTGGGCCTGGGACGTCGCCCTGCTCCAGGAGGTGCCGCCGTGGTGGCCGCCGTTGCTCGCCCGGGCGGCCGGCGCCCCGTGGGCCCGGACGGCGCTGACGTCACGCAACCAGCTGCTGTGCGCGCGTCGTGCCGTGGCCTCCAGGCGACCGGACCTCGCGAAGTCGAACGGCGGGGGCGCCAACGCGGTCCTCGTGCGCACGGCGGCGGGGACGGTCGTCGACCACCGGCGCGAGCGGCTGACGCTCTGGCCCGAGCGCCGGGTCGCCCACGCCGTCGCGCTGCGCGGCGGCGCGGCGGCGGCGCTCACCGACGGGACCGTCCTGTGGGTCGGCAACCTGCACGCCTCGCAGGCGGACCCGCTGGAACGTGCCCGGGCCGACGGTGCGCGCGCCGGGTCCTGGCTGCTCGGCCTGCCCGATGCCGATCCGCAGGCCGTGGTCCTGGGCGGGGACTTCAACGACCGCGAGCCGCCGCCCGGCCGGCCGCTGCGGCCGGTGGCGTCGCGGAGCGTCGACCACGTGCAGGTCGGCGTCGCGCTCGGTGCGGTCGGCGAGGCGGTCGTGCTGAAGCGCGCACGCCGCGTGGACGGCGAGATGCGCCGGCTCAGCGATCACCCGCCGCTGGTGGTCGACCTCGGTCGTGATTGACCGGCCCGCGCTCCGCTCCCGTCACGCCCCGGATGCCCGCCCAGTGCGGGTTTTCGGCGTTCGGAGGGAGGTTTCCCGGCCCGCGGGTTGAACCGATAGGCAGATCGCGTCCGTAGGATCCATTGACTGCCCCCGGCCGGGCGCCACGCGCCCTGCCCCCGCCTCCCCGAGGAGCCCCACCACCATGCCCCGCATTTTCGTGCTCGTCCTGTCCCTGTTCGCCATCGCCGCCTTCGCCGGCTGCGGTGACGACGAGGACTCCGGCAGCACCAGCGCCGCCCCCGCCGAGACCACCGCCGAGACCGCCACCCCCCAGACCGGAGCCGCCGCAGCACCCGAGGCCGCGGCCGGCGAGGTCATCATGAAGGGCATCCGCTTCCAGCCCGCCGACATCACCGTCAAGGTCGGCGACACCGTCACCTGGAAGAACGCGGACCCGGTCGACCACAACGCGGTCGACGAGGCCGGCGGCAAGTTCAAGTCGGAGCTCTTCGGCGAGGGCGGCACCTACGAGTACACCGCCGAGGAAGCCGGCAAGATCGAGTATGTCTGCACGGTGCACCCGGGCATGGGCGGGACGATCACCGTCGAGTAACCCGCTTCGAGCTGCAGCAGACCGCGGCCGTCGGTCCCTCACGGGCCGGCGGCCGCACTGCGTCCCGGGCGACTACCGCCCGCCGCCCCAGCCAAAGCCGCGGAGCATCAGCAGGGCGCGCTCGCCCATCGTGCCGCGCGCGGGCATCACGCCCAACTGGACCGCGGCGTCGTAGCGGTCGTAGAACCCGCGGATGCGCCACAGCCGCTCGCGCGCCTCGTCGAGCTCGACGTAGAACATCGCGTGCAGCACGATGAACCGGCCGCTCGCCGGCAGGCCCGCCAGCTCCTCCTTGTGGGTCGCCAGGAGCTTCACCGGCACGCACGCGAACCGGCCGTCCTCGCTCCACAGGCGCTGCGCCGTCGACTCCATGCGGGCGTCCGGGAAGCCGGACCACAGGCGCGCGGCATGGCGGCCGAGCTCGGTGACGGACTCGATCGGCTGGTCGAGGACCGGGTCCTCGTAGTGGACGTCGGCGGTGCAGACCTGTTCGAAGGCCTCGGGGTCGCGGGAGGACCAGGCGGCCTGCCAGGCGTCGAGGAGCTCGTCGCTGGTCATGCACCGAACTCCGCGCGGCCGTCGTGCTGCGTGGACGGCTGCGCGTAGGTGCGGCGCGGGATGCGGCCGGCGCGGTGCGCGAGGCGACCGCCCTCCACCCCGGCACGGATCGCGCGGGCCATGGCGACCGGGTCGTGCGCCCGGCTGATCGCGCTCGCGCAGAGGACGGCGTCGCAGCCGAGCTCCATCGCCAGGGCGGCGTCGGACGCGGTGCCGACGCCGGCGTCGAGCACCACCGGCACGCCGGCACGCTCGACGATCAGCGCGATGTTGTACGGGTTGAGGATCCCCTGTCCGGAGCCGATCGGCGACCCCAGCGGCATGACGGCAGCACAGCCGACGTCCTCGAGGCGTCGGGACAGGACGGGGTCGTCGGTGGTGTAGGGCAGCACGGTGAAGCCGTCGGCGACGAGCTGCTCGGCGGCGAGCAGCAGCTCGGGCGCGTCGGGCAGCAGCGTGCGCTCGTCGCCGATGACCTCGAGCTTGATCCAGTCCGTCTCGAACGCCTCGCGGGCGAGCTGGGCGGTGAGGACCGCGTCGCGTGCGGTGAAGCAGCCGGCGGTGTTGGGCAGGACGTCGACACCGCAGGCGTCGAGGGTGTCGACGAGCGAGCCGCGCGTCTCGGGGTCGATCCGGCGCAGCGCGACCGTGACCATCGAGGTGCCGCTGGCGCGCACCGCGTCGGCAAGGGTCTCCATGCGAGGGAACCCGCCCGTGCCCAGCACGAGGCGCGAGCCCAGGACGCGGTCGGCGATCTGCAGCGGGTCCGTCGTCTGGTCGAGCTGGTGGTCCACGCCGCTCATCCTCCCTGAACGGCGCCGACGACCTCGACGCGCGCGCCGTCGGCCACCGTCGTGGACGTCCAGGCCCCACGGGGGACGACGACCGCATCGACCGCCACCGCGACGCCACGGCCGTCGGGATCGACCCCGGCGACGCGCCGGATGAGGTCGGCGATCGTGATGCCGGCAGGCAGCTCGGCGGCCGGCTCGCCGTTGACGACGATCACGCGGTGACCCCGACGTGGTCGAAGCGCGCGGGCGAGAAGGCCGGCGCGATCTCCTCGCCCTCCTCGCGCAGGGCGCCCGCGACGAGGTCGGCGGTGACCGGGGCCAGCAGGACGCCCCCGCGGTGGTGGCCGGTCGCGAGATGCAGTCCGGGAACCGCCGGGTGAGGGCCGAGCAGCGGGGCGTTGTCCGGTGTGCCGGGGCGCAGGCCCGCGACCTGCTCGACGATCGCCAGTTCGAGCCCGCCGGGGACGACCTCGTGCAGGTCGCGCAGGAGCCCGTGGACGCCGAGCGCGGTCACCTGGGTGTCGAAGCCCTGCTCCTCCATCGTCGCCCCGAGGACGACGGTGCCGTCGGCGCGCGGGACGAGGTAGCCGGTGTCGTAGCGCACGACACGCTGCAGCAGCGGCGGCCCGCCGGGCCGCAGGGGGGCGAGACGCAGCAGCTGGCCCTTGACGGGACGCACGGGCACGCGGACGCCGAGCGGCTCGAGCGCGCCGGCGACACCCGCCGACCAGGCGCCCGCGGCGAGCACGACCGCCCCGGAGGGCACCGCCGTCCCGTCGGCGAGCCGGACGCCCCGGACCACACCGCCACGGACGAGCAGGCCGCAGTCATCGCACTCGTGACGCAGGGTGGCGCCGTCCTGCACGACGGCGGAGCGCAGGGCCTCCAGAAGGGCCCGGGGATCGACCACGTGGTCGTCGGGCGCGTGGAGGGCGCCGCGGACGGTCGGGGCCAGTGCCGGCTCCAGACTCCGGGCCTGCGACGGCAGCAGCCGGTGCACCGGGGCGCCGAGCTCGTCGCGCAACCGGGCCTCGCGGTCGAGGGCCTCGGCCCCGTCCCGGTCCCGCGCGACGACCAGGGTGCCGACCGTCCGGTACCCGACGTCGACGCCGGAGACCTCCGTCAGCGCACGGGCGAAGGCCGGCCAGCGGGCGGCCGAGTCGAGTCCCAGCGCGAGCAGCGCACGTTCCCCGGCGTCGGCCTCGGCGACCGGCGCGAGCATCCCGGCGGCCACGTGACTCGCACCCGCACCGGGCCGCCCTCGCTCGACGACCGCCACGCGCGCACCGTCGCGTACGGCGCGCCAGGCGACGGCCAGGCCGACCACGCCGGCGCCGACCACCACGACATCAGGGCTGGGCGAGGACACGCGCGTCCATCGTAACCCGCGCCCTCCGCCGGCCGGCCTCCCCGAGCGGGACGTCGGTTCCCGGCCGTGGGCCGTACCCTGGGCAGTGATGCCCGAGCTGTCCCGCAGTGAACGCCTGTCGCGCCTCGAACGGGCGCGGCTGTACCTCGTCACCGGCGCGACGCCCGCAGCCGGGGCGCTCGAGGACGTCCTGGTGCATGCCCTGCACGCCGGGGTCGACATCGTGCAGCTGCGGATGAAGGAGGCGACGGACGAGCAGATCCTCGAGGCCGCCGCCACGGTGCGCCGCGTCGTCAGCGACCACCGGGCGCTCTTCATCCTCAACGACCGGCCCGACCTCGTGAAGGCGACCGGGGCCGACGGCGTCCACGTCGGGCAGGACGACCATGCTGTCGAGGAGGCGCGCTCCCTCGCCGGGCCGTCCGTCCTCGTCGGCGTCTCGACGCACTCCGCCGACGACCTGGACGCCGCCTGGCTGGACCGCGCCGACTACGCCGGCGTCGGACCGGTGCACGAGACGCCCACCAAACCCGGACGGCCCGCTGCCGGCCTGGACTACGTGCGGCACGCCGCCGCGTCGGCCGCGTCCCTCCCGTGGTTCGCGATCGGCGGGATCGACCGGTCGAACGTCGCCGCGGTCCACGAGGCGGGTGCGCGCCGGATCGCCGTCGTCCGCGCCATCACCGACGCCCCCGACCCGGCTTCCTGCGCCCAAGCCGCCCGCGAGCTCCGTGCCGCCATCACCGAGGAGGCTCCCGTTGGGACGCCGTAGCCGCAAGTCGGGCGCCGCCGCCCCCGGGTCCGTCCGTCGCACCCCCCCGCCGCCCGGCGCCGCCGAGCGTGCCCGCGCGCAGGACCCGGCAGTGAAGTACGCCGAGCGCCAGGCCAAGGCCGAGGCGCGCAACGCGGAGGTCCGCGCGAAGCTCAAGCCACTGGACCCCGACGAGCACCCGCGTGCGCTGAAGTTCGCGATCGGGACGTGCATCGCGCTGGCGATCAGCAACGGCGTCAGCGCCGCGCTCGGCCGCGGCGTCGCAGGGGACGACCCGACCTCCGCCGACTACGTGCAGCTGGTGCTCTACACCGCCGTGCTGCTGATGGCCGCCTGGGGCATGCTGCGCCACCGCTACTGGGCGGTCCTCGGCTTCCAGGCCCTCCTCGCCCTGACGGTCCTGATCGCCGGGCTGTCGGTGGTGGTCGCCTCCAACGTGCTCGCGCTCGTCCTCTGCCTCTTCATCATCGCCTACGGCGGCTGGCTCTTCTGGTCGATGATCCGCGTGATGGCGAGGGTGCAGATGCCCGAGGCGCGTCGGCCTCGATAGGCTCGACGGACCATGGCTGACTCCTCGTACGACTGCGTTGTCATCGGCTCCGGGCCGGGTGGCTACGTCACCGCGATCCGCGCCGCGCAGCTCGGGCTCAAGACCGCCTGCATCGAGAAGGACGTCGTGGGCGGGCGCTGCCTGAACTACGCGTGCATCCCCGCGAAGGCCGTGCTGCGCGTGGCCGACATCGCCCAGGAGGTCCGTGAGGCGGGCGAGTTCGGCATCAAGGTGCCCGAGCCGGAGATCGACTACGCCGCCGTCACCGACCGCCGGCTCAAGGTCATCAAGACCCTCACGGGCGGCGTCGCCGGGCTGTTCAAGAAGAACGAGATCGACTACATCGAGGGCTTCGGCTCCCTCGCCGGCGACGGCAAGGTCAAGGTCGGGGACGACACCCTCACCGCCAAGCTCATCGTCATCGCCACCGGCTCCGTGAAGCGGCCGATCCCCGGCACCGAGTTCGGCGGCCGCGTCATCGGCACCGAGGAGGCCTGGGCGCTCGAGGAGCTGCCCGAGACCCTCGCCGTGGTCGGCGCCGGCGCCTCCGGCACCGAGATCGCCTCCGCGTACGTGCGTCTGGGCGTGAAGGTCCAGCTGTTCGAGGGCCTGGACCGCGTGCTCCCGTCGGAGGACGCCGACATCTCCAAGGTCGCCGCGCGCACCTTCAAGAAGACCGGCATCGACGTCCACACGTCCACGTTCGTCGAGAACGTCAAGACGCACGACGACAAGGTCACCTTCACCTACGGCGACACCGAGGGCGAGGCCGACTGGCTCGTCATCGCGGCCGGCCGCGGGCCCGACGTCGAGGGCCTGGGCCTGGAGACCGCCGGGATCGAGCTCGCCGAGAACGGCCTGATCGACGTCGACGAGTACTGCAAGACGAACGTCGAGGGCGTCTACGCCATCGGCGACCTCGTCCGTGGGCCCGCGCTCGCCCACAAGGCCAGCGAGGAGGGCGTCATCGCCGTCGAGCAGTTCACCGGCACCCCGACGCATCCGCTGGTGCACGTCGACATCCCGCGGGCCACCTTCTGCCTCCCGAACGTCGCGAGCTTCGGGCTCACGGAGGAGCAGGCCAAGGAGGCGGGCCACGACGTCGTCGTCGGCAAGGTCCAGTACGGCGCCGTCGGCGCGGGCACGGTCTACGGGGACCGCACCGGCATCGTGAAGATCGTCGGCGACAAGAAGTACGGCGAGATCCTCGGCGCCCACATCGTCGGCGCCAAGAGCACCGAGCTCATCCAGGAGATCGTCAACACCAAGGCGCTCGAGGGCGGCTACCCGGAGCTGGCCCGCCAGATCCACGGCCACCCGACCATGAGCGAGGCCGTGCTCGAGGCCGCCCGCGCGGCCGACGGCTGGCTCATCCACGGGTGAGCGTCGACGGCGCGGATCCCGCGGACGACGTGGTCCGGGTCATCCGCCCGGACGACGCACCCGCGGCGGCGCCGGTCGTCGTCGAGGACGCCGAGTTCGGGGA
This sequence comes from Solirubrobacterales bacterium, assembly GCA_038257095.1. Classification (GTDB taxonomy): domain Bacteria; phylum Actinomycetota; class Thermoleophilia; order Solirubrobacterales; family Solirubrobacteraceae; genus Paraconexibacter. Next base: position 80,323 of record JBBSJQ010000008.1, read on the forward strand.
CGGCGTCCGCTTCTACTACGACTTCGCGACGCCCGCGAGCTACCTGGCGATCGAGCGCCTCGTGCACACCCTCGGCGTCGTGCCGGAGCTCATCCCCGTCCGCCGGGCGGACCTCGCCGACCCGCTCCCGCTCAGCCCCGCCCCCGCCGACGTGGCCGCGCGCAGCGCGATGTCCGACGTCGTCGCCGGGCGCCACCTGCAGCCGCTGCGGTGGCCCGCGGCCTGGCCGTTCGACGACACCCTCGCGCTGCAGGCCGCCACCTACGCGCGAGGCATCGGCAAGGTCGCCGCCTTCTCGCTCGCCGCGCTACGTCAGGCGTACGCGGGCGGTGCGGACCTCGGCGCCGAGCAGACCGTCCTCCTCGCGGGTGCCGCCTGCGAGATCCACCCGCGGGCGCTGCTCGTCGGGGTGGGCACGAAGGGCGTCGCCGCGTCGCTCGCGCGGGCCGCCGAGCAGGCGACGGCCGACGGCGTGCGGGACCTCCCGGCCGTGGTGGTCGACGGGGCGGCGTTCACCGGCGACGCCGGACTGGACGCCGCGGCGAGCGCCATCGCGGCGACCGCATGAGGGCCGGCCGCGCCTACGAGCTCATCGTGACCAACGGCTCGCGGGGCCCGCGGTTCCTCGCCCCGAAGGACCGCATCGACCATCTCGAGGTGCTCGAGATCGACAGCGGCGAGGTCGTCCTCTTCTGGGACTGCCTGACGGCCGACGCGGCACGCATGACCCGCGCGCTCCGCGCGGACCTCGCGCAGATGGACGCCGACGAGTTCCTCGATCGCTGGACCGCGATCGAGGCCGCCGAGGACCTGCGCTGACCGAGGAGCTCAGCCGGTCGGCCGCGACGCGACCCGGGCGAGCCGTGCGACGAGCGCGGCGACCACCGGGCCGTAGCTCCGTCGCAGGACCGCCTCGACCGGGGCGGCGGCATGGAGCTCGACCACGACGACGCAGCCTTCCGGGTCCGGCTCGACGGCGTGCACCATCCGCACGCCGCCGACGTTCCAGGTCCACGACCGTCCCGGCAGCACCTCGGTGATGTGCGCGGGGACGGGCACGACGCCGAGCAGCCTGGCGGCGCCACGGGCGCCCTGCACGACCTCCGGGTCCCCGAGACCCCAGGCGCCCCGGACGTGCGGGGCCCACGACGACCAGCGGTCGGGCCGGGCCACGAGGGCCCATGCGTCGGCGGGCGTGGCGGTGGAGAGGGCGTCGTAGCGGAGCACTCCCCGGGATACGGGCGTCACCACCGCGCGTACTACGCTGGGACCCATGGCTGATCAGCAGCAGCGCACCGTCACGTCCGGCGCGGCGAAGGGCGACGTCACCGTGCAGGAGATCTCGCGCGTCCAGCAGTTGGTCGCCCGCCGCGCGGCGGAGTCCCGCGCGACCGTCCCGAGCTACGAGGTCGGCGCGACCGTCGACATGGAGGCCGCCCTGGCGCTCCGCGTGCGGCTGCGCGCGGAGGCGGGCACCGCCCCGACGATCACCGATCTGGTCGTCCGCGCGTGCGGCCGTGCCCTACGGGACCACCCGAGACTGAACGGCGCCTACCGCGACGCGCGGTTCGAGCTGCACGAGCGGGTGAACGTCGCCGTCATGGTCGCCACCCCGGACGCGCTCCACGCCCCGGTCATCTCCGACGCCGACACGATCACGTTGGAGGAGCTCTCCGCGCTGCAGCGCCGTCTGGCCGAGCGCGTGCGCGCCGGGGAGATCGAGGCGCGGGAGCTCAGCGGCGCGACCTTCACGGTCGCGAACCTCGGCATGCACGGCGTCGAGCGGTTCGGCGCGGTCATCACGCCGCCGCAGGCCGCCATCCTCGCCGTCGGTACCGCCGCGCCGCGGGCGGTCGTCCGGGACGGCGCCGTCGTCGCACGGACGGTCATGGACGTCACGCTGGCCTGCGACCACCGCATCGTCTACGGCGTCGACGCGGCGGCGTTCCTCACCCGCGTGCGGCAGGAGCTCGAGGCGCCGCAGGCCTGACGGCGGGGCGCGGTCAGCCCGCGGGCTGCAGCAGGCCGTCGAGGACGTCGGCCACGGTGTTGGTGACGCCCTGGACGGTGTCGCCGACGATCCGGCCGATGTCGTCGGTGGCCTGGCCGAGCGTCGGGCTGACGGGAGCCAGCGAGGTGCCGACGTCTCCGACCGTCTCGTCGAGTGCGCCACCGAGGCCGGCACCGGCCTCGCGGACGGACTCGGTGCCCCCGGCGGGACGCGGCGCGGGAGCAGACGACGTACCGGACGGATCGCCACCGTCGCCGGCCGCGAGCGGCGCGGCACCGGTCGCGGCGCCGGAGCTGCCGGACGAGGAGGACTGCGGGGCCAGCGTGGCGTCCTGCGCGGGTGACCCGGTCGCGATCGGGTCCTCGCTCGCGCGGCGGACGGCCTGACGGACGGGACGGGGTGCCTCGGGGACGACGAGCGCGGCGGGAGCGCTGACGCGCTCGGCGGCGGCGGGGGTGGCCGCGTCGGCCAGCATGGCGGCCGGCGTCTGGGTGGCCAGGTCGGTGCTGCCCGGCCAGCCGTTGAAGGCGACGACGGTGCTGACGGCCGCGAGGAGCACGACCCCGGCGAGCACGAGGCTCATTCCGGTGCCCAGGGAAGCCAGGATGGCCCGCGTCGCCCGCATCACGTACGTGGATCGGCATCTGCGCACCGAACCTTGAGCCCCGTCGAGAAGCTGGCGCCGCGTCGCTACGTCAGCCGCCGATACGCCCCGGGTTGTCGGCCCCGGCGATCCGGGAGTTCGACTCCTGGTTGGTGTCGCGGGTGATCCCCGGCGGCCGCTGATCGGTCTCGACGATCAGGCAGAGATGCTTGCGCGGATCGGGCCCGGGGACGCAGGTGCGGTACAGGTCCGGTCCCTGCTTCCAGGTGTCGGCGCGGTCGATGTTCACCTGGAACTGGTGCGGCGCCTGGTTGTCCACGTACTGCCGGACGGCACCGGACTGCGCGGCGAAGTCCTGCTCCTCCTCGACGACCGCCCCGTGGTGTGCGAGCCCGGCCGCGACGAGCGTCACGGCGAGCGCGAGGAGGAACGCGGTGCCGGCGCGGTCGACCGCGATGTCCCTCGGCAGGTGGGGACGACGGCGGCGCAGGAGGCGTCCGCCGACCGGTGCGACGATCGCGACGATCGCGAGGTTCAGGAAGCCGCTGAGGAGGAAGGCGGGGACGAGCCCGGTCTCCTCCCCGGCGATCGGACGCAGGTGGAGGGCCACCGCCTCGAATGCGGTGAGGACCCCGAAGGCGGGCCACATCGTCGCGCCGACCAGTCGCCAGCGCAGCCGGGCACGCCACAGCGGCTCGACCGGGTCACCCTCGTCGAGGTCGTCGTGCGGCGGGAGGCGCTCATCGGCCACACCTCCGAGGGTAGCCGCCGCGAGGGCCCGCCAAGGCCGGACGCGCGCGTCGGTGTGCCACGATCACTGGATGAGCGATCCGCTGCGCGTCGTCCGTCTCGGAACCGTGGAGTACCGGCAGGCGCTCGCGCTGCAGGAGCGCCTGTGCGCGGCGCGTCAGGCCGACGAGGTGCCGGACACGCTGCTCGTCCTCGACCACCACCCTGTGCTCACGGTCGGGCGACGCAAGGACAAGGGCGACCTCCCCATGGGCGCTGCCTGGTACATGAGCAACGGGATCGACGTCGTGGACGTCAACCGCGGCGGCAAGGTCACCTACCACGGGCCGGGCCAGGTGGTCGGCTACCCGATCCTGCGCATCACCGACGTCGTCGGACTCGTGCGCGACATGGAACAGGCGCTGATCGACGCGCTCGCGGGCGAGAACGTCACCGCCCACAGCCGGACGTGCGAGGGCCCGGACTACACCGGCGTGTGGGTGGAGGACCGCAAGATCGCGTCGATCGGCGTCCACGTGTCCAAGGGCGTGACGACGCACGGGTTCGCGATCAACGTCGCCAACGACATGCAGCCGTGGAACTGGATCGTCCCGTGCGGGCTGAGCGAGGTCCAGATGACCTCGCTCTACCTCGAGAACGGACGCCCGGACCGCCTGGGTCCCTTCACCGACGCGGTCGTCGGCGCGTTCGGCACCCGGCTGGGCCGCGAGGTCGTGGAGACCGACGCGACCGAGCTCGACACCTTCGTCACGGGCTGAGCCCGGGCGGCGCTACTCCGCCGCGGTCGCCGCGGCGACGCCCAGCGCGACGGCGCCGGCGGCGGTCAGACCACCCATGATCGCGGTCGTCTTCGACAGGCTGCCGTCGCGGCCGCCCAGCGCGGCGCTCACGACGTCCGCGGCGTCCGTGAGGACCCCGATCTTGATCCAGGTCGCGCGTGAGGGACCGGTGGTCGCGTTGGTCCCCACGGCGAGCGCGATGTCGCGCGCGCCGAAGAGCCGTGCCATGTAGGACGCCTGCGGATTCGCGTCGGTGTCCATGCCGAACACCTTGCCGATCGTGTTGGGCGCGACGAACGCGCCGATGCCGACGACGAGGCGGAGTCCGGACAGGAGCTGGAGTGGGTTCTTGGCCATGGGCCGACCCTATCCGCGCGCACGAAACCCGTGGTTTCGATCTGCCATGTTCGGATAGGCTAGCCCCATGCGCCGTCGATCCATGTACCATCAAACGATGACAGGGTGTCCAGGACGACGGGTCGACAGGCAGGTGGTGCGCTGATGGTCGAACGCGCCGCCGAACCGACGATCCCCGCCCTGCGCCGCCAGGTCATGCGGGTCGCCCGGGCGATGACCTTCCCCCTGGTCCCCGACGACTACCTGGGACTGCTCAACCCGCGGTGGTCCGCGCGCGAGCTCACCGGCACCGTCGTCCGACTCAAGCCCGAGACGCCCGACGCGACCACCGTCGTCGTCGAGCCGTCGTTCCCGTGGCCTGGGCACCGGCCCGGCCAGTACCTACGCATCGGCGCAGAGCTGAACGGCATCCGTCACTGGCGGGCCTACTCGCTGACCAGCGACCCCGACCATCCCGAGGGCCTCGTCTCCATCACGGTCAAGCACGTGGAGGAGGGGCTCATGTCGCCCTTCTTCACGCAGCAGATCCGGCCCGGGACGATGGTCTACCTCGGCGAGGTCGAGGGCGAGTTCCGCATGCCCGACCCGCTCCCGCAGAAGGCGCTGATGATCAGCGCCGGCAGCGGCGTCACCCCGATCTGGTCGATGATCCGCGAGCTCGAGCGCCGCGACGGCCTGCAGGACGTCGTCCACCTGCACTGCGCCCGCGAACCCGACCGGGTCATCTTCGGATCCGACCTGCGGCGCATGAACGGCCAGTACGACGGCTACACGCTGCACGAGCACCTCACCGGACAGGTGCCGCGCATCACCCCCGAGTCGCTCGCGGAGCTCGTGCCCGACTGGGCCGAGCGCGAGACGTTCCTCTCCGGACCGCGCGAGATGATGGACATGTTCGAGGCCTCCTGGGAGAAGGCCGGGGTGTCCGAGCGTCTGAACATGGAGCGCTTCCAGCCGATCATCGGCACCGGCGACGCCGAGGTCGGCACCGGTGGGACCGTGCGCTTCCGCGTCACCGACGTCGACGCCACCTGCGACGTCGGCGTCTCCATCCTCGTCGGCGGCGAGGAGGCCGGTGGGCTCCTGCCCTACGGCTGCCGCCTCGGGATCTGCCACACGTGCATCGGAAAGCTCCACTCCGGGCAGGTGAGGGACCTCCGCACCGGCAAGGTCCACGGCGAAGCCGGCCAGACCGTCCGCACCTGCGTCAACGCCCCTGAGGGGCCCATCGAGATCGAGTTGTAGGAGCCACACATGCCCGGAGTTTCCGAGACCTTCACGTCCAGTCATCCCAATCACCCGCTGCACCGGCTCACGCCGGCGCAGCTCGAGGAGATCGGCGAGGCGTTCCAGGCCATCCACGACGAGGTCAAGGCCGACCTCGGGGATCGCGACGCGGAGTACATCCGCAACCTCATCCAGTTCCACCGCCGCCTCGGCGCGCTGTCTCGCATCGTGCTCATGGCGTCGCGCTACCCGCCGGCGTGGATCCTCGGGACGACCGGCCTCAGCGTCGCGAAGATCCTCGAGAACATGGAGATCGGGCACAACGTCCTGCACGGCCAGTGGGACTGGATGAACGATCCGAACATCCACTCCTCGACCTGGGATTGGGACACCGCCTCGACCTCGGCGTCGTGGAAGCACTCCCACAACTACCTGCACCACACGTACACCAACGTCGTCGGCAAGGACAAGGACGTCGGCTACGAGATCATGCGGGTGGATCCCAAGCAGGACTGGGAGCCGCGGTTCCTCGCCCAGCCGGTGGTCAACGTCCTGCTGATGCTGATGTTCGAGTGGGGCGTCGCGTTCCACGACATGGACCTCGAGGCCATCCGCAAGGGCGAGAAGAAGCCCAGCGAGCTCAAGGACGACCTCAAGGGCATCGCGCGCAAGGGCGGGCGGCAGATCCTCAAGGACTACATCGCGTTCCCCGCGCTGAGCGGCCGCAAGGGCTTCAAGGCGACCCTCGCCGCGAACCTCACCGCGAACGTCGTGCGCAACGTGTGGTCCAACGCGATCATCTTCTGCGGGCACTTCCCCGACCAGGCCTACACCTTCACCGAGGAGGAGGCCGCGGACGAATCCCGGGGCGCGTGGTACGTCCGCCAACTGCTCGGCGCCGCGAACATCGACGGGAGCGACACGTTCCACCTGATGAGCGGCAACCTCAGCTACCAGGTGGAGCACCACCTGTTCCCGGACATGCCGTCCAGCCGGTACAAGGAGATCGCCCCGAAGGTCAAGGCCATCTGCGAGAAGTACGAGCTGCCCTACAACACGGGCCCGTTCCTGCAGCAGTGGCTGATGGTCCAGCGGACGATCCTGCGGCTCGCGTTCCCCGGCGGCGGCGAGACACCGAAGGCGCCGCCCTACAAGGCGCCGCCGGTGGTCCACGACCCGGGCCCGCAGGTGCACAGCCACGCCGGCCCGATCCCGGCGTTCCCCTGAGCCCAGGGGTGGCCAAGGCCATCCCGTAGGACGTCGGCGGCTCCGGCCGGCGGCTCGACGTTTCGTCGGGCTGCTGCCGGGGTCGCATGCCAGTTGGACTCATGAGGGCGGCGGGCGCGGCTCCGCTGAACCGCTGGACCGCTTCCCCCCGTCGGCGTTGTCGGAAACGGCGCCGAGATGACACCAGCTCATCGTGGGAATGAGCTCGGGTCCAGACGTTTCGTCGCCACGAGCAGCCGTCGAACCCGAGCGGCAGGCGCTGACGCTTCTCACGCAGAGCAGCCGTCGGGGCCACGCGTCGAGATTGCACGTTGACGCCCTCGTGCGGGAGCAAACGTGCAATCGCACGATGACTCCGTCCGCGTGAAAGCACGAGCGGTTCAGCTGAACCGCGCGAGACGGCTTGTCAGCCTGAACTGGGGGAGCTGAGCTCAAGCTCGCAGCGAACTGACGCGCCGCGGCTCTTGGGACGCGCGAGATGGGTCGCGACGCTCCCAGGGTCACCTCATGCCCCGCGCGTGACCGATCGCTCCAGACGCCTCGGCTGGACCGATGACCTCGCCCCCGGCCCGGCCCGACTGGTCGGTAGCCTGCAAGGAGATGGCGACCCCGCCCAAGACGTCCGACGACCGACACCTCTCCACGCGCTCGCGCCGCAACCCCGGCGGCATCGACGTCGTCCAGTTCCTCGGCAGCGAGGGCGTGCCGATCCGCGAGCGCAAGCCGCCCTGGTTCAAGGTCCCGGCCCCCGGCTCGCCGCGCTACCTCGAGCTGCGCCAGCAGATCAAGGACGAGGACCTCCACACCGTCTGCCAGGAGGCTGCCTGCCCGAACATCGGGGACTGCTGGGAGCGCGGCACGGCCACGTTCATGATCCACGGCGACACGTGCACCCGGCGTTGCGGCTTCTGCAACGTCCGCACCGGCAAGCCGACGTGGAACGACCCGCTGGAGCCCGCGCGCGTCGCCCGCTCGATCGCGAAGATGGGCCTGCGCCACGCGGTCATCACGAGCGTCGACCGCGACGACCTCCCTGACTACGGCGCGGGCATCTGGGCGGCCACCATCCGGCAGGTGCGCAAGCAGGCGCCCCGCTGCAAGATCGAGGTCCTCACCCCGGACTTCCGCGGCGTCGACATGCCGCTGGCCCGGGTCATCGCCGAGCGCCCCGACGTCTTCAACCACAACGTCGAGGTCGTCCCGCGGCTCTACCCGATCGCCCGGCGCGGCTCCACGTGGGAGCGCTCGACCCGCGTGCTGCGCACGGCCAAGCACTACGGCGGCGACGCGGTGCACACGAAGTCGGGCCTGATGGTCGGCTTCGGCGAGACCGTCGACGAGGTCGTGGAGACGCTGAAGCTCCTCCGCGAGTCCGAGGTGCAGATCATCACCGTCGGCCAGTACCTGCGGCCGACCGAGCGCCACCTGCCGGTGATCCGGTACTGGCACCCCGACGAGTTCGAGGAGGTGCGCGAGCGCGGCATGGAGCTGGGCTTCGACCACATCGCCTCCGGGCCGCTGGTGCGCTCCAGCTACCACGCCGACCTGCACGTCCAGCAGGACGAGCCGGGCGTCGGCCCGGTCGCCGCCGCCTCCGCGTAGGTGTTCCCGCTCAAGGACAACATCCCGACCGACCGCCTGCCGGTCGTCACGATCACGCTGATCGCGATCAACGTGCTCGTGTACCTGCTGCTGCAGCGGCCGGGCTCGATCCTCGGCGACCCCGACCAGCAGTTCATCGTCGACTGGGGCGCCATCCCGTACGAGTTCACGAACCTCGGCGACCAGTGCGGGATCCTCGGGTCCCAACTCGTCTGCGACAGCGCGACGGTGCAGGTCACCGGTCCCCCGACGGTGCTCACCGCGTTCTCCTCGATGTTCCTCCACGGCGGTTTGCTGCACCTCGCCGGCAACATGCTGTTCCTCTGGATCTTCGGGAACAACGTCGAGGACTCGATGGGTCGCGCGCGCTTCCTCGCGTTCTACCTGCTCAGCGGACTCGCGGCGATCGGCCTGCAGATCGTCGTCGGTCCCGACGAGATCATCCCGACGGTCGGCGCGTCGGGCGCGGTCGCCGGCGTCCTGGGCGGCTACATCCTGCTCTACCCCCGCGCCCGTGTCGTCACGCTGATCTTCATCATCTTCTTCTTCACGATCATCGAGCTGCCCGCGACGCTGATCCTCGGGTTCTGGTTCTTCCAGCAGATCGCCTTCGGCGCGCTGGACCTCACGAATCCGACCGGGGGCGGCGGCGGTGTCGCGTACTTCGCGCACATCGGCGGGTTCCTCTTCGGGCTCGCGGCGATCAAGCTCTTCGCGACACGTGTGAAGGACCTGCCCTTCGGCGGGGCGAAGTACCCCGTCTACTGAGAGCTGCCTGATGAACCCCCAGCACAAACCGGTCCTCACCATCGCGCTCGTCTTCATCGCCCTCTTCGGCGCGCTGACGGTGTTCGACATCTTCGAGAACGGACCGAACTTCCTGTCCCTCGTGTCCGTCCTCGTCCTGGCCATGTTCGGCTTCGGGATCGTGGGCGCGCTGCGCCAGCCACCGGACCGGTGACGACGCGCACCGTCGCGGCGAGCGCGACCGCGGCTGTCCTCGCGCTCGTTCTCGGCGGCTGCGGCGCCCTCGACGACGGCCCGGTCACCGCGCCGGTGGCCGGGCCGCCCCAGGCGCCCGAGGGGCCCCTCACCCCGCCGCAGGAGGCCAACGGCGCGCTGCTGACCGACGGCGGCCCGAAGGCCGTCGACGTCAAGCTCGACGCCAACCCGCTGGACCCGGTGCGCATCGACTTCAAGCGTCCTCCCGCGTCCGGCCTCCTGATCGACATCGACACCGGCGAGGTGCTGTGGCGCCTGCGGCCGGTGACGCCGCTGCCGATCGCCTCGCTGACGAAGATCATGACCGCGGTCGTCGCGGCCGAGCGCACGGATGCGGACGAGAAGGTCCGCATCTCCTCGAGGGCGCGCGAGGTCGAGGGCTCGAAGATCGGGATCCTCCCCAAGAAGCAGCGCGTGCGGCTCGAGACCCTGCTGAACGGGCTCATGCTCGTGTCGGGCAACGACGCCGCGGTCGCGCTCGCGGAGCACGTCTCGGGGACCGAGGAGGCCTTCGTGGAGGAGATGAACGCCCGTGCGCAGGACGAGCGCCTGGCGTGCACCCGCTTCGCCTCGTCGAGCGGGATCGTCGACCAGGGCAACCAGTCCTGTGCGGTGGACCTCGCCGCGATGGCGAAGCTCGCGCTCGACCAGCCGCGCGTGGCCCGGGTGATGAAGCGCCGGCGCGTGGTCCTCCCGTTCCCGGCGAAGGGCGGCCGCATCTACCTCAACGGCCACAACTACCTGGTCAAGGACGGCTACCCCGGCGCCTTGGGCGTGAAGACCGGCTACACCGACGCGGCGGGCCGCTGCTTCGTCGGCGCGGCCGAGCAGGACGGTCGCCGGCTCGTGGTGGTGCTGCTGGACTCGCCCGACCCCGGCCGGCAGGCCACCCAGCTGCTGAACCGCGGCTTCGGGCTCGCCGCGGCCGGCTGAGCCGGCTGAGCGGGCTGCGCAGGCGGCGGCCCGCCAGGCTTTCCGAGCGCCTGTTCGGTACCTCGTTGGCGGAGTGCCAACAGTGCTACCGTCCAGCTTGACTGACCAGTCAATCCAAGGAGAACTCGGTGGATCTGAACGACACCCCCGACCAGGCCGCGTTCCGCACCAAGGTCCGCGCCTGGCTCGAGGCGAACAAGGCCGACGCCCCCGCCGCCGGCGGCGACAGCGGCGACATGGCCTGGATCGACAGCCGCCGCGCCTGGCAGCGCAAGCTCGCCGAGAACGAGCTCGCCGGCCTGACGTGGCCCAAGGAGTACGGCGGCCAGGGCCTCGGCCCGATCGAGCAGGTCATCGCCAACCAGGAGATCGCCGCGGCCGGCGTCCCCGGCATCCTCGACGTCATCGGGATCGGCATGATGGGCCCCGCGCTCATCGCCCACGGCACCGAGGACCAGAAGACGAAGTTCCTCGGCCCGATGCTCCACGCCGACGAGGTGTGGTGCCAGCTCTTCAGCGAACCCGCCGCCGGCTCGGACCTCGCCGCGGTGCAGACCCGCGCCAAGGACAACGGCGACGGGACCTACACGCTCAACGGGCAGAAGGTGTGGACCACCTACGCGCAGTTCGCCTCCTACGGCATGCTGCTCGCGCGCACCGACCCCGAGCAGCACAAGCACAAGGGCCTCACGATGTTCGTCATCGACATGAGCGCCCCGGGCGTCAGCGTCCGTGGCCTGCGGCAGATCACGGGCGAGGCGGAGTTCAACGAGGTCTTCCTCGACGACGTCGTCGTGCCCGCCGAGAACATCGTCGGCAGCGTCAACGGCGGCTGGGGCACGGCCCTCACCGTCCTGATGTTCGAGCGCCTCACCATCGGCCTCGGCTCCGAGGGCTTCGGCTACCGGGCCGACCGCTTCGCCAAGGCCCTCGCGGCCGACGCGGCGGCGTCCAAGGACCCGATCGTGCGCAAGCGCCTGGGCGAGATCTCCACCGAGCTGCTCGCCGTGCGCTTCAACGGCTACCGCACCCTGACCGCGCTCGCCAAGGGCCAGATCCCCGGCCCCGAGGCCGGCCTGGCCAAGGTGACGACCGTGAACGCCGCGGTCGCCGCCGGTGACCTGCTCGCCGACGTCATCGGCCCGCAGGCGCTCGCGGAGGGCAGCGAGTGGTACCACATGATCTCGTTCCTCCCGGGCCTGAAGTCCGCAGGCGGCACCGAGGCCATCCTGCGCAACACGATCGGCGAGCGCGTGCTCGGCCTGCCCCCCGAGCCGCGGCTCGACAAGGGCATCCCGTTCAGCGAGCTACGTGCCAAGGAGAAGGAGGCGGTGTCCGTATGAACCTCGCACTGAGCGACGAGCAGGAGTTCCTCCGCGAGGCCGCCAAGGGCGCGCTCTCCCGCTTCAAGACCGTCGAGGCCGCGCGCGACGCGCTCGAGGGCAAGGACCTGCCCGACCTGTGGACGGTCGCCAAGGAGGCCGGCTGGCCCGGGCTCCTGGTGTCCGAGGAGAACGGCGGCGCCGGGCTGGGCGTGTTCGACGCGCTGCTGGTGGCGGAGGAGACCGGCCGCGTGCTGGCCTCCGTCCCGTTCCTCGGCGTCCTCCCCGCGACGCTGATCCTCGACGCCGCCGGGCACGCCGACATCGAGGCGGTCGCCTCCGGCGAGACGCGCGTGGCGTACGTCCCGGCCCGTCCGCCGAGCCAGACGCTCGACGGCTGGACCGTCGAGGCCGCGTCCGGCAAGGCCCGCCCGGCCGCGCCGAGCGCGACGGTCGACGGCGACTCGGTGACGCTGAGCGGCACGGTCGCCTGGGTGCCAGACGCCCCGGAGGCCGATCTCCTGGTCGTCGTCGGCGTGGGCGCCGACGGCGCGCCCGTCGCCGCCGCGGTCCCGGCCTCGGCCGCGACCGTGGAGACGGTCGCGGGCTACGACTCGACGCGCGCGATCGCGCACGTCACGCTCGACGGCGCGCAGGGCACGCTGCTGGACGTCGACACCGAGGTCCTCGAGCGCGCCTGGTACCTGGCGCACGCGATCCTCGCCGCCGAGGCCATCGGCACCATCGCCACGACGCTCGACATGAGCGTGCAGTACGCGAAGGAGCGGTTCACGTTCGGTCGCGCGATCGGTTCGTACCAGGCGGTCAAGCACGAGATCACCGAGGTGCTGCGGCAGCTCGAGAACGCGCGCTCGCTGCAGTTCTACGCGGGCTTCGCCGGGGATTCGAAGGGCGACGAGTTCGCGCTCGCCGCCTCGGCGTTCCGGTCCGCGGCGGGCACCGCGCTGGACTACGCGTCGCGCTCGAACATCAACGTGCACGGCGGCATCGGGGCGACGTGGGAGCACGACGCGCCGCTGTACTTCCGGCGCGCGCAGTTCTCCCGTCGTCTCCTCGGTGGCAACGGCGACGCGACCGATCGCGTGGCCGACGAGCTGCTGAAGACGGCCGGCGCGACGGCCTGAGAGTCCCTCCGGACGGGGCATCGCGATGATGCCCCGTCCGGCGACGCGCCTCTACCGGTGGATCTGGATGTTCCCGCCGTTCAGCGTCCCGCTCGCCGCGTAGCCGCTCCACGAGATCGCGAAGGTGTCGCTGCGACCCGGCTCGCCGAGGTCGTCGACCTCGACCCGGAACGCGACCGGCACGCCGTCGACCGTCCCGGTGCCGGCGATCGTCGCGTGCGTCCCCGCGACGACGAGGGACTCCAGCGACGTCGCCTTCAGCGTCACCCCGGCACCCTTGTCCTGGTAGGTCAGGTTGCCGGTCGGCGTCCCGCCGTCCTGGGACCGGGCGACGAACCCGAAGGTGTGCTTGTCCGTGGTGATCCAGCCGCCGCCGGTGACCTTGCCCGGCGTCGACCCCTGGGTGGGGTCGCAGGCGTCACCGATGCCGTCGGCGTCAAGGTCGGCCTGACCGGCGTTCGCCACCGTGACGCAGTTGTCGTCACCGTCGGGCACGCCGTCGCCGTCGGTGTCGACCACCGGCGAGGTCACCGTCACGTCGACCGTGAACGCTCCGCGGTTGTCGACGTACGCGGCCGGATAGTCGGACCGGTAGAGCGCGTCGTGCAGCACGAACGCCAGGGTGCCGGACCGGTCCGCCGTCCGCGTCACGCCGTTGCCGACGAGGAACCACTCGTCGCCGACGCCGGTGACCTCCGCGTCCGACCCCGCCGGGTCGATCGTCGCCACGAGCGAGTACAAGTTCGCCGTCGGCGGCGTCAGGATGTTCGGGAAGACCCCGTCGTCGACCGGCGTGCCGGCCCACCCCGTCGGCCCGAGGTTCGTCGGGCCCGCGCCGCCGAACACCGCGCCCGTCGCCGACAGGGTGATCTCGTCGCCGGCAGCGACGGTGATGCCGGAGTAGGTGATCGCAGCGGCCCGGCCCGCGGCAGAGTTCGGGGTGCCGGACGGCACGCTGGTGTGGACGTTGACGGTCGCCGCAGCGGCGACGGACGGCAGACACGCGACGGTGATGGCGGTGAGCGTGACGGCACGGCCGATGGGGAACAGCATGGGGACCTCCCGGTCTCGGTGGAGGTCCGATGCTCGCCGCGCGGCGAGCCCCGGTCATCGACCCACAGGCGGAGCGTGGCTCCCCCTGCAGGATGATCTGCCGCTCAGCAGTTCGCGGCCTGGAAACCGACTTCCTCGCCGCCGATGTACGCCTTGTCGCCGATCGCCTCGATCAGTAGCTGACCCGACACGATCTCGGGGTTGTTGGTCTGCTGCACGGTGTAGTCGACGACCGCGCGCATCGCGCCCGCCTGGTCGTTGAACTCGGCCTGGCTGACCACCCACGTGCCCGAGGCCTGGTCGCGCCGGTACGGGGCGAACTCGCTGGTGAACTCGTAGGAGTACTGGAAGCTCTTGTCGGAGCAGAACGCGTACCGCGTGTCGCGGGATGTGCCGCTGCCCGACGGGCTCGCGGTCGTCGTGTACTTCGTGAAGACCTTGCTGCGGATGAGCGCGGTGGCCCGCTCCTTGGGATCGACCGCCGGCGCGGGCGCAGGGGTCGTCGGGGTCGGGGTCGGGGTCGGGGTCGGGGTCGGCCCGGGGTTCGGTGTCGGCGAGGGTGCCTTCTTGCGGGCGACACAGACGAGCTTTCGACTCTTCAGCTTGATCGTCTGCGACGCCCGGCACTTCGGGCGCTTCAGGCAGCGGTACCTGCCACTGACCTTGTAGGCGCTGAAGCCCTTCTTGCACTTGGGCTTCTTGACGGCCGCGGCCGTCCCGGAGGGCACCACGGTGGCCGCCCCACTGGCGGCCTGCGTGACTCCGCCGACGCCGAGCGCCAGGCCAAGGAGGACGACGGTGACTCGCGTGCGCACAACGACAGTCTGGCGTGCCGTGCCGCAGGCGGCAAGCACCGGACGATCGGTAGCGTGCGCCGGGTGTCCGAGTTCTCCGGCTTCCCGCGCGCCGCGATCGCCTTCCTCGAGGACCTCGAGGCCAACAACGACCGTGCCTGGTTCAAGGCCAACCGGTCGCGCTACGACGAGCATCTCGTCGCCCCCGCGCTCGCACTGGGCGAGGCCCTCGCGCGTTTCGGGCCGGTGAAGCTCTTCCGGCCCTACAACGACGCGCGGTTCCACCAGCGGCCGCCGTTGAAGGAGCACATCGGGGTCCCGTTCGGCATGTCGGGCGCGACCGGCTACTACGTGGAGCTGAGCCTCGACGGCCTGCTGATCGCGGCAGGCATCTACCGGACCGAGCCGGACCAGGTGGCGCGGCTGCGCGAGGGAATCGCCGACGGCCGCAAGGGCGCCGCCCTCGCACGGGCGGTCGGGAAGGCGCGAGCCGGGGGCCTGGCGCTCGGCGAGCCCGAGCTCAAGCGCGTCCCGCGCGGGTTCGCGCCCGACCATGCACGTGCCGACCTCCTTCGGCACCGCCGCCTCGTGCTCAGCCGGAGGGAGGCGAAGCTGCCGGCATGGCTCCACGAGGCCGAAGCGGTGGACCGGATCGCGAACTGGTTCGACGCGGCCACGCCGACGGTGAAGTGGCTGCGCGACAACGTCGGGCCCTCGCAGAAGGCCGCAGCCTGATCGCCGGCGGACCGGCGGCCCCGCGCCTGCCCGCGCTCGACGGGCTGCGGGGGCTCGCCGCGCTCCTGATCGCGGCGTACCACGCCTGGCTGCTCTCCGGGGAGGCGGCACTGGGCGGCGGTCCGTGGCGTGACGCGCTCTCCAGCGGTCATCTCGCGGTCTCGCTGTTCTTCGTGCTGAGCGGCCTGGTGCTCCTGTGGCCTGCCGCTCGGGACGGGTCCGTCGGCGACCCGCTGGGCTTCCTCGTCCGACGCGCCGCACGGCTGCTCCCTGCGTTCTACGCCAGCCTCGCGATCGGCGTGCTCGCCTCTGGGCTGCTGGTGTCCGGGGACCTGCGCGTGACCGTCGGCTCCGCCGTCGCGCACCTGCTTGCCGTGCAGAACGAGGCGCGGCTGCTGCCGGGGTACGAGGGTGCGCTGGGCTTCGGCGTCAACCCGGTCCTCTGGACGATCACGGTGGAGCTCACCGGCAGCGTGCTGCTCCTGGTCCTGGCGCCGTGGTTCCTGCGGCGGCCGTGGGCGTGCGCTGCCGTCGCCCTCGCATTCGCCGCCGGGGTCCGCCTGCTCCTCCCTGGGCTCGGGCTGGATGCCCGCACCGACGCGCTGCTCCTCTCGAGCACGCCGGTCCACTTCGCGGACTTCGCCTGCGGGATGGCGGCCGCCGTGCTGCTCGCGCGCCCGCCCGCGTGGCTGCGTGACCGCGCCGCCGTCCTGACCGTGGTCTCGGGTACCGCCCTGACGCTGGTCCTCGTCCTGGCCGGCGGCCCGGACGGCTCGGTCGTGCGCAGCGCGACGCGGGCGGACGCGCTCACCACGGTCCTGGTACCGGTGCTGTTCGCCGTGCTCTGCGTCGGGGTCGCCGTCCGCCCGCCGGCGGTCCTGCGCTCCCGCGTCGCGGTGTGGCTCGGCAGCGTCTCCTACGGCGTGTTCCTCGGGCACTTCCTCGTCATCGGGTTCGCCCGCACGACGCTCGATCTGCCCGTCGACGGCAGCCTTCGCGCCTTCCTGGCGATGGAGGCCGTGGTGCTCGCGGGCGCCGTCGGCTACGGCGTGCTGTCGTGGACGCTCCTGGAGCGTCCTGCGCAGCGACGGGCGCGGGCCTTCAGCAGCGGGCGTAGGCGACGAAGTTCTCCGTCTGCGCCACCGGACGCCAGCCCGGCCCGGGCCGCTGGATGAGCGGATCGTCGTAGATCCGCGTGTCGGCCTCGAAGGGGCCGAACGCGGGGTGGCGCATGAACCGCTTGTTGCCGCGCAGCACGAGCGCCAGCCCGCGGCCGTCCCAGCCGGCTGTGGCACCCAGCGAGGACCGTGCGAAGACCTCCGTACGGTCGGCGTCGAGCAGCCACCGCAGTTCCGGGAGGAGCTTGTGGTTGGGCACCGTCAGGGGTCCGCACGCCCGTCCCCTTCGAACGGCCTGCGACCCCCGCAACTCGACCAGCTGCGCGCGCACGCCCTCGCGGACGGTGAGCTCGACGTCGATGTACCTCGGACTGGCGACGGTCGCCGCCACGACGACGGCGCCGGCGACCGCGACGGCCGACCCCGCCGCCCAGACCGTCCGGGTCCGACCCGGCGCGAGCAGGACCCAGCCGGCGACCGCGACCGCCGCGAACAGGACGAAGGCGAGCGCTCCCGGCATCAGATAGCGGTAGATGACGCTGAACCCACGTGCGGAGACGAGGAAGAACGTCAGCAGCCCCGTCCCCAGCAGCACGAGCGGGACTACCGGCCGGGCGCGGGGCAGCCGCAGCGCGAGCGGCACGCCGCCGAGGGCGAGCAGCAGCACCGGCCACTTGAGCAGCAGGTCGAGGTAGTCGAGCGTCTTGCCCGGAAGATCGACCAGCTCCGAGCGCCGTCCGAGCTGCTCGGCCGAGGCGGTCGTGTAGTTCATCGAGTACAGCGGGTCGCCGGTGACCGCGTAATCGGTCGCCGCCCAGACCACCGGGGCGACCCCCGCGCGCACGGCGTTCACCGCCCTGTTTCGCCAGCTCTCGTCGTAGCTGCACCACAGCCAGTAGAGCCCGGCCAGCAGCCAGGCCTCCGGACGCAGGAGCCCGGCGGCCGCGAGCAGCCACCAGACCACGCCGCCCCGTCGTGGAAGGCGCGCCTCGAGCACCGCCACCCATACCAGCAGCGCGAGGTACGTCGCGTCGAGGAACCCGCGGGCCGCGAGGTAGGGGAAGTCCAGGCGCGTGAGGAGCAGCACGGCCGCCGCCGCGCCGACGAGCGGGTGGAAGCACTCCTTGCCCAGCGTGTAGAGGCCGGCCACGGTGACGAGGAAGCTCCCGATGCACAGGGCCAGAAGGACGCGGTCGGCCTCGCCGCCGAGCGGGACGAGCAAGACGCTGATCGCCAGCCACAGGGGATGCTCGGTGGGAACGCGATAGTCGTCGAAGCCGGGGGAAGCGCCGTCCCAGATCTCCCGGGCCCAGACCATCGACCACTGCGAGTCGAACGTGGGAGAGATCGGGTAGAGCAGGAACCCGACGGTGGCACCGACCGCCAGGAGGGCGAGCGCGCCGACCTCGGCTCGCCGGAGCGTCGATCCCGTCACCGTTCAGGCCCTCCCGTCGCGCGCCGCCCGGACCGACGCGACGAACGAGGCGACGACCGGGGAGGTGTCGCGCTTGCGATAGGCGAAGGCCAGCTCCACCCGCGGAGCGGGGCCGACGATGTCGCGGTACACGACGTCGTGGCGGTCCAGGGCGCGCACCGAGGCCGGGACGAGCGACACGCCCAGACCGCTCGCGACGAGACCAACCACCGTCTGCATCTCCTCCGCCTCCTGCACGACGAGCGGCGCGGCGCCCTCGGCGGCGAGCGCCCGGTGGATCGCCTCGTGCTGTCCGGGGGCGGCAGCCGCGGAGAGCTGGACGAACCGCTCCCGGCGCAGGTGCACGAGCGTGAGCGACGGCAGACCGACGAGATGGTGGTCCTGCGGCAGGACGACGACGACCGACTCGTCGACGAAGGGCTCGATCTCGATGCCCTCGGCCGAGACCGGTGGGCGCAGGAAGCCGACGTCGATGGTCCCGTGGACGAGGGCATCCACCTGCGCGGCGGTGCCGAGCTCACGCAGCGTCAGGTGGACGCCGAGGTGCGCGGTGCGGAAGCGCCGCAGCACGTCGGGGACCCGTCCGTACATGGCCGAGCCGACGAACCCGATCGAGAGCTGCCCGAGCTCGCCCTGGTCGGCGCGACGGGCCACCCCGACGGCCTGGTCCATGGCTGCGAGGACCAGCCGCGCCTGCTCGAGAAACGCCTCGCCGGCCACCGTGACCTCGACACCGCGCCGGTTGCGGATCAGCAGCTCGACGCCGAGCGCCTCTTCCAGCGTCTTGATCTGCTGGCTGAGCGGCGGCTGGGACATGTGCAGCCGTTCGGCGGCCCGGCGGAAGTGGCGCTCCTCGGCGACGGCCACGTACGACCGGAGGTGACGCAGCTCGATGCGGGGCGGGGCGGGATCGATCACGGGCGTGGCCCCCAACGAAACAGGGCCACTTCGAGAAGTGGCCCTGACGTACTACGAGGGAGGAGAGGGTGCAACTCGGCGGACACCAGGATATGGGGGTGGCCGCTGGTTTGAAGTTGCTTGGTCAGCCTAGGACGTCGGTGCACACATCTCCAATATCAGATACGGGATCTGTGAGACGCTCGGGGAATCACCGATAGGGCGTCCCGGCGGCCAGGTCCCGGAGGTTCAGCAGCTGGCGGCGCATCATCACGAGGTCGCCCGGCGGGAGCGTCAGCCGCATGAGCAGTCCGAGCGGTGAGCGCCTCGGGTAGGTCACCAGGAAGCGCACGAGGAGCCGGGAGCGCCCTGCCTCCTGCGGGTCGGGCAGCGCGGCGTACGTGCACACGACGACGCCGAGGAACCGGGACGAGGTGCGCATCGTGATCGAGCGGCCCGGCTCGAACGACACGATCCGGAAGATCGTGTTGATCCGCTGTCCCACCGCGAGCTCCTCGAGGCCCGGCGTCAGCGTCTGCGGGCTGCGCCGGCCGAGGTTGTCGAGCTTGTCGTAGCTGTACGGGGCGGCCCGCAGCTGGCACAGCCAGCGGAACGTGGTCGCGGGCGGCGCGGGCACCTCGACCGCGCGGTGCAGCCTCGCGTCCGGCCGGGGCAGGAGCCCGTCGCAGGGCAGCGGGAGCCCGCGCTCGACCGCGGTGGAGTTCCAGTGAAGGATGTTGGCGGTCCAGGGCACCTGTCCCTCCATCGTCGCATCCCCTAGCCTCCGCGCCGTGCGCTGCACCACACGACTCGTCCTCCCGGCACTCGCCGTCCTCGCCCTGGGCGCCGGAGCGGCCGGCTGCGGGAAGGACGGCAACATCGGCGGGGCCTCGGATCGCGCGCCGGCTGCCGCGCCCGCGCTCGCGCCGTCGGACCCGGCGACCACCGCCGCCGCGCTCCCGACCGGACTCGGCACCGACGAGCGGGCGGCGGCGACCATCGTCCTGAAGTACGCCCGCTCGATCGGCGAAGGCAACTACGCCCGCGCCTGCGCGAGCCGGGTGCGCGAGGAGCGTGAGCGGTTCGCCCGCCGCTCCGGTACCTGCGAGCGTGCGCTGCTCCTGAACTTCCGCGGACGGCCCCGCGAGCTGTTCGCGACGATCGAGGTGGGCGCCGTGCGGATCCGGGGCGACCTCGCTGGCGTCGACCTGCGCCAGCCCGGCGGCGGTGCAGCGGAGCTGACCCTCGCCGCCCGTCGCGTGCGGGACCGCTGGCGGGTCGAGGACGTGGCGGACGCGCAGGTGCCGTAGGGGCGCGGAGGGTGATCCGGTCATGGAGCCAGACGGATTCGAACCGACGGCCCCCTCGTTGCAAACGAGGTGCTCTACCAACTGAGCTATGGCCCCAAGAGGGCCAAGTCTAGCGCCGTCGCAGCGCTCGCCACTCGTCGATCGCCAGCTGCTCGCGTGCCGCCTCGTGCTCGACCGCATCGACGTGGAAGTCGTGCGATGCGTCGGAGCACCAGAACCGTGGGTGCCGGTCCAGCCAGCGCTGGGCGTCGGCGGCGCCCGCCTCGAGCAGCTCTTCCACGAACATCTCGTCGAACAGCAGGAAGCTGAGCAGCTCGCCCCTTGCCCGGGTGCGGTCGCCGCCGAGCAGCCGCGACATGAGCGAGTAGTCGATGTCGCGCAATCCGCGCAGCCCCGAGTACCGCTCGCGGAACACGCGGTCGGCGATCAGCCCCATCTCGCCCTTGCGCTCGGGGGCGACCAGCGCGTAGGAGATCTTCCGGTACGGGTGCCGTCCCCGCGCCTTGCGGTAGGCCCGTGCGGATTGCGACGTGCTGGACCCCGCGGCCGAGCCCTCCACGAAGAACGAGTTGATCGAGATCATGCGGTTGAGGTCCTCGGCGACCTGGTCGACGAGCAGGCCGTCGACGATGTTCGCGGCGACGTCCGCCATCCGCGGGATCGGCGGCTTCTCCGGCACCGGGGGCCGGTCCGCGAACGGCTCGAAGCCGATGATCACGACCTTGTCGGCGCCGAGCGCGAGCGCCGGCGCGATCGGCGAGTTCTGCCGGGTGCCGCCGTCGATGTAGAAGTCCGCGGCGCTCTTGGGCGACGTCACCTCCACGGGCGGGAAGAGCACGGGGATCGCCGCGGACGCGCGCACGTGCTCGGGCGACAGCGACGCCACCTTCACGTAGCGCAGATCGTCCCGTGGGGTCTGCCGCGGGAGCTTGCCCTTCGTCTCGACGAAGGCCACCGGCCCGCTCCGCGTGAGCGCGGTCGCCACGACGCAGACGGCGTCGATCCGGCCGTGCTTGACGTTGCGGTGCAGCGCCAGCCAGTCGATCCACTGCGAGAGGCTCTTCTGCAGCGGAGACGGGTCGAGCACCGAGGCGAGCCGCACCCCGGGAATCTCGAGCAGCTCGCCGAGGAACCGGGCGGCGACGAGTGGCAGTCCGGGCCCGAACACCGGCTTGATGACGTCCGACTTGCGCATGTCCCGCCAGCGCGCGAGCGCGATGGACGCGATCTCGTCGGCCGGACGGTCCGCCAGCGAGCCGAGCAGCGCCGCGTTGATCGCGCCGACCGACGTGCCGCACACGATGTTGACCTTCTCGCCGCGACGCTCGAGCTCGGGGAGCAGCACGCTGAGCGCGCCCGCCTCGTAGGCGCCGCGCGCGCCGCCGCCGGGGAGCACGATCGCGACGCTCCCGGCCTTCGTGGCGGTGCCGTTCGTGGCGGTTCCGGTGCTCTGTGGTCCGTCGGCGGGCATGGAGGTGGGAAGACTGTCGCACCGGGCCCCCTGCACGACATTGGCCCCCGGGTCGAGGCGGGCGGCACGATGATGTCCGCGCGGTCGAGCGGCTCAGACGTCGCCGGTGAACGTGTCGCAGCGATCGGGGTCGCCACTGTCGAACCCCCGCCGGAACCACGTCTGGCGCTGCTGCGCGGAGCCGTGGGTCCACGTCTCCGGATTGACCTGCGCGCCTACAGACGCCTGGATTCGGTCATCGCCGACCGACTCGGCGGCGGCCAGGCCCTCCTCGAGGTCCCCGGACTCCAGGAGCTTGCGCGAGTACGCCGTGTGGCCCCAGACCCCGGCGAAGCAGTCGGCCTGCAGCTCTTGGCGGATCGAGAGGTCGTTGGCCCGACCCCCGTCCTGGGCGGTCTGTCGGCGCACCTGGTCGTCGATGCCCAGCAGGTTCTGGACGTGATGGCCGAGCTCGTGCGCGATGACGTAGGCCTGCGCGAAGTCGCCCGGCGCGCCGAACCGGTCGGAGAGCTCGGTGAAGAAGCCGAGGTCGATGTAGACGCCCTGGTCGGGCGGGCAGTAGAACGGGCCGGTGCCGGCGCTGCCCGGTCCACACCCGGTGGACGTGCGCCTGCGGAAGAGCTCGAGGGTGGCGTCCTGGTACTCCTGCCCGGTCCGGCGGAACTGCGCCTTCCACACGCCCTGCACGTCGTCGAGCACGAAGCTGACGAAGTCGACCTGCCGTCGCTCGGGATCCGGGGCGCTCTCGTCGACCGTGTCGCCCGTCGCCGCGGGGACGGTCTGCCCGCCGAGCTGCTCGAGGATCTCGCCGAGCGCGCCGCCCGCCGAGCCGGTCCCGCCATCTCCGCCTCCGTCGCCACCGGTGCCGATGAGCAGCGCGACGATGATCACGAGGATGCCGCCGACCCCGCCGCCGAGCTTCCCGGGGAGCGGAAGTCCTCCCCCGCGTCCCCCGGACGACGCCCGACGATCGCGGAGGTTGCCGCTCCGCTTCCCTGGAGTCCAGCGCATGGCGCGATCCTATGCGGCGGGTCGAGCGAAGGGCGGGACGCTCGGTGGTTCCGGACCGAGCGCCCCGATGATCCCTTCGTTGCCCGCGCGTGGCGCGGGCGGCTGACCTACTGCGTGCCGGCGGTTCCCCAACGACCGACACGCGCGGTGTGCGTCTCTCCGGTGATCGGCCCCACGGGCGGCGGCCTCAACGGGGTGGACGATCGTCCTAGTGGGGCGGGCGACCCCGCAACGTCTAGAACTCGAAGTCGCGGGGCGGCTTCTGCTCGAACCAGAGCCGATCGTGCTCCGGCGTCTCCTCGAGGAACTCGGGCGTCTCCTCCAGCACGTCGTGTTCGCCCTCGTCGTCGGCGGGGACGACATCCTGCGCCGGCAGCGCCGCAGGGGGCGGCGACGGCGGCGTGGCGGCCTCGGGCTCCCGGACGGTGGTCGGCGGCTCGTCGCCGAGCGCCTCGAGATCGCTCAGCGAGAACGCGGCGGTCGGCTGGTCCGCTGGCAGCGACGCGATCTCCTCCGCGGGCTGCGTGGCCGGCGGCACGTCCGGCTCCGGCGCAGGCGCGGGTGGCACGTAGGGCTCCGGCTCGCGGGCGACAGGCTCCGGCGGCAGGTCTGGTGCAGGCTCGCGGGCCGGGACCACCGGCTCGGGCTGCTCCGGCTCGGGCTGGAACGTCGCGGGCTCCGGCTCGTACGCGTGCGGCGGTGCCGGGGCGGGCTCCTGCAGCAACAGGTCCCCGGCGCTCGGCTCGTCCACCTCGGGAGCGGCGGCCGCGTCTCCCCCCGCCGCCGGCGGCTGCAGGTCGAGCGCTGGGTCACCGCGACGGATGGGCCCGAAGGCCTCGTGCTCGAGCTGGGCGAGGCGGCGGGAGTCCTCCCCGCTGCGGCGCTTGAGCTCGAGATGCTCGCGGATGGCGTCGTCGAGCAATCCCATACCGCGACCTACCCTAGTACACCCGCCCGGACGTTCAGCCGGTGCGCGCCGCCCGGACGGTCTTGTTCTTGCCGGCGTCCTTGGCCGCGTACAGCGCTTCGTCGGCCGCGGCGACCAGCCCGCGTAGGTCGTCGGCGGTCCCCGGAACCTCCGCGGCGCCGAAGCTCGCGGTCACCCGGAGCCGCTCGTCGCCGTCGGGCAGCGCGATCCGTAGGTCCTCGATCCCCTGCCGGACGCGCTCGGCGAGGTTGTATGCGCCCTCGAGGTCGGTGCCGGGGAGCACGATCGCGAGCTCCTCACCGCCGTAGCGAGCAGGCTCGTCGATCTCGCGCGCGGTCGCCTTGAGCACGCGGGAGACCTCGCGCAGCACGTCGTCGCCGACCTGGTGGCCGTGCGTGTCGTTGACCCTCTTGAAGTTGTCGATGTCCAGCAGCACGAGCCCGACCGGCTGGTCGAACCGCTTGGAGCGCTCGACCTCGGTCGCGAGCGCCTCCTGGAACCGGCGGCGGTTGGAGAGCGTGGTCAGCTCGTCGGTGACCGCCTGCCGCTCGACGGTCTCGTGCAGGCCGACGTTCTCCACCGAGACGCCCGCCTGGCCGGCGAGGTAGTGGAAGAGCTCGCGGTCCTTCTCGCCGAACGGCTCGCCGCGACGGGCGACCGCCATGATCGCCGTCACCCGCGGCGGCCCGTCGGGAGCGGAGTCCTGCGCGGCGCGCAGCGGATGGGCCATCGCGTGGGTGTCCCCCATCAGCGCCACCGCCGGGCGTCCGGTGGCGAGCACGTCGGATTCCGCCAGGCGTATGACGTCCTCGAGACCGACCGGATCGCCGCCGACCGCGAGCTGCTCGAACGGGCCGCCGTCCTCGGGACGCAACGTCGCCCGGGCCGCGCCGCCCTCGCCCGCCACGCCCTGGACCGCCGTGCGCACGAAGATGTCGAGCAGCGCCTCCCGGTCGAGGTTCGATGCGGCCGTGTCGCCGATCGTCCGCATCGCGCTGGTCAGCCGGACCTCCTCGCGCTGCAGCGCCTCGACCTTCTCCTGCAGCTGGCGGCTCATCGCGTTGAACTCGGTGCCCAGCGCGGCGAACTCGTCGCGACCGACCGTCGGGACCTGGGTGCCGAACTCCCCCTCGCCGATCCGCCGGGCGGCCGCGAGGAACTCGGCGATCTGCCGCTGCAGGGCGCGGGCGACGACGAGCGCACAGAGGAACGCGAGGACGAAGAACCCCGCGAGGAGCCCGATCGCGAAGCCGCGCGAGGACTCGCGGTCGGTGGTCGTGCGCGCCTCGTCGGCCAGCACCGTGACGCGCGTGCGGGTCCCGTCGAACGCTGGGGCCGTGAAGCTCGCGGTCCGGTAGGAGATGCCCTCGATCTCGACGACGGACGGGGTCGTCGGCAGCCGCAGGGACGAGGCCTCGGCGAGCGTGTCGATCGCTTCGCCGCGGGGCCGGGTCACGACGACGTCCAGCCCGGTCGCCTCCTTGACGAGCGTCGCGTAGGCGCGCGGGCCGGTGGTGGACACGAGGAGGGTCCCGAACGAGCGACCGTCGGAGCCCTTCAGCTCGCGGACCGCCGGGAACACGGCGTCGGGCGAGCCGACGTCGACCAACGCCAGTCCGCTTCGGCGGATCACGAGGCGCTTCAGCTCGAGCGACGGGACGAGCGTGGCGGCCCGGCGGCGGGCCGCAGCGCCGTCCCCTGCGCGGAGGGCGGTCGCCAGCAAGGCGTCGCCGGCGACTGCGACGGCGGCCCGGTCGGCGTCGGTCCGCGCGCGCACCTGGAGGTTGATCGCGGCCTCCTGCCGGGCGGCCAGACGGGCGTCGGCCTTCGCCGACTCGTTGTCGTCGAGCAGGCGGAACACGATGACGCTCAGCGAGATCATCGGGACGATCACGATCGCGACGAAGAAGAACGTGAGGCGCCCGCGGAAGCTGCGCAGGAAGCTGAGGAGGCGGTCCATCGGCATGGGCGGCACGTTCCAGCGTACCCGCGAGCGGGGCGGCCTCCGCGGACGTCCGATCTCGCGGCGCAGCGTCAGACGTAGGCCGCGGACTCTGCGCCGACCTGGACGGTCAGCACCCGGCCGCCCGCGACGACGGTCGCACGGCCCTCCTGAGCACGGACCGCCCGGTCCACGAGCTCCCGGGACGCGGCCGCGACCGAGAGCCCGTCGAGCCCGGCGTAGACCGCGTCGTCCTCCGCGGTCGTCCAGTCCTCGAACATGCCCACCCGCAGCTCGTCGGTGCTCGCGAGCTCGCGGATGCCCACGCTGACGCCGAGCTCCCCGGCCTGCTCCGTCGGACGTCCGGCGCGCATCCAGCCCTGCCAGACCTCGCCACGACCGCGCCCGGGGCTCCACCCGGCGACGTAGATGCGCATCTCCCACGCCGCGGCGAGCGTCGCGTCGTCCGCGTCGGGCATCGCCGCCGTGGCGTTGGCGAGCAGCTGCCGACCGAAGAGCTCGGAGAGCTGCTGGGTCAGCTCCTCGGGATCGGCGGCGGCGTCCTGCGTCTCCTGCTCCCAGAAGCGCAGGCGCTCGGCGTTCGTGACGATGCCCGCCCGGGTCCACCACGGCAGCAGCTCCGGGTCGGTCCGGGACGCCCGGCGGTCGCCGGTCACGCGGCCGTCGCCGTCGCGCTCGAACCGGTCGAGGTCGAGCAGGTAGTCGTTGCCGCCGAAGGCGACCGCAAACCGGTCGAGCACCGGGAGCACCTTCACGGTGCGGTCGATCACGTCGGGGGCACCGGGCGGGCGGGCGGCGAGGTCGCCCTGGAAGGACGAGAGGCCGTCGGCGGACAGCCCGATCGACGAGGGGAGGACGGCGAGCCCGATGGCGGTCATGGGGTCACTCCAGCAGCTTCAGACCGTCGTCGCCGCCGCCGCGTCCTGCAGCCCGAGCCGCTCGACGGACGCGTCGCGCATGACGTTCTTGCGGACCTTGCCGGTGACGGTCATCGGGAACTCTTCGACGACCACGACATAGCGAGGCACCTTGTAGTGCGCGAGCTTCCCGGAGCAGAACGCCTTGAGCGCCGGCGCGTCGAGCTCGTCGGCCCCCTCGCGCAGCTGCACCCAGACGCACAGCTCCTCGCCGTACTTCTCGTCCGGGACCCCGACGACCTGGGCGTCGACGATGTCCGGATGGGTGTAGAGGAACTCCTCGACCTCGCGGGGATAGACGTTCTCCCCACCGCGGATGACCATGTCCTTGGAGCGCCCGACGATGTTCAGGTAGCCGTCGGCGTCCATCGTCGCGAGGTCCCCGGTGTGCATCCAGCCCGCGTCGTCCTTGGCCTCGGCGGTCTTCTCCGGGTCGTTCCAGTAGCCGCGCATGACCGAGTAGCCGCGGGTGCAGAACTCCCCGGTCTCCCCACGCGGGAGGGTCAGCCCGGTGAGCGGGTCGACGATCTTGACCTCGACGTGTGGGCCGACCCGGCCGATCGAGCCGACCCGCCGCTCCAGCGGGTCGTCCTTGCGCGTCTGGGTGGAGACGGGGGACGTCTCGGTCATCCCGTAGGCGATCGAGACCTCGTCCATGTGCATCTCGCCCACCACCCGCTTCATCACCTCGGTCGGGCACGGCGAGCCGGCCATGATCCCGGTGCGCAGGCTGTGGAGGTCGTGTTCGGGGAAGGTCGGGTCTGCCAGCATCGCGATGAACATCGTGGGGACGCCGTAGAGCGAGGTGCAGCGCTCGGCGGCGACCGCGCGCAGTGTGGCGGTCGGGTCGAAGCCGGCCGCGGGGATGACGACACATGCGTCGTGGGTGAGCGCGGCGAGGTTGCCCATGACCATGCCGAAGCAGTGGTAGAACGGCACCGGGACGGCGATGCGGTCCTCCTCCGTGTAGGAGCACAGCTCCCCGACGAAGAACCCGTTGTTGAGGATGTTGTGGTGCGTCAGCGTCGCGCCCTTCGGTGCCCCGGTCGTGCCGCTCGTGTACTGGATGTTGATCGGGTCGTCGGGGTCCAACGACGCCAGCCGCTCCTGCATCGCGGTGGCGTCGACGCTCGTCGCGGCGAGCGCGTCCCAGTCCTCGTCCCCGAAGAACAGCGCGTCCTCGAGCCCGCCGACGTCGCCGCGCACCTCCTCCACCATTCCCCGGTAGTCGCTCGTCTTGAACGACGGCGCGCAGAACAGGAGGCGGATGCCCGACTGGTTGAGCGCGTAGGTCAGCTCGTGCGTGCGGTAGGCCGGGTTGACGTTCACCAGGATCGCGCCGACCTTCGCCGTCGCGTACTGCACGAGCATCCACTCGACGCAGTTCGGCGCCCACACCCCGACCCGGTCGCCCTTCGCGACCCCCCGGGCCAGCAGGCCCGACGCGACCGCGTCCACCGCTGCGTCGAGCTCCGCGTAGGTGAGGCGGACGTCCTGCTCGCAGGAGACCACTGCCTCCCGGTCCGGGTGCTCGGCGGCGGCACGCTGCAGACGCGCGCCGATGGTGTCGCGCAGCAGCGGGGTCGCGCTGGCGCCGTGGGCGTAGGACAGCTCGGGCATGGAAGGACGCTACACCGGTGCGGCGCGTCCGTCTGCCCGCAAGCGTCACCGCGTGGGGCGCAGACTCCGGCGTCGATCCGGGCTCCCGTGGGACGCCCGGGGCACCGATCCTGGTACCTTCCGAACCCCGTCTGGGGCTGTAGCTCAGCTGGTAGAGCGCTGCCTTCGCATGGCAGAGGCCAGGGGTTCGAGTCCCCTCAGCTCCACTGGTCCGGAACCCGCCCACGTGGCGGGTTTCGTCGTTCAGGAACGGCGGCGGTCGAGCAGCGTCCGGGACCGCGTCCAGCTGGTGGTCCTCGCCCACCGGGCCCGCCTGCTGGACGCCTGAGCCGACCCTTCCGCGCAACGCGCCGGATCCCGGTACCGTCGCCCACATGGGTCGAGGAACTGGTCGGTCGTTGGTCGCTGCGTTGGCAGCCGCCGTCATCTGCGCGGTCGGGGCGTCGCCCGCCGCTGCGAAGTCCCCCGCCGTGTGCGGGCCGAACGACAAGGTCGAGACCGGGCTGCAGGGGCAGATCCCCCTCGCCGACCGGCTCACCGGTCGCTCCGGGGAGGGCTACAACTGCAACCTCGACGAGATCGGGGCGTTCGCCGGGACCGCGTTCGCGAACTTCGACACCTACGAGAACTGCGCGTACTACAGCGACACGATCGGGCTCTACAGCGCGGAGGGCGGCACGGTCGTCCTCGACGTCTCCGACCCGCGCGCGCCGAAGCAGACCGACTACCTGACCGCGGGCGCGACGCGCAACGCCGGCGAGTCGCTGCGCGTGCACCCGAAGCGCGGACTGCTGGTGGCCGACCGGTACACGATCAGCGGCATCGCCCGGCTCGACGACCCGGGCTCGCCGCGCCAGCTGGCCGTCTACGACATCTCCGGCGACTGCCGCAAGCCCAAGCTCCTCGCCGATGTCGTCATGCCCAGCGCGGTCGGCCACGAAGGCTGCTTCCAGGCCGACGGCATGGTCTATTACATGGCCTCCACGGACACGATCACGCCGATCGACCTGAGCGACCCGCGCAACCCCAAGCAGCTCTCCGAGCCGCGACCGTTCGGGGTCCACGGCTGCTCGACCAGCGCGGACGGCAAGCGTGGATACTTCGCCGACATCGGACTCGGGCGCTTGCTGATCGCGGACACGAGCCAGGTGCAGCAGCGCCGACCGGACGCGGCGATCACGCCGGTCGGCGAGCTGTACCTCGCCGACAACGGCGGCCAGCAGTCGACGATCCCGCTGAGCTACGACGGCAAGCCGCACCTCCTGAACTGGTCGGAGTTCCGGAAGCTCGGCAGCCAGTGCATCCCCGGCGAGAGCACCGTCTCGAACTTCGGCTATCCCGTGATCGTCGACCTCTCCGACGAGACCAGGCCCAAGGAGGTCTCGAAGCTCCAGACCGAGGTGATGCTCCCGGAGAACTGCGCGACGGTCCTCGCCGACGGCGTGTTCCTGAACCCGGACGGGCTCGCCGCGGGCGACGTCTTCCCCACGATCGGCTCCCGCGTCTTCCTCTACGACTCGCACTACTGCTCGGTCGACCGCGTCGTCGATCCGACGATCACCGCGTGCTCGAGCTTCGGGTCCGGCGTGCGCGTCTACGACATCCGCGATCCCGCCAAGCCGAAGGAGATCGCGTACTACAACGCCGGCACGGTGTCGACGCCCGACGGCTCGGCGACGGTCGCCAACGCCGCGGTCGCCCGGCCGGTCATCCGGTCGGACCTCGGGCAGATCTGGTTCCCGGACGCCTACAAGGGCTTCCACGTGGTGCAGTTCCGCGACGGCGTCTGGCCGTTCAAGGACCAGGACCCGTGCCCGGCGGACGACGTCTACCTCGCGCAGTACGACCTCGGGTACGAGGACTGCCGCGCGGCGCGGAGGAAGGCGGTCCAGCTGCCGAGCACGAAGCCGTGCCGCAGCCGCCGCGACTTCACGATCCGCCTGCGGCGCGGCGTGCGCGTCCGTGTGGCGCAGGTGTTCGTCAACGGCAAGCTGAAGAAGACGGTGCGCAACTCGCGCCGCGCACGGATCGACCTGAAGGGCCTGCCGCGCGGCCGCTACACCGTCCGCGTGGTCGTCAGGACGGCCGGCGGCAAGCGGATCGTGCAGACCCGCCGCTACCGGACCTGCGTACCCAGCGGCACGCGCCCGAAGACGCGCGCCGTGACCGTGAGCGCCGCGGACCAGCAGGCCGTGGAGCAGGTGTTGCTCCTGTGCCGGCTGGCCGCGAAGGGACTCACCTGAACGGGTCGGAGGTGGCGACCAGCAGCGCACCTTCGCTGCTGGCGTACGCCTCCTCGCCGTGGGCGATGAGGTCCAGGCCCGTCGCCTCCTCGTCCTCGGTGACCCGCAGCGGCGTCACGAGCCCGATGCCCTTGAGCAGGATCCAGGTCACCGCGAACGCGTAGGTCGTGGCGACCAGGACCGCCAGCAGCTGGTCCCAGAGCAGGTCCGCGTTGCCGTAGAAGAGGCCGTCGGCGACGCCGTTCCACCCGGTCTGCGCGACCAGGCCGATGAACACCATGCCGACGATGCCCGCGGTGCCGTGGGCGGCGAGGACGTCGAGCGTCTCGTCGAGCCGGGTACGGGGGCGCCACATGATCACCGCGTAGCTCGGGAACGTCGCGAGGACGCCCAGGGCCATCGCCCAGCCGGGTGAGATGAACCCGCCTGCCGGCGTGATCGCCACACAGCCGACGACGATCGCCGTCGCCGCACCGATCGCGGTCGCCTGCCTGCTGCGGATCATGTCCAGGACGAACCACGTGACGAGCGTGCACGCGGGCGTGAGCAGCGTGTTCACGAACGCCAGGACGCCGGCGTTGCCGGTCGAGAAGCCGCTGCCGCCGTTGAACCCGAACCAGCCGAACCACAGCAGGCCGGCGCCGAGCAGCACGAACATGCCGTTGTGCGGGAGGAAGGCCTGCCGGCCGTAGTCCTTGCGCGCCCCCACGACGATCGCCGCGGCGACCGCGGAGAACCCGGAGGCCATCTCGACCGGGACGCCGCCGGCGAAGTCGAGCGTCCCACCCTCCTGGAGGAAGCCGCCGCCGAAGACCCAGTGGGCCATCACGCCGTAGACGAGGACGGACCAGAGCGCGATGAAGATCAGGAACGGCCCGAAGCGCATGCGCTCGACGACCGCACCGGCGACGAGCGCGGTAGTGAGGATGCAGAAGCTCGCCTGGAAGGCGAAGAACAGGATGTGCGGGATCGTGCTGCCCTCGCGGGGCTCGAAGTCGACGCCCTGCAGGAAGGCGTGATCGAGCCCGCCGACGAAGCCGCTGCCCGGGTCGAAGACCAGCGAGTAGCCGACGGCGGCGAACGTGATCGTCGCCACGCCCATCGCCGCGATGCACATCATGAAGGTGTTCAGGGTGTTCTTCGCGCGCACGAGGCCCGCGTAGAAGAGGCCGAGCGCCGGGGTCATCAGGAGGACCAGGGCGGTGGCGATGAGCATGAAGGCGGTGTCGCCCGTGTCGATCGCCGCGATCATGCCGCCGGCTCCTTCGTCGGGGTGATGGCGTCGCCGTCGGTCTCACCGCTGCGGATGCGCACGACGCGCTCGAGCGGCATGACGAAGATCTTGCCGTCGCCGACCACGCCGGTCTGGGCGCCGTCGCGGATGGCGTCGATCGTGCGGTCGACGAACTCGTCGGACACCGCGATCTCGAAGCGGACCTTGTCCGCCAGCCCCACCTGCACGGTCGTGCCGCGGTAGGTCTCGACCCGCTCGAGCTCGCCGCCGTGCCCCTGCACGCGCGTCATCGAGAAGCCCTGGATGTCGGCGCGGTACAGCGCCCCGAGGACGTCGTTCGTCTTCTCGGGACGCACGATCCCGATCACGAGTTTCATGAGTTCTCCTGCCTGCGGTTGACCCGACGGTGACCCAGCGACCTGCGATGCACGATCCTCCCCGCCCCGATCGCCCCGGTCGTTGTCCATCCGTATGAATCGACGCGCGCCGGGTTGTCCATCCGTCGTGTTCGCGTGCGGGAGACTGCCGCCGTGAGGATCACCGACCGGCTCAGCGCAACACTCATGCACGCGACCGCGCGGTACACCGTGCGCTACGGCAAGGACCTGCAGTTCGCGGGCACCGACCTGCCCGGCCCGTCGAAGCGCCGCATCGCGACCCGCCACGGCAAGGTGGCGGTGTACGAGTACGGCGGCGCCGGCGGACCTGCGCACGTCCACTTCCACGGCGGCGCGTGGCTGATGCGCTACCCGCAGATGGACGACTGGTGGTGTCGCTACGTCGCCGCCACCGCCGGCGTGCGCGTCGTCAACGTCGACTTCCGCACCGGTCCGTACGTCGCGTACCCGGTCGCCCAGCACCAGTGCCACGACGTGGCCGCCGCGGTCGCGCAGGAGGCGCCGGTGACGGTCGGCGGCTTCTCCAGCGGTGGGGGCCTCGCCGCGTCGGTGTGCCTGCAGGCGCGGGATCTGGGGTCGTTCGAGCCGCGCCTGCAGGTCCTCGGCGTCCCGGCACTGGACCTCGCGTCCGATCTGCCGACCGGCGCCGGGATGATCTCGCCGTCGCTGCGCGGGCTCGTGCGCCGCGTCTACTTCCCGGACCCGGCGACCCGCGGCGAGCCGTACGCGTCCCCGGTCCTCGCGCCGTCGCTGGAGGGCCTGCCGGCCGCTGTCGTCCTGACGGCCGAGCGCGACACGTTGCGCCGGGACGGGGACGTCTACGCGCGACGCCTCCAGGAAGCCGGTGTCGAGGTCGTCCACGACGTGACCCCGGGGGCGGACCACTACTTCCTCACCGAGGATCCGGAGCGGGCACGCACGACGATGGCGATGGTCGCGGAGAAGATCCGTACCGCGCTGGCCTAGTTGTCGAAACCGCGGCGCCTGCCGGAGCCCGGCGTGCGGCGCTCAGCGATCGCGGCGCTTGATCAGCAGCCACTGGTCGTCGCGCGTGCGCTGCAGGACGCTCGCGCCGTCCTCTCCGTTGCGCACCCAGCCCAGGACCCCGAGCTCGTGGGCCCGGGCGACCGTCGCGTCGCGGAAGAAGACGCCCTGGACGCGGCCGGTCACGGTGGCGCGGATCGCGGTCGGGGCGTCGGCCATCCCCTGATCGTCGCACGCACCTGCGGGATCTGGGAGGCTGCGCGCCGATGCGGGAGGAGGACCGATGATCGAGGTGGCACTGCCGCTCGCGCTCGCCGTGATCATGGCGACGCTCGGGCTCACGCTGACGCCGGACGACTTCCGGCGCGTGCTGCGCTCGCCACGTGCCGTTTCGATCGGCCTGGCGAACCTGCTCGTGCTGTCGCCGTTGCTCGGCTTCGCGGTCGCTGAGGTCACCGGACTCGACCCGGTCCTCGCCGTCGGGTTGGTCCTGCTGGCCGCGTCGCCCGGCGGGACGCTCGCCAACCTGCTCACGCACGTCGCCCGCGGCGAGACCGCGTTGAGCGTCACGATGACCGCGGTCTCGTCGGTCTGCGCGGTCATCACCGTCCCGCTCTACCTGTCGCTGGCGATCGACCAC
Source organism: Solirubrobacterales bacterium (assembly GCA_038257095.1). Lineage (GTDB taxonomy): Bacteria > Actinomycetota > Thermoleophilia > Solirubrobacterales > Solirubrobacteraceae > Paraconexibacter. Next base: position 114,033 of record JBBSJQ010000008.1, read on the forward strand.
TTCGGCGCGCCGCTGGGCGACGACGTGTCGATGCTGGGCACGGTCGTGAAGGTCTTCGCCATCACCGTGGTACCGCTGTCCCTGGGCATGACCTACCGCGCCCGGCGCACCGAGCACGCGCTCGAGCTCGAACCGCGGTTGAAGCCGCTGGGCCTCGCGATCTTCGTGCTCGTCGTGATCGGCGCCGTCGCGAGCGAGTGGGACAAGCTCACCGAGTCCTTCTGGACCGTCGCCCCCGCTGCGCTGATGCTGAACGTCCTCGCGATGTCGCTGAGCTTCACGATCGCCCGCGCCGCACGGCTGCCGGAGCGATCGGCGACGGCCATCGCGATGGAGCTCGGGGTCCACAACTCGACGGTCACGATCACCATCGCGACGACGATCTCGACGGAGCTCGCGATCCCCGGCGCGGTCTATTCGGCGTTCATGTTCGTGACCGCCGGCGCGTTCGCGAAGGTCATGGCGACTCGCAACGCGCGCGCAGACGTCGCCGTCGCCTGAGAGGGTCTCTGGGATGCGCAAGCTGCAGAGCCAAGGGATCCACCACATCACGATCGTCGGGGCGGACCGGCAGACGTCGATCGACTTCTGGGAGGGCGTCGTCGGCATGCCGTTCGTGTTCGAGCAGCCGAACCTCGACAACCCGAACGAGAGCCATCTCTACTTCGATCCGGGCGACGGGCGGCTCATCACGATCTTCACGAACGAGGACCGCGTGCCCGACCCGGCGCGCACGCCGCTGGACCCTGGCTGCGTGCACCACGTCGCGCTGTCGATCTCGCAGGCGACCTTCGCCCAGACGGTCGAACGCCTCGACGAGCGGGACATCAAGCACAGCGGTGTGAAGGACCGCGGGTTCATGGACTCGATCTACTTCACCGACCCGCTCGGCCTGCTGATCGAGCTCGCGTCCTACCGCTTCGAGCCGCCCGCGGGGCACACGCACACCGACGTGCTGCTCGCCGCGCACCGCATCCGCGTCGAGCGCGGCGACTACAACATCGCGACGATCCACCTGGCGGACGCGATCGAGCAGCTGGTGCTGCGCTCGCAGGACTCGCTGTCGGACGACCGCTCGCCGCGGCAGGCCTACCGGGACTGACGGGCCGGGAGGCCCGGACCCGCTCCCCTGGAGCTTGCTGCGCGGACGCTCAGGAGACGCTGAGCCACCGGTTGCCCGCGCCCATGGCCCGGGGTAGGGTCGCGCTCCAGCCGAGAGGAGAGGGTCCCCATGCCGGATACCGCCGTCGCCGTGCTCACCGAGGCGCAGCGCGCCACGCTGACGCTGCTGTGCGACACGTTCGCTCCGAGCATCGCGAGCGCGAGCGCCGACGAGGTCGAGCGAGCGTTCCTGGAACGCCCGGCCGGCGCGCTCGGGATCGTCGACCAGATCGAAGGCCTGATGGGCCAGGTGATGACGCCGCAGGAGATCGGGCAGTTCGGCGACCTGCTCGGGGCGCTGGCCGACGAGGGGTTCGACGGCGCGGACGTGCAGACCCGGACGGCGATCGTCCATGCCTTTGGCGAGGACCCGGCGGCCAAGCTCGGGCTCGCCGCCCTGCGCGGCCTCACGCTGCTGTTCTTCTACGGCCTCCCCGACGAACAGGGGCGCAACGCCAACTGGGAGGCCATCGGGTTCCCAGGCCCGCCCTCGGCCCCTCCGCCGACCCCGAAGACCCTGACGGTCCAGGAGGTGTCCGGCCCGTCGCAGACCCTGACGGCCGACGTCGTCGTCGTTGGATCGGGCGCGGGTGGCGGCGTGATCGCCGCGCGCTGCGCGGCCGCCGGCAACGACGTCCTCGTCCTCGAGGCCGGGCAGTACCGCAACGAGGAGGACTTCACGAACCTCGAGGTCCCCGGCTACTTCGACCTGTACTACGGCGGCGGGCTCGCGTCGTCGGAGTCCGGCTCGCTCGCGCTGCTCGCGGGTGCGACGCTCGGCGGGGGCACCGTCGTCAACTACATGAACTGCGTGCGTCCGCCGGCGCGGATCCTCGCCGAATGGGCGGCGCACGGGCTCGTCGGCGTCGACGACGAGTCCTTCGTGGCCGACCACGTGGAGGTCGTCCTGCAGCGCCTGGGCGCGAACACGGAGGCGACGACGCAGAACGGCACACACCGCCGGATGCTCGAGGCGTGCGACGCGCTCGGCTACGAGCACCGGCCGATCGTGCGCAACGCGTCACTGGACGACGACCCCGAGCAGTGCGGCTTCTGCCTGCTGGGTTGTCAGCGCGGGTGCAAGCGCTCGGCCATGACCACGTGGCTGCAGGACGCCTCCGACGGCGGCTCACGGGCGGTGCCCGGCTGTCACGCCGACCGGGTCCTCGTCGGCGACGACGGCCGGGCGACCGGCGTGGCCGCGACCGTGACCCACGCCGATGGCTCGACGACGGCCCTCACCGTCGAGGCGACGACGGTCGTGGTCGCCGCAGGCTCGATCGAGTCCCCGGCGCTGCTGCTGCGCAGCGGCCTCGGCGGACCCGCGGTGGGGAAGCACCTGCGGGTCCACCCGGCGTTCGTGGTCTACGGCGTGTACGACGACCCGGTCGAGGGCTGGCGCGGCCAGGTGCAGTCCGCACTCTCGGACCACTTCTTCGACATCGAGGACGGTTGCGGCTTCCTCCTGGAGGCCGTGGGGCAGATGCCGGCGTTCGCCGCCGTCGCGTTCCCCTGGGACGACGGGGCACAGCACAAGCAGCTCATGCGCCTGTTCCCGAACATGGCGCCGTTCATCACCGTCGCCCGCGACCACGGCAGCGGCGAGGTGGTCCTGGACGACCTCGGCCGTGCGGTCGTGCGGTGGGACCTGGACGACGAGGTCGACCTCCGGCTCGCCGTCCGCGCCCACCAGGAGCTCGTGCGCCTGCACGTCGCGGCCGGCGCGGCGGAGATCTTCACCGCCCACGACCGCGAGATGCGCTGGCGGCAGGGCGAGGACGTGGACGCGTACCTGCGCGACGTCGCGGCGGCGCCCTACGACGCGGGCGGGGTGACCTGCTTCAGCGCCCACCAGATGGGCTCGTGCCGGATGGGGTCGGACCCGGCGACGTCGGTCGCCGACGGACACGGGCAGCTGCACGGCACCCCGGGCGTGTGGATCGGGGACGCGAGTGCGTTCCCGACGGCGCCGGGGGTCAATCCGATGGTCACCATCATGTCGCTGGCGCATCGGACCGCGGGTGCGATCCTGGGCGACTGAGCCCTCAGCAGCGCGGGTGCGCGTGCGAATCGAGCGCGGCGCGGAGGGCCTCGGCGTGCAGGTCCTCGAGCGCGGGGACGAGGGCGCCGGCGATCGGATGGGCGGCCATGTCGCCCTCCCGCTCGAGATGACGGCCCATGCCGAACTCCGAGAGGGTGTCCTTGAGGACGCCCACGCGGGCGATCGTCGTCTCGATGCGGGCGGTCGCGCCCGCGTAGCCGAGGTCGGCGAGCTCGTCCACCAGTGAGGTGAGCTCGCGGAGTGAGAGCGCCTCGTCGGTGCTCATCGACACGTTGGCGAAGCGCGCCTCGCGGATGGTGCGCAGGCCGTGGAGCGCGGCGGCGATCTGATCGGTCGTGAGGTCGAACACGACCGTGACGACCGGGAGGCCGTCGTGGTCCATGCGGACGTCGATCAGATGTGGGAGCTCCACGAAGTGCATGTCTGTATCTATCGGACGCAACGGTCGGAAACCGGAGCCTTCTCCAGAAGGTGCGTCCACGGGACGGTGACAGATCACACTCCCGGGAGGTCGCGGTGGCGCCGGTCACCGCCGCAGATAGCGTCCGACCGTCTCCAGGACCTCATCCATCGACGACGCCTTCTCGAAGGCCCGCGGAGCCGGCATCTCGCCGCGCTCGAGGCGGATCAGGGCAGCGTGGCGCGCTTCCACCTGGACGATCGAGCCGGCGGCGGCCAGGATGCTGACCTCGTCGATCAGCGGCGCGGCGCCGTTGTACGCCTCCACTCCCGTGTCCTCGAACGCCGCCGCCAGCCGTAGGAACGCCGCCTCGTCGGCGAACGCGCCTCCGAAGTCCAGCGACGGAACCTCCACGGGTTTCGCTCCGAGGTTCTCGACGACCCCCACGAGCACTTCGACGTGCTGGTCCTCGTTGTCCCGCAGTTCGACCACGAGTCTGCGGACGTCGGCGCTCATCCCTGCGACCGAGCGCAGGGCCTGCGCGTAGAACGCCGCCTCCACGTACTCGAGCGTGAGCGCGTAGTTGACGACCGCGATGTCCGAGGTGCCCTGGGCCAGCGCGTTGCGGGTGAGCGGTGTGACCGCCCCGAGCCCCACGGACGCCGCGGCGGCCAGCGACGCCCGCACGAGGAACGCGCTGCGCGTGTGTCCGCCGATGCGGATCTGCGCCAGCTCGGGGAGCGGTGTCCGGTCGCGATCCCGGATCACGGCGACCGCTCGGTGCGCGGGTTGCGCGAGACGCCGCCCGGAAGGGCGGTGAGGACGTTCGTGAAACGCTGCGTCCTGCCTTGGAACGGCACGTCGTTCGCGAGATAGCAGCCCGGAGTATCGGTCGGCGCCTTCGGTCCGCCCACGTGGTCGCAGTCGAAGCTCGGCAGCGTGAATCGGCTCGGATCGACGAGCCGCGGGTCGACCAGTCCACCCGGGGGGAGGTAGGCGTTGCCGCGGTTGTCCGCGGTCCGCTGCGCGGCCGCCAGCGTCTGGCTCCCGGTCATGATCAGCTGCGGCAGGGCGTGACCGGTGCTCTGCGAGCCCGGCGGGACGGGCAACTTCAGGCCGAGCGCGCTCGGCCCGTTGTCCAGGAAGTCCGACACTGTCGGCTGCTGCAGCTCGAGGTACTCGAGGATGGGGTTGACCTGCGAGAGGAACGGACCCAGCGACGCGAGGGTCGGATCCAGGCCGCGCAGGACACGGGCCAGCGCCGGAAGACCCCGGTCGCCCGCACGGATGAGCTGTGGGAGATCCTCGAAGAACGCCTGCAGGTCGGGCGCCAGCGCGCGGAGCGAGGCGATCGTCGGCCGCGCGTCGCGCAGCACGGGCTCGAGGTCGCGGACCACCTGCGTGCTGTCACGCGAGAACTGCGAGAGCCGCACGAACGTGCTGCGGGACTCACGCAGGAAGGTGGGAAGGATGCGGATGGTGTCCGCGAGCGCCTCGCGACGGCCGGAGAGCGTGCCGAAGACCCGCTCGGAATCGGTGATCAGGCCCTGCAGCGCCGACTCGTTGCGCGTGACCGACTCGAACGTCGCGCCGGTGGCCCGGACCAGCGAGCCGAGGGTGTCCCGGCGGTTGCGCAGCACCCCGACGACGTCCTGGGCGTTACCGACGAACCCCGGGAGGTTGCCCAGCGCGTCGCTGAGGTCCTGGGCGCGGCCGCGGCCGGAGCGGGCCGCGCTCAGCTGCCACTCACGGAACGCGATCCGCGTGGCGGGGTCGAAGATCCGCAGCAGCTCGTCGAACTCGACGGTGCCCGCGACGTTGCGGTCCGAGAGCCGGCCGCCCTCGGCCAGCAGCGGAGAGCGCCGGTCCCCCAGCGTCATCTCGATGTAGGTCTCCCCCAGCAGCGTCTTCTGGCGCAGGACCGCCCGGGCATCGGTCCGCACGGGGGCGAAGGGCGCGGAGAGCTCGATCGTCGCGAGCGTGCGGTTGCCCGCGGGCGCCAGGCGCTTGTCGACGACCTTGCCGATCGGCACGCCGGCCACCCGCACCTCGGCCTGCTCGGCGAGCTGCGTGGCGTCCGCGAAGGCGGCGTCGAAGCGGTAACCCTTCGGGCTCAGCGGCGTGACGCCACCGAAGGCGAGGTACAGGTAGATGAGCAGCCCGACGCACGACAGCGCGAAACCGCCGATGAAGAGGAGCCCCGCCACGGTGGGTGGCCGCTTGTTCATCGACCGCGCCGCCTGCTCGTGGTGTCGGGATCGTCACACAGGCCGGCCAGCACGGGCGAGAGCGCCATCCCGAACTCGAGTTCCGGCTGTGCCGTCACGAGGCTGGCGAGGGTCGTGCAGGTGCCCGTCAGGAAGATGGGTCGCATCGGACCGTTCGCATCGTCGATGTTGATCAGGTTCGTCCCCTGGTGTGCGGTCCAGGCCAGCCAGAAGAGATAGCCCTCCTCGCGCCCCTGCTCCCCCGGAGCCTCACGGCCCCGCGGATTGAACGCGAGCAGGTTGAAGAGGCGGTTGAGCACCCCCGCCGAACGGCGCAGCTCGGGCACCGCCGTGGCCAGGTCGGCCGCGGCCGGAGCAAGGTCCCGGACGACCGGACGCGCGGCACGCACGAACGGACGGATCTCGCGGCGGACGATCGGTGCGGCCTCACGGGCCAGCGGTTGGATCCTGGCGTTGGCGTCCTGCAGGGCGGCCAGCGTCGGGGTGAGGGCGCGGGTGGCCGAACCCAGCTCACCGGCCAGTGGCGTGACCGCGTCGAGGGTCCGCGTCGCCTGGCGCAGGGTCCCCGGAAGCTCCGCGAGCGTCTCGCGGAGGCGCACATCCTCTGAGGCGAGCGCCCCGAACGTCGCGCTGGAGGCACTGACCAGCTCGGAGAGGTCCTCGGGACGTTCGGCCAACCGTTCGTTGAGCGCGGCGAGGGAGGAGATCGACCTGCGCAACGCCACCCGCTCCGCCGCCACCGCACGGCTCACGCGGCCGAGATCGCGGACGGTCGGCCCGAAGCGGCGGAACACGTCGGCCAGGTCGTCCCCGCGGCCACGCAGCCCGGTCCCGGTGCCGCTGATGAGCAGGGTCAGGTAGTCGCGCGTACGCACGTCGAGCTGCGCCAGGATCTCGTCGAGGTCGACGCCGGTCAGGGTGTTCTGCAGCGGCACCTCGAAGTCCTCGCGAGCCGCCGGCTGGGACCAGCTCCCGGGGAGTACCTGCAGGTAGAGGTCCTGCAGCGGGGTCCGGGGACGCAGGAGCCCCCGCGCATCGGTGCGGATCAGGCCGTCCTCCACATACCCGGGCTCGATCTGCAACTCCACCCTCGCGCGGCCGTCGACGAGCTCGGTGCCCGCGATCTTCCCGATCTCCACGCCCGCGACCTGCACGGTCTGGCCCTGGCCCGGGGTGAGCCCGTCGACGCTGTCCAACAGCGCGTACATCCGCACCGGGGACTCCGACACGAACGGCAGACGCGCGCCCTGCTGGGCGAGGATGTACGCCCCGACCGACAGGCCGACGACGACCAGCCCCAGGACGGCGAGGAACGAGACGGCATTCTTGCGGATGGCCCTCATCCGCCCACCCCCCGTGCAGCGGACGCCGCGACCTCGGCGGGCGTCGCCGCACGATCGAGGACCTTCAGCTTGCGGCCCTCGGCGCGCAGCTGGCGGCGCAGGACGGTGACGGCCTGCGCACGCGCGCGGCTGTCGCGCCGAAGCGCTGCCGGAGAGTCCGGATCGGTCCGCACCGACCGTGGAGGTGGCGCGGGCGTCGATCGCAGATCAGGTGGCTGCTGCGTCTCGCACGCGACTCCCGGCTCCAGCGGCGGTCGCTGCGGCTGCCCCGGCGGATTGACGCCGCGCATCGTGGTCGACGTCGTGCCCAGGAGTCCGTTGCCGAGGGTGAACGTCTCGAGCCCGCCCGTGCCCAGGACCTTGAACCACTGACCGTTGGCGTCGGAGGAGCGGCTCTCACCGGCGAGGCCGACCAGGGACTTGGGGAACTCCTGGTGGACCCGGCCGCTCGCTTCGAACTTCGGATCACCGACCGTGTCGTTGCCGAACGGGACCAGGACCTCGTTGACACACGAGGACAGCAGACGCACCTCGCCCAGCAACCCGACCGAGCGTCGCGCGGCCACCGTCGCCGGCCCGACTGTGCGGCGCAGATCTCGTGAGAGCCCGCGGAGCTCCGCCGGGCCGACCAGTCCGCGGAGCTGGCGCACCAGCGGGAGCAGTGCGTCGATGGCGGGCCCCGTCGAGCGGACCGCGGGAACGGCGAGGCGCGCGAACCTCCGGACCGAGGGGGCGGCGCGGTTCACCGCGGCCAGCGCGGGGAGCGCGGCCTGCAGCGTGCGAGGCAGCTCGTCGACCGAGGCGCGGAGGTCGGCCTCACCGGCGGCGAGCGCCCCCGTGGTCCGGTCGAAGTCGACGATCAGGCTCCGCAGCGCCTGGCGGTCGCGGTCCAGCGCGGCGGCGACCCTCCCCTGATTCCTGAAGAACGAGGCCAGGTCGCCGGGCTGCTGGCCCAGCAGCGCCTCGGACACGATCGCGGAGAACTTGTAGGCGGCCGGCTGGAACTTCAGCGAGCGGTTCAGGGCCGCGCCGCCGCCGGCCGTCTGGGTGCGCAGCAGCTCGGCGAACGTGGTCCGCAGATCGGCACGGACGTCGGAGGTCAGGACCTTGAGCACCTCGTCGAACTGCACCGCGTTGGCGGTCTGGTCGGCGGGGACGACGTCGTCCTCGTCGAGCTCGGGCGAGCTGGGCCGGCCGGGCTCGACGTCGACGAAGAAGTTGCCCTCGAGGAAGATCCGCGGCCGGATCTTGAACTGTGCGTCGCGGTGGAGCGGCCGCCCCTCGTCGCGGATCTCCATCTCGACGATCGCCGTCGGCGAGCCGGGACCCTCCGGCCTCACGGCGGTGACCGTGCCGATCTCGATACCGGCGACGCGCACGGGCGATCCGTTACGGATGCCCTGGGAATCCCGGAACGCCGCGTTGACGGTGTACGGGGGGTTGAGGAACGGCAGGTCCTCGCGGACGGCCAGCCAGATCGCCAGCGCTCCCACGACCAGGACGAGGGCACCGACGGCGAAGGGATTGCGTGTGCGTCGGCGTCTCATGGCGCGACCCGGGGGGCGAGGCCCGTGGGCTCGGCGGAGAACGTCTGGCCTGCGGGCACGCGCGGACGACCGGTGAACGTGGGGCCCTGGCTGCCGGGGGTGCGGGCGTCGACGGCGATGTTCAGGCCCGCGGGAGCGCCCGCGGCCAGCCGCGTCGGGTACCCCCGCTGTCCCTGCTCGCAGTCCGCGTCGCCCCGCTCGTCGACGGCGCGGCCGTAGGGCTGCGCGTGCAGGGCCGCCGGGTCGCCGAGGAGCGCCCGGGTCGCCGGGTCGGCCCCTGTCCCGTCGACCGGAGCGGTCGCGCCGAAGCTGAGGAGCGAGTTGTTCTGCTCGGGCGCGGTCTTGACCTGGATCCGCTGCAGGGTCCCGCTGGGCACCTGCTCGGACAGATGATCGGACAGGAAGGTCCAGAAGAGGTTGAAGTAGTTGCACACCGTGACGTGCGGACCGAGGTACTGCAGCGTGGGGTTCAGCGTCGCCGTCGTGCTCCGCAGGCCGTCGAGCGTGAGGTCGGTGCTCGGATCCGCGGCGAGCACCCGCAGGGCCTCGAGCGCATCCGCGAGGTCGTCGCTCAGCGGGGGGGTGTCCGGCAGGACCTCGGTGCCGGCCGCGAGCGCGCTCGAGATCGCCGGCGCCCCGGCGCGCAGGTCGGCGGCTACGGCGCGGGTGTCGTCGGCGATCGCGACCAGGGCCCGCAGGAGCGGACGCTGCCGCGGCAGCTCGCGCGTGCCGACCGCGAACGTCCGCGCGGACTCGGTGATCGTGTCCTGCAACGCTCGAGGGTCGCGCGAGAGCGCCTCGAACGTGTCGGCGGCAAGGCTGAAGCCGTTGGCCAGACTGCCCGCCAGCGGCGCGGTCAGGCGCCCGAAGTCGGCCAGCTCGACGATCAGGCGCCGCAGCTGCGTGTCGGGGTCGGCGAGCGTGCGGGCCACCGGCGTCAGGTCTCCGAGGAGACGAGGAAGCGTGGCGAACGCGCGGTTGAGGCTCTCGCCGCGGCCGGCGAAGGCGCTCCCGTAGATCGTGAGGTTCTCGCGGATCGCCTGGCGGGTCGTCCGGTCGAAGATCCCGAAGACGTCGTCGAGTTCCGGAGCCGCGACCGCGGACCCGCTGCTGACCACGGCGTTCGCGATCAGCGCGGTGTCCGAGATCCCCCGGCGGAGCTCGACGAACTTCAGTCCGAGGGTCGAGCGTGGCCGGATGAGGAAGGTCGTGTCGTCGGGGATCGGGACCGCGCTCTCGTCCAGCTGCAGGGTGAGCTGCGCTCCGACGCGGCCGCCGTCGAGCCGGACGTTCTCGATCGCCGACACCTGCCCGATGCGCTGTCCGCCCTCTCGCACGTCGTTGCCGACCACCAGCCGGGCGCCGTCGGGCGTGTCGACCCGGACCTGGAACGACGGCAAGAACGGCAGGCCGCTGTTGGCGTTGTAGGCCAGGAACACCGCCATGACCACGATCACCACCGTCGCGGCACCGACGAGCGCAGGGTTGGCGAAGACCGACGGCGTGTGCGCGCGCTTCTTCATGGGCCTAGGAGGAAGTCGAGGACGCCACTGAGCTGCGAACCCAGCTCGGGCACCGGGAGCGTCGGAGCTCCGGGTTGCGACGGTGCACCTGGAGCGGTGGATGGCGCCGGTGACGGCGCTGCCGGCGTGGGCTCCGGCGTGGCGGCCGCCGAGGGCCTCGGAGCGGTCGGCCGGCGGATGTCGCTCTCGGCGTCGTCCCGGGATCGGACGTCGCCGGTCGGGCCCCCCGGGCCCAGCGCCGCGGAACAGCGCTTGGCACGACCGGGGTCCGCGGCGGCGCCGGAGGCGTCGGTGTACCGGCTGCACTCATTGACGAGCAGCCCGATCTTCAGCATGTACCCGCGGTCGTCGAAGAGGTTGATCGCCTGGGACTGGCGGAAGAAGTACTGAAGAAGGGCCTCGAGGCCGGTGAAGCCCTTGCCCGTCGGGCTCTGCGGGTTGGGCTCGACCGCGTTGGAACGGTCGTCGAGGTGCTCGAGCACGAACCGGAGGTTGGTCGCAGGCTCCGGCGCGCTCGCCGCCAAGGTGCGCACGCGACGAACGGTCGGTCGCGCGACCCGAACCGCCCGCTCCCCGGTCACCGAGGCTTCTCCGAGCGCTCGGATCGCGGGCCGCGCGGCGTCGGAGAACGGGCCGAGACGTTGCAGCAGCGTCGTCAGCGCCGGCGCGGCCGCACGGAGGTCGCGCAGCGCGGGTGTCTGTGTCCGGGCCACCTCCCCGAGCGCCGACAGTGTCGGGCGCAGCTCGCGCAGGAAGCCCGGGAAGCGCCGGATCGTGGCCGCGAGCTCCGTGCGGCGTGACGCCGACGCCGACGCGGTGTCGCGCGCCTCGGCGACGAAGCGGGCGACGTCGTCGCGGTTGCCGGCCAGGGCTCCGAGGGTCACGTCGGCGTCGCGCGTGAGCTGGGCGAGCGTGGCCCGCTCGTCGCTCAGGACCGCCAGGACGCGGTTGGTCTCCCGCAACGCGGGGAGGGCGCGCGAGATCGTGGCGTTGACGTCTCCGCCGCGCGCCGCGAAGCCGGCGCCGAGCTCGCTGATCAGGATTCCCAGACGCTCCCGGACCGGGCGCCGCAGCACGCTGGCGACGAGATCGGGCGGGATCGTGCCTGCGGTCTGGCTGATCGGAACCGTCCCCCCGTCCCCGAGCCGTGCGGGCGCGCGCCCGGGATCGCAGTCCAGGAAGTACTCCCCGATCAGCGACTGCGGCTCGACCTCGCAGAACGCGTCGGTCCGCAGCCCCCCGAACTCGGGGCGGTCGACCTCGGCCGTCACGACCGCGCGGGCCGTCCGCGCCTGCACCTTCAGCGCGGACACGCTGCCGACCGTGACGCCGGCCACCCGGACGTCCGCGCCCGTGGTCAACCCGAACGCGTTGTCCAGGACCACGTCGAAGTGCGGAGGCCGGTCGCCGCCGCTCGTCGCGAGCGTGAGCGTCGCGACGATCACACCCACGACGACGAGGGTCAGGAGCGCGCGGATCATCGGCCGATCGGGACCTGGAGCGGGTCGCAGGCGAAGTCCGGCGCCGGTCGGAACGGGTTGGAGCCGTCGGGCGCCCGGCGCTCGTTGGAGCCGGGGCAACGATCGTTGCGCCCCGTGGCCAGCGCTCCGCCCTCGAGCACGTCGCGCAGCTGCGGGGGGACCGGGACCAGGGTGTTGAGGGCCGGCAGCAGGGTGAACTGGTTCAGCGCCAGGCCGGCGCGGGAGAATCCGCCCAGCGCGTCGTAGGCCCCGGAGGAGGAGAAGTCGTCGAACCAGCCCACGAGCTCAGGGGAGTACGGCCGGGCGAACGCGAACTGCGGCGTCATGCCCGCCGCCGCCTTCCGGGCCGCCACGAGGGCACCCTCGCGTCGGGCCCCGTTGCGTTCCTGGGTCGTGTTGGCGATCCGGTCGACGGCCGGCTGGACGCGCAGGAACTCGACGAGGTCGTTGTCGGCCCCCGGGCGGCGGATCGTCCGGGACAGGTCCCGGACGGTCGGCCGCGCGTCGCGAGCCAGCGGGCGGAGCTGCGCGAAGAGCGGACGGAGTCGGTCGGCGACGATCGGCCGGGCGGCGTCGACGAGCGGGTCGAGGTCGTCGAGGGTCGCGCGCAGGGTGACGAACGTGGTGTTCGCGCGACGCAGGAACCGCGGCAGCAGCCCGACCGCGACGCCGAGATCGTCGCGCTCGGCCGCGAGTGCCCGCATCGTCGTGCCGAGGTTCTCCACCACGCCGGCGAGCGCGTCGTCGTTCACGCTGAGATCGGTCGTCAGCGTGGCGGTCGCATCGATGAACCGCTCGAAGTCCGGCCGATTGCGGTCGATCTCGGCGAACAGGCGGCTGGATGCCGAGAGCGCCGGGTTCAGGAACTGCAGCGCTGCGTTGGCGCGATCCTCGCTACCGAGGCTCACGTCTCGGAAGAACTCGATCGTCTTGGACGTCGCGACGCGCGCGACCGGGTCGAAGGTGTTGAAGACGGCGTCCAGCGGTACGTCGGAGGTCGTGGCGACTCCGGGAATCGTCGCGCCGGTCTGCAGATCGTCGCCGTCGTCCGGGCCGAGCTGCAGCGCGATGTAGTCGCCGGCCGCGCTGGACAGCGAGCTCTTGCGGATGACGGCGCGGGTCCCGCGGCGCAGCGGCGCGAAGTCGTCGTGGACGTCGAACTCGATGACCGCCTTCCCGTCGTCGCTCAGACGGATGGCGCCCACCTTGCCGACCGGCTCGCCGGCGACCGTCACGAGATTGCCCTCGACGAGCTGGCCGGCGTTGACGAAGCGCGCCTGCACCTCGTAGGGGTCGCCCCGGGTGAGCAGGACGCCGAGCACCAAGAGCGCGGCCACCAGGGTGAGCGCCGCGAGGACGCGGAGAACGACCCCGCCGGGATTGCGCCGCCGACGCGAGGGAGCGATGCGCTCTGCAGGGGGCTCCGGCGGCCGATTCACGAGTACTGTCGCCGTTACCCGCGACCGGCCCGCGCAAACGCGACTCCCTTCGCCGCTACTCGGGCAGCGAGCCGGGCGCCTCGATCGCGGCGAGCAGCGCGCCCGCATCGACCTGCGTGCCGACGGCGACGGGCAGCTCGGTCACGGTGCCGTCGAGCGGGGCGACGATCTCGTGCTCCATCTTCATCGCCTCGAGGACCAGCAGCGGGGTGCCGGCGGTGACCTCGTCGCCGACCGCGACGTCGACTCGGATCACCGACCCGGGCATCGGCGCCAGCAGCGATCCCGGCGCCTCCTTGGCGTTCGGGTCGAGGTAGCGCTCCTGCTCGACGAGGTCGACCTGGCCGAAGGCGCCGCTGACGTGCGTCGCCCCCGCGCCCGGCGTGCTGCGACGGACCGACAGGGCGTGGCGGACGCCGTCGACCTCGAGGGCCACCTCGTCCGGTGACGCTTGCAGGAGTCGGACCGTGCCGAGCGGCTCGCCGTCGACGGCGACGCGCTGCAGCCCGCCGCGGCCGAACAGGTAGGTGACCTTCAGCGGCTCCGCGTCGGCGCCGGCGCCCACGACGGCGTACTCCACGAGCTGGTCCTGCGACGGGCTGTTGCGCCAGCCGCTGGGCAGCGACCGCTGCACGGTGGCGGACGCGCGCTCGGCGGCCTGCCGGGAGAGGGCCGCCGCGGCGGCGGCGAGGCGGACCTCGCCGGCGGTCGCCAGCGGCTCGCGCAGCGGGAGCGCCTCGTCGCGGTCCAGGAAGCGGGTGTCGATGTCGCCCGCGAGGAATCGCTCGTCCTCGAGGAGACGGACGAGGAAGTCCCGGTTCGTCCTGAGTCCGTCGATGTGGGTCTCGCGCAGCGCGGCCGCGAGCGATCGCGCCGCCTCCGTGCGCGTCGGCGCGTGCGTGATGACCTTGGCGATCATCGGGTCGTAGTGGATGGAGACCTCGGAGCCGGACTCCACGCCCGCGTCCACCCGTAGGCCCGCGCGCTGCGCGGGGACCGCGAGGCGGTGCAGGACACCGGTCTGTGGCAGGAAGTCCTGGGACGGGTCCTCCGCGTAGAGGCGGACCTCGATCGCGTGACCACGGGGCTCCGGCATCCTGGCGTGGTCGCCGACCGGCGCGCCCGCCGCGATCTGCAGCTGCTCGCGCACGAGGTCGACGCCCGTGACCTCCTCGGTCACCGGGTGCTCGACCTGCAGGCGCGTGTTGACCTCGAGGAAGAAGAAGTCGTCGCTGTCGTCAGATGCGATCCCGCCCCCCGCCCCATCAACCAGGAACTCGACCGTCCCGGCGCCGACGTACCCGATGGCCTGCCCGGCGGCGACCGCCGCGTCGCCCATCGTTGCGCGCAGCTGCGGCGACACCGCGGCGGACGGCGACTCCTCCAGCACCTTCTGGTGGCGGCGCTGCACCGAGCACTCGCGTTCGCCGAGGTGCGTGACCGTGCCGTGCGTGTCGCCGAGGATCTGGATCTCGACGTGCCGGCCGCGCTCCACGAACCGCTCGAGCAGCATCGCGTCGTCGCCGAAGGCGTCCTTCGCCAGCCGCCGGGCGGCGCCGACCGCCGCCTCGATGCCGTCGCCGTCGGCGACCACCTGCATCCCCTTGCCGCCACCTCCCGCGGACGGCTTGACCAGCAGTGGGTAGCCCACGCCGTCGGCGGCCGCGCGCAGCTCCGCGCCGTCGAGGCCGGTGACGTCGGCGTCCGGCAGCACCGGGACGCCGGCCTCGCGCAGCCGCGCCTTGGCCTCGATCTTCGAGCCCATGGCGTCGATCGCCTCGGGCGTCGGACCGACGAACGTCACGCCCGCCTCCGCGCAGGCGCGGGCGAACGTCGAGCTCTCGGCGAGGAAGCCGTAGCCGGGGTGGATGGCGTCGGCACCGGTCCTGCGTGCCGCGTCGAGCAGCACGTCGATGCGCAGGTAGGACTCCGCCGGCGTGTTGCCGCCCAGGCGGACCGCGAGGTCGGCCTCGCCGACGAACGGCATGTCCGCGTCGGCGTCGGAGTACACCGCGACCGTGCGGATGCCCATGGCGCGGGCGGTCCGGATGATGCGGCGGGCGATCTCGCCACGGTTGGCGATGAGGAGCGTCTGCATGGTGGCGCCTTACATCCGGAAGACGCCGTAGCCCTGCGCGCCCTCCACTGGTCCGTTGTGCACCGCGGAGAGCGCGAGGCCGAGTGCGGTCCGCGTGTCCCGCGGATCGATGATGCCGTCGTCGTAGAGCAGGCCGGAGTTCATGAGCGCGAGCGACTCCCGCTCGATCTGCTCCTCCACCGCCTTGCGCATCGCGGCGTCGAACTCCTCGCTGTACTCCTTGCCCTTCGCCTCGGCCGCCGCCCGGGCGACGATGCTGAGCACGCCCGCGAGCTGGGCAGGACCCATCACCGCGATCTTCGCGTTGGGCCAGGCGAAGACGAAGCGCGGGTTGTACGCGCGGCCGCTCATGCCGTAGTTGCCGGCCCCGTAGGAGCCGCCGGCGATGAGCGCGAGGTGCGGGACGGTCGAGTTCGTGACCGCGTTGATCATCTGCGCACCGTGCTTGATGATCCCCTTCTGCTCGTACTCCTTGCCGACCATGAAGCCGGTGACGTTGTGGATGAAGAGCAGCGGCACGTCCATCTTGTTCGTCAGCTGGATGAACTGCGTGCCCTTCTGGGCCTCCTCGCTGAAGAGGATCCCCTGGGTGTTCGCGATCACCCCGACGGGGAAGCCGTGGATGGAGCCCCAGCCGCAGGTGAGCGATGAGCCGTAGAGCGGCTTGAACTCGTCGTAGTCGCTGCCGTCGAGCACGCGCGCGATGACCTCGCGCATGTCGAACGGCTCCTTCAGGTCGATCGACGCGATGCCGGCGAGGTCCTCCACCGGGGCGAGCGGCTCGCGTACCGGGTGGCGGGGCGGTGGGCCCTTCTTCCTCCAGTTGAGCCGACGGACCACCTGGCGTCCGAGCCGCAGCGCATCGGGCTCGTCGGCGGCGAGGTAGTCGGCGAGGCCGGACGTGCGCGCGTGCATGTCGGCACCACCGAGGCTCTCGTCGTCGGACTCCTCCCCCGTCGCCATCTTCACGAGCGGCGGACCGCCCAGGAAGACCTTCGACTGCTCCTGGATGAAGATGTTCCAGTCGCACATGCCCGGGATGTAGGCGCCGCCCGCGGTGCTGTTGCCGAAGACGATCGAGATCGTCGGGATGCCCTGCCGCGACAGGGACGTGAGGCGGCGGAAGGTGTCGCCGCCGGGGACGAAGATCTCCATCTGCTTGGGCAGGTCCGCGCCACCTGACTCGACCATCCAGACGAGCGGCATCCGATTGGTCTCGGCGACCTCGAGGGCACGGGTGGAGCGCCGGCCGCTGATCGGGTGGATCGTGCCGCCGCGGATGGTCGGGTCTGTCGCGATGATCACGCACTCGACGCCCTCGACGACGCCGACGCCGGTGACGACGCTCGCGCCGATCTCGTAGTCGGTGCCGAACGCGGCGAAGGGGCTCAGCTCGAGGAACGCGCTGTCGCGGTCCAGCAGTTGCTCGATGCGCTCACGCGGGAGCTGCTTGCCCCGCTTGCGGTGCCGCGCGATCTTGCTCTCGCCGCCGCCGGCGCGCGACTGCTCGAGGAGCGTGTCGAGCTCGCCGAGCAGCTCCAGCATCCCCTCGCGCTTGCGCGCGAAGTCGGGGCTCGTGCGGTCGACCTTCGTCGTGATGACGGTCACGCGGTCGATTCTTACACGTTCGTTTAACTCTGTGGGAGACTTCTCGCGTGGGCGAGCCCGTCGACGTCACGCGCGAGAAGCTCCTGCGGTCCGCCCATGACCTCCTGGTCATGGGCCGGGGTGGAGAGCCGTCGGTGGCCGAGATCTGCGCGCGGGCGGGCGTGAACGTCGCGATGGTGAGCTACTGCTTCTCCGGCAAGCGGGCGCTGCTCGACGCGCTGCTGGAGCGGACCGTCGTGGGAGTGGTGACGCAGCTCGACGCGCTCGAGGCGCTCGATCTCCCCCCGCGGGAGACCCTGCGTCGGCACGTCGGCGGCGTCATCCAGAACTACCTGCGGTATCCGTACGCGGTGGCGCTCGGCGAGCGGCTCGGCGACCCGGACGGCCGGCTTGCGGCCAGCTTCGCCCAGCCGCTCCTGGCGTTCCACACGCGGCTGCTCGCGCGAGGAGAGCAGGCGGGCGACTTCCGCCCCGGCATCGACCCGGCGCTGTTCTTCGCGTCGCTCGTCGGGGCGTGCGAGTTCTTCTTCTCCGCGCGCACGTGGATGGAGTCGGCGACGGGCTCGGACGTCGACGCGGACCTGGTCGCCCGGTACACCGAGCACTGCGCCGCGCTCCTGCTCGAAGGCGTGGCAGTCTCGTGACACCCTCGTGGTAGCGCTGTGCCACGACGCCCGGTGGACTCGCCGGCATGCCTCGCCGCCCGACTCCCGGTCCTGTGGCTCCCCTCGGAAGGGAGCTGGTGCGCCGTCACCCGGTCGCCGTCGACCACCTCGTCGCGCAGGCGATCGACCTGGGCGGCGGGATCACGACCTCTGCCGAACTGCGAGCGATCGGCGTGCGTCGCAGTTCGATCGCCGACCGCCTCGCAGCCGGCACGCTCGTCGAGCCACACAGGACGTCTTCGCCTTCCCGCAGGACGCCCTGCTGCCGTCGACCGACCGGCGAGCCGCACAGCTGAGCTGCGGCACCGGCGCGGCACTGGCCCAGGCCACGGCCCTGCAGCACCTCGGCGTGACCCTCCCGGCCGCAATCGTCCCCCTGCTTCCCCACGTGGTCGTCCCCCGCACCCGTCATCCACGCCGGGCCACGATCGTCGTCCATCGCGTCGACGTGGACCCCGTCGACCTGCGACAGCACGACGGCGCGTGGTGCACGACCCCGGCGCGCGCCGTGTACGACCTCGCCGTCGCCGGCACGCCACGCCGGCCGCTCGAGCGGATCGTCGACGAGCTCGCGTACCTCGGCCTGTGGCGGCGGTGGGATCTCGAGCGGCTGCTCGAAGGCGCCGTGGACCATCGTGGCTGCACCACGCTGCGGTCGATCCTGCGCGAGCACGTGCCGGGGACGACCCGGACCGTCAACGACTTCGAGGAGGCGTTCCTGGCGCTGTGCGACGCCCAGGGCTGGCCGCGTCCCGTGTGCCAGCAGCCCGACCGACTGCCCGACGGGACCCGGATCTTCCATGACTTCCTGTGGCCCCGGTTGCGGCTGATCGTCGAGACGGACGGCGGCGCCGGGCATCGCAGCAGGAAGCAGCGACGGCGCGATCAACGGCGTGATGCGGCCATGCGGGCGCGCGGGTACGTCGTCGTGCGGCTGCGTTGGGCGGACGTCGTCACCCACCCCGCGCGGGCGGTGGCGATGCTGACGCCGCTGCTGGCCGCGGCGTGACCGGACGAGGGTCCTCCAGCTCCGATCACGGAGGAGCTGGGGGACCCGTACCGCGCCGTCTCAGTCGTACGCGTTGATCATGCGGACGCTCAGGGTGAGCATCACCGCGGCCGCGCCGAGCACGACCGCGAAGCCCGGCCAGATCTCCGACCAGGCCAGGTCCTGCAGGTACAGGGACCGCAGCGCCTCCATGAGGTAGGTCACCGGGTTGAGCGTGGCCGCGACCTCCATCGGGTCGGTCAGCAGCTCCCGGGGTACGAAGTTCGGCGTCAGGAACAACAGCGGGAAGAAGATCATCCCGCCCGCCTGCGTCGCGGCCGCCGAGCGCGTCTTGAGCGCGAGCATCTGCAGGAAGCCCGAGTACACGACGCCCCACAGCCCGGTCAGGAGGATCAGCAGGAGGAAGCCCGCCACGCCGCTGGCGATCGTGACCCCGAACGGCAGCGCCAGGAGCACGATGACCGCCGTCACCAGCGCCGTGCGCACGCCCTCCGCCAGCAGGCGGCCGAGGATGATGGCCGAGCGCGGGATCGGGGTCGCGCGGAGCTTGTCGAAGTACCCGCCCTCGATCTCCTCCACGAGGAAGAGGGCGGCCGCGCCGAACGACGCGGCGAGCAGCAGCGTCGACGGCATCTGGAACGCGGCGTAGTTCTGCCCGCGGAGGAAGTCCGTCGAGGACGACGGGAAGATGCGCGCGGCCTGCCCCGTGTTGACCACCAGGAAGAAGATCGGGATGAAGAGCGCCGGGAAGAGCGCGTCGGGTGAGCGCTTGGTCTCCTTCAGCGCGCGTACCGCGAGGATCAAGGTGGCGTTCATGCCGTGACCTCCTGGACCTCGCCGGCGGCTCGCTCCCGCCGCGTGCGGCCGGTCGCGTCGAGGAAGACGTCGTCCAACGTGACGGCGGCGCCCCCGCGCCGCTCCTGGAGCGAGGCCTTGAGTGCTGCGGGCGTCCCCTCGGAGACGATCCGCCCGTCGTCGATGATCGCCAGGCGGTTGCAGAGCGCGTCGGCCTCCTCGAGGTACTGCGTGGTGAGGAAGACGGTCGTGCCGCGCGCGTTGATGCGCCGCACCTCCTCCCACACGGTGAGGCGACTCGCCGGGTCGAGCCCGGTCGTCGGCTCGTCGAGGAAGAGCACCTGCGGCTCGTGCACCAGCGCGGTCGCGAGGTCCAGCCGGCGCTGCATGCCGCCGGAGAATCCCCCGACGCGCCGGTCGGCCGCGTCCTCGAGCTCGACGAGCGCGAGCAGCTCGTCCGCACGGGCCGTCGCCTCGGAGGCACTCATCCCGAAGAGCCGGCACTGCAGCAGCAGCAGCTCACGCCCGGTCTGCCGCTTGTCGAGCCCGGCCTCCTGCAGCGCCACGCCGATCATGCGACGCACGTCGTCGGGCCGACTCGCCACGTCGATCCCGTGGACCGTCGCGCTGCCGCCGGTGATCGACAGGAGCGTCGTGAGCATCCGTACCGTCGTCGACTTGCCGGCGCCGTTGGGACCGAGGAAGCCGAAGACCTCCCCGGGCGCCACCGACAGGTCGACGCCGCGCACCGCCTCGACGGTCTCGCCGCGTCCCTCGTACGTCTTCACGAGCCCCTTGGTCTCGATCGCCTGCATGCACGTCTCCTGTTCGCCAGTTGGGTCGAACGGTAGACGGGCGGGCCGTCAGGAACTCATCGGTCCGTCACGAGGACAGCCAGGCCGCCGGGTTGACGTCGAGCATCGTCGCGACGTGCTCGTCGGTCACCCCGAGCTCCTTCAGGGCCGGGATCTCCTCCTCGAAGATCAGCGTCGCGTGCCAGCGGGGCGCGAGGACCGGGATCATCTCCGGCGGGTACCAGTCGATCGTCGCGCACGAGTCCTGGCCCAGCATCATGCGGTCGGCGTAGCCGCGCTGCACGAGCTCGGCAGCGACCGTGTTGCGGGTCGCCGAGGGGTTGAAGATGTCCAGGCCGTAGCGGTCCAACCCGATCCACACCCCGGTCTCCAGGACCTTCTCGATGGCGTCGAGGGAGTCGCAGTCGCCGACGTGGGCGAGCTGGATCGAGGAGGCCGGCACGCCGTCCTCGACGAGGATCGCGATCTGGCGGAGCGTCTGCTCCAGCGCGCTGGCGCGCTCCTCGTCGGACGGCGGGATCGGACCCTCGGGGCCGAGCGCGGTGCCGCCCAGGCGGCAGTGGCTCATCACCGGCAGGCCGGTGCGGCCGTGCGCCTGCGCGACCGCACGCAGGACCTTCTCCACGTCCTCGGTGATGCCGTGCTCGTCCACCGCGCACTTCAGGAACCCCGGCTTCACCGGGGTGCCCTGGATGCCGTGCTCGTGGTCGTGGACGAACGCGTCGGCGAGCGCGCTGCCGTCGCGGAAGCGGAAGTAGCGCGGGAGCGACTCGTAGACGTAGGCGCCGGTCGCGAGGACGACGTTGACGCCGGACTCGTCGCCCACGCGCTTGGCGAGCGCGGCGTCGCGGCCGAGGTTCATGACCGCCGGGTCGACCCAGGTCCGCACCCCGTGCGCCTGCGCGTTGCGCAGCTGGGTGAGCGCCGACTCCTCCTCCGCCGCGTGATCGGCGAGGTGCGGCCACTCGGTGCGGACCACCTCGCTGACCGTCAGCAGGTGCTCGTGGACGAGGGTGCGGCCGAGCTCGTCAGCGGGGATGGGGCCGGCGGTCGTCTCGACGTGGGTGCGGGGCATGCGGTCGACACTACTCCCGGAACGGGGCCGGGTCGCGTGGCGCCGCGCGAATCATCCGCGCGGGTGATGCGGCGGGCCGGACATCGGCGGTAGCTTGCTGCTCGTGCCCAGGAGCGCGCATGTACCGACGCCGCGGACCGCCGCCGTGCTCGCCGCCCCCGTCGTCGCCGCCGGGTTGCTCGTCGAGCTGCTGGTGACGGCTCGCCCGGGAGACAGTGTCGTGGGCGTGGTGCTCAGCGCGCTCCTCGCGGCGATCGGCGTCGGTCTCCTCGGCCGGCGACCCGGGATCGCGTTCCCGGTCATCTGCCTCGGGATGACGCTCGCCGCCGCCACCGCCGGCGGTGCCGTCGAGTCGGCAACGTCGGTGCCGCTGACGGGCTTCGTCAGCGCCGCGGCGACCGGCTACGCCGCCAGGGGTGCGGCCCGGATCATCGGACTCGCCGTCGGGACGGTCCTCTTCACCGCCGGCTTGCTCCTGGTGTCTGGTGACGCCGAAGACCTCATCGGCGTCGTCGCGGTGCTCATCCCCGCCGTCGCCGGCGCGGCGGTCGCCCAGCAGCGCGATGCCACCGCTGCCCTGCGCGCGCAGATCGAGCGCCTGCGCTCCACGACCGCGACCCGGGCGCAGAACGCGGTCGACGCCGAACGCGAACGGGTCGCCGGCGAGCTGCGCGGGGTCCTGGTGGCGTCGACCGACGCCATGCTCGCCGGGGCGCAGGAGGCAGCCGCCCACCTCCCCGACGCACCTGAGCGAGCGACCGCCGCCCTCCTGGAGGTCGAGCGGACCGGACGCGGTGTGATGCTCGAGGTACGGCAGGTCCTCGGGGTGCTCCGCAGCCCGTCCGACGAGCCCGCGGGGCCTGCGCGCGGCCTCGACGGCCTCGAGCCGCTGACCCGGATGCTCCGCGAGCGAGGCGCGAGCGTCACGCTGACCGACCACCGCGCCGCCGGGACCGGCACGCTGACGCCCGGACTGGATCTCACCGCCTACCGGATCGTCCAGAGCAGCTGCCACGGCCTGGGGCCCCGGACGAGCGCCAGGATCGCGGTCCGTCGCGCCGAGGGTCGGCTCGAGCTGCGGGTGGAGCACGACGGCCCGGAGCCGACCACGGCGGATGTCGTCGCGCTGCGTGTGCGCACGGAGCTCCAGGCAGGGACACTCACGCTGATCACCCGCGACGGGCGGACCGTGCTGCATGCGTCCCTTCCCACGGGGACCGCGACATGAGGTCCGCAGCGACTCGGGCGTGGCAGCGGGGGCTCCCGGGCCACCTGGTCAGCGTGCTCTTCGCGCTCGTCGCGGTGCTCGAGACTCCGAGCCTGATGGATCAGGCCGCCACGCCGGAGCTCGTGCCGGTCGGGACGCTGGGGCTGGTGGCGGCCGTCGTGATGCGCCGCCGCGCTCCGCGTCTCGCGCTCGCGACGTGGTTCGTCGCGGCGCCCACCCAGGCTGCCGCTGTCGGGCTGACGACGTCTACCGAGGCGGTCGCCGTCTGGCTTGCGATCGTGCTCGTCTGCCTCGCGGCGGGCCGCCACGTCGCGGCGGGCCGCCCGCGTCGAGCGGCGCTCCTCGGCACGGTCCTCGCCGGCGCGGCGGACGTCGTGCTCATCGGCCTGACCGCACCGCTGGTGCTGGGCGACTTCGTCTTCCCGTTCCTCTTCACCGTCGGGCCGTTCGCCCTGGGTGTCCTCGCGGCCGACCGTGCCGCGGCGGCGGCTGAGCTGCACGAGCTCGCGGCGCTCGCGCAGGAGGACGCTGGTGCGGAGGAGCGGCAGGCCGTGCGCGAGACGCGTCGGCAGATCGCGCTGGAGATGCACGACGTCGTCGGGCACTCCGTCTCCGTGATGCTCCTGCAGGCCGCGGCGGCCCGTCGCATCGCCGTCGCCCGGCCGGACGACGCCGTCGCCGCCCTCGCGGTCCTGCGCGCAGCGGGCACCGAGGCGCGTGGCGAGCTCGACCGCCTGCTCGGCGTGCTGCCCGCGGGACTGCCGAGCCGCATGCCCGCCCTGAGCGTGGACGCCGACGACCTGCTCGCGCGGTTCGGGGTGGCGAACCTCACCATCCGGGTGGAGGGCGCGGTGCCGCCGCTGGAGGTCGGGCCGGACACCGACCTCGCCGCCTATCGCGTGCTCCAGGAGTCGTTGACCAACTGCGCCCGCCATGCCCCGGGCTCGTCGGTCACCGTCCGCTCGGTGGGCGCGCTCGACGGGGCCGGATGGTCGCTCGAGGTCCTCAGCGAGAGGGACCCGGGCCACGTCCCCCGGCCCGCGACGGACCTCACCAGCGGCCGGCACGGCATCGACGGGATGCGCGAGCGGATGTACGCCCTCGGCGGCACGCTGGAGGCGGGCACCACGCCGGGCGGCTTCCGCGTGCTCGCGCGGTTCCCGGGCGCGACGACGTCGCCGGTCGTCCTTCAGGCGTCCTCGCCCGGCACGACGATGCCGTGCTCGTAGGCGAAGACGACCGCCTGCACGCGGTCGCGCAGCTGAAGCTTCATCAGCACGCGTGCGACGTGGGTCTTGACCGTTGCGTCGCTGACGACGAAGGACTCCGCGATCTCCCGGTTCGTGCGGCCGCGGGCGAGCTCCTGCAGGACCTCGCGCTCGCGCTCGGTCAGTTCGTCGAGCGCAGCCGGGGCGGTCGTCGCGCCGCGGGAGGCGAACGCCGCGATGACCCGCCGCGTGACGGACGGGTCGATCAGCCCGTCCCCGGCAGCGGCGGTGCGGATCGCGAGGACCAGCTGCTCGGCGGGCGCCGTCTTGAGCAGGAAGCCGCAGGCGCCCGCGCGCATGGTGTCCCAGAGGTGGCTGTCCTCGTCGAACGTCGTGAGCACCACGACACGCGAGGAAGGGCGCTGCGCGAGGATCCGGCGGGTCGCCTCCAGCCCGTCGAACTCCGGCATCCGGATGTCCATGAGCACGACGTCCGGCTCCAGGCGCACGACGCGCTCGACCGCCGCCCGGCCGTCGGCCGCCTCGCCGATCACCTCGAGGTCGGGCTCGGCCTCCAAGAGCATGCGCAGCCCGGAGCGCACCATCTCCTGGTCGTCGCAGATGACGAGGCGGATTGACACGTCAGGGCGCCGGGACGGGCTCCTGCTCGGGTTCGACGAAGGACCCCCTCTCCTCGGGCTCGATCGAGAGCAGCGCGCGCGTCGCGCCTGCGACCTCGATGAGCGCGTCGCGGGAGACGCGGCTCACGGTCGCCGCATTCGCGAAGCCGTGGATGAGCCCCGGGAAACGGCGAAGCGCCACCCGGTTGCCGGCCTCCCGCAGTGCCGCGGCGTACGCCTCGCCCTCGTCGCGCAGCGGGTCGAAGCCCGCGGTGATGACGAGCGCGGGCGGCAGCCCTGTCAGGTCCTCCGCGCGCAGGATCGACAGGCGCGTGTCGAGCGGGTCGGCGTCGCCGATGTACTGCGCGCTGAACCACGCCATCTGCGCCTCGGTGAGGAAGAACCCGTCGGAGAACAGCTCGCGCGAGCGGTACTCGCCGGCGCCGTCGGTCGCCGGGTAGAGCAGGAGCTGGAACACCGGGGCCTGCTCTCCCGCGCGTATGAGGAGGTGGCAGACGACCGCGGACAGGTTGCCGCCTGCGCTGTCCCCGCCGACGGCGACGCGGGTCGCGTCGGCGCCGAGCTCGGCGGCGTGGGCGAACGCCCAGCGGGTCGCCGCGATGCAGTCCTCCACCGGCACGGGGAAGGGGTGCTCCGGAGCGAGCCGGTAGTCGACGCTGAGCACGTGCACGCCGGCGTGGCGGCAGAGCAGCCGGCAGACCTGGTCGTGGGTGTCGAGGTCGCCGATCACGAAGCCGCCGCCGTGGAAGAACACGAGGAGCGGGTGCGGGCCGGGGTGGGACTCGTCGGGCGCGTAGTGACGGGCTGGCAGCGGGCCGTCGGCGCCGTCGACCTGCAGGTCGTGCACCGTGCCGACGGGGACCGGCTTGCCGGCGATGGCCAGCGACTGCCGGACGATCTGCGCGCGGGCCTGCGGGGGCGGGAGCGTCTCGATCGCCGGGGCGCCTTGGCGCTCGAGCATCGCAAGGGTCAGCTGGATCTCCGGCTCGAGCGCCTGCCCGTCGAGCTGGACGTGCGGCCTGCCGGAGAGACGCACCTGGGCGCGGGGTGAGAGCGCGGCGAGCGCGCGGGCGGCGCGGTACTCGAGGCGGTCGCGCGGTGTGCGGGAAGAGGGCATGCGCACACGATACGTGGCGACGGAGCCGGTTCTGACCGAACTCTCAGGGTTCCCTGAGGGTCATCCGCCACGATGACCGGACAGTGCCGAGCATGCCCCGCCCAGATCCCCTGCAGGAGGCAAGATGATCACCAGACGACTCGTCGTCGCCACATCCGCCGCCGTGGCCGTCGCCGCCGGCGGCGCCGCCGCGGTCGCGGCCACGGTCAAGGACGACCGCAAGGCCGCGGAGACCGAGGTCCTGGCCGACGCCGCCAAGCGGCTGAACGTGCAGCCGTCCGAACTCAAGGACGCGCTCGCCAAGGCGCAGGACGCCCAGATCGACCAGGCCGTCAAGGAAGGCAAGCTGACGCAGGCACAGGCCGACGAGATCAAGAAGCGGCGCGCCGAGCGCGGCACCGTGCTCGGTCTCGGCGGGCGCGGCGGCCCGCACGGCGGACGCGGCGGCCGCGGCTTCGGCGGCGGGCCCGGCCACGGGTTCGGCGGCCGCGCAGCGCTTATCGGCCTCGCGGACGCGGCGGCCAAGGAGCTCGGCCTCACCCGCGCGAAGCTCATCGAGCAGCTGCGCTCCGGCAAGACGCTGACCGAGATCGCCAAGGCGCAGAAGAAGGACCTCGCCGACGTCAAGTCCGCGACGCGCGCGTCGCTGGCGAAGACGCTGGCGGCGAAGGTCGCCGACTCGTCGATCACCGACGCCCAGCGCGACCACGTCCTCGAGGAGTTCGACGAGCACTTCGACGAGGTCGCGACCCGGGCCGGCGGACGCGGGTTCTTCAAGAAGGGCCGCGGCGGCCGTCACGGCTTCCCCCATCCGGGGACAGGCGGACCCGGCGGCCCGGGCAAGGGCGGCCCGAACAGCGCCCCGACCCCGCAGGCGACCCCGGGCTCCTACCCGGGCGAGGTCGCCCCGGGCACCGACCCGGCCTGAAGTCCGGATCGCTCGTTTGCAGCTTGCGGCGGGGTGCGTCAGCATCCCGCCGCAATGCGCCGCCTCCTCACCCTCACCCTGCTGGTGGTCCTTCCCGTCGGGCTCGCCGCCTGCAGCGGCGAGCGGTCCGTCGACATCGACAAGGCCGAGAAGCAGATCGGGGAGGGCTACGCCAAGCAGGTGAAGGGCGCGATCGTGCAGGAGGTCGCGTGCCCCGACGACGTCGCCGCGAAGAAGGGCACGAAGGCCGACTGCGAGATGACCCTCGCCCGCGACGTGCGCCTGGACGTCTCGCTGGAGGTCGTCGACGAGGAGGGCGACGGCCGCATCCGCTGGACCGTCGTCGCCGGCACGCTCCCCGGGACACTGGTGGAGGAGAAGTCCGCCGAGGCCCTCGAGAAGCAGGTCGGGCGCGCGCCCGACCTCGTCAGCTGCCCCGAGCGCGTCGACATCGAGGTCGGCTCGACGACCCGCTGCGAGGTGACCGCCGACGCCCAGACCTACGGGGCGACGGTGACGATCACCGACGAGACCGGCGGCTTCGACATCAAGCTCGACGAGCGTCCCGCCGCGTAGTCGCGCCGGGCGCATAGGGTCGGGCCATGGCCCGTGACCTGAAGCTCGCCCTGCAGACCGGCTACTGGGGCTCCGGCCCGCCCGAAGGCGTGGTCGAGTCCATCGCGGAGGCCGAGCGGCTCGGCTTCCACTCCATCTGGACGGCCGAGTCCTACGGCTCGGACGTGCTGACGCCGCTGGCGTGGTGGGGCTCGCAGACGACGACGGTGCAGCTCGGCACCGCGATCATGCAGCTGAGCGCGCGCCGGCCCGCGGCGGCCGCCATGGCCGCGATCACGCTGGACCATCTCAGTCAGGGGCGCTTCATCCTGGGCCTCGGCGTCTCCGGCCCGCAGGTCGTGGAGGGCTGGTACGGCGAGCCGTTCGCCAAGCCGCTGGCCCGCACGCGCGAGTACATCGGGATCCTGCGGGAGATCTGGAAGCGCGAGGGACCGGTCACGTTCGAGGGCGAGCACTACACGCTCGGCCTTCCCGGTCCCTCCGGACTCGGCAAACCGCTGAAGAGCACGGTCCACCCCTTCAGGGAGGACATCCCGATCTATCTCGCGGCCGAGGGTCCGAAGAACGTCGCGCTCGCGGCCGAGCTCTGCGACGGGTGGCTCGCGCTCTTCTACTCCCCGCACGCGGAGGACCTCTACCTCCCGAACCTCGAGGAGGGATGGGCGCGGGACGGCGCCCGCCGCTCGCGGGAGGACTTCGAGGTCGCCGCGACCGTCCCGATCATCGTCCACGACGACGTCGAGCAGGCCGCCGACATGCTGCGCCCCATGTACGCCCTGTACTTCGGCGGCATGGGCGCCAAGACGAAGAACTTCCACGCGAACGTGCCGATCCGGATGGGCTACGAGTCGGTCGTCGACGAGGTCCAGGCGCTGTACCTGGAGGGGAAGAAGACCGAGGCGGCCGCCGCGATCCCGACGAAGCTCGTGGAGCAGATGGCACTGATCGGGTCGGCGGACAAGGTCCGTCACGACCTCGAGGCGTGGCGTGACTCGGTCGTCACGACGCTGATGATCGGCGGGGACGCGGCGACCGTGCGGCGGGCCGCGGAGGTCGTGCTGGGCTGACCCGTCGCCGGGCCCGAACGACCGACGCCCCGCACGTCGGCGGGGCGTCGGGCACCTCGGTCGTGGTGGTCGGGATCAGGGCTGGGTGCCGCAGGTCAGGTCGGCGGCGTTCTGCGAGGTGGTCGGGTTGCTGCCGGCGGCACGCCACTGGGCGTAGGTACCGGCCCAGCACTTCTTCCAGGCGGCGTGGTCCCAGACGACGGTCGGCTTGACAGGACCGTTGCTGAGGGAGCCCGTCGTGGCCGGGCCGGCCATGGCGGGCGCAGCGGCGAGGCCGGCGGTGACGGCGGCGAGGGCGAACGTGGTGTGGATCCTGCGCGTGATGTTGGTCATGTCCCCACAACCGGGACCCGTCGCCCGAATTACGCGCGGTCGAGATCGAGTGCCGCGCTGTTGATGCAGAACCGCCGGCCACCCCGCTCGCGCGGCCCGTCGTCGAAGACGTGCCCGAGGTGCGAGTCGCACGTCGCACACCGCACCTCGGTGCGGCGCAGGATGAGGCCCTCGCGGCGAAGCTCCACGGCATCGTCGTCCGCCGGGGCCACGAAGCTCGGCCAGCCGGACCGCGAGTCGTACTTGTCGGTCGAGGCGAAGAGTGCGCTGCCGCAACCGGCGCAGCGGTAGGTCCCCGGGTCCTTGCAGTCGTCGTAGACCCCCGTGAACGGGCGTTCGGTGCCGGCCTTGCGCAGGATCCGGTACTGCTCCGGCGTGAGCCGCTCGCGCCACTGCGCGTCGGTCGTCGGGAGTTCGTCGGTCATGCCGGTTCTACGTCGCGTGACCCCGGGTCGGCTCACGGTGGAGGGTGTAGCCTGCCCGCGCCTTGCGCCTCCGCCTCCGATCCGCCGTCCTCACGGCCGCGTTGCTCGCCCTCGGGGCACCGGCGGCGGCCGCCGCCGCCGGTGCCGAGGTCCAGACCCGGTACTCCGTCGCCGGCGGCTGCTTCACGGTCGCCACCCCTGACGGGCCGCTCAGCGCCGACCCGCTACGCCTCCGCGCGACCCGACTGGGCGAGTACCTGCTGTACGGGACCGCGAAGGACTTCGTAACGCTGGACGCCACCGGCGCGGTCACCCGCACGGCCGAGCCGTCCCCCGCGGCGGAGTGGCGCCTGGGCCCCGACCTCACGCTCACCAACGTCGGCAGCGGCCGCTCGCAGGGCGTCGCCACCCTGACGCCCGCGACCGGGTGCGCGGTCTTCCCGGAGGCCGCACCCGCCGTCGAGGGTCCGTCCCCAACGGCGAGCCCGTCTACCGGCGAGGTCTCCGGCACGGTCGACACGCACGGCCACATCGCGGCATTCGAGATCTTCGGCGGGGACTGGCACTGCGGCACGCCGTGGCACCCGTACGGCCCGGCGTACGCGCTGCCCGACTGCACGAGCAAGCGGCGCGGGACGAACGGCACGCTCGCCGACGT
Organism: Solirubrobacterales bacterium; assembly: GCA_038257095.1. Classification (GTDB taxonomy): domain Bacteria; phylum Actinomycetota; class Thermoleophilia; order Solirubrobacterales; family Solirubrobacteraceae; genus Paraconexibacter. The sequence continues at coordinate 143,463 of JBBSJQ010000008.1, forward strand.
CCTGGAGGGCGGCATGACCGCGCGGCCCGGCTGGCCGACGTTCCCGGGCTGGCCGCGGCCGAGCGCCGTGGCCTCGGAGGGCATGTACTGGACGTCGCTGCAGCGCGCCTGGCGCGGCGGGCTGCGGGTGATGGTGGCGCTCGCGGTCGAGAACGAGCCGCTGTGCAGCGTCATGACCCAGCGCAAGCGGCCGTGCGACGACATGGCGAGCGCGCGGGCCCAGCTTCGTGCGCTGCACGAGCTGCAGGACTACGTCGACGCGCAGATGGGCGGACCCGGCGAGGGGTTCCTACGGATCGTGCGCGACCCGTTCGAGGCGCGGCGCGTGATCGCGCGCGGCCAGGTCGCCGTCGTGCTCGGCATCGAGGTCTCACGGCTCTTCGGCTGCGGCCAGCACGCCGACGTGCCCGAGTGCGACCGCGCCGACGTGGACGGTGGCATGCGGCAGCTGCGCGACCTCGGCGTCAGCTCGATCTTCCCGGTGCACAAGTTCGACAACGCCTTCGGCGGGACGAAGATGGACCCGGGCGAGCAGGGCGTCATCGTCGGCGCGGGCAACCTCCACGCGACCGGCGCGAACTGGACGGTGGAGACGTGCACCGGGCCGCAGCGCGACAACGACATCACGACCTCGCCGCAGGTCCCGACACCGCACTGCAACGTGCGCGGGCTGACGTCGCTGGGCGGGTACCTCGTCGACCGGCTCGCCGACGCCGGCGTCCTGATCGAGCTCGACCACATGAGCGTGAAGACGTCCCTCGCCGTGATGGAGCGACTCGAGCGGCGACGGTACTCGGGCGTCGTGTCCTCCCATCAGACCGAGAGCCAGCTCTCCGCCGCGCTCATGCCGCGGATCCTGTCGCTCGGCGGGTTCGTCTCCCCCACCGCCAACCCCGCGCCCGTCGACTACCTCGACCGCTGGAAGCAGGCCGTCGCCGCCCGCGACCCGCGCTTCGTCTTCGGCATCGGGTACGGGTCGGACATGAACGGGCTCGCCGCGCAGAGCCGCCCCGGGGTGGAGACCGGCGACCCGCTCGAGTACCCGTTCCCCTCGCTGGACGGTCGCGTCACGCTGGACCGCGAGCGGTGGGGCGAGCGGAGTTTCGACATCACGAGCGACGGCCTCGCCACCTACGGGATGTACGCCGACTGGCTGGAGCAGGTCCGCCGTCGTGGAGGGGACGGCGTCGTCCGCGACCTGCGCCGCGGGGCCGAGGCGTACCTGCAGACGTGGGAACGGGCGCGCGGCGTGCCCATCTCCTCGTGCCGTCCTGCGAAGCAGCGGCTCACGTCGCTGGGTCTCGGCGGTCTGAAGCTCGGCGCCACGGCCGAACAGGTGCTGCGACGGGCGGGCCAGCCGACGTCGCGGCCGGGGCGTGCCTACCGGTGGTGTGCGGCGGGCTCGGGCGGTGCCGCCCGGCCGGTGCGGGCGGTGTTCGGCGACGACGGACGGGTCGTGCTCGTGGCCTCGACCGCGCCGCGACACGCGACCGCGAGCGGCGTCCGGCCGGGCGCTCGGACCCGCTCCGGCGACGGCGTGCGGATCGGGCCGCGCCTGCGCCGCGGGGCACGGATCGTGCGTGGCGTCCGGGACCGCCGGGTGCGCTGGGTGGCGGCCGCCGACGCGCGGACCGTGCGCTCCCCGGCGCGGTTGCGCGCGGCGCTGTGGGCGGCCGGTTTGCGTATCTGACCATGGTCATGCAACCATGGTCAGATGCCGCAGCACATCACCGCCTCAGCGTTCAAGGCCACCTGCCTCGGAATCCTCGACGACGTCGCGCGGACCGGCGAGGAGATCATCGTGACCAAGCACGGGCGTCCGGTCGCGAAGCTCGTCCCGATCGACCCCGCTCCCGACCTCCGGGGGTCGGTCACCTACCTCGTCGACGACGAGGAGCTGCTGTCCCCGCTCGGTGACGTGTGGGACGCCGACCACCGGTGATCGTCCTCGACACGCACGCCGTCCTGTGGCTCGCGGACGACCCGCGACGCCTGGGGCGCGTGATCCGGCGGGAGCTCGACCGCTCCGACCGGCGACTGGTCAGCGCCATCACGGCCTGGGAGCTCGGCACGCTCGTCCGCCGCGGCCGGATCGCGCTCACGCTCGGAGTGGAGGACTGGCTCCGGGCCGCGGTCGTCACCGAACGCCTCGAGATCGCGCCGGTGACCGCGGAGATCGCCTGCGCCGCGGCGGCGCTCGACGAGCGGTTCCACGGCGACCCCGCGGACCGGCTCATCTACGCGACCGCGCAGGTCCACGGGTGCCCGCTCGGCACGAAGGACGCGAGGATCGCGGCCTTCGACCCGCGGCGGACCGTGTGGTGACTCAGCTCATGGCGATCGGCGCGGCGAGCACCGCGTCCGGGATGCCGAACGCGTCGACGAGCTCGCCCGCCTGCTCACGCACGTCCATGCACAGCAGGTTGACCTCGGTCGTGATGCGCTTGGACCGTTGCGTGGTCAGCCGGCCGTGCTCGAGGTACCACCCGCGGTCGGCCTCGGTGACGCTCAGCGCGTAGAGGTCGCACAGCTGCCCGAGGGCCTCCTTGAGCTGCGTGTCCTCACAGCGGTCGATCCCCGCGCAGAACGCGTCGAACACCTTCCGCTCGATGTGCGCCTTGGCGGTGTGGACGACGTGGTCCTGGCAGAAGTTGAAGACGCGGAACGGGTCGTAGCCGTTGTCGACCCCGGCCTTCAAGCGCCGCGCGACGCTCGCGAGGATGTGCTCCTCGCGCCAGCGCAGCAGCTCGCCCTGGTAGCCGCGGTCGCGCAGCTCGCGCTCGTCGTCGGACGCCGGGAGGACGTCCACCAGCGCGCCGAGCAGCTGCCGTGCGAGGGACTTCTCGACGACCGTCTCGACGACCTGGCCGGCCACGAACCGCACGAGCGCGGGTTGGTCCATCGTCGAGAACTGGTCCTTGTAGTCGGTGAGCAGCGACTTGGCGACGAGCTGGTAGAGGACCGTGTTGTCGCCCTCGAACGTCGTGAAGACGTCGGTGTCCGCCTTCAGCGCCGCGAAGCGGTTCTCGGCGAGGTAGCCGAAGCCGCCGCACGCCTCGCGGGACTGCTGGATCGCGTCGGTGGCGTGCCAGGTCGTCATCGCCTTGAGGCCGGCGGCGTAGGTCTCGAGCTCGCGCTGGTCGCGCTCGGGGACGTCCCCGCCGCTGAACGCGACGTGCAGCCGGGCGGCGACCTCCTCCTGCGCGAAGTGCAGCGCGTACGTCTTGGCCAGGAGCGGCAGCAGGCGGCGCTGATGCGTGCGGTAGTCCATCAGCAGCATCTCGCTCTCGCCGCCGGGCGGGCCGAACTGGCGGCGCTTCAGCCCGTGGCGGACCGCGATCGTCAGCGCGTTCTTCGCCGCGGTGCCGGCGGCGCCGCCGACGCACACGCGGCCCTGGATGAGGGTGCCGATCATCGTGAAGAAGCGGCGGTTCGGGTTCTCGATCTCGCTCGAGTACTCGCCGTCGGCCGACACGTCGGCGTAGCGGTTCAGCAGCGCCTCGCGCGGGACCCGGACCTGGTCGAACGAGATCATCCCGTTGTCGACCCCGTTGAGGCCGAGCTTCTCGCCGCAGTCCTCGAGCGTGACGCCCGGGAGCGCCTCGCCCTTCTCGTCGCGGAGCGGGACGACGAACGCGTGAACGCCGGGCTTCTCGTCCCCGACGATCAGCTGCGCGAACACGGCGGCGATGCGACCGTGCGCGGCGGCGTTGCCGATGTAGTGCTTCTTGGCGCCCTCGTCGGGCGTGTGGATGACGAACTCGTCGGTCTCCGCGTCGTAGGTGGCCGTCGTGTCGAGCGACTGGACGTCGGAGCCGTGACCCCACTCCGTCATCGCGAAGCACCCGGGGAGATCGCCGCGGATGGTCTGCGGCAGGTACGCCTCGTGGTGGCGCTTCGTGCCGAGGTGCAGCACCGCGCCGCCCCAGAGGCCGAACTGGACGCCGCACTTGACCAGCAGCGACAGGTCGCCGTGGCCGAGCGTTTCGAAGGCGGCGATCGATGCGCCGACGTCGCCCTCCCCCCCGTACTCGACGGGGAAGCCCATGCCCGTCTGACCCTCGGCGGCGAGCATGCGCATGCGCTGCAGGATCAGCTCGCGGTACTCGTCCCTCGGCAGGCCGCTGACGGGAGCGTGGTCGGGCTGGGCGAGGATCCGGCGCGTCATCTCGCGCACCTCGCGGTAGGGCCCGTCGAGGTAGCGACGCAGGGCTTCAGCGTCGAGCGACAGAGCGGCGGGCCGGTAGGAGGTGGAAGCCATGTCAGAGATACGGTCCCACTACCCACGCAGAACGACAACCATCCCTCGTTTGTGAGGCATCTCACGCAGGCGCGAAGAGCTCGACGACCTCCGCGCGGACGAGGTCCGGGCGCTCGTCGACGATGAAGTGCCCGACGCCCGGCGCGATCTTCAGCGTGTAGTCGTCGGCCAGCGCCGTCGACTCGGCGGCGAGCGTCTCGCTGATGGCCATGTCGTCGTCGCCGAACAACGTCACCGTGCGCAGGGTCGAGCGGCGGGTCTCCGGGGCGCGCCCCGGCCGTGGCATCTCGCGGATCAGGAACGAGCGGTACGCGTCGCGGCCGGCCCGGGCGACCACGGGGTCGCGGAATCGGTCGGTGAAGAGCGCGATGTCGGCGTCCGTGACGTTGTCCCGGTTCTTGAGCGCGATCCGGAAGAGGATCTTGAGGTAGGGCGTGTGCTGCTGCAGCGGCCGGCCGAACACGGCCATCATGGGCTGGTAGAGCGCGAAGCGCCACACGTGCGGGATCAACGTCCGCGCGGTGTTCCACGGGTGCGGGATGTTCAGCGCGAGGTACGTCGTGAAGCGCTGCGGCTCGCGCAGGGCCATCAGGTGTCCGATCCAGCCGCCCCAGTCGTGGCCGACGAGCCCGACACCATCGCGGAGGCCGAGCGCGTCGAGCAACGCCAGCAGGTCGCTTGCGACGTCTTCCTTCTCCCAGCGGTGGGGGGCCGGTCCCGACCAGCCGAAGCCTGGGAGGTCCGGCGCGATGAGTCGCAGCCCGGCGGGTGGGTCCGTGAGCAGGTCGCGGTAGAGGAGGTGGTGCTGCGGCCAGCCGTGCAACAGCAGCACCGGGCGAGCGTCCGCGGGACCGGCCTCGGTGACGTGGAAGCGCACACCGCGCGCCTCGACGTGGGAGCGGCGGACGCCCGCGATCGTCGGCGGGACAGGGACCGTTCCAGGCATGCGATAAAACTACAAGGTCGTAGCTTTATGGGCCTCCGCCCACGCGACGATCTCCTTCGAGCCACCGATCCAGGTGCCGTCGTCCAGCTCGAGGGCCGGGACCCAGTGGCTGCCCGTTCCCGCGTTGACGGTCTTGCGACCGGGGGTCTGCAGCGCGCCCGGCACCGCGCCGAACGAGTAGGTCCGCTGCACCTGCGGGTCGTGCCCGGCCTCGCGCAGGGCGTCGAGCGCGGACGCGCAGACGTGGGTGTGGAGGGGCGTGTTGAACGAGCCCCAGCAGACGTACAGCTTCATGGGCGCAGCACCATCCATTTGTAGAGGTCGTCGGGCTCGGTGAAGCCGAAGTGCTCGTAGAGACCGTGGGCGTCCTCGGTCGCGAGGGCGATCCGGCGCACGTCCTTCACCGCGTCGTGGGCGACGACCGCGGCGATGAGCGCCTTGCCGACCCCGCGACCGCGGGCGGCCGGCAGCACGAAGACGTCGCACACCCACGCGAAGGTCGCCCGGTCGGTCACCACGCGGGTGAAGCCGACCTGTGCGCCGTCCTCGTCGTAGGCGCCGAAGCAGACGGAGTGCTCGATCGCGCGCTCGACCTGCTCGCGGCTGACGCCCTTGGACCAGTAGGCGTCCTCGCTGAGGAAGCGGTGGACCGCGTCACGGTCGATGCGGTCCTTGTCGGACGAGATCTCCATCGGCCCGGAACGGTACTCGCGATCCCGCCGGTGACGCGGACGCGACAGCCCCTGTGCGAGTCTGCCGACCGTGTCGCGGGCGGGATCACGAGGACCATCGCGGAGCGCGCGTCCCTTCGTGGCCGCGGTGCTCGCCGTGCTCGCGATCCTCGTCGTGGCCGCCGGCGCCCTGCTGCTCGGGAGCGAGGACGACGGCGGCGGACTGCAGATCGAGGGGCGTCCCGACCCGCTCGCCTACCAGGCGTCCGACCGGGAGCGCCTCGAGCGCGGCGCCGCTGAAGGGCTCGCCCACGTGCTCTACACGAAGAGCCCCGGCGGGGTCGTCGCCACGGCCGAGCGGGTCGACCGCTGGCGTGGGCTGATCGACCGGATCGCCGGCGGGAGCGGCGGTGTCGTGGACGCCGACACGCTCGAGGCGATCGTCTTCCTGGAGAGCGCGGGCCGGGAGGACGCCCGCGCGTCGGACGACCTGCGCGGGGCCGTCGGGCTCACGCAGATCCTGGCGGAGACCGGGACGTCGCTGCTGAAGTTGAAGATCGACGTGTCCGCGAGTGAGCGGCTCACGCGCGGGATCGCGCGCGGGAGCAAGGTCGCGTCGCGCACCCGCGTGCGGCGGCAGGTCGACGAGCGGTTCGATCCGGCGAAGTCCCTGGCCGGCACCGTGGAGTACCTGCGGTTCGCCCGCGAGCAGCTCGGCGACCGGCCCGACCTCGCGGTCGCCGCGTACCACATGGGCGTCGGCAATCTCCAGGAGGCGCTGGAGCGCTACGACGGTGGGGACGACGTCTCGTACGCCGAGCTGTACTTCAACACCTCGCCGGTGCGCAATGCCGAGGCACACGCGTTCCTCGCGACGCTCGGGGACGACTCGTCCACGTACCTCTGGCGGGTCCGCGCCGCGGCCGGGATCATGCGGCTCTGGCGGTCCTCGCCGTCCTCGCTGCAGACCCTCGCCGACCGGCACACCGCGAAGAACAGCGCCGAGGAGGTGCTGCACCCACAGGGCTCCACCGCCGTCTACGACGACCCGTTCGCGCTCGGGCGCGCGCGGGCGGCGGGCACCCTGCGGATCCTCGACGACGACACGCTGGAGGAGTTCGGCGTCCGCCTCGACCCACGGATGGGGGAGCTCGCCCCGCGGCTGAAGCAGTCCGAGCGGCTCTATCGCGCACTGCGCCCCGAGGCGCTCGCCGTGCTGGCGTACATCGGGGCCGGCGTGCAGGAGGTGACCGGGAGCACGGCCCGGCTGACGATCACCAGCAGCGTCCGCGACACGCCCTACCAGCGGCTGCTGACCCGCCGGAACATCGAGGCGACGCGGAACTACTCACTGCACACGACCGGCTACGCGTTCGACATCTCGCGGACGTACACGTCGCGCGCGCAGGCACGCGCCTTCCAGTTCTTCCTCGACCGGCTGACCGCCCTGAACCTGATCGCGTGGGTGCGGGAGCCGGGCGCGATCCACGTGACGGTCTCGTCCGACGCGCAGCGATTGCTCACGCTGCTGAAGAAGTAGGACGTACTACTCTCCACTTCATGCTCGATCCTCGTACCCCCGTCCTGGTCGGCGCCGCGCAGCTGACGCACCGCGCCGCGGACGGCCCGCCGCCGGCGCCGCACCGCTTCATGGCCGACGCGGCGCGCGGCGCGATCGCCGACGCCTCTGCCTCCATCGGCGCCGACGCACTCCTCGCGAAGGTCGAGGTCGCGGCCTCGATCGACCTCTTCTCCTGGCCCGTGCCGGACCCGGCCGCGGTCATGGCCGCCGAGCTCGGCATCTCCCCGCGCGCGACGGTCCGCACGGCGCGCGGCGGCAACGGTCCGATCGCGCTGCTCGGCGATCTCGCTTCGCGCGTCTTGTCCGGTGACCTCGACGTGGCGCTGATCTCGTTCGGCGAGTCGTTCAAGCCCTTCATGGCCGCGGTGCGTGGCGGCCCGGCCACCGGGTGGCCGGAGCAGGGGGAGGACGTGACGCCGACCTGGTCGGTGGGCACCGACAAGGAGCCGTCCAACGCAGCGGAGACCGCGGCGGGCCTGCTCGCTCCCGTCTTCTACTACCCGTTCTTCGAGCACGCCCTGCGCGCCGCCTCCGGGCGCACCCGCGAGGAGCAGCGCGCGCACGCCGCGCGGATCTGGGCGCGGTTCGCGGAGGTCTCGCACACCAATCCGTACGCCTGGGCGACGGACGCCCCGACCGACCCGGAGGTGCTCGGCACCCCCACCCCCGCGAACCGGCTCGTCAGCGACCCGTACACGAAGCTCATGAACGCGAACATCGCGGTCGATCAGGCGGCGGCGCTGGTGCTCATGAGCGCGGAGGCCGCGCAGGCCTCGGGGATCCCGCGCGAGCGCTGGGTCGTGGTCCACGCGACGGCCGGCGCCGCGGACCACTGGTTCGCGAGCGAGCGGTGGCAGCTCGACCGTTCCCCCGCGATCGCGGCGAACGGCCGGGCCGCGCTGGGTCACGCGGGCATCGGAATCGACGACGCCGCGCACCTGGACCTCTACTCGTGCTTCCCGTCGGCAGTGCAGATCGCGGCGGGCGAGCTCGGGGTCGACCTGTTCGACGCGGAGCGCGCCCCGACGGTCACCGGAGGCCTGACCTTCGCCGGCGGCCCGGCCAACGGCTACGTCCTGCACGCCCTCGCCACCCTGGTCGGCCGGCTGCGCGAGGACCCGTCGGCCTACGGCGTCTCGACCGCGGTCGGCTGGTACCTGACCAAGCACGGCCTCGCCGTGCTCGGCGGTCCGGCGACCGAGCCCGTCCGGCCGTTCGCCCACCACGACGTGCAGGCGGAGGTCGACGCCCTGCCGTCGCGTCAGACGACCCACGGCAGCGTCGAGGAGGCGGTCATCGAGACGCACACCGCGCTCTACGACCACACCGGCACCCCGACGATCGCGTTCGCGATGGGCCTGACCGCCGACGGCCGTCGGGCCGTGGGCGGGTCGCAGGACCCGGCGGTCGTGGCGGCGTTGACGGGCGACACCGACCCGCTGGGCGTGATGGCGCAGTTCGACGGTGCGGGTGGCGTGGCGGTCTGACGTCGGTGAGATGACGTCAACTCACGATCTTCGTGAGCTGACGTCCAGAGGGGGGGCGTCGTCCGAACGGCGGCACTCGAAGGAGAGAACGGTCCGGGCGCCGGCGACGCTCAGGAGCGCCGTCGCCGCGAGCGCCCGAAGCGCGCGCCACGAGCGATCAGCACCGGCGCGAAGCGCTCCACGACGACGCGTCGGTGGTCGAACACCTCGTCGTAGGTCGCCCGGACCACCTCGATGCCGCGCGCACGAAGATCCGCGTCGCGCTCGGCGTCCCGCGCGCGTCGGTATGCGCCGGCATGCCCGCGGCCGCCGTCCGTCTCGCCGGCCAGCCGCAAGTCCGGCCAGTAGAAGTCGTGACGGATACCGCGCCCGGTGCTGAGCTTGTCGGGCAGCTGGCAGAGCGGTCGCGGCCACCCCTCCTCGTCGCAGATCCCCAGGAACGTCTCTTCGAGCTCGTTCGCGGTCCTCGTCGTTCCGGGGACGTGCTTGCGGAAGGCCTTCTCCAGGACGGCGTAGCCGCGATGGCCGACCGTGCGGACGAGCAGGTCCTCGACCTCCCAGGACCTCCAGACCCCCGAGTAGGCCGCCTCGTCGATGAGCCGCTCGACGAAGCGGACGTCGTGGGATGCGGCCGCCCGGAGCAGTGTCCGTGGCAGCGCGAGACACGGCGTCCCCTCGCGCTCGGCGACGTCCCGCGGGTCCAGCGTGCCGACCCTGTGGACGGCGATGCCCTCGCGACGCGGCCGCCGTCCTTCCGGGACAACCACGTGCACGAGGTCGTCGGGCGGCTCCTGGAACGTGATCAGGCCCCAGGCCTCGAGCGCCGACCACCCATCGAGCAGGGCCCCCGCCCCGCAGGACAGGACCGCGGCCCGACGACGGAGTGCTGGAGCAAGATCTGCCGGCGGAAGGGCGAACACCCCCGGGTACACCTCGACCACCCGGCCTCCGCGGAGGCGCAGCGCCAAGGCGTTGCGCGAGACGCCGGCCTCCCGCAGGTCCGCGGCGGACGCGAGACCTCCCTTTTCGGTGATCGTCCTCGCCAGGACGATCCCTTTGGACCGCAGCTCACGGTCATCGTGAGCTGGCGTCACCTCGCCCGCATCTGACATGCCCCGAGTACATCCAGGGACGTGTCACAGGGCTACCACCACCCTGTGACGACTATGCCTCGTCCTCCAGCAGCTCCTTCACGGCCTCGACGACCGCGTCGGCGGTGATGCCGAACCGCTCGTAGAGCTCCGGGCCGGGCGCCGACGCGCCGAAGCGGTCGATGCCGATCGGGATATCCGCGTACCGCTCCCAGCCGATGGTCACGCCGGCCTCGATCGAGACGGTCGGGAGGTCACCGGGGAGGACGTCCTCCTGGGTCTCCTCGTCCTGCGCGTCGAAGAGCTCCCACGACGGCATCGAGACGACGCGCACGTGCACGCCGTCGGCGGCCAGGGCGTCGGCGGCGGCGAGCGCGATCTCGACCTCGGAGCCGGTCGCGATGATCGACGCGGACTCCTCGCCCTCCGGCTCGCGGAGCACATAGGCGCCCCGCGCGACACCCCGGGCGGACTCGAGCTTCTCGCGGTCGAGGATCGGCAGGTCCTGCCGAGACAACACCAGGACGGCCGGGCCGTGCAGGTCCTCGAGGATCACGCGCCACGCCTCGGCCACCTCGGTCGCGTCCGCGGGGCGGATGACCGTCAGGCCCGGGATCGCGCGGAGCGCGAGCAGGTGCTCGACCGGCTGATGGGTCGGACCGTCCTCGCCGAGCGCGACCGAGTCGTGTGTGAAGACCCACGCGACGTTGAGCTCCATGAGCGCGCTGAGGCGGATCGCACCGCGCATGTAGTCGGCGAACTGCAGGAACGTCGAGCCGTACGGGCGGATGATCCCGCCGTGGACGGCGAGGCCGTTGACGGCAGCGCCCATCGCGTGCTCGCGGACGCCCCAGTAGACGTTGCGACCGATCTGGTCCTTCGTGAAGCGCGAGGCGTCCTCGCCCGGGAACATCGTCGAGGTCGAGCCGGAGAGGTCCGCGGCGCCGCCGACCATCGTCGGCACGAAGTCCGAGAAGGCGTGCATGACGGCCTTGCCCGCGGCGCGGGTGGCGATCTTGGGCTTGCCGAACGCGGCCGCGTCGGCGGGGAGGGCGTCGGCCAGGCCGGGCAGTGGGCGACAGGACCAGCCGGCGTCCCATGCGGCGGCCTTGTCGGCGTCCGCGGCCTTCATCGCCTCGAGGCGGGCGTCCCAGGACGCGCGCTCCTCGGCACCCGCGACGCCGGCGGCACCGAAGCGCTCGAGCACCCCGTCGGGCACGAGGAACTGGGCGTCGGGATCCCAGCCCATGACCTCCTTGGTGGCGCGGATCTCGTCCTCGCCCAGCGGCGCGCCGTGCGCGCCGGAGGTGCCCTGCTTGCCGGGCGACGGGTAGCCGATGATCGACTTCACGCGGATGAGCGACGGCTTCCCGGTCTCGGCCTGCGCGGCCTCGATCGCGGCGCGGAGCGCGCCGAGGTCGTTCGCGTCCTCGACCGTCTGGACGTGCCAGTGGTACGCCTCGAAGCGTGCGGTGGTGTCCTCGGCGAAGGACAGCGACGTCGGCCCGTCGAGGGAGATGTCGTTGTCGTCGTAGAGGTAGATGAGCTTGCCGAGGCCGAGGTGGCCGGCCAGCGACGCGGCCTCCGACGCGACGCCCTCCATGAGGTCGCCGTCGGAGCAGATCGCGTACGTGTAGTGGTTCTGCACCTCCTCGCCGAAGGTCTCGCGCAGGAACTTCTCGGCCATGGCCAGGCCGACGCCGTTGGCGAAGCCCTGACCGAGGGGGCCGGTGGTGACCTCGACGCCCGGGGTCCGCCAGCCGCCGTCCGGCAGGCGCTCGCGCTCGGGGTGACCGGGGGTGCGGGAGTCCCACGAGCGGAACGCCTTGAGGTCGTCCACGGACAGCTCGTAGCCGGCGAGGTGCAGCGCCGAGTACAGGAGCATCGAGCCATGCCCGGCGCTGAGGACGAACCGGTCGCGGTCGGGCCAGTCGGGGTCCTTGGGGTCGTGCTTCATCACGTCCGCGTAGAGCAGGAACGCTGCCGGCGCCATGCCGAGCGGAAGCCCCGGATGACCGGAGTTCGCCTTCTGGATGGCGTCCATGGACAGCGTCCGGACGGTGTCGATGCAGAGCTGGTCAAGGTCGGCGGCGGCCATGCCCCTACCCTACGCGGTCGATGCTGCTCGCCGTCTTCCTGGGAGGGGCCGTCGGAGGGCTGGCCCGCTGGGGGCTCTCCGACTGGCTGGGGGCCGGAGCCGGCGGGGGTGACTGGCCGTGGGGGACCCTGGTCGCCAACACGCTCGGCGCCTTCGTCCTCGGGGCCGTGGTCGTCCACCTCCGTGCCCCCCGCCCCCGGGTGCACGCGCTGCTCGGACCCGGGCTGTGCGGCGCCCTGACAACGTTCAGCGGGTTGCAGCTGGAGGTCGTCCGCTTGCTGCGGGACGGGCACGCGTCGACGGCTCTCGCCTATCTCGCGGTGACCCTCGTCACCGGTCTCGCGGCGGTCCGGCTCGGGGCGGCGGCGGTGCGCTGAGCCGGACCCCGGGCGGCGGTGCGGGCGCCATCGCGCGCCCGTGCCATGCTCGGGCCGCCATGGTCCTGCTCGTCGCCACCCTCGCCGGCCTCGGCGCGGTCGCCCGCGTCCGGCTCGGCGACGCGCTCGGCGGCGCCCCTCGCGCGACCCTCCTGCTGAACCTGGGCGGCGCGTTCGCCCTGGGCGTCCTGACGGGCGCCGGGGTCACCGGGGACGCCGCGCTGCTCGTCGGCACTGCGGTGCTCGGCTCGTTCACGACGTTCTCGACGTGGATGTCCGAGGAGGACCGGCTGCTGCGCGGCGATCGCGACGCCGGCATGCCGCCCGACCCCGCCGCGGCCGCCCGTCTCCTGGTGCTCGCCACCGCGGGCGGGGGGCTCGCGCTCGCCCTCGGCTGGGCACTAGGCTCGCTCGCACCATGACCGAGACCGTCCGCACGCCCGAGGACCGCTTCGCCGGCCTCCCCGACTTCGACCACGAGCCGCTCTACTTCGAGACCGCCGAGGGCCTGCGGATCGCCTATCTCGACCTCGGCCCCCGCGACGGGACGCCGGTCTGGTTCATGCACGGCGAGCCGACGTGGTCGTTCCTCTGGCGCACGGTCTTCCCCGCCGTCCGCGACGCGGGCTTCCGCTGCATCGTCCCGGACATGGCGGGCTTCGGCCGCAGCGACAAGCCGACCGCCTTCGACTGGTACACCTACGACCGCCACACCGCGGTGATGGCCGAGCTGCTCGAGCACCTCGACCTGCAGCACGCGACGATGGTCGTGCACGACTGGGGCGGCCCGATCGGTCTGCGCCTGTACGTCGAGCACGCCGCGCGCTTCGACCGGACGGTCATCCTCGACACCGGCCTCTTCACCGGGCACCAGCGGATGAGCGACGCGTGGAATGCGTTCCGCGACTTCGTCGAGCGGACCGAGGACCTGCCGATCGGCATGCTCGTCGGCGGCGCGTGCCTGACGCCCCCGTCGCCCGAGGTCCTCGCGGCCTACGAGGCGCCGTTCCCGGATGCAACGTTCAAGAATGGGGCGCGCGCCTTCCCGCTCATGATCCCGCTGACGCCCGACGGGCCGGGCGCCCAGGCCGGGCAGCGCACCCAGCAGGCGCTCAAGGACGACAACCGCCCGGTGCTGATGCTCTGGGCCGACCAGGACCCGATCCTCGACCTGCGGACGGGCCGGAAGTTCGCGGTCGCGATCGGGCTCGACGAGGACGCCGTCGAGGTCATCGAGGGCGCCTCGCACTTCCTGCAGGAGGACCAGGGCCCGGCCATCGGCGCGCGGATCGCGCAGTGGCTCACCGCAGCGGGATGAGCGTCAGCGTGCGACGGCGGCGATGACCTCGGCCCACCACGCGCGGTCGCTGTCGGCGGTCGCGCGAGACAGCCGGCGGCGGGCGTAGGCGCCGAGCAGATCGCGGCGACCGAGCGCGAGCGTCTCGCCGCACACGGCGAGCACGCCGTCGTCGAGCAGCACCAGCGACCCGACGGTGTCGCGACGCAGGCGCAACCGGTCGACGACCTGCCGTCCCGCGACGGTGACGGGGTCGCCCGGGTCACCGTCGGCGGGATCCCAGGGCCGCACCGTGAACGGCGTCGCGTGCGCGCGGACCTGCCGGGGCGGACGCGGCGGCGGCCCGACCGGACCGGTGCGCCACCGTTCGAGCAGGTCGCGCATCTCGACCGCGACGGACGAGCGCACGAGCACGTGGAGGCTGTCCCCCACCTCGATCGTGTTCGCCCCGCGGGGCGGGATCGCCTGGTCGCCGCGGACGATCACGTTGATCAGCGCCTCGCGCGGGAGACCGAGGTCGCGAACCTTGACGCCCACGAGCGCGTCTTCCGACCCAACCGGGAACTCGACCACCTCGGCGCCGAGCCGGCGGATCGTGCCGATCTCCTCGATGACCCGCGGGAGCGCCGGCTCGTTCGTCGTCACCTTCAGCCGCTTGGCGAGCGGCTCGAACGAGGCGCCCTGCAGGATCGTCGAGAGCACGACGACGAAGAAGACGATGTTGAAGAACTCGGTCGACTGCGGGACGCCCTCGATGACCGGGAAGGTGGCGAGCACCACCGGGACCGCCCCGCGCAGGCCCGCCCAGCCCAGCGCCACGCGCTCGGCGGGCGTGAACCCGAAGCCGACGGTCGCCACCCACGCGGCGACCGGGCGCGCGACGAAGACCAGGACGAGCGCGACGGCCGTCCCCTCCAACCAGATGTCCGCGAGCTGGGACGGGAAGACCAGCAGCCCCAGGACGAAGAACATCGACAGCTGCGCGACCCAGGCGAGCCCGTCGTGGAAGGCGATGATCGTGCGCTTCGCCGGGATGACCGCGCCGCCCAGCGCGAGGCCGGTCAGGTAGACGGCGAGGAAGCCGGAGCCGTGCAGGACGTCGGCGCCGCCGTACGCGATCGCGGCGGTCGCGAGCGACGCCACGGGGAACAGCCCGCTGCTGGCGAGGTTCGCCCGCTGGAACGCCTGGACCGCGAGCCGCCCCACGCCGAGGCCGACGGCGGCGCCGAGTCCGAGCTCGATCACGAGGTCGGCGAGGAAGTCCAGCGGGCCGTGCCCGGGGTGGTTGATCGTCTCGATGAACCCGAGCACGAGGAGGACGGCGACGGGGTCGTTGAACCCGGCCTCCCCCTCCAACGAGCGGGCGAGCCGCCGTCGCAGGGTCGACCCGCGCAGCAGCGCGAAGATCGCGGCGCCGTCGGTGGAGGAGAGGATCGCACCGAGCAGCAGCCCTTCGAGCACGTCGAGATCGAGCAGCCACACCGCGGCGAAGCCGGTGATCGCGGCGGTCGCCGCGGTGCCGACGAGGGCGAGCGACACCGCCGGCTTGAAGACCGGCCGGATCTCGGGCCAGCCCGCCGCGAGTCCGCCCTCGAAGAGGATGAGGACGAGGGCGATGATCCCGATCGTCCGCGCGAGGCCGAAGTCGGTGAACTCGAGCTCGCCGACCCCGTCGGAGCCGAGCAGCATGCCCAGGCCCAGGAAGAGCACGAGGCCGGGGACCCGGACGCGGCCGGCGAGGAGCGAGGCCAGCAGGCCGAGCGCGAGCAGCGACCCGGCCGCCAGGATCATCTGACCGTCGTTCATGAACGCTCAGCGACGTCGGATCCCAGGATGCTCCACCGGTCCAACCCTATGGGTCCGCGGCACCCGGCCGCCATCGACCGGGTGTCGAGATCGGCAGGTCAGGTCGACTCGGTCAGCTGCTTCGTCTCCGCGCCGGGCTCCAGGCCGGGCTCGGAGTTCGAGGCGCGCAGCTCGTAGGCACGCCGGGTCACGTCGTCGCGCTGGGCCAGGACCTTGTCCGCCTTGAGCGCCGTGGCGATCGCCTCGCGCCCGCGACGGGGCAGCACGCTCATCACCGTGGTGATGGCCTGCACCTGCCGCGGGACGAACACGTCGAACTTCGGGAAGTGCAACGCACGGACGATCTCGGCCGCCACGTCGGACGCCTCGATGTGCTTGACGCCTCGGGTCGGCTGCAGGCCTGCGGCGAGCTCGGTCTTGACGACGACCGGCATGACGCACGACACCTCGATCGCGGTGTCCTTCGTCTCGGCGCGGATCGCCTCGCTGACGCCGACGACGAAGTGCTTCGTCCCGCAGTACGTGGCGCCGCCGGGGAAGCCGCCCTTCCCGGCGGTCGACGCGACGTTCACGAGGTGGCCCGTGTCGCGCGCGAGGAACCGGGGCAGGACCTCCTTCATCCCCCACAGGACGCCGTTGACGTTGATGTCGATCTGGCGCTGGGTCGTGGCGTCGTCCTCCTCGAGGAACGAGCCGAGCTGCATGATCCCGGCGTTGTTGACGAGGACGTCGATGGGGCCGAGGGCCTCCTCCGCGTCGTCGAGGTACTTCTTGAACGACGCGCGGTCGGTGACGTTCAGCGGGAACGCGACGACGTCCGGGCCGAGCTCGAGTGCGGTCTTCTGGGCGAGGTCGAAGTCGAGATCGCCGATGGCGACCTTCATCCCCTCGCGGACGAAGTGACGTGCGGTCTCCTTGCCGATGCCACGGGCGCCGCCGGTGATCGCGGCGACCTTTCCGGTGAGGACGCGGGGCTGCTTGGCCATTGGGACGGATCTCCTGGGACGGCGGGACGAAGTTGACGCTGGCGTCAACTCTACTCCGACGCGCTCCTACCCGAGCCCGAGCCGTTGCCCGGCCTCTCGCGGGCCGCGGGAGCCGGGGCGACGGGCGCGGCCTTCGCCGCCTTCTCACGCCGCAGGCGTGCCGCCGCCGGCCGCTCGCGCCCAGGCGTGCCGCGGCCGTTGGAGGCCCGAGGGCGTGACGCCGGCTTGCGCTGCAGCTTCGCGGTGGGTCGCCCGGTGGTCGAGGGGCGGCCGTTGGAGTCCCGGCGGCCGTTGCCCCGGGATGCGGCAGGTGCCGGCGCCCCGACGGTGGCAGGACGCTGCGAGCCACCGGGGAGGCGGCCGTCCGCGGCCGGCGTGGTGGACGGCCCGCGGCCGGCCTTCGGCCCCTTGCGGGCCTTGCCGGCCTTCCCGCCCGAGACCCGGTCACCCGAGCGGTCCCGCGAGGTCTCCGTCGTGCGGGCGGCCGCCGCGGCGTCGGTCGCGGCGGGAACGACCGTCGCGACCGGTCGGGCGACGGGCGGCGCAGCGGCGGGAGGGGGAGCGGTGACGACGGTCGCCGGCTCGGGGTCGGCGCGGACCTCGTTGACCGCGACGTAGCCGGTGCCCCCGGCGCCGCCCGCGACAGCGATGGTGGCGAGCGCCTTGGCGGCGACGCCCTGCGCGCCGAGCGCGGCGAAGAGCCCGCCGCCGCCCGACGTGGCGACGCCGAGACCGGTCGCGGCGGCGCCGCCGCCGGCGATCGCGGTGCCTCCGCCGCCCAGACCCGCGGCACCGGCACCGCCGCCCCCGCCGAAGACCCCAGCCAGGACGGTGCCCTTCAGGGCGGTGCCCGGTACGACGGGGAGCAGCACGGCGATGGCCGCGCGCTGACGCTGGACCTCGAGCCTGAACGCGGCGCAGCCGTCGCACACCTCGAGGTGCTTGCGCAGCTGGGTGCGGCGCAGCGCACCGCCGCGCAGGGTGGCGAGCTGCTCACGGATCTCCGAGCAGTCGGCCTCCCGCGCCTGGCGGGAGCCGACGAGCTGCTCGCGCGCCTGGAAGACCAGGGCCTTCACCTTCTCCTTGCGGACGTCCAGGATCACGGCGACCTCCTCGTGGGAGTGCGCACCGAGCTCGCTGAGCACCAGCGCGGCGCGCTGGTCGTCGGGCAGCTTCTGGAGGTCGACCAGGAGCTCCCGGAGGTCCTCCCGGCGCTGGACCTCGGCCGCGAGTCCCTCGACGGCCGGCTGCACGTCGTCCACGTCGGCGTGCTCGCGGCGGGCGCGGAGCATCGTGAGGCAGCGGTTGCGCGCGATGGCGAAGAGCCACGCCTTGAGCTGGATCGGCCGGTCGTCGGCAAGCAGGCTGTTGTACGCGCTGATGCAGACCTGCTGCAGGGCGTCCTCCGCCTCCTCGGGGTTGCCGAGCATGTGACGGCAGAAGGAGAGGAGGCTGCTGTGGTAACGGTCGTAGACGACCTCGAAGGCGGCCTGGTCGCCGGCGCGGACACGGGCGACCACGCGCTCGTCCGAAAGGGTTCGGAGAAGACGCCCGGGGCGGGATCTGGCTGGCGCGGCAGCTGCCACGGCGGACATGATGCGGGATTCTGCTCCGTGTTCAGGGACGTGAGCACACGACTGTCAACTCCGAAAACAGTCGCAGGTTGGCGAGTGATGCGCAGGAGGTTCGACATACCCGCGGGTATGCTGGACGGATGTCCACCTTCGTGCACGACGGACACCGCATCGCCTACACCGAGCACGGGCCCGCCGGAGGCGACCCGGTCGTGCTCGTCCACGGCCTCCTCTTCTCGCAGAAGCTCATGGTGCCACTCGCGCAGGAGCTCGCGCACCGCGGCTACCGGGCGATCACGATCGACCTCCTCGGTCACGGCGCCTCGGACCGCCCGCCGGTCATGCAGGAGTACTCGATGACCGCGTTCGGCGGGCAGATCATCGGGCTGCTCGACCACCTCGGGATCGAGCGTGCCGTCCTCCACGGACTGTCGCTCGGGGCGAACTCCGCGCTCGAGGCCGCGGTCATCGCGCCCGACCGGGTGCAGGGCCTGGTCATCGAGATGCCCGTGCTCGACAACGCGCTGCTGGGCTGCGCGATCGGCTTCACCCCGATCATGATCACGCTGAGCTTCGCCCGGACCCCGATGCGGGCGCTCGCCGCCGTGACCCGGAGGATTCCGACCGGTCGGCTGTACTTCGCCGACCTGCTGCTCGACGTCGTGCGTCAGGACCCGGCGCCGAGCAACGCCGTGTTCCACGGGCTGTTCTTCCACCGCGTCGCGCCGACGCGTGCGCAGCGCCGCGGCATCACCGCCCCGACGCTCGTCGTCGGGCATCCCAACGACCCGATCCATCCGTTCTCCGACGCCGACGCCCTGGTGCACGAGATCGACGGCGCCCGCCTGGTGGCGATGCGGTCGATCGTCGAGGGGCGGGTGCTGCCCGGACGGCTGATCCGCGAGATCGCCGGGTTCCTGGAGGAGACGTTCGCCGCCGGGCCCGACGCGGGCGGACGGCGCAACGGCACGGGCCCCGCGAACGGCAAGGTCCGGTCGCTGCCGCGGCGGACCGCGCGCGACTGACCGTCAGTCCTCGCGCACGTCAGTCCTCGCGCAGGGCGAGGACCTCGAGCCGACCGCTCACCAGGAGCGCGGTCGCCACCTCGACGACCCGCTCGTCGAACTGCGAGGCCGCACAACGCTGCAGCTCCGCCATCGCCGAGTCCACCGGCATGCCCCGCCGGTACGGGCGGTCGGAGGTCATCGCCTCCAAGGAGTCCGCCACGAAGATGACGCGCGCCTCGATCGGGATGACCTCCCCGACCAGACCGTCGGGGTAGCCCCGTCCGTCGATGCGCTCGTGGTGGTGGCGCACCCACACGGCCTCCTCGACCAGGCCCGCGTGGTGGAGCATGCGCGCCCCGACCACGGGGTGGACCATGATCTGCGCGAACTCCTCGTCGGTGAGCTTGTCGGGCTTGGAGAGGATCGCGTCGTCGATGGCGATCTTGCCGATGTCGTGCAGGAACGCGGCGCGACGGATCCGCATGACGTGCGCCTCGTCGAGACCGAGCTCCTGCCCGATCGCCACGGCGTACCGGGCGACGTTCTCGGAGTGGTCGCGGGTGTGCAGGTGCTGGGCGTCGATCGACTCGACCACCGCGTAGAGGTGGGCCAGGATGTCGCCGGGGGCCTGGTCGGCGGCGGTGACGGTGGCCTCGCTGGCGACCGCGCAGAGGTTGCGGCCGTGGTCCTTGGCCCAGCGCAGCGCTCGGCGCGCGTGCTGCTCGACCTCCGGGCGCGTGCGGCCGTCGTCCGGGATCGCGGCGACGCCGGCGCTCAGCGTGACGCGCCGGCCGTCGAGCAGGGTGCTGCGCGCGACGACCGTACGCAGGCGCTCCGCGACGAGCAGCCCGTCCAGGCGCCTGGCGCCCGGGAGCACGAGGCCGAAGGTGCCGCCCTGGAGGCGCAGCAGCGTGTCGTGCGGCCGGATGAGCGAGCGCAGGAGCTCCTCGAGGACGTCCAGCAGCAGGTCCCCCGCCTCGGCGCCGTGCTCCGCGTTGACCGTGGTCAGCCGGTCGACGTCCAGGAGGACGAGCGCGGACGGGAGTGGCGCCCGGTCGTCATCGCCGCACTCGGCGTCGATCGCGTCCCCCAGGGCGGCCCGGCGCTGGACGTGCGGGGTGCTCATCGGGCAGGGGCTGGACGGGACACGCGCATGCCCCCTACGTCGGCCGCAGCAGGACGCACTTGAGCCCTTGTACGCTTTCGGACACATGTCGAGTCGCCAGGAAGAGAAAGAAGCGCGCCGCAAGCAGCGCGAAGCCGAGGCCGCTGCGGCCGCGAAGACGGAGGCGGGCAAGAAGCGGTTGCAGCTCGTCGCCGGCGTCGTGGTCGCCGTGCTCGTGGTCGGCGGCGTCGCCGCCGCCGTCATCGCGGGCGGGGGAAGCGAAGGGCCGAAGGCCGACGGGTCCACCGTCGCCGAGGTCGCGATCCCGGCCCAGAAGATCACCGACCTCGCCGAAGCGGCCAAGGCCGCCGGCTGCGAGCTGAAGGAGCAGCTGCCCAACGAGGGTGCCGATCACGTCGAGGGCCCGGTCGACAGCTACAAGACCAACCCCCCGACCTCGGGTCCCCACAGCATCGATCCCGCGCAGGACGGCGAGTACTCCCCCGGCAACGAGCCGGCGAAGGAGAACTGGGTGCACACGCTCGAGCACGGGCGGATCCTCTTCCAGTTCGCGCCCGGGACCACCGCCGCCGACCAGGGCAAGCTGAGCAGCCTCTACAACGAGGACTTCAGCGGCGGCAACGGCTACCACCAGGTGGTCATGCAGAACGACACGAAGATGCCGTTCAAGTTCGCCGCCGTCGCGTGGACGAACTACGTCGGCTGCCCCGGCCCGCTGAACTCCGAGACGATCGACGCGTTCCGCGCGTTCCGCGCGAAGTACGTCGACAAGGGCCCGGAGCTCGTCCCCTGAGGGTGGCGAGGCGGCCACATGGCCGCCGATTCGGGCTCCTCCGGCGCCGCTCAGCGGGGCGCGGGCGGCCCGGGCGGCGACACGATGTCCCGCCCGGTGGGCCGCAGCTGCTCGTCGAGCTCGAGCTGCCAGTAGAAGCGCGTGAAGTGCCGGCCCGCGACGAACTCTCCGACGTGCGGCTCCGGCCGCTCCCCGTTTGCCATCGCGACGATCAGCTCGGGGTACGTGCGGCCGGGCAGCGCCGCGTACATGGGCGCCGGGAACGCGCCGCCGAAGCGCGTGTTCACGTCGGTGATCCCGAGACCGAGCTCCCTGTCGCGGAACGCCTGCACCGTGCACGGCCCGCGCACGCCGAGCGCCTCGACGACCTTACGGCCGAGCTCGATCAGCTCGGGGTCCGCGATGGCCGCGCCCTTGATCGACTCCCCGCCTCGCGACTCGAGCATCGTGCGCGGGATGACGTTGAGACAGCGGCCCTCCGTGTCGCTGAGGCAGTCCATGGAGAACTCGGGACCGTCCATGAGCTTCTGGATCATCACGGGCTCGTCGACGTAGCCGACGAAGAACTCCGCCTCGCGCCGGTCGGCCGCCGGGTGGATCGAGCGCGCGCCGCTGCCGCGGACCGGCTTGACCATCACCGGGTAGTGGCCGTCCATCGCGTCGAGGTCCTGCGGCAGGACCGTCGGCGGGGACGGCAGCCCGCGCTCGGTGAGCCACAGATGCGTGCCGTGCTTGTCGTAGGTCGCGGAGGCGGAGGCCGACGGCGGGACGAGCGCCTCGGGCAGGTGGCCGTCCTCGCGGGCGATGGCGAGGGTCTCGATGTCGAGATCGGTGAGCGGGACGATCGCCCCGACGTCGTGCTCGTCGCACAGCGCTCGCAGCGCCGGCACGTAGCCGGGGTCGCTGATCAGCGGCACGCTCGTCCGGACGGTCGCGGCGTACTGCGCGGGCGCCAGCGGGTTGGGGTCCGCGGTGACGACCTTCGTGTGCTGCGCGAACGCGCTGACGATGTCGTAGCGCTTCCCGACGCCGGTGAGGAGGACGGCTCTCATGCGGCGGGACTCTGGCAGGTCCCGATCCGATCAGTACGGCGGGCGAAGGCCCTCGAACATCGGGAAGTGCCGCACGTTGCCGGTCCACAGCTCTGCGTCCTGGAGCAGCACGGTCGCGGCGATCGCGTAGTCCGCGACGCCGACCCCGGGGTGGCTGCGGCAGTGCTCGCGCGCCAGAAGACCGGCTCGCTGCGCGACCTCGTCGTCGACCGCGATCCACTCGAGGGTGTCCAGCAGGCGCAGGGTGGGGCGCTTCTCCGCTGCGCGCATCCCGGCGAGCACCTCGATCTTGGTGACGGTGCTGGCGATCACCCGCTGACCGTCCGCGAACGCTCCCGCGAGAGCGTCCGTAGCCTCCGGACGACCCCGGAGGTGGTCGATCAAGATCGACGTGTCAACCAGGACGGTCACCGGGCGAGGCGGTCGGCGCCGCGCAGCTCCTCGACGATCGCCGCGCCGTCCCGACCGTCGCGGTCCTCCCAGGCGCCCGCGGTCCGCCGGACGATCGCTGCTGCGCGGGGACCGTCGGCCTCCGGATACGCCTGGACGACGGCACGCCGCACGAGCTCGGCGAGCGAGAGGCCCTCCTCGCGTGAACGACGCTTCAGCGTGGCGTACTGATCGTCGCTCAGGGTGATCTGCGTACGCCGCATGATGTAATGCTACATCACCGATGACCGACCTCTGCTGGCAAGGAGCGCGGGTAGTAGCGCGGCCGCGCGGGTAGGGTCGGCTCGTGAGCGCCTACACGATCAAGAACCTCCTCGAGGCCAAGGACAGCGCACCCGACTTCGGGATGGCGGAGATCGGCCAGGCGATGTTCCCGCGGGAGGAGCTGGGCGCCGAGCGGACCGGTCTCTCGCTGCACCGGATGAACCCCGGCAAGCGGCAGGCGTTCGGGCACCGCCACGA
This sequence comes from Solirubrobacterales bacterium, assembly GCA_038257095.1. Taxonomy (GTDB): domain Bacteria; phylum Actinomycetota; class Thermoleophilia; order Solirubrobacterales; family Solirubrobacteraceae; genus Paraconexibacter. Next base: position 166,529 of record JBBSJQ010000008.1, read on the forward strand.
CGAGGCCGAGGAGATCTGCGTCGTGCTGTCCGGCAGTGGCCGCGTGAAGCTCGGCGACGAGATCAACGACCTCGCCACGTACGACGCGCTGCGGATCGCGCCTGCGGTCTGGCGCGCCTTCGAGGCAGGCCCCGACGGGATGGAGCTGCTCGTGTTCGGTCCCCGGCACGAGAAGGACGGGGCCGTGGACCGCGAGTTCTGGACGGACTAGATGGTGGGCGGCGGCCCGTCCCAGCCGCCGGTCTCGCCCTTGTAGGTGTCGTCCTTGCGGCCCCCCGGGAGCAGCATCCGGGCGGTCATCAGGAGGATCTTGAGGTCGAACGCGACCGACGCCCGCTCGATGTAGTCGAGGTCCATCTCGATCCGCTGCGACCAGGGGAGCGAGGCGCGGCCGTTGACCTGCGCCCAGCCGGTGATGCCCGGCCGCAGCGCGAGCCGCCCGCGCTGGCGCTCGGTGTACTGCGCGACCTGCCCGGGGAGCGTCGGGCGCGGTCCGATGATCGCCATCTCGCCGCGCAGCACGTTGACGAGGTTGGGGAGCTCGTCGACCGACGTCGCGCGCAGGAGGGCACCGACCTTCGTGATCCGTGCGTCCCCCTTGTCGACCGCGAGGCCCGCGCCCTGGAACTCGGCGCCGTCGACCATCGTGCGGAGCTTCAGGACGTCGAACTCCCGGCCGTGCTGCCCGACGCGGCGCTGGCGGTAGATGACGCCGCCCCGGGAGTCGAGGCGGACGGCGAGTGCGGCCGCCGCGAGGATCGGGCTGGTGACGAGGAGGACGAGGGCCGCGACGAGGACGTCGAAGCCGCGGCGCAGGGGCTCAGGCATCGGTCGTGGTCCTGGTTCCTTCGGGGGGCTGCCACCCGGCCTGCGTGCCGTGGCGCAGGTGGTCGAACAGACCGAGCGCGATCGACGCGGTCGTGCCGACGTAGTAGCGGGCGAGCAGCAGTGGCCTCGCCGGGCTCCGGCCGGCCGCGGCGGCGGCGCCGAGCAGCCCGGCCTGCGCGCCGAGCGCGAGCCGCGCGATCGTCCCCCCGCCGGCCGCGACCCACGCGACGTTGGCCGCCAGCGCCTGGAGATGCAGGAACGGACTCGCGTAGCGCAGCACGCGGTGACCGAACAGCGCGTAGGCGTATCGCGGCGGGACCCGGTCGAGACGCAGCAGCCCGCCCCGCAGGACGATCGCCCAGGCGTGGCTCATCATCCGCCGCTTGCGCGCGGACTCGCCCTCGATCGACGGGACCATCAGCTCCTGCGCGCGGGCGTCGCGGGCGTAGACCGCCCGGTGGCCGTGCTGGACGAACGTGAACGGGAAGGTGAGGTCGTGCCCCATCACCGGGTCGACGACCACGTACGCGTCCCGGCGCGTCGCGTAGATCGCGCCGTTGCCGCCGGTCACGGAGTGCAGCCGCGACTCCATCGCCCGCAGCCACATCTCGTAGCGCCAGTAGACGCCCTCCTGGTTCGTGCCGCCCTCGTTCACGAAGGTGACGTCGCCGCAGACGTAGCCGACCCGTGGGTCCGCGGCGAACGGCGCCACGAGCTTCTTCAGCGCGTCCGCCTGCCACGTCGCGTTGGCGTCCCCGAAGGCGACGATCTCCCCCGTCGCCTGTTCGACGGCCAGGTCCTGGCTGCGGATCTTGCCGCCCCGCGGGTTCTCGAGGACGAGGTCGGCGCCGGCCTCCCGGGCCCGCGCGGCGGTCGCGTCCGGGGAGCCGTCGCAGCTGACGATCACCTGGAGCTTCTCGCGTGGGTAGTCGAGCGCGAGGGCGTTTCGCACCTTCCCGGCGATGACGTCCTCCTCGCGGTACGCGGCGACGACCAGGCTGACCGACGGGAGGTCGTCGGGCGGCGCGTCGTCCCACGTCTCGCGGCGGCGTCCGAGGACACGCTCGCGCAGCCACAGCGTCAGCGGGTAGCCGACCTGCGCGAAGACGAGCAGGCCGGAGCAGATCCAGAAGGCGAACGCGGAGACCGCTCGCACGCCCGTCGTCACCGCACCACGCGGTAGCGCACGTGCAGCGCCATGCCGCCCCGGTCGAGGGGGTCGTCCGGGCTCTGATCGGAGCCGGCCACGTCGCCGTCGAGCGAGATCGAGACCTGGGCAGTCACCTTGGGCATGCGTGGATCATCCCGCGAGGCGGCGGTACAGCGCCTCGTGCTGGGCGGCGACCGCGCTCCAGGCGTAGCGACCGGCCCCCGCCGTGCGCGCGCCCTCCGCGAGCCGGGCGCGGTCCGCCGGGTCGTCGAGCAGCCGTTGGAGCGTCGTCGCCAGCGCGGTCGGGTCGCCGGGAGGGACGAGCGTCGCGGCGCCCTCGGCGGCGACCTCGGGGAACCCGCCGACCGCGCTGAGCACCATCGGCTTGCCCATGCCCATCGCGCTGAAGAGGACGCCGGACTGCTCGATCTCGCGGTACGGCAGGACGACGAGGTCGGCGCGGGCGAGCAGCGCCGCCGCTCCCGGGTCCGTGATGAACCGCTCGGCCCAGCGCACGTTGCCGGCGGCGTCGGCCGCCGCGTGCAGCGACGTGGTGTCCATGCGCGGCATGCCGGCGATCCACAGCTCGGCGGTTGCCGCGACGTCGTCGGGTGCGTCGCCCGGGCCGGTCGCGGCACGCCGCAGCAGGCTCCAGGCGTCGAGCAGGACGTCGAGCCCCTTGTACTCGCGCAGGAGACCGAAGAAGAGGACCACGGGCGTGGTGGCCGGGACGCCCTGCAGCTCGACCGGGAGGGCCGCGCCCGCCGGGTCGGCGACGGCGAGGTCGGCGAGGTGCGAGAACGCGCCGTGCGGGATGACCGTGATCTTCTCCGCCGGCACGTCGGCCTCGGTGATCAGCCGGTCGCGACCGTGATCGGAATGGGCGACGATCGCGTCGACCGCGTGGTAGACGCGCTTCTGCGCGGCGAGCTGGCCGAAACGGGGCTCGCGGGGCAGGATGTCGTGCGCGGTCAGGACGACCGGCACACGCCGGGGCAGCAGCAACGCGTCGAGGTACTGGACCGCGCACCACTGGAAGTGCGCGACGTCGGCGCCCTCCTGCCGGACCCGCCGCCGCATCCCGCGCATACCCGGCAGGTGCTGCAGGAGCTTCGCGCCGACCCTCGCGGGACCGGGCAGCCCGGAGCCGCGGCGGTAGAAGCGCTCGCGCAGCTCGTAGCCCGCGGCGGCGGCGCGGCCGCCGTCCCACGGAGCTTCCGCGTAGGGGAAGCGCGTCGTCTCCAGCACGACGTCCAGCCCGCGCGCGGCGAGCGCGGAGCACAGGGCGTGGTCGTAGGGCGGGGTGAAGGCCGAAGGGTCGACCTGGTGGACGCGCACGCCGGAAGTATCGTCGGCCTCGGCGGACGCCGCCGTCCTGCGGGCTACCGCCGGCGGGCCGCACCCGGTCCGGCGACACCGTGCGTCGTCGCGATGGAGCACCTCGTCGCCGCGTAGCCTGTTGAGCCAGTGGACCTGACCTTCTGCGTCGTCAACACCGACGGCCGCGAGCTGCTGCTCCGCGGCCTCGACGCCATCGCGCGTGAGCAGGCCGTGCTCGGTGGCGCGCTGCGCACCGGGGTCGTCGTGCTCGACAACGCGTCGTCCGACGGCTCGGCGGACGCCGCCCGGGCCCACCCCGCGGTCGACGAGGTCGTCGCGCTCGACCGGCGGACCGGCAAGGCCGAGAACGACTCGACGCTGCTGCGGCGCGCCCACGCCGCGGGCAGCCGCTACGCGCTGCTGCTGAACGAGGACAGCGAGCTGCGTCCGGGGGCAGTCCGGGCGCTTCTCGACGCGCTCGACACCGACCCACGCGCGGGTGCTGCCGGCGCCGCGCTGCTACGCCCGGGCGGCGCGACGCAGGCCGCCGCGTGGCGCTTCCCCGGCCTAGGGACGGCGCTTGCCGGCGCGCTCCTGCTGCACCGCCGGCTGGTCGTGCAGGGCGACGGACGGACGACCGCGACCCGCGTGGTCGACTGGGCCCAGTCCGCCTGCCTGCTCGTGCGCACCGAGGCGTCCCGTCAGGTCGGCGAACTCGACCCCGCGTTCTTCGTCTACAGCGACGAGGTCGACTTCTGCCGGCGCCTGCGCGACGCCGGATGGCACACGCTCTACGTCCCGGGAGCGGTCTGCGTCCACCACGAGCAGCTGTCGACCGGCGGGGTGCCGGAGCGGCGGATCGTCGAGATGGCCCGCAACCGCGACCGGTATCTGCGCAAGCATCACGGTCGCGCGACCGCGATCGCCGTCCGTGTGCTCACCGCGTTCCCGTATGCCCTGCGAGCGGCGGCCGCCGTGGTGCTGCCCGGCCACGACCCCCGGCGCTACGCCCGGCACGTCACGGCGACGCTGCTGCCCGCCCGCGGCGAGGGCATCCGCGAAGCGGCGGACGCCTTCAACCGCGAGCGGCAGCGCGTCGGACACCGGGACACCTGACGATCGGACGTCCGTCGAGGCGCCGCCGACCACGACTCAGCGGCGGCGCGTCACCAGGCCGCGGACGCGGGCCCGTTCGGCCGGCGTCAGGAATCGCGTGACCGCGAGCAGCACCGGGATCCACGCGAGCCACGCCGTGCGGCTCAGCCAGCCCTCCGGCCCCTGCTCGGGGAGCACCAGCTCCCCGCTCACCGCGACGCCGGCGAGGATCGCGACCGCGAGAGCCAGACGGGCGCCCTCGAAGGGCACGACGAACAGCTTCCTGGTCAGCAGATGGATCACGACGAGCATCACGAGGTACGCGGCGCACAGGGCGATGCCCGCGCCCGCGACACCGAGCGGCGGCACCAGCAGGACCATCGTCACGACGTTCACCACGACGCCGGCGACGGCCGCCGGGAAGTTGCGGGTGGTGACCTTCGCGCGGCCGGCGATCGTCACGAACACGAGGTTCAGGCCGTAGAGCGCCCAGCCGAGCGCCAGCCACGGCAGCGCCTCGTGCGCACTCGCGAAATCTGGCCCGGCGAGCAGGTCGACGACCTGACGCGACAGCAGGGAGAGCGCGACGACGGTCGCCCCGGTGACCAGGACGTACATCGTGGTGACGAACGCGTAGAGGCGGCGTGCCTCGTCCGGGTCGCTGACGCTGTAGGCCAGGGGCGGCCAGGCTGCCTGGAACGCACGTACCGCGACGATCACCGCGGTCGCGAGCTTGACGCTCACCGCGTAGACGCCCGCGGCTGCGGGGGACTCGACCCGCAGCAGGTAGGCGCGATCGACGACGTTGAGGAGGAAGACGGTGGCCTCGGCCGGAACGGTCGGCAGCCCGAAGGCCAGCGGTGCGGCGAGCCGGGCGCGTGCCTGCGACGGAATCAGCGACACCCGGTCGCGCAGGGTCCACCAGAGCCCGAGGAGGACGACCGTCGAGGCGGCGTAATTGCCCAGCACGTAGCCGACGGCGCCCTCGTCGAGCCCGACGACGAGCGTCACGGTGAGCCCGACGGTCAGCACGACGTTGGACAGCGACGCCAGGAGGTACTGCCGGCGGCGCTCCTCCACGCGCAGCAACGCGTACGCGACCTCGAGGTTCGTGAACGCCCACAGCCCGAGAAGACCGGCCGCCATGAGGGCGCGGTCCCGCGTCCCGAGGAGGAGCTCGGACAGCGGCCCGCTCAGGAGGAGTCCGGCCACGAGCGCGGCGGTCGACCCGACGGCCACGAACCCGGTCGTGGCCCGCGCGAGCTCGAGGCGGCGCTGCTCGTCCTCGTCGTCGAACCAGAAACGCACCAGCGCCTCCCCCACGCCGGCGCGCAGCAGGATGCTCCCGAGGATGACGAAGGTGAGGAGGGTCTCGGCGTAGCCGTAGTCCTCCGTGCTCAGGGACCGCGTGTAGAGCGGCAGCGTGATCAGGGCGAGCAGGGAGGCGAGCAGACCGGCGGCCTGGTAGGCGGCCCCCGACGTCACCAGGCGCTTGAGGTATCCGCCCACGGCCCGCACCGTATCGTTGCGCGTCGTGACCGGCCGCCCTGTCGCCCTGCTGCTGCTGCCGCGCGAGCTCGAGGGCTTCATCCTGCGTGATCAGGCGGAGGACCTTCTCGAGGCGCCGGGTGTGATCGCCGCCGATCCGCCCCGCGTCCCCTACGGCGCGCTCGTCCGACTGCCGCCACGGCTGCGGGAGCTCGTCGCCCGGGGTCAGGCGCGACGGCTGCTGAAGACGCTGGGCAAGGGCATAGCCCGCCGTCAGGGCATCCTGCGTGGGGAGGTGGAGATCGGGATCGTCGTGATCTTCCACGCGGTGCAGGAGCCGCTGGCCCGGCAGTTCGTCCGACGGGCCGGCGAGGGGTGCGAGCTCTGGTATGCGCGCTGGGACCGCTACGAGGCGGCCTACGACGCCTCCCCCGATCAGCGGCTGCTGCTCGCCGAGCTGCACGCGCGGGCCGCGTCGGCGTCGGCCCTGACCTTCTGCGCGAGCGTCGAGCTGGCCCGGCAGGAGACCGCCGCCGGTCGCGAGGCGGTGCTCGTGGGGCTGAGCGCCGGCGACTTCCCGGCACCCGAGCCGCTACCGGTGCCGTCCGGGGACGAGCTCGCGGCGTTCGCAGGCGTCGCGGAGGCGCTGGCCGACGGCGAGGTGGTCGCGCTCTCCCTCGGGCACCAGGGCCGCCGCAACGACTGGTCGCTCATCCGCGCGCTGTGCGAGCGGCGGCCCGGGCTGCGGCTGCTGCTCGTCGGCGCCTGGCACGACGACGAGCTTCCCGGCGACGACGACTACGCCTGGACGCGTACCTCATCGCAGATCGTCTGGCTGGGACGGCGTTCGGACGACGAGGCGGCACTGCTGCTGCGCGCGGCGGACGTCGGGTTCCTGCCGTTCCGCGTCGAGCCGTTCAACGACGCCGGGCTGCCCTACCGGATCCTCAAGGCGGCGAAGCTCGGGCGCCGGACCGTCACGCCGGACCTCGCCGGCGTGCGGACCTGGGACGACGCCGTGGTGGTCGCACCGGACGTCGACGCGTTCGCGGAGGCCCTCGACGGCTTCGCCGGTGCCCGCGCGCGTCCCGACCTCGAGCTGCGGGCCTGGGCGCTCGAGCAGACGGCCCGCCGGATCGACCGGCCGCTGTGGGACCGGCTGCGCGAGCGCGGGGTCGACACCGGCGGGCGCTGAGCCCTCCGCCGTCACCGGTCAGCCGGCGTCGGTGCGGTCGAGGTGCCGGTCGGCGAACGAGACGGGATCCTCGATGGGCTCGAGGTGGGTGAAGACGGTCGCGCCGCCCAGCGCGGTGCGGAGCTCGGCCTCGATCTGCTCGATGAGGTCGTGCCCGGTCTGGACACTCCAGCTGCCCGGCACCAGGACGTGCACCGACACGAAGGCCCGCGGCCCGGCCCGACGGGTCCGCAGCGCGTGGAAGGAGACCTCGTCGCAACGGTGCCGGGCCAGGACCTCGTCCACGAGCGCGATCTCGTCCGGCTCCAGCGCCTTGTCCATGAGCCCGCTCGCCGACCGCCTCATCAGCGAGACCCCCGTGACGATGATGTTCGCGGCGACCGCGAGGGCGATGATGGGATCGAGGCGCTCCCACCCGGTCAGGACGACGAGGACGATGCCGACCCCGACGCCGACCGAGGTCCACACATCGGTGATCAGGTGCCGGCCGTCCGCCTCCAGGGTGATGGAGCCGTACTCGCGGCCGGCCGCAATGAGGTGGCGGGCCATCACGAGGTTGATGAGCGTCGCGACGCCGGCGACCGCCAGGCCGACCCCGACGCTGTCGATCTCCATCGGATCGATCAGCCGGTCGATCGCGCCGTAGCCGATCGTGACCGCGGCGAGGAGGATGAGCGCACCTTCGAGTCCGGCGGAGAGGTAGCCCGCCTTCTCGTGGCCGTAGGCGTGGTCCTCGTCGGGCGGCTGCGTGGACCAGTGGACGACGAACAGGGCGACGAGCGCGGCGACCAGGTTGACCACGGACTCCGCGGCGTCGGAGAGGAGGCCGACAGAGCCGGTGACCGCCCAGGCCGTGGTCTTCAGGGCGATCGTGAGAAGCGCCGCGACGACGGACAGCCGGACGAGCCGGATCATCCTGCTGCGTTGGGCGGCCGGCGTCACCGGAGGATCGTGGCAGCCCGGCGGTTCTTGGCTCGGCCTGATGGGAAGTGTGCCGCGCCCAACTCCGGGTCGGCCGCTCAGAACAGCCGCGCCTGCTCGGGTTCGCCTTCCGGGTCCGCCGGTTCAGCAGCGCACGCCGGCCACGAAGGTCCGGTTGCGGGCGACCTCGGTGAAACCGGCGGGGAGCCGGTTCGTCGTGCGGGGCGTGCCGTCCGCCCGCCCGATGCGCCGCACGTTCTTCTCGCCGACCGCGACCAAGGCGACGCCGGTCTCCGGCAGCAGGCCGTCACGCCGGCGGTCGTCGTCGGAGCGGGCGACGACGTCGGCCTCCCCCGTGTCGAGCACCCAGCGGGCGTCCGGGACGAGCCGGTAGTTCGGCAGCGTCACCGGCCCGCAGCGCAGTCCCTCCTCGACGGCGGGAACGGCGAGCACCGCCTCGAGGTCGTCGTGCACGGCCCGCAGGTAACGCAGCTCGGTGGCGAAGCGGCCGGGTGCGTCGGCCTTCACGACGGCGACCGCGAGGAAGCCGAGGACCGCGGCGCCGACCGCGATTCCACGCCAGGGCGCCCGCCGCGGGTGCCCGTCGTCCAGGAGGGTCCACCCCGCGAGCGCGAGCGCCGCGAAGACGCACAGCGCGATGACGGGGACCGTGAGGTACCGCGGCAGGATCGACAGCCCGGCGACCCCGACGCCGACGAACGCCGCCGCCCCGGCGCCGAAGAGCGCGACAAGCACGTGCCGGGAGCGCAACCCGAGGGGCGCCGCCGCCCGCCAGGCGAGGACCATGCCGATCAGCGCCGCTGCCGCGACGGGCGGCCGCGCCGTGTCGCTCAGGAAGGACACGAACGACCGCGGGACGCCCGAGAGCCCGCGGTCCCGGCCGAGCGCCTCGGCCAGCGCGCTCGTGGAGTTCAGCGAGAAGAGTGGGTCTCCGGTGACCGCGAGGTCGCTGAGCGCCCAGAGGACGGGCGCGGCGAGGACGCCGGCCAGCAGCGCCGGGCGGCGCAGCAGGTGGGTCGGCCGCGTCGGGCGCACATGCCAGAGCCACAGCAGTCCGGCGAGCACCCACGCCTCGGGGCGCAGCAGCCCGGCGAGCACCAGCAGCACCATCGTCCGGCCCGCGGCACGGCCCTCCGCCTCCCGCACCCCGGCCCAGACCACGAGCGCCAGGAACGGCACGTCGACGTAGCCGCGAGCGGCGAAGAGGAGGAACGCGAAGGACGAGCCGACCAGCAGCGCCGCGACGACGCCGACCGCCCGGTTCGCGATCGCGACGCCCAGACGGTAGACGCCCCAGCAGAGCACGACGTGCGCGACCGCCGCGAGTACCACGGTCGCCCGGTCGCCGTCGTCCCCGAACACGAAGCCCAGGACGAGTCCCACGACGTTCCAGAGCGGGTGCTGGGTCGGCGCCGCGTAGGCCTCGAAGGTCGGCAGCAGGCCGTCGGCGAGCTCCCGCCCCCAGACCAGGGCGTAGTAGCTGTCGTAGTTCGGGTAGGTGGGGACAAGCAGCGCCGCGACGAGTGCGGCGACCGCGAGCAGCCCGAACGCGAGCCGCTCGCTACGCGGGGACGACATCGCCGTCGCCCTCGGCGGCCGTCGGGCGCCAGAGCGCGGTGCCGACCGCCAGCAGCGCCCAGGCGAGCGGGTCCTCGAGGAACGCGGCGTAGACGAACGTGTGGAGCACGAGCGCGCAGAAGCCGGCCGCGACGACCGCCCGGGCCGGGGACCGCGACGCCCCACGCAGTAGGCGGGTCAGCGCGGCGGCCAGCAGCGCGAGATAGACGGCGAGACCGACGAGGCCCTGCTCGGCGGCGACGGTGACCGGGATGGTGTGCGACGCGCTCGCGGCCCGCGCGGCGGACGCGCCCTCGCGACGGCGGTACTCCCGCGCGAACGATCCGGACCCCAGCCCCTGCGCGGGCGCGTCGCCGACCAGCCCGACCCCGCCCTCGATCAGGTCGTACCGCCCGCTCGTGGCGTTGTCGGCGCTCTCGGCGTCGCCGAGGTCCAGGTTGATGAGGCCCGGAGCGGCGAGGACGAGCACGACGCCCGCGACCACGAGGCCGCCGGCACCGATCGCGGCGCGTCGCGGGTTCCAGCGCAGCGCTCCCAGGACCCCGAGCCCCAGCAGCAGGGCGGCGAAGGACGACTGCGACAGCGTGAGCACCAGGCCGGCCCACAGGAGCACGAGGCCCGCCCCGGTCAGCAGCACGTCGCGGCCGCTGCGCGCCCACAGCAGCACGCCCGCGAGACCGAGCATCACGATCGCGAGGAAACGTCCGTAGATGTTCGGGTCGAAGAACAGCGAGTTGACGCGGAAGTAGTCCTCGAACTGGTTGCTCGCGAGGACCTCGGGGTTGAGCAGCAGCTGCTTGGTGCCGTACTCGTAGAACCCGACGAGGACCAGCGCGGCGGCGAGCGCCACGAGCACGTACAGGCAGCGCCGCACCAGCTCGGCGGTCCACCGCACGCGGCCGAGCAGGAGGAAGAGCGCGGCGAACGGGACGTAGAAGAAGACGAGCTGCTCGAGCGCGTGGTCGACGTCGGAGGAGTACGACGTCTGCACGGCGTAGAGGACGAGCGTCGCGCCGAGCAGCCACTCCAGTGCCCCCGGTCGGTGCTCCGGGGCGTACCCCTCGCCGGCGCCCGAGCCACGCAGGCGCGGGACGGCGTAGGCGAGGGCGCCGGCGGCCACCACGAGATACAGCGGCAGCAGGAGGTTGGACGTCGAGCCGCCGGCGCTGATCGGCACGCGGAACGGGATGGCCGCGACGGCGGCGAGCGGGAACAGCTGCGGTCGGCGGTCGATCGCGCGGGCACCGAGCGCGAGCGTGACGAGCCCGAGGAGCACGCCGACGGCGGCGAACGCAGGCCGGTCGCGCAGCGTGTCGAGCTGCGCGCTGTCCCAGATGTGCGCGACGAGGATCACCGGCGCCAGGGCGAGGGCCCCGAGCAGGGCGGCGGCCCGGCCCCGCGGGGACGGCGCGACGAGCGCGGCGGCGGCCAGCAGCGCGCAGACGATGAGCGCGGCGACGCTCACCGGCTCAGCGTCCAGACGTTGCGCACGATGACCGCGAGCTCCGGATCCGATGACAGGAGCGACGGCAGCTCGGGCAGGCCGGTCCGGATGACCAGGCCCTTGCCGAAGCGCACGGCGACGACCACCGGACGGCTGTTCGGCGTCACCGCGGCGGCGACGCGCTCCACGTCGCGTCCGACCTCCTGGACCGGCTCGACCACCCGCAGCCCGCCGAACTGGCCCTCGGTCCCCTCGAAGAGGTCGATGTCGTCCTGGAAGTCGGTGAGCGTCACCGGCGCGCGCACGAGCGGCCCGAGCGTCGCGCCGAAGAGGTCGGTCGCCAGCGGCGACGTCGGGTCGGTGAGCCGGAAGCGAGGCGTCTGGCGCACCTCGCGCTGCAGCGACCGTGTGCCGAAGAGCGTGACGGTCCCGCCGGAGCGCGCGAATGCGCGGAGCGCCTTCCCGGCCTCCGGTGCGAGCCAGCGGACGTCACCCGGGAGGAGCACGCCCTTGTACCCGTCGGCGAGCTGCGGCCCGGTCTTCGCGGCGAGCGCGACGTCGGTGGTGACGTCGAAGCGGCGCTTCGTCCGGTCCAGGTGCGCCAGCAGCGGCGCCTCGATCTGCGCGAAGCCCTGCGGCAGCCCGGTGCCGTCCCCGACGAGGACGCGCTGCAGGCGGACCGGCAGGCCGCGGTCGAGCACGTCCGGTAGGCCGTCGCCGTCGTCGTCGACGGGGTTGCGGCCCTGCCACGTGCCGACCGGGAGGACGACGAGGACGCCACGCTTGGCGGTCGGCGTGCCGATGGTCGGGGTCGTCGGGCGCACCACCCACGGGACGCGGACCTGCCGGGTGCGCGTACGGACGGTGAGGAGGTAGACGCCGCCGCGGTCCTCCGACGAGGGGGCCGTGATGCCGAGGCGCGCGCGCGTGCCGGCGCCGCGCTTGATGGGCTCGACCGGCCCGCCGACCCGGCGCAGGGACCAGGTGTACGGCTGCTGGCGCGCGTCGACGCCGAAGACCCCGCGCTCACCTGCTCGGGTGGGCTCCAGCGGGGGCTGCACGCCGAGGTAGCGGACGGTGATGCCGCCGCGCCCGGGCAGCGGCGAGCCGTAGGTCGTCGCCGGCAGCCCGCGAGCGTTGAGCGGGACGCTCGTGCCGATGTTGCCGGCCTGGTCGCGGGCCTCGACGACCGCGAGGTACGTGCCGGGCGAGACCTTGCGGCCGCCGACCGTGCCGTCCCACTCCCATGAGGTCGCGTCGTCGGGCAGGTCGATCGCCGCGGTCGCCGGGCGCGGGGCACCCGGACCGGTCTTGAAGAGCCGGACCTTCTTACGCGACCCCGCGCCCTGTGGCGCGGTGAAGCGCACGACGGCCGGGTCGCCCTCGGGGTTCGGCAGCAGCTCGGGACGCGGCCGGTCGGTGTCGGAGACCGGGCCGACCGAGTCGACGGTGATCTCCGGCGGCGTGGTGTCCAGCCGGAACGCACGCGGCACCACGATCGACCGGCCCTGGTCGCGCAGGGTGAACCGGTAGCGGTAGATGCCGTCGGGGGCACGGCCGCCGTTCCTGGCCTCCCCCTTCCACAGCACGCGGGTCGGCGTGTAGCGCTCGATCCGGCGGTCGATGAGCGTGCGGACCGGGTCCCCCGCGTCGTCGACGACCTCGAGTTTGAGGTCGTCGGTGTCGCGCAGGCGGAAGAGCAGGCGGGCACCGTCGAAGCGACCGTCGGAGTTCGGGGAGAAGAACGGGTTGACGCGGACCTGCTGCAGGACCGACGGCTGGTTCTTCAGGTTCTGCGCGACGAAGAACGCGCCGAACGTCGCGGCGACCAGCGCCGCGAACACGCCGATGGCGGCGCGCTGGGTCCTGCTCACAGACCCACCAGCGAGCCGTTGGGGACCTCGATCTCCATGAACACGTCCAGGCCGCGCTGCTGGCTGTGGCAGAGGGCGACGCGGATGACACCGCGGTGGCAGACGACCAGCGCGGGCAGCTCGCCCGCCTGGGTGACGTGCACCAGCCCGTCGACGACGCGCTCGAGCTGCTGGCGCAGCGTCTCGCCCCCGGGGAACCCGAACTCCTCGTCCGCGTGGAGGTAGTGCTTGAAGCCCTCGGGGTCCGACGCGCGGACCTCGTCGTGCGTGCGATCGGTCCAGTCGCCGGTGTCGGTCTCCATGAAGCGCGCGTCCTCGATGGGCGTCAGGCCGATCTTCGCCGCGACGATGTCGGCGGTCTGCCGCGCCCGCAGGACCGGCGAGCAGTAGAGGGCCGCCCACTCCTGCTGCGCGGCGACGCCGGCGAGCTCGTGCGCCTGCTCGACGCCGCGCGCGTTGAGCGGCACGGCCGTCTGCCCCTGGAAGCGGTTGGCGACGTTGTAGTCGGTCTGCCCGTGGCGGGCGAGGGCGATGATCACGTGCGGTCCTCGGGGGTCTCCGCGAGCATCGTGTCCGACCGCAGGCCCAGGCGCAGGGTCTCGAGCGACAGTACGTCGGTCGGGGTGATGTTGCCGAAGTTGACCTCGTGGCCGAAGCGCTGCAGGAACCAGACCTGCTGGTCCTTCTGCGGCGCCTCGAAGAGCAGCTTCTCGACGGGGAGCGCATGGGCGAGCTCGTCGATGAGGCCCATGCGGACCTCGCCGTCGGCGCGGTAGATGCCGGCGGTGCCGGACTCGCGCGCCTCGGCGATGACCTTCCACGCCCCGGCCTCCAGCTCGCCGGTGATGAGCTCGACCCAGCGGTACGGGGCCATGATCCGGGTGTCGTCCTTGGAGCCGACCTCGGAGAGGACGCGGAACCCCTCGGCGACGAACTCCGCGATGAACTCCCGCTTGCGGGCCGGCTCGAGCTCGATGGTCCCGTCGCTGACCTCCACGTGGGAGATGCCCCGTTCCCGCATCCACGCGATGTAGGGGCCGACGCGACCGTCGCGGATCGCCAGCTCGGTGAGCGTGCCGCCGAACGTCACGGCGACCCCGTGGTCGCGGTAGCGCTCGAGCTTGGCGTCGAGGTTGCCGGTGACCAGCGCCGTGCCCCAGCCGAGCTTCACGAGGTCGACGCTGTCGCCGGCGACCTCCATCAGCGCGTCGACCTCGGCCACGCTGAGGCCCCGGTCCAGGACCGAGGTGACGCCCGCCTCGCGGGGCTTGGCGCTACGCGCCGGGAGATCCAGGAAGCCGGACACGGGCCGGCCTACGGCTGCTGGTCGGCCCCGACCGTGACGACGACGGCGGCGTCGTCGCCGGCCACGACGCGGGTGCCCTCGTCGATGGCGGACACGGCGGAGGCCTGGACACCGATGCGGTCGGCGACGTCCTCGGCCGCCCGGCGGCTGCCCTCGGCGAACTGGACGGTGGTCGTCGTGCGCGACTGGTCGCTGGCGTTGGTGATCGTGCCGATCTTGTAGCCCGCGGCGGCGACCTTGTCGGCCGCACCCTTCGCGAGACCGGTGGTGAGGGTCCCGTTGAGGACCGCGACCGTGATGCCACCCGGGGACACCTCGGGGGTCGTGGAGGTGTTGGTCTGCTGGCGCGGGACGTCCTGAGCGTCGTCGTCCGTCACGCCGGCGCTGCCGGTCGGCTGGATGACGTTGCCCTGGGGAGGCGTGTCGTCGCCGCCGCCGATCTGCGTCGCGACGAGGACGCCGACGAGCAGGAGGGCCACGACGCCCCCGGCGATCGCAAGGGCGCCGCCGCGTGCCGCGGGGTCGCCCTTCGTCTTCGGCTCCTTCTTGTCCTTGCCGCCGCCGGGCGGGGTGGGCGCGCCCGCGGGGCTGGCCGCGGCGGCGGAGACGCGGCGCAGCGGCACCGCCGTCTCGCCGGAGTCCTGCGTCGAGCCGCCGGCGGGGACCGGGGGCGGGACGGGCGGCAGCGTGAGCTCGGAGGTGCCGCCGCCGGTCGGCGGCGCGCTCGCCGGCCGCGCCGGGGGGACGCCGGGGGTGAGCGCCGTGGGCTGCTCGGTGCCCGCGCCGGGGGCAGCAGGCACACCGGGGACGGCGGGCGAACCCGGGGCAGAGGGCGAACCGGGGACGGCGGCCGCGCCGGCGGCGGTGGCCGCCGCCGGGGTGGCTGCGGGCGGGACGGTCAGCGCGCCAGGGGCACCGGGGTTGGCCGCGGGCACAGCCGGGACGGCGGGAGCCGGGACTGCGGGAGCCGGGACGCCCGGGACGGCCGCGGCCCCGGCGGCGGTCGACGGCTGCACGCCGGCGGCGGGACGCACGGGCTGCGCGACGACGCGCTTCTGCCCGGCCGCCGCGGCGGCCGTCGCCTCGGCCTCGACGCGGTCCTGCAGCTCGGCGGCGCGCTCGGGCGCGCGGCCCGCCCACTCGCGTAGGCGTCGCAGTTCACGCGCCTGTCCGAAGTACAGGAGCGACAGGACGGCGAGGCCGACGACGGACGCAAAGCCCGCGTACGCGCCAAGCGTCTGGATCGAGTCGGACAGCTCGAGGGCCGCGGGAACCAGCAGCATCAGTCGCGCAGTGTAGATGGCCGTGCCGTCAGGACGCCGCGCCACCGTCACGCGGCTGCACGAAGCCGCCCGCGGACGACGGCGGCTGTCGCCGGCCGGAGGCCTGGACGGCGCCGGGGACGTGGATGGCGGACAGCTCGGAGACCTTCGCGGCGAGCGCCGCCGCGTCGCCCTCGAGGACGAGGAGCTGGATCTGGTCGAACATCGCCTCGACGGTCTCCGGCTCGAGCGTCTCACGCTCGGCGCGGCGGATCTTCTCCTCCTCCGTCGGCACGATCTTCTCGAAGGCGTTGAAGAGGTCCTCGTCGAGCTTCTCGCCCGGCCGGCGACCGACCTCCTCGATCGCGATGTCCTTCCCGGGGGTCAGTCCGCTGAGCTCGATCATGTCCTTGGCGAGCTGCAGGATCGAGACGGGCTCCCCCATCTCGAGCACGAAGATCTCGCCGCCGGTGCCCATCGAGCCGGAGCGGATGATCAGCTGCACGGCCTCCGGGATGGTCATGAAGTAGCGGGTCATCCGCTGGTCGGTGACCGTGACCGGGCCGCCGAGCGCGATCTGCCGGCGGAAGATCGGCACGACCGAGCCGGAGGAGCCGAGCACGTTGCCGAACCGCACACTCGCGTACCGGGTGCCGGGCCAGCGCTTGCCGGCGGCCTCGACCGCGAACTCGGCGAGCGCCTTGGACGCGCCCATGACGGTCGCCGGGGAGACCGCCTTGTCGGTGGAGACCAGGACGAACCGCTTGACCCCCGTCTCCCCCGCGATGCGGGCGAGCAGCCGAGTGCCGATCGCGTTGTTGCGGACCGCCTCGACGGGGTTGAGCTCCATCAGGCCGACGTGCTTGTACGCGGCGGCGTGGAACACCACGGTCGGGCGGTGGTGCGCGAAGACCTCGCGCATCCGCTCGCCCTCCTTGCAGTCGGCGAGCACCGCGGCGAGGACGGACGGCTGGACGTGGCGGTCGTCCTCCAGCTCGCGCTGGATACGGAAGAGGTTGTCCTCGGCGTGGTCCAGCAGGATCAGGCGACGCGGCGCGACCCGGGCGATCTGGCGGCACAGCTCGGAGCCGATCGAGCCGCCGGCGCCCGTGACCATCACGACCTCGCCCTGGAGGTAGCCGCCCACCCGGTCGATGTCCATGACCACGGGCTCGCGGCCCAGGACGTCCTCGACCTGGATCTCGCGAACCTGGCGGACGACGTTGCCGCCGGTCTGCAGCAGCTCGAAGACGGTGGGAAGCGTGCGGACCGGGATCCCCCGCTCGCGGCACTGACGGACGATCCGCGCGCGCATCGTGCCCGGTGCCGAGGGGATCGCGATGGTGACCTCGTCGGGCTCGAGCTCGTCGAGGATGCGCGGCAGGTCCTTCTGCGTGTCGCCGAGGACCTTCACGCCGTCCACTCGGGTGCCCAGCAGGCGCTTCTCGTCGTCCACGAAGCCGACCGGGTTGAGGCCCAGGCCGGGGTTGCGGACGATCTCCCGCAGGACGAGGCGGCCGCCGTCGCCCGCACCGACGATGAGGATCCGGCGCGCGTCCTTGTTCGCGCGGAAGCCCGTCAGCGGCCGCTCGTGGACCGAGCGGGCGATGAACCGCGCGCCGCCGACCAGCAGCAGCGACAGGAGGAAGTGCAGCGCCAGGACCCCGTTGGGGATCGAGAGCCCGACCTCGCCCGCGGTCCGTGAGCTCGCGGTCACCGGGTCGAACAGCGCGACGAGCGCCGCGAGCACGAGCGTCGCCACGAGGATGCCCTGCGCGATCCCGAGGTAGTCGCGCTGACCGGTGTACCTCCACCAGCGCTGGTACATGCGGAACGACGCGAACACCACGACGCTGGAGATCACCGCCCACCACCAGGTCTGCTCGAACAGGCGCTGATACTGGTCGGGCAGCCCCTGGTCGAACCGCAGCCGGTAGGCGAGGAAGTACGCGAGCGCGACCAGGACCCCGTCCAGGAGCGCCTGGGGCACCGCGTGGCGATGGAACGGGAAGGCCGCCGTCTTCGAGGGACGACGCATCGGCGAAGTGTCGCAGGGCCGGTCGGACGACGCCAGATCGCCGGTAAATGTTCGGCCGTCGCGGCCGATCACCGGGTCGTGCTGCGCGCCGGAATCATCGGAGCGGGCTCGGCGGGCCGTGCCCACGCGCGCGCCCTCGGCGCCCTGGGAAGCGACGTCGTCCGCGTCGTCGGGGTCCACGACGCCGATCCGCGGAAGGCACTCACCCTGGCCGGCGAGGTCTGGGCGGAACCGTTCACCGACCTGCCGGGGATGCTCGGCGCGGTCGACCTCGTCGTCGTCTGCTCACCGACCGACGACCACGCCCAACACGTGCTCCGCGCCGCCGCCGCGGGCTGCGACATCCTCGTCGAGCGCCCCGTCGTGCCGCGCGCATCGGACCTCACCAAGGTCCACGCGCACATCGCCCGCGCGCCGCGGCGGATCGTCGTCCAAGCGGCGCACGCCGCCCTCTACGACCCGCTGCTGCGGGTCCTCTTCCGGGCCCTCGCCCCGTACGAGGCGGCCACCGTCGAGCTGCGCTGCGAGACCCCGCGCGTGCCCGGCGC
Organism: Solirubrobacterales bacterium; assembly: GCA_038257095.1. Taxonomy (GTDB): domain Bacteria; phylum Actinomycetota; class Thermoleophilia; order Solirubrobacterales; family Solirubrobacteraceae; genus Paraconexibacter. The sequence continues at coordinate 184,597 of JBBSJQ010000008.1, forward strand.
CCCGTCGGTGACGGACATCCTGCACGACACGCTCACCGTGCTGCACCCGTTGACCCGCAGCGCCCCGGCCGCGATCCACGCCTCGGCGCGCCGCCGGCGCCACGGGGGCGGCCTGGAGCACGTGACCGCACTGGTGTCGACCGACAGCGGCGTGATCGCCACCGTCCACGTCGGGCACCTCGTCGACGCGCCGACGAAGCTCGTGCGCGTCGCGACCGACAGTGCGCTGATCGAGGCCGACGGTGCCGCCGGGACCGTCACCGTGACCTCGCGGCAGGCGGTCGGCGAGGCGCCGCTCGTGCTGCACGCCGACGGCGAGGACGCGCTCGTGGCCCAGGCCCGTGCGTTCATCGCAGCCGTCACCACCCGCAGCATCCCGAACGTCCCCCTGTCCGCCGCCCTTCCCGCCCTTGAGCTGACCGAGCAGGTCCTCAAGCGCGCGGAGATGGGCGAGCGGCTGGGCGGCACACGCCGCGCCGCCTGATCCCCTCAAGCGAGCGGCGTTCGCGCCGACCACCAGGGCCAGGATGTCCCTCCCATCCGCCGTGCTCTTCAACGACCCTCGCTACCACGCGGTCCACGCGCCCATCGGCGCGCGGAGCCTCGTTCTGGCCCACCGGCAGGACGACCGCCTGGTCGGCACGCTCGCCGGTGTCCTGGAGGACGCGCGCTTCGTGTCCGGGTTCAGCGCCCCGTTCGGCGGCGTCGACGTGGAGCGGGCGGACGAGACGCCCTCGCGCATCTGCGCACTCGTGCAGGACGCCGTGGCGCAGCTCGACGCGCTCGGCGTGCGCGAGACCGTCGTGCGCTGCCGGCCTGCCTGCCACGCCCCGGCGACGGAGGACGCGATCCGCTTCGCGCTGCTCAACGCCGGCTTCGCCGTCGCCGAGGCGGACCTGAGCTTCACCCTGGACCTGCGCGGCGTCTCGGACGCCGACACCTGGCTCGCCGGCCGCAAGCGCGAGCTGCGTCGCGCGATCCGCCAGGTCGAGCCCGAGCGCCTGCGGCTGCAGGACAGCGACGACTGGGAGCGCGCCTTCGCGATCCTCGAGGCCAACCGCGCCGAACGCGGGCGTGCCCTGTCGATCGACCTGGACCGCGTGCTGGCCGTCCGGGAGGTCTTCGGGGACGCGATCCGGCTCGCGGAACTGCTGCACGACGACCGGCCCGTCGCCGCCGCGCTGACCTACCGGGCGAGCGCCGCGGCCGACCTCGTCGTCGCCTGGGGCGACGCCGGGCACGACCTGCCGCGCTCCCCGATGGGGGTGCTCGCGCTGCGGCTCGTCGAGCGTGCGCTCGACGACGGACTCACGGCACTGGACCTCGGCACCTCGACCCTGCCCGACGCCGATGGCCACCGGATCCCCAACGACGGGCTCGTCCAGTTCAAGCGTGCCGTCGGCGCCACCGCCGAGCTGCGTCCCGTCCTGCTGCGGAGGGTCGCATGAGCGCGACCGACTACTCCGCGAGCTACGACCCGGACCTCGACTTCGACGCCCGCTACACCCTGGCCACCGCGGCGCGGATCACGCCGCTCCTTCGCCCCGGGCACCACGTGCTCGAGGCCGGAGCCGCGACCGGACTCATGACGGCGGAACTCGTGGCGACCGGCGCGCGCGTCACCGCAGTGGACCGCTCCTCGGCGTACCTGGCCCGCCTGCACGCCCGTAGCCTGATCGGCGTGGTGACCGCCTGCCGCGACCTCGACGCGGAGGACCTGCCGTCCGGCCCGTTCGACCACGTCGTCGCGACGAACCTGCTGCACGAGCTCGCCGATCCGGTCGTGTTCCTGCGGCGCGCCGCCGCCGTCCTCGGGCCCGCCGGACTGGTGCACGTGTCCGTCCCGAACCCGACGTCGCTGCACCGTCTCGTCGCTCTCGAGATGGGGCTGCTGTCCGACCTGCACGAGCTCTCGGAGCGGGCCGACCGCTTCTCCACCCGGCGGATGCTCGACCGCGAGACGCTCGCCGCGCACGCCCGCGAGGCCGGGCTGACCGTCACCGCGAGCACCGGGGTGCTGTGCAAGCCGCTGCCCAACGCGCTGATGGCGCAGCTGCCCGACGAGGTCCTCGCCGGCCTCGACGCGGTCAGCCATCGGGTGCCCGACCTCTGCGCCATGACCCTGGTGACCCTGCGACATGGGTGAGCTGATCACGCTCCCGCGCGAGCGCGTCCGGGTCGCGACCGTCGTCGGCGGGTCGGTGGCCGGGCTCGTCGCCGCCGACGCGCTCGCCCGCGCCGGCCGGCGCGTCACGCTGCACCTCCCGCGCAAGGGCGTCGGCGGCGGGTTCACGGCGCTGCACCGCGACGGCCGCCGGCTGGAGCTCGGCGTGCGCCTGCTGGAGCTCGGGTATGAGGACGACCCCGCGATCGTCCCGTCGCTCCAGGACTTCCGGCCCGGCTTCGGCGGCCACCGGCAGTACACGCCGCTGGTACGTGACTGGGTGCTCGATCTCGTCGGTGACCGGCTCGTCGAGGTCGCCCCGCCGCAGCTCGTCCTCGACGGGCGCCGCCACCCCGACCTGCACTTCACCGTCGACCTCCACGGGTTGCCCGCAGTCCTGGGCCCGCAGCGCACGGCGCGCGTCGCCCACGAGGCCGGCTCCGCCGTCGCCGAGCACGGACCGCGGGGGGTCGAGGTGGAAGGCGACCTCTCGCTCGCCGCCGCGTCGCTGGCCAACCACGGCCCCGAGTTCCACCGCGCGCTCATCGCGCCGCTCGCCGACAAGTTCCTCGCCGACGGCGCGCAGCGCACGCTCGCGGCCTGGCGCCGCAAGGTCTGGATGCCGCTGTTCTGGCCCGCGACGCTCGCCGAGGCCTGCGGTCCGGCCGGGCCGTCCTTCCGGCCGCGACGGCGCTTGGAGACCGTGGCCGACGTCACGGGAGCCGACGGCGGCCCCGGCGCGCTGATCGCCGCGCTGCTGGACCGGCTGCACGCCAGCGAGCTCATCGAGATCGCCGCGCTCGAGGACGTGCGGATGGACGACCTGGACCCCGGTGCCGTCGTCGCACTGCCCCTGCGCGCGCTCGACAGCGACCACGACCCCGAGCGGGCCCGCAGCGTGCTGGCCTGGATCCAGGCCACCCACGACGGCGAGGTGCCGCTCGTGCACGTTGCCGACGCCGACAACCCCGTCGCCCGCGTGAGCGACAGCGGCCCCGGGCTCGAGCCCGGCACGCGGGTCCTGTGCGTCGAGCTGCGTCACGACACGCCCACGGAGACGATCGCCACGGCTGCCCGTTCGGGCCTGCTGGCCGCTGGACTCCTGGGCGGCGTCGCGCTCGCGGACGCGACCACGGTCATGACCGGGGCCCAGCCGACCTTCGACGCCCCCACCGCCGCGACCCGGGACGCCCACGCGGCCGCGCTCGCGCGGGTCCGCGAGGCCCTGCCGCACGTCGAGCTGATCGGTCCTGCCACCGCGCCCGGAGCGGACTCCTTCAACGAGCAGGTCGTCGCCGGGCTGGCGGCCGCGGAGACGCGCGCATGAGCAGCACCACCACCCTCGACGCCGGCGCCCTGGACGCGTACGCGCGGCGGTACTACCTCAACCAGGAGGACGTCGCCGACCTGCACGTCGAGGACCTCCAGCAGGAGCACTCCGCCGACCTGATCGCCGACGCGGTCGCCGGGTGCGACCGGGTGCTCGAGCTCGGCTACGGCGTCGGACTGATGACACGCGAGCTGCGCTCGCGCGGGGTGCCGATCGAGGTGCTCGAGGGGTCGCCGCTGCTGGCCGCCGCCGCCCGCGCGGAGCATCCGGACCTCGTCGTCCACGAGGGGCTCTTCGAGTCCTTCGCCCCCGCGGAGCCGGTCGACGCCGTCCTCGCCCTGCACGTCGTCGAGCACGTCGACGACCCTGCCGCGCTGCTGGCCCACCTCGCGTCCTGGCTGCGTCCCGGGGGCCGACTCGTCGTGGTGGTGCCGAACGCCGAGTCGCTGCACCGGCGGCTCGCGGTGCGCATGGGCCTGCAGCCGCACCTGGACTCCCTCTCCCCCCGCGACCACCTCGTCGGCCACCAGCGCGTCTACACGCTGGACGGCCTCCGGGACGACGTCGCCGCCGCCGGCCTGGCCCCCGTGACGGAGCTCGGCTGGTTCCTGAAGACCCTCCCCAACTCGATGATGCTCGACTGGCCCCGTGAGCTGCTCATCGCCCTCAACCAGATCTCCGACGAGCTCGAGCCGCGCCAGCTGGCGAACATCGGGCTCGTCGCCGAAAGGACCCACTGATGGCTCTCGCAGACTGCCGCATCGTCGGCTTCCCGAAGATCCATGACCCCCGCGGGAACCTCACCTTCATCGAGGGTGGCAACCACGTCGACTACGACATCAGGCGCGTCTACTACATCTACGACGTGCCGGGTGGCGCCGAGCGCGGCGGCCACGCGCACCAGCAGACGTGCGAGCTGCTGGTCGCGATGAGCGGCTCGTTCGACGTCGTGCTCAACGACGGGCAGGTCGAGCAGAAGTTCCACCTCAACCGCTCGCACTACGGCCTCTACGTCCCGCCGATGACGTGGCGGCACCTGGAGAACTTCTCCTCCGGATCGGTGTGCATGGTGCTCGCCTCGCATCGGTACACCGAGGAGGACTACTACCGGACCTACGAGGGCTTCGAGGCCGCGCTGCGCGCCGAGGCCGCCCCACCCGTCCCGGCACCGCGCGCGGTCCCGCACGCCGCGTGAGCGCGCAGCCCCTCACCGCAGGACGCGTGCCGTTCCTCGACCTCGGTGCGGCCTACGACGAGCTCCGGGACGAGCTCGATGCCGCGGCGCTGCGGGTACTGCGCTCCGGCTGGTACGTGCTGGGCCCGGAGGTCGAGGCCTTCGAGCGCGACTTCGCCGCGTGGGTCGGCACACGGGAGGCGGTCGGCGTCGCGAGCGGCCTCGACGCGCTGACGCTCGCACTGCGGGCGCTGCGCATCGGGCCCGGTGACGAGGTCGTCGTGCCGTCCAACACCTACATCGCCACCTGGCTCGCGGTGAGCGCCGCGGGCGCCGTGCCGGTGCCCGTCGAACCGGACCCCGTCACGCACGCGATGACGCCCGACGCCGTCGCCGCCGCGCTGACACCGCGCACCGCCGCCGTCCTCACGGTCCACCTGCACGGTCGGGTGGCGCCCGACGCCCGCGACCTGCGCGCGCTGTGCGACCGGCACGGTCTCGCGCTCGTCGAGGACGCCGCGCAGGCGCACGGCGCCCGCGGCGCCGGCACGACCGGGCACGTCGCGGCTTTCTCCTTCTACCCGTCCAAGAACCTCGGTGCCCAGGGCGACGCGGGCGCGGTCACGACCGACGACCCGGCGCTCGCCGAGCGCGTGCGGATGCTGCGCAACTACGGCTCGCGCGAGCGCTACCGCAACGACGAGCAGGGGCTGAACTCCCGCCTGGACCCGCTGCAGGCGGCGATGCTCGGGGTGAAGCTGCCGCACGTCCACGCATGGAACGCGCGGCGCCGCGAGCTCGCCCGCCGTTACGACGAGGCCCTGGCCGGGGTCGACGCGCTGGTCCTCCCGGTGCACCCGGCCGACCCGGCCGAGCACGTGTGGCACCTCTACGTCGTGCGCGTCCGCGAGGACCGCGACGGCCTGCGCGCGCAGCTCGCCGCCGCCGGGGTCGACACGCAGGTGCACTACCCGATCCCGCCGAACCGCTCGGGCGCGTACGCCTCGGCGGAGCTCGGCCCGTATCCCGTCGCCGACCGTCTCGCCGACGAGGTGCTGTCGCTGCCGATCGGCCCGCACCTCGACCCCCGCGCGGTGGACCGCGTCGCTGATGCCCTCCGCTGAAACGATGACGCCGGCCGTGGCTCCGGACGCGGACGAGATCGCGGCCCACGCCGCGTCCCTGGAGATCTTCACGGCCGCCGCCGAGCGGTGCCTCTCGGAAGGCCGCGCCGAGATGGCCGCCGTGCTCGTGCAGAGCGCCGCCGGCGTCGCCGCACTGCGCCACCCCGGCCGCTTCGCCGACGAGCGCCTGGAGGCCGTGCTGCACGGCGCGGCCTCCTCGTTGCCGGCGGTGCCGTGGACCGGCGGCGAAGGCGTCCTGCACGTCCTCTCCAACGCGCTGGACGTCGGGGGGCACACTCGGCTGGCCTGGCGCTGGATGGAGCGGGACACCGGCCGTCCCCACTCGTTCGTCGTCGCGCGCCCGGCCCCGGGTGCGACGCCCGCGCCGCTGGTGGCCGCCTCCGCGCGCACCGGGGGCCGCGAGCACCGGGTCCCCGGCTTCGAGGCGGGCCTGCTCGCGACGGCCGCCGCCCTGCGGGTGCTCGGCGCGCGGTTCGACCTGCTCGTCCTGCACACCCAACCCAACGACCCACTCGCATCGCTGGCCTGGCGCGGGGTCGCCGACCGGCCGCCGACGCTCCTGTGCAACCACGCCGACCACTGCTTCTGGCTCGGCCGCGATGCCGCGGACGTCGTCGTCGGGCACCGGCAGGTCGCGGCCGACCTGGCCGTCGCCCGACGCGGGATCCCGCGCGGGCGGACCGCGACGCTCGCACTGCCGCTCGACGAGCGCGCAGCGACGACCCCGTCCGAGCGTGAGGCGGCGCGCGAGCGGATCGGCATCCCGGCTCGAGCGCGGCTGCTCCTCACGATCGGGTCGTCCTACAAGTTCCAGGGTGGCGACGAGCATCTGCTCGACCCCCTCCTCCCGCTGCTCCACGAGGACCCGTCGTGCGTCCTCATCGCGGTCGGTCCACCGGCGGAGGGCCGGTGGACCTCCGCGGCGCAGGCCACCGGTGGTCGGGTCCTCGCGACGGGCGTCCTGCCCGACGTGGGCGACCTGCTCGCCGCGGCCGACGTCTTCGTCGAGTCCTACCCGTGCTCGTCCGGCACCGCCGTCGTCGAGGCCGCGCAGCGCGGTCTGCCGGTCGTCGCCTACGCCCCCGACGAGACCGAGGCAGTCCTGCTGGGCAGTGCCGGCGCGGCCGCCGGGCTGTGGGTCGTCGCGCGGTCGGCGGTCGATCTTTGCGACCGGGTCCGCGAGGCGGTCGCGAACCTGCCGGCGCTCGAGGCCCACCACCACCCCGACGCCTGGCGCGACGCGTTGCACGCGGCGGAGGACGCCGCCCGCACGCTGGGCCCGGTCCGCCCGGTGGAGCTCGGCACGCCGCCGGCGGACGTCGACCGCACCGACGTCGTCCTGCACCGCCTTCACGCGCGCGCGGGCCACCGGCACGCCGCCGAGGTCGTCCAGCAGTGGGAGGCGCAGGCCCGTGCGCTGGCGGCCTGGCCGCAGCTCGCACGGTGCTTCGTCCCGAGTCTCGCGGGCGCCACCACCCACCTCGAGCTCGCGCGCTGCTTCGACGTCGCGGTCGCCGCGCCCGGGCCCGGCGAGGAGGCCGTGGCCGTCGACGCGCTGCGCACGCTCGTCCACGCGCGCCTCGCCGCGAGCGGCGTGATCGTCGTGCACCCCGACCGGGTCGACGAGGTCTTCCCGCGGCTCGAGGCCGCGCTCGCCGCGGGTGCCGAGGTGGACCTCGACGTCACGCCGAGCACATGCCCGGCGGACCACCTGTTCGACGGCGTCCTCGCCGTGCGCACCGCGGCCGACGGCTTCGCCGACGACGTGCAGGTGCCGGTCGTCGACGCGCACCGGCTGGGGTCGTAGCGGCCTGCGGTAGCGCAGACAAAGGTGGCATGACCCTTGTCGTCGCGCGTGCTTCTCGCGCAGAGCAGCCGTCGGGGCCAGGCGTCGAGTTGCACGTTGACGCCCTCGTGCGGGAGCAAACGTGCAAACGCACGATGACTCCGTCCGCGTGAAAGCACGAGCGGTTCAGCTGAACCGCGCGAGACGGCTTGCCCAGCCTGAACTGGGTGTCCTCAAGCCCACATATGGGCTCAGGGACACCCAGATTCGCCGGCGTGCGGCTTCCGCGGAAGCCTCCGCTCACTAGCGCGACGCGCGACAAGCGCGCGCGACGGCCCGCGCGCCCGGACGGTTTCGCAGACCACGAGCCACACGTACGCTGAACTTCAGGCGCTGACGGGCATGGCCCGGGCGCGCCCGGGCGGCGAGTCCGTCCCGGCGCCCGGCAGGTGCCGGCCGAACGCCTCGAGCACGGAGTCGCGCTCCGCGTCGGGCGTGTAGCGCGCGCTGATCGCCTCGGCGGCCGCGAGCGCGCGGGCCTCCAGGGCGGCGGGGTCGGCGCGGTGGGCGTCGAGGACCTCCTCGACCTGCCGCGCGAAGGCGACGATGTCGCCCTGCGGCACCGGGTAGCCGTGCTCGTGGGTGAAGTAGTCCCGGCCGCCCATCCCGTGGTAGCCGACGACGAGACAGCCGGCGGCCATCGCCTCCTTCGGCGGGAAGGGGCAGCCTTCGGGGTAGCCGAAGCTGAGGAAGAGGAGCGCCTCGCGCTGGGCGGCGGCGACCTCACGCTCGTTCATGCGGTCCAAGGGCAGGACCTCGACGTCGCGCAGCGCGCCGCGCTGACTGAGGATGTTGAGCACCTGCCCGGCCTGGTCGGCGTGCTTGCGCGGCATGTAGGTGAGGCGGCGCGCCCGGGGCCGATCGGCCCGCGTGAACCAGAGCGCGGGATCGAGCTGGTAGGTGATCCGCCGCACGTCGAGGTGCGGGAACGCGTAGCGCAGGTAGGCGGCGTTGTCGTCGCTGACGCAGACCGCGCCGGCCACCTCTGGGTGGTCGTAGGCGGTCGTGCCGGGCGGCGTGACGTGGTCGTAGCCGTGGAACGTGTTGTAGGCGTTCTGGTTGAACACGACCTTCCGCACGCCGGGGGCGATCGCGCCCAGCTGCGGCCCGTAGACCTCGGGGACGACGAGCAGGTCGCGTCCGGGGACGGGCGCCGCCTGGGCCGCGCAGACCACCGGCGTGGTGTGCTCGAACCACGTGCAGGCGAAGCCGGGCTGGTCGTGCACGACGACCGCCCCGATGCCGGCCGCGTTGAGATGGTCGACCGCCCGGTAGACGACGCGGACGCCGCCGGACGGGACGTCCGTGTCCGGGCAGACGAGGTACACGCGTGTCGTGCTCACCACCAGATGGTCGGCGCGCACGCGTCGGTCTTGAGCCCGGCTGCCGGACCCTCACAGGCCTACCGCAACGGCGAGCAGAGCAGGTCGACGAGGTCCGCCGGATCGCGCACCACGCGGTCGGGCGAGAGCTCCCCGGCGCGCCGGCCGGGAGCCCGCTCCAGCTGGAGCTCGTCGGCGTTCTCGAGCCGCCGCATGCGGCCGTCGGCGATGAGGCGCTCGTCGACCGCGCCGAGGCGCCCCTCGAAGGTCGTGTAGACGGGCGTGCCGAGCGCGACAGCCTCGCGGTTCATCGTCCCCCCCGCGCTCACCACGAGGTCGGCGAACGCGATCAACGACGGCGCGTCGATCGCCCGCTCCGGCACGATGAGGCCGCCGAAGCGCTCGAGCTCGTCGCGCTGGGCGGCGATGCGCGGCAGCACGACGACCTGGCCCTGGTCGCGCAGGCGGTGCAGCGCGGCGGCGAACACGTCGTTCTCGAAGCGGTGGTAGAGCGCGACCGCAGGCGGCGTGCGGACGACCGCGAGCGGCTGCGCCGGGTCCACCCCGAGCTCGTCGAGGACGGCCGGGTCGGGCTGCAGGTCGGCGAGGTAGTACTCCTCCTTCAGCCCGGGGTACGGGCGGAGCTTCTTGCGCGCGCCGTAGCGGTCCAGACGCTCCGGCGGGATCGCATCGGGTACGACGACGGCGTTCCCGAGCCGGCAGTTGACCGTGTGCTGCACGGTCGCCCACTCGTAGTCGAACATCGTCGAGCGGGGGATCCGGAGCAGTGCGGCGGCGACGGTGATGTCGTTGGAGCCGTGGCCGAGCGCGAGGTCGAACCGTCCGTGCTTCCGCGCCCAACGGGCGAGCGCCATGCTGCGGTCGACGAGGCCCAGACCCTTCGCCGCGAGCTTGCCGCCGCGGTGCCGGCCGATGACGGTCGCGTCGATGCCGTGGCGCTCGCACAGCGCGACGGTCTGGGCGAAGTCGCGCGCGGTGACGTGGACCTCGGCGCCGCGGGCGCGCAGCACCTCGATCACGGGGCGCAGCACGAGGACGTGCGGCGAGTTGGTGAGGTCGATCCAGACACGCATGGGCGTCCGGGAGGGTCGCAGGTCGTGGCGATCGGGCCCCTCGTCGGACGGAACGCGACGAGGAGCGGCGCGCGCGGTTCACCTGAACCGCGTCCATGGGGTGCGCGCGGATGCGCCCGGGGGAGCCCTGGCTCGTGGATCCGGGGACTCAGGACTCCCGCTGGCGCCCGGACGCTCGACCGGGACCGTCCGTCGCTGCGTCCCGGCCGCCCGTCACGCCCGCTTTGCACGTTCGCACCCCTACGAGGGGTTCGACGTGCAATCCGGGACCGGGCGGGACCGGAGCTCACGATCACCGCGTACCGCGGTCATCCCGCGTGACGCAGCGCTCAGATCGCCGCGAGGCCCGCACGCACGGCCGCGACGACCTCGGTGACCTGCTCGCGCGTCGTCGCCGCGCTGATCGGGATCGCCAGGTGCCGGCGCGCGGCCTCCTCGGTCCCGGGCAGGCCGCCCGGCGCCACGGCCGCCCGGCCGCCCGCGAGCAGGCACTCGACCGCGGGCTGGCGGTGCACGGGCAGCCGGTAGTAGCCCCGGGCGCCGACCCCGCGCTCGGTCAGCTGCGCGGCCAGCGCGTCGGGCTGCTCGGTGCCGACGACGTAGAGGTGCCACGCGACGCGGCCCGCGGCATCGGTGGCCGTCGGCAACGTGACGAGCTCCCCGAGCCCCTCGTCGCGGTACCACTCGCCGACCTGCGCGCGGTACGCCGCCCAGCCGTCGAGCGCCGGGAGCTGCACGCGCAGCACGGCGGCCTGCAGCTCGTCCAGGCGGGAGTTGTAGCCCACCTCGGTGTAGGTGACCTTGTCGGCGCTGCCGTGGAAGCGCAGGGTCCGCACGCGCTCGTCCAACGCGGCGTCGGTCGTCGTGATCGCGCCGCCGTCGCCGAACGCGCCCAGGTTCTTCGACGGATAGAACGAGAACGTCGCGATCGACCCGAGCGCCCCCGGGCGCCGGCCGTCGACGGCCGTGGTCCCGGCCGACTGCGCGCTGTCCTCCAGCACGGGCACGCCGAGCGCGGCGATCTCGGCGACCGGCGCGACGTTGCCGAAAAGGTGGACGGCGATGACCGCCTTGGTCTGCGGGGTGAGCGCGGCCTTCACCGTCTCCGCGGTGACGCACATCGTCACCGGGTCGACGTCGCAGAACACCGGGCGCGCACCAGTCGGCGGGATCGCCTCCGCGCTCGCGTAGAAGGTGAACGACGGGACGACCACGTCGTCCCCCGGGCCGACGCCCAGGGCGCGCAACGCGATGGTGATCGCCTCGGTGCCGTTGGCCACCCCGGCGGCATGAGGCACGTCGAGGTAGGTCGCGAACTCCTGCTCGAACGCCTGGCCCTGACCGCCCAGGATGTAGTGCTCGCTGTCGAGCACCTCGTCGACGGCGGCGCGCAGGGCGCCGCGTAGCTCGCGGACGGGGGAGGCGGGATCGAAGAGCGGGACGGGCATCGGTCCCGCAAGCGTAGCCCTCGACCCCCACCCCACTACCCTGTGGACCGCTCATGCCCGCACCCGCCGCCTTCCACATCGCCGTCGGATCCTCCACGGTCCCGGGCGCGGGCGTCGCGTGACCCCACCCGCCCTCACGTTCGCCGACGCCGTCGGCCTGGGCCTGCTCCACGGCCCGGCCGAGCTGCTCCCCATCTCCTCCTCGGGACACATGACGCTCGTGCCGTGGCTGCTCGGCCGCCCGTACGCCACGGAGCTGGACCCCGAGCTGCGCAAGGCCTTCGAGGTCGCCCTGCACGCGGGGACCGCCGCGGCGCTGATCGTCGCGCTGCGCGACGAGGTCGAGGAGGCCGCCCGCGGGCTGGACCTCCGCCGGGTCACCCTGCTGGTCGGGTCGTTCCTCCCCCCCGCGGTCGCCGGCTTCACGCTCGAGCGGCCGATCGAGCGGCACCTGGGCACCCCGCCCACGATCGCCGTCGGCCTGCTGCTCGGCTCCGCGGCGATGGCGGCCGCCGACCGCTGGGGCCCGACCGGGCGCTCCCGTGACGAGGCGGGGCTCGCCGACGCGCTCATGCTCGGCGGCGCGCAGGCGTGCGCGCTGATCCCCGGCGCCTCGCGCAACGGCATGACGCTCGCGGTCGCGCGCGCACGCGGGTTCGACCGGGAGGACGCGAACGTCCTGTCCAGGCACGTCGCCCTGCCGATCATCCTCGGGGCCAGCGCGCTGAAGGGCACGCGGCTGGCCCGTCGCGGCCTACCGGCCGGGATGGCCGCCAAGTTCGGCGTCGGGATCGTCGCGTCGTTCCTGTCGACGCTCGCGTCGGTCCGGCTGATCCGCCAGGTCGAGCGGGACCGGTCGCTCGCGCCGTACGCGGTGTACCGGTCGCTGCTGGCGACCGTGGTGCTGCGTCGGGCGTTCACCGCACGACGCCACCTCTGACCGTCAGACGTGACAGCATCGGTCGCAGATGACGCAACCGAACCAGTACACCGCGGCCGGGGTCGACACGACCCAGTCCGACGCGGGAGTGGGCGCGCTCGTCGACGTCCTCAAGACGATCCGCCTGGATCGCAAGAGCGCGTCGGTGCTGCCCAGCGGCCACTACGCGAGCGTGCTGCGGGTGGCCCCGAACCTCGGGATCGCGCTGTGCACCGACGGCGTGGGCTCGAAGCTCGTCGTGGCCGAGGAGGCCGACCGGCTGGAGACCGTCGGGATCGACTGCATCGCGATGAACGTCAACGACATCATCTGCGTCGGGGCCGAGCCGATCGCGATGGTCGACTACCTCGCCGTCGAGCGCGCCGATGCGAGCGCGCTGGCGCGGATCGCCCAGGGCCTGAAGACGGGTGCCGAGGACGCGAACATCGAGATTCCCGGCGGTGAGCTGGCGGTCATCCCCGAGCTGATCCGCGGCCATCCGTCCCCCAACGGCTTCGACCTCTGCGGCACGGCCATCGGCACCGTCGCGCTGGACAAGATCGTCACGGGCGCGGACATCCGTCCCGGCGACGCGATCGTCGGGATCCCCTCCAGCGGCATCCACTCCAACGGCTACACCCTCGCGCGCAAGGCGCTGCTGCAGGACGCCGCCGGCGGACCCGCCCTGACGCTCGACTCCACGCCGCCCGAGCTGAACGGCGCGTCGGTCGCCGACGCGCTGCTCGAGCCGACGGTCATCTACGTCAAGGCGATCATGGAGCTGCTGGACTCCGACGTCCCCGTGCTCGGGCTCGCGCACATCACGGGCGGCGGCCTCACGAACCTGCTGCGCCTGGTCGGCACACGCGCGGGCTTCTCGATCGAGACGCCGCTGCCCTCGCCGCCCGTGTTCGGGCTCATCGCCTCGCGCGCCGAGGTGCCCGCCCACGAGATGTGGGAGGTCTTCAACATGGGGTGCGGCTTCGCCGTCGTCGTCCCGGACGACCGGGCGCACGACGCGGTCGCGCAGCTCGCGGAGCGGCATCCGCACTCCGCGCGGATCGGCACGGTCACCGACCAGGGTGGCGTCGTGAGCCTCCCCTCGCTGGGCGTCGTGGGCGACCGGGACGGGCTGCGCCCGGCCTGAGCGGTGGCGACGGTCGAAGACACGTACGGCGTCGACGACACGCCAGGGTGGCAGGACGTCGCGTGGCCGGACCACGTCCGCTCGATCACGGTGCGCGGCTGCCGGGTCTCGTACGTCGACACCGGGAAGGGCGACGCCGACGGTCCGCCCGTCGTGCTGCTGCACGGGTTCGGCGGCTGCTGGCAGAACTGGCTCACCACGATCCCCCGCGTGGCCCGGGCCCGTCGCGTGCTCGCGATCGACCTCCCGGCCTTCGGCGCCTCGTCGGTCCCGCGCGACGTGCTGACGCCGTCCTACTACGCGCGGGTCGTGGACGAGCTGTGCGAGGGCCTCGGTCTCGGGGCGGTCGTGCTCGTAGGCAACTCCCTCGGCGGCCTCGTCGCGACGATCGTGGCCGGCCGATTCCCCGAGCGGGTGGCGCACCTCGTGCTCGTCGCGCCTGTCGGCGGGTCGCACGTCGCGCGCGTCGCGCTGGAAGCCGGCCCGAAGATCCTCGCGTTGCAGGCCGACCGGCTGCTGCGCCGCACGCCGCTGCGGTCCCGCGAGCACCCCCTCGCCACCCTGGTCCACGCGCCACGCGAGATGCCCCCTGCGCTGCTGCGTGCCGCACTCCTGCCGGGCGCCGGCAAGCCTGGCCTCCCGCTCGCGGCGATCGGCATCGGCCTGCAGGGCGCCCGCCACGCGAACCTCGACGGGCTTCTGCGGCGGATCACCGCGCCGACGTTGCTGGTCTGGGGGCGAGAGGACCGCCTCGTCCCGGTCAGGACGGCCGACGCGTTCGCCCGCCGGCTGGACGACCCGCGACTGGTCGTGCTCGACGACACCGGGCACGTGCCGCAACTCGAGCGCCCGCGCGTGTTCAACGACCTGCTGCTGGAGTTCGTCGGCGGCTGACCGTCGGTTCTCGTGGGGTACGTCCACATGCGGACGCCTGCGCGGAAGCCTCGATCAGCCCTCGCTCTTCCGCTCAGCGCCTTGTGCGACCATCGCCGCATGTCCGAGTCGTGGGATCGGTGGCAGGTCGGAGTGGACGAGCTGATCGGCGTCGAGCTCTCGGCCGAGCTCCGCAGGCTGCTGCGGGAGGGCCTGCACCAGATCGGGGGGCCGACGCGTCCGACCGACGCGCTCGCCCGCGTGATGGGCTTCGACGACGTGACGAGCATGTACGTCGAGGCGGGACGCATCCGCGCCAGCCTCCTGGCCGGCGAGCCGATGACGCGCCTGGACTGGCGGCGGGCCCTGGTGACCACCGAGATCGCGTTCGCGAGCAGCTACTACGGCGCCGCGATGGAATGGGAGGACCTCGCTCCCTGGAACGACCAGCAGACCATCGGCCTGCTCCGCGAGCTCCAGTACGCACTGGTGGGACTCCGCGCACCGTCCCGGCGGCGCCCGGACTACGACCCCGAGCACTGACCGGCGCGGACCGCGCAGCGTCGAGCGTCGAACACCGAGGGCCCCAACCGCCACTGATCGACGTTCGATCCTGGTGCGGAGGCCGGTTCCGCCCGCGCGGCGCCTAGGATCGCCCCCGTGGTCATCTACTCGATGAGCGTGACGGTCGACGGCCTAATCACCGACCGTGACGGTGACTTCGCCTGGGGCGTGCCGAGCGAGGAGCGGTTCGCGTTCCATCTCGAGCAGGTCAGCGAGCTCGGCTGCTACCTCCTGGGCCGTCGGCTGTACGAGACGATGCTGGTCTGGGAGACGGATCCGTCGATGCGCGGTACCGCGGACGAGGCCGCGTTCGCCGACGTCTGGACCGCCCTGCCGAAGGTCGTCTTCAGCCGGACGCTCGACCGCGTGCAGGGCAACGCGCGGCTGGCCGAGGCGTCGCTCGCCGACGAGATCACCGCGGCCGTCGCCGGGACCGACAAGGACGTGGCGATCGCCGGGGCCGGACTGGCCGGCGCCGCGATCGAGCTCGGCCTCGTCGACGAGCTACGCCCGTTCCGTCACCCCGTCCTGGTGGGCGGCGGCACGCCGTTCCTGCCCCCGGTCACCCGGAACGTGCCCCTGCAGCGGGTCGAGACCAGGACGTTCGGGTCAGGCGTGGTCTTCGAGCGGTACCGGCGCACCGGCCTGACCTAGCCGATCAGCTCGACCGCGCAGGTCGGACCGGCGGCGCGCGAGAGCCGTGCGTCGGCGGTGAGCAGCGCGACGTCGAGCGCCTCCGCCAGGGCGACGTACGCCGCGTCGTAGGCCGAGACGTTCTCCCGGAGCTCCCAGATCCGCCGGACCATCCCGGTGCTGACGACCCGCTGCGCCGGGAGGGTTGCGAGGTCGTGCAGGGCCTGGCCAACACGTCGCTCGTCGATCCCGCCCGAGCGTGCGGCACGACGGAACATCGAGAGGACCTCGAGGTCCGCGAGCGCCGGCAGCACGACCTGCTCACCTGCGAGCCGTGCTCGTGCCCGGTCGCCGTCGTCACCGTCGTCTGCCAGCGCCGTCGCGAGGACCGACGCGTCGACGACGATCACCGGCCGTCGCGCTCGATCCGCAGCGCCTCGGCGGACTCCGCGAAGCCGAGACGGCCGCCCGCGCGCTGCCCCGCGCGGGCCAGCACCTCGTCGAGCGTCTCCGTCCGCGCGTCGACGGTGAGACGCATCAGCAGGTACTCCTGCATCGACTGCCCCGCCGACGCGGCACGGCGCTGGAGCGCGAGATGCACGTCCTGCGGCACGTTCTTGATCTGGACGCTCGGCATGGACCAAGAGTAGCGCCAGAATGGCGCCAGAGCAACCGCGGCGGCGCCTCAGGCGTCAGGCTTCGGCGCGCGGGGCGGCCGCGCCGCCTTCGTGCGCTCGCGCTGCGCCTTCGCGCGCGAGGCGACGACCTTCGACCCCGGCATCGCGCGCATGATCGTGTCGGTCGTGCGCGCCGGCCGCGCGATGTCGCGCAGGACGAGCTCGACGGATGCCAGTCGCTTGTTGAGGTCGCGGATGTCCTTGGAGACGCGGCCGACGTCTTCCATCTTCCGCAGCACGCGGACGAGCTCGTGGAAGTCGTCGAGTCCCCGCAGCACCAGCTGCGGCCAGGAGAACATGAGGCGGAACATCCGCCGACGCTATCCGAGCCGGACGTACCCGAGGGCCGAACCCGCTGCGTGCTCGCGGCGGATGACCTGGTCGGAGGAGTTGCCCTCGATGGTGTGGACGGTGCCGTCCGGGTCGACGGACTCGACCATGCCGATGTGCTCGTCCCAGACGATGAGGTCGCCCGGCTGCGGCTGCGCCGGAGCGCCCGGCGAGTTCGGGACCGCGCGCCCCGTGCGCTGCGCCCACGCGTAGACCGCGTCGACGGAGGCGAACCCCTGGCCGGTCTCCCCCAGCGGCGTGCCCGCCTGCTGCGCGACCCAGCTCGTGAAGTACGCGCACCACGGCCCGACGCCGGGCGCACCGCGCATCGCGGCGCGGTACTCGGCGATGCGGGGGCCGTTGTTGGAGCCGGGCGGATGCTCGGTCACCCCGATCTCGCCGGCGGCAACCGCGACGCGGCGTGCGCCGGTCCCCGTGCCGGCGGGCGCGGCGGGTCCGGCGACCCCGACGCCCGCGCCCCCGGGGGCCAGGCCCACCAGCGACGGGTTCCAGGTGCCGGTCGTCTGCCCCGCCGCCGTCGACAGTTGCTGGGCGAACGCGCCGGCGGTCGAGCCCGACGGCGCCGCGACGGGCGGCGCCGCAACCCGGGCACGCGGATCGGCGAGCTGCTGCAGCTCCCCCACGCGCGCCATCACGGTCTCCAGGCTCATCTGTCCTGGAAATCGGACGGCCCGCGCTCACCTTGAGCGCGGGCCGTGCCGAACAACCGGGTCCGTTCGAAGAACCCCTGCCGAATCCCTCCGCTAGCGGAGCAGGCTGAGGACCCCCTGGGGCGCCTGGTTGGCCTGCGCGAGCATCGCCGTGCCGGCCTGGCTGAGGATCTGGTTCTTGGTGAACTTGACCATCTCCTCCGCCATGTCCACGTCGCGGATGCGGGACTCCGCGGCGACGAGGTTCTCCTGGGCCGTGGCGGCGGCACCCAGCGCGTGATCCATCCGGTTCTGGACCGCTCCGAACGTGGAGCGGGCCGAGGAGACCGCGGTGATGGCCGCATCGATCTCCGAGATGTCCGCGGTCCCGGCCTGCGTCAGGGACGCAAACGTGGAGCCCACGGTCGAGCCGAGGCTGATGGTGGCGACGGAGATGGTCTCGCCGTCGTTCGCACCGACCTGGAAGGTGACGGAGCCGGAGGCGTTCAGCAGCTTGATGCCGTTGAACTCCGCCGCGCCACCGACACGCTCGACCTCGGAGGCCAGCTGGTTGACCTCGGTCTGGATCGCGTCACGGGACGCCTGCGAGAGAGAGCCGTTCTTGAACTGCACGGCCAGCTCGCGGACGCGCTGGAGCATGCTGTGGACCTCGTCGAGCGAGCCCTCAGCGGTCTGGACCAGCGACACGCCGTCCTGCACGTTGCGCTGTGCCTGAGCGAGGCCGCGGATCTGGCCGCGCATCTTCTCCGAGATGCCGAGGCCGGCCGCGTCGTCCGCGGCCCGGTTGATCCGGAAGCCGGAGCTCAGGCGCTCCATGCTCTTCGAGGTCTCTGCCGTGGTGTTGTTGAGCTTGTTCCACGCGCCGAGGGCCTCGACGTTGTTCTGAATGCGAAGGGACATGCGGTTTCTCCTTGAAGCCGGTGGTTGTCAGTCCCGGAGCTCATCCGTGAGCTCCTCTTACAGTCGGAGTTGTCGGCGCGGGCACGATCGCCTTGAGTCGACGTCCACCCGGGCTGGACGCCCGGGGGTCCTAGCGCGCGGCGCCGGGCACGCTGCTGCCGTAGCGCGCCTCAAAGGCCGCCCGGTCACGGGCGATCTGCGCGTCGATCCACGCCCGCAGGGACGGATCGGCGGTGCCGACCGTCTCGGACAGCCCGTGACGGATCCGGGACTCCCGCACGAGGACGGGGGGCACCCCCGCGGCGCGCAGCCGCGTCAGCAGGTCCGTGTCCTGGTACCAGACCTTCAGCCCCGGATCGAGGAACTCGTTCGCCGCGACGCCGAAGCGCTCGAGCGCCCCGCGATGCAGCGCGAAGCACCACGCGGCGAAATCGTCGCGCATCGCGCCGTCCACCGTCAGGGGGAAGACGATCTCCGCCGGCGGGACGTCCCCGCCGCTGCCGACGGCCAGGCGGGCGCGCAGCGGCGGCCACCAGCCCGGCAGGACCTCGACGTCGTCGTTGCAGACGACGAGGTAGGTGCCGCGGCCGGCGCGCAGGCCGGCGTTCACGGGCGCGGTGAAGCCCTGCGGCGGGGAGCCGTTGTCGACGATGACGATCTCGTGGGGCGCGTCGGTGTGCTCCTGGATCGCCCGTATGCACGAGCGCACCCGGTCGCCTGCGGCATCGAGCGTGGGCACGACGATCGTGAGCTCGGGGGCGGCGCCGTACTTCCAGGCGCCGCGCGCGGCCGCCGCGGCGGTGCGGCCGCCGGTGGGCTGCACGACGGCGCGCGGAACGGTGGCGACGTGGCCTTCCGCGGCGAGTGCGACGCACAGGGCGGCCACGACGAGGTCGTCGTCCAGCCGGCCGCGCCCGGTGAGCATCCCCTCACCGATCGCCCGGGTGAGCGGCAGTCGCCGGCAGGCGAGGCCGAGCGCGGTGACCGGTGAACTCTTGGCCGGGTCCTCGGCTCTGACCGCGGTCGCGACCGCGAGGCCGGGGTCCCCGTCGAGCGCCTCGTGCAGCGCGGCGAGCCACCCGGGGGTGACGTGCGCGGTGTCGCGGATGAGCGCGACCAGCGGGGCGCTCGCCCGGGCGACGCCGGCGGCGATCGCGGCGGCGAGCCCGCCGCGATGGTCGACGCGGACGACCTCCACCTCACCGGCGACACGGGCGAGCAGGTCGTCCAGGGTCCCGCCGGCGTCGACGAGCAGCAGGACCTCGTGCGCGGGCGCCTCGGGGAGACCGGCGAGCGCCTCCAGACACGCGAGCGCCGCCGTCGGTGACGGCGGCAGCGGGACGAGGACGGAGACGAGCGGGGCGGGGTGGGTCATGTGGTCCGGGCCTCCTTGGCCTCGCGTTCGGCACGGCGTCGGGCGACCTCGGCCTCCGCGTGCTCGGCGGCGGCGACGAGGATGCGGCGGAGCTCCTCGAGCTCCGCCCGGGCGATCTGCTTCCAGACGACGACGGCGACCGCCCAGGTCAGCAGGTAGGCGATGACGCCGACCTCGATGGCCCGCAGCAACGCGTCGGACGTCGGGAGCCCGGCCCGCGTGCCGAGCAGCAGCCCGAGGCCGAAGCCGGCCAGGCCGCCCCAGCCCTTCGCGGCCCGGATGGTTCGGGCGGCACGGGGGTGGTCGGTGAGGCGCAGCCCGTCGGTCGTGTCGACGACGGTGCCCTCGGCCTCCCCCTCCCCCTTCTTGCCCTTCTTCGCCTTCTTGTCCTTCTTGGCCATGGCGGGACTCCTGTCGGGCTACGCCGCGAGCAGCGCGGTCGCGAGCTCGCCGGCGTCGGCGGGTCGCAGCCCGCTCGTCACGCCCTGGCCGCGACCGAGGAAGGAGAGCGGCAGGCCGCTGTCGATCGCCAGGTCGACGACGGTACCCAGCGCCTCGGTCTCGTCGGCGTGGGTCAGCGCGATCGCGCACGGCCCGAGCGAGCGGGTGCCCGCGACGAGCTCGCGGGCGGGCCGCGGGGCGATGGTGGCGGGGACGGCGAGGTGCAGCTCGTCGGCGCGCAGCTGGGCGAGCTCGGCAGCGAGGACCCGCATCTCGGCCTCGGCACGCGGGCTGACGCCGGGCGTGTCGAGGACGACGAGCGAGGTCGCGCGCAGCGACTCGATCCGGGCGGACGCGGCGTCGGCGTCGGCCTCCGCGTGGACGGTGACGTTCGGCGCGGCCTCGGCGAGCAGCTCGCGCAGCTCGGAGCCCTCGTCGGCGGAGCGCAGCGTCACGCACGCGACAGGGATCTGGGTGCGGGCCGCGTAGGCGGCGGCGAGCCGGGCGACGCAACGGGTCTTGCCCGAGCCTCCGGGTCCGACGAACCCGATGACGCGGCCGTGGGCGCCGCGGGTGACGTGCACGGGGATGCGTGCGGCGAGCGTCCGCTCGACGAGCGGCCGGAGCGCGGCGCCCGCTCCGGCGAAGGGCACGAGGGTCGTGACGGTCTCGGTGACGACGTCGTCGGCCAGCGACGCGGTGAGGCCCATGTCGACGAGCGCGTCGCGGGCGCTCTCGGCGTCGCTGCCGGCGGCAAACACCGACACCGGCGCGAGGGGTGCGGCGGGGACGACGGGCTCGACGGCGACCGCGACGAGCGCCGCGGCGTCGTCGTCCTCCTCGACGACCGGCGCTGCGGCGAACGCCTGCGCCATCGCCTCGACGCTGAGCGCGGGCTCGGGGGCCTCGGGCGCCTCGGCGACCTCGGGCACGACGACGGGCCGGACGGCGGGCGCGGGAGGCGCGATGTCGGCGGCGGCGCCGAGCAGGGCCTTGAGGTGCTCCTCGAACGTGTTCCCCTGCTCCGGCGGCCCGGCCGGCAGGGCGAGCATCTCGGGCTCCGGTGTGTCGTCGTCGGCGGCGACGTCCAGACCGGGATGGTCGGGGTCCATGACGGTCGCCTCGAGCTCGATGACGCGCTTGCTGAAGAAACCGCCGACGCCGCCCTCCGCGCCCTCGCCGCGCCGCACGATGACCGCGTCGGGCCCGAGCTCCTCGCGGATCTGGTCCAGGAGCTCGTCCATCGCCCGGCCACGGTAGGTCTTGGTCTGGGGGGTCATGCGGTCACGACTCCGATCGTCTCGACGTTGATGCCGGGCGCGATCTCGTTGTAGGCGCACACGGACAGCTGGGGAAGGGTCTGCTCGCACAGGCGACGCAGGTGCCGCCGCACGCGCGACGAGCACAGCAGGACGGGCCGGCGGCCGCGGGCGACGGCCGCGTCCACCTGGTCCCCGAGCGACCGCACGAGATCGGCGGCCCGGTCGGGGTTCATGGCGAGGTACTCGCCGTCGGCGGTCTGGGCGATCGACTCGCTGACCTCCATCTCGATCGCCGGGTCCAGCGCGATCGCGCGGAGCCGCTGCTCCTCGTCGAGGTACGGCGCGACGATGGTGCGGCCGAGCGCCTGCCGAGCGTACTCGGCGAGCAGGTCGGGGTCGCGGGTGATGCGGGCCCGATCGCCGGCCGCCTCGACGACGGCGCCGAGGTCGCGGATCGAAACGCCCTCGCGCAGCAGCGACTGCAGGACGCGCTGGAGCTCGCCGACGCTGAGCAGGTCGGGGACGACCTCCTCGACCACGGCGGCGTTGGACTCCTGCAGCCGGTCGAGCAGCGCGCGGGTGTCCTGACGGGTGAGCAGCTCCGCGACGTGGCGGCGGATCGTCTCGGTGAGGTGCGTGACGATCACGGACTCGGCGTCGACCACCGTGTACCCGAGCGCCTCGGCCTCGGCGCGCGCGGCATCCGCGATCCAGACGGCCGGGAGGCCGAAGGCGGGCTCGGTGGTGGGGATGCCGTCGAGCGTGCCGATGGCGTCGCCCGGGTCCATCGCGAGCTGGTGGCCCGGGGTGATCCGACCGCGGCCGACGATCGACCCACGGACCTTCATGACGTACTCGTGGGAGCCGAGGCCGACCTCGTCGTGGATGCGGACCGACGGGATGATGGTCCCGACCTCCGCCGCGATCTGACGACGCACGGCGCCGACGCGCTGCAGCAGCGCGCCGCGGGGCGCGCCGGGGGCGGCCGCCTCCGCACCACCGGCCGACGCGCTCACCAGCGGCACCAGGCCGAAGCCGATGCACAGCTCCAGCGCGTCCATGCCGATCGCGTCGAGCGCCTGCTCCCTGGGCGAGGCGACGGGCGCCGGGGCGAGCGCCAGGGCGGTCGCCTCCTGCTCGTCGGCCGCCGCCTGCTCCTTGTCGGCCTTCATCAGCGCGCGACCCGCGAAGAAGAAGATCGACCCGATGACGAGGAACGGGAGCTTCGGCAGCCCCGGCACCAGCGCGAAGCAGCAGACGACGACACCGGCGACCATCGGGGCCTTGGACTGCGCCGACAGCTGGCTGGCGATGTCGGAGCCGAGGTCCTGGTCGGACGCGGCGCGGGTGACGATGATGCCGGTGGCGACCGAGATGAGCAGCGCCGGGATCTGCGCGGCGAGACCGTCGCCGATCGTCAGGAGCGAGAAGTGCTGGGCGGCCTCGCCGAACGGCATCCCCTGCTGCATGACGCCGACGATGATGCCGCCGATGAGGTTGATCAGCGTGATCAGGATGGCGGCGATCGCGTCGCCCTTGACGAACTTCGAGGCGCCGTCCATCGCGCCGTAGAAGTCGGCCTCGTTGGAGATGTCGGCGCGGCGCTGACGGGCCTGGTCCTCGGTGATCTGCCCGGCGTTGAGGTCCGCGTCGATCGCCATCTGCTTGCCGGGCATCGCGTCGAGCGTGAAGCGGGCCCCGACCTCCGCGACGCGTCCCGCACCGTTCGTCACGACCACCATCTGGATGACGATCAGCACGAGGAAGATGACGAGGCCGACGACCACGTTGCCGCCGACGACAAAGGTGCCGAACGCCTCGACGACGTGCCCTGCGTCGCCCTCGAGGAGGATCAGGCGGGTGACGCTGACGTTGATCGCCAGACGGAACATGGTGGTCAGGAGCAGCAGCGCCGGGAAGGAGCTGAAGTCCAGCGCGCGCGGGATGTAGAGCGTCGCGACGACGATCGCCAGCGCCATCGAGATGTTCAGCGTGATCGCGAGATCGAGCAGCGCCGGAGGCAGCGGCACGATCAGCATCACGACGATCAGGACCACCACGCCGGCGGCGACGAGGTCGGAGTACTTCCCGATGCGAGAGAGGATGTTGACCACTGGTCGAGGAGGCATCCGCGGTGGAGGGAGACCGCAGCGCCTGACCCGGGTGGTCGGACGCGGGCGGCGCGACTTGAGGGCGCGAAACCGGGGCTGCCGGCGGCCCGACGCTCCAGCGCGTAGGACCCGCGATCCACGTCTGAACTGGGTGAGCCTGAGCCCAAATCTGGGATCGACGACACCCAGTTCGCGGGCATGGGCGTATCGGGGCCTCCGTCGCGCTCGCGATTGGAAGGCGCGTGGGCCAGCCGGGTCACCTGCGCGCAGACCGCCCGCGCCCGTCGCTCGGCACACGGGCACCGCCCCGAGCCCTACACCCCCGCGCGTCGCCTCCGCGCCGCGACCCGATACACGAACGCCAGGACCTGGGCGACCGCGGCGTAGAACTCCTCGGGGATCTGCTGCCCGACCTCGACGCCCGCGTGCAGGCCGCGGGCCAGCGGCGGGTTCGGCACGAGCGGCACCCCGTTCTCGGTCGCCAGCTCGCGGATCCGCGCCGCGAGGATGTCCTTGCCCTTCGCGACGACGATCGGCGCGGCCTCCCCGTGCTCGTACTTCAGCGCGACCGCGTAGTGCGTCGGGTTGGTGATGACGACGTCCGCGTCGGGGACCGCCTCCATCATCCGCCCGCGGGAGGCCTCCATCGCGCGGCGGCGCTGCGCGCTGCGGACCTCGGCCGGCAGGGACTGGCCCTTGCCCTCCTCCTTGACCTCGTGCTTGTCCATCCGCAGCTGCTTCTCGTTGCGGTACTTCTGCCAGGCGAAGTCGGCGATGCCGATCACCAGGTACGCGGCCGCGGCGCGCAGGGCGATCGCGCGCACCTCCCCGGTCAATGCGGCGGCCAGCTGGGACGGCTCGACGCCGACCATGGAGCCGAGCTGCGTGATCTTGGGACCCACGGCGGCGAAGACGATCGCACCGACGATCCCGACCTTGGAGACGCTCTTGACGGCCTCCGCGAGCATGTTCGGGCCGAAGATGTTCTTGAAGCCCTGCAGCGGGTTCATCCGCTTGGGGTCGGGCATGATCGCCTTGGGCATCGGCTGGGGCCCGACCTGGATCACGCCGATGACCATCCCCGTGATCGCGCACGCGAACGCGATCGGGGCGACCGCCATCCCGGCGGCGAGCATCGCGTCCATCAGCAGGCGGCCGACGCCCTCCCGGTTGACCTCGTCGAACGACGCGAGGTTCGAGAGCGTGCCGTGCATCACGCCACCCATCCGCTCGACGTAGGCGGGCCCGGCCCAGCCGAGCACCAGCACGCCCACGAGCATGACGACCGCGCCGCCGAGGTCCCCGGACTTGGCGACCTGCCCCTTCTCGCGCGCTTCCGCGCGCTTCTTGGGTGTCGCCTTCTCGGTCTTGTCGGAGGCCACCGCCTACCCCGCCAGCTTGAGGGTCTGCAGGGCGGCACCGACGTCGCGCTGCAGCTCGTCGGCGAACCAGGCGGCGACGAACGGCAGCGTCGCACCGAGCAGCAGCAGCCCGACGAAGACCTTGGCCGGGAAGCCGACGGCGAAGACGTTGAGCTGCGGCACGACACGGGAGACGACGCCGAACGCGGCGTCCGTGACGATCAGCGCGAGCACCACCGGCCCGGCCACCTGGATGGCGGCGGAGAACACGCCGACGAAGGCGGCGTCCGCCCCGCTGACCAGCACCCCGAGCTGCGGATAGGCGTCCATGGGGACCAGCGTGTATGTCCGTGCGAGGCCCTCGATCACCCAGGCGTCGCCGCCGATCGCGATGAACACGCCGACGCCGATGAAGGCGTAGAGCTGGGAGATGACGGCGGACTGCGTGCCCGTGATCGGGTCGATGAGCCCGCCGTAGGAGAAGCCGATGAGCGTGTCGAGGAAGGCGCCCGCGACCTGGATCGCCGCGAAGAACGCCGCGAGCGCGAACGCGAACGAGGCCCCGATCAGGATCTCCTTGCCGATGAGGCCGAAGAGATTCCACCCGTCCAGGTCGATCTGCGCGTTGCGACCGACGACCGGGCCGAGGCCGATCGCGAGCGCCACGGCGATCGTGCCGCGCACGCGGGCCGGCACGCTGCGCGAGCTGAACAGCGGGGCGAGCACGAACAGCGGCGAGACGCGCGCGAGGACGAGGAAGAACGCGACGACCTGCTGTTCGCCCAGCTCCTTGATGAGCTGCTCGACGGTCACGGCCGGACGCTCAGCCGATGGTCTCGGGGATCGAGCCCCACAGCTCGGTCGTGTAGACCATGAGCTGGTTGAGCATCCACGGTCCGCCGACGACGAGGACCACCGCGATCGCGAGGATCTTCGGGATGAAGGAGAGGGTCTGCTCCTGGATCTGCGTCACCGCCTGGAAGACGGAGACCAGCAGGCCGACGAGCAGGCCGCACAGCAGCAGCGGCAGGGCGATCTTGAGCGACAGCTCCATCGCCTGCGTGGACAGGTTGACGACGGTGTCCTGATCCATGGTCGGGGCCCCTAACTGAAGCTCTGGACGAGCGATTGCGTGACGAGGTGCCAGCCGTCGACGAGGACGAACAGCAGGATCTTGAACGGCAGGGAGATGAAGACCGGAGGCAGCATCACCATGCCCATCGACATCAGCGTCGAGCTGACGACCAGGTCGATGACGAGGAACGGCAGGAAGATCAGGAACCCGATCTGGAACGCCGTCTTGAGCTCGCTGATGATGAACGCGGGGATGAGGACGTAGGTCGGGACGTCCGCGCGGGTCTTCGGCCGCTCGAGCTTCGCGAGCTTCACGAACAGCGCGAGGTCGGTCGTGCGGGTCTGCTTGAACATGAACTCGCGCAGCGGCTTCTGGCCGCGGTCGAACGCCTCGGACTGCGTGATCTTCTCCGCGGTGAGCGGGTCGATCGCCTGCTCCTTGATCTGCGTGAAGGTCGGCGCCATCACGAAGATCGTCAGGAAGAGCGCGATGCCGACGAGCACCTGGTTGGGTGGCGCGGTCGGCGTGCCCAGGCCGGTGCGGATGAAGCCCAGGACGATGAGGATGCGGGTGAAGCCGGTGACCGTGAACAGCAGCGCCGGGACGAGCGTGATGCCGCCGATGAGGATCAGCAGCTGGACCGTGTTCCCTCCGTCGTTCATCGTTGCGTGCGACGGCGTACCGCGTCCAGCAGGGCACCGACGCCGTCGGTCCGCGGGTTGCTGAGGGCGCGCTGCGGCGTGCCGTCGGGGTCCAGGTCCTCGCGCTCGATGAGCCCGAGATCGACCGCCTCCTCCTGCGAGTAGGTGCGGATCGGCGTGACGCCCTGCTCAGCGACGCCGACGAGCACGAGCTCGCGGCCGGCGTGCACGAGGTGCAGGGAGCGGTTGGGACCGAGCGCGATCGTCGCGGCGGGCCGCAGTCCGTGTCCGAGCGTGTGCTCCTCGCGGCTGGCCTTGACCTGCCGCAGCACCCAGCTGAGCCCGTAGATGACGCCGATGACGACCGCTAGGCCGACGATGGTGCGGACGAGGGAGCCCCCGCCGGTGCCGACGGCGGACGCCTGGTCGGCGCGCTCCGTCGGGAGCTGGAGGGGCGTGTCCTCCCCGGTGCCGTCGACCCCGGGAGCGGCGAGCGCCAGCGGGGCGAGCAGGAGCAGGGAGGCGCCGGCCACCGTCGTGGCACGCGCTGCAGTTCTGAGGTTCATGGAGGGAGGGAGTGACTTGGGTCCCGGAGGGAGGGACTGCGCGGGGCTGGTGGGATCCGAGTCACTCCGGTAGTCGGCCGCGGTCCGCACGGCTTGACCGGCCGGGTGCTGCGAGACTGGACACATGGTCGATCCAGGACGACGGACGTCGCAGTTGATCGCGCTGGTGGTGCTCCTGCTCGCCGGACTCGGCGTGCTCGCCTGCGGCTCCGAGGAGGACGACGCGCGCGGTGCGACCACCGCGCAGGGCGGCGAGCGGGCCCCGCTGAACCTCAGCTCGCTGACCCCCGGCCAGCTCGCCGGGCAGCGCCTGATCCTCACCTTTCGCGACACGCGCGTCCCCGGTCCCGCCGTCCGGCGGCTGATCGGCCGCGGCGAGCTGGCCGGGGTCATCCTCTTCACGTCGTCGGCCCCGGACGTGCGGTCCGCACGGAAGGTCGCCGACCAGCTGCAGGCGCTCGCGCGCCGCAGCCCCGTGCCCGTGCCGCTGCTGGTGATGATCGACCAGGAGGGCGGCGACGGCCGGACCACCGGTGCCAAGCGCCTGAACGACGCGCCGCCCAATCGCAGCGCCGAGCAGCAGGCGGCGGCCGGTCTCGCCACCGTGCGCGCCTCCGGGGTCGCCGCCGGGAAGGCGCTGCGGCGCGCCGGGGTCAACGTCAACCTCGCGCCTGTCGCGGACGTCGGCCGCGCCGGCGCGGCCCTGACGGACGAGGGACGCGTGTTCGGGTCCGCCGCGAGCGCCGTCGGCCGGTTCACCGCGGCGTTCGTGCAGGGCCAGGGAAGGTCCGGCATCGCGTCGACGCTCAAGCACTTCCCCGGATTCGGGGCGGCGAGGATCAACACGGACTTCGGGGTGGCCCGCATCGACCTGAGCGCTTCTGCGCTGCGGCGCGTGGACGAGGCGGCCTTCCGGCCCGGCGTCGCGGCCGGCGCGCAGCTGGTGATGCTGTCCAACGCGATCTACCCGGCGCTCGACACCCTGCCGGCCCCGCTGTCCCGGAGGATCGCGACCGGCGAGCTGCGCGGCCGGTTCGGCTTCGACGGCGTCTCGATCACCGACGACCTCGAGGCCGACGCGCTCCTGCGCCGCGGCAGCCCGGCGCAGCTCGCCGTGCGCGCGGCCCGGGCCGGCGTGGACCTCGCACTGCTCGGGCGACGCGCCCAGAGCGGCATCGACGCCCACGCCGCGCTCACGCGGGAGATCCGGTCCGGCCGTCTGCCCCGCGCGGCGGCAGAGCAGGCCGCCCAGCGCGTGCTCGCGCTGCGGACGTCGCTGAACCCGTGATCGACCACGTCACCATCCGCGTGTCGGACCGGGATGCGGCCGGCCCGGTGTACGCGGCGCTGTTGCAGACGCTCGGCCTGGAGCTCGGGCCGCCGGCGCCGCAGGACACCGGCCGGTGGGGGTACGTCAGCGTCCGGCAGGCCGACGCGGACCACCCGCCGACGACCGGCCTGCACCTCGGCTTCGCCGCGTCTTCTCGAGCATCCGTCGACGCCTTCCACACCGCCGGGCTCGCGGCCGGGTGGCGGGACGACGGCGCGCCCGGCCCCCGCCCGCAGTACGCCGAGGCCTACTACGGCGGCTTCCTCCTGGACCCGGACGGCACCAGCGTCGAGGCGGTCCACCACGGCGCCGTACGTAGGGACGGCGTCGTCGACCACCTGTGGCTGCGCACCCGCGACCTCCCCGCCGTCCGGCGGTGCTTCGCCGCGATCGCGGAGCCGGCGGGCCTGACCGTGGGCATCGACACGGCAGAGCACCTCCTCCTGCGCGCCGGCGGCGGGTCCGTCTCGTTCGTCCCCCGCGACGGGCCGACCCGTGGGGTGCACTTCGCCTTCTCGGCCGACGACGACGCCCCGGTCGACGCCTTCCACGCCGCAGCCCTGAAGGCCGGGTGCCGTGACGACGGCGCGCCGGGCCTGCGGCCGCACTACCACCCGGGCTACTACGCTGCGTTCGTCCGCGGCCCCGACGACACGAGCGTCGAGGTCGTGCACCACCGCCGATGAGCCGCCTCGACCGCCTCTCCGCCCCCCTGCGCGTCGCGCTCGACAAGCGCGTGGAGTGGACCATCAGCCTCCTCGACGACCGGCTCGGTCGCCGCCGCGAGACGCTGCACGACCGGATCGACGACCTCGAGCGATTCGGCCGCGCGTCGCTGCAGGCGCAGGGCTGGCTCGACGCGGAGGGCCGCGTCGGCGAGGACGTCGCGGACCTGGGCGAGACGCACGCCGCCTACCTGAACTGGGCCGCCGGCCCGGAGGGCTACGCCGCGCAGGCGGGCCTGTGGTTCAACCCGCCGGTGCCGGTGAACCTCGTGCCGGGCGGTGCCCGGGTCCTGCTCGTCAACGAGCGCGTGATCGAGCAGCCGTGGGTGTTCGCCGCGGTCGGCGCGGCCGACCCGCCGCTGCGGATCGTCGACGTCGGCGGCAGCGAGAGCACCGTCGCCGTGTCGCTCGCGACGCTCGGCCACCACGTCGAGGTCATCGACCCCCGCGGCTACCCGGTGCAGCACCCCAACCTCGTCGCCCACGCCTGCCGGCTGGACGAGTACGACGGGCCCGGCGGGTGGGACGTCGCGGTCTGCCTCTCCGCGGTCGAGCACTTCGGCCTGGAGCACTACGGGCAGGACGCGACGTCGTCGCGCGCCGACCACGCGGCGCTCGCACGGCTGCGCGAGCTCGTCGCACCGGGCGGCCGGCTCCTGCTGACCGTCCCCTTCGGCCCGGCGTTCACGGTCGCGGGCTTCGAGCGGATCTACGACGAGGCGACGCTCGCCGAGCTCGTCGACGGCTGGACCGTCTCCGCGACGACGGTCGCCCAGTGGCACGACCGCCTGCGCTGGGAAGTCCTTCCGGCGGGCGAGCAGCCCACCGGCCGCGCGGTCGCGCTGGTCGACGCCCGTCCCTGATCCCGTCGTCGCGCCGAGGTGGAGCGGCCGCGCCACCGAGCAGTCAGGATGGGCGTCGTGTACCACGACGACCCCCGCGACGACAGCCCGCTGGACGGCGGGCACCTGCACGTCCAGCCGGCAGAGGGCACGACCCGCCGCGCCGCGCTCGGGGCGGCCGGGGCCGGGGGCGTCGCGCTGCTCTTCGCCGGACTGCAGGCCGGCCCGGTCGGGTCGCTGTCAGGGATCCTGGGACCCGACCTCGCGGAGGCCGCGGCGACCTCGTGCGTCATGACCCCGGCCAAGGTCGAGGGACCGTTCTTCGTCGACGACCGGCTGAACCGCTCCGACCTGCGGCCGGACACGCGCACCCGCGCCGCCCAGGCCGGTCTGCCGCTGACGCTGCGGATGCAGATCTTCGACGCGGGCGCCGACTGCGCCCCCGTGCGGGGCGCCACCGTCGACATCTGGCACACGAACGCCGCCGGGCGCTATAGCGACATCACCCAGGAGGGGACCAAGGGGCAGAACTGGCTGCGCGGGTTCCAGACGACCGACGCGGACGGGCTCGTCACCTTCACCACGGTCTACCCGGGCTGGTACCCCGGCCGCGCCGTGCACATCCACTTCAAGCTCCGCGTCCCGATCGGCCCGGCCACCACGCTGGAGTTCGTGTCGCAGATGTTCTTCACCGACGAGATGAACACGCGGGTCTTCACCTCGACCGCCCCCTACTCGGCGCGCTCGCCTCAGGCTGCGGACACGCCCAACGGCCGGGACGGCATCCTCGGTTCGGACGCGGCGACGCTGACGCTCGCGCCGAGCGACGACGGCCGTGGCGGCCTGACGGCGGACTTCTCGGTCGGCATCCGGCGCGGCGCGGGCGGCAACGCCACCACGACGCGCGACACGGCGGTCGGCGCCACGCTGCAGGCGGCGACCATGCTGCGCACCGCGCTCGGCGCGCGCAGGCTGCGGGTGCGGATCGCCGCGCGGGAGCCCGTCACCGTCACCGCCCGGCTCACCCGCGGCGGGCGGCGGATCGCCACCCGCACCGCCCGGCTGCAGCCAGGAACGCGCGACGTGCGGCTGGCCGTCCCGTCCGCCACCGCGCCGGGGGCGGCGCAGCTGCGCCTCACCTTCGCCGACGCGGTCGGGAACCGCCGGACCACGACGCGCACGGTGGTCGTCGCGCGGCGGTCCCGCGGGTAGGGGACCTCAGGCCGCCTCGGGCAGCGCGGGCATCCCGTCGCCACCCTCGAGCGTCGCGAGCTCGGTCGACGCGACCGGCTCGGCACCGATGACCTCGGTGATCCGCAGGCCGAACTCCTCGTCGATCACGACGACCTCGCCGCGGGCGATCGGCCGGCCGTTGCAGAGCAGGTCGACCGGCTTGTCGGCGAGTCGGTCGACGGTCACGACCGACCCGGGGCCGAGCGCGAGCGCCTCCCCGAGGGACATGCGGGTGCGGCCGACCTCGACGGTCAGCTCGACCTTCACGTCGGTGAGGCGCTCGAGGTCGAGCCGGCCGTCGCTGTGGACGACCGGCGCGTCGGGCGCGGGGTGCAGGTCGTCGAACTGGAGATCGTCGGTCATGTCGGCGCTCACTGGATCGCGATGTCGGTGATGAGGACGTCGTGCACCTTGACGTCGGTCTCCTTGTGGAACCGCTCGACCAGGCGCTTGCGCAGCTTCTTGCGCCCCTTGGCGCTCACGAGCTCGTCGGAGTCCTGCTGCGTGAGCTCGTCGGTGATGATCGCGCGGATCAGCGCCTCCTGCTTGAGGACGCCGTAGCCTTCCGGCGGTTCCGGCGGCGGCGCGGCGGCTACGAGCTCGGTCCTCGGTGCCGATCCGGCCCGCCCACCCCGGGCGGGCCTGGCCGGCGGTGGGATATCGGACCACCCGGAGCTCACCGCTTCGGCGTCCTCGACCATGGTCGTCCGGCCTGCGGGTGCGCCGACCGAGGCGACCGGCGCGGAGTGGAAGCCGTGGTCGAAGACGAGCGCGACGGCGAGCTTCGCGAACTTCCCGTCCTTGAGGTTGACGAGGAACTCCTTGGGCAGCACGTAGACCTCGCCTTCGACCTTCGGAGGCGGGCCGGCCGCCGCCGGTTTGGCGAGCACGAACTTGTACGCGCCGCCGAGGACGACGAGCAGGACGGGGATGATGATCTTGATGTTCTTCATGGGGTCTCGGGACGGATCGAGGGGAAGGCGTCGTCGACCGCGGCGGTGACCGCCGGGTCGCCCTGCGTTGCAGCGGACTTGGAGGGCACGACGACCTGCCGGGGGAGCAGGATCTCCACGCGCCGGTTCAGCGCACGGCCGGCGGCCGTGCTGTTGGTGGCGATGCCGTCGAGATCGGCGCGGCCCTGCGCGGTCAGGCGCTTCTGCTTGATGCCGTTGGTCGCGAGGCCCCGGACGATGCCGGTCGCGCGGGCGGCGCTGAGCTCCCAGTTCGTCGGGAACTGCGCGGTCGCGATCGGCACGTCGTCGGTGTGCCCCTCGACGACGACCGGGTGCTTCGCCTCGATCTTGAGGATCTGGCCGATGTCGGCGAGCAGTTCGGCGCCGCGCTGCTGGATGGCGGCGCTGCCGGACGCGAAGACGAGGTCGTCGGTGAGCAGGCGGATCTCGAGGCCCCTGCGGGTGACGCGGGTGCGCGCCTTGCTGCCCAAGCCGCGCTCGGCGATGGCGTCGTCGACGGCCTTCTTGAGCTTCTTGAAGCGGTCATCCTCGGCCTTGGCCGCGGCGGCGACGTCCTTGCCGTTGCTCTCGCGGGCGACGAGCGAGACGGACTCGGGCGCCTTGACGACGGAGCTGACGGTCGGGTCGCTTCCGCCGGCCTCCTGGATGCCCTTGCCGCCCGGCATGACCTTGCCGCTGAACGCGTTGGCGAGCGACCGCTGCAGGTCCTCGAACTTGCTCACGTTCACGGAGCTGATCGAGAAGAGCACCATGAAGAGCGCGACGAGCAAGGTCATCATGTCCGCGTAGGACACGAGCCAGGACTCGTCGAAGTGCTCCTCGTGGTCGTCGTGACCGCCCTTGTGGCGCTTGCCGGCCACGACTACGCGGCCTCGGCCGCGGCTCCGCCGGGGACCGCGGTCAGGTTCGGCTTGCCGGGCTCCGCGACGGCCGCGCGCTCGGCGGGCGGCAGGAAGCTCAGGAGCTTCTGCTGCACGATGCGCGGGTTGTCGCCGGCCTGGATCGCGATGATCCCCTCGAGGACCAGCGACCGGGCCTCCACCTCCTCGGTGGAGAGCACCTTCAGGCGGCTGCCGACGGGCAGGAAGATGAGGTTCGCGCTCGCGATCCCGTAGAGGGTCGCGATGAACGCGGTGGCGATCGAAGGCCCGAGGGTCTCGGGCGCCGACAGGTTGCCGAGTACGGAGACGAGGCCGACGACGGTGCCCATGACCCCGATGGTCGGCGCGAACTGGCCCGCCTTGATGAACGCCTCGGCGTTGGCCTTGTGGCGGGTGTGCATCGCGCGGGTGTCGGCCTCGAGGATGTCGACGAGCAGCTCCGGGTCGGTGCCGTCGACGACCAGCTGCATGCCCGTCTTGGTGAACGGGTCCTCGATGCCGTCGATCTCCTCCTCGAGTGCGAGCAGGCCGTCCTTGCGGGCGCGCTCGGCGAAGCCGGTCAGTTGGGTGACCGAGGCCCCGAGATCCAGCTCGGGCGGAGAGAACGCCCGCTTGTACATCACCGGGATGAGCTTGAAGCGGGCCATCCCCACGGCGGCCAGGGTGCAGCCCGCGACGGTGGGGATGATGATCACGAAGGCCGCCGGATTCACCAGCGACATGGGCTGCGTGCCCTTCATGATGCCGCCCACGATGAGGCTGGCGAGGGCGATGAGGACTCCGATGGCGGTAGCGGCCTTCACGTCACTGGTCGTCGGACGGACGGGCGCGATCTTCAGGGGTGTCCAGATGTCCGTGGACGTTCAGGCCTCCGGGAGGGTCGGCCGGGAGGACAGCGCGGCAGGCCGTCGGTGAAGCCCGACGCGCCCGGCGCCTTCGCGGAGACGAGCCCGGGTCAGTGCCTCACGCGGCGGCGCACCGGCTGCCCGCTCCGCGGCGGCGTCGCGCGCGAGCGCGACGACCGGCTTCTGGCAGAGGCGGTCGGCCCCGTCCAGGAGCTCCGCCTGCGGAAGGTGTGATCGGCGCCCCAGCCGATCAGGTCGTCTCCGGCACGTGGGTGCGACGGGCGACTTCGGCCAGGGTCATGCGAGCGCCGGTGTCTCCGGATCGAGCGGCGACTCCCCGAAAAGGAACGCCACAACCGCCGGCCGACGCGCCTGTTCCGGCGTCGCGGCCCTCAGGCGGCCAGGGCCTTCTCGACCGCCGCGCGCACGCGGTCGGGCTGGAAGGGCTTCACGACGAAGTCCTTCGCGCCGAGCTTGATCGACTCGAGGACCTTGGACTCCTGCCCGAGGGCGGAACACATGATCACCTTGGCCGACGGCTCCAGGGCGATGATCTCCTGCAGCGCGGCGATGCCGTCTTTCTCGGGCATCGTGATGTCCAGGGTCATCACGTCGGGACGCAGCTCCTGGTACCGCAGGACCGCTTCGGCGCCGTTGCCGGCTTCCCCGACGATCTCGTGGCCGCCACCCGTCAGGGCGTCGGTCACCATCTTGCGCATGAACGCGGCATCGTCGACGACGAGCACTCGGGCCATGATTGTCATACCTCCACTGGGTGGTTCGTGTTGAAAGTGTTCCCGCCCGCCCCCGAAGGGGTGTCGGCGCCCGCGACGAGCGCCTCGATCCGCACGGAGTAGCCGCCGTCGGCGGTGACGAGCAGCCGGCCGGTGGCGATCCGCATGCCGTCGGCGTACAGGTCGATCGGCGCGTCGGCCTCGCGGTCGAGCTCGACGAGCGACCCGGGCGGCATGTTGATGAGCTGCCCGGTGGGCATCCGGGCACGGCCGAGCTCGGCCCACACACGCACGGAGACGCCGAGCAGCGAGTCGCTGAGCGGCACCTCCCCGGCGTATTCGGCGGTGATCTCGTCGAACGCCCGAGTCATGCGGACGATGAAGGCGTTGGGGACGAACTGGACGAGCGTGCACGGGGCGCCGCCGACCGAGAAGTTGACGGTGGTCGCCTGACCGTTGTGATCGGCGTTCTCGAGGGCCTCCTCGATGGTGCGCACGAGGCGGACCTGCGGCGGCGCGATCTCGACCTCCTCGTCGAGCACGGCGCTCGTCGCCATCGCGGCGGCCGCCATCATCTGGTTCATCGCCTCGCCGATGGCGCTGTACTCGAGCTCGTCGAGATCGTCGGCCGGCGGGAGGTCGTCGCCCGTCCCGCCCATCATCACGGCGGCGAGGCGGCGCGCCCCGGCGACGGACATGACCATGACGTTGCCGCCCGACACGCCGTCGACGAAGCTGACGTCGGCGAGGATCGCCGGCAGCTGGATGTCGGCGAGCGGGTGCGTGCCGGCGGGGACGACGGCAACGACGCCCGGGTTGACCTGCCCGGGGGCGAACATCTCCAGGACGTCCCTGACCGCGTCTGCGGTCGAGCCACCCAGGCGCAGGAGGGCGTTGTCGCTGCTCATTCCTCCACCTCCGCGGGACGGGTGAGCTGGACGGCACGCCGACCGGAGTGGCGGCCGGCGCGGCCGTGGTGCACGGGCGTACGGTCCGCCCAGAGGGTGACGTCGTCACCGGCGCGGCCGTCGAGCGTGACGACGTCGCCGGGCTGCAGGCCAAGGATCTCCTCGAGCGTCATCGTCGTGTCGGCGACCTCCGCACGGACGCTCACGTCGACGCGCTCGAGTCCGGCGCGCAGCGCGCGGATGGTCCGCGGGTCCTGGCGGCCCTCGTCCTCGTCGCGGCGGCTGAACGCCGCGCCGACCGGCGCGATGGCGCCGTAGGGGACGAGCAACGCGACCGTGGAGGTGACGCGGTGCAGGCGGGCCTCCATGGTGAGGACGAGCGTCGGCTCGCTGCCTGATGCGACCTGGACGGTCTCGGTCTGGGTGTCGATGCGCTCGGTCTCGAGCGTCACCTCGGCGAGGTCGAACCAGCCGGAGGACATGAGCTCGACGAGCGTCGTGATGAAGCGGCGCACGAGGATGAGGTCGAGGTCGCTGAGCTCACGCTCGGGGATGGACTCCTCCGCCTTGCCGCCGAGCAGGCCCTCCAGCCCGGTGCAGAGCAGCGCCCGCTCGGCGCTCAGCAGCATCTTCGACTCGTGCGGCGCCGTGCGGATCGTGGCGTGCACCGAGCCGTCGGGCAGCAGCGCGAACGCGTTGGCCCACGTGAGCTGCTGGACGTCGATGACCTCGAACTCGACCGGCAGCCGGTGCTCGGCGACCAGGCGGGTCGTGGCGTTCTGGCAGAACGTGTCGAGCAGGCGGCGCAGGCCGCGCTCCTGGTCGGTGGAGAACTTCGTCGGACGCGTGAAGTCGACGGTGCGCAGCCAGCGCGCGCGGCGCCCGCCCGTCTGGTGACGGTCGGTCTCCATGGGCAGATTGCCCTCGGAGGCGCGATCGAAGAGCTTCTCGATCTCGTCCGGGGACAGGAAGTCGTTCATGCCGCGGCCCTCAGCGGCAGCGCGTTGCTGAAGAGCTCGACCTCGGCGCCGCCGGCCTCCTTGAAGACGACGGTCCCGTCGGCGACCCGCACGCGCATCGTCCGACCGCGGGTTCCGCCGGTCGCCTCGGCCCGCACGTGCACCCGGAGCTTCTGCAGCTCGGTCCGCACGGCCTCGTCGTTGCGGGCGCCGATCTGCGCGCCGCCGCCGTCGGTCGACCCGCCGAAGGTGAACATCGCCGCGCCACCCACCAGCACCGCGTCGAGCCGGTGGCGTGCGCCGCCGAGGGCGAGCACCTCCTCCAGCAGCGCGGGGACCGCGTAGTCGGCGTGCTTGCCGTTGGGCTGCCCGGCGGCCGGGGACGACGGCAGCATGATGTGCGCCAGCCCGGCGACGGATGCGCGGCGGTCGATCAGCGCCAGGCCGATGCACGACCCGAGGCCGACGCAGGCCAGCACGTCACCCGCCTGCGCGGACGCGACCTGCTGGCCCATGCGGGCCAGGTGCTCCTGGTGGAGGGCGGCGACGCTCACAGTCCCAGGCGCCCGAGCAGGTCCTCGACGCCGCCGTTCTCGGGCAGCAGCAGGAACGACATGGAGCACGCCTCGCCCTCGACCGTGATGTTGCTGTCGAGTACGAGCGCGACGTCGATGTCCTCTCCGCGGCCGATGAGCACGGAGGCCAGGATCGCCCCGAGCATGTCGTGGACGACCTGCGGCGGGGCGGGCTCGAGGTCCATGCCGGTCATCTGGGCGAGCACGTTGATGTAGGACGTGCCGAGGATGTTCCCGACCTCCTGGAGCATCGAGCGACCGTCTTCGGAGTGCGGGTCCAGCCCGTAGACGCTGCACAGCGTGTGCGCGTCCTCCTCGGGGACGAGCAGGACGACCGCGGCGCTCATGTCGCCGATGATCGGGACGAGGATGCCGTGTCGCTCCTCCTCCGGCTCGCCGGCGATGGCGACCGCGTCGGCCAGCGGCAGGGCCGCGGCCGTCGGGACCGAGATGTCGGTGGGCTTGCCCAGCAGCGTCGACAGCGAGGCGGCCGCCTGACCGGAGCCGATGTTGGCCAGCTCGCGCAGGGCGTCGAGCTGGAGGTCGGTGTACAGGCTCATGACGGGGTGGGCTCCAGGGTGCGCGGGGTGGTGTGGGCGGGGTCCGACAGCGAGTCGCAGTCGGCGAGGAGGACGATCTGGCCGCTCGACAGCACGGCGGCGCCCGAGACGGCGGCGGCGTCGGCGACGCCCGGCGGCAGCGGGCGGGTGACGAGCTCG
The DNA here is from genome assembly GCA_038257095.1 of Solirubrobacterales bacterium. Taxonomy (GTDB): domain Bacteria; phylum Actinomycetota; class Thermoleophilia; order Solirubrobacterales; family Solirubrobacteraceae; genus Paraconexibacter. The sequence continues at coordinate 222,391 of JBBSJQ010000008.1, forward strand.
GTCTGACCGATCAGGTGGCCGACCGAGAGCGCGACCTTGCGATCGCCGGCGCGCAGCAGCACGAGGTGCTGGTCCTCGTCGCGGTCCTCGCTCTTGTGGCCGAAGACGTCGCGGCCGCGCAGGAGCGGGATGGCCTCATCGTGGAGGACGAGCATGCGCCGGCCGGTGACCGACCGCACGACGCCGTCCTGCACCCGCATCGTGCGCTCGACGCGGTTGAGCGCGATGCCGTAGGGCAGGCCGTCGCAGTCGACGAGCAGCGCCGACATGATCGCCAGCGTGAGCGGCAGCCGAATCTCCGCGGTGGTGCCATGGCCGGGGACCGCGGTCACCAGGACCTCGCCGCCGAGCGCACGGATCTTCGTGCGGACCGCGTCCATGCCGACCCCGCGGCCGGAGAGGTCGCCGACGGTCTCGGCGGTGCTGAAGCCCGGCGCGAAGAGCAGCTCGATCGCGCCGGCGACGTCCAGGCCGGCGGCCTGCTCGGCGGTGATGAGCCCACGCTGGACGGCGCGGGCGCCGACCTTCACCGGGTCGATGCCGCGGCCGTCGTCCTTGACCCCGATGACGATGCTGCCGCCCGCGTGGCGCGCGGTGATCGAGAGCGTCCCGGTCGCGGTCTTGCCGGCGGCAATCCGCTCGTCGGGCCCCTCGAGGCCGTGGTCGAGCGAATTGCGGATGAGGTGGACCATCGGGTCGCCGAGCGCGTCGACCACGGTGCGGTCGAGCTCGGTGTCCTGCCCGACGATCTCCAGCTCGACCTGCTTGGCGAGCTTGGAGGAGACGTCACGGACGAGCCGCGGGAAGCGCAGGAAGACCGCCTCCACCGGGATCATCCGGATCTGCATGACCATCGACTGCAGGGCGTGCGAGGTGCGGGTGAGCTCCTGCATCGCCTGGGTCAGACCGGGGATGTCGGCCTCGGCCGCGAGGCCCTCGACGAGCGTGCGCTGGACGACGAGCTCGCCCATGGCGTGCATCAGCTGGTCCAGCCGCTCGGCGTCGACGCGGACGGTGGTCGCGGCCTTCTTGGCGACGCCACCGCCGCCGGAGGCGGGCGCGGCGGCCGCGCCCTCGGCGGGCGCCAACGTCTCCGTGGTGACCTCGACGGGGCCGGTCGCCGTGTCGGGGTCGGGCACCGCCGGGACCGAGATGGCGACGTCGGCGACGTCGTCGACCGCGCGGATCGCCGCGGCGATCGCCGCGTCCTCGCCGCCGGAGACGACGGTCGCCTCGACGAGCTTGCCGGTGAAGTCGTCCAGGGCGTCCTGGGCGGGGCTGCTGGACACGACCGTGCCGTGCTCCCCCATCGCGGCGAGCACCATGAAGGCGCGGACCGTCGGCATCATCACGTCGTCGCTGAGCGTGACGCGCACGTGCACCACACGCTCGCCGTCGGCGAGCTCCGGGATCGCGACCGGCGCGGGCGGGACCTCGTCGGGCCCGGCAAGCGGGTCCTCGACGTCCTCGTCGCGGACGAGGTTCGCCAGGCGCGAGATCAGCGGGTCCGGGTCGATCTTCTCGCTGCCCGACTCGTCGATCGAGTCGATCGCGGCATCCAGCGCGTCAAGGCACTCCAGTAGCACGTCGACGACCGCCGCCGGCAGCGTCGCATTGCGCTGGCGCAGCAGCTCGAAGACGTCCTCCATCTGGTGGGTGAGGCGCGCGATGCCCTCGAACCCCATCGTGGCGCTCATGCCCTTCAGCGAGTGGGCGGCCCGGAAGATCTCGTCGAGCGTCGCCCGGTCGTCCGGGTGCTCCTCGAGCTTCACGACGGCGGTGTTGAGCTCCTGCAGGTGCTCGCGGCACTCCGCGAGGAACATCGGCAGGTATTCGGAGGTGTCCATGGTTCAGGCCGCCTTGCGGTACGTGAAGGGGAACGCGGGCTCGAGGCCGAGCTCGCCGCAGTGGGCGACCCGCTCGGTCGCCCCGACGATGAGGTAACCACCGGGGCGCAGCGCCTCGACGAGTCGCACGTGCAGCGCGTCGCGGACGTCCTCGGTGAAGTAGATGACCGTGTTGCGGCACAGGATCAGGTCGTAGTGCTCGCGCTTGGGCCTGACCTTCAGCAGGTCGCCCTGTTCGAAGCGCACGAGCGTCTTGAGGTCGGGCTTGGCGGCCCAGGTGCCCTCGGGGGTCTGCTCGAAGTGCTTCAGCAGCGCAGCGCGCGGAGCGTCCCGGGCGTCGGCGTCGGAGAAGATCCCGCGGCGCGCGCGGGCGACGACGCGGTTGTCGATGTCCGTGCCGGTGATCTCCGCGGGGACCTGCCCGCGGCCGCCGGCACCGGCGTCCAGGACGTGCGCGGCGAGCGTGTAGGCCTCGGCGCCGTAGGAGCAGCCGGCGCTCCAGATGCGCATCCGTCCCACCGCCTTGAGATCCGGCAGGACGTGCTTGGCGATCCGCTCCCACTGCTCCGGGTTGCGCCACAGCTGGCTGACGTTGATCGTCATGCGATCGAGGAACGCGTCGAGCTCCTCGTCGTCGGCGCGCAGGCGCTTCAGCTCGGCGAGGAGGTCCTCGTCCCCGTGGCGCGCCTTGATCCAGGTGAGGATCCGGCGCTCCATCTGCGGGCGCTTGTACTGATCGAGATCGATCCCGGTGAGACGGCGCAGGCCGGCGGTGAACTCGGGGTACGGGTCCGTCGTCGTGCGTTCGATGAGGGGTGGCGCAGCCGGCCCTGTGGCCGGCGAGCCGGGTCCCCTGGTCGTATCTCTCACTTCGAGGCCTCCTCGGCGATGATCTCGTGCAGCTCGTGCAGCGGGGCGATGCGGTCGGCCAGTCCGGCCTCCACGATCGCGCGCGGCATGCCGTAGACGGTGCAGGTGGACTCGTCCTCGACGACCACCCGGCCGCCGGCGGCCTTGACCTTCTGGGCGCCTTCCTCCCCGTCCCGGCCCATCCCCGTGAGGACGACGAGCAGCAGGCGCGAGCCCCACGCGGCGACGGCGTCGTCGATCGTCAGGTCGGCCCGGGGGCGCAGCGCGCCCACGGGTGGCGCGTCGCTGAGCTGCAGGCGACGGTCGAGCCCGATGCGCAGGTGCGAGCCGCCAGGGCACAGCAGCAGGCGGGTCGGGTCGAGCGTGTCGCCGGTCTGCGCCTCCGCGACGTTCAGCGCCGAGGCGCGATCGAGGCGGGCGGCGAGCGACCCGGTGAAGCCGGGCGGCATGTGCTGGACGATCACGGAGCCCTGACCGAGCTCGGCCGGCAGCGCCGGGATCAGCTCGGCGAGGGCGCGCGGGCCGCCGGTCGACGACGCGATGAGCACCATCCGCTCGGTCCCGGTGCGCCGCGCGGGCGTCCGGCGCAGCGGGGTCGCCGGTGCGGCGGGCGCCGTGGCCGACCCGACGACGGGGCGGGGACGGGCAAGGCGGCTGAGGCCCCGTCGTCCGAGGCCTGCGGCGGCGTGGACCTTCTCGGCGAGTTCCCCGACGAACCCGTCGAGGCCCGCGCCGACCGCCGGCTTCGCGACGAGGTCGAACGCGCCTTCGGCGAGCGCGTCGACCGCGCGGGCGCCGTGGGCGGGACTGAAGGCGCTGACGACCACGACCGGTACGGACTGCCCATCGCGGCGCAGCTCGCGTAGCACGCCGATGCCGTCCATGCCGGGCATGGCGAGGTCGAGCGTCATGGCGTCGGGCTTGTGCGTGCGCCACAGGGCGAGCGCCTCATCCCCGTCCCGCGCCTGGCCGACGACCTCGAAGCCGCTCTCGGTGAGCGACTGCGTGAGGATCTTCCGCATCAGGCCCGAGTCGTCGGCGACGAGCACGCGCTCCTTGGTCATGGTCGGGGCCACCGGTGGTCTCCGTCCGATCGCCGGATTACGCGGCGACAGCGTCGGACGCCTGGGCCTGGTCGGCGGGCGTGACGACGTCCTGCGGCCGGACCTCCGCGGCGGCGGCCACCTCGGCCTGCGCGGCCGTGAAGTCGGCGCCGATGGCGACGATGGCCTCCGGCGAGAGCAGGACCACCAGGCGGTCGTCGATCTTGGCGATGCCGTCGATCACGACGCCGGAGATGCCGCCGAGCGACGAGCCGTCGTCGAGCTGCTCGTCCTCGACCGTGAGGACCTCCTCGACGGTGTCCACGACGACGCCGGCCATGTCGCTGCCGGTCTCGACGATGACGATCTTCGAGCGCTCCGCGGGCTCGCCCGCGGCGATCCCCAGGCGCGTCGCGAGGTCGAAGACCGGGAGGATCTTGCCGCGGAGGCTGATCACGCCGCGGACGCTGCAGTCCTCGGAGGCGACGGTGCGCGGCGCCGTGTACCGGATGATCTCGTGGACGTAGCTGATCGGGAGCCCGTACTCCTCGTCCCCGAGGGTGAACACGACGAGCTGGCGGGCATCTTGACGGTCGGACATGGTGCTCCTGGTCGGTGCGCGAAGTGGACGCCGCGAACGAGCGGCCGTGCCCCGGTGATCGACCCCTGAGGTGCCGCCTTGAGTCGATGGCGTGGCGCCGTCCGTTCGCGATGGGCTTTACGCTGCGCTTGCGCGTATGCCGGGTATGGACAACGTCACTCACCGCCCGTCGACCATCCGTGGCCGCCGCGAGCTCTTCGAGGCCGTGATGGAGCGGCTGGTGGAGCGGCTCGGGGAGCCCGACCTGCAGATTCACGACGTCGCCGCGGATACGTTCGCGAGTCGTCGCCAGATCCAGCGCGTGATGGAGGAGCACCGGACCACGTTCCGGGCCGAGCTCGCTCGCGTTCGCATGGATCGCGCAGCCGAGTTGCTCGCCGCGACCACCCTGCCCGTCCGTGAGGTCGCCTCTCGTGTCGGTTACCGCCAGCCCGCGCAGTTCGCCAAGGCGTTCCGGCTGCGGCACGGCTCGGCGCCGAGCACCTACCGCGGGGAGCACGGCGGGCGCAGCAGCGTCATCGCCGGCGCGAGCTCCGGGTGGGCCCGCGCAGCCGCCTGACGGCGTCGTGGAGGTGCCGGGCGCTGGTCGTCAGACCAGCGTGACCGGCAGCTTCGCGCTGAGGGCGATGCCCTCGGCGTGGATCCGCACCCGCCACGCGCGGATCGCGGCGGTCACCTCCTGCGGCGTCTCCTCCACGAGGTAGCGCGTGCCGGTCGTGAGCGTGACGTGCGTGTCGGGCGCCGCCTCGACGTGCATGACGAGGTCCGGGTTGACGAGGAAGGCCTCGTGGGTCTTCCCCAGGCGGTGGAGCTCGATCATCAGCGCTTGAGGTTGACGAGTTCCTGGAGCATCTCGTCGCTGGTGGAGATGACGCGCGAGTTCGCCTGGAAGCCGCGCTGGGCGACGATCATCTGCGTGAACTCGCCGGCGAGGTCGACGTTGCTCATCTCCAGCGTGCCCGAGCTGGTCATGCCGAACGTGCCGCCCGGGGTGCCGACGATCTCCAGACCGGATGCGGGATCGGCGATCCAGCGGTTGCCGGACACGCGGGTGAGGCCCTCCTCGTTGGGGAACTGCGCCAGCGAGATCGTGCCCGCGCTGGTGCGCGCGCCGCCGCCCTGCGGGATGTAGCTGACGCTGCCGTCCTCGCCGACGATGGTGTCGGTCGCGCCGAGCGGGATCCCGATGTAGGTGTCGGTGGTGCCGGTGCGGCCCATGACGTAGTACCCGTCGGCGGTCACGAGGAAGCCCTGGTCGTTGCGGCGGAAGTTGCCGGCACGCGTGTACTGCGTCTCGGTCGGCAGCGCGGGCGGCGCGCCGAGGCCGACGCGGAACCAGCCGTCGCCCTGGATCGCGACGTCCAGCGGGTTGCCGGTCGCCTGCAGGGAGCCGGAGCCCATCTGGTTGTCGATCGTGCCGAGCTGGACGCCCAGGCCGACCTGCCGGCCGTTGAGTCCACCGGTGGTCGGGCCTGCCGCGGTGCCGAACTGGTAGGTCTGCTGCAGCTGGTCCTTGAACGAGGCGCGGCTGCCCTTGAAGCCGACGGTGTTGACGTTCGCCAGGTTGTTGGCGGTGACGTCGAGCATGATCTGGTGGTTCCGCAGGCCGCTGATGGCGCTGAACATTCCGCGAATCATGGTGGTGCTCCTTGGTGTGTGCCGGTCGCCGGGTGAGCCGGGAGGCTCAGGCGATGACGGCGCTGTCGATGTTGGTGAAGACGTGGTCGCGCATCGCGTCCTGCCCGATGGCGGTGATGACGGTCCTGTTGCGGACCGAGACGACGAACGCGTTCTGGTCCACGAGGACGACCGCCTCGCGGGCGCCCTTGCCGGCAGCACGCGAGACCCCGTCGTCCAGCCGCGCCAGCGTGGCCTGATCGACCTCGATGCCGCGGCGCCCGAGCCGCTGGAGTGCGTGGTTGGAGAACTGCACCCCGTGTGATCGGTGGGCGAGCAGCTCGCTGAAGGCGGGCCCGGACGTCTGACGTACGGGCTGGCTGGTGGGTGACGGTGTCCCCGGGATCGGCCCCGAGACGCCTGGGGGCACCAGCGCGGGATTGGGGACGATGCTCATGGCTAGCTGACGTCCACGACCTGGCCGACGGAGACGAGCGTCTCGCCGACCTTGAGGAAGGAGACGCCGTCCTGGGCGACGACGCTGCCGACGACGCCCTCCTGACGGTTCTTCTCCCCGTCGAGGTAGCCGACGGTCCGGCCGATCATCCCGACGGCCCGCGCGTCGCGGGTCTCGGCCGCGAGCGAGGACGTCGCGTTCGCCATCTTCGTGATCTGCTCCAGGCTCGTCATCTGGCTGAGCTGGTTGACGAACTCCTTGGAATCCGCCGCGTTGGTCGGGTCCTGCTGGCGCAGGCTCTCGACCATCATCTTCAGGAACGCGTCCTTCCCGAGGGAGAGCGACTGCTCGCCCACGGACTGGGTCGCGGCCTGGACGTTGGTGGTGGCGGTGCTGACGCCGTTGACGGGCATCTTCGGGTCCTCCGTGGTCTAGGCCTGCACGTCGACGAGCGCGCCCGCGGGCGTGGCCGTCGACGGGGCCTGGTCGGTGACGAGGTCGGGGTCGGTCTCGGCGAGCGCGCCGGCGAGGGCGCGGGTGGTGCCCGCGTGGTCCTGGCGGTGGGCCTGGCCCTCCGCGCTGGCGTGCTGCTGCCAGGCACCGCGGGCGTCGCCCTCGGCGGCGAGGCGGATGTCGAGGCTGGCGAGCGTCAGGCCACGCTCCTCGAGCGAGCGGCGCAGCTCGGCGCCCGCCTGGGCGACGGCCTGGACGGCCTCGGGGTTACGCGCGGTGATCTGCGCGACGAGGCCCTCGGGCGACTGGCGCAGCCGGACCTCGATGCCGCCGAGCTCCTGCGGGTGCAGCTGCAGGCGGGCGCGGGCGACGCCGCGGGCGGTGGCGACGTGGACCAGGTCGATCATGCGGTCGACGGTCTGGGCCAGGCCGCGCTGGGCCCAGGCGGCCGGGAGCGGCGCGGCCGGGCCGGCGGGCGTGGTCGGGGCGGCCGGCGCGGGGGCGGCG
>JBBSJQ010000009.1:0-206263 GCA_038257095.1 Solirubrobacterales bacterium
TCTGGGGGTCGTTCGGGGCGGTGCGAGTGCGTGTGGTCTGGTCTGATGTATCGGGCATCGCACTTTCCATATGGTCGGGCGCGGGGACCTCGGCGTATCTACCGGGCGTGCGTGGCGGGCCGCGGCCCGCCACGCACGCCACCCTCACTTGGCCGCGGTGGCCTTCTTGCGGTTGGCCACCGAGGTGGACTTCGAGGGCACCAGGGCCCAGATGACGACGCCGACGACGGAGAGCAGCAGGCCGGTGCCCAGGCCCCACTTCTCCCCGTAGCCCTTGCGGTCGCTGAGCATGCTCGCGACGATTGCGGAGCCCAGCCAGAGGAAGAGGAGCCAGAAGGCCCACCCGTCGATGGCGGCAAGAACGAGCATGCTGGTCACACTCCGAGGTAGGCGGCTTGGACGCGCGCGTCGTTCTTGAGGTTGGCCGAGGTGTCGGTGAGCGCCACCTTGCCGGTCTCCAGCACGTATCCGCGGGTCGAGACGTCCAGGGCGTGGCTTGCGTGCTGCTCGACGAGCAGGATCGTGACGCCCTGGTTGTTGATCTCCCGGATGATCTCGTAGATCTTCTCCACGATCACCGGGGCTAGTCCGAGGGAGGGCTCGTCGAGCATGAGCAGCTTCGGCCGCGCCATGAGCGCCCGGCCCATCGCCAGCATCTGCTGCTCGCCGCCGGACATCGTGCCCGCCTTCTGCACCTCCCGCTCCTTCAGGCGCGGGAAGAGCGTGTAGACGCGCTCGATGTCCTCCTTGATGCCGTCGTTGTCCGTGCGGGTGAACGCCCCCATCTCGAGGTTCTCGAGCACGGTCATGCGCGGGAACACCCGTCGGCCCTCCGGACTCTGGACGATGCCCAGCGAGGCGACCCGGTGGCCCGGGATCCCGGTGAGGTCCTGTCCCTCGAACGTGATGCTGCCGAGCTTGGGCGGGTTGATGCCCGAGATCGACCGGAGGGTCGTGGACTTGCCGGCGCCGTTGGCGCCGATGAGCGTCACGATCTCGCCCGGGTTAACGGTGAGCGAGATGCCTTTCAGGGCCTGGATGGCCCCGTAGTACGTGTGGATCTCGTCGACGACGAGCACCGGGTCGGCGCTCGTCGTGGTCGGTGTCTCGCTCATGCCTGGCTCCCGAGGTAGGCCTCGATGACGCGGGGGTTGGCGCGGACCTCCTGCGGTCCGCCCTCCGCGATCTTCGTCCCGGACTCCAGGACCGTGATGTGCTCGGACACGGACATGACGACCTTCATGTCGTGCTCGATCAGCAGGACCGAGATGCCGCGCTCGTCGCGCACGCGCTCCATGAGGGAGCGCAGCTGCTCGGACTCCTGCGGGTTCATGCCGGCCGTGGGCTCGTCGAGCAGCAGGAGCTTCGGGTCGGACGCGAGCGCCCGCGCGATCTCCAGCCGGCGCTGATCGCCGTAGGGCAGGTTCATGGCCAGCTCGTCGTGACGCTTGAGGCCCACCATGTCCAGCAGCTCCCGGGCCTTGTCGCGCGCGCCCTGCTCCTCCCTGCGCACGAACGGGGTCCGCAGGATCATGCCGGTGATCCGCGACTTGAGCCGCGGGTGCATGCCCACCTGGACGTTCTCGACCGCCGACATCGTCCGGAACAGCTTGATGTTCTGGAACGTGCGGGCCATGCCCGCGTCGGTGACGATGTCCGCCCGCTTGGCCGTGATGTCCTTGCCGTCGAAGACGACGGTGCCGGTCGTCGGCTTGTAGAGGCCGGTCATGCAGTTGAAGAACGTGGTCTTTCCCGCGCCGTTGGGGCCGATCAGCGAGACGATCGCCTTGTGCGGCACGGTGAAGGACACGTCGTTCACGGCGACCAGGCCGCCGAAGACCTTGGAGACGTTGGACGCCACCAACAGGGGTGCGGTGGTCTCGCTCATGACTGGCGCACCTCGTAGGCCTGGTCTCCCGGGTCGTCGGGTATGGCGACCTCGGGTTCCTCGTCGTGGAGCTCGAGCTTCCGTCTGCCGGACGGCAGGAAGCCCTCGGGCCGCAGGATCATCATCGCCAGCAGGAAGAACCCGAAGATCCCGAAGCTGATCGAGGTGACCTGGAACCCGATGGGGTCGGAGAGCTTGTTGAGCTCGGGGAGGCCGAAGCTGTTGAGCATCGACAGCGCGATGGCCCCGAGGACCACGCCCCAGATGTTGCCCATGCCCCCGATGATGACCATGCAGAGGATGAACACAGACTTGCCGAACGCGAACTGGTCCACGTTCACCGAGGTGTTGATCGCCCCGAAGTACACGCCGGCGAAGCCGCCGAGCGCAGCGCCGATGGCGTAGGCCCAGAGCTTCGTGCGCACCAGGTTGATGCCCATGGCCGATGCGGCGACCTCGTCCTCGCGGACCGCGATCCAGGCCCGTCCCATCCGGGAGTCGCGGAGCATGATGTTGATGAACAGCGTGATCGCCACCAGCGCCAGGCCGATGTAGTAGAGCTTGACGTTCTCGAACGGGCCGATCGGCAGCTGCCCGGGGAACCCGATGCTGTCGATCGGCTGGATGCCCTGCTTGCCGTTGGAGAAGTCGGTCGAGCCGATGCCGAAGATGCCCGAGGTGGAGTTCTCGAACACGCGCGGCACGATCTCGCCGAACGCGAGCGTCACGATGGCCAGGTAGTCGCCGCGCAGACGCAGCGTCGGGGCGCCGAGCAGCGCGCCCCAGATCGCGGTGAAGACGGCACCGATGAGCAGCACGATGAAGAAGTTCACGTGGATGCCCGGCAGGTTCTCGGCCGCGGACGACGCGAGGATGTGGATGTCGGCGTCGGCGAAGTGGCTGGAGCCGAGCCACGCCACGACGAAGGCGCCGATCGCGTAGAACGCGACGTAGCCGAGGTCGAGCAGGCCGGCGAAGCCGACGACGATGTTGAGGCCGAGGGCCATGACGATGTACGCCAGGGCCTGCAGAGACGCCTTCATCAGGGAGGCGTCGTCGGTCATCAGCGTGTCGACGACGACCGGGAACAGCGCGAGCGCGCCGACGACCGACAGGAAGATGATCCACGGCGACGTGCCGCGGGACAGCTTCGGCTTCTTCAGGACCGGCGTGGAGGCTGCGGTTGCGGTGCTCATCCCTCTCGGACCTCCTCTCCGAACAGGCCCTGGGGTCGGAACACCATGATCACGATCAGGATCGCGAACACGACGGCGGGGGTCCAGTCGGTCCCGAGCTCGAGTCCGAGGTACTCCCCGGAGTCCGAGATCGCCTGGATGACGCCGATGATGAGCCCGCCGATGACGGCCCCCTTGAGGTTGCCGATGCCGCCCATGACCGCCGCAGTGAAGGCGATCAGCCCGGCGGTGAAGCCCTGGTTGAACTGGACCGCTCCGTTGTACAGCGCGTAGATCATGCCGGCGGCGCCGGCGAGCAGGCCGCCCAGGATGAACGTCAGCGCGATCGTGCGGTCGACGTCGATGCCCATGAGACGGGCGGCGTCGGGATCCTGCGCGGTGGCGCGCATCGCCTTTCCGTACCTCGTGTTGCCGACGAAGTAGAGCAGCGCGTAGAGCAGCGGCGCGGTGATCTCGACCGCGAACACGTCGGAGTACTTCACCGCGACGTCGAGCACCGTGAACATGGTGCCCTGCGAGTCGATGAGGTCCGGCACGCCCTCCGGGGTCGGCCGCCACAGCAGGCCGACGTTCTGCAGGATGAAGCTCATGCCGATCGCGGTGATCAGCGGGGCGAGCCTCGGTGCACCGCGCAGCGGCCGGTAGGCCACCCGCTCGATCATCACGTTGAGCGTGCCGCTCGCGAGCATCGCGATGAGCAGGACGACGAGGATCGAGACGACCGTCATCGCCATGCCGGTCGCGGCGTCGACGCCGGCGATCTGCCAGCAGCTGAGCGCGACGAACGAGCCGATCATGAAGACCTCGCCGTGCGCGAAGTTGATCAGCTCGATGATGCCGTAGACGAGTGTGTAGCCGAGCGCGATGAGCGCCCAGATGGTCCCGTTGGAGAGTCCGTTCTTGATGTCCTCCAGGGTCGCGGTCGGCTCGTGCAGGAACTGTGCGAGCAGCGCGACTCCGAGGAGGATCGGCAGGATGTTGGCGGAGAGGAACGCGAGCAGCGAGCGCCCTGGGGGGCTCGCCGCGGGCTCCGGGATTGAGGCGGCTTCCATGATCAGTCTGTCCTAACGACGGTCGGGCCGAACACCAGCGGGAGGTGGTCCGGAACCGGCGGTGCCGGACCACCAACAGTCGGGGGCGGGCCGAACACTGCTGTTCGGCCCGCCCCCGTCCTGCTCAGTCGTGCAGCGGTCCTACGTGGTCGCGGCCTTGATGACCTTGTCGAAGACGAGCTTGCCGCCCTCGATCCTGTTTCCACCGTAGTCGGACAGCGTGGTGTCGCCGTTCTCGTCGATGGAGTACTTGCCGAGCACCGAGTCGCGGTCCTTGATCTTGAAGAACGCGTCGATGACGGCCTGGCGGTCGTTGCCCTTGTCGCCGGCGTTCTGGATGGCGAGCAGCGCGACCTTCATGGCCTCGTAGCCGTAGATGGCGTAGGGCTCCGGGTCCTTGCCGAACTTCTCCTTGTACGTCGCGAAGAAGTCCTGGGCCGCCGGCGGGTAGAGCTTCGGGTCCAGGGTCGGGTTGGTGATGAACGTGTTCTTCTCGGACTCGCCGATCTCCTCGGAGAACGCGGACTCGGCGACGCCGTCCGGGCCGAACAGCTTGATCTGCTTGTCAGCGGCGTAGACGTCCTTCCACAGCTGGACGCCCTTGTTCTGGGTGATGCCGCCGTAGAACATGCAGTCGGCGCCGGCCGACACGATCTTCGAGGCGAGCGAGCGGAAGTTCGCGGCCTTGATGTCGATGCCGTCGTTGCCGAGGACGCTGATGCCCTGGGCCTCCGCGATCTTGGCGACCGCGTCGGCGATGCCCTTTCCGTAGACCTCCTTGTCGTTCAGGATGTAGAGCTTCGTGCAGCCCTGATCCTTCTGGTAGGAGACCTGCGCCGCAGCCTGGATGTGGTCCGCGGGGACGACGCGACCGAAGTTGCGCTTGCCCGACGGGTAGTACTTGTCCGGCTCGCCCTTCTCGGCGCCTTCGGCGCGCGTGAGGCCGACGTAGGTGTTCGACGGCGAGATCTGGAGGATCCCGACCTGGTTGATGAGCGGGATCGAGATCGCCGAGGCGCCCGAGTTGAACTCACCGAGGTACGCGATGGCCGACTTGTCCTGCGCGGCCTTCTGGGCGTTGGCCGTGACCTGGCCGGGCTCCCACTTGCCCTCGGCAGCGGTGGCGTCGTCGAGGCTCACGTACTTGATCGTGAACTCCCCGACCTTGCCGCCGGCCTCCTCGAGGGCGAGCTTCTCGCCGTTGACGACGGAATCCGACTGGGGCTTCGAGTCACCCTGCAGCGGGAGGCTCGAGTAGATGGTGAGGGTGGTGCCACCGGAACTGGCGGAACCGCCCGAGCTGTCCTCGTCATCGCCGCAAGCGGCGAGTCCGAAGGCAAGCGCGGGAACGAGGCAGCTGAGTGCTGCCACAGAACGTACTCGCAAAAGAAGTCCCTCCTCAGAGACTTGGAACCAGAAGTGGCGCGATGCTACTCCGCGGGAGGGGTTCCGCGCAATCGACCAATGGTCGAGGGCGTTCGGCGCCGAGCCGGCGCTGGACCTTATTTCTGACTGGTGGAAGGCAGGTACTTCGTGGCGATCTGCCCGAGGCAGCCCAGCAGGACGATCAGCGTCGTGATCATGAACGCGTCGATGGCTTTGACGCCGAGGGACCACAGGACGATCCAGACGACGAGGCCTGCAGTGGTGGTGAGGACGAGCTGCATCGGCGAAGCGTATCCCAGCCGGTGCGACGGCGACGTGCCGCTGCACGACCGTCCACCGCGGTTGGACGGTGTGGCGCGTGAGCGTTGGACCGGATGGCGGGACGACCCCGTCCCGTCCGTCCCACGTGTGCCTAGGTGGCCAAGGCCTCGGACAAACGTGTGACGAGTCGGCGCACGGCGTCGGCGGGGTCGTCCGCCTCCCCTGCCTCGCGGACGAGCCGGCTGCCGACGATCACGCCGTCGGCACCCGCGTCGGCGGCCTGCCGGGCCTGCTCCGGGGTCGCGATCCCGAACCCGAGCGCCACCGGGACGTCCGTCGCGCCCTTGGCACGGGAGACGATCGACTCGAACTGGTCGGCCATCGCCGCGCGCTCGCCGGTGGTCCCCACGACGGACACCGTGTAGAGGAAGCCGCGCGCGCGGTCGCCGATCCGCCGCAACCGCTCGTCGGGCGTCGTCGGGGCGACCAGCGGGACGAGGGCCACGCCCGCGGCCTCGCACGCCGCCTGGATCTCGGGGGCCTCCTCGAGCGGGAGGTCGGGGACGATGAGGCCGCTGCCGCCCGCGTCCGCCAGGCGCCGGGCGAACGCCTCGGGCCCCCGCGCCAGGACGAGCTGGGCGTAGCACATGAGCACGACCGGGACCCGGGGTGCGAGCGCCTCGCACTGCCGCATGACCGCCTCGACCGTCGATCCCGCCTCCAGCGCGCGGGAGCCCGCCTCGTGGATGACCGGGCCGTCGGCGAGGGGGTCGCTGAACGGCACGCCCAGCTCGACGAGGTCGGCGCCGCCGTCGGCGTAGGCCGCACCGATCGCCAGAGCGGTCGCCTCGTCCGGGTAGCCCCCCATGAGGTACGGCATCAGCGCCGCGCGCTTGCCGTGGTCCGCGAACGCCGCGGCGATCCGCTCGGCGCCCGCGTTCGTCGTCTCCGTGGTGCTCATGAGCCCTCCCCGGCGCCGGGGGCCACCCGGCGCAGCGCGTCCTCACCCTCGAGCTCGCGCAGCTGCGCGATGACCTCGGCGAGGTCCTTGTCGCCGCGACCCGACAGACACACGAGGTCGAGGGTCGACTCCGAGGGCTCGTGCAGCACGTGGTGCAACGCGTGGCTGGGCTCCAGCGCGGGGATGATCCCCTCGAGCTGGGCGACGGTCCGGAAGGCCCGCAGCGCGTCGTGGTCGCCGACGGCGACGTACGTCGCGCGTCCCGACTCCTTCAGCCACGCGTGCTCGGGCCCCGAGCCCGGGTAGTCGAGGCCCGCGCTGACCGAGTGCGCCTCGGTGACCTGACCCTCCTCGTCCTGCATGATCAGGCTGAGGGAGCCGTGCAGCACGCCGGGGCGGCCGCCCACCGTCAGCGGCGCACCGTGGCGGCCGGAGTCCAGCCCCTCCCCCGCGGCCTCGACGCCGACGAGCGCGACCTCGTCGTCGTTCTGGAACCCGGCGAACATGCCGATCGCGTTGGAGCCGCCGCCGACGCACGCGATCACGCGGTCGGGCAGGCGGCCCTCCTTCTCGAGGATCTGGGCGCGGGCCTCGTCGCCGATCACGCGCTGCAGGTCGCGGACGATCGACGGGTACGGGGCCGGGCCGACCGCCGAGCCGATGATGTAGTGGGTGTCCGCGACGTTGGTGACCCAGTCCCGGATGGCCTCGCTCACGGCCTCCTTCAGCGTGCGGGCGCCGGCGGTGACGGGCGACACGCTCGCGCCCAGCAGCTCCATCCGCTCGACGTTGGGCTTCTGGCGGCGGATGTCCTCCTCGCCCATGTAGACGACGCACTCCAGGCCCATCAACGCGCACGCGGTGGCGCTCGCGACGCCGTGCTGGCCCGCGCCGGTCTCCGCGATGATGCGGGTCTTGCCCATCCGCTTGGCGAGCAGGGCCTGACCGAGCGCGTTGTTGATCTTGTGCGCACCGGTGTGGTTGAGGTCCTCGCGCTTGAGGTACACGGTGCGGCCGGCGAGCTCACTCAGGCGCTCGGCGAGGTAGAGCGGCGTGCTGCGGCCGACGTAGTCGCGCAGCAGGCCGTCGAGCGCGGCGTGGTAGCCCGGGTCCATGCGGGCCTCGACCCAGGCGGCCTCGAGCTCGGCCAGGGCCGGCATGAGGGTCTCGGGGACGTACTGGCCGCCGAATGGCCCGAAGCGGTGCTCGACCGAGGCGGGGTGCGTGCTCACGACGCCACCGCCTCGTCGTCGGTGTCCTGCGCGGGGGCGGTCGCCGCGACCGCCTGCGCGAACGCGGTGATCAGGTCCGGGTCCTTGACGCCCGGCGAGACCTCCACCCCGCTGGCGACGTCCACCGCGAACGGCTGGACCTTGGCGATCGCCGCGCCGACGTTCTCGGTGGTCAGGCCACCGGAGAGGATCAGGGGCACCCGCGAGCGCCGTTTCGCGACGAGGTCGTGGTCGAACGTCGTGCCGGTCCCCCCGACCTGCCCGGGCACGTGGGCGTCGAGCAGGTGGAAGTCCACGAGATACGGGTTCAGCGCGGTGATGTCGCCCTGGTCCTGCACGCGGGCGGCCTTCACGACCTTCGCACCGGTGCGCCGGGCGACCTCGACGGCGAAGGACGGGCCCTCGTCGCCGTGCAGCTGGACCATCGTCAGGCCGACCGTGTCGACCGTCCGGGCGATCTCGTCGAGCGGCGCATTGACGAACACGCCGACGACCTCGGCCTGACGGCGCAGCGTGCGGGCGATCAGCTCCGCCTCCGGCAGCTCGACGGCCCGCTTGGAGCCGGACCAGAGGATCAGGCCGACCGCCCAGGCCCCGGCCTCGACCGCGAGCTGCGCGTCCTCGAGGCGGGTGATGCCGCAGAACTTGATCCGGGGGGCACGAGTGGGCTGGGTCACCCCTCCATCGTAGGCGAGCCGCTCAGGCGGACGGGTGCCCGATGAGCTCGCGACAGGCGGCCTCGGGGTCGTCGGCGCGCATGAGGCCCTCGCCGACGAGCACCGCGTCGACGCCGACGCGCTCGAGGTCCTCGAGCTGCTCGCGCGTGTGCAGTCCCGACTCCGACACGACGAGCTTGCCCGTCGGGATGTCGGAGAGCAGCTCGTAGGTGCGCTCGACGTCCACGCTGAAGTCGCTGAGGTTGCGGTTGTTGATGCCGATGAGATCGGCATCGACGACCTCGAGGGCACGCTGCAGCTCCTCGTCGTCGTGCACCTCCACGAGCACGTCGAGGTCCAGCTCGAGCGCGTGGGTGTGGAGCTTCGCGAGGCGCTTGTCGTCGAGCGCGGCGACGATCAGGAGGATCGCGTCCGCGCCGGCGACCGCGGACTCGACCACCTGGTAGCGCTTGACGACGAAGTCCTTGCGCAGGATCGGCAGGCCGCAGGCGGCCCGCGCCTCGCGCAGGTCGCCGAGGGAGCCACCGAAATGCGGACCCTCGGTGAGCACGGAGAGGGCCGAGGCGCCGCCCCGGTCGTAGGCCTGCACGATGTCGGTGACGGTGGCCCCGGCGCGGATGGTCCCCGCCGACGGCGAGCGGCGCTTGTGCTCGGCGATCACGGCGATACCGGGGCGCGTGAGCGCCTCCGCGAACGGGCGGTCGTCGCCCCGGCCTGCCAGCTGCGCCTCGAGGGCCTTCATGGGCACCTCCTCCTGCCGGCGGCGCACCTCCTCCTTCGTCGAGTCGACGATGCGGTCGAGCACGCTCATGTCAGGCGGCCTCCCCGGCCGCGAGCTCCTGCGAGAGCGCCACGTAGCGCTCCAGGGTGTCGGTGGCCGCGCCGGAGTCGACGGCCGCGGCCGCGGCGTCCACACCGGCCTGCAGGTCGTCGGCCAGGCCGCCGGCGTAGATCGCGGCTCCGGCGTTGAGGACGGCGAGGTCGCGGGGCGCCCCGTGCTCCCCGGCGAAGATCGCCCGGGTCACCGCGGCGTTCTCCTGCGGCGAGCCACCGGCGACGTCCTGCAGCGGCGACCGGGTCAGGCCGAACTGCTCGGGGGTCACGGTGAAGCGCTGCACGGTGTCGCCGTCGACCTGCACCACGTGGGTGGTACCGGAGGTGGAGAGCTCGTCGAGCCCGTCCTGGGAGGCTGCGAGGAGCGCGCGGTCGACGCCGAGGCGTTGGAGGGCGCCGGCCATCGTGTCGAGCATACCCGCGTCACTGACCCCGATCAGCTGGCGGCGCGCGCCGGCCGGGTTCGTCAGGGGACCGAGGACGTTGAAGATCGTCCGGACGGCGAGCTCCTTGCGGACCGGCACGACGAAGCGGGTCGCCGCGTGGTGCAGCGGCGCGAACATGAAGCCGAAACCGGCTTCGTCGATGCAGCGGGCCACCGCGTCGGGCTGCAGGTCGATCCGCGCGCCGAGCGCCTCGAGCACGTCGGCGGACCCGGAGGAGCTCGTCGCCGAGCGGTTGCCGTGCTTGGCCAGCGCGCAGCCCGCCGCGGCGGCGATCAACGCCGCGGTCGTGGAGACGTTGAACGTCGACCGCCCGCCGCCGGTCCCGGCGGTGTCGACCAGGTCGCCGCGACGCGTCCGCACGGGCGTCGCGAGCTCGCGCATCGTCCGGGCCAGGCCGGTGACCTCGTCGACCGTCTCGCCCTTCGTGCGCAGCGCGATCAGGAACGCTGCCGTCTCGGCGTCCGAGCCGTTGCCCGCCATGATCTCGCCCAGGACGGCGGCGGTCTCGTCGGTGTCGAGATCGCGCCGGGACGCGAGGGCGTCGATGGCCGCGGTGAGGACGGGATTGGGCATGGACGGCGCGACGCAGGGTAGCGCGCTCAGCCCTCGAGGAAGTTCTGCAGCAGCAGCTTCCCGGACTCCGTGAGCACCGACTCCGGGTGGAACTGGACCCCCTCGGCCGGGAGCTCCCTGTGGCGCAGTCCCATCAGGACGCCGCCGCCGCGGGCGGTCGCCTCCAGGCAGTCCGGGAGCGTCTCCTCCTGCACCACGAGCGAGTGGTAGCGGCCGACCGTGAGCGGGTTGGGCACCCCCGCGAAGACGGTCCTGCCGTCGTGCTCGATCGCCGTCGTCTTGCCGTGGACCGGCTGGTGGCGCACCACGGTGCCGCCGAACGCCTGGGCCATCGACTGGTGGCCGAGGCAGACCCCGAGCGTCGGGATCCCCGCCTCCGGGAAGCGCCGGACGACCTCGAGGCTCACCCCCGCCTCGTTCGGGGTGCAGGGACCGGGCGAGACGACGACGCGGTCGGGTGCGCGCTCCAGGAGCGCGTCGACCGTCTCGACGTCGTTGCGCACGACCTCGAGCTCGGCGCCGAGCTCGCCCAGGAACTGGACGAGGTTGTAGGTGAACGAGTCGTAGTTGTCGACGACGAGGACACGCACGGGCAGGATGGTGGTCATGGCCAGTCCTGCTGCCGCGCAGCGAGCTCGATCGCGGCCTTGACGCCGCGGGCCTTGTTGACGGACTCCTCGTACTCGTACTCCGGCTTCGCGTCGGCCACCGTGCCGCCGCCCGCCTGGATGTGCGCCTGCCCGTCCTTCATCACGACCGTGCGGATGTGGATGCAGGTGTCGAGGTCGCCGGTGTAGCTGAGCCAGCCGATCGCGCCGCCGTATCCCCCGCGCTTGACCGGCTCGACCTCGTCGATGATCTCCATGGCCCGGACCTTCGGCGCCCCGCTGAGCGTGCCGGCCGGCAGGACGGAGCGCAGCGCATCCATCGCGCCGACCTCCCCGCGCAGCGTGCCGGAGACGTTGGAGACGATGTGCATGACGTGCGAGTAGGTCTCCACGACCATGAAGTCGTCGACGTTCACCGTCCCGTACTCGCAGACCCGCCCGAGATCGTTGCGGCCGAGGTCCACGAGCATCACGTGCTCGGCCCGCTCCTTCTCGTCCTGCAGCAGGCCCGCGGCGATCGCCGCGTCCTCCTCGGCGGTCGCCCCGCGGGCCCGGGTGCCGGCGATG
The DNA here is from genome assembly GCA_038257095.1 of Solirubrobacterales bacterium. GTDB lineage: Bacteria > Actinomycetota > Thermoleophilia > Solirubrobacterales > Solirubrobacteraceae > Paraconexibacter. The sequence continues at coordinate 11,682 of JBBSJQ010000009.1, forward strand.
GGACGCGTCGAGACGTGGCGGCCGCTGACGGTCAGCAGCGGCTCGGGCGACGCGCCGGCGATCTGGAAGTCGAGGAAGTCGAGGTAGTACATGTACGGCGACGGATTCACGACCCGCAGGCCGCGGTACACGCTGAAGGGGTCGATGTCGATGTCCGCGCTCCAGCGCTGCGAGGGCACGACCTGGAACGCGTCGCCGGCGTGGACGTACTCGACGATCCTGGCGACGGTCGCCTCGAACTCGTGCCGCTCGTGGTTGGAGGTGAACGTCGGGACGGTCCACTCCGCCCGGCCCGGGGCGAGCGTCGGGACCGGTCCGGCGAGCAGCCGGCGGACCTTGACGACCGTGGCCAGCGCGTCGGCGTAGTTGGCCCCGACGTCGTCGCCGTCCTCGGTGTAGACGTTCACCAGGATCGTCAGGGTGTGCTTGAGGTGGTCGAACACGACGAGCACGTCGCTGAGCATCAGCGCCATGTCCGGCAGGCCGACGGCGTCGGGGTTGGGCTCCCCGAGCGTCGTCTCGACCGTGCGGACGAGGTCGTAGCCGAAGTAGCCGACCGCGCCGCCCGCGAACGGCGGGAGGTCGGGCAGCGGCGCCTGCTTCCAGCGGGCGACCTCGGCGTCCGCCAGCGCGTACGGGTCCCCCTCGTCGCCCAGCGACCAGCGCAGGACCGACCGGGGACGCACGCCGATGAAGGAGTAGCGGCCGACGCGCTGCCCCTGCTCTGCGCTCTCCAGGAGGAAGCCGGGGAACTCGGGGCGCTCGCCCCGGAGCTTCAGGAACGCGGAGACGGGAGTCTCGAGATCGTCGATGAACGTGTGGCGCAGCGGGACGACGTTGTGGTCCGCACCGAGGGCCCGGACCTCCTCGAGCGACGGCTCGACGGGGAGCGATGAGGGGTCGGGAGCCCTACCCCCGCCGCTCACGCAGCACCTCCTGGACGTCCCCGAGGTCGCGGTTGCGGCCGGCGAGGAGCACGAGCAGGTGGTACAGCACGTCCGCGGCCTCGCTGTCGACGCGGTCGTCCGTCTCCTCGCGCGCGGCCCGGGTGACCTCCTCGGCCTCCTCCTGCACCTTCTCCCCGGCCAGGGCGGGGTCGTCCAGGAGCGTGACCGTGTAGGAGCCCTCGGGACGCTCCGCCTTGCGCTGCGCGAGGACGCGACCGAGGTCCGGCAGGACCTCGTGCGGCGCGATCGGCTCGAGGTCGCCGGAGAAGAAGCACGTGCGCTCGCCCGTGTGGCAGGCGGGACCGGCGGGCTCGACGAGCGCCAGCAGCGCGTCGCCGTCGCAGTCCACGCGCAGCGCGCGGACCTTCTGGACGTTGCCGGAGGTCGCGCCCTTGTGCCACAGCTCGTCGCGGGAGCGGCTCCACAGGTGCAACTCCCCGGTCTCCCGGGTCTTCTCGATCGCCAGCGCGTTGGCGTATGCGAGCGTCAGCACCTCCCCCGTGTTCCAGTCCTGGATCACGACGGGGACGAGGCCGGCGGCGTCGAAGGCGATGTCCACGCCGCCAGTCTACGAGGGTGCCTCAGACGGCGGCGGCCTCGCGCTCCGTCGCCCGTAGATCGTCGACCGACGACGGGTGCACCTGGTCGAGGTACCAGCCGAAGGCACGATCCACGAGCCGTTGGGAGGCGAGCAGCCGCAGCCCGAGGGTCAGCACGCGGGGCGGCAGGCGCGGGACGAGCTGCTGCAGTCGGTAGGCGCGGCCGAACGCCGGAGCGTGGCCCGCGCTGAAGGCGTGGTAGCGGCGCAGCCCCTCGTCGCGCGACCGTCGGCCCGCGTGGACCCGATGAAGCTCGCGGCCGACCTGCGAGCCGAAGTGGAACGCCGTGCGGATGCCCTCGCCCGACAGCGGGAAGCAGTGCCCGGCGCTGTCGCCGCAGAAGAACACCCCGTCGGCGGTGGCGTCACGCAGGCGGTGCGGGAACCAGTTGCCCTGGTAGCGGACCGTGTCGTCGCCGAGCCGCTGCGCCAGCCGGACCGTCGGCTCCTTGACGTGGTCGCGGGGCTCGTAGCTCCCGACGCCGACCCGGACCTCGTCCCCCGCCGGGACCCGCCAGCCGTAGCCGCTGCGGATCAGGCCGCGCTCCACCCAGCAGTCCAGGGCGTCACCCTGGCGGACGGTGCGGTGCGGGTGGACCTCCAGACCGCGCGAGAGGAAGGCCTCGGGCGGCTGGATCGGCGGCTGCGCGTTGTCCAGGACCCGACGCCAGCCCAGTGCGTCCACGACCAGCGGCGCGCGGATGGTGCCGCGGTCGGTGTGGACCACGTGGTCGGCGTCACCGCCGGCGTGCGGCTCGCGGCGCTCGACCTTCGCGGTCGCGAAACGGGCGTCGGTCTGCGCGAACAGCAGCTCGCACAGCCGCCGGTAGTCGAACGACGACCAGCTCCACGGCAGCCGGTACTTGACACTGCCGTGCGGGGTGGTGAACGACATGCACGGCAGCTCCTGCAGGATCGCGTCCTCCACCCCCATCGCCTCGAGCCACGGGGTCGGGGCGGCGCAGGCGCTCGTCGCCCGCTCGCCGATCTCGTAGCGGTCGACGATCAGCACGTCGGCACCGCTGCCCGTCAGCGCGCGGGCCGCCGCGAGTCCGGCGAAGCTCGCGCCGCAGATCAGCACGTCGGGCCGCTCGTCCGTGAGCGGCGTGCGGTCGGCCCCGCGGGCGGTCCGTCGGACCGTCATGCCGTCCCCTTCAGGGCACGGGCCCGCGCCCTGCGGCTCCCGGGGCCCGAGGCCGCCGGCGGGAGCGGGTCGTAGCCGCGCGCCTCGACCCGGTCGAGCACGCGCAGGTAGACGGTGCGGGCGAGGTGCACGCCCGGGCGCATCCGGGGCCGCAGGGCGCGCGGCACCGCGCGGGTGCGCTCGAAGAGCCCACGGGCCCGTGCGACCTCGTCGGCGACGACACCGCGGACCGCGTCGGACGCGACCCCGCTGCGCAGGTCGTCCTCCGGCAGCCCCGGCAGGTAGATCCGGTCGAGGGTCCAGTCCTCGTGGAGGTCGCGCACGAAGTTCGTCAGCTGGAACGCGACGCCCAGGGCGGCGACCTCCTCGCGCAGCGTCTGCGGGGCGTCCAGCAGCGGCGTCATGAGCCGGCCGACGGTCGCCGCGCTGCCGTCCATGTAGCGCTCGAGCTCGGTGCGATCCGCGATCCGGACGGGCCCGCAGTCCACGCGCATCGAGTCCATGTACACGCGCAGCTCGTGCAGCGGCAGCTCGTGGCGACGACCGGCGTCGACCAGGGCGGCGATCACCGGGTGGTCGCTGCGGCCGGCCTCGACCCCCTCCATCAGCGTCGCCTCCCACGCGTCCAGCGCCTCGCGGCGCGCCCGCGGGCTGCGCGCGGCCGCCGGGCCGTCGACCAGCTCGTCCGCCCCCCGGACGAAGCCGTACAGCGCGTGCACCGCGGGCCGGGTGCCCGTGGGGAGCAGCGCGGTGGCCGCGTGGAAGGTCGGGTCGTGGCGGCGCTGGAGCGTCCGGCAGCGGGCATAGGCGCGACGGACGTGCGGGTCTGCAGGGGCGATGTCGTCCACGGTGACAGCTTCTACGTAGTGTCCAGTGGCACCAGATGAACGATCTCCTCGAACGCGACCTCGTGGTAGTCACCGGCAAGGGCGGTGTGGGCAAGACCACGGTCGCCGCCGCCCTCGGGCTGCTCGCCGCCGCGGGCGGCCGACGCACCATCGTGTGCGAGGTCGGCTCACAGCAGCGTCTGCCCTCGATCTTCGGCGTTCCCGCCGGTGAGGTGGGCGGCGAGGTGGAGCTCGCCGACGGCCTGTTCCAGACGTCGATCGACCCGATGTCGGCGATCGAGGAGTGGATCGCCCGGCAGCTGGGGTCGAAGTCGCTGACCCAGGTCCTGGCGCGTTCGAACGCCTTCCAGTACTTCGTCGCCGCTGCGCCGGGCGCCCGTGAGGTCCTGACCATCGCCAAGGCGTGGGAGCTCGGGCAGACGGAGCGGTGGGACAAGAAGGCCTCCGGCTACGACACCGTGATCGTGGATGCTCCCGCGTCCGGCCACGGGATCGGCCTGCTGCGCTCGCCCGGCACGATGGAGGGCGTGACCCGTGGGGTCGGGCCCGTCGCGTCGCAGGCGAAGAAGATCCGCCTGGTCCTGGAGGACCCGGCCCGCTCGGCATACGTCGGGGTCGCCCACGCGGCCGAGCTGCCGGTCAGCGAGACGATCGAGCTCGACCCGCTGCTGCACGGCGCCGTGGGCCGCGGGCTCGACGCGGTCGTCTGCAACGCGGTCCTGCCGCGCCGCTTCGGCGGACCCGAGCTCGAGTCGCTCGCCTCCGCCGACGGCGGGGTGCCGGTCGCGGTGCGCAGCGCCACCGTGGGGCACGCCGCCCGCGTCCGCGAGCAGCAGTCCCAGCTCCGCCGGCTGCGCAAGCACGCAGTCGCCCCGGTCGCGACGCTGCCGTTCGTCCCGGCGCCCGAGCTCGGGCTCGAGGACGTGCGGGCGCTCGCGGACGAGCTCGCCAAGCGCGCCTGACGGGCGCCCGGCCTACTCGATACCGAGGCGGTCGAGCAGGCGGTCGTCGCCGCGCCAGCCCTGCCGTACGCGGACCGTGAGGTCGAGGTGCACCTGCGACCCGAGCTCACGCTCGAGCTCCTTGCGCGCCTTCGTGCCGATCGCCTTGATCATCTTGCCGCCGGCCCCGATGAGGATGCCCTTCTGCGACTCGGTCTCAACCCACATCAGGGCGCGGACGCGGACGAGGTCCTCGCGCTCGTGGAAGATGTCGTCGATCACGACCTCGACCGAGTGCGGCACCTCCTGCCGGGTGCGCTTGAGCACCTGCTCGCGCACCAGCTCGGCCAGCAGGACGTGCTCGGACTGGTCGGAGGTCTCGTCGGGCGAGAAGTAGAACGGCCCGACGGGCATCAGCCCGCGCAGGTGCTCCAGCAGCGCGATGACGCCGTCGCCCTTGCTCGCGCTGATCGGGAAGATCTCGTCGGCCAGCTCGAGATCCTGCGCGGCCTGCAGTGTCGAGACGACCTTCGTGCGGTCCGCGCGATCGATCTTGTTCACGGCGACGACGACCGGGAGCTTCGCCCCCCGCAGCGCCGCGGCGATGAAGCGATCCCCCGGACCGACACCCTCGACCGCGTTGAGGACCATCAGCGCGGCGTCGCTCTCGCGCAGCTCGTGCTCCACCCGGTGCTGCATACGCTCGGTGAGCGTGTCGCGCGGGCGCTGCACGCCCGGCAGATCGACCAGGACGAGCTGGCAGTCCGCGTGCGTGACGACACCGCGGATCGCGCGGCGGGTCGTCTGCGCCTTGTCGGACACGATCGCGATCTTCCGCCCCACCATCGCGTTGGTGAGCGTCGACTTGCCAACGTTCGGCCGGCCGGCGATGGCGACGAACCCGGAGCGCGTCGGCCCGGTCGGGGGTTCGAGGGGCAGCGTGCTCACCAGCTCAGGATCTCCGCCTGGACCGCGAGCATCTCGCCGTCGTCGGTCTCGTGGTCCATGCCGGTCAGGTGCAGCACGCCGTGGACGACGGCCTCGCGGAGATCCTCCGTGTGGGCGGCGCAGATGACGACGTCGCCGAGCTCCCGCGACTCGGGCGGGCCCGGGATCGGGTTCGTCTCGTCGACCGGGAAGCTCAGGACGTCCGTCGGCCCGTTCTTGCCGCGGTGCTCGAGGTTCAGCTCGGAGATCCGGTCCGCGTCGACGAACGTCACCGCGATGTGGCCGTGGTCGATCCCCGCGGATCCGGCGGCGAGCCCGGCGAGGCGCTCGACCTCCGGGGGCGGCACCTGCGTCACGTACCGCTCGCCCCCGATGACCTCCACCTCCAGCATGCGTCGTTCCGCGGGCGCGACTACGCGCGCTTGCGGTCCGCCGGGCGCAGGCCCGGTGCCTGCCGCTCGGCGTGGTCGGCATACGCCTCGACGATGCGCTGCACGAGCCGGTGTCGCACGACGTCCTCGCCGCCGAAGCGCACGAAGTCGATGCCTTCGACGTCCTCGAGGATGTCCCCGACGACCACGAGCCCGGACTGGTGCTCGCGCGGCAGGTCGACCTGCGTGACGTCGCCGGTGATCACCATCTTAGAGTTGAACCCCAGGCGGGTGAGGAACATCTTCATCTGCTCGGGCGTGGTGTTCTGCGCCTCGTCGAGGATCACGAACGAGTCGTTGAGCGTGCGGCCGCGCATGAACGCCAGCGGTGCGACCTCGATGACGCCCTTCTCCAGATGGGCCGTGACCTTCTCCGGCTCCATCATGTCGTGCAGGGCGTCGAACAGCGGCCGCAGGTACGGGTCGATCTTCGCCATCAGGTCGCCGGGCAGGAAGCCCAGGCGCTCACCGGCCTCGACCGCGGGCCGGGTGAGGATGATGCGACTGATCTCGCGCCGGTGCAGCGCCGCGGCGGCCGCGGCGACGGCGAGGAACGTCTTGCCGGTACCGGCCGGTCCGACCCCGAACGTCACCGTGCTGTTGCGGATCGAGTCGACGTAGCGCTTCTGCGTCACGGTCTTGGGCGCGAACTTCCGCGAACGGTGGCGCCAGACCACGTCCTCGAGGACCGCTGCGGGGGATTCGTGCTGCTCGAGCGCGTTGCTCACGGTCCGGATGGTGCCAGGTCCGACCTCGTGCCCGTGCTTCACCAGCTCGTCCAGCTCGTGGACCACGGTCGTCGCGGCCGCGGTGGCCTCGGCGTCGCCGTCCAGCGTGATGACGTTCCCGCGCAGGAACACGGCGCAGTCGACGTGCCCCTCCAGGGCGCGGAGGATCTGATCGCCGCTGCCGCTGAGCGCGGCCGCGACCTCGTTGGACACTTCGATCTGGCGCCTCAAGTCCTCAAGACCTCCTGCACGATGGTGGATACCCGCTTGCCGTCGGCCTGGCCCCCGATTCGGGCCATCGCCGCCTTCATGACCTGCCCCATGTCCTTCGGGGACGTGGCGCCGACCTGCGCGACCGCGTCCTGGACGATGGACCGCAGCTCGTCGTCGTCGAGCTCCGCGGGCAGGTAGGTCGTGATGAGGTCGGCCTCGGTCTCCTCGGCCGTCGCGAGCTCCTCGCGGCCGGCGTCGCGGAAGGCGGTGGCGGACTCCAGGCGGCGCTTGCGCTCACGGCGCAGCACGGTCACCTCGTCGTCGCCACCCTCCTTGGCGGCCTTCTGCAGCTCGCTGAGCACCATCCGCAGCGCGGCGACGCGCTCCTTCTCCCCCGCCTTCATGGCGGTGATCAGGTCGGTCTTCAAGGTGTCAGCGACAGGCACTGCGACCGATCATACGCCCGTGCCGGACGACTCCTGCGGCGTCCAGGCCATGAGGACACCAGAGGCCCCCGCATACCCCTGAGGCCAATGTCACAAGCCTGTTACAAGTCACGCCTCGACGGGCGCGGACGCCGACTTCCCGCGTGCGGGCGTGTCGAGGCCCAGGTGCCGTACGAGGAACGCGGTCTGGTCGGCGCTGGACTGCTCGAAGCCCTCGCCCACGTAGATCTCGAAATGCCCCATCGGGTAGCGCTTGAGCTCGCCGTAGGGCGCACGCTCGGCTGCCGAGATCGCGGGGCCGGGCGGGGTCGTGTGGTCGTCGTCGCACACGCAGTAGAGGATCGGGCACGGGATCTTCTCGGCCTTCGCCCCCGGGCGGTACAGCGCGATGCGCAGCGCGATCCGGGCGCAGACCTCGTTCTTCCAGCGCGAGTACGGCGGGGCGATCGACTCGAACCCCGGCTTCGCCTCGGCGGCGGTGAGCAGCGCGAAGGTCCCCGGGTCCCCGACCACCGGCATCATCCGCGGGCCGCGACCGAGACGGGACGAGAGCTCGTCGGCAAGCCCCTCCGCGGTGGCCCGCGCGAGGTTGGCGGGCGGGATCTCCTTGAGCGCGGCGAGGCCGTCCACGTAGGGCGCCTGCGCGACGACGCAGGTGATCGCCGAGGGGCCGGTGGCGCCGTGCTTGATCGCGAGAGCCTGCGCGTGGCCACCGCTGAACGAGGAGCCCCACAGCGCGATCCGCGTGGCGTCGACGCCGTCGAGGCCACGGGCGAAGGCGATCGCCGCCTCCCAGTCCTCGTGCTGCTTGCGGATGTCCAGCAGCTGGCGCGGCTCGCCCGAGCTCGCGCCGAAGAAGCGATAGTCGAAGACCACGGCCGCCATCCCGGCGGCGACGAAGCGCTCGGCGTACTCGGGCATCCGGTCGTCGCGGGTGGCGGAGAAGCCGTGGCCCATGACGACGCATGGCACGTCGCCGTCGGCGCCCTCGGGCCGGTAGACGTACGCGGCGCACTCCTCGCCGCCGGACGGGAAGGTGGTGTCGATCCGCGTGGATTCCATGGGCCGAAGCCTACCCGTGGTCATCGCGCCCGTGTGCCAGCTGCGTAGCCCTCCCATGGAGCTCTCCGGGAAGGTCTGTCTCGTCACCGGCGCGTCGCGCGGGATCGGGCGTGCCACCGCCGCCGCATTGGTGGAGCGCGGAGCGGTCGTGGCCGTGGCCGCGACCACGATCGACGCCCTCGGCGACCTGGGTGCAGCCAGCACGCACGCCGCCGACCTCGGCGACCCGGCCGACGCGCTGCGGCTCCTGGACGAGGTGCTCGCCCAGCACGGGCGGGTGGACGTCCTGGTCTGCAACGCCGCGGTGCGGGTCGACGGTCGCGTCGACGAGCTCGGCCTCGACGACGCCGACCGCGCCTTCCAGGTCAACGTCCTCTCCCCCCTGGCCCTCGCGGGCGGGACGCTGCCCGGCATGCGCGAGCGTGGCGAGGGCGCGATCGTGACCCTGCTCGCCCCGATGGTGAGCGGCGGCCGCAAGGGCATGGGCGCCTACGCGGCCTCCAAGGCGGCGCTCGCGTCGCTCACCGCGACCCTGCGGCAGGAGGCCGGCTCCGGGGTGCTGGTCCTGGGGTTCGACCCCGGGTGGGTGAAGACCGATCTCGCGCCGGACGGCAAGGAGGAGCCGGAGCCCGTCGCGGCACGCCTCGTCGGGCACCTCGAGGAGCTGACGCGGAGCCCGCGCGAGCCCGCCGCCTGACGTGACCCGGGCTCAGGGGCGCGCGAGCAGCAGCGCGGCCCACTCGCCGCCCTCGCGGCGGTCCACCTCGACGAGCCCGTGGGACGCCGCGAACGCAGCCGCGACCTCGTCGGCCTCGGCGCGCAGGAGCCCCGAGGCGATCAGGCGGTCCGGGACGCCACCGTCGACGAACCCGTCGGCGGCGACCCGCAGCAGCAGCGGCCGCAGGAGGTTCGCGAGCACCAGCGGTGCGCTCGGCGACGGGCCGTCGTAGACGAGGTCGTGCCGGTGGGCATCGACCGCCACGCCGTTGACCCCCGCGTTCTCGAGCGTCGCCGCCACCGAGGCGGGATCGTGGTCCACGCCCACCACCGGGGACCAGCCCAGTACGGCGGCGGCGATCGCCAGGACCCCGGAGCCGCAGCCGACGTCCACGACCGGGCCGCGGGGAACCGCGTCGTCGTCGGCGAGGCCGAGGAGCAGCTCCAAGCACAGGCGGGTGGTGTCGTGGGCGCCGGTGCCGAACGCCTGGCCCGGATCGATCACGATCTCGCGGACGGCGGCGCCGTCGTGCGCCGGGCACCAGGGCGGCCGGACGTGCAGGCGCTCCCCGACGAGGATCGGCTGATGGAACGCCCGCCAGCGCTCGGACCAGTCGTCGGCGACCTCGGTGGTGCGGACCTCGACGAGCGCGCCGCCCGCCGCCGCCTCGAGGTCGGGCAGCTCCGGGATCTCCCCGGGCGCCCCGTAGATCGCGTACTCGATCACGTCGTCGGAGATCTCGGTCTCCTCGACGCCGGACGGCGCGAAGGTCAGGAGGTCGGCGAGCGCGAGCTCCGCATCCTGTCGCCGGACACGGACGGCCAGGCGGATCACCGGCGGCTCACTGCCCCATCAGCCGGCGCAGCTTGCCGACCATCGACTCGTCGGACCGGAGGTTCTCCTCCGTGATCGAGGCGGCGAGCTGGTCGAGCAGGCGCTTCTGGTCCTTCGACAGGCGCCGCGGGATCACGACGTTGACGACGCCGCGGACGTCGCCCGCCCGCCCGGGACGGCGCAGGACCGGCATCCCACGGCCCTTCACGGACAGCACCTCACCCGGCTGCGTGCCGGCCGGGACCGTGAACGACACCGGCCCGTCGAGCCCGTCGACCTCCACGGTCGTGCCGAGCGCCGCGAGCGGGGCCGGGACGTCCAGGACCGTCACGAGGTCGTCCCCGTCGCGCAGGAAGCGGTCGTGCTGGCGCACGGCGACCAGGACGTAGAGGTCGCCCGGAGGACCCCCGGGCTCGCCGGCGTGGCCGCGACCGCCGATCCGGATCCGCTGCCCGTCGGCGATCCCGGCGGGGATGTCGACGTCGAGCTCGACGTCGGTCACGTGACGACCGCGGCCGCGACAGGTCGTGCACGGCTGCTCCGGCACGCGGCCGTCGCCGTGGCACACGTCGCACTCCACGGTCTGGACGACCTGTCCGAACGGCGTGCGCCGCACGGCCTGGAGACGGCCCGCCCCGCCGCAGCGCTCGCAGCCGCGGATCGGGGTGCCGGGCTTGGCGCCGTTGCCGCTGCAGGTCTCGCAGACGCCGACGACCTCGACGGCCACCTGGCGCTTCACGCCGGCGAACGCCTCGGCCAGGTCGATGTCCGCCTGCACGGCGACGTCGCCGCCGGCGGCCGGGCCGCCGCGTCCGCCTGCGCCACCCCCGCCGCTGAAGAAGGCGTCGAAGAGGTCGCTGATCGAGCCGAAGCCGTCGAAGTTCGGGGCGGACCCGGCGCCCCGCAGACCCTCGTGGCCGTAGCGGTCGAAGGTCGCGCGCCGGTCCGGGTCGGAGAGGATCTCGTAGGCCTCGGCAGCCTCCTTGAACTTCTCCTCGGCCTGCGGGTCGTGCGCGTTGACGTCGGGGTGCAGCTCACGGGCGAGCTTGCGGAACGCCTTCTTGATGACGCCCTCGTCGGCGTCGCGCGCGACCCCCAGGACCTCGTACGGATCACGCTTGGTGGGACTGCTCATGCGTCGTAGACCTCTTCGATGAACCGGGACAGCTGGAAGGCCGCGTCGCGGACCGTGGAGATCGCGACGCCGTAGTCCATGCGGACCGGGCCGATCACCGAGACGGTGCCGAGCTTGCGGGCGGGAAGGCCGTAGCCGGAGGCGACGATGGCCAGCGACCGCAGCGCCGGGGTTTCGTTCTCCTGGCCGATGCGGACGAGGACGTCGCGCTCGCTGAGCGCCGACCGCAGGACGCCCAGCAGCGAGACGCGCCGCTCGAGCATCGACAGCAGCTCGTTGATCTGGCTGAGGTCCTGGACGCCGTGCTCGGCGAGCAGGCGCGCCGCGCCGTCGACGTACAGCGTGTCGTCGGCGGTCGCCGCGAGGTCCGTGAAGACGGGGCTCAGCGCCTGCAGGAACGCCCGCTCACCGGCGCCGAGCGACGGGTCGGCGAGGCGCTGGGCGAGCATCCGCGCGCCGAGCCCCATCCCGACCAGGCGGCCGTTGAGCTCGTCCGAAGCCCACGCGACCAGGCCGTTGTCGACCGGGCTGTCGAACGTGAAGAGCCGCTTGGTGACGCCGCCGGCGCTCGTGATGACGACCACCATCAGGACGGTCGGCTGCAGTGCGAGGACCTCGATGTGCCGGATCGTCGCGGTGTCCAGCGGTGGGGCCGAGACGATCGCCAGGAGGTTCGTGACCTGCGACAGCGTCTCGGTCGTCACCCGCATCGCTTCGTCGACCTCGCGGCGTACGAGCTGCAGTTCGAGCGGCTCGCGCGGGGCGGGCAGCGGCACCTGGCCGCCGAGCAGTCCGTCGACCACGTAGCGGTGTCCCGCCTCGGTGGGCACGCGACCGGCCGACGTGTGCGGATGGGCGAGCAGCCCGTGGTCCTCGAGGAGCGCCAGCTCGTTGCGGATCGTCGACGGGCCGCAGTCCAGATCGGGGTCGGCCGCGAGCGCCTTGGACCCCACAGGCGCCGCGGACACGAGGTACGCGTCGACCACCTTGCGCAGGATCGTCTCTTGGCGGGGGCTCAGCATGCGAGCACCACATGGTAGGAGACCGGGCGACGGGTCCGGGTCCGCGGCCATGTCGCCACCGACGGCGGCGCGGGCTCCTAGCGCTGGTCGAGCTCGGCCACAGCGTTGCGGATGATCTCGTTGTCCCCCTGGACGGCCGTCGCGTCGACGGTGGCGATCCCGTCCTGCACCGAGCGGACCGTGCCGGTCACCCGCAGCTCCTCCTCGGGCAACCCCAGACCGCGGAACTGCACCGACAGGCTGCGCAGCGTCGCCGGCCCACCGGCCGCCTCGGTCTGGGCGCGGGCGACCTGCGCCATCGTCCACAGGCCGTGGAGGATCCGGCCGGGCAGACCGACCGCGCGGGCGAACTCCTCGTCGACGTGGATCGGGTTGAAGTCGCCCGACGCCCCCGCGTAACGGATCGTCAGGTGCCGGTCGGGCGTCACGACGAGGTCGGGGATCGCGTCCCCGGACTGCAATCTGGTCACGGGCTCAGCCCTCTCGCACGATGGTGGTCCAGGTCCCGACGCAGACGATCTCGCCGCGCTGGTTCGTGGAGGTGGACGTGAACACGTAGAACCCCTTGCCGTCCTGCTCGTGGATGTCCTGCACGACGACCCCCGTGCTGATCTCGTCGCCGGCGACGACCAGCGGGCCCCAGCGGAACTCCTGGCCCGCGTGCACCATCCGCGCGAAGTCCAGGGCGACGTCCGGATCGAAGAGGGCCGGGCCCACCGCGGGGGAGCTGTAGATCGCCGCGAACATCGGCGGGGCGACGAGGTCGGCGAAGCCCGCGCGGTGGGCGGCCTCGAGATCGAGGTGCAGCGGCTCGGTCTCGCCGACCGCGAGCGCGTACTCGCGGATCTTCTCGCGCCCCACGGCGTAGACGGTCGGGGCGAAGGTCTTCCCGACGGCGACGGTGGAGACGGACACGCCCTGACGGTAGCCGACCGCGGGCCCGGTCCCGGTCAGCGGGTGACGACGCGGACCGTGCGACGGACCGTCGCGCTCCGCCACGATGCGACCGCTGAACGCACCCGACCGGCGGCGGGCGGCGAGGCACGGCGCGTGAGTATCCCGAGCCGTCGCCCGTCTCAGGCCGCGGTCCCGGTCACCGTCCGCGGCCCGACCGGCACGTCGGTGCCGGCACCCGGATCGGGGCGGTCGACCCGCGCGCGCTGGGTCGCGACGACGCACACGAGCACCCCCAGGGCGGCGAACGCGGTGCCGACGCCCACGTGCTCCCCGAGGACGAGCCCGGCCCAGATCAGTCCCAGCAGCGGCTGGGCCAGCTGCACCTGCCCGACCTTGGCGACCCCGCCGCGGGCCAGCCCCGCGTACCAGGCGAAGAAACCCAGGAACATCGAGAAGACCGAAACGTAGGCGAACGAGGCCCAGGCGTCTGCGCCCACGCCGTCGAGCGACGTCGTCGCGAGCGCGATCGCCGTGACCGCGGCGCTGAGCGGCAGGGCGAGCACGAGCGCCCAGCAGATGGTCCGCGCGCCGCCGAGGTCACGAGCCAGCACGCCGCCCTCGGCGTAGCCCAGGGCGCAGGCGACGTTGCCGACGAGCAGGAGCACGTCCGCCTCCGACAGCCCGCCTCCGCTGGTCGCGAGCGCGAAGCCGACGACGATCACCAGCCCGGTGGCGGCCGCCAGCCAGAAGCCGGCCGATGGGCGCTCTCCGGCGCGGACGACGGCGAAGCACGCAGTGAGGGCCGGAAGCAGGCCGATCACCACGATCCCGTGGGTCGCGGTCTCGGTCTCCAGCGCCAGCGACGTCGCGAGCGGGAAGCCGACGACCACGCCGCCGGCGACGACCGCGAGTCGGCGCCACTGCGCCGCGTCTGGCAGCGGCGCCCGGACCGCGACGAGGACGGCGATCGCCAGGACGGCGGCGACCGTCGCGCGGCCGAAGGCGACGAGCCACGGGTCGATCCCGCCGTCCACCGCAACCCGGGTCGCCGGCAGGGAGAAGGAGAAGGCCAGGACGCCGAGGGCGCCGAGCAGGAAGCCCGAAGCGGGCGCTTGCGTTTCCCTGCCCGAGCGAGTAGCGTTACTCTCAGTTCTCATGCCACAGGATAACACCGAACTCCGCGTTATCCAGGATGTGAGGGCGGCTGCGAGGCTCCTCCCGCCTGGCAGCCGCCTTCCGTCCGTGCGGGAGCTGACGGCCCGCCACCGCGCCTCACCCGTCACGGTGCAGCGCGCGATCACCCGGCTCGCCGCCGAGGGCGTCGTCGACCCGCGCCCCGGCAGCGGGACGTTCGTCGCCGAGCGTGCGGTCCCGCCCTCCGCCCCGTCGTCCGCCGACGGTCCCGCCGATCTCTCGTGGCAGGAGGTCGCGCTCGGGGGTCGTCCCACCCACGCCGGTGCGCTGGACGAGCTGCTGCGTCTGCCCGGTCCCGGTCAGCTCCCGCTCAGCACCGGCTACCTCGACCCCCAGCTGCAGCCGATCGGCGCGCTCTCGACCGTCCTGGCGCGCGCCGGCCGCCGCGAGGGCGTCTGGGACCGCGGCCCGACCGAGGGCCTGGCCGAGCTGCGCGCGTGGTTCGCCCGGGACGCCGGCGGCTCCTTCGACGCACACGACCTCGTCGTCACGCCCGGCGGCCAGGCGGCGATGGCGACCGCCTTCCGCGCGCTGGCGCAGCCCGGGGACATCGTGCTGGTGGAGTCCCCCACGTACCTCGGGGCGCTCGCGGCAGCGCGCGCCGCCGGACTGCGGGTGGTCCCGGTCCCCAGCGACCACGACGGCGTCCGGCCCGACCTGCTGGCCGACGCGTTCAGCCGGACGGGCGCGCGGCTGTTCTACGCGCAGCCGACGTTCGCCAACCCGCACGGGGCGGTGCTGGCCCCGGACCGCCGGGCCGCGGTGCTGGACGTCGTCGCAGCCGCCGGCGCGTTCCTCGTCGAGGACGACGCCGCGCGCGACCTCGCGATCGACGGGGCCGCCCCTCCCCCGCTCGCCGCCGACGACCGCCACGGCCACGTCGTGCTGCTGCGCTCCCTGACGAAGTCCGTCGCCCCCGGCCTGCGCGTGGGCGCGGTCGCGGCACGCGGCCCTGCCGGCGCCCGGCTGCGCGCCGCCCGCCTCCTCGACGACTTCTACGTGGCCGCTCCGCTGCAGCAGGCCGCGTTGGACCTCGTGGGCTCACCGACCTGGAAGCGCCACCTGAAACAGCTGCGATCGGCGCTGGGAGCGCGTCGGGACGCGCTGCTCACCGCCGTCGCCGCGGACCTGCCGGGCGCCCTCGTCACCGGCCGGCCCGCGGGCGGCTTCCACGTCTGGGTGCGCCTGCCCGCCGACGTCGACGACGTCGTCCTCGCGGCCGCCGCCCGGGCCGCGGGGGTCGTTGTCAGCCCGGGGCGACCGTGGTTCGCGGCCGAACCGCCCGCGCCCCACCTGCGCCTGACGTTCGCGGGCGCACCGGAGCGCGACCTGGTCGAGGGCGTCGCCCGTCTGGCCTCGGTGGCGCCGCGATCGATGACCGGCTGACGCACGCGACCGCGTCCGGTCAGATGATGATCTGGACGGCGCCGCCGTCCACCGACCACGCGGCGCCCGCGACGCTCGAGGCGCGGTCGGAGCACAGGAAGACGATGACGTCGGCGATCTCGCGTGGCTCGGACATCCGACCGATCGGCGCGCGGGTCTCGCGGGCGGCGATCTGCTCCTCCCGCGTGGTGCCCTGCTGAGCCGCGAGCTGATCGGCCATCCCGCCGTCGGCGATCCACAGCTCGCTCGCGGTCACCCCCGGGGCGACCGCGTTCACCAGGACGCCGTCGGCCGCATAGGCGTCGGCGAAGACCCGGGAGAGCGACAGCTGCCCAGCCTTGCTGACCGCGTAGGCCGCGTTCATCAGCGACGGGCGCTTGCCGGCCGACGACGCGACGTTGACGATCCGCCCCCACCCGCGCGCGGCCATCAGCGGCGCAGCGGCCTGCATCAGCCGCATCGGCGCCAGCACGTGCAGGTCATGGTTCAGCGTCCAGTCCTCGTCGGTGAGGTCCGCGAGCTCCTTCACGTAGGACGTCCCCGCGTTGTTGACGAGAACGTCGACGGCGCCGAACGCCTCGAGCGCGGCCGCGACGATCTCCGCCCCGGCCGACGGCTGCGTCACGTCGGCGGCGAACGGGACCACGTGGCCGGGGCCGTCGATGGTGCGCGCGAGCTCGTCGAGCACGTCGGCGCGGCGCGCGGTCGCCAGGACGTCGGCACCCTCCGCCACGAGCAGCTCGACGACCACGCGACCGATCCCCTGCGAGGCTCCGGTGACGATCGCAGCGCGGCCGGTGAGTCCGAGGTCCATGCCGGCAGCCTACGGCGCAGGCGCGACCGCCCAGGGCTCGCGGGGACAGCCCTCTGACAGCATCCGCACCATGAGCGGACGGTTGATCAGCGTCAACGTCGGCGCGGCGCAGGCCCACGGGTCTCGCCGCGGCCGGCCGCTGATGAGCGCGATCGGGAAGTCACCCGTCGCCGGACGGGTGCGGGTCGAGGGCGAACAGCTGACCGGCGACGAGCAGGTCGACCGCCGGTACCACGGCGGACCCGACCAGGCGGTCTACGCCTACGCGTCGGAGGACGCCGCGTGGTGGGCCACCGAGCTGGAGCTGCCCGGCATCCCCCCGGGCCGCTTCGGCGAGAACCTCACGACCGCGGACGTGGACCCGAGCGGCGCCCTGATCGGCGAGCGCTGGCGCGTCGGCCCCGTCCTCCTGGAGGTCACCGCGCCGCGGATCCCCTGCGCGAAGCTCGGCCGCGTGTTCCCCGGCACCGGGATCGTGCGCCGGTTCGCGGCCGCGGGACGCCCGGGCGCGTACTTCCGGATCCTCGAGCCCGGCGACGTGGCCGCCGGCGACCCCGTCGAGGTGGTGCACCGGCCGGAGCACGGCCTGACCGTGGCGACCGTCGCCGCGATCCTCCAGCACGAGCGCGACCGCGCGCCGGAGCTGCTCGTCGCCCCGCAGCTCGCTGAGCGCGTCCGCTCATGGGCGTCCGGCGCCTGAGCGCCGGGGTCCTACTTGGAGTCGCCGAGCTCCAGCACCGCGAGGAACGCCTCCTGGGGCACCTCGACGCGCCCGACCTGCTTCATCCGCCGCTTGCCCTCCTTCTGCTTCTCCAGCAGCTTGCGCTTGCGGGAGATGTCGCCGCCGTAGCACTTCGCGGTGACGTCCTTGCGGAAGGCCTTGACGGTCTCGCGCGCCACGACGTGCGACCCGATGGCCGCCTGGATCGGCACGTCGTACTGCTGGCGCGGGATCTTCTCGCGCAGCTTCTCGGTCAGCGTCCGCCCGATGACCTGCGCCTTGTCGCGGTGCACGAGCATCGACAGCGCGTCGACGATGTCGCCGGCCAGGAGGACGTCGAGGCGGACGAGGTTCGAGGCGCGCATGCTCGAGACCTCGTAGTCCAGCGACGCGTAGCCGCGGGTCCGGGACTTCAACTGGTCGAAGAAGTCGATGACGATCTCCGACAGCGGCAGCAGGTACCGCATCTGCACGCGGTCCGCACTGAGGTAGTGCATGCCCTGGTGCTCGCCGCGCTTGTCCTGGCAGAGCTCCATGATCGTGCCGACGTACTCCTTCGGCGTGATGATCGACGCGTCGACGTACGGCTCGCGGATCTCCTTGATGCGCGCCGGGTCGGGCATGTCCGACGGGTTGTGGACGTGCAGCTCGTCGGAGTTCGTGAGCGTGACCTCGAAGCCCACCGACGGCATCGTCGCCATGAGGTTCAGGTCGTATTCACGCTCCAGGCGCTCACGGACGATGTCCATGTGCAGGAGGCCGAGGAAGCCGCAGCGGAAGCCGAACCCCAGCGCGTCGGACGTCTCCGGCTCCCACTGCAGCGCGGCGTCGTTCAGCGTCAGCTTCTCGAGCGCGTCCCGCAGGTCGGCGTAGTCGTCGGCCTCGATCGGGAACAGCCCGCAGAAGACCATCGGCTGGATCTCGCGGTAGCCCGGCAGGGCTTCGGTGGCGCCTCGGATCTTCGAGGTGAGCGTGTCGCCGACCCGCAGCTTCGTGACGTCCTTGATTCCGGTGATGACGTAGCCGACCTCGCCGACGGTGAGGTGGTCGACGCTCGTCATCGCCGGGGTGAAGAAGCCGATGTCGTCGATGTCCGCCTCCGTGCCCGCGGCCATCGCGCGGATCGCGTCGCCCTTGCGGAACGTGCCGTCGACCACGCGGATGTAGGCGATGACGCCGCGGTACTGGTCGAACTCGGAGTCGAAGATGACGGCGCGCGGCGGCGCGTCCGGGTCGCCCTCGGGCGGCGGGACCTTCTCGACGAGGTCCTCGAGGACCTCCAGCACGCCCTCGCCGGTCTTGCCGCTGATCCGCTTGATGGAGTCCGCGGAGTCCCCGAGCAGCTCGGCGACCTCGCCGGCGACCCGCTCGGGCTCGGCGCCCGGGAGGTCGATCTTGTTCAGGCAGGGGATCAGCTCGAGTCCGGCGTCGACCGCCAGGTACGTGTTCGCGAGCGTCTGCGCCTCGACGCCCTGGGAGGCGTCGACGACCAGCAGCGCGCCTTCGCACGCGGCGAGCGACCGGGAGACCTCGTAGGTGAAGTCGACGTGCCCGGGGGTGTCGATGAGGTGGAACTGGTAGGTCTCGCCGTTGCGCTGCGACGTGAAGTAGACGCGGACGGCCTGCGACTTGATCGTGATGCCGCGCTCCCGCTCGAGCTCCATCGAGTCGAGGAGCTGCGCCCGCATCATCCGCGGGTCGACGGTCTGGGTCAGCTCGAGGATCCGATCGGCCAGCGTCGACTTGCCGTGGTCGATGTGGGCGATGATCGAGAAGTTGCGGATGTGCTGCTGGTCGGCCATGGAGTCCGCCAAGGATGGCAGGGCGCCGTCGCCTCGGTCAGGCGACCGTGCCCGGGACCTCGTCCCCGGCCGCCAGGCGCACGCCGTTGCGCCCCGTCGCCTTCACCGCGTACAGCGCCCGGTCGGCCCGGGTGAGGGTGTCGGTGTCGGCCTCCCCGGTCTGCGGCAGCGCGATCCCGACCGAGATCGTCACCCCCAGGCCCGCTCCGGCGACCGCCTCGTTCAGCCGGCGCCCGACGTCGAGCGCCTCGGCCGGCCCGCAGACGTGCAGGAGGGCTGCGAACTCGTCGCCACCGATGCGGTAGAGCATGTCGTTGCAGCGCAGGGCGGCGCAGAGCACCGTCGCGGTCTCGCGTAGCAGCCGGTCGCCGGCGAGGTGCCCATGGGCGTCGTTGAACGACTTGAAGCCGTCGATGTCGGCGAGGACGACCGCCGCGGCGGCGGTCGGGCGGAGCGCGGCGAGGGCCTGGTGGAAGGTCCGGTGATGCCCGAGCCCGGTGAGCGGGTCGCTCGCCGCCTGGACGCGTAGCGCCTGCACCGAGGTGACCGTCCGCAGGGCCACGGCGGCCTGCAGGGCCAGCAGCTCCAGCAGCTCGATCTCGTCGGTGGCGGGCGGGACGGGCGTCCGACCGGCCACCAGGAGGATCCGCTCGGCGTCCACGGGCACCGCGGCGAGCGCCCCGACGCCGACCGCCCGCAGGACCTGGACCCCGGCAGTCGCGTCCCCGCCACCCTCGGCCACGGAGTACGCCGAGGTTCCGTCGGTGACGTAGCTCGCGACCGCGCCGAGGACCCGGTCCCCGGCGTCGCGGAGCTCGCCGGCCAGCGGCCCGACCGCCGGACCGGGACGCACGAGGTCGCGGCCGCGGACCCGCAGGAGCATCGCGCTGTCGAGCAGCATGAGGTCGACCGCGGCGGCCAGCAGCGCCGCCTCGACGGCGTGCTCGTCATGGAGCCCGGCGATGGCGGCCGCGTGGCGCACGAGCCGCTGAGGCGCGGATTCGGCCGGGGGGCCTCCGAGGGCCTCGAGGCGCGTGGCCAGCAGTGCGGCGACCTCGCGGACCAGGGCGACCTCCCGGGCGGCGACGGGCCGCTGGGCCTCGACGTTGAGCACCCCGACCAGCCGGTCGCCGCAGCGCAGCGGGAGGGCGATCTCCGCCTCGACGGCCTCGGCCGCCGCCAGGTAGTGCCCGTGCAGCGGTCCGTCTCCCGCGACCACGCTCTCGACGCCCGTGCGGAAGACCTCGCCGATCACCCCGGTGCCCGGCGGGATGCCGTCGCGCACCTGCCAGTAGCCTCGGACCGCCTGGCAGCGCAGACGCCCGCCACGCTCGAGATAGGCGCTGGGCAGCAGGCCGGGCACCTCGGCGATGCAGGAGATCGCGGCCTCGCAGGCGCGGCGCGCGTCGGGCGCCATCTGGATCTCGCGCCCCAGGCGCTGCGTGGCCATGGTCCGCCTATCGGACGGATGTCGTAAGAACCTGAGCGAAACTTCAGGGAATTTCACCGTCGTTCACCGTGATCAGCGGCGCAGCCGGCCCTGCAGCATCCGCTGGATCTGCGCCGCCTCGGGGACGTGGAGCACCAGGACGATCCCGACGTACACGACCGTCGCAGCGCCGAGGGCGGTCCCGACCGACACGATCTGCGCGGCGATGCTGCGACCCAGCACCTCGTCCAGCCCCCACCAGACCCAGTAGGCCTGCAGTCCGAAGCCCGTTGCCGCGACGACGATCTTGGCGAGCGCGATCACGGTCTCCCGGACCTCCAGACGCCCGTCGAGCTCCCGGCGCAGGCAGTACATCTGGGCCGCGGTCATGAACGCGCTCGACGCGACGGTGCCGGCGACGATGCCCGGGATCCCGAACGGCCCGTACAGCGCGGCGCTCACCACGAGGTTCACGAGCAGGTTGAGACCGGCGAGCTTCGTGGTGATCCACGGCCGCTGCAGCGCGAAGAACGTCCGCGTGAGCAGGAGGTTGGCGCCGCTGAAAGGCAGGCTGAACGAGAACCAGAACAGCGCGCTGGAGACCAGCTCGGTCGAGCCGGGGCCGAACTCTCCATGCTCGTAGACCAGCCGGGTGATGGGCGTGGACAACGCGATCGTGGCGGCCGCCGCCGGCACGAGCAGGAGGAAGATCTGGCGGAAGCCGTTCGCGGTGAGCGCGCGCAGGCCGTCGTGATCGCGGCGGGCCGCGAACCGGCTGAGCGCCGGGTACAGGACGGTCGCCACCGCCACGCTGAACATGCCCTGGGGCAGCATGTAGATGCGGAAGGCCGCGTCGATCGCACGTGGCGCCTGCTCGCTGACCAGCGCGCCGAGGAACGAGTTGATGAGCAGGTTGAAGTTGATGAGCCCGAGCCCGATCGTCACGGGCAGCATGAGCTTCAGCACCTGCCGCACCCGCGGGTCACGCCAGCGGAAGTTCGGCGCGATGTTGAAGCCCATCCGCCGCAGCGCCGGGACCGCCATCGCGACCTGCACGAGCGTTCCCACGAGGACGCCGATCGCGTAGGCGTAGAGCTCGTCGTCGCCCTCGAAGAACGGCTTGGTCGCGACCAGCAGCACGAGGATCACGATGTTCCAGATCAGCGGTGAGATCGCCTGGATCGAGAACTGGTCGTAGGCGTTGAGGATGCCGACGAGCAGACCGTTGATGCCGAGGAGCACGACGATCGGGAAGAGCACGCGGCTCAGTCCGACGGTCAGCTGGTCGAGTTCCTCGGAGAACTCGCCCCCGGTGAAGAGCGGCATCAGCACGCCGGCCCCGAGCATGAACAGCGCGGTGATCGCCGCGAGCACGCTCAGGACGAGCCAGAAGAGCGTGGACGCGAGGCGGAACGCCTCCTCCTTCTTGTCCTTCTCCAGCAGCTCGGTGAAGACCGGGACGAAGGCGGCGCTCAGCGCGGCGTCGGCGAACAGGCTCCGCACGACGTTCGGGACCTGGAAGGCGATCGTGAACGCCGAGAACGCGCCGCTGGTCGCGAAGTAGCTCGAGGCGACGATCTCCCGGATCAGGCCGGCGATGCGCGACAGGCCCGTGAGGGCGCTGAAGAGCATGGTGTTGCGGGCCATGGCGCGGCCACCACCCCCCGGTCTCGCGGGGGTCACGGCAGGATCGTCGTGTGGGGGGACCTGGGGCGTCACGCGCCGGGAGACTACGGGCCGCTATCATCCGTCGCCGCCCATGGCCAACATTCACTCTCAGAAGAAGCGCATCCTGCGCGCCGAGCGAGAGCGTCTCGAGAACCGTCGCTACACGACGAAGATCAAGACGTACTTCCGCCGCCTCGAGGTCGCCGTCGCCGCCGGTGACGACACCGCCGCCGACACGGAGCACCTCGAGCTCGTCCGCACGATCGACAAGGCCGTCAAGCGCGGCTCGATCCACAAGAACACCGGCGCTCGCAAGAAGAGCCGCGCCGCGCGCACCCGCGCCGGCCAGCCCGCCGCGTAGCGCCAACCGAGCCCCGTCCCCACGCGCTCGCAGGCCCGCCTCCCGGCGGGCCTTTTTGCGTTCGGCGTCGGCGGACGCTCAGGCGGTGATGCGGCCGATGGCCAGGAGCGCCGACGTCTCCTGGTCGAGCGTGCTGCCGCCGCGCGTGTCGAGCTCCAGGTCCGCCAGCGTCTCCAGCGCCAGGCGCAGCCGCTGCGGATCGGCGCCGCGGGCCTCCTTGATGCGCTTGTCCGCCGCCCATGGGCTGCCCTTGAAGCCGGCCTTGATCTGCGCGGGGGCCTCGCCCGCGGCGAGCTTCTGCGCGATGCCGAGGACCTCGCGGACGCGCTTGGCGATCATCGGCACCAGCCGCGGGAGGGACTCGCCCTGCTCGCGCAACGTCAGGTACTCCCGGACCGCACGGCGGCCGTCGCCCCCGGCGACGGCGTCGACGAAGCCCCAGATCTGCGTCTCGGAGGACGGTGCCGCGAGGACGCGCACCTCCTCCTCCCCCAGCCGCGCGCCGCGGCCGTGGTAGAGCGCGAGCTTCTCGAGCTCCCGGACGAGGCGCTGCTGCCGCTCCCCGACCTCGGCCACGAGCGTCGCCGCCGCGACGCCGTCCAGCTCGATGCCGTGCCGGCCGGCCTCGCCGCGGACCCACGGGATCATCTCGCGGCCCTTGACGGCGGTCTCGGCCCGCACGACGCCGCCGGCGGCCGCGACCGCCTTGGCCAGCGACGCCGGGACCTTCGCCCGGCCGTCCTCACGACCGAAGAACGCGACGGTGGTGTCCGGAGAGACACTCGCGAGGACGCCGACGAGGTGCTTCTTGACCGCGTCGTCCTTCCAGCGCTCGACGCCGTCGACGACGAGGAACCGGCGGCCCGTGGCGAACGTCATCGCGCACAGGGCGTTCGCGACCGCCTCGGGGACGGCGTCGTCGCCCTCGAACAGCTCGATGCCGCCGCTGTCGCTCTCGGCCTCCGCGCGGGCGCGCAGGCTCGCCCGGCGCTCCGTGATGCGACCGTGGTCGTCACCGTGGATGAGGTACGCGGCCTTCCAGGCCGCCGCTGACGGAGTGCTCACCGCAGGCAGGATAGGCCGTGCCCCGGCCGTCATCCGAGCCGCCGGACACGCGGGGTCCCGGCGACCACGTCGACCACCACCGTGCCGTCGCGATCGGTGCGCAGCACCTGCGCGACCGAGCGGCGCAACGCGGCCAGCGTGTCGGGCGTCGGGTGCCCGAACCGATTGTCCGCCCCGGCACTGATCACGGCGATCCCCGGCCGCACGCGCTCCAGCAGCCGCGGCAGGTCCTCGTCGGCGCTGCCGTGGTGGGAGACCTTCAGCAGGTTCGCCGGTCCCGGCTGCAGCGGCAGCAGGACACCCGACTCCGCGTCGGCGGGCAGCAGGGCGCGAAAACGCCCGGCCACGAGTTCCAGGACGATCGCGCGGTCGTTCGGATCCGCGCCCTCGTGCAGGGCCGGGTCCTCCCGCCTCGGGGCGAGGATCCGCAGGGTCAGCGGTCCTGCACGCAGGACCTGACCGGCGTCGGGGATGACCAGCGGCACGCCGCGGGTCCGCGCCGCGGCCGCCATCCGGGCGCCACCCTCCGACGGCTGTGAGTCCCGGCCGTCCAGCACGAGGCCCACCGGCAGCGCCTCGAGCACGGCCGCTGCGCCGCCGTCGTGGTCGTCCTGGGCGTGGCTCACGACGAGCACGTCCAGCCGCCGCACCCCGAGCCGCCGCAGCCGGGCGAGGACGCCCGCGTCGGGCCGGCCCGCGTCGATCAAGATCGCGCGGTCGCCGTGCTGCACGAGCGTCGCGTCCCCCTGACCCACGTCCAGGAACGCCAGGCGCAACCCGGCGGGCCGGGCGAGCACCGGGTCGGGCCTGGGAGCGAGCGCGAGACCGAGGGCGACGAGCGCGACCAGGAGCGCAGGCGATGCCCGCCGCACACGCATCGACCGGACGCCCGCGACGCCGAGGCCGCAGATCGCCGCGACGAGCCAGGGCGCGACCGCCGCCGTCGCGCCCGGCACCTGCGCCGCCTCCGTGCCGACCAGGACGAGGCCCTGCAACGGCAGGGCGGCGAGTCCCGCGACCAGCGTGCCGGCCTCGACGCTCGCCTGACCGGCGGCCGCAGCCACGAACCCGAGCCACATCACCGGCGCGACGAGCGGCGCCGCGAGAACGTTGGCGGGCAGCGTCACGAGCGACGTCTCGCCGAAGGTGAGCGCGACGAGCGGGGCGGTCGCGAGCGTCGCGGCCACGGTCGTGGCGAGGGCGTCGGCGAGCGGTCCGGGCACCCGGCGGTCGGTCAGGGCCTCCCGCAGCGGCGGACCGACGACCAGCAGACCGAGGACCGCGAGGAACGACAGACGCCAGCCGACGTCCCCGGTGGCGCGCGGGTCGAGCGTCAGCGTTGCGGCCGCGGCGAGCAGCACCGCATACCACCGGGACGCCGGTCGACCGGCGAGCGCCGCCACCAGCCCGGCCGCGCCCATCACACCGGCGCGCTGGATCGACGGGCCACCCCCGGCCAGCGGGACGTAGAGCGCCACGAGGACCAGGGCGACGCCGAGCCGGACCGACCACGGCAGTCCGAGCGCCGCGCCGAGCAGCAGGACGAGCGTCGCGAGCAGCACGACGTTCTGCCCGCTGGCGGCGACGAGGTGGGAGAGCCCGGCCGCTCGCAGGTCATCGCGCAGCCCCGGCGGCAGCGCGCTGTCGTCGCCCAGGACCATGCCGCGGAGCAGCCCCGCGCTGCCGGGCCGCAGCGGCGCGGCCAGGGCGTCCTGCGCGCGATCGCGGACGCGGTCCAGGGCCCCGGCGACCCCGCCCCGCCGGTCACCCGTGAGCCGGACCCCGTCCGCCCGCAGGACGGCGTGCGCGCGCAGGAGCCGGGCGTGGCGGTCCGGCGGCGTCAGCCGACCCTCGACATCGAGCCGGTGGCCGACCCGCGCCGTGGATGTGCTCGGTCCTGGGCCGGTCGGCAGCCGCAGCAGCACCGGTTCACCGCGGAGGTGGACGAGGGCCGTCCGGCCGCCGGTCGAGCCGGTGCGGACCGGTGCGGCGAGGACGACCTTCTCCCGGAACTCGACGGCGCCGGAGCGGGGCAGCGCGGTGCGCTGCAGCGTCGCGATGCGGACGTGGGCGACGGTGCTGCCGCCGACCGCGGCGAGTACCGCGACCGCGAGGATCCGGCGGCGTCCGGCCAGCGGGATTGCCAGCACCGCGCAGCAGAGCGCCGCCCCGATCGGCCCGAGCGCGAGGCCCGCCACGAGTGCCGCGAGGACGACGTGCCGCGGGTGGGTGGCGACGACCGCCCTCACACCCGCACCTTCTCGCGCAGAGCCGCCAGGCGCTTCGGCCCGATCCCGGGGATGTCCCCGAGGTCCTCGACGCTGCGGAACCCGCCGCGCTCCGTTCGCGCGTCGAGGATCTTCTGCGCCGTCGCGGGACCGACCCCGTCGAGCGTGTCGAGCTGCTCGAGCGTCGCGGTGTTGAGGTTCAGCGGCACGCCGGGCGGTGGGGCCGCGGGCGTCCCACCTGCTGCCGTGCCCGCGCCCGCCGCCGCGCCGGAGTCGGCCCGGGCGGGCACCAGGACCTGCTGGCCGTCGGTCACCTTCGCGGCGAGGTTCACGGCGTCGAGGTCAGCCCCGACCCGACCGCCGCCGGCCCGCCGCACCGCGTCGCCGACACGCTGCCCGTCGCGCAGGCGGTAGACGCCCGGACGACGGACCGCGCCGGCGACGTGCACGACCACGCGCCCGCCGCCCGGCGACTCGACCCGCGGGGCTGCATCGTCCGTCGCCCGGGACGCCTGCGCCACCTGGGGCGTCGGTGCTGTGGGCTCCGCAAGCGTCTGCGGTCGCAGCGCGCGTGCCCCGAGGAACGCGACCGCCGCGACGACGATGACGTACAGGACGACCTGCACTCGCGGGATCTCGGGCACGTACGCGCACGCTAGGTGAGCGCGCGTGACGCCTCAGCACCGGACTGTCACGAGGCCGTGTCGATTCAGCGGACGACGATGTTCACGAGCTTGCCCGGGACGACGATCTCCTTGACGACCGTCTTGCCCTCGAGGTACGGCGCGAGCTTCTCCGACGCCAGAGCGAGCGCCTTGAGCTCGGCCGACCCCGCGTCCGTCGGGGCGCTCACGCGGTCACGGACCTTGCCGTTGACCTGGCAGACCAGCTCGAAGGTGTCGTCGTCCAGGAACTCCGGGTCGGACGCCGGCCACGGCTCCTCCCACACCCGGTCGCCGGTGAGCCGCTCGTACGCGTCGGACGCGGTGTGCGGCGCGAACGGGAACAGCAGCGACGCCGCCGTCGCCAGCGCGAAGCGCAGCGGGCCCGGGGACGGCGAGCCGACGTTGTAGGCCCGCGAGCACTCGTTGGTCAGCTCCATGACCGCCGCGATCGCGGTGTTGAACGCGAAGCGACCGGCCATGTCGGCGGTGACCTTCTCGATCGCCCAGTGGGCTTTGCGCACGAGCGCGAGGTCGTCCCCGGCGAGGTCGTCGGGGATCGGATGGTCGGGCAGCTCGTCGGCGACGGTCGCGCTCAGGCGCCACAGCCGGGTGAGGAAGCGATGAACGCCACCGACGCCCTCGATGTCCCACTTGGCGTCCTGGTCGGGCGGACCGATGAACAGGACGTAGCAGCGGGCGGTGTCGACGCCGAAGTCCGCGGCGATGTCCTTCGGGGAGACGACGTTGCCGCGCGACTTGGACATCTTCTCGCCGTCCTCCCCCAGGATCATGCCCTGGGTGAACAGCCGTGAGAACGGCTCGTCGTGGGAGATGTGGCCGAGGTCGTGCAAGGCCTTGACGAAGAACCGGGCGTACAGCAAGTGCAGGATCGCGTGCTCGACGCCGCCGATGTACTGGTCGACCGGCGACCACTGCGCGACGACCTTCGGGTCCCACGCGGCCTCGTCGTTACGCGGGTCGCAGTAGCGCAGGAAGTACCAGGAGGAGTCGACGAACGTGTCCATCGTGTCCGTCTCGCGGCGCGCGGGGCCGTCGCACATCGGGCAGGTGGTGCTCACCCAGTCGGTCGCGGCGGCCAGCGGCGACTTGCCCTTCGGCGCGTAGTCCTCGATGTCCGGCAGGACGACCGGCAGCTGGTCCTCGGGCACCGGCACGATGCCGCAGGTGTCGCAGTGGACGATCGGGATCGGGCAGCCCCAGTAGCGCTGACGGGAGAGCAGCCAGTCGCGCAGGCGGTAGTTGACGGACTGGTGGCCCTTGCCCTCGCGGTCCAGCCAGCTGACGATCGCCCGCAGCGCGTCGCGGTTGGGCGTGCCGTCGAAGTCGGGGTGGGAGTTCACCAGCGGGCCGTCGCCGGGATACGGGAGGCCGTGCTCGTCCCCGCCGTCCTCGGGCGTGCCCTGCACCACCCGCTTGATCGGCAGGTCGTAGGCGGTCGCGAAGTCGTAGTCGCGCTGGTCGTGGCCGGGCACGGCCATGATCGCGCCGGTGCCGTACTCCATGAGCACGTAGTCGGCGACGTACATCGGCAGTTGCTCGCCGTTGACCGGGTTGGTCACGTGGCGCCCGAGGAAAACGCCGGTCTTCTGCCGGTCGGCGTCGCCGCGCTCCTCCTTCTCGGTGGTGAGGACGCGGTTGACGTACTCGCGGACCTCGTCCTCGTTGCCGCTGCCCGCGGCGAGCCGCTCGATGTCGGGGTGCTCGGGCGCCATCACGAAGAACGTGGCACCGAAGAGCGTGTCCGGGCGTGTGGTGAAGACCGGGTAGTCGATCTGCAGGTCCTCGCAGGTGAAGTTGACCTCCGCGCCCTCGGACCGGCCGATCCAGTTGCGCTGCATCGTCTTGACGTGCTCGGGCCACTCGATGGTCGCGAGGTCCTCGACCAGCCGGTCGGCGTAGTCGGTGATGCGGAAGAACCACTGCTCGAGCTGCCGGATCTCGACCTCGTGGCCGCAGCGCTCGCACTTCCCGTCGACGACCTGCTCGTTGGCGAGCACGGTGGCGTCGTTGGGGCACCAGTTGACCGCGGAGTCCTTGCGGTACGCCAGGCCGTTCTTGAACAGCTCGAGGAAGATCCACTGCGTCCAGCGGTAGTAGGTCGGCTCATGGGTGCCGAACTCGCGGGTCCAGTCGATGCTGATGCCCCACTCGCGGAACTGCTTCTGGAACGAGGCGATCGACTTCGCGGTGCTGTCGCGCGGATGCTGCCCCGTCTTGATCGCGTTGTTCTCGGCCGGTAGACCGAATGCGTCGTAGCCCATCGGGTTGAGCACCCGCTTGCCGGCGCGGCGGTGGAAGTGCGCGACCGCGTCGCCGACGGAGTAGACCTTCAGGTGGCCGATGTGCGGCTCGCCTGAGGGGTACGGGAGCATGACCAGCACGTAGCTGCTCTCGCGGTCGTCCTCCTCGTTGGAGACCTCCCACGTGCGCTCGGTCTCCCAGATCCGCTGCCAGCGCGGCTCGATCTCCGACGGGGTGTAGCTCAGCTCGGTCATTGCGGCGTCAAGCATAGGCTTCGGGGCATGGCGGACCCGCTCTCCCCCACGGCCGTCGAGGTGCACCGCACGGAGGTTCGGACCGGCGTCGAGTTGGCCTACCTGCGCGTGCAGGCGCCGGACGGGGGCGGCTACCCGCTGCTGCTGGTCCACGGATGGCCGGAGACCAAGCGGATCTGGTGGCGCAACGTCGCGCCCCTGGCGGCCGCGGGGTTCGAGGTGATCGTCCCGGACCTGCGCGGGTTCGGCGACAGCGGGATCCCCGCCGACGGGTTCCACGACCTCGCGGCGCACGCCCGGGACCTCCATGCGCTCGTGCATGACGTGCTCGGCCACGAGCGGTGCTCGACGGTCGGCAGCGACCTCGGCGGCGGCGTCGTCCAGGACCTGGGGCTGCGGTTCGACGGCTTCGTGCAGCGGCAGGTGATCTTCAACTCGATCATGCCCCTGCTGCCCGCGGAGTACGAGGCCGCGGGCCTCTCCCTGGAGGTGTCGGCGCAGGTCCGGCAGACGGCCGACTACTACGTGCGTCAGGGCCGGGACGCGGACGCGCTCGCGGCGGAGCTCGACACGCCGGCGCGACGGCGGGCGTACGTCGCCCAGTTCTACGGGCCGCGGCTGTGGGGGACGCCCGGGGGCTTCCGCCGCGCGGAGGTCGACTTCATGACCGAGCCGTTCGCCGACGGCGCGAAGCTGCGCGCCGGGTTCGGCAACTACGAGAGCGGCGTCGGGGTCCTGAAGGTCTCGGAGGCTCCGCGCTTCTTCGAGGTGTCCGACGTCCCGACCCTCGCGCTGTACGGGCCCGACGACCACGTCATCTACCCGGATTTCCCCGAACGCTGCGAGGTCGCCTTCCGCGATCTCGTCGGCCCGTTCGTCGTCCCCCGGGCCGGGCACTTCCTGCAGTGGGAGCGCGCGACCCTGCTGAACCGCACGGTGACCGCGTTCTTGCGCGATCTGCTGCGCGACCGGCCTACTCTTGGAGCCGATGCAGCCGGGTGACTCCTCGCAGCTGCCTGCCCGCGTGCAGGCGATCATCGACGCCGCCGAGCAGGCTGCCGCCCAGCTGCGCGCAGAGACCGAGCAGCGCGCGCGCGACCGGATCGCCGAGGCCGACCGCGCCGCCGAGCACCGGGTGACCGCCGCGGAGGCGGAGGCCCTGGAGATCGTGGAGACGGCGGGCGTCGAAGCCGACCGGCTCCGCGCCGATGCCCGTGAGCATGCCCGCACGACCGTCGGCGAGGCGCGCGTCGCCGCCCGCGAGGTCATGGCACAGGGCGAGAAGGTCAGTCGCGAGCTCGAGGAGATGGGCGGCTCCCTGCGGCGCAACGCCCAGACGATCCTGCGCGACCTGCAGCGCGTGCACCGCGAGCTGGTCGCACGGCTCGACGAGGTCGACCCGGGTGGACCGGCGCCGGCCCGCCGCTCGGCGGCGTCCTCCCCTTCGCCCCCCCGATCCTCCCGGGAGCCCATGCGCTCCGGCGGCATCGTGGACGCCGAGGCGCTGCCGCTGCCCATCCGGGCCCGCCGCACCTCGTCGGACGACTCCCCGGCGCTCGACCCCGGCGATCTTCCGGCCGACATCGAGATCCCGGAGTTCAGCAGCGACTACACGCCGCAGCGCCACCGGCGCCGTCGCTGACGCACCCTTCACACGGGTTTCACCGCCGGGTCGGCCCGATGCGCGAGGGTCTGGCCCATGGACGACGTCCTCCTCACCCGCCGGCGACTGCTGACCACCGGCGCGGCCGCCGCGGCGGCGTCGACCGCCTTCCCCCTGACCTCGGTGGCCGCGCGCGCCCGCCGGGTGCCGCTCGCGCGGTCCGGGACGTTCGCCAGCGGGGTCGCCGCCGGGTTGCCGACCCAGCGCGGCGCGCTGTTGTGGACCCGCCTCGACGAGGTCGGGGCCCGAGCCGCGCCGGGCGCGCGGTCCACCCGTGAGCGCGTGCGCTACGAGGTCGCCGACGACCCTGGGTTCTCGCGCGTGCTCGTCCGCGGCCAGGTCGACGCGGTCTCGCTGCGCGACGGCACCGCCCGGGTCTCGGTCTCCTCGCCGCGGCTGGAGCCGGGACGGCCCTACTGGTACCGCTTCGCCACGCGCTCGACGTCGTCGCGGGTCGGGCGCTTCAAGACGCTGCGGCCCGCGGACAGCGCGGAGCCGGTGCGCATCGGCTACTTCTCCTGCCAGCGCTACGAGCACGGCTACTTCACGCCGCAGGAGCTGCTCGCGGCCGAGGACCTCGACGTCGTCGTCTCGCTCGGCGACTATCTCTACGAGGAGGACGCGACGCCGATCAACGCCGAACGGCGCGATCCGTCCGGGAAGCCGAACGGCCACGTCGAGACCCTCGCGCAGTTCCGCTCGCGCCACCGGACGTACCGCTCCGACGAGCGGCTGCAGGCGATGCACGCCCAGCACGCGTTCGTGTCGATCTGGGACGACTGCGAGGTGGAGGGCAACTGGGCAGGGGAAGGGCCGTCGAGCGGCCCGTCCCCGGTCGACGAACGCGCGATCCCCTTCGCGTCCAAGCGCCAGAACGGCATCCTGGCCTACTTCGAGTGGATGCCCGTGCCGCGCCCGCGCGGGGTCGACCGCTTCAAGATCTACCGCTCGCTGCGCCTGGGCCGACAGGCAGAGCTGTTCCTGCTCGACACGCGCCAGTACCGCGATCCGCAGCCGTGCAACGACGTCGCGTTCGACAGCGGGCCGCCCTGCCCGACGGTCGACGCGCCGCGGCGCCGACTCGGGGACGAGCAGAAGCGCTGGCTGAAGGACCGCGTGCCATCCAGCGACGCGACCTGGAAGATCCTCGGCAACGCGCAGATGATGATGGCGCTGGACGTCGTGCCCGGCGGCTCGGCGCAGGTCGACGACTGGTCGGGATACGGCGCCGAGCGTCGCGAGGTGCTCGAGCACTTCCGGTCGCGCGGCGTGCGCAACCTCACGAGCATCGTGGGCGACGTCCACAGCTACTTCGCCGGGGACCTCTACACGACCGGCCGCATCGACGGGCGACGGGTCGGCACGGAGTTCGTGGGCGCGTCGGTGACCCACAACGCCCTGTCGCTCCCCGGCCTGTCCAAGGAGCAGTCCGACCTCATCACCGCCAACCTGCCGGTGACGAACCCGCACCTGCGGTTCGCGGACTTCAGCACCCACGGATACGTCGTCATGGAGGCCCGCCCGGACGAGCTGCGGGTCGACTTCGTGGGCGTCTCGTCGGTGGTGACGCCGACCGCCGAGCGGGTCGCAGTGGCATCCTTCCGCGTCGCCGACGGGTCGCCGGTGGTGCAGCGCGTGTCGTGAGGTTCCGTCCGGGGGTGATGCGAACATGTGTTCGTGCGCGCGCTGACGTCGACCGAAAAGGGCTCACTCGCCGAGGCGGCCATCTCGCTGGCCGCCGTACGGACCGGCGTCGTCGTGCTCCGTCCGCTGACCGAGGGTCGCCGGTACGACCTCGTCTTCGACATCGCGCTGGTCCTCTACCGGGTGCAGTGCAAGTGGGCCCGGGTCCAAGGTGACCGCGTCGTGGTCCAGACGTCGACCTGCCGGTACACGCCGGCAGCCGGGTACGTCCGGTCGACGTACACCAGCGAGGAGATCGATCTGTTCGCGATCTACTGCGGAGAACTGGACACGTGCTATCTCGTTCCGGTGCGCGAGGTCGAGGGTCTCTCGCAACTCCACCTGCGCCTCGCACCCGCAAAGAACAACCAGCGCGTCGGTGTTAGGATGGCGCAGCAGTTCGAGTTCTCCGGGGCTGTAGCTCAGCTGGAAGAGCGCTGCCATGGCATGGCAGAGGTCAGGGGTTCGAGCCCCCTCAGCTCCACTCACCCGAACGCCGCCTGATTCCGGGCGGCGTTCGTCGTTCCGGGCCGCGTGTCGCGGCCGCGACGCGCTACTCCGCGCCGGAGGACTCGTCGACCGGGATGCCGCCGGTCGGCGACTCGGCGGGCGCGGGGTTCACGATCTCGTCCGCGAGCTCGATCCGCTCGACGTCGCCCCACAGCTGCTCGAGCCGGTAGAACTCGCGCGCCTCGGGGGTGAAGACGTGGACCACGATGTCCCAGTAGTCCATGAGGACCCAGCGGGACTCGGTCAGGCCCTCGACGCGCCGCGGGAGCAGGCCGTGCTCCTTCTTGAGCCCGAAGTGGACCGCGTCGTGGATCGCCTTGACCTGGCGGTCGGTGTTGCCGGTGCACACGACGAACGCATCGGTGAAGCCGCTGACGCCGCGCAGGTCGAGGGCGACGATGTCGCTCGCCTTCTTCTCGGCCGCGAAGGCCGCCACGATCTCCGCGAGGCGGTTCGGGTCGGTGGTCTCGGTGTCGTCGGTCACGGAGCTGTCGGTCGTCGTCTGCGTCACGTCACCCTCCAGGGTAGGGATTCTGCGTGTAGAAGCCACGCTCATGGATCCGCCGCTCCACCGCGTCCGGCACGAGATGGCGGATCGAACGGCCCTCGAGCAGCCGTCGGCGCAGCAGCGACGACGAGAGGTCCAGGCGCGGCATGTCGAAGAACGTAACGCGGTCGGCGGCGCCCGGCAGCACGGCGAGGCGGTCCAGGACGTCCTGACGCCCGACCCCCTCTCGCTCGGCGACCGCGAGCGTCGCGAGGGCCAGCACGCCCTCGGGGTCGCGCCAGGTGGGCAGGGACTGGGCCATGTCCCCCCCGACGATGAACGTCAGCTCATCCCCTGGTCGCGCGTCATGCAGTGCGCGCAAGGTATCGACGGTGTAGGACGGTCCCTGCCGCTCCACCTCGACCGCGCTCACGCGCAGGCCGTCGTCGTCGGCCGCGGCCAGTCGGCAGAGCGCCAGGCGCTCCTGCGGGCCCGGGTCGTCGAAAACCGCCTTGTGCGGCGGCACGAACACCGGCATCAGCACGACGTGGTCGAGGCCGAGCTGCTCCCGCGCCGACACCGCGGACACGAGGTGCCCGATGTGCGGTGGGTTGAACGTCCCGCCGAGGATCCCGACGCGGGCCACCGCGTCAGCCGCGCACGTGCCCGTCGCCGGTGACGACGTACTTGGAGGCGCAGAGCTCGCGCAGGCCGATCGGCCCGCGGGCGTGCAGCTTCTGGGTGGAGTTGCCGATCTCGGCGCCCATGCCGAACTCGCCGCCGTCGGTGAACCGCGTGGACGCATTGACGTAGACGCACGCGGCGTCGACGCCCAGCTCGAAGGCGCGGGCTGACCGGGCGTCGGCGGTGACGATCGCCTCGGAGTGGCCCGAGCCGTGGGCGCCTATGTGCGCGATGGCCTCGGCGACCGAGTCGACGACGCCGACCGCGAGCGTCAGGGCGAGGAACTCGGTGTCCCAGTCCTCGTCGGCGACGTCGAGGAGCTGCGCAGCGAGCGGACCGCCGGCCAGCGACCGGGTCCGGCCGTCGACCCGCAGCTCGACGCCGGCGTCGCGCAGCGCCTGCAGCGCGACCGGCAGGAGGCGCGGCGCGACGTCCGCGTGCACGAGGAGCGTCTCGGCGGCGTTGCAGACGCCGGGGCGCTGGGTCTTCGCGTTGAGGACGATCTCCGTCGCCGTCGCGATGTCCGCGGATGCGTCGACGTAGACGTGGCAGTTCCCGGAGGCGGCGTAGATGACCGGCACGGTCGCGACGCCCTTCAGAGCGTTCTTGAGCCCTTCGCCCCCGCGCGGGATGATCAGGTCGACCACACCGGTCTGCGTCGCCAGCTCGGCGAGCTCCTCGCGGCCGCCGCCGGCGACCAGGCCGATGGTCCCGGCCGGGAGCCCGGCCTCCTCGGCGGCCTGGGCGGCGATGCCGGCCAGCACCGCGTTGGAGTGGGCCGCGGACGACGAGCCACGCAGCACGATCGCATTGCCGGACTTCAGGCAGAGGGCGGCGGCATCGATCGTGACGTTCGGACGCGCCTCGTAGACGACGGCGACGACGCCGAGCGGGACACGGACCTTCTTGACGTCCAGGCCATTGGGCAGGCGCTTGCCGTCGATGACCTCGCCGACCGGGTCCGGCAGGGCGGCGATGTCGCGGACCTGCGCCGCGATCGCCCCGATGCGGGAGGCGTCGAGCAGGAGCCGGTCCAGCAGCGCCGCGTCGAGGCCGTTCTCGCGGCCCGCGTCCATGTCGCGGGTGTTGGCCTCGAGGATCTCGGGCGTCCGGGCGAGCAGGGCGTCGGCGATCGCGTGGAGTGCGCGGTCCTTCGTGGCGCTGTCGGTCGCGGCGAGGGTCCGCGACGCCTCCTGCGCCCGCAGGCAGATGTCGGTGACGCTGCTGGTCGTCGTGGCCATGGCCGAAGGGTACGTCACGACACCCGCGGCACCGCGGTCAGCCGAGCACGAGGTAGTCCCGGTGGACCGCCTCGTCGGCCGCGCCGCCGAGCAGCTCGCGGACCGCCGCGGTCTTCTGCCCGAGGACCGACTGCAGCTCCGGGCGACTGAAGGTGCTGATGCCCTTGCCGACCGCGATGCCCGCGCGCGTCACGATCTCGACCGCGTCTCCGGCGTCGAAGTTGCCCTCGACCGCCACCACGCCGACGGGCAGCAGCGAGGCCGCCCCGTCACGCAGCGCCCGCGCCGCGCCGTCGTCGATGATCACGGTGCCGCGGGTGGGCTTGGCGTACTTCAGCCAGAGCTTGAACGACGAGTACTTCGCCGGGTGCGCCGCGAACCTCGTGCCCGCGCCCTCCCCGGAGAGGACCGCCTCCAGCGCGCCGGACCGGATCCCGCTGCAGATTGTGGTGGGGATCCCGGCCGCGGTGGCCATCTCGGCGGCGACGACCTTCGACCGCATCCCCCCGGAGCCCAGCGCGCTCGTCTCGTGGCCTATGGCGAAGTCCTCGAGCTGCGTGATGTCGTCGACCGCGCGGACCAGCTCGGCCTCGGGGTCGGTCCGCGGGTTTGCGGTGTAGAGGCCGTCGATGTCCGTGCAGAGGACCAGCTCGTCGGCGCCCACCAGCACGGCGACCTGCGCGGCGAGGAAGTCGTTGTCCCCGAAGCTGATCTCGTCGGTCGTCGTGGTGTCGTTCTCGTTGATGACCGGCAGCACCCGCCACTCCAGGAGCTTGCGCAGCGTCTGTCGCGCGTTGAGGTAGTGCAGCCGCGCGCTCATGTCGAAGAACGTCAGGAGCACCTGCGCGGTGGTCACCTCCCGCTCGCGCAGCAGCTCGTCGTAGACCCGGTAGAGCTTGCCCTGCCCCACGGCGCTGGCGGCCTGCAGGTCCTCGATCGCGGTCGGGCGGACCGGGAGGTCCATGATCCGGATGCCCCGCGCGATCGCGCCGCTGGTCACGAGGACGATGTCGTCGCCCGCGGCATGGCGGTCGGCCAGCGCGGTGCAGATGCGGGCGAGGACCTCGGCCCGCAGCGTGCCGTCGTTCTCGGCGACGACGCTGGATCCGAGCTTGACGACGACGCGGGCCATGCTCAGCCGGGATCCAGCTCGAAGACGACGCCGCCGATCTCGACGTCGTCACCCGGCTCGAACCCCTTGGCCTCGAGCGCGCGGATGACGCCCATGCGGTGCAGCTTGTTCTCGACGTGGTGCAGTGCCTCGTCGTTCTCGAGGTCGTGCCGGAGGATCAGGCGTTCGACGGCCTCGCCCGTGACCTTCCACTCGCCCTCCGCGATCTCCTCGATCTTCCAGCCCCGGTTCTTGGCCGGACGGAAGACCCGGTGCTCCGCCAGGTCGCCGGCGGCGACGAGCCCCATGTCGCGGGCGTCGTCGGTGTCGGGCGTCGCCAGCGGCACGCGCCGGAAGAGCTCCCGGGCGAGCTCCTCGAGGCCCATGTGCGTCGCGGACGACGTGACGATCACCGGGGTGACGACTTCGAGGGGGCGGTCGTCGTCGTCCCACTCCTCGCGCTCGGGGATCTGGTCGGCGAAGCGCTCGCGCCAGATCTCCGCAACGACCTCCGCCTCGTCCGGGGCCACCAGATCGGACTTCGACAGCGCGAGGATCCGCGGCAGCCGGGCGAGACGCGGATCGTGCAGCTCGAGCTCGCGCTCGATCGTCTCGTAGTTGTCCTCCGGGGCGCTGCCGTCCAGCGGCAGGAGATCAAGGACGTGCACGAGCAGCCGCGTGCGCTCGACGTGTGCGAGGAAGTCGTGGCCGAGGCCGACGCCCTCGCTGGCACCCTCGACGAGACCCGGGATGTCGGCGAGGATCAGCTGCCGGCCGTCGCTCTCGATGGTGCCGAGCTGCGGCTCCAGCGTCGTGAACGGGTAGCTCGCGATCTTCGGTGCCGCCCGGGTCATCACCGACAGGAGCGAGCTCTTGCCCGCGTTCGGCACGCCGACGAAGCCGACGTCGGCCAGGAGCTTGAGCCGCAGGTCGACCCAGGTCTCGGTCCCCGGGAGGCCGAGCTCCGCGAAGCGCGGCGACTGTCGGGTGGACGACTTGAAGCGGCGGTTGCCGCGCCCTCCGAGGCCGCCCTCGGCAACGACGACGCGCCGGCCCGGGACCGTCAGGTCGTGCACGGTGCCGTCGGCCAGGCGCACCTCGGTGCCGGGGGGGACGCGGATCTCGAGCGTCGGGCCGTCGGCACCCTCGCGCTGGGCGCCCTCGCCGTGGCGGCCGCGCGTCGCCTTGTAGTGGGCGCTGCGCTTGAAGACCTGCAGGTCGCGCAGCGAGTCGTCGCACAGCAGGACGACGTCGCCGCCCCGGCCGCCGTCGCCGCCGTCCGGGCCGCCCTGCGGGACGTGCGCCTCGCGACGGAAGCTCATGCAGCCGTTGCCGCCGTCGCCGGCGTGGACGTGGATTCGGGCTTTGTCGAAGAGCATCGCGGGTACGGGATGATCCGCCCAGCAGCGGAGAATCCTCCGCGCATCGTGTCACGACGAAAGGTTCCCATGGCTTCCGACAAGGTCTTCCTCATCACCGGCGCGAGCTCCGGCATCGGCGCCGAGACCGCCCGGTTGGCGTCTGCGGCGGGCTACCGGCTCGTTCTCGCCGCCCGCTCCACCGACAAGCTCGAGGCGCTCGTGGAGGAGCTCGGCGGCACCGACAAGGCGATCGCGGTCGGCTGCGACGTCACCGAGTGGGACCAGGTGCAGGCGCTCGCGGCCGCCGCGAAGGAGGCGTTCGGAAGCATTGACGTGGTCTTCGCGAACGCCGGGTTCGGCGCGAGCCGCGGATTCCGCAACGAGTCCCCGGAGCACTGGAAGTCGATGGTCCTGACGAACGTCTACGGCTGCGCGCTGACGATCCGCGCCACGATCGACGACATCGAGGCGAACAAGGGCCACTTCCTGCTGACGAGCTCGATCGCCGGCCGCCGCGCGCTGAGCGGCAGCCTCTACAGCTCGACGAAGTGGGCGGTCACCGGCATGGGCGAGTCGCTGCGCCAGGAGCTCAACGGCACCGGGGCCCGGGTGACGCTCATCGAGCCCGGGATGGTCGACACGCCCTTCTTCGACAATGGCGCCGGACCGGGCGCCCTGCAGGCGGTCGACATCGCCAACGCGGTCATGTACGCGGTGTCCCAGCCGCCGCACGTCGACGTCAACGAGCTGCTGGTGCGTCCCGTCTCCCAGGACACCTGAGACGGCAACACCGCCGCAGCTGCACCGCGCTGCACCCCCCGCGCTGCCCGGTGAACGGAGATTCACAGCCCCCGTGGGGGCTGCAGATCGACGGCGTCACGATGCGCTCCCGCTGGCTGTCCATTTCCAGCCCTTATCAGGGCGGTGAATCTCCGTTCACCGCCGCGGGAGCGGGAGCACGCCGGCTCAGGCGTCGCGCTTGAGCGCGGCGGCCAGCGCGAAGCCGGCCACGGCGGAGCCACCCGCCAGGGCGATGACACCGACCGCCTGCTTGGGCAGGCCCTGACGGGCCGCGAGCGTGGCGGCGAAGTCGACCGTGTCGGCGACGCCGCACATGGCGACCCACCGAGGCCCGACCTCGGGGTGGTTCAGCGTGTGCAGCGTGATGCCGCCGAGGATCGCGTCGCGGACCCCGAGGGCGCGCATCGCGACGTCGCCGCCGGGCGTGCCGGCGACCTCGCCGAGCCAGCCGCTGGACAGCTGCTTCGGCGCGGCCATGAGGCCGATCCCGATCGCGAGACGGCCCGCGGCGATGCCGCGGGCCAGGGTCTTCGGGGAGAGCGACATCGACCGGCTATTCGGCGGCGGCGGCGTCCGGCTGGACGCTCACGACGCGGCCACGACGGCCGACGTCGAACGACACGGTGCCGGGCGAGCGCGCGTAGAGCGTGTCGTCCTTGCCCATGCCGACACCCTCGCCGGCCTTGAAGCGGCTGCCGCGCTGACGGACGATGATCTCGCCGCCGGTCACGATCTCGCCGGCGAAGACCTTCACGCCGAGCCGCTTGGAGTTGGAGTCACGGCCGTTGCGGGACGAGCCCAGGCCCTTCTTGTGTGCCATCTCGTATCGCTCCTACTTGGCCTTGATGCCGGTGATCTCGATGCGGGTCAGGTCCTGGCGGTGGCCGTTCTTGTTCTTGTAGCCGCGCTTGGGCTTGAACTTGAACACCACGAGCTTCGGGCCGCGGATGTGCTCGACGACCTTGGCGGAGACGGACGCCTTCTCCAGCCCGGCCTTGTCGAACACCGACTCGTCACCGCTGATCAGCAGCGGCACGAGGTCGACGGTCCCGCCCGGCTCCACGGCGAGCTTCTCCACGAGCAGGGTCTGACCCTCCTCCACGCGGTACTGCTTGCCACCGGTCTTCACGACTGCGTACATAAGAAAATTCACTCCGACGAGGACGTGTCCGCTGCCTTGGCAGCGGAACGGCGCCGTCCGCCTCTGCGGCCACGGCGCCTGGGCTTCGATGGTACGGCATCGTCGTCCGTCGCGTCTTGTGCCCCGGGGGCCTCGGCGGGCAGCTCCGTCTCGTCGACGAGCACCGCGGTTGCCGCCGTGCGACCCGCCTCCTCGATGCGCACGAGGCGCTTCTCCCCCACGAGCCGGCCGGCCCGGCGGATGGAGACGATGTAACCGTCGATCTTTGCGACGGCCGCGTCGGCGTCATACATGTGCGGCTCGACGATCTGGACGAGGACCTCCTCGCCGGGACGGAACGGGACCGCCTTGTCCTCGACGTCGGCGGTGCTGCCCTCCATCGTGATCTGGAAGTGATCCAGCGGCAGGCCCTCGGAGCCCTCGAAATGGAACAGCTTCCCGGTCTCGGCCTCCAGGGCGCGCAGCACGCGGCCGCCATCCCCGGTGAACTCCGCCGTGACCTTCGGGTTGATCTGCACGAGGTAGGCCTCGGTGCCACGCGGGGCACGGGACGCGATCTCCCGGAGCTGGCGCTCGATGTCGATCGCGATCGTCTCCTCCGAGCGCACCACGCCGTCGCCGTCGCACGTCGGGCACGGTCGGGAGATGATCTCCCGCACGCCCTCGGTCACGTTCTGGCGGGTCATCTCGACGAGGCCGAGCTTGGAGATCTCCGCGGTGAACGTCTTCGTGCGGTCCTCGCCCAGCGCCTTGCGGAGGGACTTCAGGACCGCATCGCGGTTGCGGGCCCGCGCCATGTCGATGAAGTCGATGACGATGATCCCGCCGATGTCGCGCAGCCGCAGCTGGTTGACGACGGCCTCCGCGGCCTCGAGGTTGGTCTTGGTGATGACGTCCTCCAGCCGGGCCTGTTTGCCGCGGCCGACATAGGAGCCGGTGTTGACGTCGATGACCGTCAGCGCCTCGGCGTAGTCGATCATCAGGTAGCCGCCCGAGGGGAGGTCCACCCGCTTGGAGAAGAGCCCGTCAATGACCTTGTCGACGCCGTAGCGCTCCATCAGCGGCGCGCTCTCCTGGTACAGCTCGACGCGTTCGACGAGCTCCGGCGCGGTGCGCGTGAAGAACGAGACGAGCCGCTGGTACTGCTTCTCGTCGTCGACGACCGCGCGCTCGAAGTGGTCGCTGAAGATGTCGCGCACGACGCGAACCGAGAGATCGGCCTCCTGGAACACCAGCCCGGGCGCGGCGACGTCGGCGACGCGGCCCTGGAGCACCTCGTGGAGCTTGAACAGGTACTCCAGCTCGCGGACGAAGTCAGCGTGCTTGGCACCGTGGGCGGCGGTGCGGACGATGGCGCCGCCGCCGTGGAGGTCGAGGCCCTTGACCTCCTTGCGCAGGCGGTCGCGCTCCTTGTCCTCCAGGCGCTTGGAGACGCCGACGCCCTCGCCGGTGGGCGTGTAGACCATGTAGCGACCGGCGACGGTCAGCTCCATCGACAGGCGCGCGCCCTTGGTCTTCAGCGGGTCCTTGACGACCTGGCAGACGATCTCCTGGCCCGGCTTGAGCAGGTCGGTGATCTTCTTGCCGGTGCCGTCGCCGCGGCCGCGACGGACCGTCTCGACGCCCGGCAGGACGATCTCGTCGACGTGGAGGAAACCGTTCTTGTCGAGCCCGATGTCGACGAACGCCGCCTCGAGCCCGGGCAGGACGTTGTCGACCTTGCCCTTGTAGATGTTGCCGACGATGGAGCGGTTGCCCCGGCGTTCGAAGTACAGCTCCGCGACGCGGTAGCCAGGGGCGGGGTCGGGTCCGCGGCCGCCGCGGCCGCGGCGCTTGGGCGCGCCGGGCGCGGCCTCCGACGAGGTGACCGACTCCATCAGCGCGACCCGGGTCTCCCCGCGGTCGACGCTGACGAGCACTTGCTTCTTCACGATTGAAAATTCCTCTGGATCTAGAAGCCGAGGACGCGGCCCTTCATGGCAGACGACGCGCGCGCTTGCGCGTAGATCGACTGCAGAAGGCCGACGGCCAGGAACATGGAAAGGACGGAGGATCCCCCGTAGGTCATGAGGGGCAGGGGGATCCCGGTGATCGGCATGATCCCCACGTTCATGCCGACGTTGACGAAGACCTGGGTCAGGAGCATCGCGACGATGCCGCCGGCGATCAGCGCTCCGAACAGGTTCTTCGCCATGGTGAGGATGCGGATGGCGCGCCAGACGAGCAGCGCGTAGAGCGACAGGACGAATCCCGCGCCGACGAAGCCCCAGCGCTCACCGACCGTCGCAAAGACGAAGTCGGTGTGGTCCTCGGGGAGGAACCGCAGCGTGGACTGCGTGGAGCGGTCGCCGCGCCCGGTCTTCTCACCGGAGCCGATGGCGATCTTGGACTGGCCCTGCTGGTACCCGGCGTCGCCGGGGCTGTCGGAGGGTTGGAGGAAGGAGGTCAGGCGCTCCTTCTGGTAGCCCTCGAGGACGCTGACCCCGACCGCCGGTGCGGCGACGAGGGCGAGCGCGATGGCCGTGAGGCCGAGGGCGAAGAGCGCCGTGAGATGCCGGCCGGGGGTCCCGGCCAGGAACAGCATGGTGAGGCCGATCGCGATGTAGACCAGGCCGGAGCCGAGGTCCTGCGCGATGACGAGGCCCGCGGGGATCAGCGTGAGCAGCATCACCCGTGCGGTCGTGTCCCGGGCGCCGAGCCGTCTGGCGCGATCCACGACGAAGCCCGCGAGGGCCAGGACGAGGAGGATCTTGCCGAGCTCGGAGGACTGGAAGCTGAAGAACGGCAGCTGGATCGCCAGACGCGAGCCGCGTGTGACGGTGCCGAAGGCGAAGACGAGCAGGATGATCCCGATGAGCAGCGCGTAGAGCCCGATCTTGAGCTCGCGAAGGCGGGAGTAGTCCACGAACGCGGCCACGAGGGCCAGGATGCCGCCGACGGCGAAGTAGAGCGCCTGCCGCTTGACGTACGTGTTCGGATCGGCCAGCCCGTCGCCCTCGCTGGCCGCGCCGATCGCCATGAGCGACCAGACGCAGAGACCGAGGACGGCGAGCAGGAGGATCGGGTCGAACGGGAGCGCGAGGCCGATCGGCCGGGAGCGCGACGGCGCCGCGGAGGGCTCGGACCGCCGGGAGACGGTGGGCGCGACGCTCATCGCGTCGTCGACTCCCCGACCCGGAACTCGCCGATCCGGTCGAAGTAGAACTGCTCCATGATCTGGCGGACCACGGGCGCCGCGGCGGCGGCGCCGTAGCCGCCCTTCTCCACGGTCGCGACGACGACGATCGGCTTCTTCGGGTCGGGCACGTAGGCCGCGTACCAGGACTGCTCGAACTCGCCCTCGACGTTCTTGATGACGGCGGTGCCGGTCTTGCCGTGGACCGGATAGCGGCTGTGCGGCCACCCCTCGAAGACGTCGACCGAGGTGCCCTCGGGCCCGCTGGCCGCCAGCCGCAGACCCTCCCGGACGGCGGCGAGGCCCTCGTCGCCGATGTCGTAGGTCTTGCCGGCGGGCTTGCCGAGGTCCTGGAGCTCGCGGCCCTGGTCGTCCTCGACGCGCGCGGCGAGCTGCGGGGTGACCACGCGGCCGCCGTTCTCGATCATCGCGTAGGCGAGGGCCATCTGCAGCGGCGTCGCACCGACGTCGCCCTGGCCGATCGCGAGGTTGAGGTTGTCGCCGAAGGTCCACGGCCGCATGTCGGAGATGCCGCAGGAGGCGACCTTGCGCCTCACCCGGCACTTCCGCTCCTCCTCACCCACGCGCTTGCGCCAGGCGCGGTCCGGCACGCGTCCCTCCGCCTCGCCGCGGATGTCGATGCCGGTCTCCCGGTCGAGGCCGAGGTTGCGCGCCCACCGTTGCAGCGGCTCGCCCTTGACGTCGTCCAGGCGCTGGCCGAGGAGGTAGTAGTAGATGTTCGAGGAGACCTCGAGCGAGCGTGGGAGGTCGACCGCGCCGTGCACCGCCTCGTTGGCGTTGCAGCGCTCCTCCTTGTTGGCGCCGACCTCGATGCAGCCATTGTCGTTGATCGTGGTCGCCGGCGTGATGAGCCCCGCCTGCAACCCCGCGATCGCGGTGATCGGCTTGAAGATCGAGCCGGTCGGATACAGCGCCTGCGTGGCGCGGTTGAACAGCGGCTTGTCGCCGTCCTCGCTGAACAGCTCGTCGTAGCGCTGGTCGGTGATCGGCCGCGCGAGCTCCGCCGGATCGTAGGTCGGCGCCGAGCCCATGGCGTAGATGTGCCCGTTGCGGGGGTCCATCGCCACGAACGCCCCGGCGCGCGACCCCTTGGCCGCGGCGCTCGCGATGCCGCGGCCGAGCGCCTCCTCGGCGGCCTTCTGCAGCTTCAGGTCGAGCGTCAGCCGGACCGTGCGGCCGACGACCGGCGCCCGGGAGCGGCCCTGCCCGCGGTTCTCGCCCTGGGCGTTGACGACGATCCGCGTCTGGCCGTCGCGGCCACGCAGGAACTCGTCGTAGGCGTACTCCAGGCCCGACTGGCCGATGACGGTGCCCTGACCGACGCCGCGGTAGCGCTCGCGGTCCTCGAGCTGCTCGGGGCTGATCTCGCCCGTGGTGCCGACCATCTGCGCCGCGAGCTCCTTGCCCGGGTAGTCGCGCAGGAACCGCTCTCCGACCTCGACGCCCTCGAACTGCTCGATGCGCTCCTGGATGTAGGTGCTCTGCGGCCCGGTCACGTCGGCCTTCAGCGTCACGCGGGCGTAGGGGACCTGGGCGATCTGGCGCACGGTGCGGCGCTGCAGCTCCGCGACCGGGATCCCGATGACCTTGCTCAGCCGCTGGAAGCGCTCACGCAGCTCGGGCGTCTGGACCGGCGGGATCGGCACGCCGAACTTCCCGCGCTGCCCCTTGGGCTTCTTCAGC
Source organism: Solirubrobacterales bacterium (assembly GCA_038257095.1). Lineage (GTDB taxonomy): Bacteria > Actinomycetota > Thermoleophilia > Solirubrobacterales > Solirubrobacteraceae > Paraconexibacter. The sequence goes on from JBBSJQ010000009.1 coordinate 56,004, forward strand.
CGGGCCGTGACGCGCTGCCCCCATTCCAGGGCGGCGATCTTCTCCTCCTCAGGGATCTTCTCGGGGTCGAGCTGCACGAGCGTCGCGACGCGGTTGCCCACGAGCGTGCGGCCCTCCCGGTCGACGATCGCGCCCCGGGGAGCCTGCACCCGCTCGACGCGGACGCGGTTGCTCTGGGCCTGCGCGAGGTAGCGGTCGCCGTCGAGCACCTGCAGGTACCAGAGGCGGAAGAAGACGATGCCGAAGAGGACGAACGCGAGGCCGCCGACGACCGCCACGCGCAGGGCGAGCTGCGGGGTGATCGGGGGTCGGCGGTCGTTCATGGAGTCCATCATGCGCGAGAGAGCGGCGAGAGGCCGCCGGTCGTGTACGCCCGGCGCCGGCGGCGGCGGGGATCGTCGGGCAGCCCGGGCAGCAGCCACCGGCGCACGAGCGCGTGCGTGGGGACCGCGGCGAACGTGTTCACGAACACGGTGAGGAGCACCTGGCCGACGAGCAGGAAACTCACCGGGGCGTCCACGCCGAGGAGGAACTGCATCAGCGCGTAGCCGCCGACCCCGATCACGGTGGCCGCGGCGCCGACGGCCATCGGGATGACCGCGCCCTGCGGGTCGCGCAGCTCGCGCAGCCGGCCGGCCGTGTACCCGATGGCGAGGTAGAGGAGCGAGTTGACCCCGAGCGTCTGGATCAGCGTCATGTCGACGAACAGGCCGGCGAAGAACCCGAGTGCGGCACCGTTGAGCGAGCCGCAGAGCAGCCCGGCGGAGGCGACCGCCAATGGCACGATGTCGGCGTTGACCCCGAGGATCCGGATCTGCGCGACGGCGGAGACCTGGAGGATCACGACGACGAGGCCCAGGAGGGCGAGCCGGATCGCGAGCTGGGGGGCGAAGCCGATCACGAGACCGGGCGGTTCCCGTTCGCCGCTTCGGTGAGCACCTGCACGAAGTCGATCCTGCCGACGTCGACGAACGGACGTAGGTGGACCTCCTGGGAGTCCGATCCCGGCTCGTCGACGCGGGTCACGCGGCCGATCTGGATGCCCGGCGGGTAGAGCGACTGCAGCTCGTCGTCCTGGGACATCGTGCCGGCGGTCATGATCATCTCGCCCTCGTCCACCCGGTCGGTCGCCCGGGTGCCGTCCATGATCAGGTCGCGTGGGTTGCCGGCGGCGGTCTTCACGACCCCGGTCCTCCCGCTCTGGGTGACGGCCGACACCCGCACCCGCGGGTCGGTGATCAGCCGGACGACCGAGAAGCCGCGGCCGACGACCGCGACCTTCCCGACGAGGCCGGCGCCGGTGATCACGGGCTGATCGACGCGGATGCCCGCGCTGGAGCCCTTGTCGATGTTGAGCGTGGCGGCCAGCACGAGCGAGGACCGGATGTTCACACGCGCCGTCACCGGCCGGTACTTGGCCAGCTCGGCAGTGTCGTCGAGCTGCAGCATGCTCTTGAGCTGCCGGTTCTCCAGCAGGGCGTTCTTGGACTGCGCGACTTCGCCGAGCAGCTCGTCACGCTCCTTGCGCAGGTCCTCGTTCTCCCCCTTGGCGTCGACGGTGTCGCCGACCCAGCCGAACAGGTCGCGAAAGGGCTTGAGGGCGCGGCTGGCGCCTTCCTGGATGGGCGAGACGACCTCGACGACCCCGCGCTGGATGGAGCTCAGCGGGCCGCCGCTCTGGCCGAAGGAGGCGGTGAGGAGGATCAGCGAGCTGACGACGAGCAGCCCGAGGACCGCGCGTCGTCGGCGAACCGTCTTGGCGTCGTACACGGGAAGAAGTACTCCAAAGTGTGGCGGGGTTTGCGCCGGGAGAGGAACGTGGCGTGCACGGTCAGATCCTCCGGCGGCGGTTGCGCGAGCCCTTGCTCGAGCGGTGGATGACCTCGAACTCCTCCAGGGAACGCCCCGAGCCGACCGCGACGCAGGTCAGCGGCGACTCGGCGAGGTGTGCGGGCATCTGCGTCTCCTCGCGCAGGCGCTCGTCGAGCCCCTGCAGCAGGGAGCCGCCGCCCGCGAGCATGATGCCGCGATCCATGATGTCGGAGGCGAGCTCGGGCGGCGTGCGGTCGAGGGTCTCCTTGACCGCGTCGAGGATCTGCGCCAGGGGCTCCTCGAGCGCCTGGCGGATCTCCTCGCTGGTGAGCACGACGGTCTTCGGCAGGCCGGAGACCATGTCGCGCCCGCGAATCTCGGCCTGGACCTCCTCGGCCATCGGGTAGGCCGAGCCGATCTCGAGCTTGACCTCCTCGGCGGTCTGCTGACCGATGAGCAGTTTGTACTCGCGCTTGGCGTAGTTGATGATCGCCTCGTCGAGCTCGTCGCCGCCGATGCGGATCGACTGGCTGACGACGATGCCGCCGAGTGAGATCACGGCGACCTCGCTGGTGCCGCCGCCGATGTCGACGACCATCGACCCGGTGGGCTCCCCCACGGGCAGTCCGGCGCCGATCGCGGCGGCCATGGGCTCCTCGATGAGGTACGCCTGGCGGGCGCCGGCGGAGAGGCAGGCCTCCTCGACGGCGCGCTTCTCGACGCCGGTGACGCCCGAGGGGACGCAGACGACGACGCGCGGGTGCGCCCAGCGGTTCTGGTGGACCTTCTGGATGAAGTGGCGGAGCATCTCCTCCGTGACGTCGAAGTCGGCGATGACGCCGTCCTTCAGCGGCCGGATGGCCTGGATCGTCCCCGGGGTGCGACCCAGCATGCGCTTGGCCTCGATGCCGACCGCGTGCACTTCGCCCGTACGCGAGTCGATCGCGACGACGCTCGGCTCGGAGAGCACGATGCCGCGGCCCCGCACGTAGACGAGGGTGTTGGCCGTGCCGAGGTCGACGGCCATGTCGCGGCCACCGAACCCGGTGAGATAGCTGAAGATGCCCATGAGTGGTCGGGGAAGCGGGCGTCCGGTTGGTGCTCCGTGCGGAAATGCGCTGCACGGGGCCGGGACAGAGGGCCGCGTCCGACGTCGAGTGTAGCGGCTGTGTGGCCCGGACCCGGCGCCACGCAACGCGGATTTCGTCAGGCTGCACCTCAGGTCGAGGTTCAGGGCCTCTCCCCGTGGCGTCCTGGGGTTTTCGGGAACCGGCCGGGTCCGGGAAAAGATCCCTCGAGCCGAGGTCGAGGGTCAGTGCAACAGGTCGGGACGCCGATCGAGCAGCAGGCTGACGGGCAGTCCGACGACGTTCTGGAAGTCCCCTTCGATGCTCCGGACGAGGGCGCCCCCGGCCTCCTGGATGGCGTAGCCGCCGGCCCGCCCGCGCCATTCCCCGAGACCGACGTACCAGTCGATCACCGGTGGGTCGAGGCGGCGGAAGGTCACGCGCGTCACCGCCGTCGCCACCTCGACGACGCCGCCCTCGATCAGCGCGATCCCGCTCACGACGTCGTGGCTGGCACCGGACAGGGTGCGCAGCGTGGCGCGCGCGTGGGCCTCGTCGGAGGGCTTGCCGTAGATGACGCCCTCCAGGGCGACGAGGGTGTCGACGCCGAGGACCAGGCGCCCCGCCTCCTGCGGCGCGAGTGCGTCCGCGATGGCGCGCGCCTTGCGCAGGGCGTTCTCCCGCGCGACGGCGTGCGGCTCCCCGACGTCCAGCTCGTCGACGTCGGACTGGCGGACCTCGAAGGCCACGCCGAGGCGGGCCAGGATGGCCCGCCGCTGCGGGCTGCCGGAGGCGAGGACGAGCGAGAGCGGGCCCTCGCCCTCCACGGCTAGAGCTCCGGGAACCAGATGCCGATCTCGCGCGCGGCGGACTCCGGCGAGTCCGAGCCGTGCACCATGTTCTCGCCGACCTGGGTGGCGAAGTCGCCGCGGATGGAGCCGGTCGCGGCCTCCAGCGGGTTCGTCGCGCCGATGAGCTGCCGGGCGGCCTTGATGGCGTCGTCGCCGGACAGGATCGCGGCGACCAGCGGGCCGGAGGTGATGAAGTCCACGAGCTCGCCGAAGAACGGGCGCTCGGCGTGCTCGGCGTAGTGGGTCTCGGCGGTCTCGCGCGGCGTCTGCACGAGCTTCAGCGCCTCGAGGGTCAGGCCCTTGCGCTCGAACCGGGCGAGGATCTCGCCGGTGAGGTTCCGGCCGAAGGCGTCGGGCTTGACGAGGATCAGGGTCTTCTCGGACATAGGACGGCCACCCTATCCGAGACGGCCCGCCGGGCCCGGCGTGCCCGGGCTCAGGCCTGGGGCCCGGCCGCCGGCTGCTCGGTCTGGTCCCCGAGACCCCCTCGTCGGCGGCGTCGCGTCGGTGTCTTGCCCGCGATCTCGGTCTCGCAGTACGGGCAGATCTTCCACTCGGGGTCCAGCGGCTTGGTGCAGGTGACGCAGGCGTCCTTGAGCTTGCGCAGGCAGGACGGGCAGCGCAGGAACTCCTTCTCGACCTCGTAGTCGCAGTGCGGACAGAGGAAGTAGTTCAGCTGGTGCAGGCGTGCCTCCGCGGCCTGCATCTCGAGCTCGCGCTCACGGACGTCGTCGAGGTACTCCGGCGGCCGGACGATCATGTAGACGACCGTCCCGACGAACGGGAACAGCGACGCCGCGGTCGCGCACCCGATGATCATGGGGTCGGCGATCCGGCGGCGCGCGTCGCTGTACGTGTAGTACACGAGCGCGAGCCAGGTGACGACGAGGAACAGGATCGTCAGGTTGGCCGCGGTGTTGAGCGGCCCGGGATCGATCCCGAAGACGGCGAGATGGGTGTGCATGACTGGTGAAAGCCTATCCGGGGCGCTTACAGGAACTGTCGCCCGAACCCGTAGCCGATCCCGAAGAACACCAGGATGACGAGGGCGACGAGCACCGCGACGGCGGCGATCATCGCCAGGACGGAGGGGCCTTCACGGTTCACGACCCGTGCAGCGTACCCGCTGCACGGGTCCCCCCGCACTAGAACCGCGAGCGGGTCGCGGCGCTCCCGGGCGCCGCGAGCTCGCGCGCCAGGGACGTGGTCCCCGTGACGAGCACCGCGCCCGCACTTCCCGCGCGGGCGCGCCCCCGTTCCAGAGCCTGTACGGGGTCGGGCGACGACTCGGTGTCGAGGCCCAGGGCGCGGGCGGCATCCGCGACCGCCGAGGCACCGAGCGCCCGCGGGTTCGCGGTCGTCGTCGCGATCACGACCCGGCAGCGGCGGGCGAGCACCTCGAGGATGCCGGTCGGGTCCTTGTCGTCGAGGAACGCGACGACCGCCACGGTCTCCCGCGTCCCCGCGACCCCGTCGTAGGCGTCCAGCAGCGCCCGGGCGGCCTGCACGTTGTGGGCGGCGTCGATGACCACCAGCGGTTCGTGACCGATCACCTCGAGCCGCCCGCGGATCGGCAGCCGGGCCTCGCCCGCGCCGATGAGCTCGGCATCGGTGACCTCCTGTGCGGCGGTGTCCCCCACGCCACAGGTCGCCAGGACGGCGCGGGTGGCGGCGAGGGCCACGCCGAGGTTGCGGCGCTGGAACGCGCCGACGGCGTCGGCGTCGCGCAGGGCGTCGGCCGGGACGGCACGAGCCTCCACCAGCGTGGCCGCGCGCTCCCCCGCGATGCCCCGGGCGAGCACCGCGACGGTCGGGCTCAGCCCCGGTGCCACCACGACCGTCCCGGACTCCTCGACCACGGCGAGCTTCTCCAGCGCGATCTCCTCGACGGTGTCGCCCAGCCACCGCTGGTGGTCCAGCCCGACGCTGGTGAGCACCTGGACGTCGCTGTGGACCGCGTTCGTCGCGTCGAGCCGGCCGCCGAGCCCGGCCTCGAGGACCTGCACGTCGACGTCGGCGCGTGCGAAGGCGACCAGGGCGATCGCGGTCAGCGCCTCGAACTGGCCGGCCCCGTCCGGCCGTCCCTCCACCGCGCTGCGCACCTCGGCGGCGTGCGTCCCGAAGACGGCCTCGTCCAGGGGTATCCCGTCCAGTTCGATGCGGTCGGCGAACGTCTCGACGTGCGGGCTGACGTACGCGCCCGTCCGCAGCCCGGCGCGCCGGAGCATCGCGGCGACCAGCAGCGTCGTGGAGGTCTTGCCGTTGGTCCCCACCACGTGGACCGTGGTCCGCCGCGGCAGGGCCAGCACGTCCAGCAGGGCGTGCATCCGGACGAGCCCGGGGCGGATCCCGAAGTTCTCCAGGGCGAGCAGCCACTGCTCGGCGTCCGCCGCGGAGGCGGCGGACCCGGTCATCCCTGCTCGAGCTCGGCGAGCTCGGTCCGCAGCCGCTCGAGCTTCTCCCGCTCGGCCGCCACCACCGCCTCGGGCGCCTTCGCGACGAAGCCGGCGTTGCCGAGCTTGCCGTCGGCACGGGCGATCTCCTTGCGCAGCTCCGCGATCCGCGCGTCGCGCTTGGCCGCCTCGGCCGCCGGGTCGACGGCGTCGGAGGCGAGGATCTCGACGAGACCGCCGGGCACGGAGACGGCGGCGGCCGGCTCGCCCTCGGCCGTCCACTCCAGGCGCGCGAGGCGTGCGATCAGGATGTCGGCGCCGGCGGGCAGGTCCGCGCGCAGGCGGGCGGGCAGGAACGCGCCGGGCTTGACGGCGGCGCCGTCCCGCCAGGCACGCACGGCCTGGACGGCGGCGATGACGGCCTCGATCCCGGCGTCCGCCTCCGGGTCGCGCCGCGCGAGGTCGGCCGCGGGAGCCTCGGCGGCGGCCAGGAGGGCGTCCGCCCCCGGCACGCTCCCCCACAGGTCCTCGGTCACGAACGGGATGAACGGGTGCGCGGTCGCCAGCGTCGTGCGGAGCACGTGCGCGAGCAGGGCGGCGAGGTCCTCGTCGACCTCGCGGGCCTTGATGAGCTCGAGGTACCAGTCGCACAGCTCGGCGTACACGAAGTCGTACAGGCCGAGGGCCGCCTTGGAGAAGTCGAAGGCGCGCAGGTGCTCGTCGGTCTGCTCCTGGAACGCGGTGAGGCGCGAGAGTATCCAGCGATCCTCGAGCGTCAGCGGGGCGGGCGGGTGCTCCGCGGGGGCCTCGCCGACCTTCGACAGCACGAACCGCGTGGCGTTGAAGAGCTTGTTCGTGAGCTGCTGGCCCTGCTGGACGCGCTCCTCGCTGAAGCGCACGTCCTGCGTCGAGGACATCGCCAGGAGCCCGAAGCGCACCGCGTCCGCGCCGTACGCCGGGAACTCGCCCGGGTGCTCTCCCTCCTTCTTGGCGAAGACGGGCGGGCGCGGGCCGCCCTCGATGAGGTCCAGCGGGTTGATGCCCGTGCCCAGCGACTTGCTCATCCGGCGGCCGTCCGGCGCCTGGATGACGGAGTGGATGTACACGTCGGAGAACGGGACGTCGCCGGTGAAGCGCAGGCCCATCATCACCATGCGGGCGACCCACAGGAAGAGGATGTCGCGGGCGGTCGAGAGGACGTCGGTGGGGTAGAACGCCTGCAGCTCGGGCGTCTCGTCGGGCCAGCCGAGCGTCGCGAACGGCCACAGCGCGGAGCTGAACCACGTGTCCAGGACATCCGGGTCGCGCTCCCAGCCCTCCCCCTCGGGCGGCGTCAGACCGACGTGGGTCTCCTGGTCGCGGTACCAGACGGGGATCTGATGGCCCCACCACAGCTGCCGGCTGATGCACCATGGGCGGATGTTCTCGAGCCAGTCGACGTAGCGGCGGGACTGCGTCTCGGGGTGGATGCGGACCCGCCCGTCCTTGACGACCTGGATGGCCGGCGCGGCGAGCTCGTCCATCCTCATGAACCACTGGAGGCTGATCAGCGGCTCGATCCGCTCGCCCGATCGGTGGCTGAACGGCACCGTGTGGGTGTACGGCTCCTCCTCGCGGACGAGCCCCTGGGTGCGCAGGTCGGCGACCATCGCCTCGCGCGCCTCGAGCGCCTTGAGGCCGGCGTACGGGCCGCCGAGGTCCTCGACGATCCGGCCGTCCTCGCCTATCGCCGTCAGCTCCTCGAGCTGGTGGCGGCGGCCGATCTCGAAGTCGTTCGGGTCGTGGCCGGGCGTGATCTTCAGGCAGCCGGTGCCGAAGTCCATCTTCACGTAGTCGTCGCCGATGATCGTCAGCTCGCGGTCGGTGAGCGGCAGCTTCACGGTCTTGCCGATGAGGTGCTTGAAGCGCTCGTCCTCCGGGTGCACGGCGACGGCGGTGTCGGCGAGCATCGTCTCCGGGCGCACGGTCGCGACGACGACCTCCCCGCTGCCGTCGGTCAGCGGATAGGCGATCGAGTAGAGCGTGTCGGTGACCTCGCGGTCCTCCACCTCGAGGTCGCTGATGGCCGAGCCGGAGCCGGGGTCCCAGTTGACCATGTAGAGGTCCCGATAGATCAGGCCCTGGTCGTAGAGGTCGACGAAGACCTTCAGGACCGCCTGGACGTACTGCTCGTCGAGCGTGAAGCGCTCGTCGTCGTAGTCGCAGGTGGCCCCGAGGCGCTCGAACTGGCCGACGATCGTGCCGCCGTACTTCTCGCGCCACTCCCAGACGCGGCGGGTGAACTCGTCGCGCCCGACCTCCTCGCGACTGGTCCCCTCGGTCTTCAGCAGCTTCTCGACCTGCGTCTGGGTGGCGATCCCGGCGTGATCGGTGCCGAGGATCCACTTCGCGCGGCGGCCGTGCATGCGCTGCCAGCGCACGAGCGTGTCCTGGATCGCGCCGTTGAGCGCGTGGCCCATGTGCAGCGCGCCCGTGACGTTCGGCGGAGGGATCGCGATCGCGTAGTTCTCGGCCGCGGTCCCCTGCGGCTGCGGATGGTGCAGACCGGCGTCGAGCCAGGCCCGTGTGATGCGGGGCTCGACCTCCGAGGGCTCGAAGCGCTTGCGGTCCGGGATGGCGGTCATCGAGCGGCGGAGTCTACGTTCAGCGACCCCGCCTGCGCCGCCGCGACGCGCGGAACGCGAACGGCGCGAGCTCACGGGCGAGCCCGGCGAGCTCGAGACGGCCGAGCAGCAGCCGGACCTCCTCACGCTCCTTGGTGCTGAGGTTCGTCGGGAGCCCCTTGGACTGCTTCAGCAGCTGGGTCAGCCGGTCGCGATCGCCGGCCGGCAGCTGCTTCCAGCGGCCGTTGGCCGCCAGGGCGGCCTGGACGACGAGGATCCACGGGACGGCGCGGACACGGGTGAGCTTCGACATGTCAGAGCACTACCCGGCGCGCGGTGCTTCAGGCGGATTCGGCGGCCGGCGAGTCCTCGTCGGCCTCGGGGGCGGCCTCGGTGACGAGCGTCGGCGCACGGCCGGAGTCGATCGTCTCCTTCGTCACGACGCACTTCTTCACGTCGCGGCGGGACGGCAGCTCGAACTGCACGTCCATGAGGGTCTCCTCGATGATCGACCGCAGTCCGCGGGCGCCGGTCTCGCGCTCCAGCGCCTTCTCGGCGACCGCCGTGAGGGCGTCCTCGGAGAACACGAGCTCGATGCCGTCGAACGAGAAGAAGCGCTGGAACTGCTTGATCAGCGCGTTGCGCGGCTCGGTGAGGATCGTGATCAGGTCGTCGCGGGTGAGCTGGTGCACCGCGCTGACGACGGGGAGGCGACCGATGAACTCCGGGATGAGCCCGTAGTTGACGAGATCCTCCGGCAGGACCTTGGCGTAGACCTCGGGGCTGTCCTCGAGCTCGCGCGCCTCGAGCGATGCGCTGAAGCCGACGCCCTTGTTGCCGATGCGGCGCTCGATGACCTTGTCGAGGTTCGCGAACGCGCCGCCGCAGATGAACAGCACGTTCGTCGTGTCGATCGAGAGGAACTCCTGGTGCGGGTGCTTGCGGCCCCCCTGCGGCGGAACCGACGCGGTCGTCCCCTCCAGGATCTTCAGGAGCGCCTGCTGCACGCCCTCGCCCGACACGTCGCGCGTGATCGACGGGTTGTCCGCCTTGCGCGCGATCTTGTCGACCTCGTCGATGTAGATGATGCCCGTCTCGGCCTTCTTGACGTCGTAGTCCGCAGCCTGGATGAGCTTCAGCAGGATGTTCTCGACGTCCTCGCCGACGTAGCCGGCCTCGGTCAGCGCCGTGGCGTCGGCGATCGCGAACGGGACGTTGAGGATGCGGGCGAGCGTCTGCGCGAGCAGCGTCTTGCCGCAGCCCGTGGGGCCGAGCAGCAGGATGTTGGACTTCTGGAGCTCGATGTCCGAGTCCTGCGCCTGCATCATCTGCACGCGCTTGTAGTGGTTGTAGACCGCCACCGACAGCGCGCGCTTGGCCTCGTCCTGCCCGACGACGTACTCGTCGAGCACGCCGAAGATCTCCATCGGCTTGGGGAGGTTGTCCAGGTCGAACGTCGCAGGAGCGGTGAGCTCCTCGTCGATGATCTCGTTGCAGAGATCGATGCATTCGTCGCAGATGTAGACGCCCGGCCCGGCGATGAGCTTCTTCACCTGGCGCTGCGACTTGCCGCAGAAGCTGCAAAGCAGCTGTTCGTTCGAGTCTGTCGGTCGAGCCATGCTCTCTCCCTCGCTGTACGGCGGCGGGTCCTCGGAAGCTAGTGCTCCGAGATCACCCGGTCAATGATCCCGTAGGCGGCAGCTTCTTCGGACGACATGAAGTAGTCGCGCTCGGTGTCGTTCTTGACCTTCTCCAGGGACTGCCCGGAGTGGCCCGCGATGATCTCGTCGAGCTTCGCGCGGAGGTCGATGACCTCCTTCGCGTGGATCTCGATGTCCGTGGCCTGGCCCTGGAAGCCGGAGCTGACCTGATGGATCATCACCTTGGAGTTCGGCAGCGCCATGCGCTTGCCCTTCGCGCCGCCGGACAGGAGCAGGGCCCCCATCGACATGGCGATGCCGACGCAGATCGTGGACACGTCGGGCTTGATGAACTGCATCGTGTCGTAAATCGCGAGGCCGGCGTAGACGGAGCCGCCCGGCGAGTTGATGTACAGCGAGATGTCCTTCTCCGGATCCTCGCTCTCCAGATGGAGGAGCTGGGCCACGATCAGGTTCGCGATCTGGTCGTCCACCGGCGTGCCGAGGAAGACGATGCGCTCGCTGAGCAGACGGCTGTAGATGTCGAAGGCGCGCTCGCCTCGCGACGTCTGCTCCACGACCATGGGGACAAGGGGACTCATGTTCCTCGCTTCTGTTTCGCTCGTGCCGCCGGAATCCTCCCGCTGACGGTGAACGTTTCACCGGGCGAGGTTCAATCAGCCTAGCAATGGCCACCGGCCGCCCGGCAGCCCTGTCATCGGCCCGCGGGCCCGGGTCCTGAAGTCGGCGCCGTGCCTCACGCCTCGGCGGGAGCCTCGGGCTCGTCGGCCTCGGGCTCGTCGGCCGGCGCGGGCACCGCCGTGGCGTGCTCGACGAGCAGGTCGAGCGCCTGACGCTGCGCGAGGTCGTCCCTGATCTCTCCGAGGCGGCCCTGCTGCTCGAGCTTGTCGCGAAGCTTCTCGACCGCGATCTTCTCCTGGGCGGCGCTGGCCTGCAGGACGTCGAGGACGTCGCCGTCGGACGGCTCGATCCCCTCGGCCTGCACGACCGCGGCGATCACCGAGTCGCGGCGCAGGGCCTGCTCGGCGTCGGGCCTGGCCTGCTCCAGCACGGCGTCCTCGTCCTGCCCGGAGATCTGCATGTACATCTCGCGGGAGATGCCCTGGTGGGAGAGCGAATGCATCATGCGCTCCCACATCTCCTTGGCGCGGGCGGTGACCAGCGCGTCGGGCAGCTCGACGGTCGCGTTGGCGACGACGGCGTCCAGGACGGCCTCGCGGTACTCGTTCTCGACCCGCTGCTCGGCGGCCTCGGAGATCTTCTTGCCGATGTCCTCGCGCAGTTCGTCGAGCGAGTCGAAGCCGGCCGCGTCGGAGGCGAAGTCGTCGTCGAGCTCGGGCAGCTCCTTGGCCTTGATCTCCTTGACGGTGACCGCGAAGACGGCGTCCTTCGAGGCGAGATGCTCGGCCTGGTAGTCCTCGGGGAACGTCAGCTCGACCTGCACCTCGTCGCCCGCGGAGGAGCCCTTGAGCTGCTCCTCGAAGCCGGGGATGAGCTGGCCGGAGCCGATCTCGACCATCTGGTCGCGGCCGGCGCCGCCCTCGAAGAGCTCGCCGTCGATCGACCCCTCGTAGTCCATGACCACGAAGTCGCCGTCGCCGGCGGCGCGCTCGACCGTCTCCAGACGGGCCATGCGCTCGCGCAGCTGCTGCACCTCGGCGTCGATCTGCTCGTCGGTGGCGGCCGCGTCCTTCCGCGGGGCTTCGACGCCCTTGTAGTCGCCGAGCGTCGCGACGGGGCGCACGCCGATCTCGATCGTGAACGAGAGCGCCTCGCCCTCGGCGGGCAGGTCGCCGAGGTCGACGTCGGGGTCGCCGATCGGGACGACGTCGGTCGCGGCGAGCGCGGCGACGTACCAGCGGCTCAGGGACTCACGGATCGCCTCGTCGAGGACCGCCTCGCGGCCGATCTGCTTGATGACCAGCTGCGGCGGGACCTTGCCCTTGCGGAAGCCGGGCAGCTTGAACTCGCGGCCCAGCTTGCGGGCGCTCTGGTCGATCCGGCGGCCGATCTCCTCGGCGGAGACCTGTGCCTCGATCTTGACCCGGGACTCGGGAAGCTCGGCGACGGTGGCGGTGACGGGGGTGCTCTTGGTGGCGGCCATGGACGTGACAAGGTACCCCGGAATGGGCTCCCGGCACCCGCTGACCCTCCCCGAGCGCCTCGCCGCGCGCCTGCTCACGGGCGGTGTCGGGCACCTCGTCGCCGGCGTGGTGGACTGGGTGACGCTCGTGCGCCGCTATGCATGGGCGCGGGCGCGAGGACGCTCGCTGACCTGAGCGGGTGCGTCGCTCAGCGGCGCAGGGCGAAGAGCGGCCAGCGGTTCGGCACGCCCTTCAGCTCGTGGTCCCCGCGGGAGTCCCACCAGATGCCGGCACCCACGACGGTCCCGTAGGTCGTCCCGGACGCGAGGACCTCGTCGGCCTGCGCGAGCGCCGCGACGCGCGCCGCGATGTGGACGGCCATGCCGCCGACGTCGCCGCCGATGCGCTCGCATTCCCCCGTGTGCAGACCGGCCCGCAGGTGGAGGCCCAGCGGCTGCACGGCATCGATCAGCGCCGAGGCGCAGCGCACGGCCTGCGACGGCGGTCCCTCCCAGACGGCGAGGAAGGCGTCACCGATGGTCTTGACCTCGCGCCCGCCGTACCGGGCCAGCTCGCGACGCACGACGGCGTCGTGCTCGGCGAGCAGGTCGCGCCAGCGGGCGTCGCCCAGGCGTGACGCGGTCGTCGTCGCGTCGACGACATCGGTGAAGAGGACGGTCAGCAGGTCGCGGTGGACCGCGCCCCCCGTGCGCCCGCCCGTGAGGAACTCCTCGATCTCGCCGACGAGCACCTCGCTGTCCCCGGCCGCCGGTAGCGAGTCCTGCCCGGGCATCTCGACGTACCGGGCGCCGTAGATCCGCTCGCCCGCGTAGCGCGAGTGCCGCACGTCGATCATGCGGTCGTCGGTGCGGTGGAGCACGAGCGCCGGGACGCGGACGTGCTCGAGGAGCGGGCGGACGTCGGCGGCCTGGAACCGCGCCAGCGCCTGCCGGAAGCGGCCCGGGCTGGCGGAGGACCGCTCGAGCCGGCCGAGCCAGTCGCGCAACCGCGCGTCGTCGGCCTGGCTGGGAGCGATCCGCTCGACGTTCGCGCCGCTGCCCCAGCGCGCGAGGATCTCCTCGGTCCGCACGACGCGCTCCTCCTGGGTCATCGCCCAGTCGTAGTCGTCGTCGGCCAGCGCCCGGTACATGCAGGCGTAGAGCAGCAGGCCGCTGATGCGCTCGGGGTGGGCGACCGCGGTCTGGATCGCCAGCGGTCCGCCGGCGGCGTACGCGAGGATCGCGGCGCGCTCGCTGCCGACCGCGTCGAGCACCGCGAGCACGTCCCCGATCTCGGTCTCCAGCGGGATCTCCGGCGGCGCGGGGTCGGACATCCCCAGGCCGCGACGGTCGACCAGGATGATGCGGGCGAAGTCGGCCAGGCGGCCGAGGAACCGCTGGATCAGCGGCGACTCGAGGATGACCTCGACGTGCGAGATGAGGCCCGGGAGGAACACGATGTCCGTCGGACCGTCGCCCACCACGCGGTAGGCGATCGTCGTGTCCCCGTTGACGGCGTACCGGGTTCCGGTGTCCTCCACGGCGTCAAGGATACGGTCGCCGCCTCACCCGCCCAGCGCGATCGCCGCGATCCCCGCGACGACCAGCACCGCGCCGAACGCGCGGCCCCGGCCCACGCGCTCGCCCAGGACGATCGCGGCGAACGCGGTCGCCAGAAGGACGCTCGTCTCCCGGACGGCGGCGACGGGCGCGGCGGGCGCCCGCTCCAGCGCGGCGAGCGTCAGCCCGTACGAGGCGACGAAGCCCACGCCGATCAGGAGGGTCCGGGGCCGGGTCGCGGCGGTCCGCAGTGCGGCCGTGCCGCGGAGGCGGGCGACGCCGGCGGCGTAGCCGACCGCCAGCAGCGCGAAGACGACGAAGAGGTAGGCGAGCGGGTCGGCGTGGGTGACGCCCTCGTCGTCGACGAGCGTGTAGGCCGCGATGCAGGCGCCGATCGCCAGCGCGAGCAGGACGTCGCGACGGTGCGCGTCGCTCCCGATACCACGGACGAGCACGATGCCGACCGCGACGAGCAGCGCGCCCGCGACCGCGCCGGCGGACAGCGACACGCCGAGGGCGGTGACGCTCACCAGGAGCACGAGCACGGGCGACGTGCCGCGGGCGATCGGGTAGACGACGCTGAGCTGCGCGCGCGTGTACGCGGTGGCGAGGAGGGCGAGGTACACGAGCTCGAGGCCCGCGGAGGCGAGGAGGTACGGCACCGCCCCGGCGTCGACCTGCCAGCGGGCCGCGGCGACCGGGGCGAGCAGGAGCACGCCGACGCCGATGCCCACGGCGCAGGCGGCGTGGGTGTCCTCCTCCCCCGCGAGCAGCGTGTTCCAGGCCGCGTGGACGACCGCGGCGGCCAGCGCCAGCAGGAGGGCGCCGGTGCCCACGGGCTACGTCGTGAAGACGATCTTGCCGAAGACGTCGCCGTCGACCATCGCCCGGAATCCGCGGGCCGCGTCGGCCAGCGGGATCGTCTCCTGGACGACGGGACGCACGCCGCCGGTCGCGCAGAGCTGCACAAGGCGGGCGAGCTCCTCGCGGGAGCCCATCGTCGAGCCGAGCACCCGGAGCTGCAGGAAGAAGATGCGCATGAGCTCGGCCGACGGGGCCTCGCCGCTGGTGGCCCCCGAGACGACGAGCGCGCCGCCGGGCTTCAGCGAGCGCAGCGAGTGCGCCCAGGTGGCCTCGCCGACGGTCTCGATGACCGCGTCGACGCGCTCGGGCAACCGGGCTCCCGTCTCGAAGGACTGGTCGGCGCCGAGCTCCAACGCGCGGGCGCGCTTCTCCTCGCTGCGCGAGGTCGCCCACACGCGCACGCCGGCGGCGGCGCCGAGGACGATCGCGGCGGTCGCCACGCCGCCGCCCGCACCCTGGACGAGGACGGTGGATCCGGGCTTCGCCTCGGCCCGGACGAAGAGCATCCGATAGGCGGTGAGCCACGCGGTCGGCAGGCACGCGGCGTCCTCGAAGGACAGGGACGCGGGCTTGGGGATGAGGTTGCCCTTCGGCACCGCGACCTTCTCGGCGAAGGTGCCCTGGAACCGCTCGGAAAGCAGCGAGCGCTTGGGGTCCAGCGTCTCCTCCCCGTGCCACGAGGGATCGGAGATCACGCCGTGCACGACGACCTCGTTGCCGTCCTCGTCGACCCCCGCCGCGTCGCAGCCGAGGATCATCGGCAGCGCGTCCTCGCGCAGTCCGACGCCTCGCAGCGACCACACGTCGTGGTGGTTCAGCGACGCCGCCTTGACGGTCACCGTCGTCCAGCCCTCGGGGACCTCCGGGTCGGGGCGCTCCCCCACCTCCAGGGCGGACAGCGGGTCGTCGGAGCTGGCGCGGGCGGCGTAGGCGGCGAGCATCCCTCCACCCTATGAGAGGGTGGGACCCACATGAGCTCGTCCGAGATCCCCTTCGCCAACTACCAGTACGAGATCTACCTGCGCGGCAGCATGATGAGCCAGCGCCCGCGCCGGCCGCTGGACTGGCAGCGGCTCGAGGAGCAGGCCGCCGCCACGCTCACGAAGGGCCCTTGGGGCTACATCGCCGGCGCCGCCGGGCGCGGCGACACGATGCGCGCGAACGCGAGCGCGTTCGACCGCTGGGCGCTGTCGCCGCGGATGCTGCGTGACGTTGCCGAGCGTTCCAGCGCGCGCACCGTGCTGGGGACCGAGCTGCCGGCGCCGGTGCTCCTGGCCCCGATCGGCGTGCAGACCCTCGCGCACCCCGACGGCGAGCTGGCGACCGCGCGCGCCAGCGCCCGGACCGGCGTGCCGCTGATCACCTCGTCCGCCTCCTCCTTCACGTTCGAGGAGATCGCGGAGGCCACCGGCGAGACGCCCGGCTGGTACCAGCTGTACTGGCCCAAGGACCGCTCGATCGCCAAGAGCTTCATCTCCCGCGCGGAGAACGCCGGGTACAAGGCGCTGGTCGTCACGCTCGACACCTGGCTGCTGGGCTGGCGCCCGCAGGACCTCGACGAGGGCTTCCTCCCCTTCCTCTGGGGCGAGGGCAACGTCAACTACTTCAAGGACCCGGCCTTCCAGGCGCTGCTCGCGGCGCCGCCGGAGGAGGACATGCAGGCCGCCATCGGCCAGTTCGCGTTCCAGTTCTCCAACCCCGCCGTGACGTGGGACGACCTCGCGTTCCTGCGCGAGTGCACCGACCTGCCGATCGTCCTCAAGGGGATCCTCCGAGCCGACGACGCGCGGCTCGCCGTCGAGCACGGGATGGACGGCGTGATCGTCTCCAACCACGGCGGCCGCCAGGTCGACGGCGCGATCGGGGCGCTCGCCGCGCTGCCCGAGGTGGTCGACGCGGTCGGCGCGGACATCGAGGTCCTGTTCGACAGCGGCATCCGCGGCGGATCGGACGCGCTGAAGGCGCTCGCGCTGGGCGCCCGCGCGGTGCTGCTCGGCCGCCCGTACATGTGGGGGCTGGCGACCGGTGGCGAGGACGGCGTCGTGGACGTGGTCCGCTCCCTTCTCGCCGAGCTCGACCTCTCGATGGCCCTGACGGGGCACCGCACCATCGACGACGTCGACCGCAGCGCGCTCGTCGCGGTGCCATGAGCACGCCGGAGGTCGTGCGCGAGGTCCTGACGACCACGAAGGTCTGGGCGGTCGTCGGCTGCTCGCCGGACCCGTCGCGGGACTCCCACCGCGTCGCGGCGCTGCTGCAGTCCCACGGCTACACGGTGATCCCGGTCAACCCACGGGAGACGGAGATCCTCGGGCAGCGCTGTCACCCGTCGGTCACCGACATCCCGGCCGACGCGGGGGTCGAGGTCGTCGACGTGTTCCGCCGCAGCGACCAGGCGGGCGACCACGTGGACGAGGCGATCGCGATCGGCGCGAAGGCCGTCTGGCTGCAGCTCGGCGTGATCGACGAGGCGGCGGCCGCGCGGGCGCGGGACGCCGGGCTGGCCGTCGTCATGGACCGCTGCCCGGCGATCGAGCTCCCGCGGCTCTGAGCGCGGGGTCGGGGCGTCGACGTCGCACGTCATTTGAAGTGTTCTCGTGACTCGAACTCGGTGGCGCGGCATGATCGCACGCATGCTCGGTTCCAGAATCCTGCAGTTCGTCCTTGCACTCACCATCACCACGGCCTTGGCGGGGCCGGGCAGCGCCCTCGCCGCCGACGGCTACCAGGACACGGACATCCTTCTCGGACAGGTCAACGGGAAGCGGACCGCGGCCGGAATCCCTCCGTACCAGCTCGACGCGAAGATGAGCCAGGGCTGCCGCGAGCACCTGGAGTACGTGCGGCTGAACCCGGGGCTCAACGAGTTCCACGAGCAGACGCCGGGGAAGCCCGGATACACCGAACTCGGGCACAAGGCCGCGCAGCGCTCCAACGGGGGCTACTCGTTCGAGGCCACCGAGTCGCCGCTGTACACGGCTCCCAAGCACCGCTACGGCGACCTCCACCCGATCCCGGAGCGCGTCGGTCTCGCCGAGTACCGCGAGGGGACGACCCGTCGGACCTGCCTCTGGACCTCGCTCTACCTCGACGGCGACGACCAGCCCGGGAGGCGGGCGCCTGCCGCGCCGCGGGCCTACACGAGCCCCCCGGACGGCGCTCCGGCCTGGCGCGCGTGGGAGCGCGCATCGGAGCTGCCGACGGTCCCGGCCTTCGGTCTCGGGTTCACCAATGACCCCGGCGCCCTGTACGTGGCCGGCGAGCACGTCTTCCTCTACCACGACGACACCCCGGAGGGCCCGCTGTACTTCGCCTGCCGCGGCACCCTCCTCGGGCCGGGGGGCCGGCCCGTGGACGCTCCGCTCTACGACCACCGGATGCTCGTCCCGCGCACCCCGCTGCTCCCGGGCGGGACGTATCGCGCGCTGGCGACGTACTCCCCCACGCAGGGGTGCGCCGCCCGGCAGCGCACGGCCCGGTCGACCTTCACGACCGCGCCGCGCCGCCCGGACGACCAGCTGATCTCGATCGGCGACCCGTACCAGAGCGACGGCCGGTTCTTCGTGGCCACCTCCATCGCCGAGGAGGTGCGCATCGGGAAGGGGACGATCAAGGCCGACTTCGACAACAAGTTCGGGCAGTACACCTGGGACCTCGACGACTGGTGGGCCGGGGGACGCCCGCCGGAGGACTTCAAGGACATCGAGGCCGGGACGTTCACGCTGCGCTTCCGCAACGAGCGCACGGAGATCGGGCCTGCGTGCTGGAGCCCCGTCGAGGTGAAGCGGACGATGACGGTCACGCGTGGTGGTCCCGGAGACGCGGTGACGAACGTCACGGCCGGACCGATCACGCGGACGCCCACCCCCGGCGACCCGTGCGCCGCCGGCCCGGCACCCGGAGCCCCGCAGCCGGGCTCGGGCGCGCCGGGCACCGTCGTCCGGATCGCGGGCACCGGGCTCGCCAAGACGACCGGGGTGCGGTTCGGCGGCGTGTCGGCGACGCACTGGGACGTCGTCGGCGACGCGATCGACGTCACGGTCCCGACCGGCGCGCAGACGGGCGTCCTGGACGTGACGACGCCGACCGGCACGGCGACCGCGTCGGCCTCGTTCGGCGTGCCCGGCGTCGACGCCGCTGCACCGGACACGTGGATCGACCTCGCGCCGCGCGGCACCGACGAGTCGAGCACGGTCCAGATCGCGTTCTCCTCCACCGAGGGCGGCGGCTCGTTCCTCTGTCGGCTTGACGGCGAGTCCGCCGCGCCCTGCACCTCTCCGTACGTGCGGGAAGGGCTCGGCGCGGGGGTCCACACCGCCACGGTCCAGGCCGTCGACGCGGCCGGGAACCGCGACCCGTCGCCCGCGGCGATCGCTTGGCGGGTCGGACCCGGCGAGGCGCCGCCGCAGCCCGTGGTCACCGGCGACCCGGGCGGCGGGCAGCCCTCGGCGCAGCCGCCCGCGGGCGGCGGTGTGACGACGACCGCGAAGCCCGTCCGCAAGCCGACGGCGCCCAGGTTCGCGGTCACGTCCGCCAAGGTGAAGCGCAAGACCGGCCGCCTCACGATCGGCAAGCTCACGGTGGTGGGCCGTTCCCGCGTGCGGGTGCGCCTCGCCGCGAGGGTCGGCCGCAGGAGCCTGGCGATCCCGGCGTTCGCCAGGACCGTGCCGGCGCGCGGGACGGTCACGGTCGCCGTGACGCTGCCCAGGAGCTCACGGGCGCGCCTGCGCGGCGTGCAGCGCCTCAGGACCACCGCCACCGTCACGGTCAAGTCGATCGTCACCGGGAAGACCACGAAGATCAGCCGCTCGGTCACGGTGAAGGTGAGCTGAGGCCGCCGGCGAGTCCGTCGAGCAGGCCGAGCACCCTGGCGGCGTGACCGGCGTTCAGGCGTCGCGGATCTCGGCGAGGCGACGGTGGGCGAGCGCGACCGCGCCCGCCCCGTCGCCCACCGCCCCGGCCACCCGCTTCGTCGAGCCGTGCCGGACATCGCCGGCGGCGAACAGCCCAGGGACACCGGTCTCGAGGTGCAGCGGGTCACGGTCCAGCGGCCAGCCGTCGGGGCGCCGTCCGTCGACGAGGAGGTCCGGCCCGGTCAGCAGGTAGCCGGCCGGGTCGGTCGGGATGCCGTGCTCGACCGCCCAACCCGTCCGCGGCGTGCCGCCGATGCACAGGAACAGCGCGCGGGCCGGGATCTCGGTCAGGCCGCCCTCGGGACCGCGGAGCGTGAGCCCTCCGAAGGAGCCGTCGTCGTCCGCGCGGACCGCGACGACCTCGGTGCGGACCTGCACGTCGATCAGCGGATGGTCGGCGATGCGGTCGACGAGGTACTGCGACATCGTCGCGCCGAGGCCCGGGCCGCGGACCACCATGCGCACGCGCGCCCCGGCGTTGCCGAGGTCCATGACGGCCTGCCCGGCGGAGTTGCCGGCCCCGACGACCACGACGTCGTCGTCGCCGCAGTGGCGGGCCTCGCTGCGCCCGGCCCCGTAGTAGACGCCGCGGCCCAGAAGGTCCTCCACCCCGTCGACCTCGAGGCGGCGCCAGACCATGCCGGGCGCCGCGATCACGACGTCTGCGCAGACCCGGTCGCCCCGCTCGAGCTCCAGCTCGACCGGGCGACCGAGCTCCTGGCGGCTGGCCACCACGGGCTGCAGGAACGCGAGCTCGGCGCCGAAGCCTTCCGCCTGACGGCCGGCTAGGCGCGCGAGCTCGGCACCGCCGATGCCGCCCGGGAAGCCGAAGAAGTTCTCGATCAACGACGTGTGGGACGCCTGGCCGCCCGGGACCTCGCGTTCCAGGACGACGGTCGACAGACCGTCGGAGGCGGCGTAGACCGCGGCGGCCAGGCCCGCCGGGCCGGCTCCGATGATCGCCAGGTCGTACCGCGCCTGCGTCGGCGTCGCCGAGAGCTCCCACGCGAGGACGAGCTGCTCGACGGTCGCCCCCCGGACCGCGGTGGAACCCGAGAGCACCACGGGCAGGTCGGCGGTCGCGAGCGCGTGACGGTCCAGCAGGGCCCCCGCTTCCGGGGTCCCCGCCTCGACCCACTCGTGCGGCTGCGCCGTCCGGGTGAGGAAGTCGCGCAGCCGGTGGTCCTCCGGCTCGTGTCGGCGGCCGATCACCACCACGCCTTCGCGGACGGGACTCATACGGGCTGACCCGACCCCTCGCGGCCCGGCAAGGGGTCGGGCGGTCGGGTCACCGCGAGGTCGTCGGCATGCGCACGGCGAGGCATGCCACGGAATCTACGCAAGGCGTCCAGCGGTACGGTCCGCCCGTGTCCGGCCCGCTCGACGACGCGCTCCTCTCCCCGCGCGAGGTGGCCGCCTGGCTCGTGGTCGACGAGCGGTGGGTCGCCCGTGCGATCGCGCGCGATGACCTGCCCGTCATGGGCTATCGCAGCTGCGGCACGCCGGTCGTGTCCGCGGGCGAGGTCCGGGCGTGGCTGCGCAGGCCGGATCCCCTCGGCGACGAGACCTGAGGCACCGGCCCCGACGCGCTCAGCGGACGGCGTGCGGATGGTCCGGCAGGCGGTCCTGGAAGGTCAGGATGCGCGGGTTCTGCACGTGGCCCTCGCGGATCTCGATCGCCCGGCGGACCGTCTCGCTGGCGTCCCAGGCCGCCGGCCCGGCCATGACGATCGGGAGGTATTCCAGCAGCGCCTCGCTGTTCTCCCAGGTCGCGGAGTTCCACAGGTAGGACGGGCTGTGGTCGACCGCGTAGGTGTGGACGCCGTCGCCGACGGTGAAGACCGGATCGGCGAACGACGTGGGGCGCGCCCACTCGAAGCCCATGCCCTCGTCGCACGACACGTCGATGAACAGCGTGCCCGGACGGAAGCGCGGGAGATCCTCGTCCATGACGAACATCAGCGGCTCGTCGGTGTCCTGGAGGATGCAGTTGACGATGACGTCGTACTCGGCGAGCACCTCGGCCAGCGGCCCGGGCTCGGCGCCCTCGAGCGTGAGTGTGCGTGTCGGGTTCCCGGGATCGCGGGCGAAGTGCTGCATGCGCACCGACGCGAACGGCGACGCGACCGACGAGACGCTGCGCTGGGTCAGGACGGTCACGTCGCTCACACCGAGCGCGGAGAGCCCTCGGACCGCACCGCGCGCGGTCGCGCCGAAGCTGATGACCGCGGCGCGCAGGCGACGTCCGTAGTCGCCGGTGACGCCCTGTAGCGCCATCGCGTGCAGGACCGAGCAGTAGCCGGCGAGCTCGTTGTTCTTGTGGAAGACGTGCACGCTGAAGTGGCCGTCCCGCGTCCAGTGGTTCATCGCCTCCCACGCGATGAGCGTCAGGCCGCGGTCGATCGCGAGCTGGGTCATCCGGGTGTCCTGGACGCAGTGCGGCCATCCCCAGACGACCTGCCCGGGGCGCAGGGTCTCGAGGTCCTCCGCCAGCGGCTTGGGGAGCAGGACGACGTCGCAGTGTGAGAGCAGCTCCTCGCGGCTGCGCATCCCGCCCACGAGGGGCTCGAGCTCGGCATCCGCGTGGCCGAACGCGACGCCGTACCCGGTCTCCAGGAAGAGCGCGCCGCGGACGGCGGGCGGGAGTCGCTCGAGGTGGGCGGGGTGGATGGCCAGCCGGCGTTCGTCGGTCTTTCGCGAGGTCGCGACCACGCCGACGGAGAGAGGTTCCACCGGGCGAGTGTACGAGCGCCGACCTCACCGCGGTCCCCGCCGCGGCGTCCCGCTCGGCTCAGCGCAGCTCGAGCCGCAGGGTGTCGCGGCCGGCGTCGAGCACCGTGACGCCCACGTCCGCAAGCGCGGCGGCACCGTCGGCGACGACGAGGACGTCGCTCACCGGCCGGCCGCCGTCGGCGGGCGGCGGGAAGCTGTCCCAGTCCGTGATCCGACCCTCCCGCAGGCCGCGCAGGAAGTCGACGAAGCCACCGTCGGGTGCATGGAGGTTGAGGAAGCTCACCGGCGCGTCGGAGTCGTTCACGAACGCGTGGGCGACGCCCGGCGGGACCGCCGCGTAGGTGCCCGCCCCGAGCGTCCGGGGGTCGCCGGTCGGTCCGATCGGCACGGTGAGCTCGCCGTCGAGCACGTAGAACGCGTCGGTGTGGACCCGGTGGACGTGGAGGTCGGTGCCCTCCTGCCCGGGGTCGTGGCACGTCCAGGTGACCGTGAGCGACGCCGACGTGCTCAGGAGCAGGAGCCGGCGGCCCGGCTGGTCGGTGATGGATTCGGCGGACGACGCGTCGACGATCACAAGGCCGACCGTACCGGGGCCCGGCCGGGCCCCCCGGCCGTCGAACGTCGATCGATGGCGGTGATCGCCGCCACTGATCGACGTTCAAGGCCTGTGGGGCGACCCGGAACGACGAAGTCCCCGCCGCAGCAGGGACCTCTTGACTGGAGAGCGACGGGACTCGAACCCGCGAAGCACGTTCTCGTTCGTTGGAACTCGTGGTCAGCGCCGCGGCCGCGCACAGCGCACGACGACCACGATGCGCTGCCGCCTCCCGCCGGCGGCGCGGAGCACGACCCCCACGCGGCGGCGAGCTGCTGGCCGGCGCAGCGTCACCGCCACGCTGACACGGCCGCGACCGACCCGTGCCGTCCCGCGCGCGCGGGCGGGGCGCGCGCTCCGCCAGGCCCCGCGTGGCAGCGCGCGGGACCCGCGGCAGCGCACTGCAGCCGCAAGCGTCCTCGTCGGCGCGACCGGCGCCGTCCCGTGCGCGGCGATCGCCTGCTGCAGCGCGGCGAAGGACGGCTTGCGGGTGTGGTCGTCACGCAGCAGGCCGACGGCGCTGAACAGATCGGCCCCGTCGCCGTCGTTGTCCCGCAGGTTGAACCAGCGGTAGTCCGTGATGCCGAGCGTGCCGCTCGTGCGGTGCAGTTCGGCGACCGTTGAGCGCAGGTCCACGTCCTGGCCGGCCTCCGTCCGCCCGAGGTTCGTCGCATACCCGTTCTCGCTGATCCACAGCGCGACCTCCGATCCGAGGCCGGCCAGCGGCATCATGCAGGTGCGCACGAGCGCAGCTGCCTCGACGACCTCGGCGCCCGCCGTGCGGCCGGGCAGCGGCACGGGCGGCCACACGAGACCGGGATAGACCTGGAGTCCGACGTAGTCCAGGGCGGCGCGGAAGGCGCCGGTGCCACGCTCTCCCAGTTCGCGCCAGAACGCGCGGTCCTCCTGCGGCGCCCAGCGCCAGGCAAAGGTGAAGCCGACCTGCACGTCGGGACGGCCCGCAGCGTCCAGCGCCGCCCGCGCAGCCACCACCCCGCGCACGATCGCCTCACGCACGCCCTCGTACACGCCATCGGAGGTGTTCGGCGAGATCGGCAGGTTGGGCTCGTTGACGATCGACAACGCGACGAGCGCCCGCCGGCTGCCCAGGACCGTGGCCGCGCGCCGGACGAACGCCTCCCACGCCGCCTGGTCCCCCTCCTGCGCGGCATCCGGGTGGTACCGGACCTGGACCTCGAGGCCCAGACCGAGCGCCGCATAGCGGTCGGCGAGCACAGCGAAGCGCTCGATCCCGGCGTCCCCTTCGGAGAAGAACAGGCGGTTGAGCCGGACCACGAGCTCGCGCCCGGAGCCGCGGAGATCCAGCAGCGCGCGATCGAGCGCCGCGTCGTCGTAGGGGGCTGGTTCCTGCTGGGCGACGCCCGCGCTGCCGGCCGGCTGCGGCGTGATGCCGAAGCGCAGCGCCCGCGGCGGCTGCGCTGCCGGCATCACCGGGTCGGTCAGGCAGAGGTCGCCCCCGGTCGCCTGCTGGGCCGCGGCCGGGGCGACAAGGGCGAGGGCGGAGAGGGCGAGGGCCGAGACGACGACGAGGGTGAGGGCGGCACCGGCGCTGCGGGAGCCGGCGGCGGCGGCGAGCGAGACAGGGCGAGGCATAAGCGGAGATTGTGCCGTCCTTGCCCCCACCCACGCTCCGGCGTCTCGCCCGTGGAAGCCGCGAACGACTGGACGATCGGCAGGAACGAATGCGTGGCCAGGGCCGGCGCTTCGTCGGTGGAGGTGTAGAAGATCTTCATGACGGCCTGTGGGTTCGGGTCCGGAGACGATGGGGACGCGGATCGGCCGCTCTGTGTTCGGCGCTGCTACCGTCTCGGGCGACGGGGAGCGGTCCAGCCGAACGAGGTTTCCATGACGCGTAGGGCATCGCTGGTGACGGGCGTGGCAATGGCGATGGCGCTTGCTCCGTCGCTGGCGCACGCGGGAGCCTTGGAGATCGTCGACCGCAACGGTCAGAGCCTCCTGCAGTACACGGGGGGTGCAGAGGTCAACGACGTGCAGATCCGCACGGACGCGAACGACGAGACCAACTTCCGGTTCAGCGACGACACCGGGGTGACGCTCATCGGTACTGCGGCCACCACGGCCTGCAACGTGTCGTCGAGCACGGCCGTGACGTGCCCGTTTCTGGCCGGTGCGATGCTCGATCTGGGCGCGGGGAACGACCTCTTCCTGGTCAACGACCGAGCGGCGATCATGCCGATCGAGATCGAGGGCGGCACGGGCGACGACACCCTCAACACCGGGGCGCTGAACGATCGCGTGTCCGGCGGTCCCGGCAACGACCGCTTGGCGGGCGGCGCGGGCGGTGACGACACGCTGCTCGGCGGGGACGGCGACGACCTCTTGGGCGAGTTCAGCGGCCTCAATGACGGGGGATTCTTCGCCGACGAGTCCCACGCCGGCAAGGACGTCTACTCGGGCGGTCCCGGGCGGGACAAGCTCGACTGGGGACAGCGCAGCGTCGGCGTGACGACCACGCTGGACGACGTCGCCAACGACGGCAACCCGGGCGAGGCCGACAACGTCGGCGCCGACATCGAGGACCTCGAGGGGACGGAGAAGTCCGACATCCTCATCGGGAACGCCTCGCCGAACATGATCGTCGGTGGCTTCGGCGGCGACGACCGGATCGAGGGCGGCGCCGGGGCCGACGTGCTGCGCGGGTTCTCCGGCGCGGACACGATCACGGGCGGTCCCGGGATCGACGAGATCGACGCCGGCTCGGGCAACGACGAGTTGTACGTCCGTGACGGTGGTCCCGACGCCACCGACTGCGGAGCGGGCAACGATTTCGCGCAGGTCGACGACGAGCAGTCCGACCAGACCGTGTCGGGCGCCTGTGAGCGCATCGACGGGCCGCTGACGCCGGGCGGCTCGACCCCAACCGCGACCCCGGGCCCGGGCCCGGCGCCGACACCCTCGCCCGGGGCGGCCACGGTGACGTTCTCGCCGCCGCGGTCGTTGAGCCGGTCCGCCCTGCGGAACGGTGTGAGCCTGTCGGTCGGTGCCCCCGCTGCCGGAAAGGGCACCGTCTCCCTGGTCGGGACGGCGGCGGTGCTGCGTCGCGCCGGGCTGCGGCCCGGGGTGGCGCTCGGCCGGAAGGCGTTCACGGCCACCAAGACCGGGAAGGTCGTCGTGCGGCTGACACTTACGAAGGCGGCGCGCAAGCGTCTCACGCGGCTCAAGGGCCGATCGCTGAGCCTGCGGCTGGTGTTCACCCCGACCGGCGGTCGCGCGGTGACGAAGACCTCGTCGGTCCGCGTACGCTGAGGCCCCATCGAGAGAGCACCGACGCGCCGGCTTGACGGCCGGCGGGAAATCCGCCGCCCGAGCGCCCTCCAGGGTTCGGGACGGCGGGATCGGCCCCATGGAGCGCGATGGGAGCGCCGATGCGAGAGCGACGAGGCTGGCGCCGGACCGCTGATGTGCGGCACGGCGCGGCCATGGTCGCCGGTCTGACGCTCGCAGCGCTCCTCATCTCCGGTGGAGGCGCCTTGCCTGCTGACGACGGCGGTCGCGTTGGCCCTCGTCACCGCGCCCGCCAGTGCCCGAGCACGGTTGATTGTCCAACCACCACCCCACGAGGAGTCCTGCCCTATCCCCGTCCCCGTGATCGTCCTGCTCACCGTCGCCGGCGTCGCACTGCTGGTGCTGGCATTCTCCATCCGCATCCTGCGCGAGTACGAGCGCGCCGTCGTCTTCCGCCTCGGTCGTCTGCTCGGCGCGCGGGGTCCCGGACTCATCTTCCTGATCCCGCTCATCGACACGATGGTCCGCGTGGACCAGCGCACGGTGACCCTGAACGTCCCGCCCCAGGACGTCATCACGCACGACAACGTCCCCGCCCGCGTGAACGCCGTCGCCTACTTCCGGATCACCGACCCGGTGGACTCGGTGGTCGACGTCGAGGACTTCCTGCAGGCCACGTCGCAGATCGCGCAGACCACCCTGCGCTCGGTCCTCGGCAAGGCCGACCTCGACACGCTCCTCTCCGAACGCGAACGCCTCAACGAGGAACTGCAGCAGATCATCGACGAGCAGACCGCCCCGTGGGGCATCAAGGTCGCCGTCGTCGAGATCAAGGACGTCGAGATCCCCGCCGACATGCAGCGCGCCATGGCGCGCCAGGCCGAGGCCGAGCGCAACCGACGCGCGCGGATCATCAACGCCGAGGGCGAGTTCCAGGCCGCGGAGAAGATCTCCGATGCCGCGTCGGTCATCTCGCGCAATCCCGCTGGGCTGCAACTGCGCTACCTCCAGACGCTCAGCGAGCTGGGGATCAACCAGAACACGACCGTGATCTTCCCGGTGCCGATGGACCTGCTCGACGGGTTCGTCAAGGGCCGCGGTGCGGACGCCACCGACGCGGAGGCCGATCCGTCCGCGACGGTCACGACCAACGGCGCCCCGAAGCTCGTGACTCCTCGCTGAGGTCCTGGGCTCAGCCCAGGTCGAGCCGTCCCCCGGGTTCGAGGCGCACGACCTCGGTCGCGGGGGCGACGGTCGCCGCGTGCGCGGCGAAGCGCACGGGCGGATCGCGGAGCATCGGGTGACCGCGCAGGCCGAGGGGGAACGGGAAGTACGTGCCCCAGTGGATCGGGACCGCCACGCGAGCCTGCAACAGCGCG
Source organism: Solirubrobacterales bacterium (assembly GCA_038257095.1). Taxonomy (GTDB): domain Bacteria; phylum Actinomycetota; class Thermoleophilia; order Solirubrobacterales; family Solirubrobacteraceae; genus Paraconexibacter. The sequence continues at coordinate 83,785 of JBBSJQ010000009.1, forward strand.
GCGGCCTCTGCCGCCCGACGCGGATCCAGGTGCCCGGGGCCGAGCGTCGGACCGTAGCCCCACACGGGCAGTAGCGCGAGCGCGAGCGGGCCGAGACCGGCCATCGCGTCGAAGCGGTCGGTGTCCCCCGCGAAGTAGAGGTCGCCGTCGACCAGGTAGCCGAGGGACGGCACGAGGCGGGTCACCCGCCTCGTGGCATGGACGGCGGGCGTCGCGGTCACCCGGACGCCGCGGATCTCGACGTGCTCGCCGACGTCGAGCTCGTGGACCGGCCCGAGCCCGCGGAGCAGCCGTGCAGCACCGCGCGGCGCGACGATCGGGGTGCCCGTCCCGAGGGCCTTCAGGGTGGGGCGGTCGAGGTGGTCGAAGTGCACGTGCGAGATGAGGATGGCGTCGACCGGGCCCACCGTCGCCGCGGCCACCGTCGGGGCCCGCCGCGTCAGGTGCGCCAGACGGCCGCGCAACAGCGGGTCGGTCAGCAGCCGCACCCCGCCGACCTCCAGCAGCGCGGTCGAGTGCCCGAGCCAGGTGACCGAGCGGCGCACGCTCATGCCGTCGCCGCGCGCTCTGTGGCCCGCAGCCGCGGCCGGCCCCGCGACAGGTTGCCCATGACGCGGTAGCGGTCGTACATCGTGATGATGAGACTGATCAGCAGCAGGTAGAAGAGCGCGTCCTGCACCGGCAGGTAGGACGAGAGTCCGACGGTGCGACGCAACGCCACGCCCAGCGCCAGGACGCCGCCGTTGACCGCGGCCATCGCGAAGAACTGGACCACCGTCGACCCGTAGCGGGAGCCGAGCTGGAGCCTCCACAGGCTGATCGCCGAGTTCAGGAGGACCACGACGGTGACGCCGATCCCGATCTGGAGGTCCGTGGCACGGACGTCCAGGATCTGGCTGAAGATCACGGCGAGGGTGGCGATCAGCAGGACCTTCTCCAGGACCGCGACGCTGAGGACCGCCTGGAGATCTCCCCGTGGCGCGTCCGCCGGCGGCTGCGGACGGACGATGTGCGCGTCGACGTCGAGGCTGGGTCCTTGGTCGGAGGGAGGGAGATCCCCCCACCGGCTCCGGCCAAGGAGGAGCAGGCCGGCGCCGATCGCGCAGAGGACGGGTAGCACCGAGGGGTGCGCCGCGATCTCAGCGGTGAGGTCCAGGCGCGCGACGTGGATCCAGTACTCCTGCGGGAGCTTGATCCCGACCCAGATCGCCGCCGCCGCACCCAGCAGGAACCGGCGGCTCAGCCGGGACGGGTCCCAGAGCAGGCGCACCGCCTCGTAGAACACGAAGAAGTACTCGAAGGTGTTCGGGAAGACCATCAGCAGCGGGCGTGCCCCGCTCAGCGCGAAGGCCAGCGTGCCGGCGAGCCGGTAGTAGAACAGGAACCGGGCGAGGCCCAGCGCCACGGGATCCAGCCAGTTGCGGAACGTCGACGTGTAGGCGATCGTCAGGTAGTAGACGTCCAGCGCCTTGTCGTAGTCCTGGTACTCGTCCAAGACGCTCGTCGCGTCGGCCGCCTGGAGCAGCGTCTGGTCGGCGGCGTCCAGGACGAGCGCCGCCAGGATGAAGGGCAGCGGGAACTTCGGGATCCCCAGCGGCACCAGCAGGCGCAGCACAAGGACCGAGATGAGGACGGCATCGGTCACGGTCGCCCCCGGTAGCCGGACGGTCGCTCCCGGGCCGACACCCGGGAGCGCCGACCGATCACCAGCGCAAGGTCGCGATCAGTCGCGGTGTCGTGCCGTCCCCGGCCTCGAGCGCCCGGACCGTGCCGCCGTGTCGGAGCACCTCACCGACCAGAGCGTTCAGACCGAGGTTCGTGGGGTCGAGCGTCAGGGGCTGCGGCACGGAGACGTCCAGCGTCTGCACGCGGCCCTCGCGGGCCAGCGTGCCGGCCTCCTCGAGGCTTTCGACGCGGTCCGTGGCGCTGCGCTCCCTCAGGCCCTGGAGGCGGTGGCGGCTCTCCTGCGCCCACTGCGACGCTGTCGCGTCGCGAACGCGGTCGAGCAGCGCTTCGTGGGTTTCGCCGAGGAGCTGTCCGTCGTCACCGTGGACGTGGACGATCGGCGCCGGGGCCAGCGCGTCGCGGACGGTCTCGATGATCGCCGGGTCGCCGAGCCAGACGAGGCTCGTCCACGCGTGCTCGCCGACACACCGCTCGATCACGGGCCCTGCGACCCGCGCGAGCTCCGCGATGGTGGCGTCCTCGTGCTTCCGTGCGTACGCGTCTCCCGTGCCGGTCGAGGACATCGTCGCGCCCGTGCTTCCCGCCGCGCGGCCACCGGCGGTCGCGGCGTTGGCGGGACCTTCGGAGTCCCGCCAGGAGCCGGTGTCCACGTCGACCTCCAGCCGCTGAAGCTCGTGGAGCCGACCCTGCGACCAGTGGTGCACCGCGAACCGGTCCCGGGCGACGGCCACGACGCCGCGTTCCCCGAACTGCTCGATCAGCGGCAGCAGCGGGAGGACGTACGGCGCGTCGTGCTGCACGACGACGGTCGCGTCGACCCCCGGCAGGTCGACCCAGACCGCGTCGTCCGCGGGACCGCCGATGGGGATGAACCCGACGGTCGCGAACCGGCCCCGCGGCGCGTGCTCCACCCCGGCGCGGACCTGCTCCACCGCGGCGGTGCGTGCGTCCGCGTCCGCGGTCGGGCCGTTCTCCAGCCGGGCACAGGCGTTCTTCAACTCGATCCGCGCGCGCTCGGGGTCGGAGGGATCCGTCCCCGCGTAGACCGTGAGGAAGCCCTGAGAGGCTTCCTTTCGCACGAGGGCGTCCAGCAGGTCCGTGCTGAGCGGCTGGTGGGCGCCGGGGCCGCGCTCTGTCGTCTCGGAGGCCGTGGTCATCGCCCGGCTCCGTGGCGCGTGTCCTCATGGCGGGTCACGTCGTCGTTCAACTGGCGGATGCCGTCGTCGCGGACCTCCTGGAGCGCGGCACGGAGATCGGCCCGCGCAGACGTCGCGACGAGTCGCTCGCGTCCGGCGATCCAGACCTCCAGCGTCACCCGCTGGTCGGCGCCGTCGCGCTCCTTGACGCTCAGCTCCATGTCGATGGCTTCCGGGGCGAACGTGCGCAGGCGCGCTCCGAGCGGGGCGAACTGCGCGACGATCCCGTCGCGCTCGGCCATCGCGAACCCGGTGGCGAGCCGGAGCCGTTCGAGGTGCGGGTCGGCGCCGACCTGGTCGGTGTCTGATCCTGGGCCGTGCATGTGCGGCTCCTGTTCTTGGCCGGCGGCGAGAACCGGTTGGTCGTCGTCGTGGAGGCCTCGGTCGTAGGTGTACCCGTGGATTCCAGCCCGAACCCGGGCCCGCGGCGGGTCAGGCTCCGACGGCCAGCGCGGCGCGCTCGGGCGCCTGTGTGGTCGGGGCTCCGCGGGGGACGACGAGCACCGGGCACGAGGCGTGGTCGACGAGGTGCCGGGCGACGCTGCCGGCGATGGCCCCGCGCAGCGGCCCGTAGGACCGCGAGCCGGTGACGAGCAGATCGACGCCCTCCTCGCACGCGGTGGCCAGCGCGCGGCCCGGATCGCCGAGGAGCAGCTCGCTCGCGGCCCGGAGGTTCACGGGCAGGGCGGCGGCCCGGGCGCGGACGTCGGCCTGCAGGCGCGTGCGGAACGCGCTCTGCGCCTCCGGGTCCGAGTTCTCCTGCGACGGTCCGGGGGCGTAGCACGCGCTCATGAGCCGCAGCCCGGCGTCGTGCCGCTCGGCGAGATGGCACGCGTACGCGAGCGCCTCCTCGGCTTGCGGCCGCCTGTCCCAGGCGACCGCGATGGACCTGATGGTGGCGGCCGGCGGGCCGCCGCGCGCGACCGCGACCGCGCAGGGAGCCCCCTGCAGCAGCTGCTGGCCGAGGCTGCCCGGCACGATGCGGCCGAGGACGCCGCGGTGCGTCGCGCCGACCACGATCAGCTCAGCCCCCAGGCGTTCGGCGACGGTGCTCAGCACGGTGAGGGCGGTACCGGGCAGGGCGTCCCGCTCCACCCCGCCGAGATCGTCGAGCAGTTCGACGGAGGCCGCGCTGCGCGGGTCTCCCGCCGTGGCTCCGGGCTCGTAGGCGGTGATGGCCAGGACGCGTTGCCGCGTGGGCGCAGCGAGGAGCACTGCGAGATCGACCGCTGAGCGCGCAACGTCGGTGCCGTCGTAGCCGACGACGATCGTCTGCGTGCTCATGCTGCGCTCCCTGCCGGCAGGGCGACGCCGTTGGGAGCGATCAGGACGGCGCACGGAGCGTTGTGCAGGACCCGTCCGGCGGTGGTCCCGATGAGCACGCGGCCCACGGTGCCGTAGGCCCGGGAGCCCATCACGAGCAGATTGACCCCGGCGGCGAAGTCGACGAGCGCCTCGTTCGGATGTCCGTCGAGCATCACCGTGGTGGCCTCCACCCGGTCGCCGGCGCGCGTCAGGGCGTCCTCGAGCAGGGTCGTTCCCGCGTCGTGCACCGCCTGGACGTAGCGGGAGGTGCCGATCGGATCGAGCCACGGCGGGAGTCGCTGACCCTCGGACGTCGTGGCGACGTGCACGATCCGCAACGCCGCCCCGAGCCCGTCGGCGAGACCGATCGCGTGATCGAGGACCCGGTCGGACTCCTCGCCGCCGTCGAGAGCGACGCCGACGACCGGGATCCCGGCTGCTGCGCGGTCCGCGTAGCCGGCCGGCGCGACGGCCAGAGGACACGGTGAGTCGTGGAGCGTGGACAGCATCAGATCACCCTGGAAGGCGCGCAGGACGGCGCCGCGATGGCTTGGTCCAAGGACCAGGAGCTCGGCCTGCTCTTGCTCCGCGAGGCGGTGCAGACCACGCGTCACGGAATGCGACGCGACGACGGACACGGTGCAGGCGACGCCTGCCGGCCCGGGCTCCAGGAGAAGTCCGAGCTCGCGCTCCATCGCGCCGCGCTGGGCGTCGGCGTAGATCGCGCGCTCGACCATGAGCGGAGCGACCGCCACGCCGGCGACGACGAGTCGTGCATCCGCCGCGCGCGCGAGGTCGGCGGCGAGGGCGAGCGCGTCCGGCGCCGCTTCGGGCGGTGTGGCGGCGACGATGATGGTCCTGGGCACGGAGACCTCCGGGTGTGGCAGGGGGCAGGATTGCCCCCTGCCGAGTCTCCCGCGGCGCGCGGTCCTGCGTCATCCGTACCGTGGCGCGATGGGGCCCGGGGAACTACTGAGTCAGGAGCAGATCTCGACCGTGCGCCGGATGGGGCGGGCGCGCTCCTTGCCGGTGCGCCCCTCGGGGCGGCCGGCCGCTCAGGCCGATTTGCGGACCGTCAGCGCCTGGACGCGCGCGAGCGCCTCCAACAGATCAGCCCGACGCCGCTGTGGCCCTCCGTCTGGAGCTCGACTCGACGAACGGGCCGCAGGCGCGCGGGCTGAGCTCGTCGACGCCTGGTGCGCCGCCCGAGCGCGCACTTGCGGCTACTGGGCCGCGTACGTAGACGTGACGGTTGCCGACACGGTGATCAGGCCCGGCTCGGTGGGCGGCGCAGCCTCTGTCGACAGGGTGTCGCGCGACCGCGCCAGTGGCACGCCCGTTCCGGCGTGCTGGATGCGCCGGAGATCGCCGAGCGCCACGCCGGCTGCCGCAGCGGCCGCCTGGGCGGTTGAGCGGGCGTCGCGCACTGCGGCGGCGACCGCCGCGCGCCGGGCAGCGCTCGGGTCCGCGAGGGTGAAGCGGGGGCCGCTCACGTCGTTGGCGCCGGCCGCGACGGCCGCCTCGAGGATGGCTCCGACGCGGTCGAGATCGCGCGTGCGCACCTCGATCGACTGCCGCGCGACGAACGGCGGCTGCTGCGGTGCGTCGGACGTAGGGCGTGGTGCGCTGCGGGTCACCCGGACGGGCTCCGTCTTGAGTTCCTTGACCCCCGTCTTACGGACGGCTTCGATCACCCGCTGCAGCGTCGCCGACGTGGCACTGGTCACTGCGCGCGCGCTCGCCGCCCGTGCGGTGACGCCGAGTCGCACGATGGCCAGGTCGGGTGGCACGCGCTGCTCGGCACTCGCCGAGACCTCGATGACGCGATCACCGGCATCATCGCTGTGCGTGATGGCGAGCACGGCGGCGGTCAGTACCGCGAGCACCAACAGCACGATGAGCAGGGTGCCACGCGACGGCATATCGTCAGGGTACCCCCCCTCCAAAATCCCCTGCCGGTTGCGTGGGTCGTTTCACGCGCCGGCGAGCCCGACGAGCGCGCCGCCCGGGACGCTATGCGGCGATGACGGCCGCGCGCGCCAGCGCGGCCGCGCCAACGACGCCAGCATCGTCTCCCAACGCGGAAGGAGCCCAGATCAGATCGGGATTGGGTTGCAGCATCCACGGGGCCGCCGCCTCTTGGATGCGGTCGGCGAGGTCCTGGCCGAGCTTCTCCGCCAGCCCACCGCCGACGACCACGAGCTCGACATCGATCACGTTGATCGTCGACGCCACGCCGATGCCCAGATTCTCGATGGCAGTGTCGAAGAGCTCCGCGGCCAGCGGGTCTGACTGCTTCAATGCGCGCGCCCAGACCTTGGAGGTCAGGTCGCGCTTGCCTTCCTCATCGCGGATGTCAAACAGCGAGGTCTGGCGGCCGGCGTCGACCATGGCGTTCGCTGCCGCGGCCATCGAGCGCCGGCCGGCATAGGCCTCCACGCAGCCGCGGCGTCCGCAACTGCACAGCGCTCCGCCGGGTCGGACCACGACGTGGCCGATCTCGCCGGCCGCGCCGCGCGAGCCGTTGAACGGGCGCCCGTCGAGGACCAGGGCGCCGCCGATGCCGGTGCCCATCCACACGCCGAGCACGTCGTTGACGTCGCGTGCGACCCCAGCCACCCATTCGCCGAGCAGGCCGACGTTGACGTCGTTGCCCAGCGCGACCGGGACGCCGAGCGCTCGTTGGAGCTCGGCGCCGACATCGACCTGATCGTCCCAGTTCTCGAGGTTTGGGACCGTGAGCGCCCGACCATCGTGGATGACGCCGGGGATGCCCGCGCCGACTGCGACCGGCTCCTCGTCGAGCGCCTCGACCAAGCTCACGATCTTCGCGATGACCGCGGCTGGGCCCTCCCGCGGAGTGTCGCATTTGGCCCGCGCGATGACCTGGTGCTCGTCGTCGACCAGCCCGATCTCGATGTTCGTGCCCCCGACGTCAATCCCGGCAACGAGCATCACGCCTCCGCCGCGCCGTGCGGACTCCGGTGACCGACGCGCGGCGTACGTTGCATGAGCATTGAAATGAATCTACTCGTCGGCAGTCGCCACACTGGGATGATGAGCAGGATCGAGGACTACGCCGTGATCGGCGATCTGCACACCCCGTCGACATCCACGCCGTGCTCTGGGGGCTGATATGAGGCTTCGTTGGACGCGCTACCTGCCGCTGCGCCTGACCCGAATCCGCGGGCGAGCGCGGCTGCAGGCGCAGGCCGACCCAGCGCTCGAGGGGCTGGTCGTCCGGCACGCGGTGGCGACGATGAGCAACCGGCCCCCGGGCCTGGCACGTGCCGGCCGATGAGCCACCGGCTGGCCTCTCTGACGATCCGCCTGCGCGTCCTGGTCGTCGTCGGGTGGATCGCCGCGGCGGTCGTGTGCACCCTCACGCTGCCGACGATCCGCGAGGCCCAGGTCGGGGCGCTCGGCGACCTGGTCCCCGTCGACGCCCAGGCGATCGACGCGGAGCTGCGCTCGGCCGAGCTGTTCGCCTTTCCCGTTCTCAGCCGCACGGTCGTGGTGATCCGCGACCCCGGCGGGCTCTCCATCCGGCAGCAGGCGCTGATCGCCGAACGGCTCGTGCAGCTCAACCGCGGCGAGCTGCCACGCCTACGGGCCACGCGCGGCTACCTCGTCCCCAACGTGCTCGGCGTGGCGCCCGCGGTCCGCGAACGCTCGACGACGATCCTGCTGCCACTGCTCTTCCCCCCGGACGTCGGCCCGACCGGGCGCAACGCAGCTGCCCAGCGCCTGGCGCGCGAGCACCTGCGACCGCTGGTGCCCGGCGGCTTCGTCGGCGTGACGGGGGCGATCCCCGCCCGCGCCGAGCAGGCTCGGCAGATCGAGGACCACCTGCCGCTGGTCGAGCTGGCCACCATCCTCTTCGTCCTGGCCGCGGTCGGACTGTACTTCCGCGCGGTCCTGGCCCCGATCGTCAACCTCGTGGCCGTCGCGCTGTCCTACCTCATCTCGATCCGGGTACTCGCGGTGGTCGGTCAGGCGCTGGGGGTGTCGGTGCCCAGCGAGGTGCAGCCGGTCATCGTCGCGCTGCTCTTCGGCGTGGTGACCGACTACACCCTCTTCTACCTCTCGCGCTACCGGCGGCGCCTAGGTGAACAGCAGGATGCGCAGGCCGCGGCGCGGCAGACCGCCGCGGAGCTGACCCCGATCGTCGTGACCTGCGGGATGGCCGTCGTCGCGGCCAGCGCCGCGCTGCTCGTCGCCGACCTCGGGTTCCTGCAGGCGTTCGGTCCCGGGATGGCGATGGCGGCGCTCGTGGCGGTCGCGGTGTCAGTCACCTTCATCCCGGCCGCGATGGGCCTACTGGGCAACTCGCTGTTCTGGCCGACGCGACCATCGCGCGAGCGGGCGGTCGACACGCCCCGGCGCGCGGACCGCCTGGCCCACGTGTTGGTGGCCTTCGCCGTCCGGCGCCCGCGCCCGACGATCCTCGTCTGCCTGGTCGGCCTGACCGCGATGGCCTCGGGCACGTTGTGGATGAACCTCGGCAACCCGCTCGTGCGCAGCCTCCCTCCCGACAGCCCGGCGCGCGTCGCCTACGTGCAGGCCCAGCGCGGGTTCGTCCCCGGGGCGCTGTCCCCGACCGTCCTGATCGTCGAGCAGGACGGCATCGAGCGCCGCCCGGCGGCGCTGAGCCGCCTGCAGCAGTTGCTGCGCGCCGAGCCCGGCGTCGCCGAGGTCATCGGGCCGGCGACGAACCCGACCGACCAGCGGTTCGGCGCCGTACTCGCCCTCCCCGGCAACGCGGCGCGCTTCATCGTCGTGTTGCGCGCCAACCCGCTCGGCGCGGGGGCGATCGAGCGACTGCGGCGCCTACGCGGCCGCGCCGGCCCGCTGCTCCGGCAGGCGGGCCTGTCCGGCGCGGCGGTCAGCTTCGCCGGGGACACGGCGCTGTCACAGGAGACGGTCGACGACACGGTCGACAACATCGGTCGCGTCGTGCCGGCCGTGCTGCTGGCCGTGCTGCTCGTGCTCGTGCTGTTCCTGCGCAGCCTCGTGGCACCGCTGTACCTCGTGCTCGCCGCCGTGCTCGCCCCGCTGGCCTCGCTCGGCCTCGCCGTCGGGCTCTTCCAGGGCGTGCTCGGCAACCGCGAGCTGACCTACTACGTGCCCGTGGCCGCAGGCGTGCTGCTCGTCGCCCTGGGGTCGGACTACAACATCTTCCTCGCCGGCCGCGTCTGGGCGGAGGCGCGCCGGCGCTCGCTGGAAGAAGCGATCGTCGTCGCGGGCGCAGGCGCCGCGCGGGCGATCTCGGCCGCCGGGATCGTCCTCGCGGTGTCGTTCGCGCTCATGGCGCTGATCCCGCTGCAGCCGTTTCGCGAGCTCGCGTTCGTGATGGCCGCGGGTCTGCTCATTGACGCGTTCATCGTCCGCACCGTGCTCGTGCCGGCGGTGATCTCTCTCGTCGGCTACCGCAGCGGCTGGCCGGGCCGCTGGCTGCGCCCTCGCCCGTCTCGGTTGCCGCCGGAGACCTGACGCCCGAGAAGACGGGAAGAGGGCACCGCTACTGACGTCCGGGAAGCCGACACGGGCCGCTGGGAACCACGCAACTCGTGCGCGAAATCCGCTGCGCGAGACGCGCCGATCGCTCACGCTCCAGAGCCATCGGAGCTCGCTCGCGCCAGCTTGCGGAGCGGGATCTCGACCGACTCGCCCCCGGTTCTGGCCACCGCGCAGGGGCGAAATCCGGGAACTTTGGTACCCCATTGGTACTCCAGAGCGCCTCTCGCGCTCATCCCGGAACACCGAAATACCCGCATGTGCAGGGACTTCGTGAGAGGTGAGCGACGGGACTCGAACCCGCGACCGCCTGGACCACAACCAGGAGCTCTACCAACTGAGCTACGCCCACCACGCGTGCCGCCAGTCTAGCCGTCCCCCGCGCCTCGTGGCGCGCGGGACACAAAAGCGCCCCCGCGACGAGTGGCTCGTCCGAGGGCATGACGTTCCCAACGGGTAGAGGCCCCCTGGGAACGTCGCCGGATCGTACCGCGCGGGCGGCCCTGGGACCGGGTGGCGGCGGGTCACATTCCGGGCCGGAGGCACCCCCGGCAGGACTCGAACCTGCAACCTGAGAGGTAGAAGCTCCCTGCTCTATCCAGTTGAGCTACGGAGGCGTGCCGCGCCATCGTAGCGACGCTCCCTCGATCATCGGGGCGGCCGGATTCGAACCGGCGACCCCCTGCTCCCAAAGCAGGTGCGCTACCAGGCTGCGCCACGCCCCGATGGCGACGCATGGTGGCAGTGCGGGCGGCCCGGCGCCATCCCGACCCCGCGGGTGTCCTGCTGGGCGGTGTCCAACACCCGTCCAAGTTGGCGCCCGCGAGATCGGATCGCACGCGGGCGGGGCCGATCCACCTCGTGACGGCGAGGACCCGCACATCGCCGTCGTCGCCGCTCTCCCCCTCTCATGCCTCCTCTCCCGCGCACGCTCCGTGCGGCGGTCTCGTGCGCCCTCGTGGCCACGACCGTCGCGATCACCGCCGCCCCGGCCCGGGCGGCGGACGCCGCGCTGCCGGCGCTGCCGATCTGCGTCCAGACCGAGGTCCTCCCGGACATCGGATCCTGCCCGCAGGAGACGCCCGCCCCCGCCCCCACCCCCGCGCCCGACCCGCCCGCGAAGAAGCCGAAGAAGGGCCGCTGCACCGACACCGGCCTCCTGCCGTCCTCCACGAACCTCGCCCGGATCCGCGCGGCGACGTTGTGCCTGGTGAACCGCGAGCGCACCAAGCGCGGCCGCCGGAAGCTGCGCAGCCAGGCCACGCTGGCGGGCGTCGCAGCGCGGTACGCCGGACAGATGGTTCGCGAGCGCTTCTTCGCCCACGTCTCCCCCTCCGGCTCCACGATGCTGCACCGCATCCGGCGGACCCCGTACCTCAGGGGGAACATCGCCCGCTGGTCGGTCGGTGAGAACCTCGCCTGGGGCACCGGCCGGCTCGCCACCCCCGCCCAGACGATGCAGGCGTGGATGGACTCGCCGGGCCACCGCAGCAACATCCTGGACCGGTCCTACCGGGAGATCGGGATCGGCGTCGCGCTCGGGGTCCCGACGGACGACGGCGACGGGGCCACGTACGTCACCGAGTTCGGCCGGCGCACCCGGCGGTGACTCGCCCGCAGCGGGCCCGCGTCGCGCGAGGCGTAGCATCTGCACGATGAAGGTCACCTCGACGCGCGCCGGCACGTTCAAGCAGACGGTGAAGGTCCGCGGCCACCAGCTGGCCGCCGACGAGCCGACCGACCTCGGCGGCCAGGACGCCGGTCCCACCCCCGAGGAGCTGCTGGCCGCCGCGCTGGCCTCCTGCACCGCCATCACGATGGAGATGTACGCCCAGCGCAAGGGCTGGGACGTCACGGGGATGGAGGTCAGCTGCGAGTACAAGGCCGCCGAGCGCGGCTGCCCGACGAAGTTCGACCTGGAGCTGCGGATGCCGCCACAGCTCGACGACGAGCAGGTGGAGCGTCTGCGGGTGATCGCCGCGAAGTGCCCGGTGCACCGGACGCTCGACGGCGAGGTCATGTTCGACGAGCGCGTCGCACGCACGTCCGTTGCCTGAGGCCCCGACCCTGTCGGAGGGCGTCGCATCGGTCCTGCGCGACCGGCTCCTGCACCCGGCGGACGCGGCCGGGCTGGCCGTGCACGGGCGCACGAAGGCGGCGGTGCTCGTGCCGCTCTACGTGCAGGAGGACGTCGTGCACGTCGTGTTCACCCGTCGCCGCGACGACATGCGCCGGCACCCGGGTGAGGTGAGCTTCCCCGGAGGCCGCCGCGACGACGGCGACCGCGACCTGCTGGTGACCGCGCTGCGGGAGGCGCACGAGGAGATCGGCCTGCCGCAGGACGCCGTCGCAGTCCTGGGGGCGCTCCAGCCGACCCCGACGATCGCCACGAACTATGCCGTCTACCCCTTCGTCGGGCTGATCGAGCCGGGCCACGTCTGGACGCCCAGCCACGGCGAGGTCGCCGAGATCCTCGAGCTCACGATCCCCGACCTGATCGCGGGGCACGGCCGGGAGCGGCTGGTCCGCCGCGGGGTGCCCTTCCGCACCGACGTCTACATCGTCGGGGAGCACCTCATCTGGGGCGCGACCGCCCGGATCCTGCACGACCTGCTCGAGCGGCTCCCGGCCGCCCTCACCAGCTGACGGTCAGCGGGCGGGGCTCGCCCGGACCGCGGTGAGCAGCGAGTCGATCGCGCTGCGCGCCGCCCCGACCCAGGACCCGACGTCGCTCGCGTCGGCCCGCAGCAGCGCGTAGGGGATCTCGTTCTTGTCGAACGCCCACTCGACCTCGTGCCGGCCGCTCGCCAGCAGGTCGTCGCCGACAGGGCCCGTGGCCTCGTAGACGACGCCGCGCACCGTCGTGTCGGTCGTCTTCTCCAGCAGCATCTTCAGGCGCGAGCCGAACAGCGCCTCGAGCTTCTCCGGGTCCTCGTGCGTCGCGGTGCCGAGCAGCCAGCAGAGCACGGTGACGTTCTCGAGGGCGAACCGGATGGTGCCGACGACGTCCGGGGTCCCGACCCAGCACTCCGCACCGGCGGCCTCGATGGCCTCCCGGCGGGCACCCTCGCGGGAGACGACGCGGACCGCGTGCCCCTCGGCGACCAGCGACCTCGTCAGCGCCAGTCCGCGCTCGCTGCCGCCGCCGATCATCAGGACCCTCACAGCTGTCCTCCCTCGATCCGGGCCTTGTACTCCGCCACCGTGATCGGCGCCAGGCCCTTGGCCGCACGGCGCTTGTTCTTGACCTCGAGCATCTGCTCGATCTCGATGTCGGCCAGGTACTCCTCGCTGCGCCGCGTGCGCTCCGCGGAGGACTCGGCGACGAGCTGGTCCAGCGTGTCCTCGGTCAGCTCGGCCTGTCCGAGCCGCCGACGCCGGCGGTTGGCGACCGCCATCAGCTGCTCGAGCTCGTCGACGTCGTTCTGCGCCTCCGTCTCCGGCGTGCGCGTGGGCTTCCAGTCCAGGACGTCGGCCCCGGACCCGGGATAGAAGCGCCCGAGCAGCAGGAGGGCGATGACGACGCCGGCCGTCCCGCCGAGCATGATGACCGCGAAGGGATCCACTGGTCGAGTCTACGGCCGAGCCCGTCGGACGGACTGTCCGATAGCGTGGAATCCATGGACTTCGACCTCTCCGACGAGCAGCTGCTCGTGCGCGACACCGCCCGGGAGTTCGCCGAGCGCGAGGTCGCTCCGCGGGCCCGCGACAACTCGCGCAACGAGCACTTCGACACCGAGCTCGTCGCGAAGATCGCCGCGCAGGGGTACCTCGGCGCGATCGTGCCGCGTGAGTACGGCGGTGCCGGGCTGGACCACGTGACGTACGGCCTCGTGGTCGAGCACGTCGGGCGCGCGTGCAGCGCCATGCGCACGGTCATCAGCGTCCAGACCTCGCTCGTCTGCTCGGTGCTCGTGAAGTTCGGGACGCAGGAGCAGAAGCACGACCTCCTCCCGCGGCTCTGCAGCGGCGAGATCCTCGGCTGCTTCGCGCTGACCGAGCCCGATACCGGCTCCGACGCGGCCGACCAGAAGACCCGCGCGAAGCGGGTCGACGGCGGCTGGCTGCTGAACGGCTCGAAGATGTGGATCAGCAACGGCAACGTCGCGAAGCTCGCGCTGGTGTTCGCACAGACCGACCCGGAGCTCGCCCACAAGGGCGTCGCCTGCTTCCTCGTGGACACCGACCAGGAGGGCTTCGTCCCCGCGCCCATCCACGGGAAGATGGGGATGCGCGCAGCCGACACGGCCTCGATCGCGCTCGACGACGTGTTCGTGCCGGACGCCATGGTCCTCGGCGAGGTCGGTCAGGGCTTTCGGATCGCGATGACCTCCCTGGACTCCGGCCGCTACTCCGTCGCCGCCGGGTGCGTCGGCATCTGCCAGGGCTCGCTGGACGAGTCGGTGAAGTACGCGAAGGAGCGCGAGCAGTTCGGCCGCCCGATCGCGTCCTTCCAGCTCGTCCAGGCGATGATCGCCGAGATGCGGGTGAAGACCGACGCGGCGCGCATGCTGACGCTGCGGGCGGGCTGGCTGAAGGACACGGGCAGGCCGAACACGACCGAGACGTCGATCGCGAAGCTCTTCGCGACCGAAGCGGCCGTGTGGTGCGCCAACGAGGCGATCCAGGTGCACGGGGGCGCCGGGTACGTCGACGACCACCCGGTCGAGCGCTACTTCCGGGACAGCCGCGTGACCACGCTGTACGAGGGCACCTCGCAGATCCAGAAGCTGATCATCGGCCGCGCCGAGACCGGCATCAACGCCCTGGTGCCGTCATGAGCACCCCGACCGTCAGCATCGAGCCGATCGGCGTCGTCGGCGCCGGAACCATGGGCGCCGGGATCGCCGAGGCCGCCGCGCGCGCCGGCATCCGCACCGTGCTGCACGACCCGGTCGAGGGTGCGTTGCACACCGGCATCGGGCGGATCCGGGCGAGCGTCGCGCGGTCGGTGGCGAAAGGGCGCATCGACGAGACGGAGGCCGCGGCAATCGAAGCGCGCGTCTCGCCGGCCTCGACGGTCGAGGGCCTCGCCGACTGCCCGCTGATCATCGAGGCCGCGCCCGAGCGCCTCGAGCTCAAGCACCAGATCTTTGCGTCACTCTCAGCGGTGGCGCCCGACGCCGTCCTCGCCTCCAACACGTCCTCGATCCCGATCACCGCGATCGCCCCGTCCGCCGCGCGGTCGGAGCTCGTCGTCGGGATGCACTTCTTCAACCCGCCCCCCGTCATGCGGCTGCTGGAGGTCATCGCCGGGATCGACTCCTGCCCGCAGGCGCTCGCCGTCGCACGCGCCGCCGGCGAGGCACTCGGCAAGCACGTCATCGACGCCGCCGACGTCCCCGGCTTCGTGGTGAACCGGTGCAACCGGCCGTTCCTCCTGGAGGCGCTGAAGCTCCTGCAAGAGCAGGCCGCCGACGTGGAGACGATCGACCGGATCTGCCGGATCGAGGGCGGCTTCCGGATGGGCCCGTTCGAGCTCGCGGACCTCGTCGGGATCGACGTCGGGTTCGAGGTCGCCAAGTCGTTCCAGGAGCTGAGCTTCGGGGAGCCGCGCTGGCAGCCGTCTCCCCTGGCCGCCCGCATGGTCGCGGCCGGGCTCCACGGCCGCAAGACCGGACGCGGCTGGTATCGCTACGACGACGGCCCGCACCGACCCGAGGATCCTCCCGCGGGTGGGCCGACCGGTCCGGTCGAGGGCGCCAGCGACCTCGTGGTCATCGCGGGCGACCTCGGCATCGCCCACGACATCGCCGAGCTCGCGCAGCACTCCGGATGGCGCGTCGCGGGCCCGGGCGACACCGACGAGGTGCCGTTCCTGTGCCTGGACTGCGCCGCCGACCCGGACGACGAGGTCCTCCAGGGCGCGCCTCGGGCGATCCTCTGCGCCTCGACGTCTCTGGTCGCCGCTGACGAGGGTGGCAACGCGGTCGGCTTCCACGCTCTCCCACCGCTCCTGGACGACCAGGGACGCGGGCTGGTGGAGCTGACGAAGGGCCGCGACACGGCGCCCGCGGTGTCGCTCACCGCCGAGACGTTCTTCCGCTCGCTCGGCCTGCAGACCGCCTGGGTCGGTGACGCCCCGGGCCTCGTGCTCGGGCGGATCGTCTGCCAGCTCGTCAACGAGGCCGCCTTCGCGCTCGGCGAGGGCGTCGCGAGCGCGGACGACATCGACGCCGGCATGGAGCTGGGCGTCAACCACCCGCGCGGCCCGCTGGCGTGGGGCGACCACATCGGGCTGGACCACGTGTTCGGCGTCATCGCCGGCCTGCACGCCGAGACCGGCGAGGAGCGCTACCGGCCGGCGCCCCTGCTCCGCCGCCTGGTCCTGGAGGGGCGCCTGGGCGAGGCGACGGGCGAGGGGTTCCGGGTGCACGGTTACCCCGACCCCGCCCCCCACGAGCACGTGCACGACGAGCACTGCGGCCACGACCACTGAGGTCGACCTCACGTCGGGGCCGCGCCGTACGTTGTCTTGACGTGAGCCCTCCGCCGTTCCAGCGGTTCCTCGACGCCCACGCGCCCGACGTGCACCGCTTCCTCGTCGCCGCGGTTGGGCACCACGACGCCGACGACTGCTTCCAGGAGACCTTCGTGAGCGCGCTGCGCGCCTACCCGAAGCTGCGGGAGGACTCCGACCTGCGCGCCTGGGTCCTCACCATCGCCCACCGCAAGGCCTTGGACCACCACCGGGCGAGGGGCCGCCGGGCCGTACCGGCGTCCGGGACCATGCCGGAGCCGGCGGCGCCCGCGGTCGCCCCGACGGTCGAGCGGGACCTCGATGTCTGGGAGCGCGTGCACGAGCTGCCCGGCAAGCAGCGCGCGGCCGTGCTGCTGCGCTTTGCCGGCGATCTCAGCCACCGCGAGGTGGCGCAGGCGCTGGGCTGCAGCGAGGAGGCGGCGCGGCGTTCCGCCCACGAAGGACTCAAGAAGCTGCGACAGGAGCTGACCGCATGAGCACCGCCGACGACCTGATCCTCCCGCTCCCGCCCGCCGACCCCGGCGCGGTCGCCGCGGCCACCGCCCGCTTCATCACCGGCGCCGCGGCGGGCGTCGACGTCGCCTACGACGTCTTCGACACCCCCGTGGGTGAGGTCGTGGCCGCGCTCACCCCGAAGGGCCTCGTGCGCATCGCGTACACGGACTGGAACGACGGGATCGACGGGGTTCTGGACGACCTCGCCTCCCGCCTGTCCCCCCGGGTCCTGGCGTCACCGCCCCGCTTGGACCCGCTCAAGCGGGAGCTCGAGGAGTACTTCGCCGGGCGGCGGACGGCGTTCGAGACGCCGATCGACTGGTCGCTGATCGTCGCGTTCGGCCGCCGGGTGCTCGCGGCGACCGCAGCCATCCCGTTCGGCGCCACGTCCACCTACGGGCAGATCGCGGCCGCCGCCGGCAACCCGAAGGCCGCGCGGGCGACCGGCAACGCGCTCGGGCACAACCCGATCCCGATCGTCGTGCCCTGCCACCGGGTGCTCGCCGCCGGCAACCGACTCGGCGGCTACACGGGCGGGACGGACCGCAAGGAGCTGCTGCTGGGCGTCGAGGGCGTGCTGCCCCCGAAGCTCATCGCCTGACGGGGGCGGCTCAGCGCTTGCCGGGACGCGAGAACTGCGTCGCCAGGAACCGGTCCCACAGGCCGTCGGTCATGAGCCGCCGCTGCCCGATGAGGAGGTGCGCGGAAGGCGTCACCCGCACGCGGATCCGCGCCCGGCCGGTGATCGCCTTCTCGATCGCCTTGGCGACCTTCTCCGGCGGGCCCCCGAAGCGGGCCAGCGGACCCCCCTCGTAGACGTCAGCCGTCGCCTGCGCGACGGCACCGTTGAACGCCGCGTACGGTCCGTCGCCATCCGCCTGCCCCTGCACCCCGTGCACGGCGGTCTCGCCGAAGGCGGTCCGGATCAGGCCCGGCTGCACGATCACGACGTCGATGCCGAAGCCCTTCACCTCGAACCGCAGCGCGTCGCTGATCGCGTCCACGGCGTACTTCGTGCCGTGGTAGAAGCCGCCGCCCGGGAACACGAAGTTCGCACCCATGGAGCTGATGTTCACGATCTTGCCGAAGCGCTGCTCCCGCATCCCCGGAAGCACCAGCTGGCACATCCGCACGAGCCCGAAGACGTTCGTCTCGAACTGCCGGCGGACGTCGTCCATCGAGACCGACTCGACGGCTCCGGACTGGCTGTAGCCCGCGTTGTTCACGAGCACGCCGACGGCCCCTTCACGCTCCACGACGTGGTCGACGGCCGCCTGCATCGAGGACTCCTCCGTGACGTCGAGCTCGAGCGTGCGACATCCCGCGGCCTCGAGATCGGTGATGGAGTCGAGCCTGCGGGCCGTCGCGTAGACGGTGTGTCCGTTCCCGGCGAGCCGCTGCGCGGTGGCGCGGCCGATGCCGGTCGAGCAGCCGGTGATCAGAACGGCCTTGGA
This sequence comes from Solirubrobacterales bacterium, assembly GCA_038257095.1. GTDB lineage: Bacteria > Actinomycetota > Thermoleophilia > Solirubrobacterales > Solirubrobacteraceae > Paraconexibacter. Next base: position 101,919 of record JBBSJQ010000009.1, read on the forward strand.
GGTGGGCATGGCCGTCAGCATATGGCGGTCGCCCCGCACCGGCAGGAGTTCCGGCCCGGTCTCCGTAATAGCGGAGGTGCCGGAGCGTTGAGCAGGTACACGCCAACGCCCGAGACCCCGGGGGGACGACCATGCCGACGCACCAGTTCACATATCCGAAGGTGACCCCCCTCGTCGGTGGTACCGCCGGCGGGCCGCTCGCCGCGGCCGCGACGGCCGCCGCCGCCGCGCGGCGTCGCTGAGCCTGCCCGGGTAGCTTCCGGGCGATGGCCAAGCCTCGCCCGGGGACCCTCGAGACGCTCGCCGCCGCCGCGCCCGACCAGGTCGTCCTGCGCGAGCACGCGACCGGCCGCACGCGCACCCGTGCGCAGTGGGACGAGCGGGCCGGCAGCCTCGCCGTCGCGCTCGCCGACCGGCACGGGATCGGCCACGGCTCCCGCGTGGTGACGCTCCTGGACCGGCCCGTGCTGGAGCTCCTGGACCTGGTCCTCGCGCTCGCCAAGCTCGGTGCGATCCCGGTGCACCTCCCGCAGGGCGCAGACCCCGGCGACGCCGATCTCGTCCTCGACGCGGCGCCGGCCTCCGACGGCCGGCTCCTGCTCGGGCGTGACGTCGACGAGCTCGTGCGCGACGCCCCTGGCGGGCCACGTCCGCTCAGCGGGGTGCGGACGGCACCGCTCACGGTGCTCGCGACCGCCGGCGCACCACACCGGGTCGTGGTCCGCGACGACAGCCACGCGGACGGCGCCGCGATCGCGACCCTCGTCGGCGACCTGCTCGTCCGTGCACGCCACCGCACCGGGCGTGGACATCTCATCGTCGCGCCACCCTGGCTGCCGGCGACCATGCTGCACGCCAACGTCGCGCTGGTGGCGGGCGGCGAGCTGGTCCTCGGCCCGCCGGAGCCCGCGGCCTGGCTCGACGCGCTTGGGGAGCACGAGCCCGGGACGACCGTGCTGACCCCGGCGATGGTCGCCGCGCTCCTGGCCCTCGGAGACGACGTCCTGGACGAGGCGGACACCACGTCCCTGGACGCTGCGATCGTCGCGGGCGACCACCTGCCCGTCCCCCAACGGCTCGCCGCCGCCGACCTGCTCGGCGAAGAGTCGGTCGCCCCGCTCTACGCGACGGCGGAGGCCGGCCCGGTCGCCCTGGTGACCCCGGAGGCCCTGACCGGCGACCCGGGGACGGCTGGCACGCCGCTGCACGGTCTGACCGTGGAGATCCAGGGGCCGGACGGGGCCGCCGTGCCCCGCGGGACCGCAGGACGGATCAAGGTCCGCTCCCCGCTGCACGTCGACGGTGCCGGCCCCACCGGCGACGCCGGGCTGCGCGACGGGGATGGGCGCCTGGTCGTCCTCGGCCGCACCTGGCCCGGATGGCGCGACGACGACGGCGTGCCCGTCGGACCGCTGGCGGTGCAGGACGCGCTGCTGGCCGCTCCCGGCGTCGGCGCGGCCGTGGCGACCGCGGATGCCTTGCTGGTCGAACGTGTCGACGGCGGCGACCCCGACGCGCAGGCCCTTGCCGACCGCGTGCGCGCGGCGTGCGGACCGGCGGCCGCGGCGGTCGAGATCACGATCGTCGAACGGCTGGAACGTGACGCGCTCGGCCGACCCCGGGCCTGATCCGCGACGCGCGGAGGGTCAGGAGCGGTCGCGCAGCACGCCGACGTTCAGACCGCCCAGGAGGAAGGTCGGGCGCAGCGGCCACGCCCGGGCCGTCGGCACGAGCTCGGCGACCGGCAGCACGGTCCGCCAGCGTGGGTCCGTGCGGTGCGCGTCGGCGACGGCCCGCTCGAGCACCATGCTGTCGTGCAGGTCGACGGCGTTCTCGGCGTCGGTCCCGACCAGCACCTCCTGGCCCCCCGCCTCGATGCCGCGACGAACGCCCGGGGACCGGGAGAGGTGCGGATGCCACGCATCGGCGAGGTGCCCGTTGGCGGAGACGACCCAGACGCCCGTGGTCGTCGCGAGCGCCAGCGACCGGTGCCCCGCGGTGTGCCCGGGGGTCTGCAGGACGGCGACGCCCTGGCCGAGCAGCACGGTCCCGTCGACCTCACGCAGCAGGTCGGTGCGCACTCCGTGGAGCGCCCCGACGTAGCGGGCACGCTGCAGGGGGTGTGGGGCGCGCAGCGTGTCGGTCTCCGCGCGGCCGACGACCACCTCGGCGCGGGGGAAGAGCGGCTCGCGGACGGCACGGTCGGTCCCGATCGCCACCGAGGTGCCCAGCAGCAGCCGCGGGTCCTGTCCGTGGAGGTGACCGATCCCGCACACGTCGATGTCCTGCGGGGCGAGTCCGAGCAGGTGCAGCGCGGACGTGACCGTGTCCGGACGTGCGAGCGCGGCGGGCACCTGCACGCCGTCCGCCGCGGGCGAGTCGGGCACGCGCGGGTCCCAGACGAGCAGCCGGTCCGCGCCCTCGAGGTCGGTGAACCGGACGACGAGCAGGCGGTGGACGACCGGCAGCGTCCGGGCGAGCGGTCGACGGGCGCCGGGGAGGATCTCGTGCGACGGAACGGCCGATACGACGAGGTCGATCGAACGGACCGCGGACACCGCGGCCCCGGCGCGCAGGTGCGCGCGGACGTCGGCGGCGGCGGCCCGTAGGGCGCCGGGGCGGTCGCCGCGCGGCCAGGTCCGCCAGGCCTCGTCGACCGCATCCAGCGGCCGGGTCGGCAGGTCGTGGCGGGTGGTCGGGCTCACGCCAGACCGACCCTACTCACTTCGCCGTGGGCGACCACTGGGCCTCGGCGAGGTCTTCGCCGGCTTGCGCGAGGGCCGCAGGCGTCTCGACCTGCGGCGTGTCGCGGAGGTACCACTCCGCGTCCAGGGCGGCCTGGCAGCCGCTGCCGGCCGCCGTGATGGCCTGCCGGTACGTGTGGTCGACGAGGTCGCCGGCACCGAAGACACCTGGGCGGTTGGTCCGCGTGGACCGGCCCTCCACCTTGACGTAGCCCTCGTCGTCGATGTCGATCTGGCCGTGGACGATCTCCGACTGCGGCTCATGGCCGACCGCGATGAACGCCCCGCCCATGGGGAGCTCGACGAGCTCGCCGGTCTCGCCGTGCTTCAGGCGCGCGATGCGCTCGAACGGCCCGTCGCCCTCGAGGAACGCATCCACGGTGTACGGCGTGCGCCACTCGATGTTCTCGACGGCCCGTGCGCGCTCGAGCATGATCTTCGAGGCGCGGAACTCGTCGCGGCGGTGTACGACGGTGACCTTCGAGCCGAACTTCGCGAGGAACATCGCCTCCTCCATCGCGGAGTCGCCGCCGCCGACGATGACGATCGGCTTGTCGCGGAAGAACGCGGCGTCGCACGTGGCGCAGTACGAGATGCCCTGACCGGAGAGCTCCTCCTCCCCGGGGACCCCGAGCTTCTTGTGCTCGGCGCCCATCGCGAGGATCACGGTGCGGGAGCGATACTCGTCGTCCCCGACCTTGACGACATGGATGCCGCCCGGCTCCTCCGCGAGCACGACCTCCTCGGCGAGGTCCGTGACGAGCCGCGCGCCGAACCGCTCGGCCTGGTCGCGCAGCGTCTGCATGAGCGCGGGGCCGTCGATGCCGTCCCGGAACCCGGGGTAGTTCTCGACCTCGGTGGTCTGCTGCAGCAGACCGCCCCAGGCGAAGCCCTCGATGACCAGCGGCGCGAGGTTGGCGCGCGCCGTGTAGAGGGCGGCCGTGTACCCCGCGGGGCCACTGCCGATGATGATCACGTTCTCGATGTCCGCCATGGTGCTCCGCTTCCGCTTTCCGGGGTTACTTCACTTTGTATAGTACCCGACCCGTCGACTACGCGGGCCGGACGCCCTCCAGCACCGCCGCCGACTCCGGCACCCGGGTCGTCCGCCAGCGCGCGACCGTCTTGCGCAGCTGGAAGTAGGCGATGATCCCGGGGATCGTCGGGAGCCAGAAGGCGAAGACGCGGTAGGCCAGCACGGCGACCAGCGCCAGTGAGCCGCTGACCCCGAACGCGACGAACGCGCCGATCATCCCGCCGTCGACGCCGCCCACCCCGCCGGGGAGCGGGAGGAGGTTGCCGAGCATTCCGACGAAGTACGCCATGACGATGACGGCCCACGGTGGCGCCTCGCCGAAGGCGTGGAAGCACGCCCACAGGATGGCGATGTTGAAGCCCCAGTAGGCGATGACCCCGATCAGCGCCGGGTCGCGCCGACCGATGTGCCGCAGCGCGATGCGCACGCCCGAAGCGATCGCCGCCGGCACCGTGGAGAGCCGCACCGCCATCCGGGCCACGCGGCCCGATCCTCCCGCCCAGCGCTCGAAGCGCCGCTCGACGTCGGAGGGCACGAAGGTCATCAGCAGGGAGATGACGATGACGGAGAGGCCGAACAGGGCGGGGACGACCGTGACGCCGAACGGCGCGGGCCCCTCCAGGATCCCCCAGCTCAACCCGTAGCCGCAGATCACCAGCGCCGCCATGTAGACGGCGTAGGTCAGGACGAGGAAGGCGATCGACCGGTCGGCCACGTCGCGGCGCGACATGCCACTGCGCCGCAGTGCCCAGGCGGTCAGCGCGATGCCCCCCGCGCCACCGGCTGCGAAGAGGCGCGTGGCCGCCAGCCCGGCCATCGTGATCTGGTAGCTCTCCCGGTACCCGATGAGCTTCCTGGCCTCGCTGGTGACGTACACGCCCTGGAAGAGCCCGACGTATCCGGCGAACGACAGGACGCTGAAGCCGAACGCGAGCGCAAGCCACCACGGGTCGCCGTCGCCGAGGCGGTGCCAGGTGTCCTCGAGCCCGCTGAGCTGCGGCAGTGCGAAGTAGAAGAACGCGACGACGGCGAGGATGAAGACGACGCCGATGACGAACGTCTTGCGGGTCACCTGGACACGCGGCATCTCCTCGTCGAGATGGTCGTTGTCCTGGTCGACCGTCGACAGCGCCTCCCCGGCGAGCTCCGCGGCGATGCGCGGCGCGTCCTTCATGCCCGTCATCTGCGGCTGGGTGCGGGCGGGCCGCGCGGCCCCCGCGGGCGTCGGGAGCGGCGGCGCGGGTCCTGGCCCCGTCCCGGGCGCGCCGGGCTCCGGGGCGACGGCGTCCACCGCGGGCGGCAGGTCCGGCGCGGGTGGGACCACGCGGCCCGGGGGATCGTCGCCGGGGGTCATGGGTGGGCGGCCGCCTCGAGCCGCTGGATGCCGCGGGAGACGCCTCGCAGGACGGGCCCGGCCCGCGGCCCGAGCCGGCGCACGCCCTCCGCGAGCCCGAGGCCGGCGAGCAGGTCGATGACGTAGTGCTCGCCGAGGTAGACGAGGCCGAAGCCCAGCGTGAGGGCGTACGTCCACCCCAATGCGCCCTGCACCGGTCCGGTCTCGGTGAGCAGGTGCGCGGCCATCACGGATGTCGCGAAGTGCAGGGACGGCATGGCGGCGAGCGGGTTTCCTCCCAGGAAACCGTACAGCGGGTCCCAGCCGTCCTTCCAGAACTCCTCGCCGTGCTCCACCATCATGCGCCGCATCCCGGGCGCGCGACCCTCCTGGGCGGCGTACCACGGCGGCGCGGTCGGGAGCGCCCAGTAGCCGATCAGGCCGAGGTCGAAGACGCCGTACATCCGGGCCGCCCCGGCCGGGAACCGCTCGGGCCGCCGGACCAGCAGGTATGCGACGGTCCCGTGCGGGACCAGGAACCAGAGCCAGTGCGTCCAGACCAGCGCCTGCTCGGCCGGACGCACGACCCCGGGACGCCCGAGCGCCCGCTGGAGGCGCACACCGGGCAGCTCGCCGAGCCCGAGAACCCGGTCGATCCGCACCGGGTAGTCGATCCGTACCCGGGCCGCGAGCGCCTCGGGATCGTCGGCGGGCATCTGATAGGTCGCGATGTACGCCCACATCTGCAGCACGCAGGTGGCGACGTCCCGGCCCCGGCTGCGGGGCAGCGCGACGCAGACCGCCACGGGGGCGGCGGCGGCCGCCGCGGTGACGACCGGCGGGGGCAGGCGCAGCCTGCGACGGGCGAGCGGCGCGCTGGCGCCGACGACCGCAACCCCCCAGGCTGCCGCCTTCATGGCACTCGACGCGCGCACGGCGCGGCCAGTATAGGTTCGGCCCTGGACGGCGAGCGGCACGGTGGAGGGACGGCGCTTCGCCGTGACGGGAGCGGGCGGCTTCATCGGCGCCGCGGTCTGCCGGAGGCTCGCGGACCGTGGTGCGGCGCACGGAGGCGTGGCTGCGCGACGAGGGGCTCCTGGGGTAGAACGGGAGCGTGACGTCGTCCGAACTGCCACACGGGGCGCTGTTCGCGGGTCACGAGATCCTCGGTGTCGCAGGCCGGGGCGGCATGGGCGTCGTGTACCGCGCCCGGCAGCTGGACCTCGACCGCACGGTCGCCCTGAAGCTCATCGCGCCGTCGCTCGCCCAGGACCCGGCGTTCCGTGAGCGGTTCATCCGTGAGGCCCGGGTCGCGGCGTCCCTGGACCACCCGAACGTCATCCCGGTCTTCTCGGCGGGCGAGGAGGACGGCGTGCTGTACCTGGCGATGCGGTTCGTGGTCGGGGACGACCTGCGCACGCTGGTGCGACGCGAGGGTGCGTTGGAGGGACCGCGCGCCGCGCAGATCACGCGCCAGCTCGGCGCGGCGCTCGACGCCGCCCACGCGCGCGGGATCGTGCACCGCGACGTCAAGCCGGCCAACGTCCTCCTCGGCGAGGGCGACCACGTCTACCTCACGGACTTCGGCCTCACCAAGCGCGCGGACTCCGCCGGCGGCCAGACCCGCGCCGGCGGCTGGGTCGGCACGCTCGGCTACGTGGCGCCCGAGCAGATCCGCGGCGAGCGGGTCGACGCCCGGACCGACGTCTACGCGCTGGGCTGCGTCCTGTTCCACGCGCTGAGCGGCGTGCCGCCCTACGGGCACGACTCCGACGAGGCGACGATGTGGGCGCACCTGCACGACCCCACGCCCCCGCTCCCTCAGGACGCCTCCCCGCTGAACGCGGTCATCGCCCGGGCGCTCGCGAAGGACCCGGCGGACCGGTTCCGCTCGGCCGGCGACCTGGGACGGGCCGCGCTGGCGGCGGCCGACGGACGCGAGGACCTGGCGGGCGCGGCGGGCCGCGCGGTCGCTACGGGTGCCGCAGCGTCCCAGGCGCGGGACGACCGGCCCACGGCCGTGCCCAGCGCGTCATCGGTGCCCGGCCCCGCCTTCGGCGCGGCCACGCCCGCCGCGCCCGCCGGCCGGGAACCGGCGGATCGGGCGACCCCGGCGACCGAACACGCCCAGCCCCGCGCGGACGCGACCACCGCCACTCCACCCCGCGGGCCGAGAAGCCCGCTCCCGGCGCTGCTCGCGGGCGCCGTCGTGCTCGCGGCCGCCGGGATCGGCGCAGCGCTGCTGCTGGCCGGCGGGGACGATCCGACCGCCCCGCGGACCTCGACCGCGGCCGGCACGACGACCGCCGGACCCCCGCCCGTCGCGCAGGTCGACTCGAGCACGTCGGCCGGGTCCCGCCCCAACGACGTGGTCGCGGGGCCCCGCGGGACCGTCTGGGTCGTCAGCAACCCGGACGCCCGCATGAGCGCGCTGGACGCCGCGACCGGCCTGCGCGGCACGAACCGTCAGCCGAGCATCGGCATCGGGGCGCAGAGCGTCGCCGCCGGCCTGGACCGCATCTGGGTGATCAAGAACGGGACGAACTCGCTGATCCAGCTCAGCGACCGCAGCGGCCGGCGCAGCGGCGCCACGACCGCCCTCCCGGCGGGCGAGCCGGTCCGCGTGCGCACGGGCGAGGGCGCCGTGTGGATCGGGATCCGCGGGCCAGGTCCGGTCTCCCCCTCGATGGTCGAGACCGTCGTGAAGGTGGACCCGCGCACCGGCGCCACGCAGTCCATCCGGGTGCCGGGTGGCGTGCAGGACCTCGACGTCGGGGCGGGCGCCGTCTGGGTCGTGGGTCGCGGCACCGAGACCGTGACCCGCATCAGCGCGCGGACGGGTGTGAGCCGGACGTTCACCGTCGGGCGGGCGCCGCGCGGCGTCGCGGTCGGTGGCGGCAGCGTCTGGGTCGCCAACAGCGCCGAGGGCTCGGTCACCCGGATCTCCACCACCGACGGCGCCGACCGTGACCGGATCGAGGTCGGCACCGCTCCCCGCGGCGTGGCCCACGGTGCAGGCGGGGTCTGGGTGACCAACGAACTCGACGACACCGTGACCCGCATCGACCCGGCCACCGCGGAGGTCGTCGGAGCACCGATCACGGGCGTCGGTCGGCGGCCGACGGCGATCTCCGCGCGCGGGGACGCCGTCTGGGTCGTCTCGCCGCAGGACGGCGCGGTCGCGCGGATCGCCGTCCCGTAGGGCCTACAGGTCGCGGATGGTGACGACGCCGCGCTGGAGCGCCTCGGCGACCAGCCGCGAGCGCTTCTGGTTCTGCGGCAGGTGCTCGATGCCGAACCGCAGGAAGAGCCCGCGCAGATGGGCTTTGACCGCGTCGACGCTCAGGTGCAGCTCCGCCGCGATCTCCTGGTTGGGGGCCGGGACCGCGAACTCGTCGTGCTTGTAGGGGCGCGCGAGCGCCACCAGGACCTGGCGCTGCGTGGCCGTGAGCTCGGCGGGCGCCGCGCCCTCGCTGGCGACCTGCGTCGGCCGCGACTCCTCGAGCTCGGGGCGGCGGTAGGCCAGCAGCGTGCGGCCGACGCGCAGCACGTCGCCGTCGCGCAGCCGGTGGCGTCCGCTGATGCGCTGCTGGTTGACGTAGGTCCCGTTGCGCGACAGGCCGTCGTCGCTGACCGTCCACTCCTGCGCGATCAGCTCGAGCTCGGCGTGCAGGCGGCTGACCTCGTCGTCCCAGCCCAGCGCGACGTCGCAGGTCGTCCCGCGACCGACGCTCAGCCGCTCGCGGACGCCGTCGAGCTCGACGAGGACCTGCTGCCCGTCGCCGTCCCGCAGGACCAGGAACGGCCGGCCCAGCCGCTCCGCGTCGATGCGTGCGCGGAGCTCGTGCGGTGAGGCGGCGTGCGCGGCGAGCGGGGACCGGTCGGCCATGTGCGCAAGCGTCGCACACGGGCCGGAGCCCCACCTTGGTGTGGAAACCCGCCACCTCGGGGGGCGAGACGTGACCCCCGGGGGCCCTGGGAGGACCGCCGCGCCGGACGGAAGCTGTCCCCACCACCCCGGCAACGACGAAGGACGACGAACGTGACGACCCTGCTGCTGCACCCCACCACCGCCCGCACCGCCACCGACGAGGAGCTCGTCACCGCGGTCCGCGCCGGTGCCCGCGGCGCGTTCGAGGCGCTGCACACACGCTACGAGCAGCCGCTGACCGGCTACGCGCGCAACCTCCTGGGCGGCTCCCACCACGACGCCGAGGAGTGCGTGCAGGACGCGTTCGTGCGGGCGTTGCGGGCCCTGGTGGCCCACCCCGACCGGAAGATCTCGCTGAAGGCCTGGCTCTACACGATCGTGCGCAACGCCTGTCTGGACCGCCTGCGCGGGCGCGCGAGCCGGCCGACCGTCGCCCTGGAGGAGCTGGAGCCCGTGCTCTTCGACCGCACCGGCGACCCGCAGGACGTGCTCGCCCGCCGCGAGGCGGTCCGTGAGGTCGTCGGACACCTGCAGGCCCTGCCCGAGCGCCAGCGTGTCGCACTGGTCGGCCATGAGCTCGAGGGGCGCTCGCACACGCAGATCGCCCGGCGCCTCGGGGTCAGCGAGGGCGCCAGCAAGGCCCTGGTGCACCGCGCCCGCCAGGGGATCCACGCACTGGCCGACGCCGCCTGAGGCCAGGCGCGCGGGCGGCCGGCCTAGGAGCGCAGGGCAGCGACCTCGCGCACCCACGTCGCGACGACCGGGCTCCCCGGGTCGACCTCGGGGTGCCACTGCACCCCCACCGCCAGCCGGTGGTCCGGCAGCTCGATCGCCTCGGGCAGCCCGTCGAACGGCGCTCGTCCGGTCACGACGAGTCCCTCGCCGAGCCGGTCGACCGCCTGGTGGTGGTGGGAGAAGGTGCGGTGGGTCGTCTCGCCCGCCAGGCGCGCCGCCGCGGACCCCGGCTCGAGCTCGACGTCGTGCTCGTTGCCCTCCCAGCGGCCGAGCGTGCGCCGGTGCTCGTCGGAGCGCAGGACGTCCGGGAGGTGCTGGACGAGCGTCCCTCCCCGGGCCACGTTCAGCACCTGCATGCCCCGGCAGATGCCCAGCAGCGGCAGGTCGCGCTCCAGGGCGCGCCGCGCGAGCGCGATCTCGTAGGCGTCACGTTCGGGCGTCGTGACCGGCACGGTGGGCTGCCGCTCGGCGCCGTAGGTCGCCGGGTCGACGTCCGTCCCGCCCGTGAGGAGGAGGCCGTCCAGGAGGTCGAGCACCTCGTCGGGGTCGTCGGCGAACCGGGGATCGGGAGCGATGGTGAGCGCCAATCCGCCGCCCCGCTGCACGGCCTCGTGGTAGACGGCGGGGTTGAACAGCGCGGGCTCCTCCCATGCGCCGTATCGCACGACCTCGACCGTCGAGCAGATGCCGATGACAGGGCGGGACACACGCCGATCGTACGCGCCATAGGATGCGGGCCATGAGCGACGACGTGCTCGCGCACGAAGGTGCCACGGTCCGGGTCTGGCGCAACGGCGCCGCCGCCCGGATCGAGCTTCACCGGCCGCAGGCCCTCAACGCGTTCAACGGCGCGTTGGCCCGTGAGCTGCACGCCGCGCTGCAGGACGCGTCCGCCGACGACGAGGTCCGCGCGGTCATGGTGACCGGCGCCGGCCGCGCCTTCTCCTCCGGCGCCGACCTCATGTCCTTCGACGACACCGAGGACCCGGTCCCCCTGGCGCAGGACGGCCGCCCGGACCTGCGCAAGACCCTGCACGACCGGTACCACCCGATCATCGAGACGATCCGGGAGATGCCCAAGCCGGTGCTCAGCGCGGTCAACGGCCCCGCCGTCGGCGTAGGCCTGGGCATCGCGCTCGCCGGCGATCTGGTCGTCGCGCACGAGTCCGCCTACTTCCTCCTGGCCTTCGTGAACATCGGGCTGGTGCCCGACGGAGGCTCCTCCCTGTTCGTCCCCTCCCGGATCGGCGTCGCGCGCGCCGCCGAGATGGCCATGCTCGGCGAGAAGATCCCCGCCGCGCAGGCCCTGGAGTGGGGTCTGGTGAACCGCGTCCACGACGACGCGTCGTTCATCCCCGAGTCGCAGGCGCTGCTGGAACGCCTCGCCGCGGGCCCGACCCGGTCGTACGCCGGCACCAAGCGCCAGCTGAACGCCACCGCCATGCATCATCTGACGGCGCAGCTCGCCCTGGAGGCCGACATCCAGCAGGAGATGGCCGCCACGGCCGACTTCGTCGAGGGTGCCCTGTCGTTTGCGCAGAAGCGCCAGGCCACGTTCACCGGGCGCTGAGGCGCCCGGAGGACCCGTATTCCGCCGAACCTTCACTAATATCCCCGCCGCCGTGAGTGCCATGAACCTGATCTCCACCCGCCGCCGGACGCTCGTCCTGGCGATGCTCGCCACCTTCGGCCTGACGCTGGTGCTCACAGGCACCGCGTCGGCCGACCTCTTCACCCCTGAGGACGGTGGTTCCCCCAACGCCGACAAGATCGACGACCTGTACAAGGTCGTCCTCGCCATCGCGGTCATCATCTTCGTGGTCGTCGAGGGCGCGCTCTTCTACTCGATCTACAAGTACCGGGCGAAGAAGGGCGCCGTCGCCGCCCAGATCCACGGCAACACCCGCCTGGAGATCGGCTGGACCGCCGGCGCCGCGCTGATCCTCGTGGTCCTCGCCGTGCTGACCTTCGTCCAGCTCGACGGCATCCGCAGCCCGGAGAACTCGGGCCCCAACGGCCTCACGCTCGCCGACGGCGTGCAGACGGCCGCGGTCACCAAGCGCCTCCCGCCGAACGGCAAGAGCCTGAACATCGAGGTCAACGGCCAGCAGTACGTCTGGCGGTTCACCTACAACGGCGACGGCGACGGCAACACGCTGAACGACCCGTTCGCCTACGAGGAGATGGTCGTCCCCACCGACACGACCGTCACCCTGGACATCCGCGCGCAGGACGTCGCGCACTCCTGGTGGATCCCGGCTCTCGGCGGCAAGTTCGACGCCGTGCCGGGCTACACGAACCACACCTGGTTCAAGATCTCCAAGCCGGGCGTCTACACCGGCCAGTGCGCCGAGCTCTGCGGGCGCAACCACGCGAACATGACGGCGCGCGTCCGCGCCGTCCCGCCTGCCGAGTACGAGCAGTGGATCGCGACGCAGCAGGCGGCGATCGAGGAGGCCAACAAGGCCGCCCAGGTCAAGCGCCGTGAGGTCGAAGGCGACCAGGAGGGGTCCGCCGAAGGCGATGACGCGGGCGTGCCCGCCGGAGGCCCCGCAAACGAAGCCGCTCCGCAGCCCTGATCCCCCGAGGACCACAGACTCTTATGGCTACGAACACCGCAGCAGTCCCCCAGATCGTCGCGCACAGCGTCCAGAAGCCGGCCACCGGCTGGACGTCGTGGGTCACCACGACCGATCACAAGAAGCTCGGGATCATGTACTTGGTCCTGACGTTCGTCTTCTTCATCCTGGGCGGCGTCGAGGCGCTGATGATCCGCCTCCAGCTCGCGCAGGCGGACAACACCCTCCTCTCTCCGGAGGTCTACAACCAGCTGTTCACGATGCACGGGACGACGATGATCTTCCTGTTCGTCGTGCCGGTCATGGCGGGCTTCGGCAACTACTTCGTGCCGCTGATGATCGGGGCCCGGGACATGGCGTTCCCGAAGCTCAACGCGCTGTCGTTCTGGATGCTGGCCGCGGGCGGCGTCGTCTTCTACGCGTCGATCTTCTTCTCGCCGCCGGAGTGCGGCTGGACGTGCTACTCGCCACTGTCCGACGACACCTACCTGCCCTCGGGCGGCGTCGACGCCTGGATCTTCCTGATCCACCTCACCGGCATCGGCTCGCTCGTCGGCGCGATCAACTTCTACGCGACGATCGCGAACATGCGCGCGCCCGGCATGGGCTGGGGCCGCATGCCCCTGTTCGTGTGGGCCATCCTCGTCTACGCGATCCTGCTCATCCTCGCGCTGCCGGTCATCGCCGGCGCGGTCACGCTGCTGCTGACCGACCGCCACTTCGGCACCCATTTCTACGACGCGTCCCAGGGCGGTTCGCCGCTGCTGTGGCAGCACCTGTTCTGGTTCTTCGGGCACCCCGAGGTCTACATCATGGTGCTGCCGGGCTTCGGCATCATCTCCGAGGTCCTGCCGGTGTTCAGCCGCAAGCCGATCTTCGGCTACAAGGCGATCGCCGCATCCACCGTCGTCATCGCGTTCCTCGGCCTCCTGGTCTGGGCGCACCACATGTTCTCGACGCCGAGCCCGACGATCGTCCTCGTCTTCTTCATGTTGTCGTCGTTCCTGATCGCCGTCCCGACCGGCGTGAAGATGTTCAACTGGATCGCGACGCTCTGGCGCGGCACGATCGAGTTCACGACCGCGATGCTGTTCGCGATCGGCTTCCTCTTCACGTTCCTCATCGGCGGCATCACCGGCATCTTCCTGGCGATCTTCCCGGTCGACTGGCAGCTGACCGACACCTACTTCGTCGTCGCCCACCTGCACTACGTGCTCGTCGGCGGCGCCGTCCTGTCGATCTTCTCCGGCCTCTACTACTGGTTCCCGAAGATGACCGGCCGGATGCTCGGCGAGGGCTTGGGCAAGGCGAGCTTCTGGCTGATGCTCATCGGCTTCCACGTCACCTTCCTGATCCAGCACTCGATCGGCCTCGACGGGATGCCCCGTCGCGTCTACGAGTACCCGGACGTCGGCAACCTCGAGCTGTACAACCTGATCTCCACGATCGGCTCGTTCATCCTCGCGATCGGCGTCGGCGTCACCATCGTGAACGTCGTGCTCTCCCTGAAGAAGGGCGCGATCTCCGGGCCCGACCCGTGGAAGGGCAACACGCTGGAGTGGTTCACGTCGTCGCCCCCGCCGGTCAACAACTTCGACTCCGTGCCGCGCATCCGCTCGGTCGAGCCGATGAAGGACATCCGCCGTCAGGTCCTGCGCCAGCAGACCGAGAAGCCGGCCCGGGCCGACGTCGTCGTCGCCGAGTCCGAGGCCCCGGCGACCGTGTAGGACCGTTGCGGGGATCCCGGTCCCCGCGCGCCCTGCCCGATCCCCGCTAGGCTCGCGCCTTCCTCATGGCCTCGTCCCGTGCCACGACCGTCCCGGCGGCCGCCGTCGCGCCCAGCGCGACGCGGCAGCTGCTCTCCGACTACCTCGAGCTCACCAAGCCGAAGGTCCAGTCGCTGCTGCTGCTGACGACCGTGACGACGATGCTCGTCGCCGGCTCCCCGTCGGTGGGGCTCATCCTGCTCACGTGCCTGGGCGGCTACCTCGCCGCCGGCGGCGCGGGCGCCGTGAACCATTGGTACGACCGCGACATCGACCTCGCGATGGCCCGCACCGCCAACCGACCGGTCCCCTCGGGCCGTATCGCGCCCCGCAATGCGCTGATCTTCGGCATCGTCCTCGCGGTCGCGTCGTTCGTCCTCATGACGACGACGATCAACCTCCTGGCGGCGAGCCTCTCGTTCTCGGGCTTCCTGGGCTACGTCTTCGTCTACACCGTCTGGCTCAAGCGCCGGACGCCGCAGAACATCGTCATCGGCGGTGCCGCGGGCGCCGTCCCGCCGCTCGTCGGCTGGGCCGCGGTCGAGGGCTCGCTGAGCGGCACAGCGATCTACCTGTTCGCGATCGTCTTCTTCTGGACGCCGCCGCACTTCTGGGCGCTGAGCATCCTGATGAAGGAGGAGTACGCGAAGGTCGGCGTGCCGATGCTTCCCACCGTGCGCGGCGAGGACGAGACGCGCAAGCAGATCCTGCTCTACACGATCCTGCTCTACGCGGTGACCCAGCTACCGTTCTGCGCCGGCGGCATGGGCACGATCTACCTCGTCTCCTCGCTCGTCCTCGGCGGGCTGTTCATCGCCGGGGCCGTGCGGCTGTACCGCCGGGCCGACCGGCAGTCCGCCCTGAAGTTGTACCTCTTCTCCCTCGCCTACCTGGCCCTGCTCTTCGCCGCGATGGTCGCGGACGCGAAGATCTGAGACACCCACTAGATTCCTAGGAACCATGGACCGCAAGCTCGCACGCAAGAACGTCCGGTCGGGGATGATCACGACCGCCGTCGTCTTCTTCATGTTCGGCATGACCTTCGTCGCCGCCTACATCTACGTCGCATGAGCGAGCACGAGCAGAACGTCCCGCCGGTCGGTGAGGAGATCCACCTCCCGGGTGGCAGCATCCAGCCGATCCTCGTGACCATCGGCGTCACGCTCGCTCTTCTGGGCCTCACGTTCTCCTGGTACGTGTGCGCCTTCGGCACGATCCTGACGTTCGCGACGATCGTGCGCTGGGTGCAGGACACGCGCAAGGAGATCGACTCCTTCCCGGCGGATCTCGGCCACCACTGACGCCGGGACGCCATCACGCTTCGCACGGAGGGCGCCCACGGGCGCCCTCCGTCGTTCTGAAGCCGGCCCGCCGCCCTACCGCCACATGAACGGGTCCGTTCGCCTAAGCTCGCCCGCATGTCCCGCTCCGTCGTCGCCGCGCTGGTCACCGCGGCGCTCCTGACCGTCCCCTCCTCCGCCGCGGCCGCTCCGCGCTACGACGTCACCGTCGCGCGGACGGCGTTCGGCATCCCGCACATCAAGGCCAAGGACTACCCGTCCCTGGGCTACGGATACGCGACCGCGCTGGCAGAGGACACGATCTGCACGATCGCGGAGTCCTACGTCACCGTGAACGGTGAGCGGTCGCGGTACTTCGGGGCGGACAAGGCGTACCCGATCCGCGGCAACGGCTCGACCGCGACGAACATCAACAGCGACTTCTTCTACCAGCGGATCAAGGACCGCGGGACGGTCGAGCGCCTCGTCGCACAGCCGCCCCCGATCGGGATGAAGCCCGAGATCCGTGAGGCGATCGTCGGGTACGTCGCGGGCTACAACGCTTACCTGCGCGAGATCGGTGGTCGCGACGGGATCGACGACCCGACGTGCAAGGGCGAGGAGTGGGTGCGTCCGATCACGACATTGGACGTCTTCCGCCGCTTCCACTCCCTCGCCATCCTCGCCTCCGCCGGCGTGGCGATCGACGGCATCGCCGGCGCGCAGCCGGCGACCGGCCCGGTCGACGCGATGGAGGCGGCGCGCGCGGTCGCTCCCGGCGAGGTCGACCGGCGACTCGGGGGCCTGGGCTCCAACGCCTACGCCATCGGCAAGGCGGGCTCCCAGGACGGCCACGGCCTGCTCTACGGCAACCCGCACTTCACGTGGCAGGGCCCCGAGCGGTTCTACCAGGCGCACCTCACGATCCCCGGGAAGCTCGACGTGACCGGCGGCTCGCTGCTGGGCGTCCCGATCGTCCTGATCGGCACGACGAAGGGCATGGCGTGGAGCCACACCGTGTCAACGGCGCGACGCTTCGTCCCCTACCAGCTGACGCTCGTCCCGGGCTCGTACACGAGCTACATCGAGGACGGCCAGGTGAAGCAGATGACCGCCGACAAGGTGACGATCCAGGTCCCCGGCGCCGACGGGAAGCTCGCGTCACGGACCCGCACGCTCTGGTCCGCCGAGCAGGGACCGATCCTCACGTCGATCCTGGGGCTCCCGGTCTTCCCGTGGACGCCGGCGACGGCGTTCGCGCTGCACGACGGCAACGCCGACAACTTCGGCCGGCTCATGAACCACTTCTTCGACATGAACCACGCGCAGACCACCGAGCAGGTGGACGGCATCCTCAAGAAGTACCTGGGCATCCCGTGGGTCAACACCGTGGCCGCCGACACCGCGGGCAACGCCTACTACGCCGACGTCGGCTCGGTCCCGAACATCGACCGCCGCAAGTACGTCGACTGCGAGACCGCGCTCGGTGTGGCCCTCGACGCGGCCCAGCGGGTGCCCGTGCTCGACGGTTCGAAGGGCTCCTGCCGTCCGGCGAGCGACCCCGAGGCCATCGCGCCCGGGATCTTCGGTCCGAAGGACCTCCCGACGCTCCGCCGCGACGACCACGTCTCGAACATGAACGACTCGTTCTGGCTGACGAACCCGGATCAGCCGCTCGAGGGCTTCAGCCGGCTGATCGGCGACGAGCGGACCCAGCGGTCACTGCGCACACGCATCGGGATCAAGCAGCTCCAGCAGCGGCTCGCCGGGACCGACGGGCTCGAGGGCAAGGGCTTCACGCTCGCGAACCTCATGACCGTCGGGCTCCAGAACCGCGTCTACTCCGGCGAGATCTGGCGCGACGACCTCGTCGCAGGCTGCACGAGCCAGGCCTGCGAGGTCCTGCGTGGCTGGGACCTCAAGAACGACCTCGACTCCAAGGGCGCCGTGCTGTGGCAGCGCTTCGTCACGCGGCTCCTGGGCATCGCCCCGATCCCGCTCCCCGGCCCGGCGGGCCCCTTCTCCGGCGCGTTCGACGCCGGAGACGCGGTGAACACGCCAAGTGGGCTGAACACCCTCAACCCAACGGTCCAGAACGCGCTGATGCAGGCCGTCGGCGACCTCGGCGGCGCGAACCTGCCGCTGGACGCGACGCTCCGTCAGGGCCAGACGGTGACCCGTCGCGGCGAGGTGATCCCGATCCAGGGCGGTCCCGGCGGCAGCGGCATCTTCAACGTCATCACGCCCGTATGGAACCCGGCCAAGGGCTACACCGAGGTCGTCCACGGGTCCTCGTTCATCCAGGCCGTGCACCTGAAGCCCGGCTGCCCGGACGTGCGGACCTTCCTGACCTACGGCCAGTCCACCAACCCGCGGTCCGCGCGCACGAGCGACCAGACGAAGGAGTTCAGCGCCAAGCGCTGGATCACCGCGCCGTTCTGCGCGAAGGATCTCGAGGCCGACCGCTCCGCCGCGCGCATCCACACGGCCGACCTCGGCCCGACCACCGTGACGGTCCGCGAAGCCCGGGGCACGCGGCGGCCGCAGATCGTCGTGGAGCGCCCTTCGGGCAAGCGGGCGCGGATGACGATCCGCGTGCGACGGGGCCGGACGGTCGTGCGGCGGATCGTGCGCCGGGGCGTGCGATCCGCGGTGTCGCCGAGGCTCCGCAAGGGCGCCTACCGGGTCGACGTGACGGTCGGCGGACGCACGATCCGGGTCTCCGCCAAGCAGCGCTGAGCCGGATCGCCCCCGCCCGGACAGGGCGGGGGCGGGGGCACTCCACCGCTTCGTGGGACCGTCAGCCGCCCTGCCCGACCGCGGTCGGCAGGTCACAGGTCGCGCCGTCGCTGGTCCACACCCGAACGATGTCGCGGACGGAGAGGACGCCGGTGATCTCGGCGCCGTCGAGGACGATCAGATGGCGGAAGCCGCCGGTCACCATCGCGTTCGCCGCGGCCTCGAGAGACCAGTCGGGTGCCGCGTAGACGATCTCGGAGGTGAGGTGGTCCCCCACCAGCTCGGCGTCCGGGTCCTCGCCCTTCCCGATCGAGCGCAGGATGTCGCGCTCGGTGATGATCCCGGGGCCTGCTGCGTCGGGGTCGGAGACCACGGCCGCACCGACCCTGCGCTCGCTCATCAGCCGGGCGGCCGCCCTCAGGCTGTGCCCCGGTCCGACGGTCAGCACCACGGTGCTCATCCCCTCGCGTACCTGCATGCGTTCTCCTCGTCCCCTCGAAAGTTTGTGCTGTTTCTTGCAAGCAAAGCCTACCCTCGCGGGCGCGCGTCGGCAACCGCCAGTCCGTCGAACGGGCACGGTAGAGCGTTTAGGCGCCATCTCGGGCACGCTGCCCGACGTCGGACGCATCCGGTCGCGCCACGGCGGCGTAGGAACGTGGGATGCAACGCCCTGCGACCGTCCGACACCGCACGAGCCTCTACGACGAGGCCTGCGCCATCGTCGAGCTGGAGTACGCGCAGGACCTGGCGCTCGACGAGATCGCCCGTCGTGTGGCGTCGTCCCGGCGACAGCTCCAGCGGGCCTACGCGGAGATCGGCGACACCACGTTCCGCGACCACCTCACGCAGGTCCGCATGCTGCGGGCCGCGGAGATGCTCGAGGGCCGCTCCCTCACGATCCGCGAGGTCGCCCACCGCGTGGGCTACCGCCAGCCCGCGCAGTTCGCCAAGGCGTTCCGCCGCCATCACGGCCTCGCACCGTCGGACTTTCGTGCGCGCGCCCGCTTCGCCGCGGTCGGCCCCGGGGCGCTCGTGACCCAGGCCGCCTGACCCCGTTCACCGCGCCCCGTAGGGGCGCGATCGGGGCGCCGCCGCCACCCCCGGGACGAAGACGGCGCACCGAGGTCGTTGCGTCCTGTCCCCCCCGCGCCATAGGATCGGCGTAATGGGTGGAGAGACGCGCAAGCCGCGGCGTGAAGCGATGCTGCTCACGGCCGCGATCGGACTGGTCCTGTCGGCGATCGGGATCGTCATAGGTCTGTGGATCGACTGGTTCCCGATCCAGGGATCCACGCAGGCCGAAGACATCGACACGCTGTGGGACGTCCTCGTGATCTGCTCCGTGCCGGTCTTCGTCGGCGTCACGGCAGTCGTGCTCTTCTCGGCACGCGAGTTCCGCCAGAAGCCCGGCGAGGAGCACCTCGACGGCCCCCCGATCCACGGCAACACCAAGCTGGAGATCGTCTGGACCGCGATCCCCGCCGTGATGCTGATCGCGCTCTGCGGCTACGCCGCGGTGGTGCTCAGCAACATCGAGGAGGCGCCCGCCAGCGGCCAGGAGGACCGGGTCGCCGTCACGGGCGAGCAGTTCACCTGGACGTTCGAGTACACCGCGCCGGACGGCAAGAAGTTCAGCACCAACCAGCTCTACGTCGAGCAGGGCAAGAGCGTGAAGTTCGACGTGCGGTCGAAGGACGTCATCCACGACTTCTGGGTCCCGCAGTGGCGGCTGAAGATCGACGCCGTCCCCGGCGTGACCACGGGCTACCGGGTCACCCCGACCAGGACCGGCGTCTACCCCGTCGTCTGCGCCGAGCTCTGCGGTCTCGGCCACGCCTTCATGCGCCAGAGCGCGCACGTCCTGACGCCGGCCCGCTTCGACAAGTGGATGACCGACATGGCCGCGAAGAAGGCCGCGGGCGCCGCCCCGGCCGCGGGCGGGACCGCCGCCGCGGGCGGAGAGACGGCCGCCGTGGACGGCAAGGCCCTCTTCACCGACGGCAACGGCGACGCCACCGCGTGCGGCGCCTGCCACACGCTGGCCGACGCCGGGACCGAGGCGGCCACCGGCCCGAACCTCGACGAGGTCCTGGCCGGGCAGGACGCTGCCGCCATCAAGACCTCCATCATCGATCCGAACGCCGAGATCTCCGAGGGGTTCGGTGAGGGCATCATGCCCCCGAACTACGGCGAGACGCTCACCCCCGCCGAGATCGACGCCCTCGTCAAGTACATCGCCGACGCGACCAAGAAGTGAGGATCACCAGCATGCTTCCCGCCTCCCTCAGGCACGCCGGCTGGACCCGGGCGACGTTCTACACGCTGCTGGGCATCGCGTTCTCGTATGCGCTCAGCCTGGGTGCCCGTGCCGGCTTCGACTACGACCCGCTCCTGGACGGCGAGTCCGTCCTGCAGATCGCGCTGATCGCCGCGCCGCTGTTCTTCCTCGTGGGCATCGGCTGCTTCGACTACTGGTTCTACTGGGCGTCCGGTCGCCCGGCCCGTCCCGAAGACCACTCCGGCCACGGCGCGAAGAGCTGGAAGAGCTACTTCTACGTGAACACCGACCACAAGGTCATCGGGATCCAGTACACGGTCCTGTCCTTCTTCTTCCTGCTCGTCGGCGGCCTCATGGCCATGCTGATGCGGGCCGAACTGGCCCAGCCCGGCCGCCAGTTCGTCGACGCGGGCACGTTCAACGGCCTGTTCTCCGTCCACGCGTCGATTCTCATCTTCCTCTTCATCATCCCGGTGTTCGCCGGCCTGGCGAACTACGTCCTACCGCTGATGATCGGCGCGCCGGACATGGCGTTCCCGCGGCTGAACGCCCTCTCGTTCTGGATGCTGCCGGTCGCCGGCGTCCTCATGATGGCGTCGTTCTTCGCACCCGGCGGCTCGTTCGCCAGCGGCTGGACCGCGTACGCCCCGCTGTCCAACACCGCACCAATAGGTCAGGTGTTCTTCACGATCGGCGTGCAGTTCGCGGGGGCGGCCTCCATAGCCACCGCCCTCAACTTCCTGGTGACGATCATCACCATGAGGGCGCCGGGCATGAGCTTCTTCCGGATGCCGCTCCTGGTATGGGCGAACTTCTCGACCTCGCTGCTGGTCGTCATCGCCACGCCGTTCATCGCCGCGTCGCAGTTCTTCGTGCTGCTCGACCGCGGACTCGGCTTCAACTTCTTCAACTCCGCGCAGGGCGGGGACGTGCTCATGTACCAGCACGTCTTCTGGTTCTACTCCCACCCGGCCGTCTACATCATGATGCTGCCCGGATTCGGGATCATCAGCGAGATCCTCGCCGTCAAATCCCGAAAGCCGATCTTCGGGTACCGGATGATGGCGTTCTCGCTCCTCGCGATCGTCGTCCTCGGATTCACCGTCTGGGCGCACCACATGTTCGTGAGCGGCATGCAGGAGTGGATCCGCGTACCGATGATGATCACCACCGCGATCATCGCCGTGCCGACCGGCATCAAGATCTTCAGCTGGCTCGCCACCATGTGGCGCGGCGTCCTGAAGCTCGACACGCCGATGCTGTTCGCGCTCGGCTTCCTGACGATGTTCACCCTCGGCGGGATCTCCGGCGTGATGCTCGCCATGATCCCGCTGACGATCCACGTCAGCGACACCTACTTCATCGTCGCGCACATCCACTACGTGCTCTTCGGCGGGTCGCTGTTCACGATCTACGCCGGCGTCTACTACTGGTTCCCGAAGATGACCGGGCGGATGTACGACGAGCGCCTCGGGAAGATCCACTTCTGGATGACGTTCGTGTTCTTCAACGCGACGTTCGCACCGATGCACCTCATCGGCGTCCAGGGCATGCCGCGCCGGGTCGCCGACTACGCCGACCAGTTCGCCGGATGGAACCTGGCGATCTCGCTCGCATCGTTCGCGCTCGGGATCAGCACCCTGATCTTCGTCTACAACATGGTCGTGTCCTGGCGCGGCGGCCCGCGGGCCGTCAGCAACCCCTGGCGCGCTCTCACGCTCGAGTGGCAGGTCACCTCCCCGCCACCCGTGTTCAACTTCGACCGCATCCCCACGGTCGTCGGTGGGCCCTACGAGTACGGCATCCCGGGCGCGGTCCACGGGATCCTGCACGACGGGGCCGAGGTCACCCCGACACCCGCCGGAACCGCAGCCCAGCCGAGCAAGGAGTAGCAGCGCATGAAAACCATTCTCGTCGTGGCCAACGAGACCCTCGGCGGCACCCCGCTCGTCGAGCGCGTCACCTCCAAGATCGACGCCGGGGAGGAGTTCCGCGCGGTGTTCTGCGTCCCGAGGACCAACCCCCGGCACGGCAACGTGATCTACGCCGACGCCGTCTACGACGCCGCCCAGGTCCGCGTTGACCTTGCCCGCGCCTACCTGCGTGAGCGCGGCGTCGACTCGATCGGCGAGGTCGGCGATCCCGACCCCTACACCGCGACCATGGACGCGATCGCCGAGCACGCTCCCGACGAGGTCATCATCGCCACGCTGCCCGCGGTCTCCTCGGGGTGGATGCGTCGCGACCTCATCGAGCGCATCGAGCAGGCCTCGGGCCTGCCGGTCGATCATGTCGTGGTTGATCTCGAGCGCGAGGGCCGGCCCTTCGCCGTCACCCTCGTGATCGCGAACCGCACCGCCAGCCGTGACGAGCTCGTCGGCCACCTGAAGGAGAAGTTCGCCTCCGGCGGCGACCGCATCTTCATCGCCGTCGTCCCGCAGGAGGGCGGCGAGGGTGTCGCGGTCAAGCGCGCCCAGACGCGGCTGTCCCAGCTCGTCGACCGCGTCCGCGACGCCGGGCTGCGTGGCGCGGGCATGATCGGCGATCCCGACCCCTACACGGCGACGATGAACGCGCTGCAGTTCTTCCACGTCGACGACATCGTCATCTCGACCCTTCCGGCAACCCGATCGGGCTGGCTGCGCGCCGACCTCGTCGAACGCGTCCGCAAGGCGACCGGCAAACCCGTCGAGCACATCGAGTCCAGCGCCCCGGCCTCCGCCGCGGTCTGACCCGCCCACCGAGGAAGAAGCCACCGTATGGAAGCCGCCGCGATCCCCGCCGCTCACGGGCACGGGCACGGGCACGACGACCACCACCACCACGGGCCGCCGCCCGCGAACCGCAGCTCTCGGGCCGAGCCCGCGATGCTCGGCATGCTGCTGTTCATCGTCTCGGAGATCATGATCTTCGGGGCGTTCTTCACGGCCTACTTCTTCATCCGGGTCGTGCAGGACGGCGCGTGGATGCCCGAGGGCAACGAGCTGCCGGTGGCGGTCGCAGGCGTGAACACCGCGATCCTGCTGTCGTCGTCGCTGACCCTGCACTGGGCGGAGACGTCGCTCAAGGCGGGCAACCGCAACGGGTTCAAGGTCGGGATGCTCACGACCTTCCTCCTGGGCCTGACCTTCCTCTTCATCCAGATCAATGAGTACATCCACATCGGCTTCGCCCCCAGCGACCACGCCCAGGGCTCGATCTTCTACGGCCTCACCGGCCTGCACGGCGCGCACGTCTTCATCGGCCTGCTGCTCCTCGGCTTCGTCACGCTCAGGGCCTTCCGCGGCCACTTCAGCGCCGACGACCACCGCGGGGTGGAGATCCCCGGGATCTACTGGCACTTCGTCGACGTGATGTGGATCGTCGTCTACACGTCCATCTACATCGTCTAGCGGGTGGCCGTGAATCCGCTGAAGTCCGAGGACGCCGCGTTCCGGTTCCTGCTCCTGACCGTCGCGGTCGCCGCCGTGGTCATCGCCGTCGTCCTCGTCGCCCGCGCTCTGTGATGCCGTCTCTCGCCCCCCGTTCTGACAAGGGTAGGAATGTGAATCCCTCGATCTCCCGTCTCCGCCGTCCGCTCGTCACCGTGATGCTCGCCGCCGCCGCGCTCGCCGCGTCCGGGTGCAGCATCAACAACGCGAGCGACGATCAGGTCGCCGGCAAGCAGCTCTTCGTCTCGAAGTGCGGCTCCTGCCACATCCTCGGCCGCGCGGAGACCAAGGGCGTCACCGGCCCCAACCTCGACGAGGCCTTCAAGCGGTCGCTGGTCGACGGCTTCGGCCGCGACGGCATCCGAGGCGTCGTCTACAAGCAGATCCTGCACCCGCAGATCGGCAGCACGATGCCCCGGGACCTCGTCGACGACGAGGGGGCACGTGACATCGCCTCCTACGTCGCCGCGGTCGCCGCCGCAGGCGGCGAGGACGAGGGTCTGTTGGCGAGCGCCGTGAAGTCCGCGGCCTCCGACGAGCCCGCCGTCGCAGAGAACGGCGTCCTGACGATCCCCGCCGACCCGACCGGCCAGCTCCTCTACGTCAACTCGACCGCCCAGGCCCCCGCCGGGCAGCTCGAGGTCTCGATGCCCAACGAGTCCACCGTGCCCCACAACATCGTCGTGGACGGCAAGGGCGAGTCGCCCGAGGTCACCGGCGGTGAGGCGAGCTTCGAGGCCGACTTCGCCGCCGGGGAGTACGTCTACTACTGCTCGGTGCAGGGCCACCGCGAGGCCGGCATGGAGGGGACGCTCACCGTCGAGTAGGGCGACGGGGCCGGACGCGACGTCGCCCCGTCACGGTAGAGTCCCGGACACGATGAGCCAGCGTTACCGACTGCGGACCCCGTCCACCGGACGGGAGATCTTCCTCGAGGCCGAGCCCAACACGGTGTACCGCGACCGGGACACCGGCGAGGAGCTCGAGGTGCTGGGCAAGGTGCTCCCGCTCGCGCCGTCGGAGTCGCAGCTCCCGTGGGCGGTCGAGCACCTGCGGTTCTGCCCGTGGTGCGACCAGCTCGCCCAGAAGGACCTCAACGACTGCCCGACCTGCGGTCGCCGGATGGCGCCGTCCGCCTGATGCTGCGCCGCTCGACGGCCGTGGCCTTCCTGCTCGCCGCTGCGCTCGGCGTCACGGCCTGCGGCGACAGCGAGCAGACCGGGGACGTCATCCCCGGCGACACGCCCGAGCTCGTGCCGCCCGGCGAGGGTGCGGGCACGCTGCCCGCCGCCACCTCCGCGGACTCCGGGGACTCCGGCGACTCCGCCACCACCGGTCCGACCGGTGTTGACGGCACGACACTGCCGGACAGCGGCGGCACGGCGCCCGCCCCCAGCACGCAGGCTACGCCGGTCCCTCAGGCGACAGCCGCACCCCAGGCGACCCCGACGCCCTCCACCGGCGGCGCCGGCGCGGGCGGTACGGCCGGGGGCACGGGCGGCGAGGCCGGCGGCTTCCAGGACTTCTGCACTCAGAATCCCGGGGCCTGCGACAACTGACACCGGGCGTCGTCAGACGACGACGCGGCCCCCGCGGGACGGGGCGTAGGTGATCGCGCGACGGGTGGTCTTCTCCCCCGCCCGTCCACGCACACGCGCGGCGGAACGCGGCGCCGCGTGCCGCAGGACCACCTGGAGCACCACGCGCATCTCGGCGAGGGCGAACGTCGCTCCCAGGCAGCGGCGTACGCCGCCCCCGAACGGGATCCACTCGTAGGTCCCCGGCGTGCGGTCCAGGAACCGCTCGGGCCGGAACGCCAGCGGGTCCGGGTAGAGGTCGGGCCGTCGATGCAGCAGGTAGATGGACGGCGCGATGTGGACTCCCGCCGGCAGGTCCCACGGCCCGATCGTGACCGGCTCCTGTAGCTGCCGGACGACCGCTGGGACGACGGGGCGCAAGCGCAGGGTCTCCCGGACGACCGCATCGAGATATCCGGTTCCCCCTTCACGCTGCTCGTCCTGCAGGCGCTCCAGGACCTCCCGATGGCGCACGACGCGCTCGAGCGTCCACGCGAGCGCGGTGGCGGTCGTCTCGTGGCCGGCGACCAGCAAGGTCATCAGCTCGTCACGCAGTTCGTCGTCGGAGAGTCCGGCGCCGTGCTCGTCCCGCGCGGCGAGGAGCATCGAGAACACGTCGTCGCCGTCGCCGTCGCCGGACCGGCGACGGGCCGCGATCTCCGCCCGCAGCAGCACGTCGGCCCGCTCGCGCGCGGCGTAGAAGCGGCGCCAGGGGCTGAGTGGGCCGTCGCGGCCCTGGGTGAGCCCGAGCGCCAGCACGTTGCGGCGCGTGCCCACCATGTCCAGGACGCGACGCAGTGGGTCCCCCAGGCGCTCGATCGCCTCGGGGTCGCGGAGCCCGAAGACCACCCGAAGGATGATCTCGAGGGTGATCGCCTGCATGCTGGGCAGAACGCCGAACGCCCGGTCCCGGGGCCAGGCGGCGACATGGCGGGTGGCGATCTCCTCCATCGCCTCGACCTGCGCCCGCATGCGATCGCCGTGGAAGGGCGGCAGCAGCATCCGGCGGTGGCGCAGGTGCTCCGCGCCGTCGAGCAGCAGCGTCGACCCGGGCCCGAGGATCGGGGCGAGCGGGACGTTGCCGGCGCCGGCGTGGAAGACCGCGGGATCACCGGTGAAGACCTGGCGCACAGCGTCCGGATCGACGGTCACCACCAGCGTACGGTCCTTCGTCGGCCGCAGCGTGAACCAGTCCCCACACCGCTCGTGACAGGACTCGAAGAACCGCGTGGGCGTCAGCAGGAAGCCGACGCCCATCATGTACCGGGAGAGGTCGGGCCGTGGCGGGAGCGCGGCGTCCGCCGCCACGGCGGCCATCGCCCTACGGCGTGGAGATCAGCGTGGCCGAGTAGGTCAGCCGCGCGGTGCGGTACAGGCAGTAGAACTGCGAGATGCCCATCGGCTTGGTCTGGGCCGTCTGGCGGTCGAAGTCGTTGCACTTGCCCTTGCCGCGGCTCGCACGCCACGAGGTCGTCCCCGGCTGGTTGACCGCCAGCGACGGCGCCCAGGTCGGGACCGTCAGCCCGACGACCCAGCCCTTCTTGACCTCGATCGACCGCTCGAGGGGGAACTGCACGGTCTGCCCGAAGTACTTCGTGAGCTTCTGTGGCTCACCCTGGGCGACCGCGCGGTAGTAGAGCTTGTTGCCCGGGCGCAGGATGGTCAGCTGCGCCTGCGGCTCGCCGCCGAGGTTCTCGTTGAAGAACTTCGTCTGGTCCTTGCCGGGCTTCCCGAGGCTGATGGACCACGCGACGATGCGGCCGTCCCGCGGGATCACGTGCACGCTGCGCGCGGTGTCGACCTTCGCCTGGTAGCCGGTGGTCTTGCTGATCGCCAGGCACGGCCGGTCCGGGCACGCGGGCGCCGGTGCCGGCGCTGCATCCAGCTTGCCGACCTCGGCGAGCGTGCCCAGGGCCGCAGCCGGCAGGGCGAGCGCCAGGGCGATCACGGTCGTGGTGGCCTTCGTCGAACGCTTCATCACGAACCATTGAACACGACCACGGGGTCGAAAGGTGCGGAACACCCACACCGGGAAGTTGCGTGCGCAATAGACTCACCCCGGGATGAGCGCGATCACGACGGTGGGGCTGGAGCGGGAGTACAAGGGCGGACTGAAGGCGGTCGCCGGTGTCGACCTCGCGGTCGAGCCCGGCGAGGTCTACGGATTCCTCGGTCCCAACGGCGCCGGCAAGACCACGACGGTGCGCATGCTGGTCACCCTGCTGCGTCCCACGGGCGGTCACGCGACCGTCGCGGGCTTCGACGTCGCGACCGAACCCGGACAGGTCCGCCGGCGCATCGGCGTGGCATTGCAGGAGGCCTCGCTGGACCAGCTGATGACCGGGCGCGAGCTCGTCGAGCTCCAGGCGACGCTGCACGGGATCCCTGCCCGGGCCGTCGCCGACCGCGCGGCCGACCTGATCGGCCGCGTCGGCCTCGAGCAGGCCCAGGACCGGCGCGTGGGCACGTACTCGGGCGGCATGCGCCGCCGCCTGGACCTCGCGATGGCGCTCGTGCACCAGCCCGAGGTCCTCTTCCTCGACGAGCCGACGACCGGCCTGGACCCGGTCTCGCGCCTGACGCTGTGGGAGGAGGTGCGCCGTCTCAAGAGCGAGGGCACCACGGTCTTCCTCACCACCCAGTACCTCGAGGAGGCCGACCAGCTCGCCGACCGCGTCGGCATCATCAGCCAGGGCAAGCTCGTCGCCGAAGGCACTCCCGCTTCGCTGAAGGCCGAGATCGACCGTCCGCGCCTCAACGTCTCGGTGGTGGACCCGGAGCGGCTCGAGCGGGCCCGCGAGATCCTGGGCCGCTTCGGGGACGAGCGCCCGTCGACGGAGAACGCGGATCTCTCGTTCGCCGTGGACGGCGGTGCGACGGCGATCGCCCCGGTCGTCCGGGCGCTCGACGAGGCCGGGATCGCCGTCGCCGCCCTCCAGGTCGTCGAGCCGTCCCTGGACGACGTGTTCGTCCAGAAGACAGGCCGGCATCTCGAGGGGACCCAGGACGCCAGCGACGCCCACGGCGTGGCGGCCGCCGCCCCCGCGGAGCCGTCGTGACACGCGTCGTCGTGGCCCTCGCGCGCCGCGCCCTGGTCAACGCGTTCCGCCGGCCGCAGTTCCTGGCGCCGCTGCTCATCTTCCCGACCCTGTTCCTCGCCGTGAACACCGGCGGGCTGAACCGCACCACCGATCTTCCCGGGTTCCCGGAGGTCGACGGGTTCCTCGACTTCCAGCTCGCGGCCGCGATGACCCAGTCGCTGCTCCTGGGCGGCGTCACCGCCGGCATCGCGCTGGCCCTGGAGATCGAGGGCGGGTTCTTCGACCGCCTGGTCGCCTCCCCCATCCCGCGCGTGGCCATCGTGCTCGGCCGTCTCGTCGCCGCCGGGGTGCTCGCCGCCGTCCAGATCGTCTACTTCACCGTCCTGGGGCTCGCGTTCGGCGCCAGCATCCATGGCGGGGTCCCGGGCTTCCTGGCGATCCTGGCCATCGGGATGCTCGCCGGCATGGGCTTCGGCGCCATCGGTACGACCCTGGCGCTGCGGGCCCGCAGCGCCAGCACCGTCCAGGGCATCTTCCCGCTGGTCTTCGTCATCCTCTTCGTGAGCTCCGCGTTCTCCCCCCGCGATCTGCTCTCCAGCCCGGCGGACACGATCGCGAAGTACAACCCCCTCAGCTACATCGCCGACGGCATGCGGGACCCGGTGATCTCGTCGGTCAGCGCCGCGCCGCTGCTGGAGGGCCTCGCCGCCGCCGGACTCGTCGCCGCCGGCGGCCTGGCGATGTCGGTCGCTGCGCTGCGCGGAAGGCTGCGTGACGCATGAACGCCGACCTCCTCGTCGTCCGCGCCCTCGTCCTACGGGCCCTGAACGAGATCACCCGCGTCCCCGGTGCGGCGATCCCGGGCGTCCTGGCGCCGACGATCTTCATGGTGGGACTGGCCAGCGTCTTCGGCAAGGCGGCCGACCTGCCCGGCTTCACCTCCGACGACTTCCTGACCTTCATCGTCCCGGTCGGTCTGCTCCAGGGCGCGGGCTTCACGGGTGCCGCGACCGGCGTCAACCTCGCACGCGACATCGAGCAGGGGTGGTTCGACCGCCTCCTGCTGTGCCCGGCGCCGCGCGCCGCCCTGCTCACGGGGATCATCGCCAGCGCCGGCCTGCGCGCGATGCTGCCGGCGACGTTCCTCTTCGCCGTCGCCATGGCGCTCGGCGTCGACTTCCCGGGGCTCATCGGCCTGCTCGTGGCGGTGCCGCTGGTCATGGGTTTCGCCTGCCTCATGGCCTGCTGGGGCGTCATCCTCGCGCTGCGCTTCCGCTCCCAGCAGGCGGCGCCGCTGATGCAGATGGGCAACTTCGTCGCCGTGCTGTTCTCGACGTCGTACGCGCCGAAGGAGCTGCTCGCCGGGTGGCTCGAGGTGTTCGCGACCCTCAACCCGGTGACCCTCGTCCTGGAGGGCATCCGCCAGGGCTTCGTCGGTGACGTCACGTGGGGCGACACCTGGCCCGCCTTCCTGGCCCTCGCGCTGCTGCTCGCCGCCTTCGGCGGCCTCGCGGTACGCGGACTGCGCCGCTACGGGGTCTGAGCCCCGGAAGTGGGGACCCCCCGGCGGTCCGTGTGTCCACCCCGCTGGGCCGGCGTCGACACCGGGTCGATCTGTCGGGAGACACCGCCACGGAGGCTCACATGTACAGCGCACGGATCGCGCGCCCGCTCGTCACGACCGCTGCCCTCATCGGCACCCTGGTCCTCATCGCCCCACCCGCACCCGCCGTCGCGGCGGGCGGAGAGGCGTCCTCCGGGCGCGGTGCGGCGCTGTGCGCTCCTGCCGGCGCTCCTGCGGCGGCACGGCCGATCTGTCCGGGCGGCTCGGCCTACAGGTGCTCGACGTCGGCACGGTGGGCCGCGCGGTACGAGGCCGCCGGGCTGCGGTGCGTCGGCCGCGAGCTGCGTCGAGGCCCGCGGCGCCCCGCCGGCCGTCCGCGCCCGAGCGCTCCGGTACCGCAGCCCACGCCCGTCACGCTGCAGCCGGAGCCGACTCCGGAGCCGACTCCGGAGCCGACGCCGGTCGCGCCGGACCCCCGGCCCGCGCCGGAGCCCACCCGTCCGCTGAGCAGCGGCCCGTTCACGATCGTGCTGCAGCGCGGCGGCGAGATCTGGGCCGGTGACGACCACGTCGGCGCCACCGCGCTGGTCTCCCCGGCGTCCGGGGAGCACGTCCACGGCAATCCGGCGCTGTCGCCGGACGAGTCGACCGTGGTCTACGACCGGGACGGCCACGAGCTCTGGATCGACGAGGTCGCCGGCGGGTCCCCCACCCTGCTGCTGCGCCCAGCCGATCCCGCGCAGGACGCGTGGCAGCCGTCCTTCCACCCGTCCGGGGACCGGGTCCTGTTCACGCAGGCGGGCGATCTCTTCACGGTTGGGACCGACGGGACCGGCCTCGCCGCGCTCACCGCGACCGCGGAGGAGTCCGAGCAGGACGGTGCCTTCTCCCCGGACGGCCGGACGATCGCCTTCAGCGACCGCGGCCGGCTCGGACTCATGGCCGCCGATGGCAGCGACATCCGCCACCTGACCGCGGCGTTCGACTGGAGCTCGTGGGCCCCGCGCTGGTCACCTGACGGCTCGAGGCTCGTCTTCTACGCCTTCACCGCGACGGGCTCCGACGTCTTCGAGGTCCGGGCCGACGGCACCGGCCTGCGCAACGTGACGGCATCCGCGCGCGACGAGCAGCTGCCCGACTACGCCCCCGACGGCGCGTCCCTGCTCTTCGACCGAGATGACGACGGCGACTTCACGTTCGGCCTCTGGCACGCAGGTCTGGACGGGTCTGGGGCGATCGAGCTCGTGCCGCAGTCCGCCTTCTCCGGGTCCTACCGGCAGCCGTCGACGCTGCCGCGGTGACGGGTCCGGTTACGGCCGGTTGGTCGTCGCGGACGGCTCGCGCAGCTTGAAGGTCCCGACCTTCGGCGGCGTGGGCGCCGCGTCGACGCAGCTCGTCCGCACGCACCCTGCGCGGGTCGCCTCGGCGGCGAACCGCACCGTCGCCGGCTTGCCGATCGACGTCTGGGAGAACTTCAGCGTCACGGACTTCTTGCTGGACCGGGAGATCGACGCGGTGCCCATGCGCTCGGGCAGGTCGTTCGGACGCTCCTTCAGGACGCTGCCGCGGAGCCGCTCCCCGTCCGCGTCGGCGGTGACGCAGACGAGGTGCTCCGGGACGGTGGTCTCGATCTTCGTCGTGACGGTGTAGAGGCGCAGGCAGATCGAGCCGGGGGGCCCGCCGTCCCGCGCGACCAGGTCCTTGGAGGTCCACTCGCCGGCGGCGGTGACCACGGCCCGCATCCGACCGTCGGTCCCCTTGCCCAGCTGCACCCGGCGCAGGTCGATCGCGCCGTCGGCCGCGTCGGTCGTGGAGTCCGTGAGGACGACCGGCTTCGTGGAGACGGCGGCGACCGCGACGCCGGCGACGAGGCTTGTCGCGGCGACCGCGACGATCAGGCGGCGTCCACCCCGGACACCACGCAGCGATCGAGATGCGCCAGGACGGCGTGCGCCGTCGACTCCTGCGCGTCGGTCGTCATCAGATGGCCGCATCCGCCAATCATGACGAACACCGCCCCGGGGATCGCCGCTGCAAGGGCGCGCCCGCGGGCGGGGGCCACCAACCGGTCCTCGTCGCCGTGCAGCACCGTCACTCCGATCCGGCCCAGCTCCGAGAGCCGGGAGCGGACGTCGTGGCGGGCGATGGCGAGCAGCTGGGCGTACACGGTCTGCGGCGGGGTCGCGTCGCGCAGGCGCAGATCGAGGTCCTCCGCGATGCGCTGAGGGGCCTCCTCGAAGGTCCGCTGCGCGTAGAGCACCCGGGAGAGCACGGGCCAGGAGCGGCCCGGCCCGAGGAGCGGTCGCAGGGCGCTGGAGCCGAGCAGGCGCCACGGCGGCTGCCCGGAGCGGGCCTGGGCGGCCGTGCAGCCGAGGATCAGCGACCGTACCCGCTCCGGGTGGTCCAGCGCGAGGTGCTGGGCGACCATGCCGCCCATCGAGACGCCGTGGACGTGGGCGCTCGCGACACCCGCGTGGTCGAGCACCGCCAGCACGTCGCCGACCATGGCCCGCAGCGTGAGGACGCCGCGCACCGGGTCGCTCTTCCCCGTCCCGCGGTTGTCGACCACCAGCAGCCGGTACCGCGGCTCGAGGGACGGGAGCAGCCGCCACCAGGCGTCGCCGCTGCCACCGAGTCCCATGATGAGCAGCAGCGGCTCGCTGCCCTCCCCGACGTCGCGGTAGTGGATCCGCGTGCCGTCGTGCTCGGCGAACGGCACGGCCGCTCAACGTCCCTCGTACGTCGCCTTCCCGGGTCCCTCGGTGAGGAACGACTGCACGGCGTTCTTGAGGTCCTCCGTCCCGAACAGCGGGCCGCTGACCTCGCCGACGATCGCGTCCGCCGCCCTCGGGTCCTGCCGCACGCCGGCGGAGACCAGCTTCTTCGTGGCGCCGTGGGCCTTCGTGGGCCCGTTCGCGATCCTCGTGGCGAACGCCCGGGCGGCCTCGTCGAACCCCTCGAGCGGCAGGACGCGGTTCACCACGTTCCACGCGGCCAGCGTGTCCGCGGTGAACAGCTCCCCGGTGAAGATGAGCTCCTTCGCGCGCGCCGGACCGGCGCGCTCGGCCAGCCGCTGCGGCCCGCCCATGCTCGGCGTCAGGCCGACGACGATCTCCACGAGGCCGAACTTCGCCTTCTCGGACGCGAGCAGCAGATCGCACGCGAGGGAGATCTCGAACGCCGCGGTCAGACACAGACCCTGGGCGGCGAAGACCGTCGGGCACGGCAGGTCCTCGAGCTGCTGGATCGGGACGAGCCAGCGGTCCCAGAGGTCGGCGCCCTGCTCGGGCGTCAGCCCGTCGAAGGTCTTGACGTCCACCCCGCCGCTGACGACCTTGCCCTCGGCGCGCAGGAGCACGCCACGGGGCGGGTCGGCGACGAGTGCGGCGACGGCCGCCCCGAACCCCTCGATCATCGCCTCGGTGAAGAGGTTGAGCGGCGGCGCGTCGAACGTCAGGACGGCCAGCGGCCCGTCCTGCTCGAGGCGGACCGGTCCGAACTCCTGGGTGCTCATGTCAGCTGCTCTCCTGCGGCGCGGATGTCGTCCATGTCGCCCGGTGTCGGGATCCAGGGGAGGCGGAGCGCGTCCCTCTCCGGTTGGTCCTTGTAGCGGGGGATGACGTGGAGGTGGAAGTGGAAGACGGTCTGCCAGGCGTCGGCACCGCAGCAGTTGAGGAGGTTCACGCCGTCGGCACCCAGGCGCTCCTTGGCGCGGCCGGCGATCTCCTGGGCGAGCTCGGCGCACGCGGCGAGGTCGGCCGGGGCGATGTCCAGGAGGTCGCGGGAGTGCTCACGCGGGATCACGAGGGCGTGACCGCGCGTGCCGGGGTTGATGTCCATGAACGCGATCGCGCGCTCGCTCTCGGCGATCTTCATGGACGGGATCTCGTCGGCGAGGATCTTGCAGAAGAGGCAATCGGGATCGGTCGGCATGTGGACGGGGACCCTATCCGCGCGCGGCGAGCCACGCCCGGGCATGGACCACGGCCTGCTCCTCGTTGCCGACCTCCTGCGCGTACTGCGCCGCGGCGAGCTCGGCGAGCAGCTCTCCCAGGACGGGGCCGGGGCGCAGCCCGACGGCGGCGGCGAGCTCGTCGCCCCGCAGGAGCGGCGCGGGCCGGTCTCCGTCCTGCCAGGCGCGGATCTCCGGGAGGAGCTCACGGGCGAGCTCCAGATGGACGGCGCTCGCCTCGTGCGCGTTGCGGCCGGTCGTCGCCAGCCGGTCGGCGACGCTCAGGAGCGTCACGTCGAGCGTCACCGGGTCGGTCTTCAGCAGGTAGTCGTGGCGCCGCCGCGCGTCCACCGGTCGGTGGTGCACGAGGAATCCGAGCCGCAGGTGGTGGCGGGCCAGCCCCGCGACGTGCGTGCGCAGCCGGTCGCTGGTCCGCAGGCGCGTGAGGATCGCCCGCGTGGTCTCCGCCCCGACGCGGTCGTGGGACGGGAAGCCCAGCACCGTGCCGTCGTCGCGGACCGCCTGGCAGATCGGTTTGGCGACGTCGTGCAGGAGCGCCCCGAACCGCAGCGCGGTCCCGCGGGTGAGCTCGTCGGCCAACGGCTGCGCGAGGAACGCGCGCAGCGCGTCGCCGTGCTCCTCCCCCAGGAACGCGCCGGGATCGGCCTGCAGCTCGCAGGTCCGTGCGAGCACCGCGAAGGTGTGTTCGTGCACGTCGGCGTCGTGGAAGGCGTTCTGCTCCACCCCGCGCAGCGCCTCGAGCTCGGGCAGGATGCGGGCGGTCAGGCCGAGGTCGGCCATGAGCTCGAAGCCGTGCACCGCCCGGTCGCTCGCGACCACCCTGCGCAGCTCGGCGAAGATCCGCTCCGCGGCGACACGCTCGATCCCGGGGGCGTGTTCGCGCGCCGAGGCGATGGTCGGGGGCTCGGGCTCCAGATCGAGCTCGCACGCGAAGCGGGCCAGGCGCAGCACGCGCAGCGGATCGTCCGGGAACGACGCCCCGCTGACCATGCGCAGCCGGCGGCGACGGATGTCCCCTGCGCCATCGTGCGGATCGATGAGGTGCCCGCCAGCCAGCGGCTCGGCGATGGCGTTGACCGTGAAGTCACGCAGCGC
Source organism: Solirubrobacterales bacterium (assembly GCA_038257095.1). Taxonomy (GTDB): domain Bacteria; phylum Actinomycetota; class Thermoleophilia; order Solirubrobacterales; family Solirubrobacteraceae; genus Paraconexibacter. Next base: position 137,021 of record JBBSJQ010000009.1, read on the forward strand.
GAGGTCGTGCTCGATCGTGCTCCCGCGCAGGGGTGCGAGGTCGATCTGCCACGCCCGGTCGGGGCCGTGGACCCGCCAGGCACCGTAGGCGTCGGAGAGGGGGAACGACGGGCCGCCGACGCTCAGCGCGAGGTGTCGGGCCGCCGCCTTGACGTCCCCCGCGACGACGAGGTCGATGTCGTCGAGCTCCCGGTGCATCAGGCGGTCGCGGACGGCCCCGCCGACCAGCCACGCGGTGTCCTGCCGCAGCGCGTCCCGCGCGGCGTCCAGCGCGAGGCTCATGCCGGGCCCCGCGCCGTCCGGCCGTCGGTCGTCCGCCGGGTGGCCCGCGGCAGGAGCCCGCAGGTGATCTCGTAGTTGATCGTCCCGAGCGCGTCGGCGACCGTCTCCGCCAGGATCCGGTCGTCGCCGTCGGCGCCCAGCAGCGTCACGGGGTCGCCGACCGCGACGCCTCCGCCGTCGGGCCCCAGGTCGATGCACACGTTGTCCATGCTGACCGTCCCCACCTGCGGGAACCGCCGGCCCCCGATGAGCACGTCGGCCCGGTTCGTGAGGCCGCGCCGCCAGCCGTCGCCGTAGCCGATCGGCACCGTCGCCAGGACGGTGTCGCGTTCGGCGACGAACCGGCGGCCGTACCCGGCGCTCTGTCCCGCCGCGCACCCCTTGACCGCGGCGACGACCGATCGGAGCGTCAGCGCCGGGGTCAGACCGTGCCGGAGCGGGTCGGCGTTGGAGGGGTCCATGCCGTAGATCGCGATGCCACAGCGCACGAGGTCGAGGTGGGTCGCGGGGTCGCGCAGGGTCGCCGCGCTGTTGGCGACGTGGCGGACCAGCTGCGGATGCTCGGCCTTCAGCGGCGCGGCCCAGGCCGTGAAGCGCCCGAGCTGGACGTCCATGAAGGTGTCGCCCGCCTCGTCGGCGGTCGCGAAGTGCGTCATCAGGCCGACCGCGTGCAGCCCCGGGTCGCCGACGGCGCTCCGCACCAGCGCGGTCGCCAGGCCGGCGTCCCGGGTCCCCAGCCGGCCCATGCCGGTGTCGAGCTTCACGTGGACGCGGGTCGGGGTCCCCCCGCGCGCCGCGGCGTCGAGGAACTCCGGGGTCCAGGCCACGACGTCCGCCGACGCCTCCAGGGCGACCACGAGCTCGTCCGGGGTCAGCGCGCCCATCACGAGGACGGGACCGTCGAGACCTCCGTCGCGCAGCGCACGGGCCTCCTGCGCGGACACGACCGCGGTCCACGAGGCCCCGCCCTCCCGGGCCGCACGCGCGGCGCGCAGGGCACCGTGCCCGTAGCCGTCGGCCTTCACGACCGCGCAGAGGGCCGCGTCGCCGGTCAGCCCGGACCGCAGCGTGGCGACGTTCGTGGCGATCGCCCCGACGTCGACGGACGCCTGCACCCGCTCCATCTAGTCGTGATGGGCGAGCGCGTCGAGGACGTCGACGCGCGTGACGAGCCCGACGAAACGTCCGTGCTCGGTGACGGGCAGACGGTTGTGGCCGCTCGCCGCGATGACCTTCGCCGCCTCACGGACGCTGGCCGAGCTCTCGATGGTGTCCGGGTCCTCCGTCATCAGATCCTTGACCTCGGACGCGAACGCCTTGCGCAGACGGTCCTCGAAGCGCTTCAGCGGCTCGAGGTAGATGACCCCGCCGAACAGCTCGATGTAGTGCGGCAGGTGCAGATCGCCCTGCTCGTCGGCGAGCACGAGGTCGGTCTCGGTGACGATCCCGACGCAGCGGCCGCCCTCGTTGATCACGGGGAGCCCCGGGACGTCGGTGTCCCGCATCAGACGGATCGCGGTCTCGACGTCGGCCTCGGGGCCGATCGTCACCGCCTCGGGGTCCATGATCTCGGCGACGGTCAGCGCAGGCATGCGCGAGAGCCTACCGAGCGCCTCGTGTTGTCCCGGCGGACGACCCGGGCGCCGGGCCGGGGGCCCCGTCCTACGCAGGCATCCCGTCGGCCGTGCGAGCCCGGGCGAGCGCGGCGACCACGTCGCGCGCCACGACGCCGTCGACCCCGTGCTCGAGCGCCGCGAGCCGCCCCGCACGCGCGTGCAGCTGCACGGCCGCCGCGGCCGCGCGGAACGGGTCGACGCCCTGGGAGAGCAGCGCGCCCGTCACCCCGGCCAGGACGTCCCCGGTGCCGGCGGTCGCCAGGCCGGGTGCCCCGCCCTGGCTCACCGCGACGCGTCCCTCGGGATCGACGATCAACGTGTCGTCGCCCTTCAGCACGACGACCGCGTGGGCCTGCTCGGCCGCGGTGTGCGCGTGCTCCAGACGCGCCGCGGAGACCGCGGCGCTCGTGGTGTCCAGCAGCCGGGCGAGCTCTCCCGCGTGCGGCGTCAGGACCGTCGGCGCCGTCCGCGACGCGAGGTCGCCCACGCGTCGGGCGTGGGCGTTCAGGCCGTCGGCGTCCAGGACGAGCGGCACCGAGGCAACCGTCGCGAGGCTTCGGGCGAACGTCCGCGTGCCGGGGGCCGTACCCAGCCCCGGCCCGAGAACGATCGCGCCGCCGCGCTGCGCTGCGCGCTCGGCGACGAGCATCGCCCCGTCGGCGACGAGCGCGCCGCCGTGGTCGGGCAGCGCGATCGTCATGGCCTCCATCAGCGCGATCGCGAAGATCTCCTCCAGCGACCCGGGCACGCAGGCCGTGACGTAGCCGGCCCCGCCCCGCATCGCGCCGAGCGCAGCCAGGCAGGGCGCCCCGGTCAACCCGCGGGAGCCGCCGACGACGAGCACGTGTCCGCTGCTGAACTTCGTGCTCACCGCTCCTCGGGTGGGCAGGCCGTCGAGCACCCGGTCGGTGAGCAGCCCGACGTCCGCGGGCTCGGCCGGTCCCCCGGCCGGGATCCCGATGTCGCAGACCGCGAGCACGCCGGTGTGCTGCTTGCCCGGCTGGATCCAGAGCCCGGGTTTGGCGGCGTGGAAGGTGGCGGTGGCGATCGCACGGATCGCCACCCCCGCCGCCTCACCCGTCGACGCGTCGACCCCGCTGGGGACGTCGCAGGCGACCACGGGGACGCCGCTCTCGCAGATCGCGTCGATCGCGTAGCGCGCCGCGCCTCGTGGCTCACCGCTGACCCCGGTGCCGAGGATCGCGTCGACGACGAGCGTGACGCCGTCGAGGGCCCCGCCCGCGAAGCCGACGGGCGCCGGCCCGGGCAGGAGCGCGGCGTGGTGGGCGGCGTCCCCGGTCAGCTCGGCCGGCGGGGCGGTGGTGAGCACGCGGACGTCCCGGCCCTGGTCGCGCAGCTGCCGGGCGACGACGTAGCCGTCCCCGCCGTTGTTGCCCTTGCCGCAGACGACGGCGATCGTGCCCTGGGGGGCGACCCGTTCGACGATCGACGTCAGCGCCGCCCCGGCGCGCTCCATGAGCTCCTCGCCGGGGATCCCCAGCTCGCCGATGGCCCAGGCGTCGGTGGCCCGCATGCGGGCCGCGTCGGGCAGAGGTTCGAGCCAGTCCGGCAGCGGCGGACGGGTCATGCGGCGGGCACCGTGATCGCGACCGCGCCGGCGGTGTCCCTCGCATGGGTGAGGCTGACCTGCAGTGCGGTCACGCCCTGCTCGTCGGCGCGCGCCGCGACGTCGCCATGCAGCACGATCGACGGGGGTCCCCCGTCGGAGACCACCTCGACCTCCCGCATCGACCAGCCCGCCTCGAGCACGAGCGCCTTCGCCACGGCCTCCTTGGCGGCGAAGCGCGCGGCGAGGTGCTGCCCGGGACGGCCCCTCCCCGCGGCGTAGGCGAGCTCCGCGTCGGTGAAGATCCGCTGTGCGAGCCCCGGACGGCGCTCGAGGGCCTCCTCCACCCGCGCGATCTCGACCAGGTCGATGCCCACTCCCATGCGCGTGTCCTACTCGACCGTGACGGTCTTGGCGAGGTTGCGTGGCTGGTCGACGTTGAGGCCGCGCAGACGGGCGATCCGGTAGGCGAGCAGCTGCAGCGGGATGACCGCCAGCAGCGGCTGCAGCATCCAGTCGGTCTGCGGCACCCGGATGACCGATTCGCAGTGCTCGGCGATCTCCGCGTTGCCCTCGCTCGCGATGCCGATGACGTGCGCCCCGCGCGCCCGGACCTCCTGCATGTTGGAGATCATCTTGTCGAGGATCGGGGAGTCCGTCGCGACGCAGACCACGGGGGTCTGCTCGTCCAGCAGGGCGATCGGGCCGTGTTTCATCTCCCCCGCCGCGTAGGCGTCGGTGGCGATGTAGCTGATCTCCTTGAGCTTCAGCGCGCCCTCGAGCGCGACCGCCCGGCCGGCGTGGCGGCCGAGGTAGAGGAAGAACTCGCCGGCGTGGTGCTGCTGGGCGATCGCCTCGACGTCCAGCCCGTCGAGCAGCTCCTTGATCATGTGCGGCAGGCGCTTGATCTCCGCCGTGAGCCGGACGAGCTCCTCACGGGGGAGCGCCCCGCGAAGCTCGGCCAGCCGCAGCGCGAGCAGGTAGAGGACCGCGACCTGGCAGACGAAGGTCTTCGTCGCGGCGACGCTGACCTCCAGGCCGGCCCGCGTGTAGAGCACGCCGTCACTGTCGCGCGTGGCCTGCGAGCCCATGACGTTGGTGATCGCCAGGACGTTGGCGCCGCGCTCGCGGGCGAGACGCATCGCGGCGAGTGTGTCGGCGGTCTCCCCCGACTGCGTGATGCCGATGACGAGGTCCCGCGGGCCGAGGATGGGGTTGCGGTAGCGGTACTCCGAGGCGACGTCCATCTCCACGGGGACCCGCGCCCACTCCTCGATCGCGTACCGGCCGATCAGCCCGGCGTTGAACGAGGTGCCGCAGGCGACGATGACGATCCGGTCGATGTTCGCGAGGATCGATTCGTCCAGCGCGCCCTCGTCGTCGAGGTCCACGCCGTCGTGGCGCAGCGTGCGGTCGGCGACGGTCTCGGCGACGACGTCGGCCTGCTCGTAGATCTCCTTGAGCATGAAGGTCTCGTAGCCGCCCTTCTCCGCGGTCTCCTCGTCCCAGTCGATCGTGGTGACGGCGCGCTCGAGCTCCGTGCCGTCGGGCGTCAGGAAGATGACGTCGTCGGCGGTGACGACCACGATCTCCCCGTCCTCGATGACCTGCACCTCACGGGTGTGCTTCAGGAACGCCGGGATGGCGGAGGCGAGGAACGTCTCGCCGTCGCCGCGGCCGAGGATCAGCGGGCACTCCTTGCGGGCGGCGACGAGGGTGTCCGGGTCGTCGAGGCTCATCGCGACGAACGCGTAGTGCCCCTCGAGCTCGTTGAACGCCAGGCGGACGGCCTCCCGCAGGGAGCCGGCGGCGTCGAGATGGTGCGCGACGAGGTGCGCGATGACCTCGGCGTCGGTCTCCGACGTGAAGTGCGCGGGTGGGGTCTGGTTCTGCAACCGCGTCTTGAGCAGCATGTAGTTCTCGACGATGCCGTTCACCACGACGTGGACGCGGTCGTCGTTGTCGTAGTGCGGGTGCGCGTTCTGCTGGTTGACGCGGCCGTGCGTCGCCCAGCGGGTGTGGCCGATCCCGGTGGTGATCGGCGCGGTCGCGACGGTCCCGTCGAGCATCTCGGGCGTGATCGCGGCCCACGCACCGGTCGCCTGCACCAGCGCCGCCTCGAGGTTGTCGAGATTGCCCACGGCCCGGACCGAGGCGATCCGGTCCCCGTCAATGACCGACACCCCGGCGGAGTCGTAGCCCCGGTACTCGAGCTTGCGCAGCCCTTCGAGCAGGACGGGCTGCGCGTCCTTGGATCCGACGTACCCGACGATGCCGCACATGCGCTTGAGTCCTTCCGAGACAGGGGTCCGCGTCGGTCCGGCGTCGCGCGCCGGACGGGCGGGGTTTCGCTGAACCTAGCGGCCGTTCCTCCCCGCGTTACCTTGATCCGTACAGGTGTACGGCTTTCCTCGTACACTTGTACGATGACGACACCGAAAGGAGCCCAGCGCCGCGCGGCGATCGTCGAGGCGGCCGGCCGGCTCCTCGTCCGCGATGGCCCCGAGGCGGTGAGCCACCGGTCGGTCGCCGCCGAGGCCGGCATCGGGCTGGGGACCGCCAGCTACCACTTCCCGGCGGTCGGGGATCTGCGGGCGGCCGCGGTGTCGGCCGTGGCCGACGCGGACGTGGCGCGCATGGCGGCGGCCGCCGGACGGGTGCCCCTCACCCGGCGGGACCCGCGGGACGCCGCCACCGTGCTCGTCGGCCTGCTCCTGCCCGACACCGGCCCCGAGCTCGCCTCCTGGTGCGAGCGGTACGTCCGCGCCGCCAGGGACCCCGGGGCCACCGGCGACGCGCGGCGGGTCCGCACGGCCGCCCGCGCACTCGTCAGCGATGTCCTGGGGCGCTCGGGCCGGGCGACAGCCCCCCCGGCCGATCTCGTGCTCGCGATCATCGACGGGGCCGTCCTGGGCGCTCTGGCCGAAGGCCTGGACGCCGAGCGGGCACGGGCGCGGGCGGCCGCGGCTCTGGCGTTCGTGCTGCACGAGCGCTGAGTCGGGCGCCGGGGACGGCAGCCCGTCGCGCCTCAGACCTCGAGGCGCTCCACGACGGCGACGAGGCGGCCGCAGACCGCGTCGGTCTCGTCCTGCGTCGGTGCCTCGACCATCACACGCACGAGCTGCTCGGTCCCCGACGGACGCACGAGGACCCGACCGCGCCCCGTGAGCCCCTCGTCCTCGACGGCGATCGCCACGGCGAGCTGCGGCGAGGCCATTGCGCCGTCGCGGTCGGCGACCGGCACGTTGACCAGGCGCTGCGGGAGCTTCTCCATCGTGCGGCGCTCGTGCAGGGATTCCCCGCCGAGCGCCTCGAGCGTCAGCAGTGCGCTGGCGATCCCGTCCCCGGAGGGCACGAAGGACATGTCGATGATGTGCCCGGACTGCTCCCCACCGAGCCGCCAACCGCCGCGCTTGAGCTCCTCGAGCACGTAACGGTCGCCGACACTCGTGATCGCGACGTCGATGCCTGAGTCGCGCATGGCGTTGTGGAAGCCGTAGTTCGTCATGACCGTGACGGCGACGCCGCCCCCGAGCGCGCCGCGGGCGTGCAGGTCGGTCGCGACGAGCGCGATGAGCTCGTCGCCGTCGACGAGGCGTCCGGTGCTGTCCGCCGCGAGGACCCGATCGCCGTCGCCGTCGAACGCGAACCCGAGGTCGTGGCCGCCCGCGACGACCTGTGCGGCCAGCGCCTCGACGTGGGTCGAGCCGCAGCCGGCGTTGATGTTGCGGCCGTCCGGCTCGTGCGCGATCTGCGTCACGGTGGCGCCGAGCCGACGGAAGATCTCCGGTGCCGCGCGGAACGTCGCACCGTTGGCGCAGTCGAGCAGGACGTCGAGCCCGTCGAGATCGAGGTCCGCGAATCGCGTGTGCAGCTCCCGGAGGTAGTCCTCGAGGGTGCCGTACAGGGTGCGGACGCGACCGATGACCGCCGGCGGGGTGACCTCCCGCGCCAGTCGCTCCTCGATCGCGAGCTCTGTCGCGTCGGACAGCTTCATGCCGTCCGCGCCGAAGAACTTGATCCCGTTGTCGCGGAACGGGTTGTGCGAGGCGCTGATGACCGCCGCGACGTCGAACCCGTAGCGGCGGATGAGCAGCGGCGCCGCCGGCGTCGGCAGGATGCCGCCGAGCAGGACGTCGCCACCCGCGGCGGTCACGCCCGCCGCGAGCGCGGCCTCCAGCATCTCGCCGGACTCGCGGGTGTCGCGGATCACCAGCACCTGGGGCCGCGACGCGGCGGCCTCCAGGGTGACGGCCCGGCCGAGGGCCAGGGCCAGCTCGGCCGTCAGGAACTCGCCGGCGACCCCACGGACGCCGTCGGTCCCGAACAGCTTGCGAGCCATGTTCCGCGCGCGGCTGTGCCCGGGGGCGACTAGCGCTTGCTGAACTGCGGACGCTTACGGGCCTTCTTGAGGCCGGCCTTCTTGCGCTCCTTGACACGCGCGTCGCGTGTCAGGAAGCCGCGGCGCTTGAGCTCGCCACGCAGGTTCGGGTCGGCCTCCAGCAGCGCCTTGGAGATGCCGTGGCGCAGCGCGCCGGCCTGCGAGCTGACGCCGCCGCCGTGCATGCGGGCGACGACATCCATGCGCGTGTCGAAGCCGACGGCCTCGAGCGGCTGGCGGATGTTCCGCTGCAGGGTGTCGCGCGGGAAGAACTCGTCCAGCGTCTTGCCGTTGATCGTGTAGACGCCGGTCCCGGGCTTGAGGATGACGCGGCCGACCGCGGTCTTGCGCTTGCCGGTCGCGCGGTAGCGCGCGCCCTCGGCGAGCACGATCGACGCGGCGATCGGCTGCAGGGCGAGATCGTCGTCGTCGTCGGAGGAGCCGGACTCGTCGCCGTCCTGTGCGTACGGGTCGGCGGAGCCGCCCTCGCCCTCGAGCACGATGTCGACCTCGAGGTCCATGCCGGGGATGGCCGGCTTGACGCGAGGGGTCTCGTCCTCGACCTCGTCGTCCTCGTCGCCATCGGCGTCGGTGTCGGCGGCCTCGGTGGCCTGCGCGACGGGCTCGGCCGGCGTCTCCTCGACGGGCTCGGCGGGGGTCTCGGCGGCGGGCTCGACCGGGGCCTCGGCCTCGACCTCGACCTCGGGAGTCACCTCGACCGGGGTCTCCTCCGGGGCCTGCTCGTCGTTCGGCGTCTCGTCGATCATCGGGACTGCATCTCCATCGGCTGCGGCTTCTGGGCCTGGTGCGGATGCTCCGGGCCGGCGTAGACCTTGAGCTTGGTCAGCTGCTTGCGCGCGAGACGGTTCTTGGGGAGCATTCCCTTGACCGCCTTGCGGATCACCTCTTCGGGGCGACGCTCGATCATCTCCTCGAACGTGCGCGACTTCAGGCCGCCCGGGAAGCCCGAGTGCCGGTAGTAGAGCTTGTCGGCGCGCTTGTTGCCGGTGACGACGATCTTCTCCGCGTTGATCACGACGACGAAATCGCCGGTGTCCACGTGCGGCGTGTAGTCGGGCTTGCGCTTCCCACGCAGCTGGTCGGCGATCTGGGTGGCGAGGCGTCCGAGCGTCTGCCCGGAGGCGTCGACGACGACCCAGTTTCGTTCGCGGGTGGCGGGGTTGGCGACGTACGTCTTCATAAGTAAATGGGCGCAGCACGACAGGGCGTGCGGCGGCGGTGAAGTGTAGGGGATCCGGTCCGCGGACGCCGTGCGATGCCGCAGGGCCGGGAGTCGGGGTGGGTGGGATCGCGGATGGCACGCGAGAGGCGGGACGCCGACCGCACCCGACAGTATGCTGCCCCCGACCTTGCAGCATGCCGAATCCGGTCCTGCCCTCTCGGGCGGAAGCGGAGCGGGGGACCCATCGGATCACTTGATCCAGGGGCGAATCCGGGAACTCCCGGTAGCGCGGAACTCGACCGCGCGAGCCCGTCAGCTCACCCCGTAGGCCGCACAACGAGGAGCTGAAGACCATCCATCGCGCGCCAGCGGCATTCGCCGCCCTGCTCACCGGGACCCTCGTGGTTCCCGCGTCCGCCGCCGCCCAGGCGTCCGCCGGTGGCGCCTTCGCGTCGGAGAAGCCGAAGGTGGCCGCCGTCACCTGCTCCACGGCCTGCACAGGCCTCGACAGCGCCGGACCCGGCAGCGTCGTGCGTCTGAGCGGCGAGGCGCTGGACCGCGTGACCTCCGTGGCGTTCCTGGGCGGCCCCGGGGCCGGCGACGACGAGATCGTCGTGGCGGACTCCCCCTCCCCCGGCGCGGTCACGGCGACGGTCCCTGCCGGAGCGGTGTCGGGCCCGGTAGCTGTCGCCAACGGCGACGGCAACTCGTCGGCCCCGTCGAGGCGCTCGCTCACCGTCACGGCGACCACGCCCGCGGCCGACTCGGGCGGCGTGGAGGCGCGCGTCGAGGCGAAGAAGGTCTTCTACGCCGGACGCCGCAAGGCCCGCCTGAGCTACTTCGTGCGCAGCAGCGGTGCCACGACCGCGCAGGGCGAGATCGTGCGGGCCAAGACCGGCAAGGTACTGCGGACGTTCCCGATCGCCACCGTCCCCGGCCGGACGGTGCAGTCGATCGAATGGGACGGCACCGTCGGCGGCAGGGTCCCCGGCGACGGGAAATATCTCTGGCGGGTACGGCTGCAGCCCGCCGACGACACGACCGCGACGACGGCCCAGGCCGGCGGGACGGTGATCGAGGAGAGCTTCACGTTCGTTCGCGACCAGTTCCCGATCCGCGGCAGGCATCGCTTCGGCGGCGGCGCGGGCGAGTACGGCGCCGCCCGCGGCGGGCGTTCCCACCAGGGCCGCGACGTCTTCGCGGACTGCGGGACGCCGCTGGTCGCCGCGCGCGGCGGCATCGTGAAGTTCGCGGGAACGCAGTCGCGTGCGGGGAACTACATCGTGATCGACCCGGCGGGCACCGGCCAGGACCACGTCTACATGCACCTGAAGGACGCGGTCACGTTGAAGAAGGGCGACGGCGTCTTCACGGGCCAGCCGATCGGCGAGGTCGGAGACACCGGCGTCGCGGACGGCTGCCACCTGCACTTCGAGCTCTGGACCTCCCCCGGCTGGTTCTCCGGCGGCCGCGCGATCGACCCGACCCCGGCGCTCATGCGCTGGGACAAGCTGTCCTAGCGAAGCTCCGGGCCGGCCCGCCCGAGGTGATCCCTCGGGCCCCCGCTGAGCGAGCTCTCAGGGGATCACCTCCGGACCAGGATCGCTACCGCAAGCTCACTCCCACTCGATCGTCCCGGGGGGCTTGGACGTGATGTCCAGCACCACCCGGTTGACCTCTCGCAGCTCGCCGATCATGCGCGCCGCGATCTGCTCGAGCAGGTCGTACGGCAGCCGCGCCCAGTCGGCGGTCATGGCGTCGTCGCTCGTCACCGCACGGATGACGACGACGTAGCCGTAGGTGCGCTCGTCGCCCTGCACGCCGACGGTCCGGACGTCGGGGAGGACGCAGAAGGACTGCCACAGATCGCGGTAGAGGCCGGCGTTGCGGATCTCGTCCTGGAGGATCGCGTCGGCGTCCCGCAGGAGGTCCAGGCGCTCCTTGGTGGCCTCGCCGCCGACGACCCGGATCGCGAGTCCGGGACCGGGGAAGGGCTGGCGCCAGACGAGGCGCTCGGGCAGGCCGAGCTCGGCGCCGACGGCGCGGACCTCGTCCTTGAAGAGGGCGCGGAGCGGCTCGACGAGCTCGAACTGCAGGTCGTCGGGCAGGCCGCCGACGTTGTGGTGCGACTTGATGGTCGCGGCTCCGGTGCCACCGCCCGACTCGATGACGTCCGAGTAGAGGGTGCCCTGCACGAGGAACTTCGCCCCGGCCTGGGTGGGATCGTCCCCGCTCGCGGCCAGCTTCAGCGCCTCCTCCTCGAAGACCCGGATGAACTCGGTGCCGATGATCTTGCGCTTGGCCTCCGGCTCGGAGGTGCCACGGAGCTTCGTGAGGAAGCGCTCCTCGGCGTCGACGGCGACGAGCGGGACCTTGAAGGTGTCGCGGAAGGTCTTGACGACCTGGTCGCCTTCGTTCTTCCGCATCATCCCGTGGTCGACGAAGACGCACGTGAGCTGGTCGCCGACCGCGCGGTGGACGAGCAGTGCCGCGACGGAGGAGTCCACGCCGCCGGACAGGCCGCAGATCACCTTCTGGTCGCCGACTTGATCGCGGATGGCCTGCAGCTGCTCCTCGACGATCGATGCCGCAGACCAGGTCAGGTCGCAGCCGCAGACGTCGGAGAGGAAGTTCTTGAGGATGTCGGACCCGAACGGGGTGTGGACGACCTCGGGGTGGAACTGGATGCCGTAGATGTCGCGCTCGAGGGACTCGAGCGCGGCGACGGGCGACGCGGTCGAGGAGGCCAGCGCGGTGAATCCGGGCGGGGGCGAGAAGACGGTGTCGCGGTGGCTCATCCAGCACGGCTGCTCGTCCGGCGTGCCGGCGAGGAGGCGACCGTGCTCGCGCACCGTCAGCGTGCTGCGCCCGTACTCCCCCACTTCGGCGCTCTCGACCTTCCCGCCGAGCTCCAGCGCGACGAGCTGCATGCCGTAGCAGATGCCCAGGACCGGGATCCCGAGTTCCAGGAGCCCCTTGTCGAGCTTCGGCGCGTTCGGCGCGTAGACCGACGCGGGCCCACCCGACAGGATCAGACCCTTCGGCTTGCGCCGGGCGACCTCCGCCGCACCGACGTGGTGCGGCAGCAGCTCGCTGAACACCCCGCACTCCCGCACGCGACGGGCGATCAGCTGGGAGTACTGGCCGCCGTAGTCCAGGACGACGACCTCGTCGACCGACCGCGGCACCTCGATGGGTGCCGACTCGTCGGCCAGCTCGGTCACCGCCGTCGCGGCGGTGGGGATGCCGTCGGTGCTCAAGCGCGTCGGTCCCGGCCTACGCCTGCGCGAGGGTCGGGGTCTTGCCGGCGCCGTTGGCGCCCTCACCCTCGCCGTCCACGGACGTCGAGTGGGCGCCGACCGCGGAGCCGCGGGAGCCCATGCCGACCTGCTGGGAGGTCTGGAGGAGCTTGCCCTCCGTCTGCAGCGACGGCGCGACGAGCACCTCGGCCCGGTTGAACTCGGCGAGGTCCTGGTAGCCACAGGTGGCCATCGAGGTCCGCAGCGCGCCCATGAGGTTGAACGTCCCGTCGTTCTCGTGCGCGGGCCCGTTGATGATCTCCGCGAGCGTGCCGTTCTGCACCGTCTGCACCCGCGCGCCGCGCGGGAGGCTCGGGTGGAACGTCGCCATGCCCCAGTGGAAGCCGCGACCCGGCGCCTCGTGGGCGCGGGCGAACGGCGAGCCGACCATGACGGCGTCGGCGCCGCAGGCGATGGCCTTGGAGATGTCGCCGCCGGTGCGCATGCCGCCGTCGGCGATGACCTGGACGTACTCGCCGGTCTCGAGCATGTGTGTCGAGCGGGCGCCCGCGACGTCGGCGATCGCCGTCGCCTGCGGGACGCCGAGGCCGAGCACGCCACGCGTGGTGCACGCCGCGCCGGGGCCGACGCCGACGAGCACGCCGGCCGCGCCGGTGCGCATCAGGTGCAGACCGGTGTGGTAGCTCGCACAGCCGCCGACGATCACCGGGATGTCCGCGTTGGGGATGAACTCCTTGAGGTTGAGCGGCTCGCTGGTCTGCGAGACGTGCTCCGCGGAGACGACGGTGCCCTGGATGACCAGGATGTCGAGGCCGGCCTCGTAGGCGAGGTCGTAGTACTCGGCGACGCGCTGCGGGGTCAGGGAGGCGGCGGTGACGACGCCCTGGTCCTTGATCTCCTTGACGCGCTGCGCGATCAGGTGCGGTTTGACCGGCTCCTGGTAGATCGCCTGCATCTCGCGGGTGGCGAGGTCCTTGGGCAGCTTGGAGATGCGCTCGAGCTGGTCCTCGGCGTCCTCGTAGCGCGTGAAGATGCCCTCGAGGTTCAGGACCGCGAGGCCCCCGAGCTTCCCGATGATCCCCGCGGTGCGCGGGGAGACCACGCCGTCCATCGCCGAGGCGAGGAGCGGAAGGTCGAAGCGGTACGGGCCGAGCTTCCAGCTGATGTCGACGTCGTCGGGGTCCCGCGTCCGGCGGGACGGGACGATCGCGATGTCGTCGAATCCGTAGGCCCGTCGGGCCTTCTTCCCGCGTCCGATCTCGATGTCCATGAGCGCCCGATCCTAGGTCTGAGGGGTGACGAAAAGACCCCGCGCAGGCGGGGTCACGATGGGGTTGAAGCTTGCTGTGAGGCGGCAACTCACTGCTCCCGGCACGATAGCACCGGCCGCGGACGGTTCGGGGGCGAAGTACCTCCGCCTCGGCCGCTCCGGGTGGCTCAGCCGACCTCGGCCGACGCGACGATCCGCTCGACCTCGACCTCGGGCAGGATCCGCTCGACCTCACGGGGGTCGATCAGGCCCGCGCCGAGCCGCTTCGTGGACTCGGCACCACACGCCACGCCGAAGCGCAGACACTCGGCGGCCGAGCTCCCCGCGTACCGCGCGGCGACGTACCCGGCGAGGAAGGCGTCTCCCGATCCGACCGCCGCGACCGTCTCCCGGGGCTCGACCTTGACGCGCAGGAGCTGGCGCTCACCGTCGACGTGCAGGGCGGCGACGCAGCCGTCGGGCGCGGTCATGATCGCCTCGCGCGCTCCGAGCTGGACCATCTCCCGCACGGCGATGGCCTTGTCCTCGTCGTCGTTGAACTCGTGGCCGACGAGCTCCTCGGCCTCCAGGACGTTCGGCGAGATCAGATCGGGCTCGGCCCGGACCGCATGACGCAGCGGCTCGCCGTCGGTGTCGACCATGACGAGCACATCCATGCGGCGCAGCTCGCGGACGAGGCCGGCGTAGACGTCAGGCTCGACGCCGCGCGGAAGCGACCCGGCGAGCACGACGATGTCCGCTCCGCGGGCCAGGTAGAGGAGCTTGTCGCGGAACAGCTCCACCTCCTTGGCGCTCACGGCGGGGCCGCGCTCGTTGATCTCGGTCATCTGGCCGTTCGTCGGGTCGTACACGGCCGTGTTCGTCCGCGACTCCTCGCGGATCCGCACGAAGTCGTTGAGGATCGACTCCTCGGTCAGCTGCTCGACGATCCGCGTGCCCGTGGGCCCGCCGGCGAAGCCGGTGGCGATCACGGGCTGCCCGAGCGTCTTCAGTGTGCGCGCGACGTTGACGCCCTTACCGCCCGCCATCGTGGTCTGCTCCACGGTGCGATGACGCCGCCCGAGGCGGAAGCTCGGCACGTTCAGCGACTTGTCGATCGCCGCGTTGAGGGTGACGGTGATGATCATGCGGTCTCGGTGCCGCCGCTCGACGGGCCTGCCCGCACACCCATGCGTCGGCGCAGCAGCACGAGGAGGAGGCTACACCCGACGAGCGCCCCCAACAGGAGCTTCGTGCCGGGACGTCCGGCGAAGTCCTCCAACCGGTCGGTCGTCGACGCTTCGACGACCTCCGTCGCGGTGACCAGCGGGACGCGATCGACGACCCGTCCGCGGAAGCGCACCTCGACCGTCCCCACCCGGGTCCGTGCGGGGAGCGGGCCGTCGAGCTCGGTCGGCGCGCCGATCACCCGTGTGGCGAGCTGCTCGTCGCGCCGGGTGACACGCCGCGAGGTCCGCGCCGCGATCAGGCCGACGGTCTCGTCGCTGCGGTAGCGCAGCGTCGCGCTGCCGAACCGCTGCCCGGTCCGCAGCGCCTGCGTGACCCGGTACCGGCGCAGCCCATACCGCAGCAGCGCGGCGGAGTCGCGGACACGCGCCTCCTCGCTCGGCTCCCCCAGGACGACGCTCACGACCGTGACGCCGTCGCGGGAAGCGCTGCCGACGAGCACGAAGCCCGCCTTCTGCGTGCGTCCGGTCTTCACGCCGTTGACGAAGGCGAACCGGCGTACCAGGAGGTTGCGGTTCTGCACGACCCGTCGCCGGTCGCCGGAGCGCAGCGTCGCCTGGCGCATGTCCATCGTCTCGCGCGCGAAGGCGTTGCGGCGCAGGACGAGCGCGAGCTTCGCGAGGTCCGACGCGGTCGAGTAGTTGTCCTCGTCGTCCAGGCCCACGGCGTTCGCGAACCTGGTGTTCGTCAGGCCGATCTCCCG
This sequence comes from Solirubrobacterales bacterium, assembly GCA_038257095.1. Taxonomy (GTDB): domain Bacteria; phylum Actinomycetota; class Thermoleophilia; order Solirubrobacterales; family Solirubrobacteraceae; genus Paraconexibacter. The sequence goes on from JBBSJQ010000009.1 coordinate 152,510, forward strand.
CGCCTTCTGATTCATGAGCCGCACGAACCGCTCCCGCGACCCGCCGATGCGGACGGCGAGGGTCACCGCGGCGTCGTTGCCCGACGCGAGCAGCAGCCCGCGCAGCAGATCGCGCACGGTCAGCCGCTCCCCGGGCCGCAGACCGATCTGCGACTCGACGGGTGCCGGCCGGTAGTCCGACGCGGTCAGGACATCGTCCAGCGACGCACGCTCGAGCGTCACGAGCGCGGTCATCATCTTCGTCGTCGACGCGATGGCCCGTCTGGCGTCGGCCCGCTTCTCCACGACGATGTCGCCGGTGGACGGCTCCACGAGGATCGCTGACGCCGCAGTGCGCAGCGACGGCTCGCGGTCCTGCGCGACGGCCGGGCCGGCGGTGAGGCCGGGCCACAGCAGCACCGTGAGCGCGGCGAGCAACGCCGCGCGCAGGCCCCGGGTGCGCGGAGTCATCGGGCGAGCTTGATCTTCTGCCCCGACCGCAGCGTCTGCGGGTCGAGGTCCGGGTTCAGCTCGAGCAGGCGCTCCAGCGGGACCCCGGTGCTCTCGGCGATACCCGACAGGACGTCGCCGGACTTCACGGTGTAGCTCTTGCGGGTCGGCTTCGACGAGGTCTTGCTCGTGGTCGAGGTCGTGGTCGAGGTCGAGGTCGTCTCGGTCCGCGCGGGCTCGTCCGAGCTGCTCTCGGACGTCGGCTTCACGACCGTGTAGACGGCGAAGAACGCCGCGATCAGCGCGAGCGGGGCCAGGAAGCGAGCAGGGCTGCGGTACGGCACGGTCCCGCAAGGATAGGGCGAGGGGGCCGGAACCAGGTGTCACGCAAGCGCCCATGCGACAGCTCGCAGTCGCTCGGCTTCGGCGCGCGCCGCCTGCGCAGGGGTGCCGGCGCCTCCGCGCTCCGCCGCCTGGACGATCGACCGGGACGCGGTGACGAGTCCGCCGGCACGGCCGGGGACCCAGGCCGGGGCGAGGTCCTCGACCCGCCCGCCCTGCGCCCCGACGCCCGGGAGGAGGAACACCGCGCGGGGCATGAGCTCCCGCAGGCGGGCCACGTGCTCTGGACGGGTGGCGCCGACGACCGCTCCGACGTCGGCCAGTCCGTCCCGGTCGCCGCCGGCGTCGCCGAGGGTCGCGACGAGCCCGGCGACGTGCTCCCAGAGCGTGCCGCCGCCGGCCAGTGCGAGGTCCTCCACGTCGGCGGCGCCCGGATTGGACGTCCGCACCAGGACGAAGACGCCGGCGCCGACGGGGCGGGAGACCTCGAGCAGCGAGGTGATCGTGTCGACACCCATGTAGGGCGCGGCGGTCAGCGCATCGGCGCCGAGGCCGGGGACGTCTCCGTAGGGCGTGGGCGTGGATCCGACGAGCGACTGGGCGTAGGCGGTCGCCGAGACGTCGATGTCGCCGCGCTTGCCGTCGGCGAGCACGAGGAGCCCGGCGTCGTGCGCCCCGTCGGTCACCACGCCGAGCGCGGCGCGTCCGGGCGCGCCGAGACGCTCGAAGCAGGCCAGCTGCGGCTTGATCGCCACGACGGCTGGCGCGACCGCCTCGATGACCGCGAGGCAGTGCGCAGCCACCGCGGCCGCCGCACGGTCGGCCGCAGGCCCCTCGGCGCGTACGCCGTCGCCGCTCCCGGGCCACAGGCGCGCGGGATCGGGATCGAGCCCCAGGACGATCTGGGACCCGCGTCGCTCGACATGCTCTGCGAGCCGGCCGCCGAACGAGCGGCCGGGCGCGGACGCTGCGTCCCGTGCCGTCAGGACTTGACGGCCTTCTTGAGCGCCGTGCCCGCGGTGAACTTCGGAGCCTTCGACGCCGCGATCTGGATGCGCTCGCCCGTCTGCGGGTTGACACCCTGACGCGCGCTGCGCTCCGTCACGTGGAACTTCCCGAATCCGGAGAACGTGACCTCGCCGCCGGTGGCGAGCGTCCCCTCGATCGTCTTCAGCATCGCGTCGACCGCGGCCGCCGCGTCCTTCTTGTCGAGCCCCGCCGTCTCGGCGACGACGTCGACGAACTCCGACTTGGTCACTGTGAGCCTCCCTCGGATGGTGTGGCGTGGCCGACGCTACCAGCGGCGACGGACGAAAAGTCCAGCAAACATCGGCTCGTCACGCCCGGAAGGCCGCAAAGAGCGGCCACCATGGTGGGCATCCGGGCGGTCCGCGCCGTCTGGCACCATGCGCGCATGTCGCTCGACCGCATCGCCTGGTCGGTCACGGTGGGCGTGTGCGCCCTCACCGTGCTCCTCCTCCTGCTCGCCGGGTACCAGGGGTACGCCGCCGTCGCCGGGGCCGTCGGACTGTCCGCCGCGTTCAACCTCCGTTGACGCCGGGCCCGGCCGCCCTTCCCGACAGCCACCGCAGCAGCAGCCGCGCCGCGTGCCCGCGGTGGCTGATGGCGGCCTTCTCGTGCACGGCCAGCTGCGCCATGGTCCGACCGCGGCCGCCCGGGTCCGCGGGCGCCCGGGCGACGGGGTCGTCCGGGAGGAACGCCGGGTCGTAGCCGAACCCGCCGTCGCCCCGGGGCTCCGGGTCGAGGGTGCCGGTGCAGCGCCCCTCGAACACCTCCTCGGTCCCGTCGGCCGGGTCGACGTAGGCGATGGCGCAGACGTACGCGACCGCGCTGCCCGCCGGTGCCTCCCGCAGGAGCTTCGCGAGGTTCTCCGCGTCGGTGGCGTCGTCCCCCGCGAACCGGGCGGAGCGGACCCCGGGACGGCCGTCGAGCGCCGCGGCCACGATCCCGGAGTCGTCGGCGATCGCCGCGCGCCCGAGCGCCGCGGCCGCGGCGCGGGCCTTCCCGAGGGCGTTCTGCGCGAACGTCTCCCCCGTCTCCGGCGGCAGGACGACCTCGTCCGGGAGCGGGGCCACGCCGTGCGGCGCGAGCAGCACGGCGAACTCGTCGGCCTTGTGGGCGTTGCGGGTCGCCAGGACGAGCTGTTGCGGCCGGGATCCGGGGTCGCTCACGGCAGGAGGACCACGGTGCCGGACGCCGGGAGCACCTGGTCGACCGGGCCGAGGGGCAGCTGCAGGAACCGGGTGCCGAGCGCACGGAACGCCTCGGGGTCGCCGGTCGACAGGAACGAGTAGGTGCCCTCGGTGGTCCGGCGGGTGTCCAGGCCTCGCGACGAGAGGGCGTGCTCGGCCTGGCGGGCGAGCGCAGCGCCGGAGCTGACGATGTGCACGTCCCGGCCCAGGGCCCGCTGCAGCAGCGGGCGGACCAGCGGGTAGTGGGTGCAGCCCAGGACGACCGTGTCCACGCGGGCCTCGCGCAGCGGTGCGCAGTACTCGCGCACGACGTCCACGAGACGATCGTCGAACAGCTCCCCGCCGGCGCCCCCGGCCTGGATGATCGGCGCGAGGTCGGGGCAGGCGACGGAGGTGAGCGTGACGTGCGCGTCGGCCCCGGCGACCGCCCGGTCGTAGGCGCCCGACGCGACCGTGGTCGGCGTGGCGAGCAGGCCGATGCGGCCGCTGCGGGTGGTGGCGACCGCCTGCAGCGCCTCGGGTCGCACGACGCCGATGACGTCGACGCCGAGCGTCGTCTGCATCATCCGCTGCTGCAGCGCCGGAAGGGCGGCCGCGGTGGCGCTGTTGCAGGCGACCACGAGGAGCTTGACGCGGCGGCGCAGGAGCTCCTCGGCGATCTGCATGGCGAACGCCTCGAGCTCCGCCGACGTCCGCTCGCCGTACGGGAAGCGGGCCGTGTCGCCGAGGTAGACGAAGTCCTCCTCGGGCAGCGAGACCAGCAGCTCGTGCAGCACGGTGAGGCCGCCGACGCCGGAGTCGAAGACGCCGATCGGCCGGTCACGGGGGTGCGTGGACGCAGGCTCCGGCACGGGGCCAGTGTAAGCCCCGTGCCGGAGGTGGGTCACTTCTTGCCCGAGCCGCCGCCGACGCCGGCGATCGAGTCCTTGAGCTTGTTCATGATCGTGTCCCCGATGTCGAAGTCCTTGCTCCCGCTCACGGAGACCACCGCCGCCAGGACGCCGGCGACGAGCAGGATCAGGGCGACGTACTCGACCGTCCCCTGCCCGGTCGGGTCGGCGAGGCGGCGGCGGAGCTGCGTGAGGTGGTGGTGCAGGCCCGCGTGTGCGCGGCCCATCGTGCGGTATCCCATGGTGTCCTCCAGGGGTCGGTGGTTGTGCTGCACCGCAGTCAAGGCGTCGTCGAGTGACGGAAAAAGACGTACCTGTGGAGAATCAGCGACGAGATGCGAACGATCGTCGTCACGAACATGGCCGCGGACCCGGCGGCGCCCGGCCGGGGCGTGTTCGTGCGCGATCAGGTGGCGGCGCTGCGGCGCCTCGACGCCGACGTCACGCTCGTCGAGTTCCGACCCGGCGACTACCGCGGCGCCGTCCGCACCCTGCGCGCGACGGCGCGCGAGAAGGGCCCGTTCGACGTCGTCCACGCGCACTTCGGGCTGAGCGCGTTCCCGGCCCTCGCCATCCGCGCCCGGGCACGCGTCCTCACCGTCCACGGTACCGACGTGCGGCACCCGCGTACGGGCCGGCTCACGCGTCTGGTCGCCCGCCGGATGGACCTCGTCGCGGCCGTCTCGCCGCAGCTCGGCGCCGAGCTGTCCGGCGGCAGGCCGCTCGGCCGTCGAGGACTGCCGGTCGCGACCCTGCCGTGCGGCGTGGCACTGGACCGGTTCGCGCCGTCCTCCCGCATCGAGGCCCGCGAGCGGCTCGGCCTGCCGGCGCGCGAGCCGTTCGTGCTCTTCCCCGCGGACCCGGCACGGCCCGGGAAGCGGCACGACCTCGCCGTGGAGGCCGCGGCCGGCGCCCGTGTCCACGCGCTCGGTGGCGTCGACCCCGCCGACGTGCCGCTGTGGGTGAACGCCGCGAACGTCGTCGTCCTCCCCAGCGAGTCGGAGGGCTTCGGCCTGGCGGTCCTCGAGGCGCTCGCGTGCGACGTGCCGGTGATCGCCACCCCGGTCGGCGTGCACGAGCAGGCGCTCGGAGGCGTCACCGGCGCGCTCTGCGCGCCGTACGATCGCGATCGCTGGACCCGCGCCGTCCACGCCGCGCTGGCCCAGGTCGACCCGCGCATCGACGGGCGCGGAGCGGTCGCCCCGTGGTCGGCCGACGCCATGGCGCCCGGGGTCCTCGAGGCGTGGTCGACCCTGCTGTCCGACGCACGCTGACGGGGGTCGCACCGCATCGACCGGGCGCACCGGGGGTATAGTCACCCCCGGGTGCCCCGGTGCCCGCCCGAGTCATGAGAGGCCTCGCCACACGCCTTCGCCGGCCGCGAACGTCCGACCCGGCCCCCGTCCTGCCGCAGCCCACCGGGCCTGCCGGACTGGAGCCGCAGGACCCGGCCGCGCCCCCTGAGCCCAGCTTCCGCGACCGCGGCAGGCTCCGTCGGCGCCTGCGCCACCTGCGCCGCGTCCGCGAGCTCGGCTTCCGCGACCTCGGAGGCCTCGTCTTCGACCTCCACCGCTTCGGCCGCCGCGGCGACGAGCTCGTCGCGCAGAAGCTCAACGCCCTCGCCGCCGTCGACCTCGAGCTCCGGGCCCTCGAGCGTGCGCTCGACGACGAGCGTCCCTTCCACGAGCTGCGCGAGCCGGGCATCGCCGCGTGCCCGCGCTGCTCGGCCATCCACGGCAGCGACGCCCGGTTCTGCCCGTCCTGCGGGACGGGGCTGCGCGGACCGCTCGCCGTCGGCGAGGTCGGCGACGCCCCCGGGCCGGCGCCGACCGGAACCCCTATCGCCTCGCAGCTCGTCACCTCCGCGGCGACCGCCGGGACCGCGACCGTCGCGCGGGCACCCGGGGCCGATGTCGCCCAGCCGCCGGCGATGCCCACCGTGGGCGCGGCCGAGACCGGAGCCACCCCCGTGTCCGCCACGCTCGCGGCCGAGGCGCAGGCCACCCAGGTCATCCCGACGGTCCCGGACCAGCCGGCCGCCCGCGAGACTCCGGCCGCACCGGACGCGCACACGGAGCCGGAGGCCGTCGCCGGCCCGCCGGCGCCGGAGCCGGAGCCCCAGCCCGACGACCTCACCGTCGTGCGGCGCCCGGGCGACCCGGACTCGTGAGCACCCCTCCAACGCCGCCGCCTCCCCCGCCGGGCACGGTCCGCTGCCCGCGCTGCGGTTCGCCCGTCGGGCCCGTGCAGGACTGGTGTCTGACCTGCGGGGCGGCCGCCCGCACGCGCCTCGCGGCGACCCCGAACTGGCGGCTCCCCGTCGCGGCCCTCGCCGGGGTCGTGGTCGTCGCCGTGCTGGCCCTCGCCATCGCCTTCGCCCTGCTCACCGACGGCGACGACGCCGTGGTCCCGGGGGTCACCCCGGTCGAGACGGCCGCGTCGACACCGCCCCCGGGCGCGGTCGGCGGCGCACCGACGACGACGCCGCAGGTCGGGGCGATCACCGGCGCGACCGGCGTCCCGGGAACCACGGGTGCGCCCGGGGTGACCGGCGTCCCCGGGCCAGGCGTGGTGACCGGTCCGACGGGACCGGGCGGCGTCGCCGCACCCTGACGGGCGTCAGGCCAGCGTCGGCCAGCGCGCGGACAGCCGGGCCAGCGCGGCCGTCGCCAGCGGGTGCTCGGGCACGGGGGTCGGCGGCGCGGGGCCCGCGGTCCCGAGCTCGCCGAGGGAGCCGACGACGCAGCGTGCCAGCGCCCCGACGTCGTAGCCGCCCTCCAGCACGAGCCCGACCGGCACGCCCAGCTCGTCGGCGGCCGCCCGGACCGCCGCGGTCATCGCCCGAAACCCGTCGTCGGTCACCGAGCATCCCGCCAGCGGGTCGTCGGCGTGCGCGTCGTACCCGGCGGAGACCAGCAGGAGCTCCGGGGCGTAGGCGCGCAGCAGCGGCACGGCGACGTGCTGCACCAGCGACACGAACTCGGCGTCGCCCGCTCCGCCGGGCACGGGGAGATTCACGGTGAAGCCCTCCCCGGCGCCCCGCCCGGTCTCGGAGGTCGGACCGGTCCCGGGATACAGCGGGGACTCGTGGATCGAGACGAACAGCACCTCGTCGGTGGACCGGAACACGTCCTCCGTGCCGTTGCCGTGGTGCACGTCCCAGTCGAGGACCATCACGCGGCGCGCACCGTGCGCGTCGCGGGCGTGCCGGGCGGCGACCGCGACCGTGCTGAAGAGGCAGAAGCCCATGGCACGGTCGACCTCGGCGTGGTGCCCGGGCGGGCGGTGCAGCGCCGCGCCCGCGGCGACCCCCTCGCCCAGCAGGGCGTCGACGAGCGCGCAGGCCCCGCCGGCGGCGTGCGCAGCGGCCGCGAAGGACGCCGGGCTGCACACCGTGTCGCCGTCGATCCAGCCGCCCCCGCTCTCGCTGAGGGCGCGGATCGCGTCGACGTGCGACTGCGGGTGCACCGCGGTCAGCTGCGCGTCGGTCGCCTCCGGCGACATGCGTCGCTCCCAGCCCAGCGCGTCGGTCGCGTCGAGTGCCGCGTCGATCGCCCGGATTCGCGCGGCACGTTCGGGGTGGGCGCCGGTGTCGTGCTCCAGCGAGGACGGGTGGCGCAGCAGGACGGGGGACGGGGTGCGGACGGGCATCGCGGGATACGGTACCCGCGTGCCCCCCAAGGACCTGCACGAGACCGAGATCGCCGTCGTGGGTGCCGGCGGTGCCGGCCTCTACGCCGCATTGACGGCGGCCCGGGCCGGCGCCCGCGTGACGCTCATCAGCGCGACCCCGCTCGCGTTCACGGCCAGCTACTGGGCCCAGGGCGGGATCGCCGCGGCGCTCGCGGCGGAGGACTCCCCGGACCTGCACCGTCGCGACACCGAGATCGCCGGGCGCGGACTGGTCCGTCGCAGTGCCGCGAACGTCCTGGTGCGGGAGGCCCCGGGCATCGTCGACGATCTCCAGCGGATCGGTGTCCGCTTCGATGCCGACCGCAACGGGCGGCTGTCGCTCGGTCTCGAGGGCGGGCACTCGGTGCGGCGGGTCGTGCACGCGGGCGGATCGGCGACCGGCCGACGCGTCGTGCGGCAGCTCTCGGCGGTCGTGGCGGAGGAGCCCGGCATCACGGTGTTCGAGGGGACGCGCGTGTCGGCCCTCTGGACCGACGAGGGCCGTGTGGTCGGGCTGGCCTGCGAGGACGGGCGCGCGGTGCGCGCCCGAGCCACGATCCTCGCGACCGGCGGAGCGGCCGCGCTCTGGTCGCGGACGACCAACCCGCCCGGTTCGCTGGGCATCGGCCTGATGCTCGCCCACGCGGCCGGCGCCGCACTGGCCGACCTGGAGTTCGCGCAGTTCCATCCGACGGCGGTCACGGGCATCAAGGGGCGCGAGGGCTTCCTCGTCACCGAGGCGATCCGCGGTGAGGGGGCCACCCTGCTGGACGCCGCCGGCGAGCGCTTCGTCGAGGAGCTCGCGCCCCGCGACGAGGTCTCGCGGGCCATCAAGGTGAAGATGACCGAGCAGGGCACCGATCACGTCGACCTCGACATGCGGATGGTCGACCCGGGCAAGTTCCCGAACGTCGTCGGGGCGCTGCGCGAGTCCGGCCTGGACCCGGCCACCGAGCTCGTCCCCGTCGCCCCGGCGTCCCACTACGTCATGGGTGGCATCGTCGCCGACCTCGACGGCGGCACGACGATCCCGGGGCTCTACGCCGTCGGCGAATCGGCGTGCACCGGGCTGCACGGCGCCAACCGGCTGGCCTCCAACTCGCTGACCGAGTGCTTCGTCCTCGGTGCCCGCGCCGCCCAGGCCGCGCTCGGCGAGCCCGCCCCCCGTCCGGCGACCGCCCTGCCGCCGGCACCGAAGGACGCCACGATCGTGCTGCCGTCCCGCGCGACGCAGGAGGCGCTGTGGGAGCACGCCGGGATCGAGCGGACCGCCGGAGGGCTGCGCACGCTGCTCGACGACCCGCATCCGCTCGCGCGGTTCGTCGCCCGCTGCGCGCTGCTGCGTCAGGAGAGCCGCGGGGCGCACAAGCGGCTCGACTTCCCCGAGACCGACCCCGCGCTCGACGGCCACCACGCGGTCGTCCGCGGCGAGGCAGCGCCCGAGCTCGAGCACTGGGCCTGAAGCGCCCGCACCTCCGTCGCGCGTCACCCCGCGGGAGAGCGCACCTTGCGACCCGCCCACGTGTTCAAGGGCCAGATCGGTGAACGGCCGGTCAGCCGCTTAACGCGAAGTCAACACAAGGCTCGTTTCAGCGTTCACACAGCCCCGGCACGATCCGTGCCAGTCGGGGTTGGACGGGAGCCAGCCGGACGAGGAGAGCAAGGGTCGCTCATGTATCAGTTCAGTCGCGCCATCTACCGCGAACTCGCACCGCACGTGCACCATCACGGCGGGGATGCCCGTGCCGCGCACGCCGCGGTCCTCGAGGCCTGCGAGTCGTCGATGAACCGCATGGCCACGGACCGCCACTACTTCGCGCGGCCCGCCCGGACGCTGTTCAACGACATCCGCGTCCACTTCCCGATGGCCGCGCAGGCCCGGGTCTGGCTCGTGGTGCAGCGCTACGTCGCCTGCGCCGACGAGTACGTCGCCCGCCAGCCCAAGCACGGGGTCGACGCGCACGGCAACCCGCTGCGCTGCCGAGCGACGACCCGCCGGGGCACGGCGTGCCAGCGCGAGCCGCTGCCGCACAACGGCTATTGCCCGTCCCACCAGCACCTCGCCGAGACCGAAGAGGTCGAGGCCGCCCCGCTGGCCGCCTGACGGCGCCCGTCTCCGACGTCGCACTACGCTCCCCGGGTGCTCCTCGGGGTCGACGTCGGAGGGACCTTCACGGACGCCGTCCTCATCGACGGCGACGTGGTCGTCACGGCGAAGTCGCCCACCACGCCGCAGGACCAGTCCCTCGGGGTCCTCGCGGCCGTCGAGGCGGCGCTCGCGCTCCTGGACGCCCGGCCCGGCGACGTCTCGGTCTTCTCCCACGGCATGACCGTCGCCACGAACGCCCTGCTCGAGGGCGTGGGCGCGCGGACGAGCTTCGTCGCCACCGCGGGCTTCACCGACATCGTCGAGCTCGGCCGCCAGGACCGTGCCGACCTCTACCGCCTCCAGGCCCGCCACCCGGCCCCTCTCGTCCCCGCGGAGCGTCGTGTCGGCGCACCCGAGCGCCACGCGGCGGACGGCACCGTGCTGCTCGCGCTGGACGACGCGGGCGCCGACCTCGTCGCGCAGGCGGTGGCGGCGACGGCTCCGCAGGCCGTCGCCGTCTGCCTGCTGCACGCCGACCGCCACCCGGTCCACGAGCAGCGGCTGGGCGCCGCGCTGGCGCGGCGGCTGCCCGGCGTGCACGTGTCGCTGAGCCACGAGGTCGTCGGCACCTTCAGGGAGGCCGAGCGCGCGGCCACCACCGAGGTCGACGCGGCCCTCTCCCCGCTGCTGGCCGACTACCTGCGAAGGCTCCTGGACCGGGCTGCGGCCGCCGGGCTTCCGGAGCCGTCGATCATGCAGAGCAGCGGTGGCCTCACCAGCGCGCGGGCCGCCGCCGCGCACGCGGCCCTCACCGTGCTCAGCGGGCCGGCCGGCGGCGCGGCCGCCGCGTCGCTGGTCGCCGTCGCGACCGGCATCCGGGACCTTCTGTGCTTCGACATGGGCGGAACCTCGTGCGACGTGTGCGTGGTCCAGGACGGACGGGTCCGCGAGACCGCGGGCCGGGAGGTCGGTGGCCGCGAGCTGGCCCTCCCGATGGTCGACATCCACACCGTCGGCGCTGGCGGTGGCTCGGTCGCCTGGCGCGACCCGGGCGGGGCGCTGCGGGTCGGGCCGCGCTCCGCCGGGGCCGTCCCCGGTCCCGCGGCCTACGGACGCGGCGGGACCGAGCCGACCGTCACCGACGCCCACGTGGTCCTGCGCCACCTCGATCCCGGGACGGCGCTGCCCGGCGGGCTCGTGCTCGACGGGCCCGCCGCGCACGCGGCCGTCTCCGCGCTGGCGGACGACCTCGGGCTCGACGTCCGGGCGACCGCCGAGGGGATCCTGCGCGTGGCGGACGCCGAGATGGTGCGGGCGCTGCGGGTGATGACCGTCGAGCGCGGCGTGGATCCGCGGGACTTCGCGCTCCTGGCGTTCGGCGGGGCGGGGCCGCTGCACGCCGCGCGGATCGCCGACGAGCTCGGCATCACCCGGGTCGTGGTGCCACGAGCGGGCGGCGTGCTGAGCGCCCTCGGTCTCGCCGCGGCCGACCGGCGGACGGACGAGGTCCGGACCCTCCTGCTGCGCGGCGCGCAGCTCACGAGGGAGCGACTGCACGAGGCGGCCGCCGGGGCCGACGAGGTCGCCTGGGACGCCCGCTACCGCGGTCAGTCCTTCGAGTTGACGCTCCACGGCGTCGCCGCCGATCCGGCGGCGCTGCGGGCCGCGTTCGACGACGAGCACCGCGCCCGCTACGGCTACGCGGACGCCGATGCCGAGCTCGAGCTGGTCACGGTGCGCCGGACGATGCGCGTCCCCGGCCCGGAGATCGGCCTCGGCACCGGCGACGGGGACGACGTGGCGCTGCAGGGCCCCGTGGTCGTCGCCCTGCCCGGGGCGACGCTCGTCGTGCCCGAGGGGTGGTCCGGCGGCGCCGACGCGTCCGGCACGGTCGTCCTGGAGCGGCGATGAGCACGCTCGATCCGGTCGCGCTGCAGGTCACCGGGGGCGCGCTGCGTGCCGCCTGCGAGGAGATGGGCGCGGTCCTGATCCGTGCGGCGCACTCCTCCAACATCAAGGAGCGGCGCGACTGCTCGACCGCGCTCTTCGACGCCGCCGGGGAGATGGTCGCGCAGGCCGAGCACATTCCCGTCCACCTCGGGGCGATGCCCGCCGCGGTGGCCGCCGTCCTGGGCGAGGAGCACGCTCCGGGCCGCTCGTGGGTGCTCAACGACCCGTACCGCGGCGGAACCCACCTGCCCGACATCACGGTGATCACGCCGGTCTACGAGCGCCCCGACGGCGGCCGGCTCCTCGGCTTCGCGGCCAGCCGCGCCCATCACGCCGACGTCGGCGCCCGGGTGCCGGGGTCGATGCCCGCAGACTCCACCACCCTCGAGGAGGAAGGCGTCGTGATCGCCCCCCGGATCCTCGACGACGCCGCGGTGCACGAGCTCTCCGAGCGTATGCGCGGCCCGGAGCAGCGGCGCGCCGACCTCCGCGCCCAGCTGGCGGCAGGCGCGGTCGGCGTCCGCCGGCTCCAGGAGCTGGCGCGGCGGCTCGGGGTCGACGGCCTGCACGCCGCGACGACGGCCAACCTCGACTACGCCGAGCGCCGGGCACGCGCCTGCCTGGCCGCGCTGCCCGACGGGACGCGGACCGCCGTCGACGTGCTCGAGGTGGCCGAGGGCGACCTCGAGCTGCGTCTCGCGGCCACGGTGCGCGGCGACGAGATCGTCCTGGACTTCAGCGGGAGCGCCGGCCCGCATGCGGGCAACCTCAACTGCCCGCTGGCGGTGACGCGCTCGGCCTGCGTCTTCGCGGTGAAGGTCCTGACCGACCCGGACATCCCGCCGAGCGCGGGCGCGCACCGCCCGATCCACCTGGTGGTCCCGGAGGGCTCGCTGCTCGATGCGCGCGCCCCGTCGGCGGTCGCCGCAGGGAACGTCGAGACCTCCTCCCGGGTCGCCGACCTCGTGCTCGCCGCGTTCGGGTGCGCCCTGGGCCAGGGCACCATGAACAACGTGACCCTCGGCGGCGACGCGTTCACGTACTACGAGACGATCGGCGGCGGCCAGGGTGCCGGCCCGGGGTCCGACGGACCGAGCGGCGTGCACGTGGCGATGAGCAACACCCGCAACACGCCGGTCGAGGCGCTGGAGCTCGAGTTCCCCGTTCGCGTGACCACCTACGCGCTGCGCCGCGGCAGCGGCGGGCGGGGCCTCCACCGTGGCGGGGAGGGCGTGGTCCGCGAGTTCGAGGCGCTCGAGCCGATGACCGCGTCGCTCATCACCGAGCGCCGCCGCCACGCGCCGCCCGGAGCCGACGGCGGCGGCCCGGGAGCGCCCGGCCGCACGTTGCTCAACGGACGGGAGCTGCCCGCGAAGTGGACCGGCGACCTCGCGGCGGGTGACCGTCTACGGGTCGAGACCCCGGGAGGCGGCGGATACGGGACAGCGCACCCGCCCGTCTAGGATCGCCTGATGGACATCGGCTTCCTCGGACTCGGGATCATGGGCTCCCGCATGGCGGCCAACCTCGTCGCCGCCGGACACGACCTCACGGTCCACAACCGGACGACCGCCACGGCGCAGGCCTGGGCACGGGCGCACGGCGGCACGGTCGCGGCGTCGCCGGCCGAGGTCGCCGCCGCGAGCGACGTCGTGATCAGCATGGTGGTCGACGGCGCCCAGGTCGAGCACGTCCTGCTCGGACCGGACGGGGCGGTCGAGCAGGCCCGCGACGGCGCGCTGTTCATCGACATGTCGACGATCTCCCCCGCGGACACCCGCCGGATCGGCGCCCGGCTCGCCGAGCGTGGCGTGGCGTTCGTCGACGCGCCGGTGACCGGGTCGAGCCCCAAGGCGCAGGACGGCACGCTGACGATCATGGCCGGCGGCCGCGAGGAGGACGTGCAGCGCGCCTGGCCGTTGTTCGAGGTCATGGGCGCCCTCGTCCTCCACGTCGGTGGGCTCGGACAGGGCGAGATGGTCAAGCTCATCAACAACGCGACCGCGGCGGCCAACGCGCTCGCCGTCGCGCAGGCCCTGGTGGTCGGCCGGGCGACGGGGGTCGACCTCGACGCCCTCGTGCAGGTCATGGCTGCCGGGTCGGGTGGCAGCACCATGCTCGAGCTGAAGGCCCCCGCGATGCGCGAGCACGACTACACGACCCTCTTCAAGCTCGAGCACATGCTCAAGGACGTGCGGCTGTGCCTCGATGAGGCGCGTACCGCCGGGGTCGGCTTCGCCGCCGCCGACGCGGCCGGCGGGGCGCTCGAGCACGGACTCGGCAAGGGGTTCGGTGACGCCGACTTCGCCGCCCTGCTCGAGGCGGTGGAAGAGGCGAGTGGCGTCCGTGTGTGACGCCGATGCCATCCGGTCGGGGTCCGGTTGTCCAGTCGGTCGACGACGACACCGCCAACGCGCCAGATCGAGCGTCAAAGCGCCACGTAGAACCCCCGTAAAAGCGCTAATTTGCAGGGACATTTGAACTTCGCACGGCAATTTGCGAACATCTTCACATCCCGCGCCGTCGTCCTGCAGGTCGGACACGCTCTCGCGGGATTGGCTTTGTCCCCCCTCTCCCCTCGGAATTCCCTTATGCCTATCGCGTTCAAGGAATGGGCTGTCACCGTCCGCGCCCTCGCTGAGGGTGAGCAGCTGCTCACCCTGCGAAAGGGCGGCATTCGTGAGCCGTCGAAGCACTTCGCGCTCGACCACGACCGCTTCTTCCTGTACCCCACGTTCGATCACCAGAAGAACGACCTGGTGCGCGACTCCCACCTGCCCGAGCTGCGTCGCGCGCTCGAGGAGGGTGTCTGGGCCGACGGCGAGCCCCCGGTGCACGCGCTGACGCGCGACGGCGGCATCGCCCAGCCCGAGCGCGTCCGGATCCGCGCCTGGGCCGAGGTCGCCGGGCACTTCACGATCGAGGACCCGCGCACGGTCAACGACCTGTCGCCGTTCTACGTTTGGACGACGGACTACGCCGAGAAGCGCCTGGCGTGGAAGCGGCACCACCCGCTCCACGTCCTGCTGCTGCGTACCTACCGGATCCCGCGTCCCGTCACCGTCAAGGTGCGCGACGACTTCGGCGGGTGCCGCTCCTGGCTGGAGATCAACCGCGACCTGCCCTTCGAGGGCACGCCGGTCCTCTCCGACGAGGAGTTCGACCGCGCGACCGAGACGATCGCCGAGATCTGCAGCGGCCGCGTCCCCGCGCTCGCCTAGGCGCATCTCCGTCTCCAAGCCGTCACACGCAGTGTCCCTCGGTCCCCGCTCGTCCACGTGACGGGCGGGGACCGCGTCGTGGAGGCCCCGTCGTGGGCCGCGGACCGCGTGCGCTCCGCGGAGCGCCTCCTGGTCATCGGGATCGGCGGCGGCGGTGACGTCGTCGGCGCCCTCGCGGTCGCCGAGGCCGCGCGGGCCCTCGGCACCAGCGCGGTCGTCGGCGGCCTGACCTGGGAGCGGCGCCCGGTGGACCCCCTCCCCGGTCCGCGCCGCATCGACGAGCTCGCCGCGCCGAGCGCGGTCCTGCACCCCACCGTCGCCCTCGCGGGCCCACGGACGACGGGCCCCGGCGGCTTCGCGTTCGCCGAGAGCCGGATGGCGGCGTTCCTGGGCTCCGACACCGTCCTCGTCGACCCGAACCCCGGGCCGGCCCTCGTCGCCGAGGGCCTGGCCGTCGCGGCCTCGGCGCTCGGCTGCGACCTCGTCGTGCTGCTCGACGTCGGTGGCGACGTGCTGGCGCACGGCGACGAGGCCGGGCTCGCCAGTCCGCTCGCCGACGCGGTGCTGCTGGCCGCCGCCCCCGCCCTGGCGTCGATCGGGCTGCCGACGATCCTCTCCGTGTTCGGGGCGGGGTGTGACGGCGAGCTGCACCCGCGCGAGGTCGCCGCCCGCCACGACGAGATCACGGCCGCCGGCGGTGACCTCGGCGACCTCGAGCTCACGACCCCCATGCTCGACCGCCTCGACGAGGCGATCGGGACCGTCTTCACGGAGGCGAGCGCCATGGCCGTCCGCTGCGCCCGGGGGGACACCGGCGAGGTGCCGATCCGCGACGGGCGCCGGACGGTGCACCTGACACCGGACGGGGGACGCCTGCGCTGCGTGGACCCCGCGACGGCCCTGAGGAGCGCGGCGCGCGTAGCCGCGGCCCTCGACCCCTACGAAGACCTCGAGGACGCGCACGAGCGCCTCACCGGTCTGGGCATCCGCACCGAGCTCGCGTACGAGCGCGACGCCGCGGCCGCCACGTAGCGGACCCGACAGGAGGCCCGTCGAGCGCGGCGAACGGGAAGGGATGCCCTGGGTCGAGACCACGAGCCCGAACTTCGCGGCCCGCCACGAGCTGCGCGACGAGGACGACGTCGCGGGCGTCCTGGAGCTGCTGGAGGACACGCGCGAGCGCCTGGGCGGGACCTTCGCCTCGCTGCCGGCGGAGACCACCGTCGTCGTGCACGGCTCGCCCGGGTCGCTGGCGCTGGCCCAGCCCTACCTGCCGCTGCTGCAGCGGCTCACGGCGCCGGCCTCGCGCCGGTACGTCGCGGGGTGGGCCACCGGCCGCGAGCTGCACCTGTTGGCGCCGCGACGCCTCGAGGCCCGGGCCTCCAACGTCCCCGGATCCCGTGAGATGGCCCTGCTCTCCCCCGCCGGGCTGTACGCGCAGATGGTCGTCGGACACGTCAACCCGCGGCTCGGCCCCCCGTGGCGACCCCGGACCACGCTGCGGACCGTCCGGTGGGCGTGGCTCGCGCTGGGTGCGGGCCAGTACCTCGGAGGCCAGACCTCCTTCGCCCGGCCGGCCGTCGGGCGACGCCTACGGGAGGGCGGCGAACCGTCGTTCCCCCCTGGTGTACGCGACGCCGCGCTGCTGGGCGGGACCGTGCTGGACCTGCTCGCGCGCGAGCAGGGCGAGGACGCCGTGGTCGCCCTGGTGCGCGAGCTGCACCCGGACGGGCCGGTTGCGGCGCTCGAGCAGGCGTTCGGGCGGGACCTCGTCCACACCGGCGGCGTCTGGCGCGCGCACCTGGCGACCATGGGCGGCCAGGCCTGAGCGCGGCTCAGGCGGTCAGCCGCTCGAGCGCCCACACGACCAACGCGGCGACGCCGAGCAGCCCGACCAGGGATCCGAACAGCTTCAGCGGCGCCGGGCCGACCATCGGCCGGTCCGAGACCAGCTCGGCCTCGAGGAGCACCTCGCGGGCCGCGGAGACGCCGGAGGCCGGGACGAGCACGTCACGCGGACCGGCCGCGAGCATGTCGGGGACGTCGAACCCCCGGGCCCGCCGGACGAGGCTCGGGATGCCCTCCTCCAGCAGCATCCCGCAGATGAACTCCGCCTCGGCCTGGTGACGGCCGCCGGCGACCCGGATCAGCTCGCCCTCGGAGTACTGCGGCTTGATCTTCCGCGCGCGCTCCTGGCGGTCGGTGATCGGCTGCTCCACCCCGCCGCCTCCGGCGTAGGTGAGCGGCATGCGGCAGTCCGGACAGAACCGCTCGGTGAGCGGGTGCATCGACGCGCACCGGGGGCAGACCAGCGGTCTGGTGCCGCGCAGGTCCATCGCTACTCCGACGTGAGCGCGACCTCGCGGTAGTCGCCGTCCTCGATCAACCAGGACCGCACCTCGGGCTCCGCGTCCTTCAGGCCGACGATGATCCATTCGACGCCGGGCCAGAGCGCGCCGAAGTTGAGGTCCGTCTGGGACGGCTCGGGCGCCGACATGAGATGGGAGTGGTAGATCGCGCCGAGCTCTTCGCCGCGGTCCTCCAGCTCGTCGGTGAGCCGCAGCAGGACCATGCCGTCGATCTCGAAGCGGCGCTTGTCGTGCGCCGTGTTCTCCAGCTCGTGGACCGCGAGGGCCACACCATCCCGGGTGGCGACCACGCCGCAGCACTCCTCGCCGACGTCGCGGCGCGCGTGCTCGACGATCTGCTCGAGCAGTCCCGGGGCGATCTGCATCCGGCGGGGAGGCCTCAGTCGGCCTTGAGCGCGCGCTCGTCGTCGTCGTCGCGGCCGTTCCCGGAGATGGACTCCTTGAACTCGCGCAGGCCGTTGCCGAGCGACTTGCCGACCTCGGGAAGCTTCTTGGGGCCGAGGACGATCAGGGCGATCGCCAGGACGATCACGAGTTCCATGGGGCCGATGTTGGGCATCACTGTCTCAGTTCTCCGTGGGTGGGGTGCGCCGTGGGTGACCTACCCGGGTTCCTACGTGGGCTACCACCAGACGGTTGAGTCGAGGTTCTCGACCTCGTCCACCGGCAGCGTGTAGATCCCGCTGGACAGGTACTTCCAGCCGTCGTCGCAGACGATGAAGACGACGTTGCCCTCGTCCATCTCGTTCGCGATCCGGACGGCGACGCGGGCGATCGCGCCCGACGAGACGCCCGCGAAGAGCCCCTCCTCGTCGAGCAGCTTCCGCGTCCAGATGATGGCGTCGCGGTTGGTGACGAAGATCTTCCGGTCCAGCAGCGACAGGTCGATGATCTCCGGGATGAAGCCGTCGTCCAGCGACCGCAGGCCCT
Source organism: Solirubrobacterales bacterium (assembly GCA_038257095.1). Taxonomy (GTDB): domain Bacteria; phylum Actinomycetota; class Thermoleophilia; order Solirubrobacterales; family Solirubrobacteraceae; genus Paraconexibacter. The sequence continues at coordinate 170,615 of JBBSJQ010000009.1, forward strand.
GGACGGGCTCGCCCTGCATGGGCTCCGCGGCCACGATCTTGACGCGGTCGCCGAGCTCCTCCTTGAAGCGCCGGGCGTTGCCCATCAGGGTGCCGCCGGTCCCCAGGCCGGCGACGAACGCGTCCACGTTGCCGTCGAGCTCGGTGAGGATCTCGCGTGCGGTCCCGTTGTAGTGCGCGAGCGGGTTCGCCGGGTTCCCGTACTGGTACGGCATGTAGTACGAGGCGTCCCCAGCAGCCATCTCGACGGCCATCGCGACGGCGCCGTTGGACCCCAGGTTGCCCGGCGAGTACACGATCTCGGCGCCGTACATCTTCAGGAGCTGCGTGCGCTCGGGCGTGACGTTGTCCGGCATGACGACCTTGAGCTTGTAGCCCTTGCGCTTGCAGATCATCGCGAGCGAGATCCCCGTGTTGCCGGACGTCGGCTCGAGGATCGTCTGGTCGGGCCCGATGAGGCCGCGCGCCTCGGCGTCCTCGATGAGGGACTTCGCCACACGGTCCTTGACGGATCCGGTGGGATTGGCCGATTCGAGCTTGGCCCAGATGCGCACGCCGGGTTTCGGCGAGAGCCTCTTGAGCTCGACCAGCGGGGTGTTCCCGATCGCCTCGACGATGTCGCCGTAGCGACCGCCGCAGGGTCGGGTCTCCAGGGGCGGGAGAGCCATGACTTCACGAAGTGTAGCGACCCCCCGGGCCCGGCCGTCCAGCCTCCTGGCCACCACGGCCACGTGAAGCTGGACGCCGGTCGCCCGTCGCAGGACGGGCGACTCGGACGGGCGCGCCGCTAGGCCGCGCCGCCGGCCATGGCCGGCAGGATGACCAGGCTGTCCGTCTCGCCGACGACGGTCTGCAAGCCGTCGAGGACGCGGACGTCCTCGTCGTTGAGATACACGTTGACGTACCGGTTCAGGTCGCCGTCGGCGCCGAAGATCTGCGCCTTGGTGTCGGGGTGCTGTTCGGTGAGCGCGGTCAGGACCGCGCCGACGTCGGCGCCTTCGGCGACGACTTCACGCTCACCGCCCACGGAGGGGCGGAGGACCGGCGGGATGCGGATGGTGGCCATGGTGTCTCTCGTCTTTCTGTGCCGGTCAGCCGGCGGCGGCGCAGAACGCCTCGTAGTCGGGGAACACGCCCAGCTCGTCGTCGGAGATCTCGTCCGGGTCGCGCGAGCAGATCGGGCACTCGGGGTCGCGACGGACCTTCAGCTCGGTCGTCGTCGCGTCGAGCGCGTCATACATGAGCAGGCGCCCGATCAGCGGGTCGCCGGCGCCGAGGATCAGCTTGATGACCTCGGTCGCCTGGAGCAGACCCATCGTGCCGGGCAGGACGCCCAGCACGCCGTTGGCGCCGCAGCTCGGCGCGAGCTCGGCCGGCGGCGGCTGGCGGAAGAGGCAGCGGTAGCACGGCCCCTCGTACGGCTTGAAGACGCTGAGCTGCCCCTCGAAGCCGAGGATGGCGGCGCTCACGACCGGGATCTTCAGCCGGACGGTCGCGTCGTTGAGGAGGTACCGCGTCGGGAAGTTGTCGACGCCGTCGACGATGATGTCGTAGCCCTTGATGATCTCGACGATGTTCGACGCGTCGAGGCGGGTCTCGTACTTGACGACCTTGACGTCGGGGTTCAGCGCATTGATCGCCTGCTCGGCCGAGTCGACCTTCGCCACGCCGACGGTGTCGGTGCGGTGGATGATCTGGCGCTGCAGGTTCGAGACATCGACGGTGTCGTCGTCGACGATGCCGAGCGTGCCGACGCCCGCCGCGGCGAGGTAGAACGCGGTCGGCGAGCCGAGACCGCCGGCACCGAGCAGGAGGACCTTCGCTCCCAGGAGCTTCTGCTGGCCCTCCTCGCCGACCTCGGGGAGCAGGAAGTGGCGGGAGTAGCGCTGACGCTGGTCGCCGGTCCACTGGAACGGGACCTCGACGTCGTAGCCGCGGTCCTTCCAGAGGGTGTAGCCGCCGGTCATGGACTCGACGTGCTCGTAGCCGAGGTCGTCGATGAGCGTCTTGGCGGCGAGCGCGGAGCGGTTGCCGGAGGCGCAGTAGAGGATCACCCGCTGCGAGCGGTCGGGGGCGACCGACTCGATGCGGGACTCCAGGAAGCCACGGGCGACGTGGGAGGCACCGGGCAGCTTGCCCGCGCTCACCTCGTCGGTCTCGCGGACGTCGACGATCGGCACGCCTTCGTGCAGGAGCTGCACGACCTCGGAGGGGTCGACCTCCTTGATCTCGCTCTTGACCTGCTTGATGAACTCGGCGCCCGAAGGGCTCATCCTGGAATCACCTGAATCACGGTCGGGTATTCGACTTCAGAAAGTATAGCGAGTCGACTTCCGTACCGCGGAACGACGGGAGCCCGGGGCGCCGTTCCCTGCCGGCGCCCCGGGCTCGTCGATGTCCACAGGCCCACGCGCGGGCCCGCCGGCCGCAATTCCGACGGACACCTCCCCAAGGTGTGCAAGATGATCGGGGGTGGGGGGCCGGACTCTCGGGGGAGATGCTCCGGCCTCACCAGGGGTATCGGAACGGACCCCCGGCGCCGATATGGGGTGGAGACCCCATCCATGCTCCGCCGCTCCCCCATGCGCCGGCCGTCCCTCTCGGCCCAGGTCCTCGCCGTCAACGCGCTGCTCGTCAGCGCGGCCGTGCTCGCGTCCACCGTGAGCGCCGACGTCCGCATCCGCGACCTCGCGTCCACCGAGAGCCAGTTGCTCCTCACCGCGGCCATCCTCGCCACGATCCTCGTCAACGGCCTCGTCCTGCGGCGCCGGTTCGCGCCGCTGGAGGAGCTCATCGCCACGATGGAGCGCGTCGACCTCGCCCATCCCGGCGTGCGCGCGGACGTCAAGGGCGTCGACAGCCTGGAGGTCGCCCGCCTGCAGGACGCCTTCAACCGGATGCTCGCCCGGGTCGAGCAGGAGCGTGCGCAGACCGCACGGGCCGTCCTACGCGGTCAGGAGGAGGAGCGGGCACGGATCGCCCGCGACCTCCACGACGAGGCCAACCAGTCCCTCACCGGTCTGCTGTTGCGGCTCGAGGCCGCCAGCCACGACGCCCCGCCCGCGCTGGCCGCCGAGCTGCGCGAGACGAAGGCGCTGGCCGGGCAGGCGATGCAGGAGCTGCTGCGACTGGCCCGTGAGCTGCGCCCCGCCGCACTGGACGACCACGGCCTTTCCGAGGCGCTCCACACGCAGGTCGACCGCTTCCGCACCCCCGACGGAGCCCGTGCGCGGATGGACATCGCCCCCGGTGTCGGCCTCGACGCGCTCGATGCCGACGAGCAGCTCGTCGTCTACCGCATCGTCCAGGAGAGCCTGTCCAACGTCGCGCGGCACGCCGGGGCCCGTCACGTCTCGGTCGAGGTCAGCCGCAACGGCGCCGGCCCCGTCGTGCGCGTGTGCGACGACGGTCGCGGCTTCACCACCCGACGCGCCGACGGCTCCGGCCTCGACGGCATGCGCGAACGCGCCCGCCTCGTCGGCGGCCGCGTCAACGTCCTCTCCCGTCCGGGGGCGGGCACGACCGTGGAGCTGCGGCTCGGCGGCGGGCCCACCTCGGCGACGGAGCCGCCATCCCGGAAACCCGGAGGATCGACATGAGACTGCTCGTCGCCGACGACCACGGCGTGGTCCGCGGAGGACTCAAGCTCCTGCTGGACCGCCAGCCCGACATGGAGGTCGTGGCCGAGGCGGCCGACGGCGCGGAGGCCGTCAGCGAGGCGCTGCGCCACCGCCCGGACCTCTGCGTCCTGGACGTCTCGATGCCGAAGCTGACCGGCCTGCAGGCGACCCGTGAGATCAAGGCGCAGGCCCCCGACATCCACGTCCTCGTCCTGTCGATGCACGACGACGAGCGCTACCTGTTCGAAGCGCTCAAGGCCGGCGCCGGCGGCTACGTCCTGAAGACCGAAGCCGACCACGACCTCGTGAATGCGGTGCGCGCGGTCTCCCGCGGCGAGCCCTTCCTGACCAACGCCGGGCAGCGCCGGCTCGTCCGCGAGTGGCTCGCCGACCCGGAGTCCGGACCCAGCGAGCCGCTGACCCCTCGGGAGCAGGAGGTTCTCAAGCTCATCGCCGAGGCGCACACGAACCGCGAGATCGGCGAGATCCTGCACCTCGCCGAGAAAACCGTCGAGTCGCACCGCGGCAACCTGCTGCGCAAGCTCGGCATGCGCGACCGCGTGGAGCTCGTGCGCTACGCGATCCGCCGCGGCCTCGTCGAGCCGTAGCCCGCTAGGCGGGCTCGGCCTCGAGCTTCGCGATGTCGTGCGCCAGCGCCTCTGGCGTCAGCTGCCCGACCGGGAAGGCGATGCGCTGCCGGCCGCGGCGGTCGATGAGTAGGACGCGGGCGCTGTGGTCGAACGCGTCCCCCTGCGGCTGGACACCGTAGAACCGCCAGATCGGCGCGAGCGTCGCCCGGTCGCCGAGCAGGAACCGCATGCGCCCGTTGGTCAGCCGTCGCTGCAGCAGGAACTTCTTCGCCTGGTCGGCGTCGTCGTTCGCCGGATCCACCGAGACCGCCAGCGCCGGGACGTCGTGGCCCAGCCGGTCGAACGCGCCGCGGATCTGGTCGGCGGCGATCGGGCAGGTGTCCTCGCAGGTGGTGTAGAGGAACGTGAGCGCGACGACCTTCCCCCGGTACTGCGCCAGGGATGCCGGCCGGCCGTCCTGGTCGCGCAGCCGGAAGTCCATCGGGGGCACGCCCTCGGGGGCGACCGCGCCGCGGAAGCCCGGTGCCGACGCCAGCGCCCCGTCGTCCTGGGCGCGACCGGCGATCAGCGCGCCGCACAAGGCGGCGAAGGTGCACGCCAGGAGGGTGGCGAGCACGAGGTGGACACGGGTCAGCTGCACCATCACAGAGGGTACGACCTCCGCCCGCCCGGCGGTCCAGGGCGAGCAGGAGCGTGACCGTCGGGGGCGAACATCCGGACGACTCCTGAACCAACCGCCGCTCCGCTGCGTTGAAGGAGACAGATGCGCCGTTCGACCATCCACGAGCTGCTCGACGACCTGCACGACACGTGCGAGATCGTCGTACGCCACTGGACGCCCGGCTGCGAGCTCCACGACGCGTGGCGCGCGGCCCAGGACGAGGCGACCGACGCCTATGCGGCATGGCGGCGCTCCCCCGGGTCCCGCGATGCCTACACCGTCTACGTCGCGGCGCAGGACCGCGCCGACGCCGCGCTCGCCGCGCTGGCCGCGGCGCGCTGAGCCCGCGTCAGGCGCGCGGCGGCGGACCCAGGTCGTCGTCGAAGGCGCCTTCGGCGAAGACGCCGTCGTCGAGGTCCTCGTCCTCGTCGCCGAGGCGGTTGTCCCGGGCGCGGGCGACCAGCAGCGCGCCGACCAGGATCACCACCGGGGCGAGGTAGAGCAGTGAGACGAGCCAGTGGCCCGCGTGGGCGATGGGAAGCGTGATCATGGGGCCTGTGCGGAGAGGAGCCAGAGTCCGAGGCTGGTGAAGCCCACCATGACCGCGAGCATCCAGTATTGGGAACGGGTGGCGTCGCGCGCCCTGCGGTAGAGCACCAGCGCGCGCTCGTGGGCGAGGACGAGCCCGGCGACGTGGCCCAGCACGAGCGCTCCGACCTGGACATACCAGATGCCGTTGGGGCCCACGACGTCGTAGTCGATCGTCGCGGTCGCCGTGCCGAACAGGTTCGAGCCGTCACCCAGCGGGTCCGAGGCCAGGTAGCCGACCGACTGGCCGTTGTAGACGAGCAGCGAGAAGTAGTGCGCGACGACGTACGCGAGGGCGATGGGCACGAGCGTGTGGGCGAAGCGCCGGCCGAGCTGCGCGGCGTCGACGCCGCCCCCGATCGACCGCATGCCCTGGATGCCGAGCCGGTACAGGCCGGCGACGAGCAGGACCACCGCGAGCATGCCGAACGTGAACGCCACCTCCAGCGCGGCGCCCTGGCCGAGTCCGAGGTCGACGAAGAAGCGCTGCAGGTCGGGAGCGAGGTCCGACCAGGTGTCGCCCTCGCTGAACCCGTCGAAGCTCGTGGTGCCGATCATCACCACCAGGAGCGCGACCGTCCCCGGGAGCGCGACGAGGCGCGTCGCGCCGACGAGCGGGCGTCGACGGCGCAGCTGCGTCCCCTTCCAGTGCAGCGGCGACAGCGAGGCGAAGAGGGAGAAGTAGACCGCGAACCCGTCGGCGTGACGCGTCCACGGCTCGATGCCGTAGAGGCTCATCCCCACGAGCTGGAGCGCCGCGTAGCCGAGGGCCAGCAGCGCGAGGGTCGACGGGTCGCTGCCGCCGCCGTGCACGAGCTCCACCCAGGTGAAGACGAGGATGACCGCTGCCGCGGGCCAGTGCCCGGCCCGGGCGGGATACGGCATCGGGTCGGGCAGGCCCTCTCCCCCGCCGCGGCCCGCGACCCAGGCGACGGCCCGGGCGACCGCGCGCCAGGGGTTCAGCGCGCGGAAGATGTCGCCGAACAGCAGCGACAGGAACGGGACGCCGACCCAGAACAGCACGTAGATCGCGGTCGGTGCGAGGTTGGCCGTCTCGGTCTGCGTGCCGGCGAGCCCGGCGTACACGACGGTCGCGAAGAGGACGACGCCCACGAGTCCGGCGAGCGGCTCGGCGACCGCCGGCAGCCGCAGGAGCGGGACGCCGTCCGGGCTCTCGCGCTCCAGCCGCGGCTTCGGCCACAGGATCGCGAGCGCGACGAAGCTCACGACGAGCACGACGGCCGCGCCCCAGGCGAACAGCCAGCGCGGGATCGGGAGGTCCTGCTTGCCGACCAGGCCGTGGGCGAGCCCGTCCTGTGGCACGACAAGGGTGCACGCGAGCAGGCCGAGCGCCACGGCGCAGGCGAGGAGGACGGGACGCATCTACACCAGTGTAGGAAAGCGGCGAGGGGCGGGCCTGATGGCCCGCCCCTCGCGGAACTTCACCTGCCGGCCGTCGTCCCGCGAAGGACGGACAGCGTTACGCCTTGCAGGCCACCGTGTCGGTGGCCGAGGCCTTGGTGCCGTCCGTGAAGACGAAGTTGCCCTTGAAGTTGAGCTTCTTCTTCGTGCAGCCCTTCAGGCCGACGTACGGCTTGCCCTTGGAGGTCTTCTTGTCGATCGTGGTGATGAACGACGTGAGGGTCGCGAAGACGCCCGGCAGCGGCTGCTGCAGGTTGGCCGGGATGGTGACCGAGAGCTTCGTGCCGTACTTGCCGCTGGACTTGCCGAGCTTGCCGACGATGACCGAGTCGATGGCGAGCGGGGCGGAGCCCGTGACGTGCAGGTTCAGCGTGCTGTTGGGGCCGTTGAACGCGGAGACCTTGAGGTTCTGGGTCTGGCCGAGCGCGTTGCCGACGGCGGAGCCGCTGCCGACCTTGGAGCCCGACGGGCAGTTGCCCTCGTTGGCCTGGACCGTCGCCTGGCTGCAGGTCTTGAACGCCTTCGTGTTGAAGACGAGGTTCTTGTCGAAGAAGATGACCGCCGTCTTCGTGGCGAACTCCTCGGCCGCGACCTTCTTGACCGTCTTGATGTCGACCTTGATCTTGACCGCGGCCGGCTTCTTGGCCGTGCCGGCCTTGGTCGGGCTCACCGTGACGTTGATCGACTGGTCGACCGTCGCCGCGTAGGCGACACCGGCGACCGGGATGGCGACGACCGAGGCGGCCGTGGCGAGCAGCGCGTACTTGCGCATTCTTCCTCCTACAACTGGGGACATGGGGATGGGGTGGGTCCTAGCAGCACCACGAGGCACGGATCCCTGGGAGGGAAACGGCCGACGGACCACATGGGGTCCTTATCGGACATACGTCCAAGAACCTTGAGCGCGGGTTCAGCCGGGTGGCCGAGCGCCCGAGCGGGCTTGCATCCTGAACCCCGGGCGCGGGTCCGTGTTGCGGGCGATCGGCCGTTCGGACGGATGTACTACCGTCCCGCCCCGCCCCTCATGCGCGCGCCCGTCGACACCATCCCCGCCCCGCCGTTCCCGCCGCGGCTCACCTGGATCAACGTCGCGCCGCTGCGCATGGACAAGCAGGTCGGCCGACCGGTCCTCGTCGAGTTCTGGGACTTCTGCAGACCGAACTCGCTGCGCACCCTCCCCTACCTCCGTGCGTGGCACCAGCGCTACGCGGAGGCGGGGCTCCGCGTCGTCTCGGTGCATGCCCCCGGCTTCCCCCCGTCGCACGACGAGGACGAGGTGCGCGCGGCCGTCGAGCGCCTCGGCATCGACCACCCCGTCGTGCTGGATCCGCGGCTCGAGATCTGGACCTGGTTCCGGAACCGCGGCTGGCCCTCGCGCTACCTCTTCGACCAGCGCGGCAAGCTCTTCGAGTACCACCATGGCGAGGGCGACTACCACGGGACCGAACGCGCGATCCAGGAGCTGCTGGGCGTCGACCGGGACCTCGTGCCGTATGCGCGTCCGCAGGACGACCCAGAGGCCCTCGTCGTCGCCCCGACCGCCGACGTCGAGGGCGCCTTCAGCGGCCCGTACGAGGCGGGCGCGGTCTGGGCCGTCGTCTCGGGCACCGGAACGCTCGCGGTCGACGGCGAGGATCGCGAGGTCGCCCACGCGGGCGCGGTGCTGCTCGTCGAGCACCCGCGGCACACGGAGGGCGTGCTGGACCTGGTCCCGGGCGACGGCGTCACCGTGCACGCCACCTGCTTCGCCGCCGGTCTCGCCCCCGCCTGACGTCAGTCGAGGTCCGCGACCAGCCGCTCGACGCGCGGAGGCTCGTCGTCCTGCAGCACGACGCAGCGACCCGCCCAGTACGGGCTCTCGGGATCGCCCCCGGCGAAGACCGGCTCGTCGACCCAGCTGCCGGTGTTGTACAGCCGGGCGCCGGACCCCGGGACGCGCCACTCGTGCTCCCGATCACCCGGGAGCGGACCCGCCCGGTGGGTGTGGCCGAAGATCACGTGCCGGGCGTCGACCCCGAGCCGCCAGACGACCTCGCCGAGCGCTTCGAGCCCCGCCCGGCGCAGCTGCGGGCCGCTGATGTCTGCGCCCAGAGGGCCGATGCGCGCCCGGTTGAGCCCGGCGATCGCCAGGGGGAAGCCGCGCGTCATCAGAAGCTCGCGAGCCGAGCGGCGGGCGCCGCCGGTGTCGCCCGCGAGCAGCTTCCAGGTCTTCGCCGACGTGGTCTGGGTGGCGGCCGACCAGCTGCCCGCCGGGCTCTGCGCCACGGCGTGCATCCACGCGTAGAGCGGCTGCAGCGCCGCTTCGAAGTCCTCCGCCGTCGCGGCGCCGGGACCCTCCGGGACCTCTCCCACGACCCTGGCCATCGCGCCCAGCGCGAGCCGCTCGAAACTCGGCAGCGTCGTGAGGCGGTCGAGGTAGTGGCCGTGGAGGGCGTAGACGTCGTCGCGGAGCGCGACCCCGGGGAAGGCGACCGAAAGTCGCGCCTGGCGGACCGCGTCGCGGATCGCCCGGAGCGCCGGGATGCGCTCGACGTCGCGCGCGCTGAGGCGCCGCTCGAGGCCCAGACGCTGCGGGCGCGCCGCGAACGCGCGTGCCTCGAGCCACGGGGCGACGAGGTGATGGTCGTGGTTCCCGGTGACCAGGAGCAGCTCGGCACCCTCGCCGAGCGCGGCGCCGAGATCGGCGAGGACCGGGAGGGCGACCGCCAGCGCGTCCCGCAGGGGACCCTGTCGGAGCTCCAGCACGTCGCCGAGGATCACGAGCCGGTCGACGCCGTGCAGCGCCGCGGCGAGCGCGGCCCGCGGTCCGGCGCGGCGAAGCACATCGACCTCGCGGTGGGAGCCGAGGTGGAGGTCGCTGATCACGATGGTCCGCACGCCGGTCCCCAGGCTACCCTGCGCCCCATGCGCCTTCGCCGACCGCTCTTCGCGACCCTCGCCGCGCTCGCCGTCGGGGCGGCCGGCGCGTCCTGTGCTGACGCGGGCTTCCGGCCCTTCCAGACGCCGTCCAAGCGGATCGGGTGCGCGTACGTCACCGGGAACTTCCCGGCCATGATCCGCTGCGACCTCCTCTTCCAGAACGACCGCGCCGTCGTCCTGACCCATGAGGGCAGGGCGCAGCGCCGCCGCGTCACCGACACCGTCGCGGATCCCAGGGCACGGCTGCTGAAGTACGGCACGACCACGCGGTTCGGCGACTTCGAGTGCACCTCACGAACGTCGGGCCTGACCTGCACCAGCCGCCGCTCCGGGCACGGCTTCTCCGTCAGCCGTGAGGCCCAGCGCCTGTTCTGAGGCCGTAGAGCACGATCGCGACGCTGGTCGCGAGGTTGAGGCTCGACACCCCGTCCCGCATCGGGATCGCGACGGTCCGGTCGGCCCGGGAGCGGATCGCGTCCCCGAGCCCGTGACGCTCGGTACCGAACGCGTACACCGCCCGGCCGTCGGAGGGCTCGTCGGCCAGCTCCCGGTCCCCGTCCGCGTCGAGGGCGACGAGCGCCCGGCCCACGAGCCCCGCAGGCAGCGCGTCGAGCCGCAGCACGGGCTGGGCGAACTGCAGGCCCGCGCCGCCGCGGACGCAGACGGGGTGCCACGGGTCGAGGTCCCCGACCACGAGCACGGCGGCGGCCCCCGCGGCCGCCGCGACCCTGACCGCGGCGCCGACGTTGCCCGGGTCGCGCGGGTCGTCGAGCAGGACCACGGGGCCGGGCGCGGCGAGCGCGTCGGCGAGGCGGTGCCCCGGTCGTCGAGCGGCGGCGAGCACCCCGGTCGGCACGGGCCGCCGCGTCGCGGCGGCGATCCCCGCGTCGCCGATCTCCCGGGCCTCCAGCAGCACGCCGAGGAGCTCGGGTGCGAGCTCGGCAGCCAGGGCCGTGACGCGGGCGCGGTCGGCCACCCGGACGTCGTGCACGTCCGCGCCGAACCGCAGCGCGTGCTTCAGTGCGTGCAGGCCTTCGAGGAGCACGTCTGCCATCGCCGCATCATCCCCTCCCCGCGTGGAACCGGGGTTCCGCGTCGTCAGGGTGACGAGGAACCCCGGGCCCATCAGGGCGGGTCAGACGGGTACGACGGGCTTGCGGCGGGTGGACTTCTGCAGGCGCAGCGCGTCGTCGGAGCGGGCAAGCAACTCCTCGACCGTCGTGCCGTCCTGCGGGTAGACCGCGATGCCGATCGACGCGCGGACCTCGGCGCGGTCCTCGACGCGGATCTCCTGCAGGGCGCGTTCGATGCGCGCGGCGAGCAGCTGGGCGCCGTGCTCGTCTGTCTCCGGTGCCAGGACCGCGAACTCGTCGCCGCCCTGCCGGGCCACGACGTCCTTGCCGCGGACGTTGTCGACGAGCGCGCGGCCGACCTCACGCAGGAGGCGATCGCCCTCGAGGTGGCCGTAGCGGTCGTTGACGGCCTTGAAGCTGTCGACGTCCATGGTGAGCAGCGCGAACCGCTGCGGGTCGCGCGCGACGGTCTCGGCGAGCCGCTCGTGCAGCCGGCGGTAGTTGCCCACGCCGGTCAACGGATCGCGACGGGCGAGGGCGCGGTAGGCGTGCTCCCGGCGGATGGCCTGCTCGCGCAGCACCGCGGCGAGCACCCCGACGGCCAGGATGCCCGGCGCGAGGCCCAGCGCGGTGGGCAGGGCCTCCGCGGCCCGCCCGGGCAGGAGCGCGACGGCGACCGGTGCGCAGGTCGCGACGAGGAGGTGGAGGCCGGCGACCACCGGCGGGCGCAGCGTGGCGCCGGCGTAGACGGCGGCCAGGACGAAGGCGCCCAGGGCGACGGCGCCGGTGCCGTCGAGCACCACGGCCGCGGCGGTGGCGTTGAGGGTGACGGTGGCGGCCAGGACCTGCCGGCCGGCGCGACCGCGACGGGCGGGACGGCGGACGCTCAGCAGCGCGCCGCCGAGCATCCCGGTCCCGCAGACGGTCAGGGCCGCCGAGCCGGCGGGAAGCGCGACGGCACCCAGCAGCGCTCCGACGATCGCCATCGCCCAGACGGCACAGACCAGTCGTCCCGCGACCCTTCCGAGCCGGGCGACCTGCTCGTGCTCGGTTTCGACGTACGGCAGGTCCAGGGACGGACGGCGCTCGGGTGTGGTGGTCACGTCCCGGTGGTCGGCCCGCCACCGGCCCGATGCTCGGCGACTCGACGGATGGTCGATGCCGGGCCGTCCGGTTCTGACGAACGCGCGCGGACGCCCGGGAAGCCGGCGCCCCGGGACCGGTCTCTCAGCCCTTGGCGGCCGCCATCGCCAGGCGGATCGGCTTGGGCAGCATGAAGCGCACGTCCTCCTGCATGACCTCGAACTCGCTGACGTCCTCGACGCCGTGCGTGCGGAAGAACGCGACGAGCCGCTGCACGAGCTCCTCCGGCGCGCTGGCCCCGGAGCTGATGCCGACCGTCCGCGGTCCGTCCAGCCAGGACTCGTCGACCTCGGTCTCGTTGTCGATCAGGTACGACGCGGCGCCGTGCTCCCTGGCGACCTGGACGAGGCGGTTGGAGTTCGACGAGTTCCGCGAGCCGATCACCAGCACGAGGTCGCAGTGCTGCGCCATCTGCTTGACCGCCGCCTGACGGTTGGTCGTGGCGTAACAGATGTCGTCGGTCCGCGGACCGGTGATGCTCGGGAACCGCACACGGAGTCGGTTGATGATGAGGCGCGTCTCGTCGACCGAGAGCGTCGTCTGGGAGATGTAGGCCAGGCGCTCCGGGTCGGCGACCTCGAGGGCGTCGACGTCGGCCTCGGTCTCGACGAGGACGATGGCCTCCGGGGCCTCGCCCATCGTGCCCTCGACCTCCTCGTGGCCGTCGTGGCCGATCAGCACGATCGTGTAGCCCTCCGACGCGAACTTGACCGCTTCGCGGTGGACCTTGGTGACCAGCGGACAGGTCGCGTCGATCGTCTGGAGCTTGCGACGCTCGGCGTCGGCGTGGACCATCGGCGACACGCCGTGGGCGCTGAAGACGGTGATCGCACCCTCGGGGATGGAGTCGTCGAGCTCGTCGACGAAGATCGCACCCCGCCCGCGGAGCTGCTCCACGACGTGCTTGTTGTGCACGATCTCCTTGCGCACGTAGACCGGGGCGCCGTGCAGCTCCAGGGCGCGCTCGACGGTCTGGACGGCCCGGTCGACGCCCGCGCAGTACCCGCGCGGTGCGGCGAGCAGGAGCTTCTCGACGGTGCTCGTGGACATGTCCCAAGTGTACGGACGGGACGTGGCGGCGCATTTCTGCGGTCAGTGCAGGCTTGCAGCAGCTGCACACTGCTAGCCTCGGACGGGATGACCGATGCCCCCGGACTCCGCGAGCGCAAGAAGCGCCAGACCCGCGAGACCATCGTCCGCGAGGCCCTCGTGCTGTTCCAGGAGCGCGGGTTCGACGGGGTCACCGTCGCCGACATCGCGGCCGCGGCGAACATCGCGCCGAGGACGTTCTTCGCGTACTTCCCCACCAAGGAGGATGTGGTCTTCGCCGATCACGAGGAGTCGCTCGCGGGACTCTCCGAGCGGCTGCGACAGCGGCCCGCCGGCCAGACGACCATCGACGCCCTGCGCGACTGGCTCGCCGAGATGGTCGAGAGCCACGACACGACCGACCAGGTGGAGGCGTGCCGCAAGTCCCTCATGCGGGACACGCCCTCGCTCGCCACGCAGCGCCTCGCGAAGATGAGCGAGTTCGACCTCGTCCTGCGCGAGGGCATCGCGCGGGATCTCGACGACGCCGTCGACGCGCTGCGTCCGCGGCTCGTGGCGGCGGCAGCTCTGGCGGCGCTCATGTCGCTCGACGAGGTCCACGAGGACCAGTGGGACTCCCTCGCGCCCGGCGAGCCGATCAAGGTCCTCGACGTCGCCCTGACCTTCCTGCGCGGCGGACTCGACGCCCTGCAGACCCCCGGTTCCATGTAGCCCGGGATATTTCTGCACTCAGTGTGATCTTGCACTGACTGTGCTAACCTCCAGCGCGCCGTCCCACCTCTCTCCCCCCTCAGGAGTCCCACATGTCGTCCCTCCTCGCGCGGATCGCCCGCGTGCTCTCGCACCGCTGGAAGCGCTCGCTGGGCTTCGCCCTCGCGACGCTCGTGGTCCTTGGCGCCCTCGCCGGCACCGCGAATCCGCCCGCCGACACCTTCGACGTCCCGGGCGCCGACTCGCAGAAGGCGTACGACCTGTTCCGCGACCACAGCCCGGCCTTCTCCGGCGGCGACGCCACGCTCGTCTACACCGTCGACAGCGGGAAGATCACCGACGCCGGGCCGAAGGCCGCCGTGCAGGGGGCGCTGGCGGAGGTCGCGAAGCTCGACAACGTCATCTCCGTCGCCGACCCGTTCGCCCCGGACGGGTCGATCTCGCCCGACGGCACGCTCGCGTCCGTCGACGTCCGCTACTCGACGGAGGCGGCCGACATCAAGAAGAAGGACGGCGAGGCGCTGGAGGAGGCGGCGACACCGGCCGAGGGCACCGATGTCGAGATGTCGCAGCGCGGGATCGTCGTCGACACCGCCGCGCAGCAGCAGTTCCCGGTCGGCGAGCTGGTCGGCGTCGCGATCGCGATCCTCCTGCTGACCCTGCTGTTCCGCTCGAAGGCCGCCATGGGCGCGACGCTCGTCGGTGCGCTGCTCGGCGTCGCCATCGGCCAGATGCTCCTCGCCGCGCTCGCCGAGCCGCTCGGCCTGCCGAGCTTCGCGGCCACGATCGCGGTGATGCTCGGCCTGGGTGCGGGCATCGACTACTCGCTGCTGATCATCGGGCGGTTCCGCGAGCAGCTGGCGGCCGGGGACTCGACCCGCGACGCCGCGGCCAAGGCCGCCGCCACCGCCGGCAGCGCCGTCGTCGCCGCCGGGCTCATCGTCATGGTCGCCATCGCCGGCCTGCTGGTCGTCGGTGTCCCGGCCATCGGCAAGATGGGCGTCGGCGCCGCGATCGGCGTGTTCGCCGTCGTCCTCTCCGCCCTGCTGATCCTGCCGATCATGATGGGTGCGCTGTCCAAGCGCCTGCGTCCGAAGGAGCGGGCGCACGTCGACCCCTCCCCCGGGTTCGCCCGGTGGGGCGAGCGGGTCACGGCACGCCCGTGGCTGTCCATCGCCGTCGGCGTCCTCGCCCTCCTCGTCTTCGCGTTCCCCGCTCTGGACCTGCGCCTGGGCCAGCCCGACGACGGCAACCAGCCGGAGACCAAGACGCAGCGCGTCGCCTACGACGAGCTCACGAAGGCCTTCGGTCCGGGCTCCAACGGCCCCCTGCTGCTCGCGGTCGACACCCCCGCGGGCGACGCGGGTACCGCGGCGCAGCTCACGAAGGTCGCCGACGCGGTCCGTGCGCTGCCGGGCGTCCAGGCGGTGCAGCCGCCGATCCTCAGCGAGGACGGAGAGCTCGCGACGATCTTCGCGATCCCGGAGACCTCGCCGCAGGACGCGCGGACGAGCGCCCTGATCGAGCGGTTGCGGGACGACGTGCTGCCCGCCGCCACCGCCGGCACCCCGCTGAAGGTCTACGTCGGCGGCAACACCGCGAGCTTCGAGGACTTCTCCGACAAGGTCGCCTCACGGCTGCCGCTGTTCATCGGGGTCGTCGTCGGTCTCTCGGTGCTCCTGCTGGTGATGGCGTTCCGCTCCCTGTGGATCCCGCTCGTCTCCGCCGTCCTGAACCTGCTGTCGATCGTCGCCGCCTATGGAGCCGTGACGGCGGTCTTCCAGGACGGTCTCGGCTCGAGCCTGATCGGGGTGGACAGCGGCATCCCGATCGTCTCGTTCGTCCCCGTCCTGATGTTCGCGATCGTGTTCGGGCTGAGCATGGACTACAACGTCTTCCTGCTCTCGCGGATCCACGAGGCCTACAACCAGGGTGACGGTCCTCGCGACAGCGTCGTCCACGGCATGGCGAGGATCGGCAAGGTCGTCCTCTTCGCCGGCCTGATCATGGCCGCCGTGTTCCTGGCGTTCGTGACCACCGACGACGTCATCTCGAAGATGTTCGGCGTCGGGCTCGGTCTGGCGATCCTCATCGACGTCCTGATCGTCCGGCTGGTCATCACCCCGGCCGTCGTGCTGCTGCTCGGCGACCGCGCCTGGTACCTGCCGCGATGGCTGGACCGGATCCTTCCGAACGTGTCGCTCGAGGGCCACGCGATCGAGAGCCTCGACGAGAAGGTCGTCGAGCCGCAGCGGGAGACGGTCGCCGTCTGAGCAGTCGGCCGGACGGCTCGCGTCAGTAGCCGCTGCGGTCCAGCGTGCGCAGGAGCTCGACGACCGTCTCGCCGACGGCGTCGAGCGCCGGTTCGGACGTCTTGTCGGGCGTGTCCTGCACCGTGTCGCGGTGCTCGTACGTGAAGTCGATGAGGTCGATCGCCGGGACACCCGCACGCAGGAACGGCGAGTGGTCGTCCAGCAGCGCGGCGCCGGTGCCCGCCGGGAAGACGTCCAGGACGCCCGCGCGGTTCGCGGCGCTACGCAGGCGCTTCCAGAGCGCTTCGTCGCTCGTGCCCTCGCGCGGGATCCGCTGGCCCGCCCCGGCGACGTAGTCGAGCAGGATCATCGCCCTCGTCGTCCGCGCGTTGGCCTGCGCGTAGGCCTTGGACCCGCGCAGGGCGACCTCGTAGAAGTCCGCGTCGGACTGCCCGGGCGGCTCCTCCTCGCCGTCGAAGAGGACGAAGCGCAACTCCCGCGCGCCCTTCGGCCGCCGCAGCTTGCGCATGGCCCGGGCGATCTCGATGACGCCGGCGGTGCCGGCTGCCCCGTCGTTGGCACCGACGAACCCGGGCGGCTGGGCCTCGGTGTCGTAGTGGGCGCCGATGACGATGGCCGGACGACGGCCGGGGAGGATGCCGACCACGTTCTGCAGTCCGGAATGCCCCGGGACGGCCACGAGGCGCCCACGTGGCAGGCGCCGCGCGAGCTGCGGCGCGAGACGGCGCAGCGCGGCCGAGCCGGCGGGGCGCTGCCCGAAGCCGACCTGGTAGCGCAGCAGCGACATCGCGCGCGCCCCGTCGAACCGGGTCACCTTCGCCGTGGGCACGTCGGGATCCGGGTCGGCCACGATCGTCGCGGAGGTCGTCTGCGCACGCGCCTCCCCGGTCGAGGGGCCGCCGTCGTCGTCCAGGCGGGGCACCAGCAGCGCGATGCCCGCGACCACGACCACGACCTGCACGGCGATGAGGGCGATCAGCTTGCGCGACACGCGCAGATCATCCCGCAGCCTGGAGCGTCCACGCCATCTCCCAGAAGTCGAGCTCGAGCCGCGAGCAGGCCCGGAACGCCGCGTGCAGGCGCGCACGATGGGCCGGCGGCAGGTCGGCGGCGAGCTCGTCGACGAGCGCGCGACACCACGTCGCCAGCTCCTGGAAGCCCGGGTCCGCGTAGGTCGCGATCCACTCGGCGTGCTCCGGGCGCCGGCAGCCCGGGTCGGGCTCGGCGGCCAACCGGGCGCCGATCTCCGCGTACCCCCACATGCAGGGCAGCAACGCGGCCGACAACTCGGCGAAGTCCCCGAGCGTCGCCGTGCGCAGGAGGAAGTCGGTGTACGCCCGCGTGGCCGGTGCCGGCCGCTCCGCCTCGAGCTCGGCCGGGTCGATGCCCAGCCGCGCGGCGAACCCACGGTGGAGCTCCATCTCCTCCCCCAGGATCGCCTGCGTCAGGTCGGCGAACCGGCGCATGGTGGCGAGGTCGGGCGCACGTGCCGCACCGAGCGCGAGCAGCCGCGCGTACTCAACGAGGAACAGGTAGTCCTGGCGGACGTAGTGCTCGAAGACCGCCGGGTCGAGGCCGCCGTCCGCGACGCCGCGGACGAACGGGTGGGCGTGCTGCGCGTCCCAGAGGTCCGCGGCGCCCGCGCGCAGCTCGTCGCTGAACCCCACCGGGCTCAGCGCCGCCGGGCGATCCGGATGCGGGCGTCCGGCGAGGACGGGGCGGCCTCGCGGTTGCCCGCCTTGTCGACGGCCACGGTGAAGAACGTGTAGCGGCTGCCGGCGGCGACCCTGAGCCGGATGCGGGAGCCGCGGCTCGTCGCGACTTTCCGGGCGCGGCGTCCGTTGGCCGACCGCCAGACCTCGACGGTGTCCAGTCCGCCGGCGACCAGGCGCGCCGGCGCACGGTCGGCGGCGGTCCAGCTGAGCGTGAGGCGGCCCGCCTTCGGCCTGCCGGGCTTGCGGAGGCGGGACGTCGGCGGCCGGCGGTCCATCGTGCGGGCGGCGGCGACCGCGGCGCCCGTGTCGAGGATCCCCCACCCCAGCTCGGCGGTCCAGCCGGTCCCCTGCGGCCGGCGCGCGGTGGCCTTCATCAGACGGACGACCTCGAGCACCGGGATGTCCGGGTTGAGCTCGCGCACGAGGGCCGCGCTCGCGGCGACGATCGGCGCGGCCATCGAGGTGCCCTGCAGGTAGGCGTAGCGGTCGTCGCCGTCGACGGACGCGCGACAGCTGCACCCGGCGTCGAAGAGCCCGCCACGCTCGAGCTCGGTCGTCTGTGCGGGGAACGCGCCGAACATCCCACGGGGGCCGCCGCTGACGTTGTACGCGCCGTAGGCGGCGAGTGAGATCTGGCTGCCGAGACCGGCGAAGCTCGCGCGCTCGTCGAGGAAGTTGGCGGCGGTGACCGACAGGCCGCGGCCTGCGGTGATGTCCGGGCCGGTAGCGGTCGGCTGCAGCACGTTGCTGGGATCGCCCTGCTCCTCGACCGGCGCGTCGGCCGCGGCCGCCACCAGGACCGCCCCCCGATCGACCGCGTAGTCGATGGCATCGACGAGCACCCGGGCGGCCGGCTGGCTGCCGTCGGTCCCGAAGCTCATGTTGATCGCGTGCGCACCCGCGTCGGCGGCGGACATGATGCTCTGCGCGATGCTCGAGTCGGACAGGTCGGTCTTGTAGACCAGCAGCCGGCAGCCGAGACCGGCGCCGGTCATCCCGATGCCGTTGTCCCCGGCGGCGCAGGCCAGTGACGCGACGTGGGTGCCGTGGCCGATCTCGTCGGTCGTCGCGGTACCGCTCCCCCCCGGGTCGCGGTCGACCGCCTGCAGGATCCGCCCGGCGAATTCGGGGTGCTGCCCGTCGATCCCGGTGTCGATGACAGCGACCTTCGCGTCTTCTCCACGGGTGATGTCCCACGCGCCGAAGAGCCCGGTGCGCCCGACCCACCACTGCAGCGGGGTCTCGGGCGCCGTCGCGCGCGGCTCGGCGGTGACCAGGGCAGGGTCGTCCGGGACGAACCGCAGGCGGTGGCGACGCTCGAGCTCCACCCCGGCGACCCCGGGGAGCGCGCGCAGCGTCCGTGCGAAGGCGGACGGGGAGACGCCCACGGGCGGTCGCAGGACCTCGGTGCGCAGCTTCGGGAGGGCGATCCCGGTCCGCCGGGCCCCGCTGCGGGACACGACCGCGCGGACCGCGGCGGCGCGGGCCGCCGGCGCCCCGCTGGGGCCTGGGTCGAGCCGCACGAGCAGCCGGCCGGTACGGTCCTCCGCCGAGGCGGGGGCGCAGAGGCAGGCGAAGGAGATCAGCGCCAGGCCGACGATCCGGGTACGACGGGGTCGGGACGGGCCGGCCATCTGCATCGACACGGTAGCTCCCAACCCCCGGGGTCTGCGCGGGTTGCGGCCCCGCCGGGACCGCTCGCGGACCGTCCGTCAGTAGCCGAGCGCGAACTTGGCGTCTTCGCTCATGCGGTCCGCGGTCCATGGCGGGGTGAAGGTCATCTCCGACTCGACGGAGTCGACACCCTCGAGTTCGCTGACGAACTCGTCGATCTGCTCGGTGACCTGCGGGCCGATCGGGCAACCCGGCGACGTGAGCGAGAAGGTCACGTGGACGTGCCCGCCGTCGACCGAGATGCCGTAGATGAGTCCCAGCTCCACGAAGCTCAGACCGAGCTCGGGATCGATCACGTTCTCGAGGGCGGCTTCGACGTCGTCAACGGTGGCCATGTCCTAAGTCTAGCTTGAGCGCGGACGGGCTCCGGGGTAGGGTCGGCTACATCGTCGACTTCCGTGACCAACCGCCGTGTCTCTTCTGCTCCGGCGACGAGGACCGCTCGACGCAGAGCCGGCGGCGACGCGCCCTTTCCCGCGCTCTGGGCGCGCAGGACGACGTCACGGTGGACCTCACCCACCTGGCGTGGGCGGACGCGTCGCTGATGCTCGACCTCATGATGGTGGCGCGTCGTCTACGGCGCGTCGGCTGCCAGATGGTGCTCCGCGGGGCGCAGCCGCAGATCCACCGGCTGATCGAGCTCGTCGGGCTGCACCGCCTCCCGGGCGTCCGGCTCGAGCCGGCCATCGGTTGACGGCGCCCCTGCCGTAGCCTCAGGGGTCCGCCATGCCCCTGCTGCTGTTCGTCATCTTCCTCCTGGTCCCGCTGCTCGAGCTCTACGTGATCATCCAGGTGGGGCAGGAGATCGGCGCGCTCAACACGATCGCCCTCCTGATCCTGGGCTCGATCCTGGGCACCGTGCTGCTGCGCTCGCAGGGCCGGACGGTCTGGAAGCGGTTCCACGAGACCCTCGCGGCCGGTCGCCCCCCCGCCCGCGAGGTCCTCGACGGGGCGCTCATCATCTTCGGCGGCGCGCTACTCCTGACCCCGGGCTTCCTGACCGACGTCCTCGGCATCCTCCTGCTCCTGCCGCCCACGAGGGCGGTCGTGCGTCGGGTGCTGCTGCGCGGTGCGATCAGCCGGGTGGCCTTCAGCATGGGCGGACCGGCCGGCATGGCCGGCGCGAATGCGGCGATGCGCAACCGCGCACAGCGGCGGGCACCCGGGACCGACGACGTGGTCGAGGGCACCGCCAGCGAGGTCCACGACCCCCCGAAGGAGCTGCCGTGACCGTCACCGCCGAGCACGAGAACCCCCGCCCGGGCGAGGGACCCGCGTTCAGCGACGCCGTGACGTTCGCGTTCGGCGACCCCGCCGCCGACGTCTACGGTCTCGCGCGCGTCGGCCGGTCCCCGGGTGAGGACGGCACCCCGCAGGGCAGTGGCCTGGCCGTACTCTTCTCCGGCCGCGAGCCGGTCGCCGTGCGTGCCGCCGGCGGGCTGCCGGTCGACGGTGACGGCTGGGAGGGCGTGGATGCGGCCGGCGTGCGCACCACGACGGTCGCACCGCTGGAGGCGTGGACGATCACGTTCGAGAGCGAGGACGGGACCTCCGGGTTCGACCTGCGCTTCGAGACCCTCAGCGCCCCGGGCTCGATGGACGCCGACAGCCCCGCCGCGATCCTGGGCGGCATGCAGGGCTATGAGCAGCTCTGCCACGTGACCGGGTCGGCGCGCGTCCGCGGGGGCCTGCGCCGCGTGGACTGCCTGGGGCAGCGCGGGCACTCCTGGGGCTCCCCGGACTGGGACGGCGTGACGCTCGCCCGCACCGTCAGCGCCTGGATCGACCCGACCCACGCCGCGACGCTCACCGCGATCCGCCCGGTCGCCCGCAAGGGTGCGACACACGCCGACGAGGCGATCTCCGCCACCCTCTTCGCCGCGGACGGCGAGGACGGGCTCGCGGTCGCCCTGGCGGTCGAGGACCCCCGCCTTTCGACGACGATGGACGCCGAGCACCGCCAGCGTCGTGCCGGCATGGAGCTGTGGCTGGACCCCGACGGCTATCCCGCCCGGCTCGCGGGCGAGGTCCTCTGCGGCACGTCGCTGGACCTCGGGCGTCTGCGCCTGGACTGCGCCTTCTTCGCCTGGTCGATGGACGGCCGGCACGGCGTGGGTCGCTACGACGTCGTGCGCCGCGTCTCGTGAGCCGCGCGGTCATCAGCGACTTCGGCGGCGTCCTCACGTCCCCGCTGCGCGAGGCCTTCCTGGCCTGGGAGGACCTGTCCGGGATCCCCCTGGAGCGCCTGAGCACCGCGATGGCGGCGATCACCGAGCGGACCGGGCTGCATCCGCTCTTCGAGCTGGAGTGCGGGCGCATCACCGAGGCCGCG
The DNA here is from genome assembly GCA_038257095.1 of Solirubrobacterales bacterium. Taxonomy (GTDB): domain Bacteria; phylum Actinomycetota; class Thermoleophilia; order Solirubrobacterales; family Solirubrobacteraceae; genus Paraconexibacter. The sequence continues at coordinate 192,385 of JBBSJQ010000009.1, forward strand.
TTCCAGGCCGACCTGGCCGCCCAGATGAGCGCCGACCTCGGCCGGCCGGTCGGCATGGACGGGTTCACCGAGACCTACTTCGCGAACCTCAAGCCGAACGTGGTGCTGCTCGACTATCTGGCCGGGCTGCGGCGCGACGGCGTCCGCCTCGCGCTGCTGACGAACAACGTGCGCGAGTGGGGCCCGTACTGGCGGGCGATGTTCGCGGTCGACGAGATCTTCGAGCTGGTCGTCGACTCCGCCTACGTGGGGCTGCGCAAGCCCGACGAGGCGATCTACCGGCTGACGTGCGAGCAGTTCGGCATGGCGCCCGAGACGTGCGCGTTCATCGACGACTTCGAGCACAACTGCGAGGCAGCGCGTGCGGTCGGCCTGCACCCCGTCTGGTACCAGGGCGACGACGGGGCGACGATCGCCGCGGTCGACGCGTTCCTGGGTCGCGCGTAGGCGGCTCCTAGTTGTCGCTGCCCAGCCGGTCCCAGAGGTAGAGCTCGAGGCACTCGCCGGCGAGCTCGGTCGCCCGCTCCCGCGAGAGGCGGGGCAGGACGGTCTCCAGCGCGTGCTCCTCGGCGACCCCGGCGTCGAACGCCTCCTCACCGCGGAAGCCGGCGGCGATCTTCAGCGCCTCCCGCCGGTTCTCCCCGAGCTTCGGGAAAACGCCGGTCAGGAACTCGCGGTTGGCGATCGGGTGCCCGACCTCCAGCGACGCGTGCCAGGCAGCGAGCATCGAGAGGTCGTGCTCGTCGAGGTCCGCGACCGCCTTGGCGTAGTGCGAGTCGAGGTCCTGCTCCGGGATCTCGTCGACCCAGGCGCGGACGAGCTCGCCGAGCAGCTGCCGACGGGCCTCACGGCCGACGGATTCGGCGATGACGCGAATCGCGTCCTGGGGTTCGATGAAGCAGAGCGGCATTCCAGCTCCCTGAAACGCTCGGGGGACGGTGCGGACGTGCTTCAAGGTAGGTCGCGCACCGGACGACAGATCGGTACGGACCCGTACGGTCGGCCCGGATTTCCGCTCCTTGCGGGGACGATGCGTGGCGGGCCGGGCGCGGGCTTTCGCCGCAAGGTGCGGGATGTCCGAGGTCACGGCAGCAGCTCGCCGCCGTCGGCGGACCGCTCGGTCGCAGCGACGCGTGGGGCCGCCGCGGCCGCCGGCCGCGACCGGGGGACGGCGGGTGGGCGGACCGGCTCCGCGGAGCCGTCGGGGCCGAACTCCCCCGCACCGGCCGGGGCCATCGGCACGGTGGCCGTCCGCGGCGCGGTCGGACGTGGCGCGGGCGTGGCGGCGGGGGCCACGGCGATGGGCGGTGCCGATACCGCGACCGGGGCGGGCGCGGTCGCCGGGCGGGGGTCGGGCGCCCGCCGCGGTGCCCGAGGCGCCGTCGGCGACGGCGCGGCGGCCGTGCGGACCTGGTCCTGGACGGCGCGGGAGGGCGGCTCGAGCGCACGGTCGACCGCTGCTACGCCGCCGCCCGCGAGCGCCGCCGCCGAGGCCGCCACGGCGGCGGCCTTGCCGGTCGTGAGGGCGTCCACGGCGGCCTGGGCCCGCACCGCGCCGCCGACCGCCCGCTCCTGGACGGCCACGAGCACGCCGATCAGGCCGCCCGGCATCACCGACAGGAGGCCGGCGGGGCGGTGAAGCGCGCGGACCTCGGCGCGACATCCCGGGCAGTTGCGCACATGCCGACGCGCGGCGATGAGGTCGGGCGCCGCGGCGCTGCCGTCGTGCAGGGCGCCCAGCAGCGGCGCCCAGCGCGCACACTCCTCCCCGGCCTCGATCCCCGCGATACGCGCGTGCAGGCGGGCGCGACCCTCCGTCAGACAGCGGTTGACCTTCGTCCGGGTCCAACCGAGGTCCCGCGCGATCTCGTCGTAGCTGCGTCCTGCGGCCTTCAGCGACAGCGCCTGCGCCTCCGCCGGCTTGAGGTGGGCCAGTGCCTCGCCGGCGCGCTGCACGCGCTCGAGTTCCAGGAGCCGGTCGTCCGGGGACGGCTCGTGCCGCGCCTCCAGGGCGTCGAAGTCGTGCGGCGGGCCGCCGGGCAGCAGCCGCTGACGCTCCGCGCGCACGGCGAACGCCTCGTGCTTGGTGACCGTGAACAGCCACAGATGGGCACGTTCCGGGTCCAGCCGCGGTGCGTGGCGCAGGAAGAGCTCCAGCGCCCGCTGGACGGCGTCGCACGCGTCGTCGTCACAGAGGCTGTGGCGGCGCGCCGTCGCCCGCAGCGCGTCGTGATGCCGCGCCAGCGTCCGCGCCACGAGCTCCGCTCCGTCCCGGCCGCCGCCGGCCCGGTCCGCCGCTTCCCGCCCCACCCGCATCGTCGCCACGATCGTCGTCCTCCGCACCGCGGACGGGCCCCGTGCCCGCCCTCCTACCCGGTCAGAGCCCGACGTCCCCGCGACTGCCGGTTTCCCGACCGGTAGCGTCCCCGACATGTCCAAGGAGCCGATGCGCTGTCCCAACGATGGCTCGCGCCTCGTCGAGGTCGAGCGCGCCGACGTGCTGATCGATGCGTGCCCCACCTGCCGCGGGGTCTGGCTGGACCGCGGCGAGCTCGACAAGATCCTCGTGAAGGAGCGGTCCATCGCCGGCGGCGACCCCGACGAGGACTTCTTCCGCGAGGTCCAGGGCAGCAAGAAGCCGTCCGCCGCGCCACCGCCCCGTCACGACCGGGACGACGACCGGCACGACGACCGGCGCCGTGACGAGAAGTACTACAAGAAGAAGAAGCGCAAGTCGCTCCTAGAGGAGCTCCTCGACTTCTGACCCCTCGTCGTCGTCGGACCCGCGGGCCGCTTCCGGCTCCGGCTCCGGCGGCAGGGCGCGGAGCACACCGGCGACCCGCAGCCGGACCTCCTCGTCGACCTCGACGGTCGCGGCCGCCCCCAGGCGCGGGTCCGTCGGTGGCCTGCCGAAGTTGCGCAGCGCCAGATCGAGCGCGGCCGCCGGGACCTGCGTCTCGGCGCAGAGCTCCGACGAGCGACGCGAGAGGTTGATCGCGTCGCCAATGCCGAACACGCGCTTGCCGGCCAGCACGACCGCGTCACCCGCATCGGTGCCGTACATGAGCGTCCACGGCTCGAGCTCGGCGAGTCCGAGCCGGCTCACGAGGACGAGCAGCTCGAAGCGCGGGCTGCGGCCGAAGCCGGGCAGGCCGAGCCGCTCGAAGGCCCGGTCGAACCGCCGCTGCGGCGTCCAGGCCGCCTCGCCCGCGAACGCGGCCTCCTGTGACCCGGAGCGCTCCGCCCAGGCCCGGTAGGCGGTGAAGGTCGCCGCGGAGCCACGGCGGACATCGATGCCCGCGCGCGGACCCAGCGGCAGGTCGCCGGCGTCCGGCAGCTCGCCGCTCGCCCAGGTCGTGCGGACCGCGTCGATCGTCGCCCACGGGTCCTCGGCCTCGAGCGGGCTGAATGCAGCGATCTGCAGCGCGAGCCAGAATGCCTCCTCGCGGTCCTCCCCGGCCAGCCGGGCGACCTCGGCGTAGCGGCCCGGCGGATCGACCCGCAGCTGGTCGACGCGGGCGACGGCGAAGCCGATCTCCTCCGCGAGGCGCGCCGCGTCCGCGGTCGCGCGCAGTCCCGGCACCAGGTCGTTGGCGTAGCCGTCCTCGGCGGCCCGCTCCTCCCGACGCACGACGACCCCGGGCCGGCTGCGCGCCGGGCCCGATGCACTGCGCGGCGGGCGGCGGGGTCCGGTGGACGTCCGCCGGGCGGGCGCGTCGCCCCCCGCCGCCTTCTTGGCCTTCGCCACGCAGACCGGGCAGCGTTCCTCGAGGCGACCATGGCGGCAGAACGTCGGCATGCGCCGGAGTGTAGGCCTCGGCGCGGCCCGGCCCTGCGCGGGGGGTCAGGCGTCGCGGTCGGGCGAACCCGTCCGCGCTACTCGGCACGCGGTCAGGACCACCGGGTCCTCGGCCAGAAGCGCTCCGTGCCGGGCGTGCCGTCGCGCGAGGTCCACGGTCTCCCGGCAAGCGCCCTGCAGGGCGGCGTCGGAGTCCCGCCGGCGCACATCGCACCGACGGACGACCCCTGGAGCCGGACCGTCGACCCTCCACCCGACCGGCGCGCCGAACGCTGCCCTCACGCAGGCCGCCCCGTCCGAGAGATCCGGGTCCGGCAGCACGAAGGCCCGCTCGCTGAGCACGTCAGCGAGCCGGTCGAGAGGTACGCTCCGCCGCGCCATCTCGGGCGTGACCGGAACGGTGGGCCTGGTCCTGGCGTCCCCCCACGAGGCGGCGGACAGCAGGACCCGCGGGGCCACGTCCTGACGGCCTGCCACCGAGTCGCGACCGCGGTCCGGCGTTCCGGTGCGGCGCGGGTCCGGCGCGGGACGGCGCCGGGGTCCGGTGGCTGAGCGTGTCGTCCGTGACATGCGGTGCGGATCGGCCGCCGGACCGACCGGCACGAGCGGTGAGGGACGGTCTGGACGAGACGCACGACGGGCCTCCCCGCTTCTGGGGAGGCCCGTCGGACGCCTGTCGAGGTGACCGGCAGACGCCGTCGACCAACTACTTGCCGCGCTTGACCGCCACGGCGTAGGCGGGACGCGGGTTGCCCTGACCGTCGACGAGCCCGGAGTCGAACCGCCCGCCCTCGTTACCGGTCCAGTTGTAGAGGTACAGCCTGTCCACCTGCTTGATCGAGCCGGCGAGCTTGAAGGCTTGCTTCACGGCGCGCGCCTGGCGCTGCAGGTCGAACGGGAAGCTGCGGCCGAACTGGGCGATCCCGCCGGTCTCGGTGATCCACACCTTGGCGTTCTTGGGAAGGCCGTTCTTGATGATGAACTTCGACCGCGTGCTGCTGTTGCGGTTGGTGTCGGAGTAGTTGTGCAGGCCGAAGATCGTCGGCTTGCTCCGCTTCGCGAACTTGACGAAGTTCTTCGCGTAGGTCGCCGTGGCGCGGTAGACGCTCTTGCTGTTCCCGTCGAGCAGGTCGACCGCGACGATGGGCTTCCTCCCGACGCGCTTCTTCAGCTCCGCGAAGAGCGCAGCTGCGCGCTTGGCCCCGCTGGCGCCCTTGCAGAGCTTGGCGGGCTGGGAGCCGCAGTGGTTGACCTCGTTCCACGTCTGGTAGGCCTCGACCTGCTTCCCGAAGGCCTTGTGGAACTTCGTGACGGCCCTTCCGTAGGCGGCGGGCGACGGTGCGCCCGCCTTGTTGCCGAAGCGCGAGTGGTTGAACGCGACGAGGAGCTTGACGTTCCTGGTCTTGGCGGCGGCGAAGTACGTCGCGACCTCGGCAGTCTCCTGCGCGTGATTCATCGCGTCCCACGACACGATGTAGCGGACACGGCTGACCTTCAGCGCCGGAAAGAACGGGCTGCTGAACATCGAGGGCTGCTGATCACCGATACCGGTGGTGAAGGCGTGGCCCGAGGCCGGGAGGACGAGCAGCGCGGTGGCGGCGATGCTCGCGAGAAGCGCGATGCGGCGCATAGAGCAGGGTATCCTTGGGGTCGAGGAGGGGTCGGTCGTGGAACGGGCGGAACAGCGGGGCGATGTCGGCGATTCGACGTTACACCCCGGGCGGACCGCAGGTCCGCCGACGAAGTACTAATCGGCGCGTCGCTCGAGTTCCTGAAGCCCGCCGATGAAGATGGCGGAGACGAAGGCCACCGCGGCGTCGACGTCGGGGGTGTCGTCGTCGAGCATCCGGACCCCGATCTCGAAGCCCGCCCCGACCATCGCGCCCGCCAGCACCTCCGCGTCGACCGCCGGCAGGTATCCGGCGGCGATGCCCATGCGTATGTCGGCCGCGAGGTCCTCGGTGGCCGAGCCGAGCGCCGGCTCGTCGAACATCGACCGGATCGTCCCGGCGTTGCGGCGCAGGACGGCGAGCAGGCGGCGGTCCTCCACCAGGAACTCGTAGTACGCGCGAAAGCCGTTGGCGATGAATTCCTCGACGGTCTCGCCGCGCAGGCGCGCGGCCCGCACGCGCGCGCGGGCGTCCGGTGCCGCGTCCTCGAGGATCGCGCGCAGGACGCTCTCCTTGTCGGGGAAGTAGTTGTAGAAGGTCCCGGTGGCGAGGTCGGTTCCGCGGACGATGTCGCGGACCGTCGCGGCGCCGTAGCCGATCTCCCCGAAGACCTCGGTCGCGGCGTCGAGGATGGCCTGCCGGTTGGCGGCCTTCGTCCGCTCCCGCTTGCCGGCGGGGGGGTCCTCGATCGGGGCCGTCGTCGTGGCGTGATCCGGCATGGGCGCAACCTAACAAAACGTGACGCCTGCGTCAGGTTTGTCGGGGTGTCATCCCCGTCGACCGACTCAGCGCGCGATGGGCACCTTCGGGTGCTCGGTCGGTCCGGGCTCGATCGGCGGGACGATCCCGCTCCCGGCGTCGCCGCCGTGGTCGTCGCCCGGCGGGCGACGGATCGAGACGACGACCGCGACGACCAGGGTCATGACGATGACGCCCAGCGAGAGGCCGATCGGGATGTGGTAGAGGTCCTCGATCAGCATCTTGGTGCCGATGAAGACCAGCAGGAACGCCAGGCCGAACTTCAGGTAGTGGAACTGTTCCTGTGCGCCGTCGAGCAGGCGGTAGAGCGCTCGCAGGCCCAGGAGCGCGAAGGCGTTGGCGGCGAACACGATGAAGGTGTCCGTCGTGATGCCGAAGATCGCGGGGATCGAGTCGACCGCGAAGATGACGTCGGCGGCGGCGACCGCCACGACGACCACGAGCAGCGGCGTCGCCATGCGGTGGCCGTTCTCGCGGACGAACATCTTGTCGCCGCGGTAGCCGACGGACACCGGGGTGAAGCGCTTGACGAGCATCACGCCCGGGATCTTGTCGGGATCGGGCTCCTTCTCCTCCGTCAGCGCCATCCGGATGCCCGTGAGGAGCAGGATCGCGCCGAAGATGTAGAGGACCCAGTCGAACGACTCGACGAGGGCCGCGCCCGCCACGATGAAGATCGTGCGCAGCACGAGCGCCCCGATGATGCCCCAGAGGAGCACGGTCGAACGCACGGCGGGCGGGACCGCCATCGCCCCGAAGATGATCGCGAAGACGAAGACGTTGTCCAGCGAGAGCGACCGCTCCAGGACGTAGCCCGTGAGGAACTCCGTGCCCGCCTCGGACTCGCCGGCCACGATCAGGCCGATCCCGAAGAGGATCGCAGCGGCGATCCACACGATGCTGAACACCACCGAGCGGCGCATCGTCGCGATCTCGTCGCGCTTCTCGAACAGCAACATGTCGACGGCGAGGCTGATCAGCACGAAGGCGATGAGCCCGGCCCAGAGGACGAATCCGGCTTCCATAAGTTCCTTGAGTATGCCCGGGGGGTGCCGGGTCAGGCTTTCACGAACTCACGGTACGGCACGGCGGGGAGGCCCGGCGCGCCCGAACGCGCCGCACCGATGAGACGGGCGGCGGCCCTGTCGCCGATCTCGTCGCGTCGCCGGGCCCCCGGAGCGAGCAGCAGACGGGTCAGCGACGTTGCACCGACGGCGGCGGGGGCGCCGGCGACGGTGTGCACGACCGCGGCTCCGAGGGCGATGTCGGCGACTGCGCGGGCAAGTGGGGCGGCCCGGTCCGTCGGGGCCGCCGTCAGCAACGACTCGGCCAGCACGAGCGTGCCGGAACGACGCGTCCGGGCGACGGCCGTCGCAGGCGGCACCCCCTCCCCGCCGACGAGCAGCTCGGGCTCCGGCACCCCGGCGGTCATGCTGAGCGCTCGCACCTGGTGGCGCACCGAGGCCAGCGACGCCCGCTCGGCCGGCAGCGCCACCCGTGCCCGGAGCGCGCGCAGCACCACGGACTCGGCCCTCGCGACGTGTACCGCGGCGACGAGGCCGGTCGCCAGGGCGGCGGCGGGCGGGGCCACCCCGACGACCGCGAGCATCACACCGAGGAGCACGAGCAGTCCGCCGAGGACCAGGAGCGGCAGGGGCACGATGCGCGGCGTGGTGGCCGAGGGAGGTTCGAGGTGCGCAGGCACGCCGACGACGGCTCCTTCCGTGGGTCTGACGAGAGCGAGCCGCTCGTCCCGGGGGAGGCGCACGACCCCGCCCCGGCACCTGACGGCGCCGGGGCGATGGTCGGGTCAGCGCACGCCCATATGGTGGCCGGGGACGACCGCATCCACCATGGGCCGGGCGGAGGGCGGCCCGGTCCGACCCGACCCTTCGATCGATTCCCCACCGATCGCCCACGCTACCCGGGCCCAGGGACGACGTAGGCTCTGGGCATGCCGGCCGGTGCCCGTACGCGCATCCTCATCGCCGAGGACCATCCGCTGTTCCGCGAGGCGCTCGGCGCCACGGTGCGCGGACGTCCCGACTTCGAGCTCGTCGGTGAGGCCGCGGACGGTCGCGAGGCACTGGAGCAGGCTCGCGAGCTGCGGCCCGACGTGCTCGTCCTCGACCTGAAGCTCCCCGAGCTCGACGGCCTGCAGGTGCTGGCGGCGCTGCGCCGCGAGGACAGTCCCGTCCGCGTCGTGCTGCTGAGCGCGTTCCTCGACGGCGCCATCGCCTACGAGGCCCTCGCCGCAGGTGCCGAGGCCTACCTCTCCAAGGACGCCGACCGTGACCGCGTGTGCGACACGATCGCGGCCGTCGCCCGGGGCGAGACCGTCCTCGCACCGGAGATCCAGGCCGGGATCGCGCAGGAGATCCGCAGCCGTGGCACCGCGAGCCGACCGTCCCTGTCACCACGCGAGCACGAGGTCCTCGCGCTCGTCGCGGACGGACACTCCGCCCCCGACATCGGCAAGCGCCTGTTCCTGTCTCCCGCGACGGTCAAGGGCCACCTGCAGAGCCTCTACGAGAAGCTCGGAGTCTCCGACCGTGCGGCCGCCGTCGCCGAGGCGATGCGCCGCGGCCTGCTCGAATGACCTGGACCGCGCTGCTGGACCACCCCGCCCGGGTCGTCTCGCTGGTCCGGCTCGCGGCGGTCCCCGTGTTCTTCGTCGGGGAGCAGCTCATCGACCACCCGGACGCCCGCAGCGGCGCGTTCCGGTTCGTCCTCGTGCTGGGCGCCGTCTACGCGGCCGGTCTCTGTGCCTCCACCTTCGCCACCGAGCGCCGTGAGGTGCCGCTGCGTGCGAGCGCCACCGTCGACCTGCTGCTGCTCGGGCTGCTGACCTACACGTCGGGAGGTCCGTTCTCCCAGCTGCGCTACGGCTTCTTCGTCGTCCCGCTCGCCGCCGCGCTGCTCCGCGGCCCGCGGGAGACCGCGGTGGCGTCCGCGGCGGCGCTGGGCTGCTACCTCGTGGCGACCATCGCCTACCCGGACGGCCCCCAGGACGAGGTCGCGTTCGAGGTCACACAGTCGCTCTACTTCGTGTGGCTCGTCGTCGCCTCGACGCTGCTGAGCGCCGTGCTCGTGCGCCGCGAACAACAGATCATCGCCCTGTCGGACGAGCGCGGCCGACTCGTCGCCCGGGCACTCGAGGCGGAGGAACGCGAGCGCCGGCGGCTCGCTGAGGCGCTGCACGACGACGCGATCCAGAACCTCCTCGCGGCCCGGCAGGCGCTCGGGTCCGGCGAGCCCGGGCACGAGCCCGACCTCGCGCTGGTCCGGACCGGGCTGGACCGCACCGTGTCCCAGCTGCGCGACGCCGTCTTCGACCTCCATCCTCACGTGCTGCGCCACGCCGGGCTCGCCGCCGCGCTCCAGGCGGTCGCGGACCGGTTCGCCGAGCAGGACGCCTCTCAGGGGTGGCGCATCGACGTCGCACCGGACGCGACCGGCCCGGCGGACGAGGTCGTCTTCGCGATCGCCCGGGAGCTCATGACGAACACGACACGTCACGCCCGGGCCCGGGCCGCCGAGGTCGTGGTGCGTCGCCAGGACCAGGGCGTGGCGCTCACCGTCCGGGACGACGGCGGCGGGATCGACCGCGACCGGGCCCGCGACGCGTTGCTGCACGGACACATCGGCCTCGCGTCCTGCGCCGAGCGCGCTGAGGCCCTCGGCGGACGGCTCGACGTCGCGAGCGCCCCGGGAGAGGGCACGCGCGTCGAGGTCTGGCTGCCGGTCCCGGTCTGAGCGCCCAGCCGGCCGACAGCCCCCGCGGACCGACGGTCAGACGCCGGGATTCACGTGCAGCGGGGGCTCGGCTCCCGAATCCCCTTGCACCTCGCCGCCGTCGGCCTGGTCCCGGTCGCCCGGGCCCGGCTGGTCGGACGACTCGATCGGACCGAGCTGGTGGAGGAACCGGTCGGCCATCCGGGCCGCCTGACGGCCCTCGTTGATCGCCCAGACGATCAGCGACTGCCCGCGGCGGGCATCGCCCGCGGCGAAGACGCCCTCCTGGGAGGTGGCGTAGGTCGGCGCCTTGATGTTGCCGCGCTGGTCCTTCGCGAGCCCGAGTCCATCGATGACCTCCGGCTCTGGGTGCAGGAAGCCCATCGCGAGGAACACGACGTCGGCCTTGATCTGCTTCTCGGTGCCCTGCACGGGGGCGAACGGCGGCGCCGCCTCGGCGTTCGCGACCTCCAGTGCCGTGACCTTCCCGTCCTCGCCGATGAAGCGGGTCGTGACGACGGAGTAGTCCTGCTCGGCCTTGTCGACCGCCAGGCCCTCCTCCATCGCGTAGGACATCCGGTACTTCTGCGGCCACAGCGGCCACGGGGTCCGGTCGTCCGGGCGCTGGGCGGGCGGCTCGGGCAGCAGCTCCAGCTGCGTCACCGAGAGTGCCCCCTCGCGCAGCGAGTTGCCGACGCAGTCCGCGCCGGTGTCCCCGCCACCGATGACCACGACGTGCTTGCCGGCCGCGGTGATGGCATCCGCCTCGGGCGCCTGCGCCTGCGTCGGCGGCTGGTCGGGCTGCGTCGCCGCGACCCAGCGGTTGCGGACGTAGAGGTACTCCATCGCCGAGTGGATCCCGTCGAGCTCGCGGCCCGGGACCGGCAGGTCGCGCGGGACGCGCGAGCCGATCGTCAGGACCACGGCGTCGAACTGCGCCTGCAGGTCCTCGATCACCAGATCCTTCCCGACGTCCACGCCGCAGCGCAGCTCGACTCCCTCGGCGACGAGTTGCTCGACGCGGCGCTCGATGACGCCCTTCTCGATCTTGAAGTCCGGGACGCCGAAGCGCATGAGGCCACCCGGCGACTCGTCGCGCTCGAAGAGCGTCACGGCGTGCCCGGCGCGGCGCAGCTGCTGCGCGGCGGCGAGCCCGGCGGGGCCGGCGCCGACGACGGCGACCGTCCGACCGGTCTCCTTCTCGGGCGGCTCGGGGACGACCCAGCCGTTCTCCCAGGCGGTGTCGATGATCGTGTTCTCGATCTGCTTGATCGTGACCGCATCGCCCTCGCGGATCTCCAGGACGCACGCGGCCTCGCACGGCGCCGGACAGAGCCGCCCGGTGAACTCCGGGAAGTTGTTGGTGCTGTGCAGCTGCTTGATCGCGTCCTTCATCCGACCTCGGTGGACGAGGTCGTTCCAGTCCGGGATCAGGTTCCCCAGCGGGCAGCCGTTGTGGCAGAACGGCACGCCGCAGTCCATGCAGCGGGCGCCCTGCTTGGCGACCTCCTCGGTCGGACGCGGGCTGATGAACTCCTTGTAGTGGTCGAGCCGGGACTGCGGGTCGTCGTAGCTGACCCCCGACCGCTCGATCTTCAGGAACGCTCCGAGCTCACCCATGACTACTCCCCCTCCCCGCCGCGGACGGCAGGTTGTCCGACGACCTCGGTCGCCTCGTCCTTGAACTCGTCTGCGCGCGGCGCCGCGTTGGCCGCCTCCTCGCCGGCGAGCTCGGCGAGCACGCGCTTGTAGTCGGTCGGGTAGACCTTCACGAACCTGCCGCTGAGCGTGTCCCAGCCGTCGAGGATCCGCTGCGCCACCATCGAGCCGGTGCGCTGGGCGTGCTCCTCGACGAGCTCGCGGACCTCGATGAGGTCGGCCTCGTCGAGCGCCTCGATCTGGTCGACCATCGTCGGGTTGATGCGGTGCTTGAAGCCGCCGAACTCGTCGAAGACGAACGCCAGCCCGCCGCTCATGCCCGCCGCGAAGTTGCGGCCGGTCATCCCGAGCACGACCGCGCGGCCGCCGGTCATGTACTCGCAGCCGTGGTCGCCCACGCCCTCGACGACCGCGGAGGCCCCCGAGTTGCGCACGCAGAACCGCTCACCCGCAAGGCCGCGGAAGAACGCCTTGCCCTTCGTGGCCCCGAACAGGACGGTGTTTCCGACGATGACGTTCTCCTCGGCGGCGAACGTCACGCCGTCGCGGGGGCGCACGGCGAGCGTGCCGCCGCTGAGGCCCTTGCCCGTGTAGTCGTTGGCGTCACCGGAGAGGGTGAACACGACGCCGGGCGCGAGCCACCCGCCGAAGCTCTGGCCGGCCGACCCGGTGAAGTTGACCTCGATGGTGTCGGCCGGGAGGCCCTGCGCGCCGTGCTTCTCCGCGATCCGCGACGACAGCATGCCGCCGACGGTCCGGTTGACGTTGCGGACCTCCATGTCGATGCTCGCCTGCTCTCCGGCGTCGACCTGGGCCCCGATCCGCTCGAGGATCTGGTGGTCGAGGTGGTCGCCCAGCGCGTACGGCGGGGCTTCCATGCGGCGCAGCGGGGTGCCCTCCGGGAGCTCGGGCTTGTGCAGGATGTGCGTGAGGTCGATGCCCCGCGCCTTCCAGTGGTCGATGGCCGCGTCGGCGACGAGCAGGTCGGACCGGCCGACCATCTCCTCGAAGGTTCGCAGGCCGAGGCCGGCCATGATCTCCCGCAGCTCCTGCGCCACGAAGAAGAAGAAGTTGACGACGTGCTCGGGCTGGCCCTGGAAGCGCTTGCGCAGCTCCGGATCCTGCGTGGCGATGCCCACCGGGCAGGTGTTCAGGTGGCAGGCGCGCATCATGATGCAGCCCGTCGCAATCAGCGGGGCCGTGGAGAAGCCCATCTCGTCGGCGCCCAGCAGCGCGGCGATCGCCACGTCGCGACCGGTCTTGAGCTGGCCGTCCGTCTGGACGGTGATGCGGCTGCGCAGGTCGTTGAGCAGCAGCGTCTGCTGCGTCTCCGCCAGGCCCAGCTCCCACGGGGAGCCCGCCGAGACGATCGAGCTGAGCGGCGAGGCGCCCGTGCCGCCGTCGTGACCGGCGATCACCACGTGGTCGGCCTTGCACTTGGCCACGCCAGTGGCGATGGTGCCCACCCCGATTTCAGACACCAGCTTGACACTGATCGAGCTGTGCGGTGCCACGTTCTTCAGGTCGTGAATGAGCTGGGCCAGATCTTCGATCGAGTAGATGTCATGGTGCGGCGGCGGGCTGATGAGGCCCACGCCCGGCACGCTGTGGCGCAGCTTGCCGATGTACTCGCTCACCTTGCCACCGGGCAACTGACCGCCCTCGCCCGGCTTGGCGCCCTGAGCCATCTTGATCTGGATCTGGTCGGCGCTGTTCAGGTACTCGGCGGTGACACCGAAACGACCCGAAGCCACCTGTTTGATCTTGGAGCGCATCGAGTCGCCGTCTTGCAGCGTGTAGTCGACCTCAAACACGTCCTTGCCCAGCAGGTCGGACATGGTCTGCCCCTGCTTGATCGGAATACCCTTGAGTTCGTTGCGGTAGCGCAGCGCGTCTTCACCGCCTTCGCCGGTGTTGCTCTTGCCGCCGATGCGGTTCATCGCGATGGCCAAGGTGCTGTGGGCCTCGGTCGAGATTGAGCCCAGCGACATCGCCCCGGTGGCAAAGCGCTTGACGATCTCGGCTGCCGATTCCACCTCGTCGAGCGGGATGACCTTGCTCGGGTCGAGCTTGAACTCGAACAGGCCGCGCAGCGTGACATGGCGGCGGCTCTGGTCGTTGATGAGCTGAGCGTATTCCTTGTAGGTATCGAAGCGATTGGCACGTGCCGCATGCTGCAGCTTGGCGATCGCGTCGGGCGTCCACATGTGCTCCTCGCCGCGGCTGCGCCAGGCGTACTCGCCGCCGGCGTCGAGCA
>JBBSJQ010000010.1:0-200220 GCA_038257095.1 Solirubrobacterales bacterium
GAGCCGCTCGATCGTGGCTTCGGCTACACGTTCGGCAACTCCCTCCGCCGCGTGCTGCTGAGCTCGCTGCAGGGTGCCGCCGTCACCAGCGTCCGCATCGAGGGCGTCGCGCACGAGTTCTCGACGATCACGGGCGTCACCGAGGACGTCACCGACATCGTCCTGAACCTCAAGGGCATCGTGTGCCGCATGCACTCCGACGCGACCGAGGTCGAGGCCCCGCTCGTCGTCACCGGCCCCGGTGACCTCACGGCGAAGGACATCGACCTGCCCGCGGGCGTCGAGATCCTCAACCCGGACATCCACATCGCGACGCTCGAGAAGAAGACGAAGCTCGAGCTGTACCTGACGATCGGCCGCGGTCGCGGCTACCGTCCGGCGGAGGACAACAAGTCCCCCGACCAGCCGATCGGCGTCATCCCGATCGACTCGATCTTCTCGCCGGTCCGCCGCGTGGCGTACTCGGTGGAGCAGGCCCGCGTCGGCCAGAAGACGGATTTCGACAAGCTGACGCTCGACATCGAGACCGACAGCTCGATCGACCCGCAGGCCGCGCTGCGCGAGGCCGCCGAGATCCTGATCAGCCAGCTGGCGATCTTCACCGACGCGGACCGCATCGAGGAGCTCCGTGCGGGCCCCGGCGGCTCGCTCGACGCCGGCCTCGCCGGTGCCGGTGCGGCCGGAGCGCCGGGTGCGGCGTCCAACGGCTCGGCCGGCCCGATGCACGACATCCTCATCGAGGAGCTCGAGCTCGGCGTCCGTTCGTACAACTGCCTCAAGCGCGCCGGCATCCAGACCGTCGGCGACCTGATCTCCAAGTCCGAGGGCGAGCTCAACGCGATCCCGAACTTCGGCAAGAAGTCCATCGACGAGGTCATCGAAACCCTCCACGCGCGCGGGCTGAACCTGCGCGACGACTAGGATCGACGAGCCATGCGCCACCAGAAGAACCGTCATAAGCTCAGCCGTAGCAGCGCGCACCGCAAGGCGCTGCTCATGAACCTCTGCAAGGAGGTCATCGAGCACGAGCGGATCAAGACGTCCGAGGCCAAGGCCAAGGCGGTCAAGCCCGAGGTCGAGCAGCTCATCACGCTCGCCAAGCGCGGCGACCTGCACGCCCGCCGACAGGCCCTGAGCATCCTGGGCCAGGACAAGTTCGCCGTCCACAAGCTGTTCGAGGAGGTCGCGCCGCGCTACGCGGAGCGTCCCGGCGGCTACACCCGCATCCTCAAGCTCGGCCCGCGCCGCAGCGACAGCACCGAGATGGTCTTCATCGAGCTCGTCTGAGTCCGCCGGAAGGCACCGCAGCTTCGACACGGCCGCTCCCGTAAGGGGCGGCCGTCGTCGTTCCCGGGGAGAATGGTGGCGTCATGGCGACCGGCAGGATCACGATCGAGTACGACGGGACCGACTTCTGTGGCTGGGCGAAGCAACCCGGGCTGCGCACCGTGCAGGGCGAGCTCGAGCGGGCGATGTCGGTCATCGCCCGACGCGACGTGACGCTCACGATCGCGGGCCGCACCGACGCCGGCGTCCACGCGGTCGGGCAGGTCGCCTCCTTCGACGGGGAGCCGCTGCTGCTGCGCAACCTCAACGCGCTGCTGCCCGCCGACGTCGTCGTCACCGCGTGCGTGCCCGCCCGCGACGGCTTCGACGCGCGCCGCGATGCGCTCTGGCGCGCCTACCGGTACCGGATCTGCACCCGCGCCGTGCGGCCGATGTTCGGGCGCCGGACCTCGCTGTACCTGCGCGACGCGCCGGACCTCGAGGTGCTGCAGGAGTGCGCGGCGCTGCTGCCCGGGACCCACGACTTCACCGCCTTCACGCCGACCGAGACCGACCACGTGCACTTCCTGCGGACTGTCCATGCGGCCGATTGGGAGGAGGTGCCCGATGGCCTCGTCTTCTCGATCCGCGCCGACGCGTTCATGCGCCGCATGAACCGGGCGCTGGTGGGCACGATGCTCGAGGTCGCGCAGGGCAAGCGGGCGCTCGGGGACTTCACCGCGCTGCTGGCGGGCGCCTCCCGCAGCGAGGCGGGCGTGACCGCACCTCCGCACGGGCTGATGTTCGTCGGGGTCGGCTACCCACCCGAGGTCCTGCACCCCTGAGCGCCGCGCCGATAAATTGGAATCGTGCGCGTGCTCCTGACCAACGACGACGGCATCGAGGCGGAAGGACTCCACGTGCTGCGGCGGGTGCTCGCCGCGCAGCCCGGGGTGGAGGTCCTCACGATCGCGCCGGACGGCAACCGCAGTGCGATCGGCCGGGGCATCACGACCCGCCGGCCGCTCATGGTCGAGCGGATCGACTTCGACGACGGCAGCCACGGGTTCGCCACCGACGGGACGCCGGTCGACTGCGTCCGGCTCGCCTCGCTCGGACTGGTCGAGGGCTTCGAGGCCGACCTCGTGGTCGCGGGAATCAACCACGGCTCCAACCTCGGCGACGACATCACGTACTCCGGCACGGTCGCCGCGGCGATGGAGGGCCTCGTGCTCGGGCTGCCCGCGATCGCGGTGTCCCAGCAGAGCGACGCACGCGAGATGGATTTCCGCCTGGGCGAGGAGTTCGGGTTCGACGTCGCCGCGCGGTTCGTGGGCCGGGTCGTCGAGGAGCTCGAGTCGATCCCGTTGCCGCCCGCCACGCTGCTGAACGTCAACGTGCCCGCCGGGGAGCCGACGGGTGTGGAGGTCGCCCGGCTGGGCAAACGGATCTACCGTGACGAGCTGCGTGAGCACGACCTCGATGACCAGGGCCGCCGCCGGTACTGGATCTACGGCACCGACCCGACCTTCGAGGACGAGCCCGGGACCGACCTCTCGGCCGTCGCGGCCGGGCGCATCACGGTGACTCCGCTGCACCTCGACCTCACGCAGCACGACGGCATCGGGCCGTTGTCGATGCACGATCTCTCGCGGCTGCTGGCTCCGGCGGCCCGCGACGTCTGAGGCCCCGCCCGTGCCCGTGACCGACGCCGCACGGCGAAGGGCGCAGGAGTTGCGAGAGGCCGTCGCGCACCACGACCGTCGATACCACGAGGACGACGACCCGGAGATCGCCGACGACGCCTACGACGCGCTGCGGGGCGAGCTCGCCGCGCTCGAGGACGCGCATCCGGAGCTCCGCGCGGCGGACTCGCCGACCCGGGCGGTCGGGGGCGCCCCGGCCGGTCGTCTGCGGAAGGTCGAGCACCTGCAGCCGATGCTCTCGCTCGCGAACGCGCGCGACGCGCAGGAGCTGCGCGACTGGGTGCAGCGGATGCGCAACCATCTCGCCCGCGAGGGTCTCGATGACGTCGCGTTCCGCTACGTCTGCGAGCCGAAGGTCGACGGCCTGGCGATCTCGCTGCTCTACCGCGACGGCGTCCTGGAGCGCGCCGCGACGCGCGGCAACGGCGAGACCGGGGAGGACGTGACCCACAACGTCCGCACCATCGGGCAGGTGCCGACCGAGATCGGCCCGGGAGCCCCGCGGCTGCTGGAGGTCCGCGGTGAGCTCTACCTGCGGATCTCCGACTTCACGGCGTTGAACGCGCGGCGCGCGCAGGCCGGACTGTCGACGTTCATGAACCCGCGCAACAGCGCCGCGGGCACGATCAGGCAGCTCGACCCCGCCCTGGCCGCCGAGCGCCCACTGTCGCTCTGGGCCTACGGCATCGGTGCCCGCGAGGGCCTGGAGCACCGCTCGCACGCGGAGGACCTCGCCTGGCTCGCCGACCACGGCTTCCCGGTGAACGAGGACGTCGCGGTCCTCGACGACGAGGATGCGGTCGTCGCGCGCTGCGAGGCCTGGCAGGAGCGCCGCGGCGGGCTGGACTTCGAGATCGACGGGGTCGTGGTAAAGGTCGACGACCACGAGCAGCGACGGCGCCTGGGCGCGGTCGGCCGCGACCCCCGGTGGGCGGTGGCGTGGAAGTTCCCGCCGACGACCGCGGTCACGACGCTCGAGCGGGTCATCTGGAACGTCGGGAAGTACGGCGACCTGCACCCGTTCGCGGTCCTCACGCCGGTGGGGGTCGGCGGCGTCACGGTGAAGCTCGCCACCCTGCACAACGAGGAGGACCTCGCGCGCAAGGACGTCCGCCCAGGCGACGAGGTGATCGTCCTGCGCGCGGGCGACGTCATCCCGCAGGTCGTCTCGCCCGCGCCGCACGTCGTCGAGCGCACGGACCGGGCCGAGCCGCCGCGCCCGCCCGCCGACTGCCCGTCCTGCGGCGCCCCGGTCGTCAAGCCGGGTGCGTTCTCCCGCTGTCCGAACCGGGTGTGCCCGGCCCGGCAGTGGCAGCTGCTCAAGCACTACGCCTCCCAGGGGGCCATGGACATCGACGGGGTTGGCGAGCGCCAGGTCGGCCAGCTGCAGCGTGCCGGGCTGCTGCGTAGCGCCGCAGACTTCCATCGCCTCACCCCGGCGCAGCTCGAGGAGCTCGACGGCGTCGGGGAGACCAGCGCGCGCCGCATGGTGGAAGCGATCGAGGAGGCGCGCGGGCGCCCGTTCGCACGCGTCCTGTTCGCCGTCGGCATCGAAGGGGTCGGCGCGGTGACCGGCCGCAGCCTGGCCCAGCGCTTCCGCACGATCGACGCCCTGCTGGCGGCCGACGCGGACGCCGTCGCGCAGACGCCGGGCATCGGCGCCGTCGTCGCCACCCTGATCCACTCCCAGCTCCAGGATCCGCAGATGCGGGAGCTGCTCGCCGATCTGCGCGCGCTCGGGCTGCGCCTGCACCAGGAGGGTCCGCCGCCGGGGGAGGGGCCGTTGGCCGACCGCACGCTCGTGCTCACCGGCACCCTGCCCACGCTCACGCGCGAGGAGGCGACGGAGCGCATCGTCGCCGCGGGCGGCCGGGTGACCTCCTCGGTGTCCCGGAAGACCGACGCGCTGGTGGCCGGCGAGGCCGCAGGCGCGTCGAAGCTCGCGAAGGCCGAGCGGCTCGGGGTGCCGGTGCTGGACGAGGCGGCGCTCGTCGCCGCGCTGGACGGGGACGCGCCAATCGCCCCCCGCGCGCCCGGTTAGGGGTGAGCGGGCCGTGACCTGGGTAGCGTCAAGGTCCTGTCCCCGCGCCTTTCCGACCTGCCCGACGACGACACCGCCGCACGGAGCCTCGCCCATTGGAGCGAGGCGGGCCGTTCCGAGATGGAGGCGTTCTACGCGTTCGCCACCCTCGACTACGAGCTCCTGGCGCGGGTCCTCCCGTGGGATGCCGCGCTGGAGCAGGCCCGGGAGCGGCGCACGACACCGGCCGGCACGCCGCTGCGACTGCTCGACGTGGCCTGCGGCTCCGGGAAGTTCCCGGCCGCGCTCCTCGCCGGTCGTCGCCTGACCGGTCAGCAGGAGCACGGGGTCGAGGTCGACCTGCTGGACCCGAGTGCCTTCTCCATCGCGGAGGCGGCGGCCGTCCTGGCCGACCCGTTCCGCGAGGGCGCGCACCTGGAGACGACGCTGGAGGATCTGGATCCGGCGACCGGGCCCTGGGACGTCGTCTGGGCGACCCATGCCCTGTACGCGCTGCGCCCCGAGAACCTGGAGGCGGCCGCGACCCGCTTCGTCGACGCCGTCGGCCCCGGCGGTCTGGGCTTTCTCGCACAGGGCGCCGCCGCTTCGCACTACCTCCGCGTGTACGACGCGTTCCTGCGCGGGGTGCGCGGCGGGGGCACGCCGTACCTGTCCGGTGAGCAGGTCGCCGACGCCCTCACCGCCGCCGCGACCGCTGCCGGCACCGGGCTGGTCGCCTCCCGGCACCACCTGCACTACGAGCACCTCGTCCCGCTCGACGACCTCGGACTGCTCGAGGGCTACCTGCAGCGGTGCCTCTTCGACGACACGCTCGGGCTCGACGACCTCCTGGTCGCCTCCGAGCTCGGCCCGTACCTGGCGTCCTGTCGTGACGAGGCCGCCGGCGTCTACCGCTTCGCGCAGGACGTCCTCTGCCTCACCCTCGCCCCCGAAGGAGCCTTGCCCCAGTGGACAGCCGCATCCTGAGCGCCGAGCACGCGCGCGAGTCCGGCGTCGACAAGCCGTGGCAGCAGACCAACGAGGACTGGTGGGACTGGTATCTGTCGCTGGCGGACGCCGGGGACGCGGCGCCGACCACGCTCGCGGAGCTCGACCCGCCCTCGGAGGTGCCGCTGCCGACGCTCGACGAGCTGCGCGAGGAGCTCGCGTCCCCCTACGAGCCCGCACAGGACGACCTCGGCCGTTTCGTGCGCGACGGGTACGTGAAGATCCGCGACGTCCTCTCGCCCGGTGCCCTGGCCGCCGGCCGTGCCGAGGTGCTGCGCCTGGCCGCCGCCGGCGACGGGCCCGGGCGCTCCGGCTTCCTCAGCATGGACCTCATGTGGCGCACGGACTCCGACGTCCTGCGGCTGTTCGCGCTCTCGCCCCGCATCGGGCGGCTCGCGGCGGACCTGCTGCAGGTCGCGGACGTGCGTCTGTACCACGACAACGTCCTGTCGAAGGAGCCCGGCTGCGGGCGCACTCCGTGGCACTTCGACGCCCACCACTTCCCGATCGCGAGTCGCGACGTCGTGACCAGCTGGATCCCGCTGCAGGAGATCCCGGCGGAGATGGGCCCGCTCGCGTTCGCGGCCGGCCGCGACGTCTGGGAGATCGCGGAGGGCACCGACTTCTCCTCGACCGACGACTCCTACGACCGTGGCGTCGCCGAGGCGTTCCGCGCCGCCGGCGTCACGGTCGACGACTCGCCCTTCGCGCTCGGCGAGCTGTCGTTCCACCACTCGTGGTGCTTCCACTACGCCCGTGCCAACGGCACCACGCAGCCGCGCATGGTCATGGCCTCGACGTACTTCGCCGACGGGGCCCGTCTGGTGGACCAGCCGACGATGGTCTCGGGGGACTGGCAGCGGTTCATGCCGGGCGCCGAGCCCGGTGGTGTCATCGACACCCCTCTCAACCCGGTCGTCTCCCGATGACCCCCGCCGGGCCGGGCACCCTGCAGGGCGCCGCCTACTGGCAGGCGCGAGCGCAGGAGCTCGGTGCCCGCGCGGTGGTCTCCACCGATCACCCGGGCACCGTGGCTCTCGCCGCGGTGACGGCCCGTCACCGGGCTGAGCTGCTGCCCGTGCTCGTGGCGCACCTCGACGGGAGCGAGCGCACGGTCCTGGATCTCGGGTGCGGGACAGGACGTCTGACCGCCGACCTCGCCCGGGCGACGGCGGGACGCGGGATCGGCATCGATCCCGTGCTCGAGCTGCTGCAGCTCGCACCGATCGACGCGGCGACGGAGTTCCGGCCGATGACCCCTGGCGCGCCGCTCCCGCTGGCCGACGGCGAGGCGGACGTCGTCTTCACGCTCACGGTCCTCGGTGGCCTGCTGGCGGAGGGTGAGCTCGACGCCATGGCGGCCGAGATACGGCGCGTCCTGCGTCCCGGCGGGCTGCTGCTCCTCGCGGAGTCCGTGTCCGACCTGCCCCGCGTGGAGCACTGGACGCCGCGCACGGCGGCCGACTACGCAGCTGCGTTCCCCTGGGCCTCGCTGCGCGAGGTCGCGCGGTTCGACGACGCCGGAGACCCGATCTCGGTGCTGGTCGGCCGCCGGGCCGCCCACTGAGGCCGGCGCGGGCGCCGAGCCGCCGACCGGGCGACCGGTCGCCCTCAGCGTCGGCGGCCGGCGACCACGAGGACGCGGGACTCGCCCCGCACGAGGTTGCGTGTCGTCGGCACGACGCGCACGCGGTACCGGCTGCGGTCCCGGGGCGCCCGGATGGTCACCGCGTAGCGTGACTGACCGTCCGCAGGGATCGTGCGTGAGCGCCGGACGGTCACGGCACGACCCGACGACGTGACCTTCTGCAGCGAGACCGTCCCGTTGCCGCGGGGCGCGACGTTGGGAAAAGCGGATCCGGCCGCCGGGGACGGCGCTGGACGCGGATGCCGATCCGGGGCTTCACGCTCAGCCGCACCGTGCGGCTCTCGACGGTCTGCGGGCCGACGACTCGCTCAACCAGCGAGCTGCGCGACCTTCGGCAGCATCCGGTCCTCGACGCGCTTGGCGGCGTTCGCGTCGACCGCGTTCTCCACGAACGAGAAGAGCACGGAGCGCCCGCCGGTCGTCGTGCAGTAGCCGGACAGCGCGCTGACGCCGCGCAACGTCCCCGTCTTGCCGCTGCAGCGACCCGCCGCGGCGGTGCCGACCATGCGCCGCGCAAGGGTGCCGCTGCGGCCGACGACCGCCAGCGACGCGCGCCACGCCTCCTGCACCCCGGGGTTCTGCGTGCGGTCCATCGCCTGCAGCAGCGTCACGATCTGACGCGGGGAGGCCTTGTCGGACCGCGACAGCCCGGAACCATCGACCATCGCGGTCGGCTGGGCACCGATGCGCCGTAGCGTGGTCTTCATGACCGCGATCCCCGCGGGCGTGGTGCCACCCCTGCCGAAGCGGGCGCCGAGCCCCTTGACGAGCATCTCGGCGTAGAAGTTGTCCGACGGCTGGTTGGTGATCGCGGCGAGCTGGGACATCGGCAGCGAGTCGACGGCCGCGAGGGGGGAGGCCAGGCCCGCGTCGGCGCGGGGGAGCGCCTGCACCCGGGGACGGCGGCCGAGCACGATGCCCTTCGCCCGCAGGAACGTGTGGAGGCGCTCGGCCGCCTCCTGCGCCGGTCCCCTCTCGAAGTCCGGTCGGCCGTGGGCCCACGTCAGCGCCCCGAGCCAGCCGCCCAGGTCGCCGTCCGGTGCGTAGCGCGAGTCGAAGCTGCCCCGCCGCGCGTCGAACAGCGTCTCGTCCGCGAGGATCCCGCCGCGGACACGCTCGACGCCGGCGTCGGCGAGGTCGGCGACGAGCTGCTTGAGCGCCCGGTCGTTCAACGACGGGTCGCCGGCCCCGACGAGGTGCAGGTCGTCGACGGCGCCGTCCTCGCCGACCTCCTCGCCCGCCGGGCCGAGCACGCGGGTCTCGAGCGTGGCCGACGGCCCGAAGCGCAGGAGCGCGGCCGCCGTCGTGTACAGCTTCTGATTGCTGGCCGGGCTCAACGCCGTGGTGGCGCGCCGCTGGAAGACGACCCGTCCGGTCTCCGCGTCGACCACCAGCGCGGCGGCACGTGACCCCAGCTTCTTGTGCAGCGTCGAAAGCTGCGCCTTCAGCCGGGCCTCGTCGAGGGCGTGCGCGGGAGCGGTGCCGATCGTGACGAGCGCGACGCTCGCGACGAGGGCACCGGCGCGGGAGCGGCGGTGGGACGACATGCCCTCGTCACGGTAGCGGTCGCTCACGTCGCCACGCGCCGGGCCGGGGGGCGGTCTGGCCCGCGGCGTAGACTTGTCCTCATGGGCAAGGTCGTTTCCATCGACCCGGCCGCGGGGAAGGGACGACCCGCGAGCACGGCGGGTCGCACCGCCGCGTCACGGCGTCGCAAGAGCTCGAAGACCGCGCTGGTGCTCGGTGGCGGGGGCCTGACGGGAGGCGTCTACGAGATCGGCGCGCTGCGGGCACTGGACCTCCTGTCGGTCAACAGGACCGTCAACGAGTTCGACGTCTACGTCGGAACCAGCGCCGGCTCGTTCGTCGCCGCGCTCACCGCCAACGGCGTGACACCCGAGGAGATGATGCGGGTCGTCAACAAGCAGGTCCCCACGCCGTTCCGCGACATCGACCTCGGCCAGCTGCTGCGGCCCAACCTCCTGGAGTTCGCACGCAAGGGCGCCCTCATGCCCCTGCGGGTCGCGCAGCTCGTCCGCGACCTCGCGCCGCAGCTCGGGTCGATCAGCCTCATGGACCTCGCGCTCGGCCTCGCCGAGGGCCTGCCGTCGGGGATGTACTCCGGCTCGGGCGTGGAGTCCTACATCCGCACGGTGCTGTCGGACCCGGACCGCACCGACGACTTCCGCCTGCTCGAGCGGGAGCTCTACCTCACGGCCACCGACCTGGACACCTGCGAGCGCGTCGTCTTCGGCCGGCCGGACTGGGACGACGTCCCGATCTCGACGGCCGTGCGGGCGAGCACGGCGCTGCCGATGGTCTACAAGCCCACCCGCGTGCGGGACCGGGAGCTCGTCGACGGCGGCCTCGTCTCGACGACCAACCTCGACATCGCGGTCGAGGCCGGCGCCAAGCTCGTCGTCGTCGTCAACCCGCTCGTGCCGTACATCAACGACTTCAGCCGGACGACGCCGACGCTGTTCGGCTCACGGCCGCGGCACGTCAGCGACATGGGATTCCCGCAGATCGGGTACCAGGCGTTCAAGATGGTCGCCTACCAGCGCCTCCACGAGATGGCCAAGCAGTGGGAGGACCGCTACCCCGGGGTCGACATCGTGCTGATCGAGCCCGAGGCGGACGACGAGCTGATGTTCCAGACGTCGATCATGAACTTCGCCAGCCGCGTCGAGATCGCCCGGCACGGCTTCGAATCGGTGACGGTGAAGCTGGCGAAGGACTACGACCGCCTCAGCGCGATCTTCGAGCGCCACGGGATCGAGATCTCCGGCTCGCGCGTGCAGAAGGTCGTCGGGCACTTCGACCGCGAGCCAGAGCAGACCCGCGCGTGGCGGAAGATCCTCGAGCAGACCACCGGCGCCCTGCTGCGGCAGAGCGCGCAGGAGTAACTCCACGGGGGTGGGTGGGATCGCATCCGGCCATGTGGCCGGCTGCGCCACCCCTGACAGCGCAGGACCGGTCAGCCGACGGCGGTCGTCAGCGCGCGCAGGAGCCGGTCGACGTCCTGCGGGGCGTGCGGCACGGTGATGCGCACGCGGTCCGGGTCGCCGAGCGGTCCACCGACGCGGACGAGGATCCCGACGCGGTGCAGGTCCTCGGCCAGCTCGGCACCGCTGCGCCCGCGGGCACCCACCCACAGGACGTTCGCCTGCGACGGTGCGATGGTCAGCGGGAGTGCGGCGAGCTCCTGGCCGAGCCGGGTGCGCTGCACGGCGACGAGCTGTGCGCGGTCGGCGGCGAGCGTCGGGTGGTTGCGCGCCGCCTCGAGCGCGCCGGCGAGCGCGAGCTCGTTGAGTCCGAGCTCCGGCTCGAGGTGCTCCAGCAACGTCGCGGCGTCCGGGCCGCCGACGGCGTAGCCGCAACGCAGGCCCGCGAGTCCCCAGGCCTTGGAGAACGTGCGGAACACCAGCAGCCGCTGGTGCTCGTGCGTGAGTGCGAGCGCGGCGTCGCGTGGTTCGGCGGTGACGTAGTCGCGCAGCGCCTCGTCGAGCAGGACGACGACGCGCTCCGGAAGGGCGTCGAGGAGTCTCGTGAGCTCGCCCGTGCGCAGGAGCTCGCCGGTCGGGTCGTTGGGGTTCGCGAGCGCCACGATCCGCGTGCGCTCGTTGACCGCCGCGAGCAGCGCGTCCACCGAGAACCCCGGCACGGGCACCGCGTGGCCGTGCGCAGCCCGGGCGATGATCGGGTGCAGCGGGTAGCCGGGCCACGGCGTGATCAGCTCGTCGCCCGGCTCCAGAAGCGCGTGGGCGGCCGCCGCCATCAGCTGCGCCGAGCCGTCGCCGACGACGACGCGCTCGGGCTCGAGGGCGAGCTGGTGGGCGAGCTCGCCGCGCAGCTCTCCTCCGAGGCGCTCCTGGTAGCGGTGCAGGCCCCGACGTGCCGTGTAGGTGATCGCGTTGACGACCCGTGACGGCGGGTACTCCGGCCACGTCGTGATCGAGAGGTCGAGCTGCTCGACCCGGGAGAGGGCGGTGCGACGGCGCTCCTGCGCGTCCTCGCGCAGCGCAGCGTTGACCTCTTCGACCGGGACGGCCTCGAACTGCTTGTAATAGTCGCGGATGCCCACGGGTGCGCGTCAGCCCGTCGGGGCCAGCGACGCCCCGGGACCGGCGATGAGCAGCAGCCAGCCCATGAACAGCGTCGCGCCGATGACGGCGGTCAGGCCGAACACCCGGCCGATCACGCCCTCGCGCTGGTCGATGCCCGCCGCGCGACGCAGCAGGATCCAGAGCTGGTCCAGCCGCTTGAGCACCATCAAGCCGCCGAAGAGGACACCGAGCAGGACGGCGAAGCCCGTGAGCAGGCCGAACCCGAGGTTGTCCGTGTGGAACTGGACCTGCGAAGCGACCCACAGGGCGCCTGCCGGGATCGGTCCCCAGTACAGGGCGGAGATCACGAACATCAGCGCGAGGACCGCGAACGCGACCAGCAGATCGATGCGGCGGCGTGACGCGCTGCCCCGCTGCGGCAGCGCGCGGTACTTCACGGGCGCGGTTCCCGGGCGGCGCCCGATGAACAGCCCGCCGTTGTCGGTGGGATCCGTCCTCACACCGTCAGCGTAGCGGGCCGGTAGACCGGTCCCGCC
This sequence comes from Solirubrobacterales bacterium, assembly GCA_038257095.1. Taxonomy (GTDB): domain Bacteria; phylum Actinomycetota; class Thermoleophilia; order Solirubrobacterales; family Solirubrobacteraceae; genus Paraconexibacter. Next base: position 12,252 of record JBBSJQ010000010.1, read on the forward strand.
CGCCCGTCAGCCCGCGTACAGCTCGTCGAACCGCTCCTGGTACTTCTCGTTGACGACGTTGCGCTTGACCTTCAGGGTCGGCGTGAGCTCGCCGGTCTCCTGGGAGAGGTCGTGCTCGAGGACGAAGAACCGCTTGACCTGCTCGACCTGCGCGTACTTGGCGTTGGCCCGGTCGAGGTCGGCCTGGATGAGCGCGTGGACCTCCGGGTGGGCGGCCAGCGCCGGGATGCTGGTGTCCTGGATGCCGTTGGAGGTCGCCCAGGGGACGATCTCCTCCTCGTCCAGCGTGATGAGCATCGCCGGGTACGGCCGCCGGTCGCCGTGCATCATCGCCTGGGACACCCAGCGGCTCTGCTTCATGTCGTTCTCGAGGTTCGCCGGCGTCAGGTTCTTCCCGCCGGCGGTGATGATGATGTCCTTCTTGCGGCCGACGATGGAGACGTACCCGTCCTCGTCGACGTGCCCGAGATCGCCGGTGTGCAGCCAGCCGTCCACGATGGTCCCGAACGAGGCGTCCTCGTTCTTGTAGTAGCCCTGGAAGATGTTCGCCCCGCGGACGAGCAGCTCGCCGTCGTCGGCGATCCGGATCTCGACGCCGGGAAGCGGACGGCCGACGGTCCCGAACCGATGGTGCTCGATGGTGGAGATGGTCGATGCCGTCGCCGTCTCGGTCATGCCGTAGCCCTCGAGCACGGGGACGCCGCACGCGAAGAAGAACTCCAGGATGTCCTTGGCGATCGGGGCGGCGCCGGTGACCGCCTGCCGCAGGTTGCCGCCGAACGCCGCGCGGACGTTCTTGAACAGCTTCTCGTCGGCCTGATCGAAGTGCGCCTGCAGCTCGTCCGGGACCGGGACCCCGGCCGCCTGGAGCTCGCGGACCTTCAGGCCGACCTTCGTGGCGCCGGCGATGAGCGCCGGGTCGCCCTGCGACGTGACCAGGGTGTAGATCTTCTCGAAGATCCGGGGCACGGACGGCAGGTAGGTCGGCTGGACCTCCTGGAGCTCCTTGACGACCGCCTTCGGGTCGCCGCCGAAGTAGGCGATCGTGCCCCCGAGGTCGAGGCTCAGCAGCTGGATCAGCAGGGCGAACGAGTGGGCCAGCGGCAGGAAGAGGTAGGTGACGTCCCCCTCGTGCAGCACGTCGATCTGCTCGCACATGTCGAGGATCGCCCGGTAGTTGCCGTGGGAGAGGACGCAGCCCTTCGGAGGGCCGGTCGTCCCCGAGGTGTAGATGAACGTGAACGGATCGTCGGGCGTGACGGCCGCGGCGCGCGCGCGGAGCTCGGCCTCGTCGCGGGCCCGCCCGCGCTCGCGCAGGTCAGCGATGCTGAGCGCGTCGCCGACGTCGCCGGCCGGGTCGATGACGAGCACGTGGCGCAGGGCGGGCAGCCGGTCGCGGACCGCGGCGATCTTCGCGACCTGGGAGGCGTCCTCGCAGACCACGGCGATCGCCTCGGAGTTGCCGACGACCCACTCACACTCCTCCGGGGAGTTCGTGGGATAGATCGGCACGACGACGGCACCGGTGCTGCTGATCGCCAGGTCGGCGTAGGTCCAGTCCGGCCGCGTCCCCGCGAGGATCGCGACCCGGTCGCCCGGCTCGACGCCGAGGTCGATGAGGCCGCGACCGATCTCGCTGGCGATGACACCGACCTGCGCGTAGGTGACGTCGCGCCACTCGCCCCCGGTCTTGTATCGGGCCATCGGCCGGTCGCCGAACTTCTCGGCGGCCAGGCCGAGCAGGTCCGCGATCGTGGTGGACCCCGTGTTGCTGACGGCGGACGCCTCCATGCTCTCTCCTCTTCTCGATGGACCCTGCTCGTCGGCGGTGGGCCGACTCGGCGGTGGGCCGACTCTAACCACAGGCCCGGGGGGGCTGTGCGAGAACGGGGAGAAGCGGGCGCTCAGGCGGAGGCGGGCGTGGGCCGCTCCGCGGACTGCTGGTGCAGGCTCGCCATGAAGAGGGTCTTGTCGATGCGGCCCTGGAAGACCGGGACCCCCAGCTCGACGCACTTCTCGATCACGTCTCTGCGGTCGAGACCGGTCTCGCGGGCGAGCTCGGTGGGCGTCAGGTGAATGGCCATTCGGGTGGGACCTCCTGGTGGTTCGTGACGATCACGACATGGTCGATCGACCGTACACCCGCACACGGACGGCGGCAATAAATGCTTCGTAAGGGCCGTCGGGGCCGCTGGATGCCCCGTCAAATGGGGTTCCAGACGTCCACGAAGTGGTGGGTCACGCCGTGTCGCTCGGCGAGGTGCTCGCCGAGCGCACGGACCCCGTGCGTCTCGGTCGCGTAGTGGCCGGCGGCGACGAAGGTGATGCCGTTCTCGCGGGCCGCGAGCATCGCGCGCTCGGCAGGCTCGCCGGTGACGAAGGCGTCCAGGCCGGCGGCGACCGCCTCGGCGAGGTGGTCCGAGCCCGCGCCGGAGACGATGCCGACCCGACGCACCCGCTCGGGCCCGGCGGGGAAGACCAGGGGCTCGCGGTCGTGGCACACCGCTCGCAGGCGCGCGACGAGCTCCTCCCGCGGGATGCCGTCCCCGGCGAACGTGCCGGCGACGCCGATGGTGCGGCCCCTGTGGGCGCCGAAGCCCTCCCAGCTCGCGCACCCGACCGCCTGCGCGATGAGCGCGTTGTTGCCCACCTCGAGGTGGGCGTCGAGGGGAAGGTGGTACGCGGCCAAGGCCATCCCGTGATCGAGGAGGAGCCGTAGCCGCCGGACCGCGGGCGCGTCGAGCGCGAGCGGCGCGCCCTGCCAGAAGACCCCGTGGTGCACGAGGACGAGATCGGCGCCGTGTGCGGCGGCGCGCTCGAGCAGCTCCACTCCGGCGGAGACCCCCGTGACGACGGTCGACACCGTGTCAGGTCCAGGCACCTGCAGGCCGTTGGGCCCGTAATCGGGGAACGCGGACGCGCCGAGCAGGTGTTCGAGGTCGTCCAGGAGGTCGGTCATCGAGGCCATGGGCCACCACGACACACGGTCGGGAAGCCTTTGTCCACCCGTCCGAACCTCGCGCAGCTCTTGTGTGGATCCTCAGTTGAACGCTACAGTTCGACTACGGCGCGGTCGATGCACGGAGGCCGCCGTTGCCCGTACCGAAGCAGGAGACACGATCATCGCCGCCACCGCCGCACCGTTCGTCCCCGTCTGTCGCGCGACGAGCACCGATACGACGGACGCCGATCTCGTCACCGCCGTCCGCCGCGGGGACGACCACGCGTTCGAGCTGCTCTACGAGCGGTACCACCGCCGGATCGCCGCCTACATCTACGGGATGGTCGGCGACTACGGCCGCGCGGAGGACATCGCGCAGGACGTCTTCATGTCGGCGCTGCGCCGCATGCGCGAGACCGACCGGCCGATCGCGTTCAAGCCGTGGGTCTACGAGATCGCGAAGAACGCCTGCATCGACCAGTTCCGCCGGTCCCGCCGCGCGGAAGAGGTCTCCTACGACGCCGACGAGGGGCTCGGAGCCTCCGACTACGGGCGCCTCGTCAACACCGGTCCGACCCCCGACATCGCGGTCGACCAGAAGATGTCGATCGACCACCTGCGCGGCGCGTTCGGCGGCCTGAGCGAGACGCATCACCAGATCCTCGTCATGCGCGAGCTCGACGGCCTCTCCTACCGCGAGATCGGCGAACGGCTCGGCATGAGCCGCCCGGCGGTCGAGTCCACGCTCTTCCGCGCCCGTCGCCGGTTGTCCGAGGAGTACGAGGACCTCGTCTCGGGTGAGCGCTGCTCGCGCGTCCAGGCGATCATCGGCGCCGCCGCCGGCGCCACCCTCGGCGCCCGCGACCAGCGCAAGCTCGGCAAGCACGTCGCGCACTGCCAGCCCTGCCGGCGCCAGGCACGGCTCGCCGGGATCACGGGCGACCTCACCCCGCCCCGAGCCGTCCGCGCCCGCCTGGCCGCGCTCCTGCCGCTCCCCGCCTTCCTGCGCCGACGCCTCGAGGGTGACGACGCGGGCCTCGGCACCTCGAGCGCCACGGTCGGTCATCACGCTCCGGCGCTGGCGCAGTGGAGCGCCCAGCTGTCCGCCACGGTCGATCCGGCGCTCGCCGGCTGGGCCAAAGCTGCAGCGGCCGCGGCGACGATCGCGGTCGCCGGCGTCGGCGTCGGAGCCAGCGGGGACGAGCGCATCGGCGCGCGGGCGACGATGCCCGGCGCCGCCGCGACCGAGGTTCTCGCGGTCGATCGCCCGGCGGCGTCCGTGCCCGCCACGTCCCGCACGTCACCCTCGGCGGTCTCCGGGGCGGCCACGGCTGCCGGTGGGGCCGTCGCCCCGGCGGCAGCCAGCCGGCCAGGCACGTCCGCCGTCCCGGGGACGGTCTCCGACGTTCCCCGGCGGACCGGCCCGGTCGCGCCGCTCGTCGGCGGAGCGGGTTCGACCACGTCGACCGGCGACTCCGCGGCCGGCCCGATCGACCTCGGGCTCGCCGGCGGTGACCCCAGCGACCAGCCCACCGGAGGTCGGCTGGAGTCGGGCGCGTCCGACCTCCCTCCAAGGGTCGACGACGTCGTCTCGGCGCTGCCCGGTCCCGCCACCGCGGTTCCCGACGGTCTCGCGTCCGCACCCGGTGACGACGAGGCGCGCGGATCCGTGAGCGGCGTCGTGGACGGCGCGGCGGCCGCGGTGTCGGGCGCCCTTCAGCCCTGAGCGCCCGGACCGGCCGCCGACCGGTCCGCCCTGGCACACTGACGCCGTGCCCGACACGCCCGATCCGGACGAGGACTTCGCCTCGTCCCTCACCGACTCGAGCCTGTACTCGATCGGCGCCTTCTTCTGCGACCAGCACCCCGACCTGGTCGAGGACGTCCTCGCGCAGAGCGTGGCGATCGAACGCCAGGGCCTGCGCACGTGGGCGGCGGCCGAGGGGTCGACGGTCGAGTCCGCGTTCCAGACGCTCGTCACCGGACTGGCCGTGCGGTACTTCACCGCGGTCGCCGGTGACGCCTGACGCCGGTCAGTCCGCCAGGAGATCGAGGACCGCGGCCTCGATGGCGCCGTGCGTCGACAGCGCGCCCGGGTCGGAGAGCGCGGACAGGTCGAGGACGGCGTCGGCGATCGTGTCGCCCGCGCTCCAGCGGTCGAAGACCCGCGGGTCGATGTAGGACGAGCGGCAGACCGCAGGGGTGTTGCCGAGGTAGCGTGCGACCTCCTCGGCGGCCCGGCGCATGACGCGCTCGCTCGCCCGCTTGGAGGCGCCGGCGGCCGGCTCGGCGATGGAGACCGCGACGCAGGCCAGCACGGTCGCGTTCCAGGTACGGAAGGCCTTGGCGCTCACGTCCTGCATCCCGCTCGCCTCACGCAGGTACGCATTGACCGCCTCGGCACGAACCGGGTGCCACCCGGTCCCGTCGCGGTACGCGAACAGGCGGTCCCCGCCGCTACGGCGCCGTCGCAGCTTGCCGACGATCTCCGCCGCCCGCGGGTCGACCACGTTCTGCACGCGCCGCCGGCCGTGCTTGGCGGTGTAGTCGAACACCAGCACGTCGTCGTGAGCGATCTGCACGTGGCGCTTCTCGAGCGTGGTGAGCCCGAAGGTGCGGTGCTTCGCCGCGTAGGTCTCGGTGCCCACGCGGAAGAACCCGCGGTCCAGGAGCCGGGCGACGCAGGCCACCACGGTCGCCTCCGACCGCTCGTCGCCCTCGATGTCGTCGTCGATCCGCGCGCGGAGATCCGGCAGGCGGCGGGCGAACTCGAGGGTGCCGTTGAACTTCGCGCGGGCGCGGCGGGCGGTGTAGCCCTCGTGGTAGCGGTACTGCCGTCGGCCGGCGGCGTCGACGCCGATGGCCTGGACGTGGCCGTACGGGTCCGGACAGACCCAGACGTCCTTCCACGCCGGCGGGATGGCGAGGGCGCGCACGCGGTCCCGATGCTCGTCGCCTCCGACGGGCCGGCCGCGCTGGTCGAGCAGCTCGAAGCCGCGACCCCGGCGGCGCAGGCGCCAGCCGGGGCCGTTGGGGTCGACGCGGCGGACACGCCGGGCGGAGGGGGAGGGGGACGTGGCCACGATCGCCTTCTTCCCAGAGCGGGGAGGCGTCATGCGCGCTCCGGCGCGGCGGCGCGCCCGGACCTGCGGTGGGTCGCGACCGCACGGCGCCCGAGCCGCGGTCCGTGGAATACTGATGCGCGACCCCGGGGCGTGGCGCAGCCTGGTAGCGCGCACCGTTCGGGTCGGTGAGGTCGGAGGTTCAAATCCTCTCGCCCCGACTGGTCTGAAGACACCGACCGCTGCAGGACCGGAGCCCCGCCCTGTGCGGGGTTCCGTCGTTCAGCTCCCGGGTCAGCGGCCGCGCTGACGTGCGGCGCGTCGGGCGATGGACCAGCGGTGGGTCTCGTTGCTGCCGTCGTAGATGCGGAAGGGCCGGACCTCGGCGAGCATCCGGCCGAGGGGGTGGGCGAGGATGCCGTGGCTTCCACACAGCTGCACGGCGTTGTCGATGACGCGGCCGACGGCCTCGCTGACGTGGACCTTGGCGATGGAGGAGGCGTGGGTGGGGTTGCCGTTGCCGGTGTCCAGGACCCAGGCGGTGCGCTGGATGATCGCGCGGCTGGTCTCGATGTCGATGAGGCTGTCGGCGATGAGGCGCTGGGCGAGGCCGAGGTCGGCGAGCTTCGCGCCGAACGCCTCGCGCTCGTTGGCGCGGTCGATCGCGACGTCCAGCGCGCGGACGGCGAGGCCGAGCCAGCGCATGCAGTGCGTCAGGCGCGCCGGGGCGAGGCGGACCTGGGCGTACTTGAAGCCCTCGTCGGGGGCCCCGAGGACCTGGTCGTCGGGCACGCGGACGTCGGTCAGCCGGATGCGGGCGTGACCGCCAGGGCTGACGGCGTCGATCGTGTCGAGACTCTCGGCGACCTCGTATCCGGGGGTGTCGGCGTCCACGAGGAACATCGTGGCGCCCTTCTCGCTCGTCTTCGCCATGACGATCGCGAACGCCGCACCATCACCGCCGGTGATGAACCACTTCTCGCCGCTGATGCTCCAGCCGTCGTCGACGCGGTGTGCGACGGTCTGCAGCATCGACGGGTCCGACCCCGCGCCCGGCGACGGCTCGGTCATCGCGAACGCCGAGCGGGTGTCGCCGGCTGCCAGCGGCGCGAGGAATCGCTCGACCTGCTCGGGGGAGGCGATCTTCTCCAGCATCGCCATGTTGCCCTCGTCGGGGGCCGCGCAGTTCAGCGCGAGCGGACCCAGGAGCGAATGCCCGGCCTCCTCGAAGACGACCGACTGGCCGCGGACGTCGAGGCCGAGCCCCCCGAGGTCCGGGCCGAGATGGGGCACGAAGAGCCGCGCGGCCTTCGCGGCGTCCTGCAGCTCGGTGCGCAGCGCGTCGTCCGGGCCGTGGCCGGGTGCGGCGTCGCGGGCCTCGAGCGGAATGACGACGTCGCGGACGAACGCCGCCGTGCGCTCCTGCAGGTCCCGCAGTTCGGAGGAGAGGGAGAAGTCCATGGTCGGCCAACCCTACGGCGACGATCCCGGACGGGCGTGCGCAGCGCGCCGGTCCACGACCTCGCGTAGCCTCCCGGGCCGCGTGACGCTGATCGACGCCCAGGGACTCACCAAGCGCTTCGGCGCCAGGACCGCGGTCGACGCGGTCGACCTCCAGGTCCCCGCCGGGGTCTGCTTCGGCTTCCTCGGGCCCAACGGCGCAGGCAAGACGACGCTCATCCGACTCCTGCTCGGCCTGGCGCGACCGGACGCCGGTCGGGTACTCATCGGGGGCGCCGACGTGGCGCAGGACCCGTCCGCGGCGCTCGCGAGCGTCGGCGCCATCGTCGAGGAGCCGCGCTTCCACCCGCACCTCACCGGCGTGGAGAACCTCCGCGTCCACGCGCCGCTCGTCGGCACCGGCGCCTCCGCGCGCATCCCTGGGCTGCTGGACCGCGTCGGACTCACCGGCCGCGGCGACGAGAAGGTCAAGGGCTACTCGATGGGCATGCGCCAGCGGCTCGGCGTCGCGCGGGCGCTGCTCGGCGACCCGAAGCTGCTCGTGCTCGACGAGCCCACCAACGGGCTCGACGCCGAGGGCATGGCCGAGTTCCGCGGGCTCATCCGCGGCATGGTCGAGCAGGACGGCCGCACGGTGTTCCTGTCGTCCCACCTGCTCGACGAGATGCAGAAGCTCTGCGACGAGGTCGCCATCGTCGAACAGGGCCGCATCATCACGCAGACCTCGGTCCGCGAGCTGCTGCACGGGCAGACCGCGACCCGCACCCTCATCCTCGACTGCGAGGACCCCGGCCGCGCCCAGGAGGTGCTGCGCGCGGTGGCCGGCGTCACCGCCGTCGCGCAGAGCGCCGGTCCCGACGGCGCGCCCGTGCTCACGGTCACCAGCACCGGCGGTCGCGAGACGCAGATCGCCGTCAGCGCGGCGCTCGTCGGCGCCGGGGTCGGGCTGGCCGAGCTGCGCGTCGACGCGCAGTCGCTCGAGCGCCGCTACCTGGACATCACCCGCGACGCGGCGGGAGGCCCGGCGTGATCGACCTGATCGCCGCCGATCTCCTGAAGCTCCGCCGTCGCCGCGGGTTGTGGCTGACCACGCTGCTCCTGCCGGCCGGGCTCGTCGTCCTGATCACCGTGCTGTCGCTCGCCGACGTCGTCGACGGGGACGGCGGCTCGACGTTCGTCGAGGACTTCGCCTACGCGACGACGCTGATCGCGACAGTGACCGCCGTGCTCGTCGGGGCCCGGCTGGGCAGCGAGGAGCGGGCCGAGGGCACGCTGCGCTACCAGCTGCTGACCGGGATGTCCCGCGGGCGGCTGTATCTGTCGAAGGTCGGGGCGCTCACCGTCGCCTGCCTGGCGCTCACCGGTGTGGCGACGGCCTGCATCGCGCTCGGCTCCGTGCTCGTGCCGCTCGGGGCGTCCGAGGCGACCGCGGCGAGCGACGTCCTGGAGGCCTTCTGGGCGGTGTTCCTGCAGGCGTTCGTCTACGGAGCGCTCGCGTTCGGCGTCGGCGCGCTGATGGGCTCCACCGGGCCGGCCATCGCAACCGCGCTCGTGCTCAGCCTGATCGGCGTCAACCTGCTCGCGGCCCTCACGCTCATCGACGACTGGTTCCGCCACCTCGTCCTGAGCCTCGGTATCGACCGGCTGACCTTCGACGACTCCGACCCCGAGGACCGGGTCTCCTTGGGCGCCGCCGTGCTCATGGTCCTCACCTGGGCGGGCGGGTCGCTGCTCGCCGGCTGGCTGCGCATCCGCCGCATCGAGGTCTGAGGGAGAGCCGCCGGGCCTAGAGCCCACGGGGGCCCGGCGACCCGGCCATGTGGCCGGCTCGCCACCCCTAGCCTGCCTCCGCTGCTCGAAGCACTGCGGTGGCGATGCGGTCCACGTCGTAGGGCTCGCAGACGTACGGGGGCATCGTGTAGACGAGGTCGCGGAACGGCCGCAGCCACACCCCCTCGGCGATCGCCGCCGCGGTCGCGGCCGCCACGTCGACCGGGTGGTCGAGCTGCACCACGCCGACTGCGCCCAGCACGCGCACGTCGGCCACCCCCGGCAGCTCGCGGGCGGGCTCGAGCCCGTCGCGCAGGGCGGTCTCGATACGGGGGACCGCGCGGCGCCACTCCGTGCCGCCGTCGGTGGCCGGGCGCTCGAGCAGGTCGAGGCTCGCGAGCGCGGTGGCGCAGGCCAGCGGGTTGGCCATGAACGTGGGGCCGTGCATGAGCGCGCCGCCCTCGCCGCCGGTGATCCCCTCTGCGACGCGCGTGGTGCAGAGCGTCGCCGCGAGCGTCATGTAGCCGCCGGTCAGCGCCTTGCCCACGGTGAGGACGTCGGGCGTGATCCCGGCGTGATCGCACCCGAAGAGTGCGCCGGTGCGGCCGAAGCCCGTGGCGATCTCGTCGGCGATCAGGAGGACGTCGTGCTCGTCGCACAGACCGCGCAGTCGCCGCAGGTAGGCCGGTGCGTAGGGATGCATGCCGCCCGCGCCCTGCAGCACCGGCTCGACGACGACCGCCGCGAGCTCGTGCGCGTGCCCGGCGACGAGCGCCTCGAGCGCGGCGAGGTACCCCTCGTCGACCGGCGCGTCGAACCCGCGCGGCGGACGGTCCGCGAACACGTGCGCCGGGAGGACGTCGGCGAACAGGTGGTGCATCCCGCCGACCGGGTCGCACAGCGCCATGGCCCCGAACGTGTCGCCGTGGTACCCGCCGCGCAGGCTGAGCATCCGCGACTTCTGCGGCCGGCCCCGGGCGCGCCAGTACTGCAGCGCCATCTTGATCGCGACCTCGACGCTGACCGAGCCGGAGTCCGCGAGGAAGACGTGCTCGAGTCCGGCGGGCGTCAGCTCCACGAGCCGCTGTGCGAGCCGGATTCCCGGCTCGTGGGTCAGCCCACCGAACATCACGTGCGCCATCCGTCCGAGCTGCTCGGTCACGGCGGCGTCGAGGACCGGGTGGCGGTAGCCGTGGATCGCGCACCACCAGGACGCCATGCCGTCGATCAGCTCCCGGCCGCCGTCGAGCGTGATCCGCACGCCCTGTGCGGAGACGACCGGTCGGGGCGGCAGCGCCGCGGGCATCGGTCCGTAGGGGTGCCAGACGTGCCGCGCGTCGGCGGCGAGCAGGGCGGCCCAGTCGGTCGTGGTGCTCACGCTCCGGACGCTACTGCGAGGCGCACGCCGGCGATCTCCGGGCGGCACCCGCTGATCGGGGGGTCGCCGCGGCGTCCGGGGTGCCCGACTCCGCGCGCCGGGGTGGGGGAGGGAGGATGATGGGCCGGTGACCACCACACCGACGGTCGACGCGCTGCACCAGATGGTCTCCCTGCTGGCCGACGTCGACCACGTCTCGCCCGGGGCGCCGTTCTACGACCGGCTCGCGGAGGCCGCCTGCCGGATGGCGGGCATGCGGCGCGCGATGATCTTCCTCTACGACGACGAGGAGCGCCGCGTGCGTGGCGTCGGCGCCCACGGGCTCGAGCTCTCCGCCTTCGAGGACCTCCAGGTCACGGCGCGGACGGTCCCGATCGCGCTGCGCGCACTGTCCGACGACACCGTCGTCGAGGCCGGCACGCACGTCGAGCGCGACATCCCGCCGGAGCTCGTCGAGCGCTTCAACGCGGAGCACGTGGCGTGCTCCCCGATGTCCGCCGGCGGGCAGTGGTTCGGCGTCGTCCTCGTCGACCGCAAGGACCCGCGGCCGCTCAGCGACGCCGAGCGCGAGGCGCTCTTCCTCCTCGGCAAGCTCGCGGCGCTCGCGGCCGCCGCCCGCCTCGCGACCCGCGAGCAGGAGCAGAGCCGCCGGCTGGCCGAGCGCATCGACCTCGCCCGTGATGTCCACGACCACACGATCCAGCGCCTGTTCGGCGTCTCCCTGGCGCTCGCGGGTGACGGTCCGCTGGACGCCGACGACCGTGCACGCTGTGCCGCGGAGGTCGAGCTGGCGCTCGAGGAGCTGCGCGACGTCGTCCAGCGGCCGCTCGCGCGGGTCGCCCGTCCCGACGCTCCCGGTTTCGACGACGAGCTGGGCCGGCTGCTCGCGCGCGAGGCGGGGCCTGCCGTCACCGTCGAGCAGGACGGGGAGGTGCCGCCGGCCCTCGACGCGCTCGCCGCGTCGGTGCTCCGCGAGGCCGTCCGCAACGCACGCAAGCATGCGACGGCGAGCTCGCTGGTCGTCCGCGTCAGCGCTCGCGGTGAGGCGTTCCGCCTGGAGGTCGTCAACGACGGGGTCGCCCCTGGCCCGACGCCCGCCGAGCGGGTCGGCGTCGTGACCACCGGCCTCGGCCTGCGGCTCGCCGCGTTCGAGGCGCTGGGCGTCGGGGGTCTGATGGAGTTCGGTCGAGCAGAGGAGGGGACATGGCGGGTCAGGCTGACGGCACCGCTGCCGTCGTGAGCGCCGTCGAGGGGACCGAGTACGACGGTCCGCGGCTGCGCGTCCTCATCGTCGACGACCACGACGTCGTCCACTGGGGCCTGCGCCTCATGCTCGGCCGCCAGCCCTGGGTCCGCGGCTGCCTGCACGCCCGCAACGGCGACGAGGCCGCCGACCTCGCGCATCGTGGCAGCCCGCACGTCGCGCTCGTGGACCTCTTCGTCGCGGAGGAGTCGGGACCGGAGATCTGCGGGCGCATCCTCGAGGTCTCGCCGTCCACGCGGGTCGCGTTCATCTCCGGGGCCGGTCGGATCAGCGCGGCGGCAGCCCGCGCAGCGGGCGCTCGCGGCTTCGTCCCGAAGGACTGGCCGGCGGACAAGGTCGCCGACGCCGTGCGTGCGCTCGGCAACGGGCGGACCGTCTTCGCGGAGGCACCGGACACGCCGGCGGCGTCGCTGTCGCCGCGGGAGCGTGACGTCCTGGAGCTCATCGCGACGGGGGCCACCAACGCCGAGATCGCGGGCACGCTGCACCTCTCGCCGCACACGGTGAAGGAGCACGCGAGCGCCGTCTACCGCAAGCTCGAGGTGCGCAACCGCGCCGAGGCCGTGCAGCGCGCGCAGCGGCTCGGACTCGTCGGCTGAGCCCGGCGTCGCGGCTCCCGCCGATCGGCGGGTAGGGGAGGGGGATGGACCCCCGGACCGGCGGGGAGCCCGGTCCGCACGCGGCACCGGGCCACCGGGCCGGTGTCAGGTTCGTCCAGATGCCGACGGAGCCGACAACCGCGATCCTCTTCCCCGGCCAGGGGAGCCACACCGCCGGGATGGCGGCCGAGACCGCGGCCCTGCGCCCCGACCTCGTCGCGCACGTCGAGCAGGCGGTCGGCGAGGACCCGTTCGCCAGAGCGGGCGAGAGCACGGCGTTCGCGCAGCCCGCGATCCTCTGCGCCGCGCTCGCGCGCTGGTCCTCGCTGCAGCCGACGCTCGACGGTCCGGTGGTCGCCCTCGGGCACTCCCTCGGGGAGCTCGGCGCGCTCGTCGCATCCGGGCAGTTGGGGGAGCTCGACGCCCTGTCGCTGGCCGCCGAACGCGGCCGGCTCATGGCCGCCGCGGGCGCGGGCGGGATGGTGGCCGTCCTCGGCGGGACGATCGAGCAGGCCACCGCGCTGGCCGACGACTTCGGCCTGACGGTCGCCAACGACAACAGCCCCGGGCAGGTCGTCCTCGCCGGGAGCGACGAGGCCACGAAGGCCGCCGCCCGCGGCGCGCGGGGCGTCGGCCTCCGGGCCCTGCGCCTCGACGTCACCGGCGCCTTCCACTCCCCCGCGATGGGCGCCGCCCGCGAAGGGTTCGAGACGGCCCTGCACGCCGCAGAGCTCCGTCCGCCGGCCGGCGTCGCCGCGTTCTCCCCCACGACCCTCGCCCCGGTCGACGACCCGGTCGCGGTGCTCTCGCAGGCGCTCACCTCGCCCGTCCGCTTCCGCGAGGCCGTCCTCGCCCTCGAGGACCGCGGCGTCACCCGCTGGATCGAGACCGGGCCCGGCGACGTGCTCTCGAAGCTCGTAGGCCGGATCCTCGACGAGCCCGACGTGACCGTCCACGAGCTGCGGGAGGCCGCGGATGTCGTCTGACACCGTGACCCTCGCGGACGTGCCCGTCGAGACCCCGGCACCCGCCGCGGCCGCCGCGCCCCGGCCCGTCGGTCTGAAGGTCGCGACCGTCGGCGCGCCGTTCCACGCGCTGCCGGACACGGTCCTGACCACCGACGACATCGCGTCACACCTGGGCGTCGAGGGCGACTGGCTCGTCAGCCGTACCGGTATCCGCTCGCGCCGCGTGCTCGCGGACGGCGAGCTGCTGCTGGACCTCTGCGAGACCGCGTCGCGCGGGTCGCTGGAGCGCGCAGGTCTCACCCCGGCCGACCTCGATCTCATCGTCGTCTGCACGATCACGCCGGACCAGCGCTGCCCCGCGCTCGCGCCGCTGCTCGCCGATCGCCTCGGCGCGACGGCCGCCAGCGCGATGGACGTCGGAGCCGCGTGCACCGGCTACCTCAGCGGGCTCAGCGTCGCCGCAGCGCAGATCGAGACGGGTCGCGCCCGGACCGTTCTGCTCATCGGCGCCGACGCGATCCGCAGCCGCTTCGTGGACCCGGACGACCGCGCGACCGCCGGGCTGTTCGGGGACGGCGCCGCCGCGACGGTGCTGCAGGCCGCGGACGCGGACCCGTCCGCCGGCGGGCTGCAGGGCGTCGGACCGGTCCTGCTCGGTGCGGACGGCTCGGGGGCCGGCCACATCTACGCGGGCATCGACACGCCGCTCCACATGGACGGCCACGAGACCTTCAAGACCGCGATCACCCGCCTCGCGGACATGGCGCTGCACGCCTGCGCCGCCGCCGGCGTGACGCTCGACGACGTCGATCTCGTCGTCATGCACCAGGCCAACCAGCGCATCACCGCCGCGGTCGGCCGCCGCCTCGGGATCGACGACGACCGCGTCGTCGACTGCATCGAGCACGTCGGCAACCTGTCCGGCGGCTCGATCCCGGTCGCCCTCTCGATCGCCCACGACGAGGGCCGCCTGCCCGACGGCGCGCTCGTCCTCTTCGCGGCGTTCGGCGCGGGCTTCACGTGGGGCGGCAGCGTCGTGAGATGGGGACTCCCGCCCACCCGCCCGGTCCCGAAGGAGACCACCACGGCATGAGCACGATCACCACCGAACCCATCACCACGGCCGACAGCGGCGCCGTCGCCGTCAAGGCGCCCGCCCTCGTCACCGGCGGGTCGCGCGGCATCGGCGCCGCCACCGCCCGCGCGCTCGCGGCCGCCGGCCACCCGGTGGCCGTCGCGTACCGCAGCGGGGCCGACGAGGCGCTCGCCGTCGTCGCGTCCATCGAGGAGATCGGCGGCCGCGCCGTCGCCGTGCAGGCCGACATCACCGATCCGGACGCCGACGTGCGGCTGTTCGAGGGTGCCGCCGAGGGGCTCGGCGACAAGGTCCTCGTGCTCGTGAACAACGCCGGCGTGCGCTTCGACGGCCTCACCGCCCAGTTGGACGACGCGGGCTGGGACGCGACCATCGACACCAACCTCTCGGCCGCCTTCCGGCTGACCCGTCGCGCGCTCGGCCCGATGCTCCGCGCTCGCCATGGCCGGATCGTCAACGTCAGCTCGATCGCGGGTCTCCGGGCCAACGCGGGGCAGCCCGCCTACGCCGCCGCGAAGGCCGGGCTCATGGCCTTCACGAGCACCGCGGCGGTCGAGGTCGCGCGCCGCGGCGTGACGATCAACGCGGTCGCCCCGGGCTTCATCGCCACCGACATGACCGCCGACCTGCCGACCGACGAGATCGCCAGGAGCATCCCTGCGCGCCGCCTCGGAACGCCGCAGGAGATCGCGGCCGCCATCGCCTTCCTCGTCTCCGACGACGCCGCCTACATCACGGGCACCACGCTCGTGATCGACGGCGGACTGTCGGCCTGAGGGGTGGCGAGCCGGCCGCGTGGCCGGCGAGTCGGGCCCCCCGATCCAGTAATCCACCCCCAGAACAAGGAGCACCGCATGTCCACCACCACCGTCACCCCTGAGGCCGTCGAGGCCGTCATCTTCGAGGCCCTGAAGGGCTTCGGCGTCGAGGAGGACCTCCTCAGCCGCGACGCGGAGATCACCGCGCTCGACATCGACTCCCTCGACCTCGCCGAGCTGGCGCAGGTCCTCGACGACGAGCTCGGCGTCGAGATCAAGGGCGACGACGTCAAGGGCATCACGCTCGTGTCGGACCTCATCGACCGCGTGGTGGCGAAGGCGGCATGAGCCGCGTCGTCGTCACCGGGGTCGGAGCCGTCACGCCGCTGGGCGTGGGCGCCACGCAGCTCCACGAGGGCTGGGTCGCCGCGCGCAGCGGGATCGCGGCCGGCGTCGGCGCGTGCTCCGACTTCGAGCCGACGGCGGTCCTGAGTCGCAAGGAGGCCCGCCGGGCGGACCGCTGCACGCAGCTGGCCCTCGGCGCCGCTCACGAGGCGCTCGAGCAGGCCGGGTTCGGTCCTGGGCTGCCGTACGACGCCACCCGCATCGCCTGCGTCCTGGGGACGGGGATCGGCGGCGTCACCACGCTGGAGCACGGCCACGACATGCTGCGCGACCGCGGGCCCGACAAGGTCCCGCCGCTCAGCGTCCCGATGATGATGCCCAACGCCCCGGCCGGCCAGGTCGCGATGCACCACGGCCTGCGCGGCGAGTCCTACGGCGTCGTCTCCGCGTGTGCCGCAGGCGCACACGCCATCGGCGCCGCGATGCGCATGGTCCGCGCCGGCGACGCCGACGCGGTCGTCTGCGGCGGCGCGGAGAGTGCGCTCACGCCCCTGACCCACGCCGCGTTCGCCGCGCTCGACGCGACGTCCACGAGCGGCATCTCCCGCCCGTTCGACGCCCGCCGCGACGGCTTCGTCATGGGCGAGGGCGCCGGCGTCCTGGTGCTCGAGCGCGAGGAGGACGCGATCGCCCGCGGGGCGACGATCCTCGGGGTCATCGCTGGCTACGGCGCGACGTCCGACGCGCACCACCTGACCGCGCCGCACCCCGAGGGGGAGGGCGCCGCGGAGGCGATCGCGCGGGCGCTGCTCGACGCGAAGCTCGAGGCGAAGGACGTCGACTACGTCAACGCCCACGGCACGAGCACGCCGCTGAACGACCGGGCCGAGACGCTCGCGATCGAGCGGGCCCTCGGAGACCACGCGCGGGAGATTCCCGTGTCCTCGCTGAAGTCCGCGATCGGCCACCTGCTCGGCGCCGCCGGTGCGGTGGAGTCCATCGCCACCCTCATGGCGCTGCGCGACGGGATCGCCCCGCCGACGCTCGGCTGGGAGGAGCGCGAGGACGGGATGGAGCTCGACTACGTCCCCGGCGAGGCCCGCAAGCTCGTCACGCGCGACCGCCCGCCGGTCGCGATCTCCAACTCGTTCGGCTTCGGCGGCCATAACGCCGTCGTCTGCCTCCAGGGAGCAGCTGCATGAGCACGCCGATGCGCACCGCCGGCATGGCGGAGACCGAGGTCCCGATCGGGCGTCCCCGTGCGCCGATGCCCGCACGGACCCGCCACCGCGAGCATGCCGCGCCGCACGCGCCGGATCGCCCCCTCACCACCGTCGAGCGCCTCGAGCGCCTCTGCGACCCTGGCACGCTGCGGGTCCTGCGCAGCGAGGTCCGCTCGCCGTTCACCGACCGCGCCGGGGACGGCGACGGCGTGGCCGTCGGTGCGGGCGAGGTCGACGGCCGCCCGGTCGTCGTCTACGCCGAGGACCCGAAGGCGCTGGGCGGTTCGCTCGGCGCCGCGCACGCCCGGTCGATCTGCCGCGCGCTGGACATCGCCGAGCGCGCGCAGGTCCCGGTCATCGGCCTGGTGTCGAGCGCCGGGGCCCGCCTGCAGGAGGGCCTCGCGGCGCTCGCCGGCTACGGCGAGATCTTCCACCGGATCGTGAAGCTGTCCGGTGTCGTGCCGCAGATCAGCGTCGTCTGCGGTCCGTCCGCGGGCGGCGGCGCCTACGCTCCGGCGCTCACCGACCTGGTGATCATGACCCGCGAGGCCGCGATGTTCCTCACCGGCCCGGGCGTCGTGCGCGAGGTCATGGGGGAGGACGTCGACGCCGCCGGGCTCGGCGGCCCTCGCGTCCAATCGGCCAACGGGGTCTGCCACCTCGTCGGGGAGGACGAGGCCGAGGCGGTGCAGCTCGCCCGCCGTGCCCTGTCCTACCTGCCGTCGGTCGCCGGCGGCCCGCTCGCGCAGCGCCCGTTCACCCACGAGCCCAGCGATCCCGGCAGGCACGTGCCCGCCGAGAACCGCAAGGTCTACGACGTACGCGACGTGGTGCGCGATGTCGTCGACCGTGGGTCGATGTTCGAGCTCGCACCGCGCTGGGCGCGCAACATCGTCACCGCGTTCGCGCGGATCGAGGGGTCGCCGGTCGGCGTCCTGGCCAACCAGCCGCGCCACCTCGGGGGCGTCATCGACGCCGACGCGGCCCAGAAGGCCGCCCGGTTCGTCCGCACCTGCCATCTGTTCGGTCTGCCGATCGTCGTCCTGGTCGACACGCCGGGCTTCCTTCCCGGCACCAGGCAGGAGGGCGCGGGCGTCATCCGCCACGGCGCGAAGCTCGTCCACGCGTTCGCCGAGGCCGACGTGCCGAAGATCACCTTCGTGCTGCGCAAGAGCTACGGCGGCGCGCACATCGCCATGAACTCCGGCGCGCTCGGGGCCGACATGACGTTCGCCTGGCCCGATGCGCAGCTCGGCGTCATGGGCGCCCCGCAGGCGGTGCAGTTCGTGAACAAGAAGGAGATCGCCGCGGCCGAGGACCCGGTCGACGCCCGCGCGCGC
The DNA here is from genome assembly GCA_038257095.1 of Solirubrobacterales bacterium. Classification (GTDB taxonomy): domain Bacteria; phylum Actinomycetota; class Thermoleophilia; order Solirubrobacterales; family Solirubrobacteraceae; genus Paraconexibacter. Next base: position 30,457 of record JBBSJQ010000010.1, read on the forward strand.
CTGGCCGCCGTGTACGAGGCCGAGCAGCTCGACTCGCGGATCGCCGCGACCGGCGGCTGGGTCGACGAGCGGATCGAGCCCGCCGAGACCCGTGATCGCATCGCCTGGGCCATGCGCCTGCTGGCCGGTCGCACCCGCAGCACGCCCCGCGCCCACAACATCCCCCTGTAGTCGAAGGAGACTGATCGTGTTCGGCACCGCACCGTGGTTCGAGGACCTGCAGGAGGGCACGACCGTGCCCGGCCGCGGGCGGACCGTCACCGAGGCCGACGTCGTCGCCTTCGCCACCCTCACCGGGGACTTCCACCCGCAGCACGTCGACGCGGCGTGGGCCGACGAGAGCCCTTTCGGCGGTCGCGTCGCGCACGGGATGCTCATCGCGTCCTATGCCGTCGGGCTGCTCCAGCTGCCGTTCGAGCGCATCGTCGCGCTGCGGCGCGTCAAGGACCTCACGTTCAAGCGCCCGGTGATGCTCGGCGACACGATCCGGGCGAGCGCGCAGGTCGAGAGCCTGCGGGACCTCGACGACCACGCCGGGATGGTCACCTGCCGCGTGCGGGTGGTCAACGCGCAGGGCGCGCTGATCGCCCGCATGGCGATCGAGGTGCTCTGGCGCAAGGACGTCGTCGCGCTCATCGACGCCGAGCCCGCGCCCGGGTCCGACATGGACGAGGAGCTCGCCGCGCTCGCCACACCGTCCGCCGTCCCCGCCTTCGTCGCGATCCCGCTCTGATGGCCGGCCTGCTCGAGGGGAAGAAGGTCCTCGTCACCGGCGTGGTGACGAAGAACTCGATCGCGTTCCACGTCGCTCGCCGCGCGCAGGAAGAGGGAGCCGAGGTCCTCCTCACCGGCTTCGGCCGGACCCGGCGCATGACCGAACGCGCGGCGGCGCGGCTGCCCGTGCCCGCCGAGGTCGTGGAGCTCGACGTCACGAGCGCGGACGACCTCGCCGCGATCGGCGGGATCGTCGCCGACCGCTTCGGGCATCTGGACGGCGTCCTGCACGGCATAGCCTTCGCGCCCGGCGACGCGATCGGCGGCAACTTCCTCGACGCGCCCGTAGCGTCGACGCTCACCGCGTTCCACATCAGCGCGGTCTCGCTCCGCGACCTCGCGGTCGCACTGCGCCCGCAGCTGGCGGCCGCGCCCGAGGGGGGCGCCATCGTGGGCCTGGACTTCGACGGCACCGTCGCCTGGCCGCACTACGACTGGATGGGCGTCGCGAAGGCCGGCCTCGAAGCGGTCACCCGCTACCTGGCCCGTGACCTGGGCGCCGACGGCATCCGCGTGAACCTCGTCGCCTCCGGGCCGATCGAGACGCTCGCCGCATCGGGCATCGACGGCTTCGACAAGCTCGCCACCACGTGGGAGCAGAGCGCGCCGCTGGGCTGGGACACCGGCGACCCGGGCCCGGTCGCCGACGCATCCCTGTTCCTGCTGTCTCCGCTGTCCCGCGTCATCAGCGGCCACGTGCTGCACGCCGACGGCGGCGCGCACGCGGTCCGCGGCGCCGAGGCCGCGGTTCCGGCGCAGGTCGCGCTCCCGGTCTGAGGAGGCCACGCATGCAAGTTGTCGGCGACCTCGTGGTCGTCCCGTACGAGACCGGCAGCCGGCAGCCGGCAGCCGGCCTCCGCGCCGGACCTCAGCCTGGTCGGCCGCACCGACGCGGGCACCGCGAAGCTGCTGGTGCAGCGCTGAGATACTCCGGGGCGTGGTCCACGTCCCGATCGAGCGGCACCTCGTGCGGGGCCGGGACCTCGCCGACCGGCGGTACACCGACCCCGCGCTGACCGTCGACGACATGGCGGCGGCCGCGGGCCTGTCGAAGGCCCACTTCTCGCGCGAGTTCAAGCGCGTGTTCGGGGAGACACCGCGCGGCCACCTCCTCACTCGCCGGATGGAGCGCGCCGCGACGCTGCTGCGGCAGACCGACCACTCCGTGGCGGAGATCTGCCTCGAGGTGGGGCTGCAGAGCGTCGGCTCGTTCACCTCAACCTTCACACGGCACTTCGGCAGGTCCCCGACGCGGTACCGCGCGGACGCCCCGCCGGCCGCGGTGTACGCCCGGATCCCCGCCTGTGTCATGCGTGTCCACGGCCGACCGCAACACCGCACGTTTGGAGAAGACGGCAAGGGCGGGCAGGCCTAGGCTGCCCGGCATGACCACCATCAAGATGAACGCCACGCAGCTCTGGGTCCACGACCAGGACGAGGCCCTCGCCTTCTACACGGACAAGGTCGGCCTCGAGATCCACGAGGACGTCACCGTCGCGGAGATGGGCAACTTCCGCTGGCTCGCCGTCGGTGCGCCCGGCCAGGACGCCTCGATCGTCCTCATGGCGATCCCCGGCGCGCCGATGTTCGACGACGCGACGCAGGGCGAGATCCGGAGCCTCATGGGCAAGGGGTACGCCGGGACCGTCTTCTTCGCCACCGACGACTGCCGCGCCCGCTACGACGAGATGGCCGCGAAGGGCGTCGAGTTCACCCAGGAGCCGACGGAGACGCCGTACGGCCTGGATTGCGGATTCCGCGACCCGTCGGGCAACCACCTGCGGATGGTCCAGCTGCCGCAGGGCGCGTGAGGGGGTCAGGGGGCCCGTCTCGCCGGCCATGTGGCCGGCTGCGACACCCCAGGCGTTTGCCATGCTGACCCCATGGAGCTCGGCATCTACACCTTCGCGGAGCTGGGGACCGACCCCCGCACCGGCCGGACGACCTCGCCCCGGCAGCGGATCGCGCAGTTGCTCGAGGAGATCGAGCTCGCCGACCAGGTCGGGCTCGACGTGTTCGGCCTGGGGGAACATCACCGGCCGGACTACGCCGTGTCCGCGCCCGCGGTCGTGCTGGGGGCGGCCGCCGCACGGACCTCCCGGATACGGCTGAGCAGCGCGGTCACGGTCCTGAGCTCCGACGACCCCGTCCGGGTCTTCCAGGACTTCGCCACCCTCGACCTGCTCTCGGACGGCCGCGCCGAGATCATGGCCGGCCGCGGGTCCTTCATCGAGTCCTTCCCGCTCTTCGGACAGGACCTCGACGACTACGACGAGCTGTTCGCCGAGCACCTCGACCTGCTGCTCACCCTGCGCGAGCAGGAGGTCGTCACCTGGCCGGCGCCGGGGGAGGACGCACCCCGGCATCGCGCGGCGATCGACCGCCGGGGCGTCTACCCGCGGCCCGTCCAGGACCCGATCCCGCTGTGGATCGCGGTCGGCGGCACGCCGGGCTCGGCGGTCCGTGCCGGTGCGCTGGGCCTGCCGCTCGCGCTGGCGATCATCGGCGGGCAGCCCGAGCGCTTCGCGCCGTTCGCCCAGCTGCACGCGCAGGCCGCGCAGGGCGCCGGGCACGGACACGTGCCGATGAGCATCAACTGCCACGGCTTCCTCGCCGACACCTCGCAGGCGGCGCGCGACATCGCGTTCCCGCCCTTCGCGCAGATGATGAATCGCATCGGCGCGGAGCGTGGCTGGCCGCCGCTGCGCCGCCACGACTTCGACCAGAGCACCGACCTGCGCGGCGCGAACATGGTCGGCAGCCCGCAGGAGGTCGTCGAGAAGATCCTCTTCCAGCACGAGGTCTTCGGCCACGACCGCACCCTCGTGCAGTTCAGCGTCGGCCCGATGGAGCACGCCGATCTCCTGCGGAGCATCGAGCTGTTCGGCACCGAGGTCGCCCCCGCGGTGCGCAAGGCGCTCGCGCCCGCCGCGACGGTCTGAGGACTACGCTCCTCCCATGAAGGGGAGCATCGTCCGGTCCATGGTGGTCGCCGCCGCCGCGTGCGCGCTCGGCGCACCGGCCGCCGCCCACGCCCGCGATCAGGCGGTGAAGAGCTTCGACGGCACGACGCTGTCGACGTCGTTCTTCCCGGCCGTCGGCCTGAAGGACGGGGAGAAGGCCCCGACGGTCCTGCAGACGCACGGCTGGGGCCTGACCCGCACGACCAACCCCGACGCCACCTCCAACGAGAGCACCGGCCAGGTCGGCGTCGGCGTCCTTCGCCGCGCCGGCTACAACGTCCTCACGTGGGACAGCCGCGGATTCGGCCAGTCGGGCGGCACGGTCATGGTCGACGGGCCCGACAGCGAGGGGCGCGACGTCCTCGCGCTCGTCGACTGGGTCGCCACCCAGCCCGAGGTCCAGCTCGACGCCCCGGGGGACCCCCGCGTCGGCATGCAGGGCCCGTCCTACGCCGGCGGGATCCAGCTCGTCGCCGCCGGTCTCGACCCGCGGATCGACGTCATCGCCCCCGACATCGCCTGGCACAGCCTCACGACGGCGCTCAACCGCGACGGCCTCGCGAAGTTCGGCTGGGGCGCCGCGCTGCTGGGCGTCGGTACGCCGACGTCGCTCGCGCTCGGCCTCTTCAGCCCCTACGGCCCGGAGTCCGGGACGCTGCCGCCGGAGCTCATCCGCGCCGCGGTCGAAGGGGCCACGACCGGTCGCTTCTCCGACGAGGTCGACGCCTTCCTGGAGTCGCGCGGCCCGAAGGACCTGGTGCGGAGCATCAGGGTCCCGACGCTGCTCACCCAGGGCACGGCCGACACGCTCTTCACGCCGTCGGAGGCGATGCGCAACTACGACATCCTGCGCGCCGCGAAGGTGCCGGTGAAGATGGTCTGGTTCTGCGGCGGCCACGGCGTCTGCCTGACCGGCAACGTGCCGAGCGTCGAGCGCACGGTCCTCCCGTGGTTCGCGCGCTGGCTGGACCGCGACGCCGCGGTCGACACCGGACCGCGGTTCGAGTGGGTCGCCGACGACGGGCGGGTGCGCACCGCCGCCGACTTCCCGCTCGCCGCCGGGCCGCCGATGGACGCCCAGGGCTCCGGCACCGTCGCGATCACGCCGGTCGAGACGCTGAACGGGCTGATCGTCGCCGCGCGGCCGGGTCTGGCCGGCGTCCGCGTGCCGCTGCCCGCGGTGGACCGCGAGATCGACGTCGTCGGGGAGCCCGAGGTCTCGCTGACCTACACCGCGACCGGCCTCGGAACCGACGATCACGTCTTCGGCCAGCTGGTCGACGAGACCCGCGGCGTGGTGGTGGGCAACCAGTCCACCCCGATCCCGGTGCTGCTCGACGGCGCCGAGCACACCGTCACCCGCCGGCTCGAGGGGATCGCGATGCACGCGACCCCGGGCTCCCGCTACCGCTTCGAGCTCGTCGGCGGCTCCAACCTCTACGGCATCACGCGAGGCACCGCGGTCGTGACCGTCAAGAGCACACGCATCGTGCTGCCGACCGTCGACGCCGCCGCCACCGTCGACCGCGACGCGCTCGGACTGCCGGCGGCGAAGCGGTGCATCAGCCGGCGGGTCTTCACGATCCGCCTGCGGGCGCCGCGGGGGCAGCGGCTGCGCAGCGCCACGGTCTTCGTCGGGCGCAAGAGGGCACGCGTGCTGCGCGGCCGCGCGCTGCGCGCACGCGTGGACCTCCGCGGACTGCCGAAGGGCACGGTCCGGGTCAAGATCGTCGCGCGCACCACGACCGGCAGGACGGTCGAGCAGGTGCGCCGCTACCGGACCTGCGCGTCGCGCCCGCGCGCTTCCTGAGCCTGCGGGGCGCTGCCACGCAGCACGACCCGGGCGGTCAGCTCCGGGTCGTCGAGCATCGGCAGGTGGCTGCAACCGGGCAGCGTGATCGACGTGGCGTGCGGGACCGGCCGCGTCCGCGGCGGGACCACCAGCCGGTCCAGTTCGCCCCAGGCGAGCAGCACCGGCACCCGGATCCGCTCGCCGCCGGTGAAGTGCCCGGCGCGCATCGCCTTGTTGGTGGCGACGAACGCCGGGGCGGCCGCGTAGGCCCGGGCGATGCCGAGCGCATCCTGCGGGGAGACGGCGTCGGGGCGCGCGACGATCCCGAGCAGCCCGGCGCGACGCCCGGCGCGCGTGCGCATGAGCGCCGGGAGCGCGGGGCGCAACAGCTTGGCGACCCGATGCATCACGAACGGCTTGGGCGGCAGCGGGCCGGCCCACAGTCCGGCCGGGCACAGCGCGGTCACCGAGGCGACCGCTTCGTGCCGCGCGAGCTCCAGCGCGATCCAGCCACCCAGCGAGTTGCCGGCGATGTGCGGACGCTCGAGGCCGACCTCGGCGAAGAAGCAGGCGAGGTGCTCGGCGATCGCCGCGGGCGTCGGCCGGACGCCGTCGGGCAGCGGGGCCGACTCCCCGAATCCGGGGAGGTCGACGGTCAGGACGTCCCGCTCGGCCGCCAGGCGCGGCACGACACTCCGCCAGACGTGGCGCTCGCCGCCCAACCCGTGGAGCAGGACGAGCGGCGCACCGTCCCCCTCCCGGTCGTACGCGACCCCGGTGGGGCTCACGCGACGTGGCGGTCTTCGTCCTGCTCCGCGAGGTGGAGGGTCGTGACCGGCAGGGCCGTCGGCTCGTCCGGCAGCTGCGGCAGCAGTGACTCCGCGCGGAAGCGTGGACCCGCGAGCAGGACCTGGACGTCCTGGATGCGCCGCTCGGCGAACCCGCCCTCGCAGTAGGCCAGGTAGAGCGACCAGACGCGGCGGAACTGCTCGTCGTACTTCGTCTCGTCGAGCGCGCCGGCGGCGGCCGCCGCCTCGAACCGCGTGCGCCAGGCGGCGAGCGTGGTCACGTAGTGCGGGGTGATGTCCTCGAGCTGGACGTTGCGCAGCTCGGTGAACGACCCGACGCAGCGCTGGATCTCCTTCACCGAGGGCAGGCAGCCGCCCGGGAAGATCAGCTGGTTGATGAAGCTCTTCGTCGACTTCTCGACGTCGTAGGCGCGGTCATCGATCGTGATCGCCTGCAGGAGCATCAGCCCGTCGTCGGCGAGCCGCTCGCCGCAGACGCGGAAGAACGTGGGGAAGTCGCGCCAGCCGACCGCCTCGATCATCTCGATCGACACGAGCTTGGTGTACGTGCCGGTGAGGTTGCGGTAGTCCTCGAGCAGCACCGTGATCCGGTCGCTCAGGCCGGCCGCCGCGACGCGCTCGACGGCCAGGGCGTGCTGCTCGCGCGAGATCGTCGTGGTCGTGACGCGGCAGCCGCTGCGGCGCGCCGCGTGGATCGCGAGGCCACCCCAGCCGGTGCCGATCTCCAGCAGATGGTCGTCGGGGCCGAGAGCGAGCTTGTCGCAGATGCGGTCGAGCTTGCACAGTTGCGCCTCGTGGAGCGTCGCCTCGGGCGTCGGGTAGATCGCCGAGGAGTACATCATCGTCTCGTCGAGCATCAGGCCGTAGAGGTCGTTGCCGAGGTCGTAGTGCGCGCTGATCTGCGCCTTCGAGCGGTCGATGGTGTTGCGCTTCGCGGTCGCGACCGCGCCCTGGAGGGGAGCGAGGACGGGACGCAGCTTGCGGCGGTAGCTGTCGCCGCGGTGGATGTTGCGCGCGGCGATCCGCACGATCCCGACGAGGTCGTCCGTGTCCCACCAGCCGTCGCGGTAGCTCTCGGCGAGGCCGAGGCTGCCCTTCAGCAGCGCCCGGTAGGCGCGCTCGTCGTGGATCGTCACGGTCGCGCGCAGCGGCACGCCCGACCCGTCCTTCCACGCGTCGCCGACCGTGGTGGCGCCGAACTCGTCGACGAGGGTCAGCTCGCCGTCGCGGATCCAGTGCTTGAGGAGGCCGTGCAGGACGGTGCGGGTCTTCGATGCGGGCATGTGCTGATCCGGGTGGGGGGAGTAGGGCGCGCCCTTGAGCTTGAGCTTCAGGGCGTTGGAGTAGATGAGGGCGCCGGTGCGGGCGCTCTGGAAGGGGAAGCGGGCGAGCAGCCCGCGCAGGGACGAGACGGTGAGCGCCTCGCGGCGGAGGTTCAGCGTCGCGTCGAACGTGCTCTCGCCGTCGCTGGAGATGTGGATGCTGAGACGGTCGCCCGGCGCAGTCAGCCGGAAGCGGTAGCGCTGGTCCATGCCCATCAGGGGGGAGACGTGGAAGACCTTCTCGAACGCGACGTCCTGCACGCGAGCGCCGGGATCGCACGCGGCGACGTAGGCGTGGTGCTCGTTCCAGGGGGTGTTCTCGACGTCGGCGACGATCGCCTCCAGACGGTCGCCGTCCCCGTCCTGCGCGAAGCAGAAGTAGAAGCTGACCGGGTTGAACGAGCGGCCGAAGGTCCGGGGCGTCGTGAGCAGCCCGATCGGGCCGGCCGGCCGGGTGCCGAGGCGCTGCTGCACGAGGTCGCGGACCGCCGTGTCCAGGGGCACGGACGGGTCCCCGAGAAGGTCGGCGCGCGAGATCCCGCCGGGGGACCGCGGCCGGCGGGCCGACCACAGCGCCGACCCGTCGAACAGCTCGTCGATCTCGCCGAGGTCGACGTACAGCATCCCCACGTCGTAGGTGAACGCGTGGTCGACGGGCGCGGTGCGCCGGTGGCGGACCGTGCCGCGGTAGATGGCGGACCGCGGGCTCATACCGGCGTGACGACCTCGCTGCGGCCGACGTGCTCGAGTGCCTGCAGTGCGCTGAAGACGCCGTCCTCGTGGAAGCCCCAGCGCCAGTACGCGCCCGCGAAATGCGTACGCCGCACGCCGCTGATCTCCGCGTGCCGGGCCTGCGCGGCGACCCCCTCGGTCGTGAACACCGGGTGCGCGTACTGGATGACCTCGACGACCTTCGCCGGGTCGATGCGGTCGGTGAGGTTCAGCGTCACGCAGAACTCGTGCGGCGCGTCGAGCCCCATCAGGTGGTTCATCCCGTAGGTGACCGTCGTCCGGGCCTGCGGCTCGTCGAGCAGGTGGAAGTTCCACGCCTGTCGGGCGGCGGTCCGCTTCGGAAGCATCCCGGCGTCGGTGTGGAGGACCGCCTCGTTGGCCTGGTAGGGGAAGCAGGAGAGCAGCTCGCGCTCGAGCGGGCTCGCGTCCTCGCCGAGGATCGCCAGCGCCTGGTCTGCGTGGCAGGTGAGGACGACCTCGTCGAAGCGCTCCGGCTCGCCGTCGACGGGCGTGACCTCGACGTGCGTGTCGAACCGGCGGACACTCGCGACGGGGGTGTTCACGCGGACGGGTCGGTCGAGCTGTGCGGTGATCGCCCGGACGTAGGACTGCGAGCCGCCCGCGATCGTCATCCAGGTGGGCCGGTTCTTGAAGCTGAGCATCCCGTGGTTGGCGAAGAACTGCGCCATGAACCGGATGGGGAACGCGTCGAGCTGGTCGGGCTCGGCCGACCAGACGGCGCTGGCCTGCGGCACGATCAGCCGGTCGCGGAAGAAGTCGGAGTAGCCCTCGCTGCGCAGGAACGCGAGCAGGGACAGCGAGCCGCGCTCGTCGGTCGGGTCGGCGACGATGCCCGCGAGGTCCTTGTTGAACTTCAGCAGCTCGCGGACCATCCGCAGGAACGCGGGCCGCACCGCGTTGCGCGGCTGGCAGAACAGGCCCTTCGGTGTCCCGGCGTACTCGAAGTCCTCGCCCTCGGCGGTGACGCTGAAGCCCATGTGGGTCTCGCGCCGCGCGACCCCGAGCTCGTCCATCATCGCGAGGAAGTTCGGGTACGTGTGGTCGTTGCAGACGATGAACCCGGTGTCCACGTCCCAGGCACCCAGATCGGTCTCGACGTGCACGGTGTTCGTGTGCCCACCGACGTACGACCCGGCCTCGAACAGCGTGAGGTCGTGCTCCCCCCGGAGGTGGTGGGCGGCCGTGAGGCCGGAGATACCGGTGCCGATGATCGCGATGTCCATGGGTTATTCAGTCTTCGGGACAGGCCGCGCTTCGGATCAGCCGATGCAGACCCCCGGACCGGTGTTCCGTGACGCCCCGCACACCGACCGCGGTCCGGTGTAACGTCGCGCCGCAACGGGTTGCTGTAGCCCGAAGCGCGTCGTTCCCGGAGGGCCGGGAGCTGCGCGCACCGCCTGGATCGGTCGGGGGACCGCACACGGGCACCAGCGCCACCGGTGGCGCGATGTCGCACGTTCCGTCCCGACCCGAAGGCCCGATCCATGACCCGCATCGCCCCGGCCGCCCTCGTGGCCGCAGCCCTGATCGCCGTCGCCATGATCCCCGCCGCCTCCTCCGGCGCCCCGGCGGACTCCGGGACCGGTGGGGTGTCCGCGCGGGAGCCGTTGGCCGAGAGCTCGTCGATCGACGTCGACGCGGCGATCTCCTCCCGGCGCGTGCTGCTCGCCGGCCCGCGGCCCCAGACGCTCACCTTCACCGTCCCGGGGGCGGGCCCGGCCGACGTCGTCGTCGAGCTCGTCCGCGCCGGCGGCGTCACCCCGATCGAGCGCTGGGTGACACCCGCGGTGATGCGTGGCGTCGCGCAGACGATCACCTGGGACGGTGCCACCGCCGACGGCCGCGGCGCCCGGGACGGCCGCTACCGCTTCGCCGTCGGGATCGACGGCGCGGAGCCCGCCGCGGTCGCCCAGCCCTTCGAGTTCGTGCGCGCGTTCTTCCCCGTCCGCGGAGCGCACGCCTACGGCGACGGCATCGGAGCCGGCCGTGCGCACCAGGGCCAGGACATCCTCGCCGACTGCGGCACCCCACTTCTCGCGGCCCGGGGCGGGACGGTCGAGAAGGCCGGATTCGAGGGCGCCGCCGGCAACATGGTGGTCATCGACGTCCTCGGCTCCCCGAGCGACATGGTCTACATGCACCTCGATGACACGCCCGAGGTCCGGGCCGGGGACGCGGTCACGACCGGGCAGCGCCTCGGGGACGTCGGCACCACCGGCCGGTCGACCGCCTGCCACCTGCACTTCGAGCTGTGGAGCGGCCCCGGGTACCTCGCCGGCGGCACGCCCGTCGATCCGCTCCGCCAGCTCCGGGCGTGGGACGCCCGGACCGGCGGCAAGCGGTCGACCCGCGCCGCACGCCGCTGACCGCGGAGCACCGTCGTACGGCCGGTCCGCGGCCGCGCGTCGTACCCTGTGGCGCGTGACGACCGCACCGACCCGTGAGCGAGGCGCCCGATGAGCGCCGGTCTCGCCGCCCTCCTGGACGACATCGCGGCGATCGCCCGGATCGCGGCGGCCTCGGTGGACGACGTCGCCGCCGGCGCGAGCCGTGCGAGCGTGAAGGCCGCCGGCGTGATCGTCGACGACGCCGCGGTCACCCCGCGCTACGTGCAGGGCTTCCAGCCCGACCGCGAGCTGCCGATGATCAAGCGCATCGCGAAGGGGTCGCTGCGCAACAAGCTCCTCTTCATCCTGCCTGCCGCGCTGCTGCTGAGCGAGTTCCTGGACTGGCTGCTCACCCCGATCCTCATGATCGGCGGCGCCTACCTCTGCTTCGAAGCGGCCGAGAAGATCTGGGAGAAGGTCGGGCCGGGCCACCACGGGGAGGAGGCGGCGACCCCCGCCACGCTCCAGGGGCCCGAGGTGGAGGAGGAGCTGGTCGGCGGGGCCATCCGCACCGACTTCATCCTCTCCGCGGAGATCATGGTGATCTCGCTGAACGAGGTCGCCGACGAGGCATTCGTCTCCCGGGCGATCATCCTGATCGTCGTGGCGATCGCGATCACCGCGGTCGTCTACGGCACCGTGGCCGTCATCGTGAAGATGGACGACATCGGCCTGCGGCTGGTCGAGACCCGCAAGGGGCTCGCGAAGCGGTTCGGTCTCGGGCTGGTCCGGGCGATGCCGATCGTGATGTCCGTGCTCTCGACGGTCGGGATCGCGGCCATGCTGTGGGTCGGCGGCCACATCCTCCTGGTGGGCCTCGACGAGCTCGGGCTGAACACGCTGTACGACGCGGTCCACCATCTCGAGGAGGACGTCGACGAGGCCCTCGGCGCCGTCGGCGGCGTCGCCGCCTGGATGACGAACACCGCGGCCTCGGCGGTGCTCGGCATCGTCGTCGGCGCCGCGATCGTCGCCGTGCTGCACCGCCTGGGCAAGCTCCCGGCGCACTGAGGCGCCGGGCGCTGCGCCGGTCCAGGCCTACGTCAGCGAACGACCGACGATCTCCTTCATGATCTCGTTGGAGCCCGCGTAGATGCGCGAGACGCGCGCGTCGGCGTACAGACGGGCGATCGGGTACTCGAGCATGTAGCCGTAGCCGCCGAACAGCTGCAGGCACTTGTCGATGACCCGGCCCTGGACCTCGGTCGTGAACAGTTTGAGGGACGCGGCCCGCTCGACCGACAGGGTCCCGTTCACCAGCTCCATCGTGCACTGGTCCAGGAACGCCTGGGCGGCGTCGATCTCGGTCTTGCACTCCGCGAGCTGGAAGCGGGTGTTCTGGAACTTCGAGATCGGGCCGCCGAACGCCTCGCGCTCCTTGACGTACTCGACCGTCATCTGCAGCGCCGCGGCGGCGTTGGCGACGCCGGCGACGGCCACGCTCAGCCGCTCCTGGGCGAGGTTGTGGACCATCTGGCCGAAGCCCTGGCCCTCGGCGACGAGCAGGTTCTCGACCGGGACGCGCGCGTCGTTGAAGAACAGCTCGGCGGTGTCCTGCGAGTGCATGCCGATCTTCTCGAGGTTGCGGCCGCGCTCGAAGCCGGGCGTGTCGGCCTCGATGATGAGCATCGAGATGCCCTTGTGGCGCTGCGACGGGTCGGTCTTGACCGCGGTGACGATGAGGTCGGCGTTGATGCCATTGGTGATGAAGGTCTTCGCGCCGTTGACGATGTAGTGGTCGCCGTCGCGGATGGCCTTCGTCTTGATGCCGGCGAGGTCGGAGCCGGTGCCGGGCTCGGTCATGGCGATCGCGGTGATGAGCGTGCCGTCGGCGATGCCGGGCAGCCAGCGCTGCTTCTGCTCCTCGTTGCAGTACTCGAGGAAGTACGGGAGGCAGACGTCGTTGTGGAGCGTGAGCCCGACCGCGACGCCGCCGAGCGCGAGGCGGCAGATCTCCTCGCCGAGGATGACGTTGAAGCGGAAGTCCTCGACGCCGGCGCCGCCGTGCTCCTCGGGGATCTGGGTCCCCAGGAAGCCGTTCGCGCCGGCCGCCGCGTAGACGTCGCGCGGCACGATGCCGTCGGCCTCCCACTGGTCGAAGTGCGGAGCGACCTCCTTGGTCAGCCAGCGGCGGACGCTCTCCCGGAAGTCCTCGTGATCGTCGTCGAAGATCGCGCGACGACTGCTGGTGGGGTGCTCGACGGTGCTCATGGACGAAACGGTAGCGGGCGGCGGGGGAGGTGTTCATGTGGATGTCACACCTGTGCGCCAGGCTGTCTCCCATGAACCACGGACGACTCCTCCTCCTCGTGCTCCTCCTCTGCGCGCTCCTGGTCCCTGCGACGGCCATGGCAGCGCCCGTCCAGCAGTACGGCGGCAAGGTCGTCACGCTCGCCCACAGCGCGTCCGGCAAGGCCGCGGTGGTGCGCGACGGCAGCCGCCGGCTGATCACGCTCTCCAAGGGTTTCCGCATCGATCCCGGCCCGCGGGTCAAGGTCTACCTCGTCGCCGGCAAGGTCCGCGGCGACGGCGACGTGCGCGACTTCGTCGACCTCGGCACGCTCAAGGGGTCCCGAGGCCGTCAGCAGTACCGGATCCCGGCGGGGACGAACGTCGCGAAGTACCGGACGGTCGTCTTCTGGTGCGTGCCCTTCACGCAGGCCCTCGCCAAGGCCGAGCTGAAGCGCTCCTGATGGCCGCCGTGCGCCCGGTCGCCGCCGCCCTGGCGGTCGTCGCCGCCCTCGTCGCCGGGATCTGGTTCTGGTCCGGCGTGGTCGCACCCGGCTACTGGACGTCGATCGGCTTCGGGACCGCCTGGTTCGTCCTGGTCTCGATGGTGGCCGGCAAGCTGACCAAGGGCCGCGGGTCGCTGCGGGTGGCGACACGGGTGGCGATGGTGAGCTGCTCGGTCCTCGCGGTCGGCGGGTTCTACTGGACGTCGATCCGCGAGACGACCGTCGACGAGGACATCGTCGTCGGGGTCGCCGCGAGCGACCTGGCCGTGGAGTCCGGTGGCCTGAGCGCGGACGAGCAGGCCGCGGCGGACGAGATCGCGGCGGAGGAGGCGGCGCTGGCGGCCGAGACCGGAGAGGCTCCGGCAGCGGAGCCGGAACCGGAGCCGACCGCCGATCCGCGTCCCGTCGAGGAGCTCCGCGCGCCGGTCGAGACCCGCGGGCACGACGCGCGCGGGCGGGCGTCCGTCGTCCGGCTCCCGGACGGCTCGCGCACGCTGACGCTCTCCGACGGCTTCCGGATCGACCCCGGGCCGAAGGTCGAGGTCTACCTCGTCACGGGCGACGGCACCGACGTCGGCGACCGCGGCGACCGCGTCGAGCTCGGCGAGCTCAAGGGCAGCAAGGGCGACCAGCAATACCGCATCCCCGAGGGGACCGACCTCGCGAAGCACCGGACGGTCGTGTTCTGGTGCGTGCCGTTCACCACCACGCTGGCCGTGGCGGCGCTCCGACCGGCCTGAGCGCACGTCGGATGACGTGCCGCAACGGCGTGCAATTGAACGCCCTCGTTCGGGATGTGACGCAGACGACCGTCGTCCGGGGTATCGTGCTCGCGGGCAGGCACCGGCGGGGTCGGTGCGCGGTGCCGTCACAAGTAGGAGCCAGACGTGGAGAGCGCGGAACACGAGGACGAGCAGGAGGGGATCGGTGCGGTCGGACGCGTCGCGATCGCCGCTGCCCTGCTCCTCGTCGCCGTGCTCGTCGCGATCGTGCTCACCGGTGGCGACACCTACATGGTCAAGGCGCGCTTCCAGGCGGCCACGCAGGTGGTCGAGGGCAACCTCGTCCAGAGCGGCGGCCGCAAGGTCGGGCTGGTCAAGGGGATCGAGCTCACCCGCGACGGCCAGGCCGAGGTGACGCTCGAGCTCGACGAGGAGATCGCACCGCTGCGCGTCGGCACCCGCGCGACGCTGCGCTCGGCCTCGCTCAGCGGCATCGTCAACCGGTACGTCGACCTGCAGATCCCGGAGGAGACGCCGGGGAACCCGGCCGGGACCCTCGACGAGGGCGCGGTCATCACGACAGCCGACACCACTTCGGCGGTCGACCTCGACCAGCTGTTCGCGCTGTTCGACGAGGACACCGGCAAGGGCCTGCAGGAGGTCATCCGCGGCAGCGCGGCGGCCTACGCCGGCGAGGGCGAGCAGGCGAACGCCGGCTGGCGCTACCTCAACCCGTCGCTGGTCGCCTCGCGCATCCTCTTCGACGAGCTCAACCGGGACACCGCGCTGTTCGAGCGCTTCCTGGTCGCCAGCAGCACGCTGGTCACGGACGTCGCCGACCGCGAGAACGACCTGAGCGCGCTCGTCGACCGCCTCGCCGACACCACCGGCGCGATCGCCGCCGAGGAGGACTCCCTCTCCCGGGCCGTCGCGTCCCTCCCGCCGTTCATGCGGCGCGCGAACACGACCTTCGTGAACCTCCGGGCCGCGCTGGACGATCTCGACCCCGTCCTGGACGAATCCCGTCCGGTCACCCCGAAGCTCCGCGCCGTCCTCTCCGAGCTGCGGCCGTTCGCGATCTCGGCCAAGCCGGTCATCACCGACCTCTCGAAGACCATCCGCCGCGCCGGCGAGGGCAACGACCTCATCGAGCTCGGCCGTGCGACGCTGCCGTTCCGCGACCAGGTCGTCGGTCCCGTACAGCGCAACGGCAAGGAGCGCCCGGGCACGTTCGTGACCTCGGCGAAGTCGCTGGCCGGCTCCCGCCCGCACCTCGCCTTCCTGCGCCCCTACAGCGTCGACCTCACCGGCTGGTTCGACGACTTCAGCCACTCCGGCATCTACGACGCCAACGGCTCCGCCAGCCGCAACGCGCTGACCGTCAACGCCTTCGCGATCGCCAACGGCGTCCTGCAGCCCGTGCCGCAGGCCCTGCGGCAGCAGCTCTTCTCGCAGACCGCGACGACCGGTCAGCGCAACCGCTGCCCGGGCTCCGCCGAGCGGCCCGCCGCCGACGGCAGCAACCCGTTCGTGCCCGACGGCTTCGACTGCGACCGGACCCAGATCCCCCCGGGCTCATGATCCGCGCGCTCACAGCCCTCCTCGTGCTCGCCGCCCTCGCGACCGGCTGGACCCTCTCGACCGGCGCCTCCGACGACACGTCCGGTGATCGCGCCTACTGGGTCGAGCTGGACAACGCGTTCGGCCTCATCGAGGGCGCCGACGTCAAGGTCAGCGGTGTCCGCGCCGGCGACATCGCCGAGATGAAGCTCGACCGCAAGACCTTCCGCGCGCTCGTCAAGCTCAACATCACGCAGACCGGGTTCGGGTCGCTGCGCACCGACACGACGTGCGAGACCCGTCCGCAGTCGCTGATCGGCGAGTACTTCGTCGACTGCAACCCGGGCAAGGCGCCCACGGAGCTGAAGGTCGGCTCCACCATCCCGGTCCAGCGCACGAAGTCCACGGTCCCGGTCGATCTCGTCAACAGCATCATGCGCCGCCCGTACCGCGAGCGGTTCTCGATCCTGCTCTCCGAGCTCGGCGTCGCCCTGGCGTCGCGCGGGGACGACCTGGACGAGACGATCCGCCGTGCGGTCCCCGCCCTGCGGGAGACCGACGAGGTGCTCGCACTCCTGGCGGAGCAGCGGATCACGATCCGCGATCTCTACGAGGACGCCGACACCGTCCTGACCGCGCTGGCCGACAACCGCGACGACGTCGTGCGGTTCGTCCGCGAGGCGCGCGACACCTCCAGGGCCAGTGGCGAGCGCGACGACGACCTGCGCGGCCAGTTCCGGCGCCTGCCCGTCTTCCTTGCCGAGCTGCAGCCGACGATGCGCCTGCTCGGGCAGGCCGCCGACCGCCAGCGCCCGGCGCTGGCTGCCCTCGGGTCCCAGGCAGGTCGCCTGACGACGTTCCTCGACACGCTCGGGGCGTTCTCGGAGGCCTCGCGCCCGGCGTTCCGCACGCTTGCACAGGCGTCACGGACCGGCCGCCCCGCCGTGGAGGCGCTGCGTCCGCAGGTCCGGCAGCTCACGAAGGCCGTGGAGCCGCTGCCCGAGGCCTCGAACAACCTCGCGATCACGCTCGAGCACCTCGACGACCCGAAGAACGCCGTCGAGAAGGACCCGCGCAGTCCGCGCGGCGGTAGCGGCTACACCGGCCTCGAGGCGATCCTGCGCTACGTCTTCTTCCAGGGTCAGGCGACGAACGTCTTCGACGGTGACGGCCACATCCTGAAGGTCAACGCCTTCTTCGACTCGGCCTGCTCGTTCTACTGGGACGCGGCCCGCGCGAAGACCGATCCGCAGAGCGACCGCTGCAAGGCCGTCCTCGGACCGAACCGTCCCGGCATCAACCAGCCCGACCCGACCGACACCGGGACACCGGCGACCCGCAGGGCGGGCAAGAAGGACGTGGCGCCCGCGTCCCCGGTGCTGACCCCGACCCCCGGTCCCGCCGCGACCGCCACCCCGGCGCCGCAGACGACCCCCGGGGCCGACGGGGACGACGGGTTCCTGGGCAACGTCATCGACGGGCTGCTGCCCGACAGCGTGCTGCCCGGATCGCTGAAGGAGCCGCTGGACGCCGTCGGTGGCCTCGGCTCGCAGCGTGACGGCCAGGCCCTCCTCGACTACCTCCTGGGGGCCTGATGCAGCGTCGTCGCGGCTCCGGGAGCATCATCGCCAACCCCGTCCTCGTCGGGGCGGTCACGACGCTGATCGTCACCGTCGCCGTCTTCCTGGCCTACAACGCCAACAGCGGGCTACCGTTCGTGCCCACGACCTCGCTCAAGGTCCAGGTCGCCAGCGGCGCCAACCTCCTGCCCGGCAACGACGTACGCGAGGGCGGCTTCCGCGTCGGCATCGTCGACGACATGGTCCCGGTCCGCATGCCCGACGGCACGCCCGGCGCCGAGATCACGCTCAAGCTCGACAAGGCCGCCGGAGAGCTGCCCGTCGACTCCACGATCGACCTGCGGCCCCGCTCCGTGCTCGGCCTGAAGTACGTGGAGATCACGCGCGGCCGCTCGTCGAAGACCTTCGCGGACGGCGACGTGCTGCCGGCGAAGCAGGCGACCTTCCCGATCGAGCTCGACGAGCTCTACTCGATCTTCGACAAGCCCACGCGCGACGCGTCGCAGACGAACCTCGAGGGCTTCGGCGACGCGCTCAGCCGCCGCGGCTTCGCGCTCAACCAGACGATCGAGGGCCTCCCGCCCTTCCTGCGCAGCCTCGAGCCCGTCGCGCGCGTCCTGTCCGACGACGACACCCAGCTGCGCCGCTTCTTCGGCGAGCTCGGCGACGCCGCACGGATCGTCTCCCCGCTGGCCGCCACCTACGCCAACAGCTTCACCGCCGGCGCCGACGTCTTCGAGGCCTGGTCGCGCGACCCGGAGGCGCTGAAGGCGACGATCACCAAGTCGGTCCCGACGCTCGACACCGGCATCGCCTCGCTGCGGGCGCAGCGTCCCTTCCTGACCGACTTCGCCGCGTTCAGCGGGTCACTCGAGAAGGTCGCCGTGCGCCTGCCGCGCAACCTGCCGCGGATCATCCCGGCCCTGCAGAAGGGCATCGAGGTCCAGGGTCGCGCCCCGGAGCTGAACCGGGAGCTCGGCAAGACGCTGGCCGCGGTCCGCCGCCTGGGCGAGGATCCGAGCACCGGTAGCGCGCTGCGCGGCCTGACGCGCACCACCGGGATCCTCAACCCGCTGCTGAAGTTCGTGGGGCCGTACATCACGGTCTGCAACTACTTCAACTACGCCTGGACCAACGCCGCCGAGCACCTGACGGAGCCCGACCCGACCGGCACGTCGCAGCGGTCGCTGCTCAACCAGGCCCCGCGCAACGTCAACCCGACGTCGTCGAGCATCGGCTCGCTCGGCGCCGCCACGCCGGCCAACGGCGAGCCGGTCGTCAGCGGTTCGCCCGTAAACCTGCACTCCAACGTGTACACCGCCGCCGTCAACACCGACGGCACGGCGGACTGCGAGTCCGGGCAGCGCGGCTACCTCAAGCGCGTCAACACCTTCGGCGACAAGAGCCTGAACACGGTCGTCGACCCGCACATCCCCGGGAGCCAGGGGCCGACCTTCACGGGCCGTCCGCGCGTGCCCGAGGGCCAGACCTTCACCCGCGCGCCGCAGAGCGGCCCGTCGCTCCCCGTGGAGCTGGGCCCGTGAGGCGCGGCGTGAAGACCCGCAGCCCCTTCATGGTGGGCCTGCTGACCCTCCTGGTGATCGCCGTGGGGACGTACTTCGGATTCAGCAAGTCCAACCCGCTGGCCAACCCCTTCGTGCTGAAGGCCGCCTTCCGCACCGCCAACGACGTCAAGCCGAAGTCGCCGGTCCGCGTGGCCGGCGTCAACATCGGCAAGGTCACGAAGGTCGAGCGCCTGCCGGGCGGCGGCAACGGCGCCCTCGTCACGATGGAGATCGACGACAAGGGCCTGCCGATCCACCGCGACGCGGAGATCAAGGTCCGCCCGCGCATCTTCCTCGAGGGCAACTTCTTCGTCGAGGTCAACCCCGGTTCGCCGAGCGAGCCCGCCCTGGGCGACGGCGACACGGTGCCGATCAACCAGACCGCCGCACCGGTGCAGCTCGGCAGCGTCCTCGAAGCGCTGCAGGGCGACACCCGCGAGGACCTCCAGATCCTCCTGCAGGAGTACGGCAGCGCGCTGCGCGGCGACGGCGCCCGCGGCTACCGGCGCTCGCTGCGCTGGTGGGAGCCCGCCTACCGCGACGGCGCGGTCGTCGCCGACGCGACGCGCGGCATCCTCGAGCACGACCTCTCGAACTACATCGACTCCGCCGGGGTCGTGGCCGAGGCGCTCGACCGCGACCCGGCCGCGCTCAAGGGCCTGATCACGAACTTCGCGACGACCGCCGGCGCGTTCCAGCAGGAGCAGACGAACCTGCGGACCGCCATCGGGATCCTCGACGACACGCTCATCGTCGGCCGCCGCGCGCTCGGCGAGCTGAACGAAGCCCTCCCGCCGCTGCGCCGCCTGGCGGTCGACCTGCGCCCGGCGATCCGCTCCTCCGGCCCGGCGCTCGACGCCACGCTGCCGTTCGTCAAGGAGGCCCGCGGCCTGTTCCGCGCGAGCGAGCTCGGCGGCTTCTCCCGGGACCTCCGTGCGCTCGTGCCCGACCTCGTCGAACTGAACAAGGGCGGCATCCCGCTGCAGGAGCAGGTCCGCCTGCTCTCCAGCTGTCAGCTGCAGGTCATCCAGCCGACCGCCAACTCCCAGATCGAGGACGCCAACTTCCCGTCGTCCGGCAAGGTCTTCCAGGAGGGCGTCAAGTGGCTGCCCGGCATCGCGGGCGAGAGCCGCGGCTTCGACGCCAACGGCCAGTACGTCAAGACGACCGCCAAGGGCGGCGCGAACTTCGCGTACTCCCTCGGCGCCGGTCGCTTCCTGCTCACCGGCGCGCCGCTGGGCGGCGTGAACCCGCCCGCGCGCAAGACGGCCAGCCCGCTGCGGCCCGACGTCCCGTGCGAGACCCAGGACGCGCCCGACCTCCGCACGATCCCGGGCGCGCCGCCCACCGCGATCAAGGTCCGCCAGGGCGGCGCCGACTACGACGCCCGCATCGGCAGGGTCACCGGCGACGCGGTCTCCTGGCTGAAGAACCAGATCAAGCTCGAGGGTCTCGGCAGCAAGCTGCGCGTCGACGACAGCCTCCTCACGCGCGACGGGCTCTCCAAGCTGCGTCGCGCCCCCGTACGGAAGGCCGCCGGATGATCCGCGCGATCAAGAAACGGCGCACCGACCTCTTCGCGGTCATCGGGCTGTTCCTCATCGCGACCGCGGTGGGCTCCTACATCCTCGAGAACCAGCGGTTCCGCTTCCCGCTGATCGAGGACTCGCCGTTCATCCTCAAGGCGGAGTTCGCGACCGCGCAGGCCGTCACGCCCGGGCAGGGGCAGACCGTGCGCGTCTCGGGCATCCGGATCGGCGATATCGCGAAGACCGAGCTGAAGGACGGGCGGGCCATCATCACGATGGAGCTCGACCGCGAGTACGACGACCTCGTCCGGCGCAACGCGACCGCGCTGCTGCGGCCCAAGACCGGCCTGAAGGACATGTTCATCGAGCTCGATCCCGGCACGCCCGACTCGCCGCTGGCGAAGGAGAACTGGGCGCTCCCGATCGCCTCGACGCTCCCGGACGTCAACCCCGACGAGTTCCTGAGCACCCTGGACGGGGACACCCGCGACTACCTGAAGCTCCTGCTCGATGGGGCCGCCGGCGGCCTGAAGGGCAACGGCGAGGGCCTGCGCGAGGTCCTGCGCCGCTTCGAGCCGACGCACCGCGACCTCGCGAAGGTCTCGACCGCGGTCGCGACGCGGCGCAAGGAGCTGCGCCGGCTGATCAACGCACTGCAGCGGCTCAACACGAAGCTCGCGGGCAGCGACGACGACCTCGCTGAGCTCATCACGAGCTCCGACCGCGTCTTCCGCGCCCTGGCGTCCGAGCGCGACGGCGTCGCCGGCACCGTCCGGGAGCTGCCGGGTGCGCTGCGCGAGACCCGCGACGGCCTCGAGAAGGTCGAGGCCATGGCGAAGGTCCTGAAGCCGACCGCCGACAAGCTGCGGCCGGTGGCCGCCGCCCTGCAGCGCGCGAACACGGCCACGCGGCCGTTCGTGCTCGAGGCCGCGCCGCAGCTGCGCAACGACATCCGTCCGTTCATCCGCGAGGCGCGCCCGCTCGTGCGTGAGCTGAGGCCCGCCGCGGAGGACCTCGTGGTCAGCGAGCCCCGGCTCAAGCGCAGCTTCACCGTGCTCAACCACCTCTTCAACATGCTCGGCTACAACCCGAACGGCCGCGAGGCCCCGGGCGACGCGCCCGCGGGCGGCGAGCGTGACGAGGGCTACGCCTTCTCGCTGGCCTGGCTCGGGCACCAGTCGGTCAACCTGTTCTCCACCGCCGACGCGAATGGGCCGCTGCGCTCGCTCAGCCTCGCGGGTGTCTGCTCCACGTTCGAGCAGAGCGTCGCCAGCGTCCCGCAGACGGAGTTCCTCCTCGGGCTCACCGGCGTCCTCACCGACCCGCGCATCTGCGGCGGCGACGAGGCGGTCGCGAGGCGCGCGACGCGCGAGAAGGCCGCCGCCAAGCGCGACAAGGCCCAGCTGGCCGCTGCGCGCAAGCGCCTCGCGAACGAGGAGGCGGGCGAGTAGATGGTCAAGCAGGCCCCCACCTTCGGCCGGCTCCTGACGATGGTCGGCTTCGCGCTGTCCTGCTTCGGCCTGCTGCTCTTCCTCTGGGTGAGCTTCGGCGGCCCCACGCCGCTGAAGGCCAAGGGGTACCGCTTCGAGGTCGCCTTCCCCGAGGCCACGCAGCTCGCGGTCGAGGCGGATGTCCGCGTCGCCGGCGTGCAGGTCGGCAAGGTCCGCGAGAAGCGGCTCGCTGCGGACGGCAACGCCACCGTCGCAACCATCGAGGTCGAGGCGAAGTACGCGCCGATCTCCAGTGACGCGAAGGCGATCCTCCGCCAGAAGACGCTGCTGGGCGAGACCTACGTCGAGATGACGACCGGTAGCGGCTCGGCGCCCCCGATCCCCGAGGGCGGCCTGCTCGACACCCGTCGCGTGCAGGGCACGGTCGAGCTCGACGAGATCCTCAACGCCCTGGACCCCTTCACGCAGGCCGCGTTCCGCACCTGGCAGCAGTCGCTGGCCGAGGGCGTGGACGGCCGCGGTCAGGACCTCAACGACGCGTTCGGCAACCTGCCCGGCTTCATCGAGTCCGGCGGCGAGCTGCTCGACGTGCTCGACGAGCAGAAGGCGTCCCTGCGCGGCCTGGTGAAGAACACTGGCGTCGTGTTCCAGGCCGTCACGCAGCGCGAGCAGCAGCTCAGCAAGCTGATCGACACCTCCGACACGGTCTTCACCGCCATCCAGCGGGAGAAGGAGGCCTTCGCCGAGACCTGGCGGGTCTTCCCGACCTTCCTCGACGAGTCGCGCACGACCTTCCGCCGGCTGGACTCGTTCTCCCGCAAGGCGCAGCCGGTGGTCGCCGACCTCAAGCTCGCGTTCGACGACCTCAACCCGACGCTCGACGCGCTCGGCGACGCCGGACCCGAGCTCCGTCGCCTGTTCGTCAACCTCGACCCGCTGATCGACATCTCCAAGCGGTCGCTCCCGGCCACCACCGAGATCCTCGACGGCGTGCGCCCCGTCCTGGGCGAGCTGGGGCCCTGGCTCGGCGAGTTGAACCCGATCCTCGCCTGGGTCGCCGAGCACCAGTACACGCTCACCGACATGTTCGCGAACCTCGGCGTCGCCACCGCGGCGACGACGAAGAGCAGCGTCCCCGGTGCGCCCGGGCACTACCTGCGCCAGTTCGGCCCGACCGGCGTCGAGACGGTGGCGATCCACACGAACCGCGTCCCCGGCAACCGCGGCAACGCGTACCTCAACCCGCTGGGCGTGACGGGCCCCCAGATCGCGGCCAAGGGCGCGCTGCCCTCCTTCGACTGCGACCACCTCGGTGGGGAGCGGCCCGCGGGCGGCACGCCCGCCGCACCGGCATGCTGGGTCCAGGAGGCCTACCGGTATGGCGGCAAGACCTCACGCTTCCCGCAGATCACCGCGGAGAGCTACGGCGGCTGAGCCCGGCGGGCGGGCCCGGGCTCAGAGCCCGGCCCGCTCCAGGAGCCGCAGCCAGACCTCGCTGCGGGTCGGGAACGCGGGGATGCTGTGCCAGAGGTCCTCGAGTGTGGCCTCCGCGACGATCGCGATCGTCGCCGCGTGCAGGAAGTCCTGGACGTCGCTGCCCGTGAACGTCGCGCCGACCAGGACGCTGCGGGCGTCGTCGATCACCAGCTGCGCCGTCCCGACGGCGTTGCGACCGTAGAACGAGCCGCCGGCGTTGCCGGAGACGGAGGCGTCGACCGCCCGCGCGTCGATGCCGGCGGCGAGCGCGCTCGCCAGCGAGTGGCCGACCGCCGCGACCTGCGGCTCGGTGAACGTCACGCGCGGCGGCGGATCGATGCTCGGCCGCAGCGCCACGTCCTTGCCGAGGATCACGTCGCAGGCGATGCGCGCCTGGTGCTTGCCGACGTGGGTCAGCAGCGAGCGGCCGTTGGCGTCACCGATGACGTAGAGCCAGTCGTGGCCGGGCACGCGTAGGCGGTCGTCGACCGCGAGGGGGCTGCCGGGCTCCGCGCCGTAGGGCTCCGCCCCGAGGTCCGCGGTCAGGGAGCGGCGGCCGGCCGCGACGAGCAGCTCGTCGGCCGTCACGTCGCCGCTGCCGTCGCCCAGCGCGACCGTGACCGGCCCGCCGGCCACCGGCCGCTCGACGCGCTCCACGCGCGCCCCGGTCCGCACGTCGACCCCGGCTGTCCGCAGCGCCTCCTCGACCTGCTCGCTGGCGAACCGCTCCTCCTTGGCCAGGATCCGGTCGGAGCCCTCCAGGAGCGTGACCCGCGCGCCCAGCGAGCGGTAGGCCTGGGCCATCTCGCAGCCGATGGGGCCGCCACCGATGATCGCCAGGGACCCGGGGATCCGCTTGGCGGTGGTGACCTCGTGGTTCGTCCACGGCTCCGCCTCGGCGAGGCCGTCGATCGGCGGCATCGCCGCCTGCGTGCCGACCGCCAGGACGACCGCGTCCCGTGCGCGCAGCAGCTCGTCGCCGACGCGGACGGCCCGGTCGCCCTCGAGGCGGCCGTGGCCGCGCACGACCGTGACGTCGCGCTCGGCCAGCCACGGCAGCATGCCGCTGTCGTCGAGGTCGTGGATGACCTCGTCGCGCCGGTCGAGCGTGGCCTGGACATCGACGCCGCCCGTCACGGCCTGCGCCGCACCCGGGACGCGGGCCACCTCGGCGAGGGCCTGTGCGGGACGCAGCAGCGCCTTGGAGGGCATGCAGCCATAGAAGGAGCACTCACCCCCGATGAGGTGCTGCTCGACGATCGCGACGGTCCGCCCGGCCTCGCCGAGCCGCCCGGCAACCACCTCTCCGGCGGGTCCGGCGCCGATCACGATCACGTCAAAGGTCTGCTCGCTCATGTCCGGTCGAGTCTCTCAGGTGGAGCTTGCCGGCCCGTGAACTGCGATCCTGGAGGCATGCCCCGTCTCGCCACCATCGCCGTCCTCGCAGCGCTCGTCCCTGCCCTGGCCGCCTGTGGCGCCGACGGGGAGGACCCGTCCACGGTCGCCGCCTCGACGCCCGGGTCCGCCGTGGCCGACACGGCCACCCCGGGGCCGCAGGCCACTGCGACGCCTGCGGGGCAGGCCGCGCAGTCGACCGGCGTCCGGCTCAGGACGGTCGCCCGCTTCACCTCGCCGCTGTACGTGACCGGCGCGCCGGGCGACACGCGGCGGCTCTTCGTCGTCGAGCAGGCCGGTCGCGTGATGATCGTCCGCGGCGGCCGCAAGCTCGCGACGCCGTTCCTGGACATCCGCTCGCTCGTCACCGCCGGCGGTGAGCAGGGCCTGCTCTCGATCGCCTTCCCGAAGGACTACGCGAAGACCGGGCGCTTCTACGTGTACTACACGGACAAGGCCGCCAAGCAGCGCGTGGTGGAGTACCGCCGGTCCAGCGCGGACCGCGCCGACCGCAGCAGCGCCCGCCTGGTGCTGCGCATGGACGATCCCGAGGGCAACCACAACGGCGGCAACATGCACTTCGGCCCCGACGGGCTCCTCTACATCGCCACCGGTGACGGCGGCGGCGCAGGCGACCAACACGGCACCCGCGGCAACGCCCAGAACCTCGGCTCCCTCCTGGGCAAGCTCCTGCGGATCGACCCGCGCCGGTCCGGCTCGCGGGCCTACCGGGTGCCGACGTCCAACCCGTTCGTCGGGCGCTCCGGGGCGAAGGGCGAGATCTACAGCTACGGCCTGCGGAACCCGTGGCGCTTCTCGTTCGACCGCTCGACCGGCGACATCGCGATCGGTGACGTCGGCCAGGGTGAGATCGAAGAGGTCGACTTCATGAAGAAGAACGGGGCCGCCGGCGCGAACTTCGGCTGGCGCCCGTTCGAGGGCTCCCGGCGCTTCACGGAGGGCGAGGACGCGCCAGGGCACGTGAAGCCCGTCATCGAGCACAGCCACGGCGCCGGCTGGTGCTCCATCACCGGCGGCTACGTCGTGCGCGACCGCAACCTTCCTGCGCTGCGAGGCAAGTACGTCTACGGCGACTTCTGCCTCGGAAGGATCTACGCGGCGGAGCTGAAGACCGCGGGGACCGCGACCCGGCCCGTCGGCGGGCTGCCGACGGTCGAGAACCTCGCCTCATTCGGCGAGGACACCTCGGGGCGGATCTACGTCGTCTCGCTCAGCGGGACGGTGTCGCGGCTGACGGCGCGGTAGCGCCGCCCGGCGGGGTCGGTCCGTCGCCGGCCGGGAGCTCCCTCGCCGGCCCGGACCGCCGGGTGCGGGCGCGCTCGCGCCACGGCGTGATCTCGCGCACCGCCGGGAGGACCCGCAGGGTGTCGAAGGCCTGCTCGAGGTCCCGTGCGAGGTCGACGGCGTCCGGCACGACGACGGCGTCGGCGGTCACGCCGACGTTCAGACGGCCGCGGTAGGACAGCGCGCCGATCGTCAGCGCGTGCCCGTCGAGGCACGGGACGGCCGGGAAGAGGGCGGCCAGTGGCCGGCCCAGCAGCTCCAGGTCCACCGGCGGACCGGGCACGTTGCTCACGATCGCCGTGAACGACGCCGCGCGCGCCGCGGTCCGCGTCACAACGCGCCGGGCGCTCGCGGGCAGGGCGTCGGCCGCCTCGGCGATCGCCGCAAGCGGTCCGGCCTCGCCGGCAGCCTTCGCGGCGCGCGTCTGTGCGCGCACGCGGCGCAGCACCCGCACCGGGTCCGTCTCGGCGACCGGCAGGTCGACGCCGACGAACGAGATCTTGTTCCCCATCGCGGCGCCGTCCGGCACGCCGTCCCGGACGTTCACCGGCACGAGCACCTTCACCGTCTCGGGGTGCTCCCCGCGGCGACGCAGCGCCCGGCCGAGCGCGAGCGCGCAGGCGGCCAGCAGGACGTCGTTGATCGTGCCGCCGTGGCGCCGGCCGGCGTCGCGCACGCCCTCGAGGTCGGTCGTGGCGAAGGCGACCTCACGGGCCGGGCCGACCGTGCGGTCGAGGCTCGTCGCCGGCGAGGGCCGCGCGAAGGACTCGAGGGCCCCGGCAACCTCGCGCAAGCGGGTCGGGTCGGTGCGCCGGGCCGCGGTCACGAGCGCGCGGGCGGTCCGGCCGCCGCCGCCGATGCGGGCGCGCAGCACGTCCTTGGCCCCGTCGGAGACCGACACCGGACGGGCGGGGAGCCACGGGCCCGCGGGCAGGTCCGGCCGCGCGCGGGCCGGCGGGTCCGGGGTGAAGAGCAGCAGCGCGACCTCGATCGCGGCGATCCCGTCGACGAGCGCGTGGTGCGCCTGACCGATGACGGCGAACCCGCCGCCGCGCACCCCGTCCACGAGATACAGCCGCCACAGCGGGCGGGCGGGGTCCAGCGGGACGGAGAGCAGGGTGCCGGCGAGCTCGCGCAGCTCGGCCGGGCCGCCGGGCTCGGCGAGCTTCAGCGCGTGGACGTGGTTGGCGATGTCGAACCCGGGATCGTCGGACCACCGCAGGTCGCCGAGACCCAGCCGGGGGGCGGCGACGCGCCGGCGGAAGCGCGGCACGTGGTCCAGGCGCGCCTCGAGGTGACGGCGCAGCAGGGCGACGGGCGGCGTGACGCCCTCGAAGCGCATCGTCCAGCCGACGTGCAGGGGCGCGACCGCGGTGTCGAGGTCGAGGAAGGACGCGTCGAGGGCGCTCAGGCGATCGGGAGGCGATGCCACACCCCCATCGTGGCGCATCCGCGCGACGCGTGCGACCACCGGACGGGCGGGACCTGCGCTCCCGGCGGTCCAGTCGCACCTGAGGGACGGGACGGCCCGGCTACAGCTGGTCCAGGAGCTTGGACTTCTGCTCGTCGAACTCCGCGTCGGTGAGCGCCCCGTGCTGGTGCAGGAGGGCGAGCCGCTCCAGCTGCTCCAGCGGGTCCGGCGGCCAGAGGACCGGTGCCGTCCCGGGGACGAGGGTCGGGAACGCTCCTGCGGTCATGCCCGCGAACGGCCCGCCCGGTCGGGCCGCGTGCGTCGCCGGCATCGACGGCGCGCCACTGGATCTGCCGCGCCGTGACCGCTTGCTGAACATGGGATCACGCTAGCGACGGACTCCGGGCCGAAGGTCTCGAAGCGGTATCGCCGCCGTCTCCCTGCGGTGTCACGGTGCAGGTCGTCGCCGCGTGCGACGATCACCGCCACGATGGACGCCCTCCAGGACCACGACATCGCGCTGGTGCGCGCCGACAACCCCGGGCCGTTCACCCTCACCGGCACGAACACGTGGCTGGTCGGCCGCGATCCGTGCTGGATCGTCGACCCGGGGCCGTTGCTGGCCGGGCACCAGCACGCGGTGGCGAGCGCCGCCCGTGATCGCGGCGGCGCCGGCGGGATCGTCCTGACGCACGATCACGCCGACCACGCGGGCGGGCACGACGCACTTCTGGCGCTGCTCCAGGAGGCCGGGGAGGTCCCGCTGGTCGCGGCGGCGCGCCATCGCGCCGACCTCACGCTCCGCGACGGGGACGCGGTCGGGCCGTTCACGGCGGTCGCCACGCCGGGACACGCCCCGGACCACCTCGCGTTCGTGACCGATGCCGGCGTCCTCCTGAGCGGTGACGCCGTGCTCGGGACGGGCAGCGTCTTCGTCGCGCCGTCACCGGGTGCGCTGACGGGCTACCTCGACGCGCTCCGCGCCCTTCGCAGGCGTGAGGATCTGGTGCTCATCTGCCCGGGGCACGGGCCCCTCGTCCACGACGCCCACGGCAAGCTCGACGAGTACGTCGCGCACCGGCTCGAGCGCGAGCGCCTGCTGCTCGAGGCGCTCGAGCGTGGCGGCCGCACGATCGACGAGCTGCTGGACGCCGCCTGGAGCGACGCGCCGACGCAGCTGCGTCCGGCCGCCGCGGTGACGCTGGCCGCCCATCTCGACAAGCTCGAGGAGGAGGACAGGCTCCCCGAGGGCGTCGAGCGTCCGGCGGTCCCCGCCTGGCTGCACGGCGCCATCTGATCAGCCGGCGGCGAAGCCGTGCTGCCGCCAGGCCTCGTACACGGCGATCGACGCCGCGCTCGTGAGGTTCAGGGAGCGGCGGCCCGGCAGCATGGGGATCGTGAGCCGCCGCGTGACGTGCGGGTCGTCGAGTACGTGGTCGGGCAGGCCGGTCGGCTCGGGCCCGAACAGCAGCACGTCACCGGGGGCATAGTCGACGTCCGAGTACGTCGTGCCGCCTCGGGCGGTGAACGCGAAGACCCGGGCGGGTGCGAGGGCCGTCCAGGCCGCGTCGAGGTCGTCGTGGATCGCGACGTCCGCGAGGTCGTGGTAGTCGAGGCCGGCCCGGCGCAGCTGCGCGTCCTCGAGACCGAACCCGAGCGGTCGCACCAGGTGCAGCTCGCAGCCGGTCACCGCGCAGAGGCGGATGGCGTTGCCGGTGTTCGGGGGGATGCGCGGCTCGAGGAAGAGGATGCGGAACACGCCGTGCAGCATGCCTTGCCGCTGGACTGGCTGCTCAGCCAGGACTAGGCTTGCGCCCATGGGGAACGTGGAGGAGAGGGTCACCTACTGCCGGATCTGCGAGGCGGCGTGCGGCATGGTCGCCACGGTGCAGGACGGCAGGGTCACCAAGCTCCGCCCGGACCGGGACCATCCGCTCTCGCAGGGCTACGCTTGTCCCAAGGGCATCGCGATGCTCGAGGTCCACGACGACCCCGACCGCGTCACCCGGCCGCTGCGCCGACGGCCCGACGGCGACTTCGAACCGGTCAGCTGGGAGGTCGCGCTCGACGAGATCACCGCCCGCATGGCGCTGCTGATCGAGGCCCACGGCGGCCGGTCGATCGGCTGGTACATGGGCAATCCCGGAGCGTTCTCCTACTCGCACCCGATCTGGGTCAAGGGCTTCCTCGACGCGCTCGGTTCCCAGCACTACTACACGGCCTCCTCGCAGGACGTGAGCAACCGCTTCGCGGCCAGCGCCCTCCTGTACGGGTCGCCCGCGATCGTCCCCATCCCCGACCTGCAGCGCACGTCGTTCCTCCTGATCGTCGGCGCGAACCCACTGGTCAGCCACGGCAGCCTCCTCACCGCGCCGCGGATCAAGGACCAGCTCCACGCGATCACCGCGCGCGGAGGGCGCGTGGTCGTCGTCGACCCGCGCCGCAGCGAGACCGCCGGGGCCTTCGAGCACGTCCCGGTCCGCCCGGACAGCGACGCCTGGCTCCTGCTCTCCCTCCTGCACGTCGTCTTCGCCGAGGGGCTGGCGGACGAGGCGGCCCTGGCCGACCAGACCGTCGGGTCGGCCTGGCTGCGCGGGGTGGTTGCGAGGCATGCGCCGCAGGACACGCAGGAGCGCACCGGCGTCCCGGCCGACGACGTCCGGGCGCTCGCCCGCGACCTCGCGACCGCAGGGTCCGCCGCGGTCTACGGGCGCACCGGGTCGTGCCTGGGGCGCCACGGCACGCTCGTCGCGTTCCTGCTCGACGCCCTCAACGCGGTCACCGGCAACCTCGACCGCCCGGGTGGCGCCGTCTTCGGGCGCCCCGCGATCGCGATCGACGAGGCCGCCGCCAAGGCCGGCCTGGACAGCTACGCCACGAAACGCTCGCGCATCGGCGGGTTCCCGGAGGTGCTGGGCGCCATGCCCGCGGCCCTGATCGGGGAGGAGATCCTCACGCCGGGGGACGGCGCCCTGCGTGCCCTCGTGGTCAGCTCCGGCAACCCGGTCCTCAGCGTGCCCGACGGCGGGGCGCTCGGGGAGGCGCTGCAGCAGCTCGAACTGCTCGTCTCCATCGACCTCTACGTCAACGAGACCAACCGTCACGCCGACTACGTCCTCCCGGCCACGTCGTTCCTCGAGCGTGAGGACATCCCGCTGCCGCTGCTGGGCTTCTATACGACCCCGTGTTCGTGCAGTGGACGGAGGCCGTCGTCGCCCCGCGGGGCGAGGCGCGCCAGGAGTGGGAGATCATCGACCAGCTGTCCCGGCGCCTGGGGATCGTGCCGTCCAGCGACGCGACCGTCCGCCGTCTCGGGCTGCGGGTCCATCCCAGCCGGGTCGTCGACCTGCTGCTGCGGATCGGGCCGCACGGGGACCGCTTCGGCCTCCGTCCCTCCGGCCTCAATCTGAAGAAGCTGCGCGCCCTGCCGCACGGCAAGGTGCTCGGCGACCACATCGAGACCGGGCTGCTGCGCGAGAAGGTCCGCCACGGCGACGGTCGCGCCCGATTGGACCCGGCCGTGATCCGGGCAGCGCTGCTACGCCTCGAGGAGATGCCGGGGGACGACCCCGCCTTCCCGCTGCGGCTGATCGGCCTGCGGGAACTGCGTTCCCACAACTCCTGGATGCACAACGCGCCGCTCCTGCTGCGCGGAGGTCGGACGCAGACGGTGCGCGTGCATCCCGACGACGCCGCCGGGCTCGGCGTCCGGGACGGGGAGACCGTGGAGATCACGTCCAGGCGCGGGACGGTCACCGTGCCGGTTCGCGTCACCGACGAGTTGATGCCCGGCACCGTGGCGCTGCCGCACGGTTGGGGCCACCGCGGCGGCTGGCGGCTCGCCAACGCGCTGGGCGGCGTGAACTCCAACGAGCTGGCGTCCGCCCACGCCGACGACGTCGAGCCGTACAGCGGCATGGCCTGGCTGACCGGCATCCCGGTCCGGCTGGCTCCCGTCGGCACGCCGGTGACCGCGCAGGCGCCCGACGGCTCGGTCGCGGTGGCTTGAGGGCGCGGGCGCGGTGTCGCCCGCGCTACGCTCGAGGGGTGTTCGGACTCGGCCTCTGGAGCGTGATCGTCCTCACCACCGGTGTGCTGTCCGTGCTC
The DNA here is from genome assembly GCA_038257095.1 of Solirubrobacterales bacterium. Lineage (GTDB taxonomy): Bacteria > Actinomycetota > Thermoleophilia > Solirubrobacterales > Solirubrobacteraceae > Paraconexibacter. The sequence continues at coordinate 62,093 of JBBSJQ010000010.1, forward strand.
GCGATGTTTGCCTACATGGCAACCGGCCACGGGGTCCGCGGGGACGAGGAGTCCGCCCGCGACTTCTACGACGAGCACGGGCACTGGCCCGACCAGACGCCCGAGGAGGCCGCGGCGGAGCGCGCCGAGGCGCAGACCTGGGCACAGGCGCGGACCTCGTCGGCCGACGCCGACGGCGCCGTCTGACGGTCGACCGACCAGCGCACCGGGGCCTGCGTCAGGCGCTGGAGCGACCTTCGGCGACGCGTCGGCGCGCGATCGTCATCGCCGCCTGCAGCGGCGTGCTGCGCGCGGCGTCCGCCTCCGCGAGCACCGTGCGCATGGTCTCGCCGATCCCGCGCACCCGGGTCCGCGCGGCCCGTGGGTCGTAGCCGCCGGGCTCGAGCTCGACGCTGATGTTCACGATGCCGCCCGCGTTGGCGACGAAGTCGGGGGCCCAGAGGATCCCGCGGTCGGCCAGCGTCGCGGCGACACCTTCGTCGGCGAGCTGGTTGTTGGCGGCCCCGGCGACGACCGGCGCCTGGAGCAGCGGGACGGTCTCATCGTCCAGCAGTCCGCCGAGCGCACACGGCGCGAGGACGTCCACGGGCGCGCACAGCGCCTTCGTGCCGCCGACCCAGCGCGCGCCGAGCCGGGCCGCGTCGTCCCGGCGCTCCCGCGCGATGTCGGTGACGAGCAGCTTCGCGCCGGCCTTCGCGAGCAGCGCGGCGAGCGGCAGCCCGACGTGGCCGAGGCCGATGATCGCGACCGACCGGCCGCGGAGGTCGGGGCTGCCGAACGCGCGGTCGGCACCGGCGCGGATGGCCTCCAGGACGCCGAGGGCGGTCCACGGCGACGGATCGCCCGAGCCGCCGCGCGCGCGGCTGAGGCCGGCGACGTGCGCGGTCGCGCCGGCGAGGACGCCGATGTCCCGGGCCGAGGTCCCGACGTCCTCGGCCGAGATGTAGCGACCGTCGAGGATCTCGACGGTCTCCGCGAAGTCCAGCAGGGCCGCGCGGCGTTCCTTCGCCGTCAGCGCGGGTGCGCCCGCGCGCAGCGCGATGACGCCCTTGCCGCCGCCCAGCGGCAGACCGGCGACCGCGGACTTCCACGTCATGGCGCGGCTGAGCCGCAACGCGTCGTCGATCGCGGCGCCGCTGTCGTCGTAGCGCCACATCCGGCACCCGCCGAGCGACGGACCGCGGGCGGTCGAGTGCACGGCGACGATCGTCGAGAGGCCGGAGCGCGGGCCGCGGCGGACGAGGACCTCCTCGTGCTCCAGCAGCGTGGCCGCCCGGCGGGCGGGGGGCGCCACTACCTGCCGGGGCCTGACGGCGCCGGGGATCCGGCACCGCCCGAACCCGGAGCCGGAGCAGCGGCGCCCGCGGGGGCGCCGGTGTCGCGGGCCGGCTCGGTCGTCCCGGGGGAGGCCGGCGAGGCGGCTGTCGTGCCCGTGCCCGTGGTGCCCGTGCCTGCGCCCGTGGCGCCCGTGCCCGGCGCGGTGGTGCCGGTGGCGCCGGGCGGCGTGCCCGTCGTGCCGGAGGGCGTCGTGCCCGGGGGCGGTGCCGTGGCGATCGGTTCGTCGGGGGCCTGCGCCCCGCCGGTCTGCTCGGAGGCCGTCGGCGTCGCGGCGACCGGGACGAGCTCGCCGGCGGCTGCGCCGTCGAGGCCCGGAGCGGGGACGGGGAGCGACTCCTCCGCCGCCTCGCTGCGGACCGCGGCCTTGCGCCGTGGAGCCTTGTCCTTCGCCGGCGCGGCGCGTGCCAGCTCCGGCCTGGGGCCGGTGCGGTCGAGCGCGTGCGCGGCGGCGACTGCTGCCGGGGCGATGCCCGCGGCACGGGACGGGGCGGAGTCCGACCGCTGGCCGGACTGCTGCCGCTTCTCGGCCGGGACGATGCGCTCCTGCACCTCGGCGGCACCGCCACCGACGACCGCGGCGCAGCAGACCATCGCGGCGACCTTGCTGGCCGTCGCCGCCGTCCCGCCTCCGATCAGCGCCACGCTACCGCCGCCGGCGCCCACGGTGGCCGCACCGCCGGCGGCCGCCCCGGAGCCGGCGGAGCCGATGCCCAGGAGCTTCATGAGCAACGCCCACGGGCCCGTCGACGGCGTGAGGCTGTGCAGGCCGGTCGAGACGCCCTTGACGGTGTCGCGGTAGGAGCGGCAGGCGGCACAGTCGCGCAGGTGGCGGCGGGCACGCCCGGTCATCCGCACACCGCGGTCATGGGCCTGGTCGAGGTCGTCGCGGATGTCCGAGCACGACAGGGCTCGCGCCTCGGCCTGCTCGACGAGCCCCATGCGGGCGCGGACGAGCAGCGACTTCACGGCGGGGATGCTGCAGTCCAGCGCGTCGGCGAGCTCGACGTACGTCAGACCCTCCATCTCGCGCAGCAGGAGCGCCGAGCGCTGCTGCTCGGGGAGGCGTCCGACGTCGGTGACGAGCCGGGCCAGGTCCTCGCGGCGGGACGCCTCGGTCAGCGGGTCGTTCAGGGTGCTCGCGGCGAGCTCCTCGTGGAGCTCGACCGTGGCGGGGCGGGGACGGCGTAGCTGGTCGATGCAGCGGTTGTGCGCGACGCGGTACAGCCAGGCGCGCACGGACACCGGACGGTCGTCGGCGCGCAGAGCGCCGTACGCGCGCAGGAAGACGTCCTGCATAGCGTCCTCGGCGTCGGAGGAGGAGCCTCCGAGCATCTGCCGCGAGTAGGTGAAGAGCCGCTGGCGGTAGCGATCGTGGATGACCTGGAACGCGTCGTCGCTGCCGGCGCGGAAGAGCAGGAGCAGCTGCTCGTCCGAACGCAGCCGCAGCAGCGGGCCACCGCGAAGGAGGCGGATTCCTGCTGGGGCTCTGGGAAGGGGCGCGTCCACGGTGCTCGACCTAGGGTACTCCCGTCAACGGCACCCGCCGACGGGAGTTGCGCGGTTGGCCTGCGCGAGGTCTCGAGCCACTCAGACGACCAGGCCGTGGCGCATCGTGTTCTCGACGACCACGCGCGGCTCGACGAACTGCAGGAGGTAGTCCGGGCCGCCGGCCTTCGTGCCGGTCCCCGAGAGGCGATTGCCGCCGAAGGGGTGCCGGCCGACCATCGCCCCGGTGATGTCCCGGTTGACGTAGAGGTTGCCGACCGGTGAGCGCTGAACGACGTGGTCGACGGTCCTGGGGTTGCGCGAGAAGAGCCCGCCGGTGAGGGCGGACGACGAGGCGTCCACCAGGTCGCACGCCTCGTCGACGTCCGCGACCGCCTCGAGCGTGAGCAGCGGCCCGAAGAGCTCGCGGGCCACGAGCGTGGAGCCGTCGCGCAGACCGCCGACGACGGTCGGGGCGACGAACCAGCCGTCCCGCGGGACCGGCCCGGCCTGGGCGATGACGGTCCCCTCCTCGCGGGCCTGCGCCAAGGCCTCGAGCAGGCGGCGTTGCGAGTCCTCGTCGATGAGCGCGGGCACGTCGGTGGCGAAGTCCTCCGCCTGGCCGACCACGAGCGCGTCGACCGCACCGGCGAGTCGCTGCACCAGCGCCTCCGCCAGCCGCTCATGGACGAGGACCCGGGAGGCGGCGGAGCACTTCTGGCCGCCGAAGGAGAACGCGCTGCGCACGACGGCGGGGACGACCTCGTCCAGGTCGGCGTCGCCGTCGACGATGATGCAGTTCTTGCCGCCCATCTCGGCGACCACGCGCTTGAGGTGGCGCTGACCGGGGGCAGGGACGGCGGCCGCCTGCAGGATGTCGAGGCCGACGGCCTCCGAGCCGGTGAAGGCGATGGTGTGGACGTCCGGGTGGCGGACCAGGCGGCGGGCCGGGCCGTCGAACCCGGGCACCAGGTTCACGGCGCCGGCGGGGACGCCGGCCCGCAGCAGCGCGTCGACCACCGCGTGGGCGCAGGCGGGCGCCTGCTCGGCCGGTTTCAGCACGACGGTCGAGCCGACCGCCAGCGCGGCGGCGACCATCCCCAGCGGGATGGCGAGCGGGAAGTTCCACGGCGCGACGACGGCGGTGACGCCGCGTGCGACGTACCGCAGCTCGTTGCGCTCGCCCGGCACCTTGACCAGGTGCGGTCCGCGCTCGAGCTCCTGCGCCGCGGCCGCGTAGTACTCGAGGAAGTCGATGGCCTCGGCGACGTCGGCGTCCGCCTCGCGCCAGGGTTTCGCGCACTCGCGGACCGCGAGGGCCGCGAGCCGTCGGCGGTCCGTCCGCAGCAGCGCGGCGGCACGACGCAGGACCTCGGCGCGCTGCGCGGCGGTCCGTGCGCTCCAGCCCGGGAAGGCCGCGCGCGCGGCAGCGACCGCGGCGTCGACGTCGGCGTCGGTGGCGGTCTGCGCGACGGCGACCACGCGCGACGGCATGCCTGGGTCGGTGGAGTCGAACGTCTCCCGTGGACCCACGGCGGCGTCCGGGCCGGCCAGGACTCCGACGGCGAGCGGGAGCTCGGCGTCCAGCCCCGCGAGCGCGCGCAGGAGCTCCTCGCGGACCGGGGCGCGGCGCAGCTCCAGGAGCGGCTCGTTGACGAACGTCGTGCTCATGGGGCCCTCAGGAGATCGTCGAGGTCGGTGCCCGACTGGCGGGCGTGGAGGAAGGAGTCGTTGGAGGAGTTCTCCAGCAGGCGGCGCACGAGGTAGGCCATGCCCGAGACGAGGTCCCCGACCGGGCAGTAGGCGCGGACGCGCAGTCCGCGGGCCGCGAGAGCGCCCTGCAGGTCGTCGCCGAGGCCGCGGAGGATCTGGTACTCGACGGCCCCGGGTGCGAGGCCGAGCTCCTGCTGGACCTCGAGGGCGTGCGCGACGGAGCGCAGGTTGTGCGAGGCGATCGCCGGGCGGACGAGTGGGAAGGCTCGCAGGAGGGTCCGGGTGAGCGCCTCGAAGCAGCGGTCGCAGGAGGCCCGGTCCTCCCAGACCGGGACCGCCCAGCCGAGCTGCCGGGCGTGGACGAGCTCGTGGTCCCAGTAGGCGCCCTTCACGAGCCGGATCGTCAGCGGGACGGTGCGCCCGGCGGCACGGACCCGCGCGAGGATCTCCTCGAGGTGGGCGGGGGACTCCTTGAGGTAGGCCTGCAGGACGATCCCGGCGGATGGCCCGTCACGGAACTCGGGCTCGTCCAGGAGCGAGAGCGCCGTCTCGAGCACCGCCTCGCGGTCGTCGAGGGACTCCATGTCGATGTGCAGGTGGGCGCCCAGGTCGCGCGCCCGGCGCAGGAGCGGCCGCAGGCGGGCGGTCGCGTCGTCGATGCCGCGCTGCGGCGCGTCCGGACGCAGGTGCGGGGTCAGCGCCGACACCTTGACGCTCAGGTTCACGCGCGGGATCGCGCCGGCGCCGTCGCGCTCGAGCAGCTCGTCGCGTGCGGGCCAGGTCGCGGCGGCGGCGCAGAGGACGTCGAGGGCCAGCGCGCAGCGGGCGGCGTAGGCGTCGGCCTCGGCGGCGGTGACGGTGGCCTCGCCGAGCAGGTCGACCGTCGTGGTGACCCCGTCCTCCCAGAGCCGGCGCAGCGCGGGGACCGACGCCGACGCATCGGCGCCGACGATGAACCGCCCGGCCATCTGCCCGACGCCGAGCGCGACGACGCGGCCGGTGGCAGCGGCGGTGAAGCGGCCGTCGGCGATCTTCCGGGCGGTGTGGACACCCGCGGGGGCGTCGCCGGTGTCGACCTCGTCCAGCAGCGCGGCCAGGTGCGCGCCGAGCTCGCGCGCGTCGGCGCAGGCCGGGCGCACGTCGACGAGCCGGAAGAGCGCGGCCTTGACGCGCGGGTCGGCGGTCATGCGCGCCATGACGGCGTCGTCGGCCCGCGTCCGCAGCGAGCGGCGGTGGTCCATGGCCGCGGCGATCTCGCGGCCCGTGGCGGTGATCCGGTCGCCCGGCGGTCGGTCCGTCGCGCCGCCTTGTCGGGCGTGCCGGCGGGAGGAGGAGGGCACGAGCGCGAAGGCCATACACGGACGCTACGACCGGGTGCGCGGCGTGTCGTCCTCCTCCTGTCGCGTCCTTCGCCCGCGCGTGCGACGGGTGTCGAGCGGCCCGCAGGACACGTGCGTGTGCAGGACCCCGCAGGCGGGGGTTCCGCCCACGCACGTGGGTGTGCTCAGGCCTCGAGCAGGCGTCCGGTGCGGAGGGCCAGGTGCAGCGCGAGGCGGGTGTCGCCGTCGTCCAGCCGGACGTCCGCGAGCGTCTCGATCCGTTTGAGCCGGTGGTAGAGCGTCGCCCGGTGGAGGGTCAGCTCGGCCGCCGCTGCGGCCGCCTCGCCGCCGTGGTCCAGCCAGGCCAGGAGCGTCGCCCGCAGCGCGCCGTCGGCGTCCCCCTCGGCGAGCCGGTCCAGGGCGGGGGAACGGGTGAGCGTCGCCCGGGCCTCCGCGGACAGGAGCGCGAGCGTGCCGTCGACGCCGAGGTCGGCGAAGCACGCGGCCGGCCCGGCACCGGGGACCCGCTCGGCGACCAGTCGCGCGGCCCGGGCCTGCGCGAGCGCGAGCGGCAGGGCGGCAGCCGCCACGGGCGCACTGAGACCGGCCGGGCCGCCCGCCAGCTCCGCGAGACGCTGCAGGAGCCCGGAGGAGTCCGTCCCGGACGGGACCGCCAGGACCAGGACCAGGGCGCCGTCCGGGGTACGGACGTCGACCGCGTGCCCGGCCGGGAGCAGGCGCCGGGCGGGACCGCCGACGCCGCGGTCGCCGGGTGCGACGGCGACGACGAGCGGTGCCTCGGCCGGCAGCAGGCCGTCGGCCACCAGTACGCCGGCCGACGCAACCTCCCCGTCCAGCGCGTCGAGGACGAGCCGGTCGCGCCCGGCACGCGCGGCGTCCTCGCTGTCCCGCAGCTTCCGCAGCAGCCCCGTCGCCCGGGCGACGGCGGCCGAGGCGACGGCGAGGTCGTCGTCCCCGACGCTCCCCGGCGGGTCGTCGACGAGCCACAGGAAGCCGAGCAGACCGGCGGCGTCGCGGACCGGGACGCACACGCGGGGAACCATGCCGATCGCCGGCGCGGCAGGGAGGCGCAGCGGGGCGACAGCGGCGTGGATGCCCTGCCCGCGCATCCACTCCTCGACGTCGCGCGGTCCGCCGCGACCGAGGATCGAGCGGCTTCGCACGCTGTCGACCTCACGCTCGTGCGCGCTGTAGGCGAGGACCCGCAGGTCGCGGTCCTCGAGGTCGACGGGCTGCCCGAGGCGCGCCGCGAGGTCGTCCACCAGCTGCTGCAGCGCGTCGTGCAGATCGAGTGCCACGGCGCCCAGCGTAGACGGCGGTGCCCCCCGCGCCGTAGGGTCGGGCCATGAGCACCGCGCAAGCCGTCCGCCTCGTCGCCGTCGCCGACCTGGGGGAGTCGCAGGTCACGGTCGTCGCCGACACCCCGCACGGCCCGCTCGCGGTCGGGCTGAGCGGCGGTCAGCCGTTCGCCGTGTCCAACCGCTGCCGGCACCTGTTCGCCTCGCTGGGCAAGGGCAAGGTCGACGCCGACGGCTGCCTGGAGTGCCCGTGGCACGCCGCGCTGTACGACGTCAAGACCGGCGAGATGACCCGCGGCCCGCAGGGCGCGTTCAAGCCGATCGCCGGCGCGGTCAAGGGCACGATGGGCGCCCGCAAGCTGAAGACGTACGCGACCGAGCTGCGCGAAGACGCGATCTGGCTGGTCGGCTGAGCGCCGTCGGGCCCCGGGGCGGCTGACGCCGTGCCGGCCACGGCTCGCTCACGCGGCTGCCGTCGCCGGACGCTCAGCGCCGGGCGGTGCAGGTGCGGTAGCGCCGCGTGGTCCGCACGACGCGGCCCCGCGTCGTCACGGCACGGACGACGACGGTCTGGCGTCCGCGAGGCAGCCCGGTGAGCACGACCCGCACGCCGCGTCCGCCGACGACCCGCGCGCGCCGTGCGGCGCGCGTGCCGATCCGCACGCTCGCCCGGCGCAGCCGCTCCCCGCGGCGCAGCGGCGGGCGCACGACGAGCGTGCGCCGGCTGGCACACCGCGTCGCCACGGGAGCCGGCTCGCGCAACGGCAACGTGAGCTCGAGGTCGGACACCGTGATCGTGAAGACGCCGTTGGACGGCCGCGCGTACGGCGCGTCCAGCCCGACGAGCTCGAGCTTCGGGACGTGCCCCTCCTCGAAGCGCCAGCCGTTGGCGTGCAGCTCGAAGTCCTCGCGTTGACCACCGGAGGGCCGCAGCGACCCTCTCGCGACCAGCCGCTGGGTCCCGCCGCCGGGCGCGACGTCCCACAGATGGGCCTGGATCTGCGCGGTGGAGGGGGCAGCTCCGCTGACGTCCATCCGCGCCGTGACCCGCGGCGCACCGAGCAGCAGCGTCCCGCCCGCGGGCGCCGCCGGGAGGGCGTAGACGGCCGTGCCGGGCGCGGGGTCGGTCGCGGTCTCGACGCAGCCGTCCCCGCCACCGCTGACCGGGTCGATCGCCGCGGACACGACCGGGGACCCTCCGAGCGACGAGACCGTCTGCGCCTGGCCGCCGGCGTGGCGCAGACGCCGCGTGGCGAGGGCCGAGGCGCTGGACGCCCGGAAGGGCCCTTCGGAGGGCCGGTCGCGCGGGCAGGTCTGGGTCATCGCGGTCACGCCGGTGGGCGGCGCGGCACCGACGCCGCGGACGTGGTGGTCGAGCCACCCGTGGACACGCTCGAGCAGGAGCTTGCGCACGTCGGCCTTGTTCGACGACCGCTGGTGGCCGAAGTCGCCGAGCAGCACGGACACCGGGACGGACGGGTGCTGCCGGCGCAACCGCTCGGTGAACCGCAGGGTCTCGTCGACCGGGAAGAGGTCGTCGGTGAACCCGCTACCCACGAACAGCGGCACTGGAGGCACGGAGCTGTCGATCGCGTAGGCCGAGTGGAAGCGCGTGAGCATGTCGATCGTCGAGCGTGCGAAGGCGTCGTCGTAGGGCTCGCCCAGGTCCGACCGCGCGACCCAGCCGGGCACGTCGGCCTCCGGATCGCTGCCCGCCGGGGCGATGTACCCCATCGGCCGTCCCGGGACGAACGGCTCGCCGACGGGCTGTCCCGGACCGGTCGCGTTCTGGGCGGCGGCGAGGATGGCGTTGGCGACGGACGGCTTGAAGACACCGACGGGGGAGATGAGCGCCTCGTCGGCGATCGGCTCGCCGAGCCGGAAGCGGCCGTTCGGCGCGATGGTGGCGACGAGGTGGCTCCACGGGATGACCGGCGCGGCGGCGGCGAGCTTCAGCGGGGTGCCCTTCGGCGAGCGCCAGGGGACGAGCGTGCCGTCCGGCAGCATCATGCGGTCGCGCAGGGCGGCGAGCATCAGCGTCTGACCGCCGCCGTAGGAGTCGCCGGTCGCGCCGATCCTCGCCGGGTCGACGATCCCCTGGTCGACGAGGCGGCCGATGAGCTCCTGGGTGTCGCGGACCTCGTAGCGGACGTCGGCGAGGTGGAGGTGCCCGCGGGCGCAGGCGGCGGGGGAGGCGGCGCGCGACTCCGGGGTCCCGCACGAGCCCCAGAGGCCCCGGGCGGTGAAGTCCAGCGCCGCGTACCCGTCGCGGGCCCAGGCCTGCACGTTGTCGGTGTAGGCCGTGTCGGCCGGGTTCAGGAACTCGTGCTTGGAGTTGCCGAAGCCGTGGGTGGTCACGACCAGCGGCAGCGGACCGTCGGCGGGCGTGCGGCCCGGCGGGAACGCGACCGTCGTGTCGAGCGGGACGCCGTCCCAGGTCGGGACGAGGCCCTCGCACAGCTCGACGCCCGCGGACGCGCGACAGGTCTCGAGGCCGAGCGGCGCCGGGGCCGCGGCCTGCGTGGTGGGGACGGCGATGGCGAGCGCGGCAAGTGCGGCGGCGGCCGACGCGCCGAGGGTCCGGTGTAGCACGGGGTACACCCTAACCGCGCGGCCTGGTGCACGCCGCCGATCCGCCGCCGGCTGCCGCAGCGCACCGGAAATAACCGTATCGTCGCCGCCATGGGTCGACTACGTCTTGCCGTCCTCTTGGCCGTCGTCGCCGCCGCGCTCGGCGGCGCGGTGCCGGCCGTTGCGGCCGTGCCCGCAGCGTGCACCGCGGTCACCGGGAAGGTGGACGTCTTCAAGAACGTCGGCGCGCCGGGCGCGTTCTGGCTCGAGAACGTCGGGTTCGACGGTCACGGCGGCATGTGGATCAGCCAGCTGATGCAGAACAAGCTGGTGCGCTTCGACGCGCAGGGCAACGCCGGGATCGCGCTGGACGTCCCGCAGCCGGGCGCGTCGCTCATCGGTCCGGACGGGTTGATGTACGCGCTGTACGGCGTGACGCCGCTCGGGGCCGTCCCGGGCACCGCGATGGCCGGGGTGATGCGGTTCGACCCGCGGTCGCCGGCGCCGAGGCTCGAGCGCTTCACCGACGGGCTGCAGATGGCCAACGGAGCGGCGTTCGACGCTGCGGGTGCCCTCTACGTGGCGGACACCACCAACCCGGGGATCATCCGCATCCGCCGCGACGGTACCGTCGATCCGACGTTCGCCGAGGCGACGCCGGTCAGCGGCGCAGACGGTCTCGCCGTCGTCGGCGGGACGCTGCTGGCGACGCTGTTCACGGACACGGCCTCCTCGATCATCCGCGTCCCGCTGGGAGCGCCCGCGACGTACTCGACGCTCGCGCAGCTCAGCCCGGCGCCGGGTGACGCCCCGAAGATGCTCGACGATGCCGCGATCGGCCCCGACGGTGCGCTGTACGTGGCGGCGGGCAGCAGCGAGCTGTTCCGGGTCGACCCGATGACCGGGGCCGCGTGCGTGGTCGCCACCACGCCCACGGGGATCGACAGCGTCCGGTTCGCCGTCGGGTTCCCGCCGTTCGACCCCGTACGCGACGTCTTCATGACGACGCAGGCCGGAGACATCCTCCACGCGAAGCTCACCTACGCGACCCCGCCCGCCGCGCCGTCCACCGGGTCTGCGCCCGCGACGGCGCGTCCGCAGATCCGGCTGAAGGTCACGCCGCGCCGCGTGCGCCGCGGACGGACAGTCACGCTGCGGGCGACCGTCTCCTCCGTCGCCTTCGCCTGCCGCGGCGACGTCCGTGTCAGCGTCGGCGGCCTGACATCGGTCACGGACACCCGCGGCCGTGCGCGGGTGCGGTTGCGGTTCCGCAGCCGCGGCCTGCGCACGGTCGTCGCCCGCAAGCCCGGTTGCCGCTCCGCACGGGTGCGGATCCGCGTGCGGAGCGCGGCCCGCTGAGTCCGTTCAGCCCTCGATGTTGCTCATCACGTGCTTGATGCGCGTGTAGTCGTCGAACCCGTAGGCGGACAGGTCCTTGCCGTAGCCGGACTGCTTGAAGCCGCCGTGCGGCATCTCGGCGACCAGCGGGATGTGCGTGTTGATCCAGACGCAGCCGAAGTCGAGGTGCTTGGCCATCCGCATCGCACGGCCGTGGTCCTTCGTCCACACGCTCGACGCAAGGCCGTACTTCACCCCGTTAGCCCACTCCAGCGCCTGCGCCTCGTCGGAGAACTTCTGGACGGTGATGACCGGGCCGAAGATCTCGTCCTGCACCATCTCGTCGCCCTGCTGCAGCCCGGCGACGACGGTCGGCTCGTAGAAGTAGCCGCCGCCCGGCGCGACGTTGCCGCCGGTGGTCACGGTCGCATGCGCTGGTGCGCGCTCCACGAACCCGGCGACGCGCTCGCGCTGGGCGGCGCTGATGACCGGGCCCATGTAGGTGTCCTCGTCGAACGGGTCACCGAAGGAGGTGTCCTTCGCCTGCGCGGTGAGCGCCTCCACGAACGCGTCGTGGATCCCCGGCCCGGCGATGACGCGCGTGGCGGCGGTGCAGTCCTGGCCGGCGTTGAAGTAGCCGGTCCCGGCGATCATCTCCGCGGCGGCCTCGACGTCGGCGTCGTCGAACACGACGACCGGCGCCTTGCCGCCGAGCTCGAGATGCACGCGCTTCAGCGACTCCGCGGCGGCCGCGGCGACGGCCTTCCCCGCCCGGACGCTGCCGGTGATCGAGACCATGTCGACACCCTCGTGACGGACGAGCGCCTCGCCGGTCTCGCCCTTGCCGAGCAGCACGTTGAACACGCCTTCCGGCGTGTGCTTGGCGATGATCTCCGCCATCCACAGCGTCGACGTCGGCGTGTTCTCGGACGGCTTGAGGATGATGCTGTTGCCCGCCGCCAGGGCCGGGGCGAACTTCCAGATGGCCATCATGAACGGGTAGTTCCACGGGGTGATGCCGCCGCAGACCCCGATCGGCTCGCGCCGGACGGACGACGTGTGTCCCGCCATGTACTCCCCACAGGACAGTCCCTGGAGGTTGCGCGCGGCGCCCGCGAAGAAGCGGATCTGATCGACGCCCGGCGGCACCTCCTCGCTGAGCACCAGCGCGAGCGGCTTGCCGGTGTTGTCGGTCTCGATCCGCGCGAGCTCGTCCGCCCGGGCCTCGATCTCGTCGGCGATGCGCAGCAATGCGAGGCTCCGCTCGGCCGGGGTGGCCTGGCCCCACTCCGCGAAGCCCTTGCGGGCCGCCTCGACGGCCCCGTCGACGTCGTCGGCGGACGAGACGCTCATCTGCGCGATGACCTCGCCGGTCGCCGCGTTGTGGACGTCGTGCTTCGCGTCGCCGGAGGGGGCGACGGCGGTGCCGCCGATGAAGTTCTGGAGCATGGGGCGACGCTACCAGCGCCGATGCGGCCGATCCCATGGACGCAGCGGCGAACGGCGGCCCCGACCGGGCGACGGGATGGCAGGATGGATCGGCCATGCGCGCCGTCGTCCTGCACCCGCACCCCGACATGGGCGGGAACCGCCGCAACCCGGTCGTGACCGCGCTCGCGCGCTCGCTCGTCCGTGCGCACACCTTCGACTTCACGTCGTCCGATCCGCAGATCGCGGTCGACCAGACGCTGACCGAGCTGGGTGACGGCGCCGTCTGGCTCGCCGGCTACTCGTTCGGCGGCGGGATCGCGTCCTTGGTCGACGATCCGCGGGTGCGGGGCTGGATCCTCGTCGCACCCGCGCTCGCCATGGTCACCCCGGTCATCGCGACCGACTCGCGGCCGAAGCTCGTGGTCGCCTGCGAGCACGACACCTTCTTCCCGCCCGACGCGCTGCACGCGGCGACCGCGGCGTGGGAGGCCACGACGCACGTCACGCTCGACGGGACCGACCACTTCTTCCGTGGGCGCGAGCATGACGTCGCCGCGCGCGTGGCCTCCTGGGTCCTAAGGTTCGCGCCATGACCAACGTGGTGATCTCCTCCGCCGCCCGCACCGCCATCGGCGGATACGGCAAGAGCCTGAAGGACGTGCCGCCGACCGAGCTCGGCGCGATCGCGGCCCGCGGCGCGATCGAGCGTGCCGGCATCGGCGCCGATCAGGTCGAGCACGTCGTGTTCGGCAACGTCATCCACACCCAGCCCGCCGACATGTACATGGCGCGGGTCGTCGGGATGGAGGCCGGCATCCCCAAGGAGACGCCCGCCTACACGGTCAACCGCCTGTGCGGCACCGGCGTGCAGGCGATCGTCACCGCCACGCAGACGATCCAGACCGGCGAGGCCACCGTCGCGCTGGCCGGCGGCGCCGAGTCGATGAGCCGCGGCCCGTACTGGGTCGACAACGCACGGTGGGGCGCGAAGATGGGCCCGTCGCAGATGACCGACCCGGTCATGGGTGGCCTGACGGATCCCTTCAACCGCATCCTCATGGGCGTCACCGCCGAGAACCTCGCGGAGAAGCACAGCATCACGCGCGAGCGGCAGGACGCGTTCGCCGTGGCGTCCCACCAGAAGGCCAGCGCCGCGCAGGCCGACGGCAGGTTCGACGGCTCGATCGTCGGGGTGCCGGTGAAGGTCAAGCGCGAGCTCGTCGACTTCCTGAAGGACGAGCACATCCGCCACGACGCGTCGGTGGAGTCGATGGGCGCCCTGCGGCCCGCCTTCAAGAAGGGCGAGGGCGGTACCGTCACCGCCGGCAACGCCTCGGGCATGAACGACGCCGGCGCCGCCGTGATCCTCATGGACGCCGATCGCGCCAAGGAGCTCGGCGCTCCGGTCCGGGCGAAGATCCTGGGCTACGGCACCTGCGGCGTCGACCCGAAGATCATGGGCATCGGCCCCGTGCCGGCCATTCAGAAGGTGCTCGGGCGCACCGGCGTCACGCTCGACCAGATCGGCGTCATCGAGCTGAACGAGGCGTTCGCCGCCCAGTCCCTCGCCGTGATGATCGAGCTCGACCTCGACGACGAGGACCCGCGGGTCAACCCCAACGGCGGCGCGATCGCCCTGGGCCACCCGATCGGCGCCTCCGGCACCGTCATCACCGCGAAGGCGCTCGACGAGATGGAGCGCGGCGGCCACGAGTTCGGCCTCGTCTCCCTCTGCATCGGCGGCGGACAGGGCATCGCGATGCTGCTGCAGCGCGCGGACGCGTAGCCTCACGCCCATGGCCCAGTTCGAAACCCCTGACGAGCTCCACGCGAAGGTCGGCGGCGTCTTCCACGACGCCGTGACAGACGAGGCGCTGTTCGCGAAGCTCCAGAAGGTCGACTCGATCGTCCGCGTGCAGACGAAGGCGCCCGACGGCCAGGTGACCTTCCGCGCCGTCGCGGACAAGCCGGGCATCGTCGAGGTCGGCCAGTCGCGGCTGAACCCGGAGGTCATCCTCCGGACCGATGGCGACACCGTCCACGGCTGGCTGAGCGGCGAGGTCAACCCGACCGTCGCGCTGTCGAAGGGCACGCTGCGTGCCACCGGCCCGGTCGAGAAGATCCTGCGCGTCATCACGCTCGTGCCCGCGCTGGCCGAGCAGTACAAGCTCGTCGTCGAGAACGGTGGCCGCGTGACCGAGGCGCTGGCGCCGGAAGCTGCGGCGGCAGACGGCGGGGCTTCCGCGGAAGCCCCGGCTGAGGCGGAGGGTGGCGAGGCCGCGACCGCGGAGGCTCCTGCCGCGGCGGCGGAGGGCGAGACCGTCGCGGAGGTCACCGAGGAGGCGCCCGCGGCTGCAGAGGAGCCTGCGGTCTCCGAGGACGCTCCGGTTGCCGAGGAGGCTGTGCCGGTTGCTGAGGAGCCTGTGGTCTCCGAGGACGCTTCGGTCGTCGAGGAGGCTGCGCCGGCTGCGGAGGAGGCGGCCGCCGAGCCTGCCACCGACACGACCGATGCCACGGTCGCCGAGGTCGAGGCCGTCGTCGAAGAGGTGCCTGCGGTCGACGAGGTCGTCGAGAGCGCGGCCACCGCGGAGGAGATCGTGGAGTCCGCGCCTGCCGCCGACGAGATCGTCGCCGACGTCCCGAGCGTCGACGAAGTCCTCGAGAGCACCCCGGCCGTCGAGGACGTCGTGGCCGCCGCCCCGGTCGCCGAGGAGGTCGTCTCCGACGCCCCCGAGGCTCCGGCCCCAGCAGCCGACGAGGCCCCGGTCGTCGCCGAGGCGCCCGCCGGCGAGCCCGAGGCGGTCGACGCGGTCGGCACCGGGGAGTCGAAGGAGTCGGAAGACGCCGAGGCCCCCGAGGAGCCGAAGCCCGAGGAGTAACGCCGACCGGCGCAGGTTCGTCACGGAACCGTGGCACCTGCGTCTTGTTCCGCCACATCTCCCGGCGCAGAGTCCGGGGGGTGTCACACGAACGGCGTCAGGACGACGGGAAACGTGGCACACCCCTGCCGCCGTGGGGGAGGGCCGCGCTGATCGCGGGCGGTCAGGCCGGAGTGCTCTCGCTCTCCGACCTGCGTCGCGCGGGACTGTCCGACGGCCAGATCGACTACGCCTGGCGGCACCGTCGACTCATCCGCGTCTCCCGCGGGGTCTACCTGGTGGGAGCGACCTCGCCCTCGGCCGAGGCGAGGCGCTGGATGGCCCACCTGCGGCTCGGCCCCGACTCCACCGCGAGCCACCACACCGCGGCGCTGCTGCTCGGCCTCGAGCCGCCCACCAGCGACCGCCTCCACTTCACCTGCCCGGGCAACCGCCGCGCACCGGAGGGGGTGAAGGTGCATGTCTCGCGGTCCCTGGCCGCCCACGACGTCTGGCGCCGCAAGGGCCTGCGGGTCACGAGCGGCACCCGCACCCTGCTCGACGAGGCAACGCTGCTCGATCCCGACCCGCTCGCGGTCATGCTGGTCCAGGCGCTCGCGAAGCGCCTGACGACGATCCCGAAGCTCGAGCAGACGCTCGGCGACAGCAACGGCCACCACGGAACCGGCCGGCTCGCGGCCGCGGTCGCCGCCGAGCGCGACGACCCCGGCGAGGGACGGACCCACGCGCAGATGGAGGCGATGTTCCTCCCGATGCTCCGCGCGCTGCCCGACCTGCCGCGCTACATCCGCAACGAACGGCTCGAACTCGCGCCCGGCGAGGTGGTGGTCCCGGACGTCTGGTTCCCCGGACCACGGGTGTGGCTGGAGCTCGACTCCCGCAGGTGGCACGAGCAACGCCGGACCATGGACGACGACCGTCGCAAGGACCAGCGGGCCGTCGCGCTCGGCTGCCTCCCGTTCCGCATCACGTGGCGGCACCTGATCCGCGAGTGGCCGGCCGTCGCGGCCGACCTGCTGCTCGCGCTGTCGCGTCAGTCGTCGTAGCCCGGCTCACCGGGCAGCAGCACGCGCGCGGTCTCGCCGGTCACCACGACACGGGGCTCGACCGGTAGCACCTCGCGGCCGGTGGCGTACGCCAGCACCTCGTCGCAGGACCCGAAGGCCCCCAGCTGCTCGAGGTGCTTGATCGTCGGGAAGACGAGCAGGATGTCGCCCGCCTCGTGTGCCTCGAGAGCCGAGGCCGGGGTGTACCAGCCGAGGTCGACGCACTCCTCGCCGTCGACCTCGGGCACCTCGCCGTCCGGCAGCGGCGCGAGGAAGAAGTGGGTGTCGAACCGGACGTTGACCTCGGGTGGCGTGATCCAGCGGGAGAACTTCACGACGGTCGCCGGGTCGACGTTCGCCACGGACGCCTCCTCCTGCAGCTCGCGAACGGCGGCCGCCCGGTGCGCGGCGTCGCCGTCTCCCTCGTGGGCGTCGACGGCGCCACCCGGGAAGACCCAGACGCCGCCCATGAAGCGGGCCTTCTCGGTGCGCTTGACGAGCAGCAGCTCGAGGGTCTGCGACCCGCCGCGCAGCAGGATCACGGACGCCGCCTGGCGCGGCACCGCGGCTTCCCCGGTGTTGAGCGACGTCCCTGGTTCCGGCCCGCTGATCTCCACGCGTCGCACCCTACCCCGTGATGGATAGGGTGGCGGCCATGAGCGACGAGATGACCCAGTGGATCTGCGAGTCCTGCGGCTACATCTACGACCCGGCCGAGGGTGACCCGGACGGCGGGATCCCCGAGGGGACCGCCTTCAAGGACATCCCCGACACCTGGTTCTGCCCGGTCTGCGGCGCCCGCAAGAAGGACTTCGTCCCCTACGAGGGCTAGACCCCCAGGACGACGACCGGCACCCCGTGGGCAAGAAGAAGGACAAGCGGGGTGCGGCGGTCCAACCGGCTGTCGCCGGCTCCCCGGCGGCGCCGCTGCCGGCTGCGCCCGCAGCCGCACCCGCACCCGCACCCGCCGCACCGGCCGCACCCGTGGAGTCCGACCGCACCAGCCGCAGCCTCACGACCCTGCGCAAGCTCGTCGGCGGGATCGACGGCTCGCGCATGTGCTTCGGCGAGCCGATCGAGGTCGGCTCCACGACCGTCATCCCGGTCGCCCGCGTCTGGGCGGCCGGCGGCGCCGGGTTCGGCCACGGAGAGCCGTTGGTCGACGACGGGTCCATGGCCTCGGGTGCGGAGTCCGGCGGCGGGGGGCTCGGCGGGGCGCTCGAGGGTCACCCGGTGGGCTTCATCACGATCGCGCCCGACGGCAGCAGCCGCTACGAGTCGATCCCGGACCCGCAGGGCCGCGCCCGCGCCGCGCGCATGCTCGCGTCGGGCGCGGCGACGCTTCTGACCGCGGTCGCCGCCTCTCGCGCGCTCCGTGGCGGCGGTGGTCGCTCCGGCGGCCGTCTCGGCCGCCGCAAACGCGGCCTGCTCCCCCGCGGAGACTGACCGACAGGTCGCCTGCGGGTGGTGAGCGACCGTCGCTCCGGCCCGCCGATCGCGACCCGACCTCCTGGGGTCTCGCGCGGAAATCGTTCTGGTCGCCGCCGGTTCTGGCGGTCGTCCGGTCGGAGCCCGCGCTGACGGTCGAAACGGGTCTACACCGACGACGCCGCGCCCGTGGAGTGGCTCATCGACGCCTCGATCGTCGACGTCGCCGCCGAGCCGGGCGGCTGATCACCCCAGCCAGCGGGCGGGGGAGAGGGACGAACCCGCCTCGGCGAGCGACTCCACGGAGAGCGTGTCCAGCCGCGGCAGCACGGCCACCTCGCACCTCGCGAGCTCCCGCAGGGTCTCGAGGTTGGACGCCTCCACGACCGATGCCCGGTCTCCCGGCCAGGGCGTGAGCACGACCGCCGCGACGTCCAGGCCCGCGGACCGGGCGGCCTCGAGCGTCAGCAGCGTGTGGTTGATCGTCCCCAACGCCGGGCGGGCTGCGACGACCAGCGGCAGGCCGAGCTGGACGGCGAGGTCCCGCACCAGGTGCCCCGTCGTCAGAGGGACGAGCAGGCCTCCGACGCCCTCGGCGACCAGGACGCCGTCGCCGGCGCGGGCGGCCTGCTCGCGGGCGGCGGCCGCGAGCGCCGCCGGGTCCAGTGTCGTCCCCGCGAGTGCCGCGCCGAGGTGCGGGGAGACGGGTGGCCCGAAGGTGTGGGGGGTGACCTGCGCGGGGTCGTCGCCGGTGACCAGAGCGAGGAGCTCGTGATCCGCGGCGACCCCGTCGACCGGCTCGTCGACGCCGGTAACCACCGGCTTGAACGCCCGGACCGACAGACCGTCCGCGACGAGCGCGGCGGCGATCGACGCCGCCAGGACCGTCTTGCCGACCTCGGTGTCGGTCGCGGTGACGAAGACCCCGCGCACGGGCTCAGGCGGCGCGGATGCGGCCGCGCGAGGACGGCGTCGCCGCGGCGACCGGGACGCCCTCGCCGGGCCGGAAGCCGGCCTGCATGGCGGCCCTGCCGAGTGTGCGGGCGGCGGCGCGCAGCTCGTCCCTTCCGTGCGACGCCATGACGGCCAGCCGCAGGCGTGAGGTGCCGGCGGGCACGGTCGGCGGGCGGATCGCCTGCGCGAAGACGCCGTCGGCGATCGCGAGCTCGCAGATGCGCATCGCGAGTGCCGGGTCGCCGACGACGAGCGGCACGATCTGGGTCGTCGAGCCGGCGACGTCGAAGCCCTCGCGGTGCAGCTCGTCGCGCAGCGTGTCGGCGTTCGCCTGCAACGTGGTCACCCGCGAGGGGTCGGCCTCGAGCAGCTCCAGGGCGGCGTCCGCGGCGGCGATCGCGGGAGGGGGCGGAGCGGTGGAGAAGATGAGCGGCCGGGCGGTGTTGGTGAGCAGTTCGACGATCTCCGTGCTGCACGCTGCGAACGCCCCGTAGGAGCCCAGCGCCTTGCCGAGCGTGCCGACGACGACGTCGACCTCGCCCTCCAGGCCCGCCTCGGCGACCGCACCACGCCCGCCCGGGCCGACGCAGCCGGTGGCGTGGGCCTCGTCGACGATCAGCCGGGCGCCGGTTCGCCGGCACAGCTCGACGAGCTCGGCCAGCGGGGCGACGTCCCCGTCCATCGAGAACACGCTGTCGGTCACGACGATCTTCGGGGCGGCGGGGTCCGCGTCGCGGCGCGCCATCGTCCAGGCGAGGTGCTCGACGTCGCAGTGGTCGTAGACCGCGATCTCGGCGCGCGAGAGGCGGCAGCCGTCGATGATCGAGGCGTGATTGAGCTCGTCGCTGTAGACGGTGCACGGCTTGCCGGTCGCGGCCGCGAGCGACTGCAGGACACCGACGTTCGCGAGGTAGCCGGACCCGAAGAGCACGGCGTCCTGGGTGCCCTTGAATGCCGCGAGCCGCTCTTCCAACCGACGGTGGATGGTCATCGTGCCCGACACCAGACGCGAGGACCCGGAGCCGACGCCCCAGCGCAGCGCGGCCTCGGCCGCTGCCTCCGTCACCCGCGGGTGGTCGGCGAGCCCGAGGTAGTTGTTGGAGCAGAGCAGCAGGACGGGCTTGCCGTCGAGCACCACGCGACCACCCTGCGGTCCGCTGATGAGGCGCATCCGCCGGTACAGGCCGGACTCCCGGAGCTCCTCGAGACGGTGCGCGATGTCCGACACGGCTCAGTGACCGAACGGCAGGCCGGCCGTCGCGGCGGGGACCGCGGGCTCTTCCCCCGGCCAGCGGTTGGCCGCACCGTCTGGCCGCGGCGGGACCTTGGCCCCCTTCTTGACGTAGCGCAGCTGCGCGGCCGGGTCCCAGAGCTGGATCTCGATGCCGGCGTTCTCGGCGTCCTGCCGGGTGTCGAGGAACTCCCCGACCACGTCGGGGGTCTCGCCGTCCAGCCAGCCGGACCGGTTGTCCGGGCGCGGGTTCGCGCCGTTGTCGTCCTGACGGGCGATGTTCAGCCCGAGGTTCTCGAACATCGAGCGGTCCTCGGCGGGCGTGTTGCCGAGCGTCGTCAGGAAGTTGCCCATCATGACGCCGTTCAGGCCGGCCTTGACCGCGAGCTGCTGCAGGTCGCCGAGGTTCTCGGTGCGCCCGCCGCAGAGGCGGAAGAGCGCCTCGGGGAGGATCAGGCGGAAGATCGCGATCCACTTGACGACCTCCCACGGGTCCATCAGGTCACGGTCGCCGAACTTCGTGCCGGGGCGCGGGTTCAGGAGGTTGATCGGCACCGAGGTCGGGTCGATCGTCGCGAGCTCGAACGCCATCTCGACCCGCTGCTCGCGGGACTCGCCGAGGTTGAGGATCCCGCCGACGCAGGTCTCGAGGCCGGCCTCGCGGACCGCGTCGATCGTGCGGATGCGGCCCTCGTAGCGGACGGTCGTCGACACCTCGGGGTAGTAGGACTCCGAGGTCTCCACGTTGTGGTGGACCCGCTGGATGCCCGCCTCCTTCAGCTGCTTGGCGCGCGCGACCGACATGTGGCCGACCGACGCGCAGCGCTTGAGGTTCGTCTGCTCACTGACGAGCTTCGCGCCCTCGAGGATCTTCTCGAAGTCGCGCTTGGAGAGCCCCTGGCCCTGCGTGACCATGCAGAACCGGTGCGCGCCGGCGGCCTCGGCGGCCTTGGCGTGCTCGAGGATCTGCTCCGGCTCCATCATCGCGTGCATCGGGGTCTCGGCCTCCGCGAACCGCGACTGGGCGCAGAACCCGCAGTCCTCGGCGCAGCCGCCGGACTTCGCGTTGACCAGGGAGCAGAGGTCGGTGCTGTCCCCGAAGGACTCCAGCCGCGCCGCCCAGGCGCGCTCGACCAGGGCTTCGATCTCGGCAGGCGACTCGAGCTGACCGAGCTCCAGGGCCTCTTGACGGGTGATCAGCGGCGGCATGGCCTGCACATTATGGGGAGGACCGGATGAGCGGAGGGCCGGGACCACAGATCCCGACGGGTGGGGGACGCCCGCTCGGCCCGGAGGACGTCGCGGCATCCGCCGGCGATCCTCGTCGCTGCGGTCCGCGAGCCCGAGCAGGCTGCGGCCTGACTAGCGCCAGTCGGCGACCAGCGGCGCGTGGTCGGACGGTTTGGTGCCCTTGCGGAAGTCCCGCTCTATCGCGCAGCGCGTCAGGGCGCCCGCCACATCCTCACTGAGCAGCACGAGGTCGATCCGCAGGCCCAGGCCCTTGTGGAAGTGACCGGCACGGTAGTCCCACCAGGTGAACTGCTGCTCGCCGGGGCGGACGGTCTCGTGGGCGTCGCGCAGTCCGCCGGTGTCGAGGATCGCCCGCAGCGCCCCGCGCTCGTCCTCCGTCACGTGGGTGGCCCCCGCGAAGGCGGCCGGGTCGTACACGTCGAGGTCGGTGGGGCAGACGTTGAAGTCCCCGGCGATCGCGATCGGCCCGCCGGCGTTGCGCAGCCCACCCGCGCGGGCGGCCATCGCGTCGAGGAAGGTGAGCTTCTCCGCGAACGGCTCGCTACCGACCGCCTGACCGTTGACGACGTAGACGCTGGCGACCCGCACACCGCCGACGGTCGCCTCGACCCAACGGGCCTGGTCGGCGCGGACCTCTCCGGGCAGGCCGCACACCGGGTCCTCGAGCGTCAGGCCCGTCCGGGCGAGGATCGCGACGCCGGCCCAGCGCCCGCCCGAGTGGTGGACGGCGTCGTAGCCCACCGCGCGCAGCGCATCGACCGGGAACGCCTCGGGCGTGCACTTGGTCTCCTGCAGGCACAGGACGTCCGGCGCGACCGTCTCGAGGAACTCGAGCACGCGCGGCAGGCGCGCGTTGAGGGAGTTGACGTTCCAGGTGACCAGCAGCACGGCGGAGAGCGTACGGGACCCGGAGCCGGGCCCTCCTACCGCAGGCCGGGCCCGGTCAGCCGTCGGACGCCCCCGGTGGTCACGTCAGACGCGTGGGGTCGCGAGCGCCTCCCGGAAGCCGTCGCGCCACGTCGGGTGCGCGGGCTGCCAGCCGAAGGTGTCCTTGAACCGGTCGCCGCGGTTGCCCCGCAGCGTCGTGGCGAAGTGGACCGCGTGCGCCCCCGCGGCCAGGCGACCGACGAGGGCCGGGACGCGCAGCGGGCGCCTCGCGCCCAGGCACGCGGCCGCGTGGGGCAGCCACTCGTGCATCGGGGCGGGATCGTCGTCGGTCACGTTGTAGACGCCGGCAGCACCTCCGTGCAGGGCCGCGACGGTCGCACCCGCGGCGTCGTCGACGTGCAGGAACGACGACGTCCCGGTCCCGCCGCCGACGATCGGGAACCGCCGCCGCGCGATCTCCTGCGCGGTGGCGCCGTCGTGCGCGTAGTAGGTGCCCGGCCCGTAGAGGAACCCGTACCGCAGGACGACCGGGTGCAGGTCGGTGGCCGCGAGCGTCATCCGCTCCATCGCGAGCGTGGCGGAGACGGCGTCGCGGAAGGCCTCGGGCGCATCGGTGTACGGGCGTGCGTCCTCGTCGTGGACCGATGGTCCCTCCGGTGCCGTGACGAACGAGATCGACTGGACCACGACCCGCCGGGCACCTGCGGCCCGCGCGCCCTCCAGCAGGTGGGGGGTCGCCTCGGCGCGCAGACGGTTGGTCGGCTCGAGCGCGCGGCGGTACTTGCGGATGTCCATCTGCCGCGGCAGCGCGGTCAGCTGGTGCACCACCACGTCGGGGGCGGCGGCGACGCAGGCGGCCACCACGGCGTCGCGGTCGAACACGTCGGCGACGTGCGCCTCGACGCCCGCGTCGCGCAGGACGTCCGCCTTCCCGGCGTTCCGCGCGACGGCCGCGACGTCGTGGCCGTCGGCTTGCAGGCGGGCGACCAGTGGTCGGCCGATGGCCCCGGTGGCGCCGGCGATCAGGACCTTCATCGGGCGGCCTCCTTGCGGACGAGCGCGACGAGCAGGACGCTGAGGACCGCGAGCGAGACCGCATCGGCGATGCCGACCCAGTGCGTGTCGGCCTCCCCGGCGTCAAGCAGGTGGTTGACGGTGTGCAGCCCGCTCTGCACCGCGGCGAGGGCGAGGACCGGCAGCCGCCAGGTGGGCCGGGACGCGGCGAGCAGACACAGCACTCCGAGCGCGACGGTCCACGAGGCGACGTCGCGGATGTAGTGGTCGTTCTGGCCGCCGAAGGGCCCGAGGGCGTCGTAGAACGTCCCCGGGGAGAGGCCCTGCCAGAGCCCGAGGGCGAGCTGCATCCCGCCGTAGGCCAGGAGCCCGAGGCGGACGAGGCGGTCGTCGGCGGTCATGGAAGGCACGGTAGACCCGAGAGCGGTCCCCTGGGAAGATCCAATCCGATGCCGATTGACGGGACCAATCGGGGCCCAGAGGTCCTCCTCGTCGTCCGCCGCGGGCCCCAGGCCCCGCCGCTGGGCGCGCAGGTGGAGGACGGGCTGCGCGGCGCGATCCGTACCGGCCGGTTGCGACCCGGGGACCGGCTGCCGCCGACGCGCACGCTCGCCCGTGACCTCGGCGTCTCGCGACGGCTCGTGGTCGACGCCTACGACCAGCTGGTCGCGGAGGCGTGGCTGGAGGCCCGGGTCGGATCGGGGACCTTCGTCCGCCGGGCGCTCCCGCAGGTGGACGTCGCGGGCGCGCCGCGGCGCGTCGGCCGGGCCGCTCCTGTTCCACGGCCCCGGATCGACTTCTTCCCCGGGCACCCGGACCTCTCCGCCTTCCCGCGCGAGGACTGGCAGCGGGCCACCCGCTCCGCCCTGCGGGAGCTGCCGGACGCCGCCTTCGGGTACGCCGACCCCCGGGGGCTGCACGAGCTGCGCGTCGCCCTCGCCACCATGCTCGCCCGCAGCCGCGGCGTCGTCTGCCGGCCCGGCCAGATCGTGGTCTGCCAGGGGGTCGTGCAGGCGCTCGGACTGCTCGTCCGCTCGACCGGGGAGGGGAGCGACCGTGCGGTGCGGGTCGCGGTCGAGGATCCCTACCTCGCGGAGCACCGCGACGTCCTGGGGTTCGCGGGGGCGGAGGTCGTGCCGGTGCCGGTCGACGCGCTCGGTGTCCGGGACGAGGCGGTGGCGGCGGCCCGGCCGGATCTCGCGCTGCTCACCCCGGCGCACCAGTGCCCGACCGGCGTGGTGCTGTCGGCGGGTCGGCGGGCCGCCCTCGCGGGCCTGGCCCAGGAGCACGGGATGCTCCTGGTCGAGGATGACTACGACGCCGAGTACCGGTACGACCGGTCTCCCGTGGCCGCGCTCCAGGCCCTCGCCCCCGGGCAGGTCGCCTACCTGGGGTCCACCAGCAAGACGCTTGCGCCCGGGCTGCGGCTGGCGTGGATCGTCGTCCCGGAGGACCGCCTCGCCGCGGTCGTGCGGGCCAAGCGCTACGCCGACGCGGGCTCGCCGGTCCTGGAGCAGGCCGCGCTCGCCAGGTTGATCACCTCGGGCGTCTACGACCGGCACGTGCGTGCCGCCCGGCGTCGGCAGCGGACCCGGCGGGACGCGCTGGTCGCCGCGGTCGGGCTCGAGCTCGACGGAGCACGCGTCGAGGGCGCGGCCGCCGGGCTGCACGCGGTGGTACGGCTGCCCGCCGCGTTCGATGCCTCCGCGCTCGTGCAGGCGGCGCTGCTCCGCGACGTCGGCCTGTACCCGCTGAGCACCTACGCGGCCGATCCACCGCCACGGACGACAGGCATCGTCCTGGGATATGGGGCGCTGGCCCCGCCGGCCATCGCCGAGGGCGTCCGTCGCATCGCAGCGGCGCTCGACGAGATCTCCTCGGGCTGAACCGGGCGGACGACCGGTCGTCAGCGGCCGGTCCAGCGCGCCGGGCGCCGGGCCGCGAAGGCGCGGACGCCCTCGAGCAGGTCGTCGCTGGCGAAGCAGTCGCGCCGAAGTGCGATGAGCTCCTGCTCGACGTCGGCGGACAGCGCGCCCTCGGTGTCCAGCAGCGTTCGCAGTACGTGCTTGTTCCCCCGCAGGCTCAGCGGCGCGTTGCCCGCGAGCTCGGTCGCCCAGTCGAGGGTGGTGCCGTCGAGCGCCCCGGCGGCGACGACCTCGTTGACGAGGCCCCAGTCCAGCGCCCGGTGCGCCTCGATGTAGCGGCCGAGCAGGAACAGCTCCCGGGTGCGCGGCTCGCCGATGACGTTGAGGAACCGGCGCAGACCGGTGTGCGAGTACACGAGCCCGAGCTTCGCGGGCGGCATCCCCAGGCGGATGCCGTCGGACGCGATCCGGAAGTCGCAGGCGAGCGTGAGCTCGAGCCCACCGCCGATCGTGTGACCGGTGAGGGCGGCGATCGTCGGCACCGGGCAGGCCTCGAGTGCGTCGATCGCCCCGGTGAACGGGTGGGCCACGAGCTTCT
Source organism: Solirubrobacterales bacterium (assembly GCA_038257095.1). Taxonomy (GTDB): domain Bacteria; phylum Actinomycetota; class Thermoleophilia; order Solirubrobacterales; family Solirubrobacteraceae; genus Paraconexibacter. The sequence continues at coordinate 87,761 of JBBSJQ010000010.1, forward strand.
CGGCGCGCTCCGCGAACTCGTCGTCGGGGATGTCGCCGATGTCGTAGCCGGACGAGAACTGCCCGTCGTGGCCACGAAGCACCACGCAGCGGACGTCGTCCGCGAGCCCGGTGACGGTCTCGGCGATCGCGTCGAGGATCACGTGGTCCAGCGCCCCCCGCTTCTCGGGGTTCGCGAGGGTCAGGCGCAGGACGCCGTCGGCCGGCTCGTCGATGCGGAGCTCTCCGGGCATGGTCGCGGAGGGTACGCAAGAGCGGCCGGAGGGCTACTCCAGGACGATCAGGACGTCGCCCTCGTTCACGGCCTGACCCTCCTCGCAGAGGATCTCCTTGACCGTGCCCGCGTCCTCGGTCTCGACCGGCATCTCCATCTTCATCGACTCGAGGATGACCATGGTGTCGCCCTCGGCGACGGTGCTGCCGACCTCGACCTCGATCTTCCACACGGTGCCGGTGATGTGGGCCTCGACGTTCGGCACGGGTGCTCTCCAGGTGGTTCGGGGACGGATCGTGGGGACGGTCTGGCACGATAGCCGCCCCCATGGACGCCGCAAGCGCATCGCTGCACCGACCCGACGTTGTGGTGATCGTCAGCGCCTTCAACGAGGCCGACCGCATCGCCGCGACCATCGGCGCGCTGCGCGACGCCTTCGGCGGGGCCGGCCACAGCGTGCGGATCGTCGTCGCCGACGACCATTCGACCGACACGACCGCCCACGTGGTGCTCGAGGCGGGCGCCGAGCTCGTCCGTGCGCCCCGGAACCTGGGCAAGGGCGGGGCGACGACCCTCGCCGCCCGCGAGGTCCTCCCGCTGGCGCTGGAGCCCGAGCCGCCGGTGTTCGTCCTGTGCGACGGTGACCTCGCGGAGACCGCGCACCACCTCCCGCTGCTCGTGCGCGCGGTCCGCGCCGGCGAGTGCGACCTCGCCGTGGCGACCTTCGCGAGCCGCGTCGGCGGTGGGTTCGGCTTCGCCGTCGGCTACGCGCGCGCAGCGATCCGGCGGCTCTGCGGCCTGGAGCTCGACGCCCCGATCAGCGGCCAGCGGGCGATGCGCGGCGAGGTCCTTCCGGCGGTCGTGCCGTTCGCGCCGCGCTTCGGGATGGAGATCGGCATGACCGTCGACGCGACCCGCGCGGGGTTCACCGTCGGGGAGGTCGAGCTGGACCTGGCCCACCGCGCGACGGGTCGCACGGTGAAGGGCTTCGTGCACCGCGGCAAGCAGCTCAAGGACTTCATGCTCGTCGAGCTCAGCCGCCGCTGAGACGCCGTCGCCCAGGCGGTGACTGGAGGATCGACCTGCGGGCGAAAACCGGGTTCGACCTTCCGACCGGGTGTCGATGGGGCGCGTGGCGTGCCGGTCGTAGGTTCCTTCCATGGCACGGACGACACCAACGGGACACCGCCGCGTCTCCTCCTGCGACGAACAGGTGTCCCGGTCGTCCGTCCTCCGCTCCGCCGGCCCCTTGACCCAGGGTCGTCGGAGCACGAAGTTGGCGGTCCTGCCTCGGTAGGGCGCGATCTCCCGCGTGTGACGCCGCCGTCCGGTGAGGAAGGCCGGGGCCGAGGGGACCCAGGATCGGGGACGGGACAGCTCTGATCCTGGGCGCGGCCCCGGCCCTCACCGCGTTCTGCGGTGGGGGCCGACAGCGGGCGCGGTTAGGGTCCCTGGCGATGATCCTGGCGATCGATGAGGGAACCACCGGCACGACGTGCCTGGTCTTCGACGACGACGGCACGCTGATCGGCCGTGCCTACCGCGAGTTCACGCAGCACTTCCCGCGGCCGGGCTGGGTCGAGCACGACATCGCCGAGATCTGGGAGGCGGTCCACGCCGTCGCCAGGGAGGCGCTGGACGACGCGGGCTGCGGACCCGGCATGCTGCGCGCGGTCGGGATCACCAACCAGCGCGAGACCGTCTGCGTCTGGGACCCGCACACGGGGGAGCCGCTGCACCACGCCCTGGTATGGCAGGACCGCCGCACCGCCGAGCGCTGCGACGCCCTGCGCGCCGCCGGCCACGAGGCACTCGTGCGCACCCGTACGGGCCTGGTGCTGGACCCGTACTTCTCGGGCACGAAGATCGAGTGGCTCCTCGAGAACGTGGAGGGCCTGCGCGAGAAGGCGCAGAACGGGCAGGCGGTCTTCGGCACGATCGACTCCTGGCTCGTGTTCAAGCTCACCGGGGAGCACGTCACCGATCGGTCCAACGCCTCACGCACGCTCCTCTACGACATCGCCGCCGGCGCGTGGGACGACGACCTCTGCGGCCTGCTCGGCGTCCCGCAGCAGGCGCTGCCGGAGGTCCGTCCGTCGATCGGGGAGTTCGGGAGGACGACGGCCGAGACGCTGCACGGCCACGTCGTCCCCGTGTCCGGCGTCGCGGGGGACCAGCAGGCGGCGCTGTACGGCCAGGCCTGCCTGGACCCGGGGATGGGCAAGAACACCTACGGCACCGGCTCGTTCGTGCTGCTGAACTCCGGCGCGGCGCCGCCGTTGGCCCCGCCCGGGCTCCTGACGACCGTCGCCTGGGGCATCGGGCAGCGCACCGTCTACGCGCTGGAGGCGGCCATCTTCGTCACCGGCGCCGGCGTCCAGTGGCTGCGCGACGGCCTCGGGATCATCGAACGGGCCGACGAGACCGAGGCGCTCGCCGGATCGTTGGACTCCAACGACGGCGTGTACTTCGTCCCGGCACTGACCGGGCTCGGCTCCCCCCACTGGGATCCGTACGCGCGAGGCACGATCGTCGGGCTCACGCGCGGGAGCACGAAGGCCCACCTCGCCCGTGCGACGCTCGAGGCGATGGCCTACCAGACGGTCGACGCGGTCCGTGCGATGGAGACCGCGTCCGGGACCCCGCTGACCGAGCTGAAGGCCGACGGCGGCGCGACCGCGAACGGCTGGCTCATGCAGTTCCAGGCGGACGTGCTCGGCGTCCCGGTCGTCGTGCCCGAGGTCCGGGAGACGACGGCGCTCGGCGCGGCGCTCCTGGCGGGCGTCGGCGCGGGCATCTGGTCGCAGGACCACATCGCCAAGACGTGGCGGGCCCGCTCGCGCTTCGAACCCCGCATGGGGGAGGACGAGCGCGCCGTGTTGCTGCAAGGGTGGGCATCAGCGCTCGCGCGGACCCTGACCTGACACCGTGTTTGGTCTACCCTGCTGGTGCACGTACGGGTCGACGAAGTGAGAGGGCGATGAGCGGCGAGAAGCTGGCGTCGATGAAGGACCAGGTCTACCGTGACGAACGGCCGAAGGAGTACTTCGACCGGTTCCACGATCGGTCCCGCACGCGGGACCCCGACTGGGTCTACGAGATGGTCCGGATGACGACCTCGATGTACGCGTTCTCGTTCTTCCGTGCGCGCTGCATCAGCTCCGAGAAGGTCCCCGCGAGCGGGCCGCTGATCCTCGCGCCCAACCACTTCTCGTTCATGGACCACTTCTTCGTCGGCGCCTTCACGCGTCGCAAGGTCCGGTTCATGGCGAAGTCCCAGATGTTCAAGCCGCCGCTGCAGTTCATCTACACCCACGGCGGGGTGTTCCCGGTCCGGCGCGGGGCGCGCGACGACGAGGCGTTCGCGACCGCCCACTCGGTGCTGGAGCGCAACGGCTGCATCGCGATGTACTGCGAGGGCGGCCGATCGCGGACCGGGGCCCTCGCGGAGAGCGCGAAGCCGGGCATCGGCCGGCTGGCGCTCGAGTCCGGCGCGACCGTCGTGCCGGTCGCGATCCACGGCTCGGCGAAGGTGCGCAACTGGAAGCACGGGCAGTTTCCGAAGGTGACCATCCAGTACGGCGACCCGTTTCGCTTCGAGCAGGTCGCCGAGCCGACGCGCAACCAGTCGCAGGTCGCCTCCGACGAGATCTTCGACGAGATCAAGACGCTCTACAACGGCCTGACCGAGCACGGAGAGTCCCGGGTACGGGCGAGCGTCCGCGCCGCCCGGCGCGCCGCGCGCCAGGCCTCCAAGCGCACGGCGCCGGCCGCCTGAGCAGGCCGTCCGGCGCTCCTAGCGCCGGACGTTCTCGCAGTCCGGGGCCACGACGTCCTCGGCGTCGGCGAAGACGGTGTCGACCCCGGGGCCGCAGGCGACCTGGTCGACGGCACCGCCGACGACGTTGATCCGGTCGTCCCCGTCGCCACCCTGGATCACGTCCGGATCGAGGTTGCCGAAGATCGAGTCGTTGCCGGGGCCACCGTCGATGGTGTCGGTCCCGCGATCGCCGGTGATGTAGTCGTCGCCCTCGTCGCCGAAGATCAGGTCGTCGTCGTTGCGCCCGTGCATCCGGTCGTTGCCGGGGCCGCCGTGGATCTCGTCGTCGCCGTTCTCGCCGTCGACGTAGTCCTCGCCTTCGAGGCCGAAGAGCTTGTCGAAGCCGTCGGCACCGAGCATGGTGTCCGCACCGGACGTGCCCTGCAGGGTGTCGTCGCCCGCGGTGCCGCGGATCGTCGTCGTGCTGGCCGGGGCGTCGTTGGACGGCTCGGCGGGGACCGGGATGACCAGCTCGCAGTTCTTCAGCGCGTCGCGGCCCGGGGCGTCGCTCTCGATGTAGACCGTGTCGCGTCCTGTGCCGCAGTCGACCGTGTCGGGGTCACCATCGGCGACCCGGATGATGTCCGCGCCGCGGCCACCCGTGACCTCATCGACGCCGGGCCCGGCGACGATCTGGTCGTTGCCGTCACCGCCGGACAGCTCGTCGTCGCCGGAGCCTCCGTCGAGCTCGTCGGAGCCGCTGGAGCCGAAGAGCCGGTCCTTGCCGGCGTCCCCGGCGAGCACGTCGTTGCCCTCCCGGCCGAAGACCCGGTCGTTGCCGGTACCCCCGTCGACCAGGTCGTCGCCCTCCCCGCCGTCGACCGTCTCCGATCCGGGACCGGCGAAGAGCTGGTCGTTGCCCTCGCCGCCGGTCAGCTTGTCGGTGCCGCGCCCGCCGTCGAGGTAGTCGTCGCCGGGGCCGCCGTCGAGGAGCTTGTCGTTGCCGAACCCGAGCTCGACGATCTTGTCGTCGCCCTCCCCGCCGAGCAGCGTGTCGTCGCCGTCCCCACCGTCGAGGAAGTCGTTCTCGGTCCCGCCGTCGAGGGTGTCGTTCCCGGTGCCGCCGAAGCCCGTGTCCCGACCGGGGCCTCCGATGATGGAGTCGTCGCCGGCCTGCCCGCTGAGGCGGTCGTCGCCCTCGTCCCCCTGCACGACATCGTTGGAGGGCCCGCCGACGAGGCCGTCGTTGCCGGGGCCGCCGAAGAGCGCGTCGTTGCCGCGGCCGCCGTTGAGCGTGTCGTCGCCGCCGAGGCCGAGCAGCCGGTCGGCGAGGCGGGTGCCGCTGAGCGTGTCCGGCCCCTCGGTGCCGGTGATGGTCGCGACGCCTGGCTGCACGGCGACCGCGGCGGGCCGGGAGGTCTTCGCGAGCCGCTGGGCGGTCAGGCGCTTGAGACTGGCCGAACTGAACACGGAGACGGTCCCGGCGCCCTGGTCGGCGACGTAGAAGCGGAGTGCGTCGGGCGACGTGGCGGGGAAGCCCGGACCCGCTCCTGCGGCGACACGAGCGACCGTGCGGCCGGAGGCGAGATCGACGACGGCGACGGCGCGGCTGCCCTTCGCAGCACCCACCAGGGCCCGACGCCCGTCGCGGGTGATCGCGACGCCTCCGCCGACCCCGGCGCGCAGGCGGACCTGCCGGCCGAGCCGGCCGGTCGTGGCGTCGAGGCTGATGAGCCTGGCGCCCTTCTTCCCGGCGGTGACCACGCGGGCAAGGGGGCCGGTCGGCCCGAACGCGACGCTCGTGGCGCCGGCGAGCTTGATGCGCTTCACGAAGCCGGACGACGGGACGTCGACGATGCCGATCTGCTTGGCGCCGGTGATCGTCACCACGCGGGTGCCGTCCGGGCTGACGGCCAGCGGGCCGGGGGAGGAGCGGGGGATCGCGATCGACCGGGTCACGGTGAACGTCGCGGTGTCGATGACGTCGATCCCGCCGGCACGGGACGCGAACAGGCGTGTCCCGTCGGGTGACGGCGTGAGCGCGATGACGGTCCTGGCGAGCGCGACACGCGCGACGGCCTGCCGCGTGCCGAGGTCGACCGCGACGACCTGGGCGTCGGCGGTGACGTAGCCGCGGCTCCCGTCGGGGGAGACGGCGGCGCCGCGGGTGCGGCCGCCGACCGGCACCCGGGCCACGACCTTGTTGCTCACCACGTCGGTGAGCGTCGCGGAGCGTCCGCCGTCGGCCACGACGACGACCCGGGCGTCGGCGCTGGGGGTGACGAGCAGGACCGTTCCGGTCGCGAGCAGGGCGGCGGACGTGCGAAAGCTGATCATCGGTCTCCCAACGTACGAGGTGGTCCGCGGTTGCGGTACGTCGTGCGACGGGTTCGAGACCGCTACACCGGCAGGCTGTAGTCCAGCCAGGTCGACCGCGTGCCGCCGACCCGGTCGTAGACCGCCTGGGCGCGCTCGTTGTCCAGCGCCGTGCGCCACTGCAGCGAGAGCGCGCCGCGCTCCTGGGCGCGCGCCCGGCAGGCCTCGATGAGCTGCTCGGCGAGCCCGGTGCCGCGGGCGGCAGGGGCGACGAACAGGTCGTTCATCACCGCGACCCGGCCGGCGGAGAGCGTCGAGAAGGTCCAGTAGATCGTCGCGAAGCCGACGGCCTCATCGGTCCTCGAATCGCGCGCGAGCAACTGCAGCCCGTCGTGGTCGGGGTTGGCGAGCAGCTCACGCGACAAGGCGAGCAGCGCCTCGTCGGAGGGCTGCTGGAAGCCCTTGGTCTCCTCGTAGAACGCGGCGTAGCCGCGCACGAGCGGGAGGAGGACGTCGAGGTCCTCCTCCCGCACCGTGGAGATCGCGAACTGCGTCAGGACATCATCCCGCTGAACACGCCGCCCGAGACGTTCAGCACCTGGCCGTGCACGTAGTTGGACCACGGGGAGCACAGGAAGAAGATGCCGCCCGCGGCCTCTTCAGGAGTCGCGGGGCGACCGAGCGGGATCAGCATGGAGGCCATCGAGCGCATCTGGTCCGGGATGCCGAGCTGGACCGTCTCGCCGTCGATCTCCATCGTGTTGTCGTCGACCTTGGACTGCGTCAGGCGGGTGTCGACGAAGCCGAACGCGACCGCGTTGCAGTTGATCTTGAACTGGCCCCACTCCTTGGCGACGGTTTTCGTCAGGCCGACGACGCCGTTCTTCGCCGCGGAGTAGTTCGCCTGGCCGGCGTTGCCCATCGTGCCGGAGATCGACGCGATGTTGACGATCTTGCGGAAGACCTCGACGCCCTCCTCCTTCTCCTTCTTGGCGGGCTCGCGCAGATGCGGCGCGGCGGCACGGATGACCTTGAAGGGGACGGTCTGGTGGATCGCGACCATCTTGTCCCACCAGTCGTCGCTCATCTTGTGGATGGGCGCGTCCAGCGTGTAGCCGGCGTTGTTGACGATGATGTCGATCTTGCCCCAGGCGTCGATCGCCGTCTGGACCAGCTGGTCGGGCGCATCACCCTTGGTCAGGTCGCCCGAGAAGACGGCGGTCTCGCCGGCGATCTCCGAAGCGGTCTGCTCCGCGACGTCCTTGTCGAGGTCGTTGATGACGACCTTCGCGCCCTGGGCGCTGAGGATCTCTGCGGTCGCGCGGCCGATGCCGCGGGCGGACCCGGTGACGATGGCGACCTTGTCGTCGAGGACTCCCATGTGGTGCTCCTTGTTCGAGTGGGGATGGTGCTGCGGACGGCGGGTGCTGCGGGCGGTGATGCTATTGGCAGGAGGCCAAGAGGGGGCGCTACAGCCCCATCGTCTTCCCCAGGATCTCCTTCATGATCTCGTCGGTGCCGCCGCCGATCGGCCCGAGGCGGGCGTCGCGCGCGGCGCGCTCGATGCCGTACTCCTCCATGTAGCCGGCGCCGCCGTGCAGCTGCAGGCACTCGTCCATCACGTCGAAGCAGGCGCGCTGGGTGGCGAGCTTGGCCATCGTGACCTCGCGCACCGCGTCGTGGCCCTCGTGGAACAGCCGCAGCGCGTTGTACGTGATGCAGCGGCCGGCCTCGATCGTCGTGGCGATCTCGGCCATCTTGTGACGGCTGACCTGGAACTTCCCGATCGGCCGGCCGAACGCCTGGCGATCCTTGACGAACTCCAGGGTCTTCTCGAAGGCCGCCTGCATGCCGCCGACCGCGCCGAGCGCCATCAGCAGCCGCTCCCACTGGAAGTTGGCCATGATCAGGTAGAAGCCCTTGTCGAGCTCCCCGAGCAGCTGCTCGTCACCGACGAAGACGTCCTCGTAGGAGATGAGACCGGTGTCGGAGGCGTGCCAGCCGAGCTTCTCGATCTTCGAGGTGGTGATGCCGGGGAGCAGCTCCCCGTCGTCGCCGCGGGCGTCGATGACGAAGAAGCTCATGCCGCCGTGCCCGCCCTCGGGCTTCGTCTTCACCGCGGCGACGTGGAAGTGCGCGCGCACGCCGTTGGTGATGAACATCTTCGAGCCGTTGATCAGCCAGCCGCCGTCGACCCGCTTGGCGTGGGTCCGGATGCCGGCCACGTCGGACCCGGCGTCGGGCTCGGTGATCGCCAGCGCGGCGATCTTCTCGCCCGTGATCGCCGGGACGAGGTAGCGCTGCTTCTGGTCCTCGGTGCCGAACTTGAAGATCGGCGGCGTGGCGATGTCCATGTGCGCGCCGAGCCCGGCGGCGACGCCGCCGGAGCCGCACCACGCGAGCTCCTCGGCCATGACCGCCTGGTGCAGGTGGTCGCCACCCTGACCGCCGTACTCCTCGGGGTACTTCAGGCCCAGGAAGCCGAGCTCCGCCATGCGCGGGAAGAGGGCGTTCGGGAACCACCGGTCGTCCTCCCACTCCGTCGCGTTGGGCGCGAGCTCCGTCGCCACCCAGCGGCGGACGCTGGCTCGCAGGTCCTCGTGCTCCTGGGTGAACGGGGGTCGGATCGCGACGGTCTCGCTGGTCCGGTACGCCTCGGCGCTGCTCATCTCTACAACCTCTTTCTCAGCATGCTGAACACGCCACGCACGACCTCGCGCTGCAGCGTCTTGCCCTGACGGGAGTTGATGCGCCGGCGCCGAGACCTCCGAGCGCCGACCCTGGTTTCCGGACTACAGGCCGTACGAGCGCCCGATGACCTCGAGCATGATCTCGTCGGTCCCCGCCCCGATGCGGTTGAGCCGGAGGTCCCGCCAGGCCCGCTCGACGCCGTACTCCTTCATGTAGCCGGCGCCGCCGTGGATCTGGATGCACTCGTCGGCGACCTCGACCGAGATCCGCGCGGCGTAGAGCTTCGCCATCGAGATCTCGCGGACCGGGTACTCGCCGTTCTCGAACCGCCAGGCGGTCATGTAGACCATCTGCCGGGCGGTCTCGATCTTCGTCGCCATCTCGGCGAACTTGTGGCGGATGACCTGGAACTTGCCGATCTCGCGGCCGAACGCCTTGCGCTCCAGCGCGTACTGCATGGTGCGGTCGAAGACGCTCTGCGCGCCGGCGACGCAGCCCGCCGCGCCGATCAGGCGCTCGCCCTGGAGCTCCCAGCTGATGTGGTAGAAGCCCTTGCCCTTCTCGCCGAGCATCGCACTCGCGGGGACGCGGACGTCCTGGAAGGCCAGCAGCGCGGTGTCCGACGCGTGCATGCCGAGCTTCTTCAGGCGCTGCTCGCGGATGACACCCGGCGTGTCCATGGGGACGAGGAAGAGCGTGATGCCGCCGTGGCCGGCGTCTGGATCCGTCTTCGTGACCAGCACGATCACGTGGGCGCGATGCCCGTTGGTGATGTACGTCTTGGAGCCGTTGATGACGTACTCGTCGGTCGCCTCGTCGTACACGGCCCGGGTCTTGATGCCGGCGACGTCGGACCCGGCGTCGGGCTCGGTGATGCCGAGCGCGAGGATCGCATCGCCCTTGATGGCGGGCACCAGCCACTGCTGCTTCTGCTCCTCGGTCCCGAACAGGTGGATCGGGGGCATGGCCATGTCGGTCTGCACCGCGATGCCCATCGCCAGACCGCCGCACTGCGCGTGGGCCATCTCCTCGGCGAGCACGAGGCTCGCGTAGTAGTCGCCACCCTGGCCGCCGTACTCCTCCGGCATCGCCAGCCCGAGGAACCCGAGGTCGCCCATCCGCTTGACGATCGAGTCCGGGAACGTCTGCTCCTCCCACTCCTCCGCGTGCGGCGCGCACTCCTTCGTGACGAAGGCGTGGATCGACTCGCGCAGGCGGTCGTGCTCCTCGGTGAAGATGAAGTGCTTGCGGGAGCCCCCGTGATCGGGTTTCAGGACCTGCTCGGTGGTGGCCATCGGGCGACGGTACCGAGCGGGGGAGAGAAAGTAAACAGTGGCACTTCCCACTTTCCGCTTTGGCGGGTCCGCGGCCAGAGGCCGAGAAGTGCGAGGATCGGGTGGTGACCTACGACACCCTGCGCTACGACGTCGCGGACGGCGTCGCGACCATCGCGATGGACCAGCCCGACACGCGCAACGCGATGTCCGACGAGCTGCTGAGCGACCTGATCACGGCGTTCGAGGCCGCCCGCGACGACGACGCCGTCCGCGTGGTCGTCCTCGCGTCCACGCACGCGTCCACCTGGTCGGCGGGCGGCAACCTCGCCGGCTTCGCGTCCGACGCGCCGCTGGTCCACAAGCACTTCGGGACGGACCGCTTCCCGGGGATCTTCAAGCTCATCGGCCGGCTCGGCAAGCCGGTCGTCGCGTCGATCGACGGGCACTGCCTCGCGGGCGCCTTCGGCCTCGCCCTCGCGTGCGACCTGATCGTCGCCTCCGACAAGGCGACCTTCGGGACGCCCGAGATCAACGTCGGGGTCTTCCCGTTCATGATCTCTGCGCTCATCTTCCGCAACGTCCCGCGCAAGAAGACCACCGAGCTGCTGTTCCTGGGCGACCGGATCGACGCCGCCGAGGCCGAGCGCCTGGGTATCGCGAACGTCGTGGTCCCGCGCGAGGAGCACGCCGCCAAGGTGGCCGAGTGGACGGCGAAGCTCGCGTCCAAGTCCCCGCTGATGCTGCAGCTCGGCAAGGACGCGCTCTACCGCCAGATGGACCAGCCGTTCGAGGACGCGCTGGACTTCCTGCGCTCCCAGCTGACGATCGCCTTCGCGACCGACGACATCCAGGAGGGCGTCAAGGCGTTCTTCGAGAAGCGCGACCCCGTCTGGACCGGGCAGTGAGCGACGGACGGCCCGTCCGCGTCGTCGGCCTGCTCTGCCCGACCAGCGACCGTCGCGCCTACGCCGGCGAGGACACCGAGGCGCTCGCCGGCGCGCTCGCCGAGCTCGCCGGCCTGGACGACGGACCCCGCCTGATCGGTTCGGCGGCGCCGGCAGCGGTCTCGACCTACGAGGACGACCTGCGCGACCGGCGCGGGTGCATCCTGGAGGCCGGTGGGCAGGTCGAGGACGCCCTCAACGACGGCGCCCGGCCGGTGCTCGTCGCCGCGACCTGCACGATCTGCGTCACGACGATCCCGGCGGTGCTGCGGGAGCGGCCCGACGCCGTGGTCCTCTGGCTCGACGCGCACGGCGACTTCAACACGCCCGACACGACGCCTTCGCGGTTCCTCGGTGGCATGTGCCTGTCGGCGGCGTGCGGGGTGTGGGACGACGGGCTCGGGGCCGAGCCCAAGCTCGACCCGGCGCAGATCGTCTTCTACGGCGTCCGCGACCTCGACGGCGCGGAGCGCGAGCTGCTCGACGGCTATGCGGTCGAGGTGCTGCGCCACCCCTCGCAGGTGCTGGACGCGGTCCGCGACCGCCCGGTGTTCGTGCACCTCGACCTGGACGTGCTCGACCCGGGGCTGCACCCGGCGGAGTTCCCGGCGCCGGACGGTATGACCGACGGGGAACTCAAGGCCCTGCTGCGTGACGTCTGCCGAGAGGCCGAGCTGATCGGCGCCGAGATCACGGCGTTCGCGTCGACCGACTCGCTCGAGCTCTGCGCGACGGCCGCCGCGCCGCTGGTCGAGGCGTAGCGCTTTCTGCACACCTGCGTCTTGTTCCGTCACACGCGGGCGGCCACGCTGGCGAGGTGATCCCTTCCCGCCCCGCTCAGCGAGCTCCTGCGGGATCACCTCACCTCCGGCGGGAGATCGTGGTCTTCGCCGCCGGGCAGGGCGGGGTGATCGGCCGACGGCAGCTCCTGCGGGGCGGGGTCTCCGCCGCGACCGTGACGCGCATGGTCGACCGCGGCGACCTCTGGAGGCTGCACCCCGGGGTGTACGCGGTCGGTCGCCCCGACGTCTCGCCGTACGGGCGGTGCTGGGCGGCCATCCTCGCGACGCGTGGGATCGGCGAACGGCCGAACGTGCGCGCTCTCACTGCGCGGAGCTCCGCGGCGCTCGGCGGTCTGCTTCCATACCCGCCGACGCCCGAGGTCGTCGTGCTCGATCGTGACCTCGAGATCCCCGACCTGGTCGTACGCCGGACGCGCGCGCTCCCGCCGAAGGATGTCGTGCTCGACCGCCGGCGCCTCCCGCGGACCACCTGGGCACGGTGCGTCCGCGAGATCGCGGATGTCGGTACCGCACGCGAGCTCGAGGACCTGCTCCAGAGCTCCGAGCGACGCAGGGTGCTCGACCTCGCTGGTCTGAGGAGCTTGCTCGACTCTGCGCGCGGTCACGGAGGGACCGCGCGTCTGCAAGAGGCCTCCGAGCCGTACCTCGGGCTCCCGGACGCCGACTACCGCAGCCTGCTCGAACGGCTGGCGCATCGCCTGCTGGTCCCGGCCGGCGTCCCAGAACCGGAGGTCAACGGCCCGGTGCTGCTTCCGGACGGACGTACCGTCCTCGTCGACCTGCTCCTGCGGGCACAGCGGATCGCGATCGAGCTCGATGGTCGCGACACGCACGAGCGCGTCCGGCAGTTCGAGGAGGACCGGCGACGCGATCGCCAGCTCCAGCGGCTCGGCTTCGTCGTGCCGCGCTTCGTCTGGTGGGAGGTGAAACGCCGACCACGAGTCGTGGTCGGCGACGTCCTCGCGTTGCTGCAGACGAGGTGATCTCCGCAGCGCTCGCATGGCGAGCGCGCGGGCGAACACCGCTAGTGGTGCTCGACCAGCTCGCGCATGCGGCGGTACTCGTCGGCCGTGATCTCGCGGCCACCCAGGGTCGACAGGGCCGGATCGCCCTGGACGTACTTCGTCTCGTTGCGGCGCCAGACGGCGATGTACTTGTAGAACGGGACGACCGGGTGCAGGTGATGGACCAGGTGGTAGTTCTGGTACAGCAGCAGCGGGGAGACCCAGCGTTCGCCGCCGATGCGGTTGCGCGTGGTCTTCAGCCGGTCCTCCGAGGGCTTGTGGTGCAGATCGCGATGGGGGAGGTAGTCGAACGCGTAGGCGAGCCAGAGGATCGCGACGCGCGACGGGATGAACAGCACCATCAGCCAGATGACGACGTTGCCGGTCGCGATGAACGCGATCGGGACGCCGACGCCGAGCACGAGTCCGATGATGCCCTCGATCTGCTCGGGGCGCTTCCGCGTCCGCAGCTTGGGGAGGTAGAAGACGACGTAGTAGTAGTCGAGCGTCAGCCACCGCAGCGGCTTCTGCCAGGCTGGCCCGCTCATCGTGAAGTGGTCGGGATCGTCACCGTCGTCGTGGTTGGTGAAGCGGTGGTGCTGCATGTGGATGAAGCGCCAGACGGGGAAGGCGGCGTGCAGCGCGAACAGCGGGGTCGCGAGGCGGCCCATAAGGTCGTTCAGCCACTTCTTGTTGGACGCCGAGTGGTGTCCGGCATCGTGGGCGACCGTGAAGAGCAGGTACCCGGCGAGCGCGTTGAGCGGGATGACCGCCCACCACGAGATCGAATCCCCGATGTAGAGGACGGTCGAGCCGATCCACATCGCCAGTCCGACGACCAGCAGCATCAGCGTCGGAACGGCGACGGTGGGGACGGGTTCGGCGGGATTCGGGATGCGGCTGACGGTGACGGGCGGTGGATCGGCGGTGGTGGACATCGAGCGAGCGCCTCCTGAGCGGACAGTTAGCACACCGTACGGTGGGCCGGGTGGCGCGCGCAACGGACGCCCTGCCCACCCGGGTGTGCGATGTGCACACTTCAATCGTCGAGCACGGCGGCCCCCAGCGTCGCGGCGAGCAGGAGGGCCGCGTGGAGCTCTGCCGGACGCGTCGTCGCCGGGTGCCCGCGGAGCTCCTCGGCCTTGCGGATCCGCTGCAGCACGGTGTTGCGGTGGAGGTCGAGATCGCGTGCGGCCACGGCGATCCCGCCCTGCGGCGCGACCACCGCCAGCAGCGCGGATCGCGCCCGCACCGCGCCGTCGTCCGGAGCGGCGAGCCCGCCGAGCTCGGTCGCCACGAAGGACCGGGCCGCGTCGACGTCGCGGCTCAGGAGGTCGACGAGCGCGACGTCGTCGTAGGAGGTGAAGCTCGGCGCCCGCGGCTCGATCAAGGTGGCGATCCGCCGGGCGCGCTCGGCCTGCTCGCGGCTGGCGCGGAACCCGCTGAGACCGGGCACGGGACGCCCGACGGCGACGTGCACGTCCGGGGCCGCCTCCCGCGCGGCGGCCGCCGCGCGCGTGGGTTCGAAGTCAGGGGCGACCGCCCAGCCGACCAGGACGGTCGGGCCGTCGGGCTGCAGCAGCGGCCGGCTCGTCCCGACGGCGGCGGCGAGTGCCACGGCCGCGCGCTCGAGCGCCCCGGGGTCGCCGTCGGTCCAGCACACGAACGCCAGGTGGGGCGGGGCCAGCGGATGGCCCAGCGCGCGCTCGGCGGCGACCGGGTCGACCTGCTCGCCGGCCAGCACCGACCGCACGACGTCGGCACGCACGACCGCGGCGCGCCGCTGCCGGCGCTCGCGCTCGGCGACGTGCTCGGCGCCGACCCGGGCGCTGACCTGGTCGATGTAGTGGAACGTGAACGCCGCGGTCTCGCGCAGGCCGACGACGAGGCGCTCGCGGTCGGGAACCGCCTCGGCGAGCGCCGCGCTCCAGCGCTCCCAGAAGTACGCGTGCCCGAGGCGGTAGAAGCGCAGCGTCGCATCGATGCCGCCGCCGCGGGCCGCCATGCGGCGGGCGTGCTCCAGCGCTGCCACGGGCGCCTCGGTCGCCGAGGCGGGGATGCCGTGACGGATCATCGACAGGATCGCCTCGATGTTCGACGCGCACGACGCGAGCGTCAGGCCGGCGATCTCGGCGTCGTCGGCGGCCTCGGGGATCCGCCGGGCCAGGAACGCGTACATGTCCTCCGCGAGCCCGTCGAGGTCGCGGGCCCAGGCGGCGGCGAGCTCCCGGACCTCGGGGACCGTGACCTCCAACGGTGCGGGGTCGGTGCTCGCCACGCGCGCAGCCTCGCAGCATCCGCGGGCGGTCGCGCGCCCACCGCTCAGTGGCGCCCCTCGAGCCCGACGGCTTCGCGCAGGCGCTTGGCGTGCTCGTGCAGCTCGGGGTCCTGCGCGGCCCGGCTGTCCATCAGCGCGCCGAGCGCCTCGGCCAGGGTGTTGAGCTTCTCGTGGGACGCCTCCTCCGACCGGCGACCTGCGTTCTCCAGGAGGGCGAGGAGCAGCAGCGACACGCACGAGGAGAAGACGTGCAGGACGGCGGCCGCGCTCTTGAGGTCGGAGAAGAGGAACGGCGCGGAGACGGCCCACGCGGCGATGAGCAGCGCCATCACGCTGAAGAACCACGGCCGGGACACCTGCCGCTGCGCGACCTCCACGAACCGCTCGAAGAGGCTGCGGTGGTCGGTGGCGGCACCCTCGGCGCGTGCGGGACGATCGCTCATCCCGCACTTCTACCCGGGCCGACGGTCGGCAGACCGGCCTTGACCGCGGCGGCGGGCCGCGGCAGAGTGGTGAGTGGAACGTTCTACTTTCCGCGCCGTCCGGTCCCCACTCCAGGAGCCCCACCCGACCATGAGTCTCGACCACCCGGTCGTCATCTGCTGCTCGATCTCCGGATCCATCGCCAACCGCGAGCAGTGTCCCGCGATCCCGTACACGCCCGCGGACTACGCGGCCGAGGCCCGCCGCATCGTCGACGAGGGCGGCGTCCACATCCACATCCACGCGCGCACGCCGTCCGGCGAGCCGAGCTACGAGATCGACGACTTCGTCGCCATCAAGGCCGCGATCCAGGACGAGATCGGCGACGCCGCGATCATCAACTTCTCGACCGGCACCGTCGGCGTGAGCGTCGAGAAGCGCATCGCCTACCTCGAGGCCGGGCTGCCCGAGGTCGCTGCGCTGAACATGGGCTCGATGAACTACGCGAAGTACTCGGCGCGCCGCAAGGAGTTCGTCTTCGACTTCGTCTTCCAGAACCCGTTCAGCGAGATCCTCGAGCTGCTCGAGGCGATGAACCGCCTGGGCATCAAGCCGGAGCACGAGTGCTTCGACATCGGCCATGTCGGGTCCCTCGCCCCGCTCGTCGAGATGGGCGTCCTGCAGACCCCGGTCCACGCCGACTTCGTGATGGGCGTCACCGGCGGGATCCCGCCGACCGCTCGCAACCTCGCGGCGATGGCCGACAACCTCGCCGAGATCGCCGGAGGTCCGCACCACTGGGGCGTCATCGGGATCGGTCGGGTCCAGTGGACGATGCTCGCCGCGGCGCTGTCACTCGGCGGCTCCGTCCGGGCCGGGCTCGAGGACAACTTCTACCTCCCGGACGGCTCGATGGCCCGCTCCAACGGCGACCTCATCGCCAAGGCGCGCCAGATGACGGTCGACGCCGGCCGCAGGCCCGCGACCGTGGAGGAGGCCCGGGCCGCCCTCGGTGTGCCGGCGAGGGCCGGGGCCGCGTGAACGACGACGGCCTCCTGAAGATGAGCGAGCTCGCCGAGCGCTCGGGCGTCTCGGCGGGCACGATCAAGCACTACCTCCGAGAAGGCCTCCTGGGTGGGGAGGAGGGCATCGTGCGCACCTCCCGCAACATGGCCTACTACCCGCCGCACTTCGTCGAGCGCCTGCAGCTGATCAAGCGGCTGCAGGAGGACCGGTTCATGCCGCTGCGGGTCATCAAGGGGATGATGGACGCGGACCCGGAGCGTGCGGCCGCACTCGTCGAGCTGGAGGACCGGATCCTCGAGCAAGCGCTCGACCGTGGGCGTCACACCGAGCGCATCACGGCGGCCGAGGTCCGCCGCCGGTACGACGTTCCCCAGAACGTGCTCGACAAGCTCGCGGAGATCGCCGTGCTGAGCCCGACGAGCCGCGGCTACGACCCGGACGATCTCGCGATCATCGCGGCGTTCGGCCGCTTCCGCGCCGGCGGCTACGACGAGCAGCTCGGGTTCACCGTCTTCGACACCATCCGCTACCAGGAGGCGCTCGAGCCGCTCGTGCAGGAGGAGGTCCGGTCGATGCTCGACCGACTCGCGGGCAAGGTCGAGCCCGAGCGGGCGGCGGAGATCCTGGCGGCGGGGGCCGAACCGCTACGGGAGCTCATCGGAGCGATGCACTCCAAGCTGCTCCTGCGGGAGCTCGCGCGCCAGCGCGGCAGCCGCTGACCTTCAGGCCGCCGGCGGCTCGCGCCAGGCCCAGAGGGTGCCGACGCCGACTGCCTCCTCGCCGCCCGCCAGCGTCCGGAACCCGGCCTGCTCGAGCAGCCGCGCGGCGGTCGCACGGGGCGGGAATTCCGGGCAGAGCCGGCCGTGGTGCTCCAGGACGAGCGCGCGGACCGGCACGTCGCGCAGCCGCGGGTCCGCGAGCAGCGCCCACTCGCCGCCCTCGATATCGATCTTCACCAAGTCGGCATCCGCCATCAGCTCGAGCGCATCCACCGTCGGCACTACCACCCCGGCCTCCCCGGTCCCGGCGACGGCCTGGTGGGACTCGGCCCCGGCGCCCGTGACGAACTCCATCGTGCCCGGCGTCGTCGCGGCCGCCGCCGGGACGAGGACCCAGGTGCCGACCGCCGCGTTGGCGGCCGCGCAGCGCTCGAGCACGGCGAGGTTGGCCGGGTCCGGCTCGACCGAGCGGATCGTGGCGTTCGGCCACCGTGAGCGGGCGTCGAGCGCGAATAGCCCGACGTTCGCGCCGAGGTCGAGCACCCGCAGGGGGCCGGGGACGGCGTCGAGTGCTGCGAGCGCCGCGGGCGGCGGAGCGTACACGTGGGCGCAGTGGATCTCGTCGAACATCGTCGTGTCCGACGTGCCGTGCCGCAGGACGACCCGCAGGTCGCTGCGGCGCAGGTGGTACTGCCGCGGGGCGCCGTCAGCACGCAGCGCGTCGCGGACGTAGCCCGCGCGCGGCCGCAGCCGTGCGGCCTGGGTCAGTGAGCGGCCCAGGCGGTGGCGACGCAGACGGCCGTGAGCCGCGCGCAGCAGCGCACGGCTCACGGGATCCGGCCCACCGGCGGGCGGGACGACAGGGGAGACTCAGCCGGTGGTGTCGACGCGCGTGGAGCCCTGGAGCTTCAGCGCGACGATCGAGCTGTCCGACGCGCGCCACGGGACGTTCGTGACCGAGCACGAGAGGATCGCGTCCGTCGGGGCGTCGATCGAGCGGGTCATCTGCAGGTTGATCGTCGCCGGGGTCTCCGAGCCCGGGGTGGCGACGGCCTGACGGGCCTTGTCGACGTCGCCGCCGATCTCCAGCGTGCACTCGGCGCCCGCGGTCTTGTTCGGGCGCAGCAGCTCGCCGAGGCCGAGGTCGCCGGCGACACCGGTGATCGTCGTCTTGGCGGTCACGAAGTATGTGCCCGGCTGCAGCTGGGTGATGCGCGCGATCGAGGCGCCGCCGGCGGCGACGTTCTCGGGACCGGCCCTGCGGACGGCCTCCTGCGCGGTGAGGCCCTGGCCCCGGAGGGTGTTGCGGACGGCGGGCGCGAGCTTGTCGGCGCTGATCGTGTTGGCCTTGACCTGCCTGCCGGTGACGGTGCCGTCGGCCATGTCGCCGCCCTTGATCGACTTGTTCTTGATGTCGGTGCCGGTGATCGAGCTGTTCTTGATGTCGCTGCTCGTGACCGCGCCACTGGCGATCTGCGAGCTGTTCTTGATCAGCACCGAGGCCGCGGTCGCGGTGCCGGCGCAGGCGACCACGAGGGCCACGATCGAGACGATGAGCGCCGGACTGGGACGCGAGAGCTTCATTGGAGACTTCCCCTGGCTTCAGATGGACGGTCGGTGCGCACAGCGGCCCCCCGGGCGTGTACGCGTTCCCTGAAACACACACTACCCCGCGGTGATGCGGGATTCCTGCACCCGCACCACACCGTCCCGCGGTGCGTCGAGCGTCACCACCTGGCGCGGTGACGCTCCATCACGCCGAAGCCGGCCGCGAGGTCGTGTCCGCCGGGGAGCCGGCCGGTGACGGTGCCGAACGGCTGGCGGTAGTCGGAGGACACGAACGGGCCGAGGCTGTCGCGGCGCGTCCGCTCGCTCTCGGCGGCGAAGCGCAGCTCCCCGCCCTCGGAGAACGCCACGGCGGAGAGGTCCTCCGCGAAGCTCACCGGCCCGACCTCGGTGGCGAGGCCGTCGGCCCAGACGGTGCGCTCGGAGCCGGTCGGGGCGTCGTGGATCCCGGCCACGAGGTTCCAGGTCAGCGCCACGCCGTCGGCGGTCGCGCCGATGCCGGCCGACCACTCCCAGTCGGTGGTCCGCGCGTGGTACCCGGCGGAGTCGTCGATCAGCGCGCGGCCGACGAGTCGTCGGACCCGGCCGTCGATCGTCACCGTCCCGCGGGCGGCGGCGCCCTGCTTGCGGGTCCAGATGTGTGAGCGGCCGTGACGCGACACGGTCTCCACCGCGTCCCCGTCGGGGTCGATCCGCAGGTCGATCTGCACCGCGCGGTCGCGCACCGCGCAGCCGCCGTCGGGCAGGCGGACACGACCGGGGACGAAGGAGGTGCGCTCGTGCAGGCGCTGCTCCTCGCGGTCCCAGACCGCCCAGAAGGCCTGGGGCACGCCGGCGAGCACCACGCGCCCGGCGCACAGCATCAGGTCGGGTCCGTACACCCCGACGTAGCGCCAGCGCTTCAGCGGCCGGCGGTCGTGGAGCAGCGGCATGCGAGCGGGCGGCAGGAGCCCGGCGGCGACCCCGGCCGCGAGCGCGGAGCGTCCGGGGTCCGTCGGCGGTCGGCCGGCGGGGAGCACGATCCTGACGGGGGTCACGGCGGCCATGGGGGCTATTGTTCCCCATGGCGATTGACTCGTCAGTCAACCCGACCGACAGGAGGTCGCCCAGCCGTCATGCGCGCCGCCGTCATCCAGCTCACGAGCACCACCGACGTCGCGAGGAACCTCGCCGCCGCCGAGAAGCACGTCCGTGCGGCCGCCGCCGACGGGGCGACGCTCGTGCTGCTGCCCGAGAAGTGGACGGCCTACGGTCCCGGGCGTGAGGTCGCGGCGCTGGCGCAGCCGCTGGACGGCGAGGCAGTCACGCGGATGCGCGCCCTCGCGGCCGAGCTGGGGATCGACCTGATCGCCGGCTCGATGGCCGAGACCCCCGACGGGACGTCCGACGACGTTCGGACCCGCAACACGTCGGTCCACGCCGGGCCCGACGGGGCGATCCACGCCGTCTACCGCAAGATCCACCCGTTCGACGTCGTCGTCGACGGCACGACCTACCGCGAGAGCGAGTTCGAGGAGCCCGGAGAGGAGGTGGTCCTCACGAGCACCGCCGACGGCCTCGGGGTCGGCATGAGCGTCTGCTACGACCTCCGCTTCCCCGAGCTGTACCGCGTCCTGACGCTGCGCGGGGCCCGGATCCTCGTCGTCCCGTCGGCCTTCACCCTCGCGACGACCCGCGAGCACTGGGAGCCGCTGCTGCGGGCCAGGGCGATCGAGAACCAGTGCTTCGTACTGGCCGCCAACCAGGTCGGCGAGCACGCCCCGGGACTGCGGACCGGTGGCCGCTCGATGATCGTCGACCCCTGGGGCGTGGTGCTCGCGCAGGCGCCCGACCGGGTGGGTCACGTCCTCGCCGACCTCGACACCGACGCGCAGGACCGGGTCCGTCGCGACCTTCCCGCGCTCGCCAACCGCCGCCCGCACACCTACGCGTGGCCGACCGAATCGACCATCTGATGGCCACCTCCAAGACCAACGCCGCCGAGAAGCGGCGTCTGATCCTCGATGCCGCCGTGCGGGTCTTCGCGCGCCAGGGCTTCCACGCGTGCCGCGTCAGCGACATCGCCGACGAGGCGGGCGTCGCCTACGGCCTCGTCTACCACTACTTCCGCAGCAAGGACGAGGTTCTCGACACCCTCTTCCGGGACCGCTGGTCGCTCATGACCGCGCTGATCGAGGACGTCGACCGGCAGGACCTCCCGACGCGCGACAAGCTGCGCGCGATCACCTCGTTCATCTTCGACAGCTACCGGCACGACCCGGAGCTGATGAAGGTCATCATCGTCGAGGTCACGCGCGCCGCGAACTCGTTCGGGCAGACGCACCTGCAGGAGATCCGCAAGGCCTACGACGGCATCGCGACGATCGTCGAGCACGGGCAGGCCAAGGGCGAGCTGCGCACCGACGTGACCTCGCAGTTCGCGGCCATGGCGTTCTACGGGGCCATCGAGCAGGTGCTCACCAGCTGGATCTTCGACCTGCTGCCGTTCGGCGAGACCGAGGCCGAGCAGTCCAAGAACCTCATCGTCGAAACCATCTGCGGGGGCCTCGACGCACGCTCCGCCGGACCACTGGCATAGGATCACCCCAATGGAGAACGAGCTCGTCAAGCGTCTCGCGTGGTCCGGCATCCTCGCCGGGGTGGGGGCAGTCGCCAGCATCGCCGCCCACCGCATCGCGGCGATGATCTATGTCCGCGCCTTCGGGGAAGACCCGCCGGAGTGACCATGAACGACGACTGGACCACCAAGCCCGACGAGGCCGACACGCCCGCCGAGCCGACTGCGCCCGCCGAGCCGACCGCGCCCGACGCGGCGAAGGCGACCGAGGACGCGGAGACCGCGTCGCTCTTCGCCGAGCCGCCGCCCAGGCCAGAGCCGACGCCGGCCCCGCCGCCGTCCGCGGGCCCGGCCACGACGCCGCGGCCGCCCACGACTCCCCCGGCCGCGGGTCCCGCGCCGGCGGCGGCACCGCTGCCGACCGACAAGCCCGAGGTCCTGATCGGCGGCGCACTCGCCGGCGGCTTCCTCGCGGCCCTCATCCTCAAGCGTCTCGGACGGCGGTAGCCATGAGCGACCAGCAGCCACAGCAGAGCACCGCCCAGATCGCCCAGGCGATCCAGGAGGTCACCGAGAAGGCGCAGCTCCTCGTCCGCGAGGAGATCGAGCTCGCGAAGGCCGAGGTGACCCAGAAGGTCACGAAGCTCGGCAAGGGCCTCGTGATCGGCATCGCCGCCGGTTCGATCGCGCTGATCGGCCTCCTCGTCCTGGTCCAGGGTCTCGCCTGGCTCATCTACTACCTGCTCCCGGTCAACAACCTCGCGTACTTCTGGGGCTTCTTCGTCCTGGCCGCGACCTTCTTCCTCCTGGCCGGCATCGCCGGGTTCCTGGCGGCGAAGCTCGTGAAGGCCGGCTCCGATCCCAAGCCGAACATGGCGATCGCCGAGGCCAAGCTGATCCGGGACACGTTCGAGGGCAACGCCCCGAAGACCGAGGTGAAGTCGTGAGCGCCCAGCGCACCCCGGAGGAGATCCGCGCCTCGATCCAGCAGAACCGGCTGGAGCTGGCCGCCTCGCTCGACACGCTGAAGGCCGAGGTGGCCGAGGTCACCAACTGGCGCAAGCAGGTCGCGCTCCACCAGCGTGAGGTGCTGATCGGCGCCGCGGTCACCGGGTTCGTCCTCGGTGGCGGCATCGCCGCCATCGGCGGGCTGTTCAGCCGCAAGAAGCGGCGCCGGTAGAACCTCCGCGCAGCCGGGGCGTTGGTGCACCGATGCCCCGCACCGTCCTGATCCTCCTCGCCTCGGTCGCGCTCGCGGCCGGGGCGTTCCTCGTCCTGGGCGGCGACGACACGAAGGACGACCCGCCCTCCCGCGTCGCGAACGCCACGCGGCAGCCCGTCGGCCTCTCCGGATGGACGCACGTCGCCGACCCGCAGGACCGTGGGCTCGCGGAGGGCTGGGCGCAGGACCCGCCGCCGATGACGCCGGTCGCCGTCCCGGGAGTGGCGGAGCCACAGGTGATCGGGGGGGAGGACGGGTTCCGGTCCTTCAAGGGCTCCGTCGCCTGGTGGCGATCGGACCTCCGGGTCCCGGACGCCGGGCGCTACGCGGTCCGGTTCGGCTCCGTCGGCCACCGGGCGACGGTCTGGATCGACGGGCGGCAGGTGTGCGAGCACGTGGGCGCCTACGAGCCGTTCGACTGCGTGGCCGATCTCCGGGCCGGCGGCCACCCGGTCATGCTCCGGGCCGACTGGCAGAACCCGGACGGCCAGGCACGGGCCGGGCACGACCGCGCCTGGTGGAACTGGGGCGGCCCGAACTGGGAGGTCACCGCGCGCGAGGTCGAGCCGGTGGAGCTCGAGCTGGTCGACGTGCACACGCGGCTGCGTCCCGGCGGCGGCGCACGCGTGTCGCTCGCCGTGCGGCTGCGCGCCCGCGGGGCGGTGCCGCCCCCGTCACCCACGACCACGATCGTCGGGACGCTCGGTGGGCAGCGCGTGCGCTTCGCGCCGGTCACCCTCGCGGCGGGCGGGACGGCCCGTGCCGTCGCGCGGGTGGACGTCCCGGACCCTGACCTCTGGGCGCCGGGCACGCCGCGCCGTACCGGCCTGGACCTCCGTGCCCAGGGCGCCGGCGGCCGGCTGCAGCGGCAGGTCGGGCTGCGCGATCTGCAGGCTGCCCCCGACGGAACCCTGCGGCTCAACGGCAGGCCCTTCCGGATGCTCGGTGTCGGTCTGCCGCCGGACGCCCGCGGCCACGGGGACGCACTGACGCCGCGCGACCGCGAGGAGATCGTGCGCGAGATCGAGGCATCCGGGGCCAACACCGTGCGCAGTCAGCACCCGCTCTCGGACGCGATGCTCGAGCTGCTCGACGAGCGCGGCATCCTGGTCTGGCAGCTCGTCGGCCCGTTCGACAAGGCCGGGAAGTTCTGGGCGCAGACCCCGGAGCGCGCCGCCCGTGCCCGGGCGCGGATCCTGCGGGACGTCGACCGCATGGCGGCGCATCCGTCGATCGCCGCCTGGTCGCTGACGAACGAGATCGCCGGCCAGGGACACCCGGCCGGCCAGGCGCAGTTCGTGCAGGGCACGGCGCGCGTGCTGCAGCGCCGCACGCGCGGCATCCTCGTCGCGACCGACGTGTGGGGCACGCACCTGCCGCGCGAGGCCGGGCCGGCCTACGCGGATCTCGACGCGATCGGCTTCACCGAGTACGTCGGCATCGCCGAGATCCCGGAGGCGCCGATCGCGGAGCAGGACGCCGAGGTCACGCGGCGGCTGGACCGGCTGCGCACCCTCTTCCCGGACAAGGCGATCGTCGTGACCGAGTTCGGGGCCAACGGCAATCGGCAGAACCCGACCGCGGCGCCGGGCGGCTTCGCCTACCAGGCCGACCTGCTGCGCCGCCGCATCGCGCTCTACGCCGCGCGGGCCGACGTCGCCGGGATGCTCGTCTGGACCCTGCGGGACTACGCGGTCTCCCCGGGGTTCGCCGGGGGCAGCCTCGGACGGCGCCAACCCCAGCTGAAGCTGTCGGGGCCGCTCAGCGAGAAGGGCCTCTTCCGCTACGACGGCACCGCCAAGCCGGCCGTCGCCGCCGTCCGTCAGGCGTTCGCGAGGGTGCCGCCGGGCTGACGGCGGTGCTCGTCGTCGCCCGCGAGTGCGTGCAGCAGACGGGACTCGCGGCGGAACTGGACGTACTCCAGCAGCGCGATCTGGATCGAGGCGGCCACCGGGATCGCGAGGAGGGCGCCGAGGACGCCGAACAGCGAGCTGCCGCACAGCACGGCCATGATCACGACGAACGGGTGGATGTCCACGGCCCGCTTCTGGATCTGCGGCTGGATCACGTTGTTCTCCAGCTGCTGGTAGATGATCGACCAGATCACCCACACGATCGTCGCGGTCGGGAAGTCGATGAAGAGGGTCACGAGCGCGACGACGACGGCGCCGATCGTCGCGCCGATCAACGGGATGAGGTCGAACGCGCCGACGATGATCGCCAGCGGTGCCGCGAAGGGGATGCCGAGGATGCGCAGGACGATGTAGGTGAGGATCGCCGCGACCGTCGCCTGCAGCAACGCCCCGCCGATGTAGTTGCCCACCGCGTCGGCCATCCGCTTGAGCGTGCGGTCCAGGCGGTCGCGCCGATGCTCGGACTGCATCTGCACCACGCGCGCGGCCCAGGCGGGACCGCTGCTCACCAGGAAGATGGAGAGGATGAGGATGTTGAAGAGCGCGAACCCGCTGTTGACCAGTCCCAGGCCGAGGTCGCTCAGCAGGGTCGCCGCGTCGCCGACGCGGGCCGGGAGCTTCTCCGCCTCCTCCTGGAGCTTCGCGACGACGTCGTACTTCTCGTCGAGGTCGCGGAGCGTCTTGTTGTCGCTGACGAACGTCTCGACGTCCTGGGCGTACTCGGGGAAGTCCTCCACGAGCTCGGTGCCCTGGTTGACGAACGGCGGGACGACGATGAGGGCGAGCAGGATCGGCACGAGCAGCAGGCCGAGGTAGGTGAGCGCGATCGCCGCCCCGCGCTTCATGAACCGGCTCAGCACGTTGACGGGGCCGGACACGGCGACGGCGAGGAACGTCGCGAGGACGAGCCAGCCCAGCGGCGTGCGGAGCAGATACACGAGGTAGAGCACCCCGAGCACCGTCAGGATCACGAGGACGTTCCGGACGATCTGGCGCGCAGCCGAGGACGTGACGATCGTCGTCGGGCCGAGCGGGACGTTGGGCGTCTCGGGGTCGGTCATGCGCGCCGGGATCGTCGCAGCGACCCCGGACGGCGTCAGGCCAGCAGCCGCGAAGGCAACCCGCCGACGCCGAGCATCCCGGGCCCGAGGTGGGTCCCGATCACGGGCCCGATCTCGCCGACGAACAGCGGCTCCGCCCCGAAGATCGCGCGGCCGCGCTCCACCAGCTGGGCGGCCTGGTCGGGCACCTGGATGTGCTGGACGTACCAGCAGTCCGACCCGGACTCGAGCAGCTCGTGCATGTAGGCGACCATGCGCTCGAACATCTTCCCGTTGGTCCGCACGCGCTCGATCGGCTGGATGTCGCCGTCGCAGGTGAGGATCGGCTTGATCTTCAGCGCACCACCGATCCAGGCCTGCGCATTGCCGATCCGCCCGCCGCGACGCAGGTACTCGAGCGTGTCGAGCGCGAACCAGACCCTGTTGGCCTCACGCGCGTCGAGCGCGTGGGCGACGACGGCGTCGAGGTCCTTACCGGCCCGCGCCGCCGCCGCACCGCCGAGCACGACGCCACCCAGGCCCCCGGCCGCGCCGCGCGAGTCGACGACCTCGACCCGGCGGCCGGGGAAGGCGTCGCGGATCTGCTCACCCGCCAGCCGCGCGGTCTCGGCGGTCCCGCTGATCGAGGCCGAGAGGTGGATCGAGACGATGTCGTTCCCGGCCGCGGCGAGCGGCTCGTACACCGCGAGGAAGTCGCCGACCGACGGCTGCGACGTCGTCGGCACGCTCGTGTGGTCCTTCAGGCGCGAGTAGTAGGCGTCCAGATCGGTGATGTCGATCTCGCGGGTGGTCGATCCCCCCTCGTTCACGTACAGGCTCACCTGCTGCACGCCGTACGCCTCGAGGATCTCGGCGGGGATCGAGTGGGTCGTGTCGGTGACGGTGGCGACGGCCATGCCCCGACCCTAACGCCCGCCGCCGTAGACTCGCCGCATGGGGGTCACGCTCGTCACCGGAGGCTCGGGATTCCTCGGCTCGCACATCGCGCGGGCGCTCACCGAGCGGGGAGACACCGTCCGCGTGACCGTGCGCGCGGGGTCGCCGCGCGACAACCTCGTCGGCCTGGCCGCGGAGGTCGTCACCGCCGACATCCTGGACCGGCGTGCCGTCCGCCGGGCGCTGAAGGACGTCGACCGGGTGTTCCACGTCGCGGGGGCGAACAGCCTCCGGGCCGACACGGACACGTTGTTCCGCACCAACGTCGACGGCACCGACGTCGTGCTGTCCGAGGCCCTGCGGGCCGGGGTCGAG
The DNA here is from genome assembly GCA_038257095.1 of Solirubrobacterales bacterium. Lineage (GTDB taxonomy): Bacteria > Actinomycetota > Thermoleophilia > Solirubrobacterales > Solirubrobacteraceae > Paraconexibacter. The sequence continues at coordinate 114,785 of JBBSJQ010000010.1, forward strand.
CGGGTCGTCCACACGTCGTCGATCGCGGCGATCGGCCCGGCCCCCCGCGGCTCGACGGCCGACGAGTCCCAGGCCTTCCGCGCCGGCCGGCTCGGGCTCCCGTACCTCAACAGCAAGCGGGAGGCCGAGGCCGTCTGCCTGCGCCACGCCGCGCACGGCCTGCCCGTCGTGATCGTCAACCCGGGCCACGTCTTCGGGGCCGGGGACGTCCACCGTTCCTCGACGGAGATCGTGCGCCGAGTGCTGCGCCGGGAGATCCCGTTCTACGTTGACGGCGCGATCAACATCGTGGATGTCGCCGACGTCGCGCGGGGACACCTGCTCGCCGACGAGCGCGGCGAGGTCGGGGAGCGGTACATCCTGGGCAACCGCAACTTCACGCTCGACCGACTCTTCGCGGACCTCGGACGGGTCGGCGGCGTCGAGCCCCCCGCCGTCAAGCTCCCGCTGCCGGCCGCGCTCGCGCTGGTCCGCGGCCTCGCCGTGGCCCCCGGGCGCCCGGCGGTCACCGACCGCGAGCTGATCGGCGCCGCCCAGTGGTGGGCGTTCCGCTCGACGAAGGCCAAGCGGGATCTCGGCTGGACGCCGTCCCCGCACGAGGAGACGCTGGAGACGACGGTCGCCTGGTACCGAGACCGCGAGCCGCTGCGCGTCAAGCCTCCGGGCACCAGGCAGCCGCTGGCGCTGCGTCTCGCCGGGTTCGGCACGCGGCAGGCGGGCCGCGTCGCCGGACAGCTGCGCGGCTGACGTCGCTCAGGCCGACTGCTGCTGCGCCCGCCAGCGGAGGTGCTCGACGACGCGCTTCGAGTCGCAGATCGCGTCGCCGTCGATCACCGCGACCGGGACCTGCCGCTGGCCGGTCAGGGCCACGACCTCGCCGCGCTCGTCGCGCTTCCACGGGACGCGGACCTCCTGGACGTCCTCGCCGGCCTTGCGGAGCTCGCGGGCAACCCGCCCGCAGGGGCAGAGCCAGTCGGTCGGGGTACGGCAGCGGTACAGGGTCGCCATGCCCCGATCATGCCGCAGCTACCCGGCCGACGGCGCGGTGGACGCCCAGAGGTGGTGCGCGGCGTACGCGCGCACCGGTCGCCAGGCCTCCGCGCGGACCGTCAGTGCCCGCGCCTCGTCCGGGAGCCCGAGGGCCCGGGCGGCCTGCCGGACGACGAGGTCGGTTGCCGGGAAGGCGTCGCGGTCACCGAGGGCGCGCATCGCCACGTAGTCGGCGGTCCACGGCCCGATCCCGGGGAGCGCGAGCAGCCCGGCCCGGGACCGCTGCGGGTCGGCGGGATCCAGCACCACGACGCCGTCGTCGAGCGCCCGGGCCAGGCCGACGAGCGTCCGTCCGCGCGAGCTCGGCATCGGCAGCGCCTCGGGGTCCAGCCCCGCCAGGGCGGCCATCGACGGGAACGCGTGGGTCAGCGACCCGCCGGCGCCGGGCACCGGCGCGCCGACGGCCACGGTCAGCCGGGCGGCGAGCGTCCGGGCGGCCGCGACGGACACCTGCTGCCCGAGCACGGCACGGACGGCGAGCTCGGCCGGGTCGACGGTGCCCGGACGACGCAGGCCGGGCCGCTGCACGACGAGCGGCCCGAGCACGGGGTCCCCGCCCAGCACGGCGGCGACGCCCGCGGGGTCGGCGTCGAGGTCCAGCAGCGCGGTCGCCACCGTCGCGGAGCCCGCGTGCAGCACCACGTGGTCGCCGCCGAGTCCGACGTCCAGGACGGTGCGGTCCCCCAGCACGCGCCGATAGCGGTTCCCGGCGACCTCCTCGACGCCCGGCACCGCCCGGGCGTCGAGCCACCGCAGCAGCGCCTCCCCGTCGAACGGGTGCGCGGCGTCGAGCGCGACGCTCACGCGGCGACGGCGGCCGCCGCGCGCTCGAGCCCGAGCAGGTGCTCCTTGCGGGCGAGCCCGCCGCCGTACCCGGTGAGGCGCCCGTCGGCCCCGACGACGCGGTGGCACGGGACGACGATCGAGAGCGGGTTGCGGCCGTTGGCGAGACCGACCGCCCGGGAGGCGCTGGGTGCGCCGAGGCGCGCGGCGAGCTGCCCGTAGCTGACGGTGTCGCCGTAGGGGACCTCGGCGAGCGCGTCCCAGACGCGCTGCTGCCAGGTCGTCCCGATCGGGTCCAGCGGCAGGTCGAAGGTCCGCCGCCCGCCCGTGAAGTACGCATCGAGCTGCTCGGTGACGGTCGCGAACGGGGCAGCGTCCGGCGTCCAGGCCGGGTCGACCGGCGGGGCGTGGCGGTGCTGCTGGAAGTACAGGCCGCGCAGCCCGTGCGCGCTCGCGACGAGCCGCAGCGGGCCCAGGGGAGAGTGGTGGATGGTGGTGACGAGGTGGTGCATGTCAGGAGAACGTCCGCGGCACTGCGGACGTGAGATCAGCGCGACGGGTCCACCACGATCTTGCGCGCCGGACCGCCGCGGCCGGACTGCAGGGCGTCGGCGAGGTCGTCCAGGCCGATCGGCTCGAGCAGGAGGTCCCGCGGATCGACCTGCCGGCTGGTGAGCAGCCACAGCGCCCGGTCGACCTCGAGCCGGTCGTGGTGGAACGCGCCGCGTACGTCGAGCTCGTCGTAGTGCAGGGGACCGGTCGGCAGGGCGGCCTCGCTGCCGCCCGGGCAGCCGCCGACGAGCACGACGCAGCCGCCAGGGGCCGTCGCGGTGACGGCGTCCGCCCAGGCCTCGGGGCGACCGACCGCCTCGAAGACGAGGGCGTGACGGCGTTCGAGGCGCTCGACGGCGGCAGCGCCCGTCGCGGTGGCCTGCGCCCGGCGTGCGGCGTGCCGGTCGGCGAGGGTCACCGCGCGTCCCTCGAGCACCAGCAACCGCGCGAGCATCAGCCCCATCGTCCCGCCCCCCAGGACCGCACAGTCCTCGGCCTGCGTGCCGCGCGCCACCGCGTGGATGCACGCGGCGAGCGGCTCCGCGACCGCGGCGACCGCGAACTCGAGACTCGGCGGGAGCGGGTGCAGGGCCGCCTCGGGCGCGGCGATGCGCTCGGCGAACCCGCCCAGGACCCAGGTCATGTCCCGGCAGATCTGCGCCCGGCCGGCGAGGCACGGCTCGCAGCCACCGCAGGCCACCGAGTCGCCCACCAGGACGGGGTCACCCGTGTCCATGCGCACGCCGGCGGTCTCGTGACCGAACCGCGCGGGCAGCGGGCCCAGGATGCGGTGTCCGTGGCGCAGCATCTTCAGGTCGGTCCCGCAGGCCGTCGCGGCCCGGACGCTCACGAGCACCTCACCCTCGGGCTCGGGGACCTCGCGGACCTCCAGCTGCCCGGGGCCCGTCAGGACGGCCGCGCGCATCACGGGAGCACGAGGACCTTGACCGCCGCGCCCGTGCGCTGCAGCTCGAGGGCCGCCCCGGTCTGCTCGAGCGGCAGGCGGTGGGTCACCAGGGGGAGGGGATCGACGGCCCCCGACGCGAGGAGGTCCAGCGCCGCGCGCATGTCGGCGGGGCCTGCCGAGTAGCTGGCGTGCACGTCGATCTCGCCCATGAACATCGCGAACGCGTCGAGATCCAGGCGCGTGTCGGGGGCGGGCGGGGCGTAGAGGCACAGCGCTCCGCCCGGGGCGACTGCGGCGGCACCGTCGGCGATCGCCTGCTGCGCCGGCGTGCACACGAGCACGACGTCGACCAGCTCGTCGGCGTGCCGCGTGGCGCCGAGCGACGTGGCGAGTGCCAGTCGGTCCTCGCGGGGCTCACGGACCCAGACGACGTCGCACGCGCGCGCATGCGCGGCGGCGATCGCGAGCAGACCGCTGGTGCCCGCACCGACGACCAGCAGGCTGTCCCCGGCCGACAGGCCGACGCGGTCCAGCGCACGGAGCACGCACGCCAGCGGCTCGACGAACGTCGCCCGCTCGACGTCGAGCCCGCCCAGCGGGAGGAGCTCGCCGACGAGCTCGGCGGGGATCCGCACGCGCTCCGCGAACCCTCCGGGGTCGAGCGCGGTGGCCCGGAAGCGGTCGCAGAGGGTCTCGTGGCCGCGGCGGCAGCGCCGGCACTCGCCGCACGGCGCGTGATGGTGGATGACGACGCGGTCGCCGGGCCGCACGCTCGTGACCCCGTCGCCGACCTGCTCGACCTCGCCGCACAGCTCGTGCCCGAGGACCGCGGGGACCTTCCGCGCCACCCATGCGGTACTGACGTCCGAGCCGCAGACGCCGCAGGCCAGGACGCGGCAGACGACCTCGCCCGGACCGGCGACCGGGTCCTCGCGCTCCTGCACGACCACGGCCTGCGGGCTGGTCGACAGCGCGATCCTCATGCGACGACCTCCAGCAGTGGTGCGACGCTCGCCGTCGACACCGGCGACGCAGTGCCGCGCTCGGTGACCAGCGCGGTGATGAGCGACGACGGCGTCACGTCGAACGCCGGGTTGCGCGCCCGGGTGCCCTCCGGGGTGACGGAGACGCCGGCGAAGCTCGTGACCTCGTCGGCGGCGCGCTCCTCGATGACGATCCCGGACCCGTCGGGCAGCGTCGGGTCGATGGTCGAGGTCGGCCCCGCCACGAGGAACGGAATGCCGGCGGCCGCTGCGGCGAGCGCGTGCGCGTAGGTGCCGACCTTGTTGGCGGTGTCGCCGTTGGCCGCGACGCGGTCGCACCCGACGATCACCGCATCGACCTCGCCACGGGCGATCAGCCCGGCGGCGGCGCCGTCGGCGAGGACCGCGTGCGGCAGGCCGAGGCGGCGCAGCTCCCACGTCGTGAGGCGGGCGCCCTGGAGCAGCGGCCGCGTCTCGCACGCGAGGACCTCGACCGGGCCGTGCTGCGCCAGCGCCGCGATGACCCCGAGCGCACTGCCGGTGCCACCGGTGGCCAGGGCGCCGGTGTTGCAGTGCGTGAGGATGCGCCGCGGCGTGGCCGGCAGCAGGTCGGCCAGCAGGGCCGCCCCGGCGAGGCAGAGGGCATCCGACGCCGCGTGCTCCAGCGCCTCGATCGTCTCGGCCTCGACGCGCGCCGCGGTGCTCATCCGTGCAGGCCCCGCGGCGAACGCCGCCGCTCGCACCCGGTCCACGGCCCACGCGAGATTCACGGCGGTCGGCCGGGCGCCGCGCAGCCGCTCCCACGCGCGCTCCAGCGTCCCGAGGTCGGGCGTGGCGGACAGCGCCATCGCCAGGCCGTACGCCCCCGCGATCCCGATGTTCGGCGCCCCACGCACCGCGAGACGCTCGATCGCCACCGCCACGCCCTCGGCGTCGTGAAGGTCGAGCCAGACCTCCTCGTGGGGCAGCCGCGTCTGGTCGAGCAGCGCGAGGCGCTCGCCGTCCCATCGCAGGGGGCGGACCGGTGCGTCGTGGGGGAGCGTCATGCCCGCCTGATCCTACGCGTGCACCTGCGCGACCCGTTTCGCGCACGCTGTACCGTGCGCCGGGTGCCTCGCACGCTCCTGACCGCCGCCCTCCTTCTCGCCGCGGTCCCCGCCGCCGCGCAGGCCCAGGGCGAGCCCATCATGCCGCTCGACCAGGTGCGCCAGGGCATGCTCTGCCAGGCGTCGTCGGTCGTCCGCGGCACCACGATCTCGACCTTCGACATCGAGATCCTCGACATCGTCCGGGGTGACAGCGCCGCGGAGTCCCCGCGCATCCTCTTCCGCGCCTCCGGTGCCGCGGTCGACGCCACCGGCATCGGTCCCGGCTTCTCCGGGTCGCCCATCCGCTGCCCCGACGCGGCAGGCACCCCGCGCAACATCGGGGCGATCTCCGAGGGCATCGGCGAGTTCGGCGGCAAGGTCGCGCTGGCGACCCCGATCGAGCAGATCCTCGGTGAGCCCGTCGACGCCCCGGCCTCGGCGACCCGCAACGGTCCGATGCTCCGCCGCGCCCGCACGCTCGCGTCTCCGCTGACCATCAGCGGCGTCACCGGTCCACTCGCCACCGCCCTGCGCCGCGCCGCCGCGCGGGCCAAGCGCCCGCTCGTCGTCGCCGACGCGGCGGCGCCCCGCTCGTCCTTCTCGTTCCCGGTCCAGTCGCTCGTCCCGGGGGCCGCCGTCGCGGTCGGCTACGCCAGCGGCGCGATCAGCATCGGGGCCGTCGGCACGGTCGCCTACACCGACGGCGACCGGGTGTGGGCCTTCGGGCACCCGCTCGACGGCGTCGGCCGCCGGCAGCTGCTGCTCCAGGACGCCTACGTCTACACGGTGATCAACAACCCGGTGCAGTCCGGCGAGCTCTCGACGTACAAGCTCGCCGCGCCGGGCCACGACCTCGGCACCCTCAGCAACGACGCCAACAACGCGGTCGTCGGCCGCGTCGGCGCGCTGCCGACCCGGTTCCCGCTGAAGGTCGTCGCCACCGACCTGGACACCGGGAAAGTGCGTACGCAGGAGACCGTCGTCGCGGACGAGTCGGCGCTCGGCCTCCCCGCCGGCGGTTCCCCGCTCGCGCTCGCGGCGACCACTGCGATCGGCAACGCCGCCTACGCGACGCTCAGCGGCGCCCCCGTCCGGCAGTCGGGGTCGCTGTGCCTGCGCGTCCAGGTCCGTGAACTCGCCAAGCCGATGCGCTTCTGCAACACCTACGTGGGGGGCGGCCCGGGCCCGAACGCCGCGGCGCTCGGTGACGTGTCCGGCGCGGTGTCGCTGCTGGACGGCTTCGAGTTCGGGACCCTCACGGTCACGCGGGTCGAGGCGAACCTCAAGCTGCGACGGTCCTACCCGCAGGCCTACATCCGCCGCGCGACCGCCCCGCGGACCGTGCGGCGCGGCGGGACGCTGAAGGTGCGGCTGTCGCTGCAACGCAGCCGCGGCTCACGGTTCAGCCGCACGATCGCCGTCAAGGTGCCGCGAGGGATGCCGGCCGGCGAGCGGCGGCTGACGCTCTCGGGTACCGGGCCCGACGGCGGTGGCGGGCTGGAGGACGAGCTGACGGCGATCCTCGACCTCGGCGCCGTCGAGGAGGACGGCGCCACCGAGCCCAAGACGGCCGAGCAGCTCGCGAAGGCGTTCGGCGAGATCGCGCGCTACGACGGCATCTCCACCAGCTTCCAGCCCGTCGACGAGGAGACGAGCCCGGAGGGCGAGCTCGCGGAGCTCCTCGGCGAGGAGCGCGCGCCCCCGTCAGGGCCGGAGGGTGTCGCGCAGCGGTCCCGGGAGACCTTCCGCGACCCGGCGCTGCGGATCGGCGGCGAGGCCGCCGTCCGCGTGCTGGTCCTGCCGTAGCCGGGCGGGACGCCCGACGGGAGCCCGCTAGGAGAGCCGGTTCTCGATGCTCAGGGGTGCCGGCGCGTCGTCGGCGGCCGGGGCCTCGACGGGGGCGTCCGCGGGAGCGTCCAGCCCGAGCGTGTCGGCGAGCTCGCCGGACTCGTACATCTCCATGACGATGTCGCAGCCGCCGACGAGCTCCCCGTCGACGAACAGCTGGGGGACGGTCGGCCAGTTCGAGATCGCCGACAGCTCCTGGCGGATCCGCGGGTCGGGCAGGATGTCGACCGCGGCGAACGGCGCGCTGAGCGCCTGCAGGGCGCCGACGGTCCGCGCGGAGAAGCCGCACGCCGGGGCGTCCGGGGTGCCCTTCATGAACAGGATGACCTGGTTCTCGTTGATCGCCTCGGCGATCGCTTCGCGGATCGGGTTGTCGGTCATGTCACTCCGGGGGTCGGGTCTTGAGGGCCAGCGCGTGGATGGGGCCGCCGACCTCGGCGCCGAACACGTCGTAGACGAGCCGGTGCTGGGCGATGCGGGAGAGGCCCTCGAACTGCGGGGCGACGACGTCGGCACGGAAGTGGTCGCCGCCGCCGGTCCAGTCCTCGACCTCGGCGGTCGCTCCGGGGAGGGCGGCCTCGATACGGGCCTTGAGCTCGTCTGCGCTGGGCATTTCTGCCATCGAGCGTAGCGCAGCGACCCCGTCGGACCGGGTGGACGGATGGATCCCCATGGCGCCGCAGGGGGTCGCTATACTTCGTGAAGCGATGAGCTCCACACAGGTCACCTACCACGCCAAGGGCATCACCTTCTCGGAGGTCGGCGCCACCAAGGTCAAGGACTTCCTCGAGCAGCAGCAGGCGGACATGTCCGTCGCCGGGCTGCGCGTGGGCGTCAAGGGCGGCGGCTGCTCGGGCTTCCAGTACCAGCTCGCGTTCGACGAGCAGCGCGACGGCGACGTCGTGTTCGAGGACGCCGGAGTGCGGATCCTCGTCGACGGCCCGAGCCTCCCGTACGTGGACGGCTCGCAGATCGACTACGTCGAGGCCATGACCGGCGCCGGCTTCCAGGTCGTCAACCCCAACGTGGTCGCCGCGTGCGGCTGCGGCTCCTCGTTCCGCGTGGCGGACGAGGAGGAGGTCAGCGCCGTCTGAGCCCGGACGGGCCTGCTGGGTCGCTCCGCGGCCCGATCTCCGCGCTGGCCCTGGGGATCACGCTGTTCCTCGCCGCGCTCGCGGTGAGCTGGGCGCAGGACGTCGCCGCACCCTGGTGGAACCTCGGCGAGGGACGCATGCGCGGCGTCGTGCGATTCGACGCCGACGACGCCCGGTACCGCGTCGTCACGTCGGGCGCGAGCCGGCCGGCCCTGGAGCGCGTCGGCTGCTCCGTGCTGTTCGCGGACGGCACGCGGGAGCGGATCCTCGGCGGGTCCGGCCGCGTCAACGCCGTCGAGCGGCTCGGCGTGTCCCGGGTGCTGGAGTTCCGGGGGCGACCCGGCAACGCGCTGATCACCTGCGCCGACCGCATCTCGCGACGCTCGACGCTCGGCCGCTTCCAGGTCGTGGAGGCCGACGGCATCCTGTCGAAGTTCGTCTGGGCCGGCCTCGGAATCGGCGTCCTGCTCGTGCTGGCGGGCGGCGGGCTCGTCGCGCGGGCGTCCCGCCGCCCCACCGGCTGACCGTCAGCCGGCGACGGCCTCGCGGACGTGCGCCCGCAGCAGGTCGGCCACGACGTCCGGGCGCTCCAGCGAGACGGAGTGCCCCGCCTCCTGCACGATCTCCAGCCGGGCGTTGGGCGCCACGTCGACGATCGCCTGCGAGTCGGCGACGCTGTAGGCGTGGTCCTCCGCGCCCGCGACCGCCAGGATCGGCACCTGCGTCGCCGACAGCGCGCCGAGGATCGCCTCGCGGTGTACGACGCCCCGGGCCGGGCCCTCGATGTCGGTGCCGACCTCCGCGAGCCGCGCCCTCCAGGGCTCGGTCAGCTCGGGCCGTGACGCCAGCGTCGTGTCGCCGAACATGATGTGCATCACCGTGTCGACGAGCGGCGCGACGCCGCCCTGCCCGAGGGCGTCGACGAGCGGATCGAACTCGGCCTTCTTGCCCTCTACGCCGCCGCTGGAGCCGATCGCCGCGACACCGGCGACGAGGTCCGGCCGTCGGGCGGCGAGACGCAAGGCGATGAACCCGCCCATCGAGTTGCCCGCGTAGTGGCAGGGGCCGAGTCCGAGCGTCTCGATCAGCGCCGCTGCGTCGTCGGCGAGGGTGTCCATGTCGTAGGGCGCGTCGCGGGCCGACCCGCCCTGGCCGCGGTGGCAGTAGCGGACGATCCGGAACTCGTCCTGCAGCAGCTCGACGAGCGGGTCGAACATCGTCAGGTCGAAGAAGAGCGAGTGGCCGAGGACCAGCGGCGGGGCGTCGGCCGGGCCCTGCTCGACGACGTGGAGGGTGGTGCCGTTCACGGGGATCTGGGGCATGGGGCGAGCCTACCCGCGACACTACGAGCAGATGGCACTTCGGCTCCGCGCGCTCGCCCTCCTCGCCGTCGCGGCGGGCGCCGCCGCCGGCTGCGGCACCTCCGAGGTGGCGCCGCGGCTGGCCGCTCCCACGCCGCCGGCCGTCGAGCAGCGCATGGCGCTCGGACTCACCGAGTTCAACGCCGAGCTGCTGCGGCCGCACGGTGCGGGGACCGGCGCCGCGGACGCCGCGGGCTTCGCGCCGTTCCGGGAGCGCGCCGCGGCGCTGGCCCCCCGCTACGTGCGGCTCGTCGTCGACTGGTTCCGGGTCGGCGCCGATCCGTCGGGACGCCCGGACTTCCGGCTGCCGCAGAACGGCTGCGTCCGGGATATCCCGCCGTGTGCGGCCTTCGCCGGGTTCCGCGACCAGCTGCGCGCGGTGCGGGAGCAGCAACGCGCCGGGGAAGGATGGGAGGCGGTCGTGGTCATCGCCTGGACGCCGGAGTGGGCGTCGCTTCCGGCGTCGGGCTGCGAGCGGCCGGGCGCGACCGCACGGTCGCGTCCGATCACCGCGGAGGGGATGGCCGCCTACCGGCGTCTTCTGCGGGGGCTGGTCGCGCTGGGCCGGGCCGAGGGCGTCCCGCTGCGCTGGTGGAGCCCGTTCAACGAGCCCAACCACCCCGGGTTCGTCAGTCCGCAGCGGGACGCGTGCGACGCGCGGGTGCCGAGCCGCGCGCCCGGGGTCTACACGCGCTTCGTGCGAGCCGCCCGCGAGGAGCTGGCCGCGGCCGGCGGGGACCGCCGCCTCGTCCTCGGTGAGCTCGCCGGCTTCACGGGCCCGTCGCCGCGGGGCACGGGCGTCGCGGAGTTCGTCCGCGCGCTGCCGGACGACGTCGCCTGCGCCGGCGCCGTCTGGGCCCAGCACCAGTACGTGCGGCCGGACGGCGGCCAATACGACGCGACCGGCGAGCTCGGCCGGGCGCTGGACGAGCGCCCCTGCACGACGGGCACGCCGGTCTGGGTCACCGAGACGGGGGTCGGCGGCACGCGGGCCGGTGAGACGCGGGCGCTCGACGAGCCCGCCCTGCGCGGGCAGTGCCGCGCCCAGCACGAACAGCTGCTGCGCTGGGACGCCGACGAGCGGATCGCCGCGGTCTTCCAGTACACGCTGCGCGACGACCCGTTCTACCCCGTGGCGCTGTTCGATCCCGGCCTGACACGGGCGTGGCCGGTCTACGACGTCTGGCTGGCCTGGGCGCGAACCCCGCCGCAGGCACCCCCGCCCGCACTGCCGGCCTCGTGCGCAGGTTGAGCCCGGACTGAGACTCCGGATCCTGGTGCTTCGCATGCCGGCGGTCTACCGTTCCGGCATGCGCATCCGGGACCTGATCAGCCCGGCAGCACGTCCAGCGTCAGCGCCTCGCCGTCCAGGGCGCTGACGGCGCGCTCCAGCGACGCGCGGATGCACGTGAAGCTCGGCGTGTCGCGAGCGGTCCACGCCGATGACTCCGTGGTGCGCAGCCGCTGGACGAGGTCCAGGAACGAGGACACGTCGTTGGTGTCGAACGCCACGACGAACTCCTGGTCGTCCAGGCCGAAGCAGTACGTCGTGTGGTTGTCGACGTCGGGGTACTCCTTCCCGACCTTGATGTGCTCCTGCATGATCCGCCAGCGCTCGTCGGCGTCCAGCTGGTACCAGGCCCGGGACTTCACGAACGGGTAGACGAAGAGGTACTTGCCCGTGAACGGACGGGGCTTCGTGCGCTGCTCGTCGGAGTACTCGGAGGTCTTGCGCATCCCCAGGAACGAGTAGGGGAGATCGGACCACTTCATCAGGCCGCTCTGGGCGAGGACGACGTGGAACTCGTGGATGCGGTCGAGGTTCTCGGCCTCACTCACGAGCATCAGGTCCGTGTCGCCGCGCGTGCCGACGAGGGAGAACGCCTGGAGCAGGTGGTCCTGCCCGAAGTCCTCGCAGGCGGCGATGAACTCGCGCTTGTGCTCGGCGCGCTCCTCGGCGGGGAGGAGGCGCCAGGCGCGGTCCACCTTGAGGAACGTGTACTTGACGAAGTGCCGTTCGGCCATCACGCAAATATAGTCAGGGGCGATGTCCCGCCCCCGCCGCGCGCTGGGCGTCCTGGCCGCCCTCGTGACGCTCGTGCTGGGGATGGCCGGGCCGGCCGCGCTCACCGCCGAAGCCGCGAAGCCCTCCCGGGTCCTGCTCGCGTTCCTGCCGATCCCCGAGGCCCCGCCGGAGGATCCGGCCGCCCCGCCGGTCTCCATCCTCGACCGGCTGGCCGCCCGACCGGCGCTGACGCTCGGCCTCCTGGGCGCGACGCAGGGGACCTACGTGCAGGAGCAGGCGTTCCTCGACATGAGCCAGGGGACGCGTACCTCGACGTCGACCTACGAGCCGCGCGTCCCGCCCGAGCTCGAGTTCTTCGAGCAGGACGGCGGCGCCCTCTACCAGCGCTGGCTGGAGACGCTTGACCGGGCGCAGACCGCTCCGGCCGAGGTCCGGCCGGGCCTCCTGGGTTCGCTGGTGCCCGGCGGCACGTCCTACGTGGGGGTCACCGGGCGGCAGCAGCTCGAGGGCGTGGTCGCGGCCGACCGCGCGGGACGGGTCGACCGGGTCTCGATCGGCAGCTCGCGGGACATCGCGCAGCGCGCGCTCGCCGAGCTGCGAGAACGCCGGTTCGTGGTGGTCGGCCTGCCGACCGGTCCGCCGGGCGGCATCGCGCTCGACGCCCTGATCACCAACCGCGAGCCCGGCGACCTCCTGATCGTCGTGCAGACACCGCCGGACTTCCGCGCGCCGCAGCTGCTGCCGACCGGCATCCTGGGTCTCGGGACCCCGGGCGGTCTGACCTCGCAGACGACGCACCTGGACGGGATCGTCGCCGGCATCGACGTCCTCCCGACCGTCCTGACGCACCTCGGGGTCGACGTGCCGCGGGATGTCAAGGGCCAGCCGGTGACGGTCGGCAAGAAGCTCACCGCCGGAGAGCTCGACCGGCTGAAGGAGCGCTTCCGCGTCCTCGGCGCCCGGCGCTTCCCGGCCCTGCAGCTGCTGCTCGTCGTCTGGCTCACCATCGTCCTCGTCGGCGGCGTGTTCGCCGACCGGCGGGGCACCCGCGCCGCGCTGCGCATCGGGGCGCTCGGGTTCCTCTGGCTCCTGCCGGTCCTCCTGATCACCGCGGCGATGGCGCCGTCCAAGGACAACGAGCTCGCGCTCATCGCGCTCCTCAGCTTCGGGCTCGGGGCACTGACCGACCTGCTGGTGAAGTGGCCCCGGGGCCCGCTGGTGCCCGGGCTCGTCTGCACCGCGTTCTACACCGTCGACCTCTTCCGGGGCTCGGACCTCATCGTCCAGAGCCTGCTCGGCCCGAACCCGCGCTTCGGTTCGCGGTACTACGGGATCGGTAACGAGCTCGAGTCGACGCTGCCGATGGTGCTGTTCGTCGGGCTCGCCGCGCTGCTCATGGGCCGCGGCCGCTCGCGGACGACCGCGGCGGTCTTCGGCGTCGCCGGCGTGCTGTTCGCCGCGATCATCGGCGCGGGACGACTCGGCGCGGACGTCGGCGGCGTCATCACGATCGGCGTGGGCACCGCCGTCTGCGTCGTGCTGCTGCTCCCCGGACGGCTCTCCAAGAAGCGCATCGCGCTGGTGCTCGGTGCGCCGTTCGCGGGGATCGTCGGCCTGACGGCCATCGACCTCGCCACGGGTGGCAACGGCCACTTCACCCGAACGGTGCTGCGCGCCGACGACGAGAGCGCGCTGCTCGACATCGTCGAGCGCCGCTTCGAGCTCGCCGCAGGGGTCTTCGGCCGCGGGCTGATGCCGTTCGCGGCCGGGCTCGCCGCCCTCGCGATCGCCTATGCGATCCGGCACCGCGAGCGGCTGTACGCCCCGCTGGAGGGCGACGAGGTCTGGCGGGCGGGACTCATCGGCGGGCTGGCCGCGGCGATCGCGGGCGCGCTGTCGAACGACTCGGGTCCGGTGTTGCTGGTGCTCGGCGTGTTCGTCCTGGCGATCGCGACGGCGTACGTCCGGGGGGATCCCCGACTGGGTGTCCGGGAGGACGACGGGGCGGTCCGCTAGCATCCCCGCGATGCGCATCGCGCTGGTGTCCCCTTATTCATGGACGTATCCGGGGGGCGTGACACGACACATCGAGGCGCTGGCGGGTCAGTTCTCATCCGCCGGGCACGACGTGCGCGTTCTCGCACCCTACGACCCGTCCGACCGACTCGCGGAGCGACTGCACCGCGGGGCTGCACCCGAGTCGAGGGAGGCCCCCGACTACCTCATCCCGCTGGGGCGCACGCTCGGCTTCCCGGCGAACGGCGCCGTGTCGAACCTCGCCGTCACCCCGCACGCGGTCTCCACGCTGCGCCGGGAGCTCGCCGCGGGCGCCTTCGACGTCGTCCACGTCCACGAGCCGGTCGCGCCCTACGTCGGCTGGGACGCCCTCTCGCACACCTCCGCGCCGCTCGTCGGCACCTTCCACTGCTACTCCACGGCGCGCCTGACCAACGGCACCGCGGGCACCGTGCTCGGCGCGCGATGGCGCCTGAACCGCCTCACCGAGCGGATCGCCGTGAGCGAGGCCGCCGCCTGGACCGGCCGGCGCTTCTACGGCGGCCGCTACCGCGTCATCCCCAACGGCGTCGACGTCCCGGTCGAGCCGCTGGCGCTGCACACCGGCCACGCCGACGACGAGCTGCACATCGTCTTCGTCGGTCAGGCCGTGGAGCGCAAGGGCCTGCCGATCCTGCTGCGCGCCTTCGAAGCGCTCCGTGTCCACGTGCCCGCCCGACTGACGATCATCGGGGCCGGGCACGAGGACGTCGCGCCGATCCTCGACGACCTCCGCGGCGTCACCGCACTCGGCAAGGTCGACGACGCGACCAAGGTCGCGGTGCTCCGCAGCGCCGACGTCCTTGCGGCCCCGTCACTCGGCGGCGAGAGCTTCGGGATGGTCCTCACGGAGGCCTTCGCAGCCGGCACCCCGGTCGTCGCCTCGGACATCGCCGGGTATCAGGACGTCGTCCGTCACGACGTCGACGGCCTCCTCGTCCCGCGGGGCGACGCTGTCGCGCTGGCGGCAGCGCTGCGCGAGCTGGCGCTCGATCCCGCCCGGCGCGGGCGGATGAGTGTCGCCGCCTCGGCGGCCGCGCACCGCTACGCCTGGCCGCGGGTCGCCGCCGAGGTGCTGAGGACCTACGAGGACGCCGTCGCGCGCCCGGAGCCGGCAACGCTCACGAAGCGAGCCGCCGTCCGGGTCGGAGCGGTCCCGGCGGACCTCGGTCCGCGCGTGCCCGCGCGCCGCCTGGCGTCGATGGAGCCCGCGCCGCCCGCCGGCGCCCCTCGTCGCGGTGCCGCCCTGGCACGACGTGCCGCTCTCGGCGTCGCCACCGCCGGCGGTGTCGCGCTCGCCGTGGTGGCCCTGCAGCGTGTGGGCGTCGAGCGCGTGAGCAGCTCGCTGCTGAACAGCTCACCCACGTGGGTGCTCGTCGCGCTCGGCCTGATGTGCCTGTCGATGGTGGTGCGTGCCGTCAGCTGGACCGCGATCCTCCGCGCCGCGCTGCCCGACACGCCCGCTCGCTTCACCGACGCGATGCAGGGCACGTTCATCGGCGTGCTCATGTCCGCGACGCTGCCCGCCCGGCTCGGTGAGCCGGCCCGCGCGATGATCGTCGCACGTCGGCTCGGCAGCGCCCGCGGCAACCTCCCCGCGGTGGTCGGGACCCTGGTCTCCCAGACGCTGCTGAACATCCTCGCGCTCGTGATCCTGGGCGTCGTGATGTTCTCGTCCGTCGGCTACTTCCGCGGCAACCAGGGGGCGCTCGCACTCTTCACCGTCGCACCGCTGATCGTCCTGCTCGTCGTCCTCGCCGCGCCCGCGTTGCTGCGCGGCGGCCTGCCGTCGCGCAGCAAGCGGATCGAGACCTTCCTCCTGAGGGCCAGGAGCGCCCTCGTGCAGGTGCGGGCGGGTCTGACGGTCTTCCGCCGGCCGCGCGCCGCCGCCATCGCGACGAGCGCACAGCTCACCGCCTGGGCCATCCAATGGATCGCCTGCTACGTGCTGCTGGTCGCGTTCGGCCTCGACGAGAAGGCCGGGATCGGGGCGGCCGCGGCCGTGCTGTTCGCGGTCAACGTCACCGCCGTGCTCCCGGCCACGCCGTCCAACCTCGGCGTCTTCCAGGCCGCGTGCGTCGCCGTCCTGACCGGCGCGTACGGCGTCAGCTCGGCCGACGCGCTGGGCTACGGCATCGTGCTGCAGGCCGTCGAGATCGCCACCGCCGTCATCATGGGCGCTCCGGCGCTGGTGAAGGAGGGCGTGAGCTGGGGGGACGTCCGCACGCGGGCCATGCACGCGTCCCCCGTCGAGCTGCCGCCGCTGCCGGGGTACGCCCGTCACGGGGACACGCTCGAGTTCGAGGTGTAGGTGCGCGTCGCTGCGGGCGCAGCGACGCCGCGGAGCCCTTCGGTTCGGGCCGCTGCGCGACCGGTGGGTGAGCCAGAGACGACGCGCGCCTGGGTGTACCTCCTGCGGTGCGCCGACGGCAGCCTGTACTGCGGCTGGACGGTCGACCTGGATGCGCGTCTCGCCGCGCACGCCTCTGGGAGGGGCGCCAAGTACACGCGCGGCCGTCTGCCGGTCGAGCTCGTCTGGTCGGCCGCGCAGGAGGACCGCAGCGCCGCGTTGCGCGAGGAGCACCGCATCAAGCGGCTGCCACGGGCCGCCAAGCTGGCGCTCCTGCGGTCGTGACCTCGCCGACCTCAGGGGTGACGGACTCAAGCGCCTGCCCGCGACCGCCGATCAAGGGCGCATGCGCCGTGCCGTCCGGGGACTCCTCCTCGTCCTCGTCCTGACCGTTGCCGCGACGCTGACCTCCGCCCCGGTGCAGGGCGCGGACCGGTGTGACAAGCGCGGGACCCGTGCCCCCGACCGGCTGATGGGCGGCTGGTCGGCCGACCGTCTGTGCGGCCTCGGCGGCGGCGATCTCATGCGCGGCTACACCCACAACGACCTGCTCGACGGCGGCTCCGGCGACGACCGGCTCAGCGGGGGCTCCGGGGACGACCGCCTTCTGGGCGGGCCGGGCGACGACACGGTCGGCAATGGCGCGGACTTCGCGGCCGAGCGCGGCAACGACCACCTCGAGGGTGGCGACGGCGACGACGTGCTCGAGGCCGGTCAGGGCGACGACGTCGCCGTCGGCGGCAACGGCGACGACGTCATCCGGCTCGACTTCGGCGACGACGTGAGCGGGCAGGGCGGCCCGGGCGTCGACCGCATCTACGGGGAGACCGGCAACGACGGGTCGAAGGTGGACGGCGGCGGCCTCTTCGGCGGTCCGGACGACGACTTCGTCTCCGGCGGCGGCGGCGACGACCGCCTTTACGGTGACGCCTTCCCCGCCGGCCCGGCCGGCAACGACATGCTCCTCGGGGGCGGGGGACAGGACCACCTCGAAGGTGGTGGGGGCGACGACTTGATGATCGGCGGCAAGGGCGGCGACCTGCTCGACGGCGGCGACGGCAACGACGTCCTCGTCGGCAACTCCGGCGCCGACACCCTGCTCGGCGGCCCCGGCGACGACCTGATCTGGGCGATGGACTTCAAGCCCAACTCGACCGACCTGATCGTCCCGGGCGAGTACTCCGCGCCCGGCGACAACCAGATCGACTGCGGCGACGGCAACGACATGGTGATCGTCGACGTGCAGGACCAGGACGCCGCGATCTCCGGGTGCGAGTACAGCGTCGTGTTGCGCTCGGCCCGCTCCTACTGCTCGCCGGTCGCCCGGTGGCTCGTCAGCGGCCCGAAGAAGGCGAATCTGCTCGACCTCGGCGTCTACCCGCCGAACTCCAACCGGGTGTTGCAGACCGCGTCGAAGTTTCCCGAGAAGCCGGTGCTCCCGATCGACGAGACCACGATGAAGTCGTGCGCCGAGTACTCGCAGCGGTTCCTGCTGGACCCCACGGAGGATCGCCGGCCGAACGTCCGCGGGACCGACCTGGCCGACGTCCTGTCCCCGATCTACCCGGGTGCGACCGCCGCGCAGGCCGACGGGACGTTCGCCCCGGACGCCAGCCCCGACGGGGCGTCGATCTTCAACGCCGGTGACGGGGACGACACCGTGACCGGGTCCGAAGGGGCGGACACCGTCCTCGGCGGACCGGGGGACGACACGATCCGCGCGCTCGGGGGCGACGACGCCTCGGTCGAGGGCGAGGCGGGCGACGACGAGATCTTCGGCGGTGACGGCGACGACCTGCTGTTCGGCCGGACCGGCAACGACCTCCTGCGCGGGGAGGCGGGCAACGACTACCTCGAGGGCGGCCGCGGCGACGACGGTCTCTCCGGCGGCGCCGGCGACGACTCGCTGTTCGGCGGCTTCGGCAAGGACCGTCTGAAGGGCGGCGACGGCGACGACCGGCTCTTCTCCTACGACGGCGAGCGGGACATCGTGGACTGCGGCCCGGGATACGACGTGGCCGAGGTCGACAAGCGCGACACCGTGCGGGGCTGCGAGAAGCTCATCACGCCGCCGGTGAAGAAGAAGCCGGGGACGTCGAAGCGTCGCTGAGCGTGGGGTCAGCGTCTCCCCGATGCGGGCGGGCTGCGACCTCGTCGACGTCGAGGACGACGACAGGATGTGCATCGCGTCGAAGTCCCAGTAGGGTCGCGCCATGACCTTTGGGACGGGGTTGGCGCCGGTACTCACCGTGGCGGTGCTGCTCTGCGCGGCCGCCCCGGCGACCGCCGCCGTGAAAGTCGATCCGGCGTCCGCCGTCGTCAAGCAGGTGGGGCGGGCGGGCGGCACGATCAGCGGAAAGGGGCCCGGCGGGGCGACGTTCGCCCTGACGATCCCCAAGGACGCGTTGCTCGCCTCGACGACGATCACCGCGACGCCGATCACGAGCGCCGGCGGGCGCGGACGGTTCGTCACCGGCGTTCGCCTGCAGCCCGCGGGGCTGCGGCTGTACAAGATCGCCCGGCTCAGGCTCACCACTTCCAGGAAGGTGCCCAGGCGCCACCAGCGCGGATTCGTGACGAGCAACGACGGCGGTACCAACGCGCACCTGTTCCCGACGCTCCGCCGCGGGAAGACCTCGACGCTCCCGCTGACCCACTTCTCCGAGTACCAGCAGCGCTACTTCGACCGCATCGACGCCAACCGGATGGCGCGGACCAACCCCAAGGGCGCCATGGCGCAGTACGAGCGCTTCGTGGCCCGCGGGGAGCGCAGCCGCGCCGGCGACGCCGAGTTCGCGGACGTGACGGTCGAGATCGTCCGCGACGCGTTCGACACCGTCGCCGAGCCGGCGATGGAGGCGGCACTGAAGCGGATCCGGCCGACCCCGCGCCTGCTGAACTGCGGCTCCGGCGGGATCCAACCGGGGCAGAGCAGCGACCCGCTGATCCAGGCGACGGACGCCATCCAGACGGGCCTGACGCTGACCCGGACCCTGCAGCTGCTCGGGGCGGACGACGACGGGGCCGTCCAGGGCCGGCTGTACAAGGTGCTCGGTCCGCTGCTGGAGCAGGGTGCGCGCTGCGCCGTGGCCCGCTGCTACCAGCGCGCGGACCCCTCGGCGATCGCGTTCATCCTGTCCGTCGCACGGCAGGGGTCATTGCTGGGGTACTTCAGCGGCGAGTTCCTGCAGGCGCTCTTCGAGAACGCCAAGCAGTGCGGGCGTATCCGCGTCGAGCTCGACTCCACGATCACGCAGGTCGACGCGACGCCGGCGACGTGGACGATGCACGTCAAGGGCGACCTCCTCGTCCGGCCCGCGAACTTCGACCTGGTCGGCGGGGTCGTCTACGAGGGCACGGCGCCGATGACGTACGTCAGCGCGACCGGCGGGTTCGCGGACGACTGCGCCTACGGCAGGTTCGTCGACCGGCGTGATGGTGAGATGACGACGCGATTCGAGCTCACCTACCTGGACATCAGCGAGTTCTTCGGCGATCCCATCCCCGGGCTCGGCCTGCCGGTCCTCCTGTCCCCGGCGGGATCGGGCGGCCCGGCGGAGACCATCGAGTTCGGCAGCACGTGCGACCCGCCCAGCAGCGTCCAGACCCCGGCGGCCTACTGGTCCGCGGGGTGGGTCTCGCTCCACGCCGACGTCCTGGGGCAGCCGAAGCTCCCGGAGACCGATTTCCGCCCGGGTGAGTCTCCGTACTTCGCCGAAGCGCTCTATCCGGGACGGACCTTCAGCGCCGACGGACTCACGTATACCGAGAACACGACCGTGCGCATGCGCATGGACGCGGGCAGCCCCGTCTCGCTCCCGGCCAAGGCGACGAGCGGCACCTGACAACACCGCGCACGGGGCGCGCGTCGGCGTCAGGCGCTCGCGGGCGCCTTCTCCTCCTCGACGGCACCGTCCGCCGGGTCCTCGTCCGGAAGGGCCGGCATGTCGGAGCCGAACAGCGACGGGTCGCGGGGCGAGCCCTTGATCACGTCGTCCGGCGAGCCGTCGGGCAGGAACCGGCCGTTGCGCATCCCGTAGTAGATCGCCTGCGGGTGGTGCAGGACCATCGCCAGGGTGGACTGCTCCGGGATCGGCGCGTGGCCGTCGGAGATCGTCATGCCGATCTGCTCGAGGCCGAGGATCCGGTCGACGGTGTCATGGTCGGACTGGTCGGGGATGGCCGGGTAGCCCCAGGACAGGCGGCGGCCCTGGGTCGTCGGGATGCCCAGCCAGGTGCGGACCTTCCAGTGCAGCCACTCCGACAGGCCCTCGGCGGTCTGCACGCCGAGGCCGTGGACGAACAGCTGCTCGGCGAACTCGCCGTCGGCCTCGAGCTTGGCCATCAGCTCGGTGACCTCGTCGCCGACGGTCAGCGCCTGCACGGCGATGACGTCGAGCTCGCCGCTGTCCTTGGGGCGGAAGAAGTCGGCCGTGCAGAGCCGGTCGCCCTTGGCCTGGCGCGGGGTGACGAACCGGGCGATCTCGGTCTCCCGGTCCTCCGGGTCCAGCAGCACGACGTCGTTGCCCTCGGCGTAGCAGGGGAAGAACCCGAGGAGCGCGCGAGGATGCAGATAGGTCTGCTCAGCCCACATGCGCTCGAGCTTCGGGCGGAAGCCCTCCTCCTCGTCGTCGCCCTGCATGAGCTTCTGCCACGCCTCGCCCTTGACGCCGCGACCGCCCCAATGGAGCTTGAACAGCACGTGGGTGTCGAGGTGCGCGTACAGCTCGTCCATGTCGACCGGGATCTCCTGCACACCCCAGAACGGCGGCTCCGGGACCGGGGTCTCGGTGCTCACAGCAGAGCGAACGCTCGAGTCCGTGAAGTCGAGGTTCTCGTCGGGGTCCTCACCCTTCTCGCGGAACGCGATCGCCTCGGTGCGGAGCTTCGCCCGCAGCGCCTTGGCGGTCTCCTCGTCGACGAGCTGGTCCATGACCGCGAGGCCCTCGAAGGCGTCCTTGCAGTAGTAGACGCCGGGCTCGTACTGCTCGGTGGACTCCTTGCCGCCCGGGTGCAGCGCGCGGAAGCTGAAGGCGCGGTTGATCGCCGCGCCGCCGATCAGCACCGGGTAGTCGTGGCCCTTGGACTGCAGCTCCTGGACGGCCAGCGGCATCTGCTTGGACGTCGAGACGAGCAGTGCGGAGAGGCCGATGGCGGTTGCGTCGTGCTCGACGGCGGCGTCGAGGATCGCCCCGACCGGGACCTGCTTGCCGAGGTCGTGGACGGTGTAGCCGTTGTTCGTGAGGATCGTGTTCACGAGTGACTTGCCGATGTCGTGCACGTCGCCGAACACGGTCGCCAGCACGACGGTGCCCTTCGTGTACCCCTCGATGCGGTCGAGGTAGTTCTCGAGCTGCGCGACCGCGCGCTTCATGACCTCGGCGGACTGGAGCACGAAGGGCAGGATGAGCTCGCCGGCACCGAACTTGTCGCCGACTTCCTTCATCGCGGGCAGGAGCACGTCGTTCAGCGTCGGGACCGCGCCGATCTTCTCGACGGCCTTGTCGATCTGCGCCTCGACGCCGTCGCGCTTGCGCCGCAGGATGTGCCAGTGCAGCGCCTCCTCGGGCGTCATGTCCGCGGTCGGGTCGGCGGCGCCGGCGGTCTCCTCCTCCTCGCCCTTGGACTCGAAGTGGTTGATCAGCCGCTCCAGCGCGTCCTCGCGGCGGTTGTAGATCAGGTCGTCGGCGAGATCGCGCTCGTTCTGCGGGATCTCGCCGTAGGGGGTGATGTGGTTCGGGTTGACCATCGCGAGGTCCAGGCCGGCCTCGACGCAGTGGTGCAGGAACGTCGAGTTGATGACCGCACGAGCGGTGGTGCCGACGCCGAAGGAGACGTTCGAGACGCCCAGGGACGTCTTGACGCCGGGGAGGGCCGCCTTCACGTCGCGGATCCCGTTGATCGTCTCGACCGCAGACGGCCGCCACTCCTCGTCGCCCGTCGTGAGCGTGAAGGTGAGGACGTCGTAGATCAACAGCTCGGGATCGAGACCGTGCTCGTCGACGCAGATCTCGTAGATGCGCTTGGCGACCTCGACCTTGCGCTCGGCCGTCTTGGCCATGCCGACCTCGTCGATCGTCAGCGCGATGATCGCCGCGCCGTGCGCGATCGCAAGCGGGACGACGACGTCGGCCTTGTCGCGGCCGGCCTCGAGGTTGATCGAGTTGACGATCGCGCGTCCCGGCGTCTGCTCGAGCGCGAGCTGGATGACCTCCGGCTCGGTGGAGTCGATCTGCACCGGTGCGGGCTGGGAGAGCGAGACGCGTTTGACGACCTCGCGCATCTGTTCGTCCTCGTCGGTGCGCTCGGTCAGCGCGACGCAGAGGTCGAGCACGTGGGCGCCGCCCTCGACCTGGTTCTCAGCGACCCGGACCAGGCCCTCGTAGTCGTCGTTCAGGAGCATTTCCTTCGCGGCGCGCGAGCCCTGCGAGTTGACGCGCTCGCCCACGAGTGTCGGCGCGGGCTCCTGCACCAGCGCCGTGGAGGTGATCATCGAGGACACGCGCGGCGGCCCCGCCTCGGGGCGCGAGAAATCGGTGCGCTCGACGCTCTTGGCCGCCTCCGCGATCGCAGTGATGTGCTCCGGCGTCGTGCCGCAGCAGCCGCCGACGATCGAGACGCCGTACTGCTCGATGAAGTCCTTGAGCGTGTCCGCGAGGGGCTGCGGCTCCTCGGGGAAGATGGTCTCGCCGTCCGGGCCCTGGAAGGGAATGCCGGCGTTCGGGATGCAGTGGATCGGCACCGTGCAGTGCTCGCCGAGGTAGCGGACCGCGTCCCGCATGTCTTCCGGGCCGGAGGAGCAGTTGAGGCCGATGATGTCGACCTTCAGCGCCTCGAGCGTTGTGAGCATCGAGCCGATGTCGGTGCCCAGGAGCATCGTGCCGCCGTTGGGCAGCACGAAGGCGGAGACCTGGATCGGGACGGTACGGCCGACCTTCTCCATCGCCTCGCGGGCGCCGAACACCGCGGCCTTCGTCTCGAGGATGTCCTGCTGGGTCTCGATGATGAACAGGTCGACTCCGCCCAGCAGCAGGCCCTCGCACTGCTCGGCGAACACGTCGACGAGCTTGCGGAACGTGATGTTGCCCAGCGTGGGGTCGTCGGAGGCGGGCAGGAAGCCCGTCGGCCCGATCGAGCCGGCGACGAAGAGGTCCTCGCCGACCGCCTTGCGAGCGATCTCGGCGGCGCGCTGGTTGATCTCGAGTGTGTGGGCCTCGAGGCCCCACTCCTCGAGCTTCAGGCGGCTGGCCTGGAACGTGTCGGTCTCGACGGCCTCGGCACCGGCGGCCACCATCGAGCGGTGCACCTGCTCGATGACGTCGGGCCGGTTGAGGACCAGCGCCTCGTGCGCCCGTCCAGGAAGCTTGTAGTCGTCCTCCAGGGACAGGTCCATCTCCTCGAGGAGAGCTCCCATGCTGCCGTCGAAGACGACGACCCGGGACTTGGCGGCGGCGAGGAAGTCACGCATTCCCTCGATCCTACCAAGGTTCCGGGCAACCTTGACACGATCGCGTCAAGGTTGCCTGGTCGCCAGGTGCTCGCGCGCGAACTCGGTCAGCTGACGGCCCTGCGGGCCTGCCAGCATCCCGGCCGCCACGTCGTCGAGCGTGGCGAGCGCCTGCGGGGACGCGTCGTCGAGCGCGACGTCGCGGGGCAGGAGCGCCTGGAGCCGCAACTGTCGAGCCCCGAGAAGGTGCTCCAACTGGTACTCGACGGTGTCGGCCACGCCGTCGAACACGATGTCGATCACCGGTCGGATCCAGCGTGCGAGCCCCCAGCTCCGCGCGTCCTCGTGACGGATCGGCTCCTGCAGCCGGCCGGTGCCCAGCGAGAGGACGACGTGGTCCTCGTCAGGTGCGAGGCGCTGGGCCTCGGCGTAGGCGCACAACGCCGGGTTGGTGGCGAAGACCCCGCCGTCGACGAGCGACCGGGTCGGCCCGCCATCCGGCGAGTGCCAGAGCAGCGGCTCGAAGTACGTCGGCGCCGCGGCGGTGGCGCGGGCGACATCCGTGAGCAGCGCCTCGCGGCCGTCCTCCGCGGTGCGCCAGCTCTTGAACAGGAACGGCTCGCGCGCGTGGAGGTCGTACGTCGTCACGAGCAGGCGCGGCGAGGCCTCGGACAGCAGCGCCCCACCGCCGAGGTAGCGCTCGAGCGCGTCCTCGAGCCCCCGCGCATGGTGACGCTCGTCGACCAGTCCGTCGAGCGAGGAGACCCGACGTCCGAGCGACCGGCGGAAGATTCCGGGCCCCTCGCTGAGATACAGCTCCGGAAGGGCACCGGCGGCGTGGCGTGGCCCGCCAGAGGATCCCCTGGCGGTCAGCGCGCAGGCCAGGATCCCGCCGGTGGACGTGCCGGCCACGAGGTCGAACAGCTCGCGCACCGGACGGCCCGTCGACGCCTCGAGTTGCTCGAGCACCCGGGCCGGGATCAGCCCCCGGATGCCACCGCCGTCGATTGCCAGGATGCGCATCCGCCGACCGTATCCCGTGCGACCGGAACGACGGTCGGGAGCCACCCGGTGATCACTTGCCCTTGGTCACCGTCACCGTTGCCGAGCACGCCGCCGTGGTGCCGGCGCGATTGGAAAAAGCTTGCGATGGCTGCAGGGCCGCACGTCGGACAGGAGGGAGGTCGGACATCAGCGCTCGATCCCAAACGTCGATCAGGGCCAGTACTGGGTCGGCGAGGGCATGCCCGCACGGACAACGGCGACGCGCCGAACTCGCGACGTCATGTGTCCCGGAGTCCGGGGACGGGCAGCACAAAAGGAGTCGCCCTCCCCAAACGAAGGAGCAGACAATGCGCGAAGACCTGGTATTCCAAGCAGTCGACACCGTCGCCGAGAAGGAGTCGGCCTCGACGCGGCGACAGATGGTCGCCGGCCTGTCCGTCACGCTCGGAGGCATGGGCCTGCTGGGCCTCGCCCCGGCCGCCTCGGCCACCCATGTCCGCGGACACAGCAGCGTCAACACGCCCGAGAACATCATCAACATCGCGGCGACCGCGGAGGTCCTGGCGACGATCGTCAACACGGTGGGCGCCGAGCGCGTGCAGCTGGATGACACGACGAAGCGCAACGTCGAAGCCGCCGCATTCCAGGAGAAGCTGCACTACGAGTTCCTGGTCTCCGACGGGGTGGGCGCAAAGCCCGCGACGAAGCGCATCTGGGTCCCGGACTCCATCTTCGCCAATGCGGAGAACCTGCTGACGGCCCTGGCGGTCGGCGACCAGATCTTCATCAACGCCTACCTCCTCGGAGCGACCGTCTTCGCCCGGGAGACGCCCGGCAGTGGCGGCGGCAGCCCGGTGCTGGCGCGCTACGCGGCGGAGATCGCCTGCGTGGAGTCCGTCCACCGTGCCCTCGCTCTGCAGTCCTTGGGGAAGCTCGGCAACGATCGCGCCTACGCGAAGTTCCGCCAGAAGGAGGAGGCGGACCTCCCCACGAAGGGCCGCAACGGCTTCTCCAAGATCACGAGCGCGGTCAAGTACCTCGAGGAGGCCGGTTTCGGCCTCGGCAAGGAGGGCGCCACGCCCGGCGCGTTCTACGAGTACGACGACATCTCGCGCCGCACGCCCGTCGTCGAGGGCGTCAACGCGCGCAGCGTCAACTGACGCCGCACCCCACGCGGTCGCACCCGGAGCACGAGACCCCCGCCTGCGCGGGGGTCTCGACGCGACGGGGAACGACTCCGGCCCCTACTTGATGCTTGGCTCGGTGACCTGGCGTGGCCTTCAGCGCCGAAGCGGACTTGCTGCGCTCACGTTCGAGCCACGAGTCCCTCGGTTTCTTAGCGTGAAGGAACGTTGCCTCGGCCTGCCGCAGTGTTCAACCGGCGCGCAAAGGGGTCACATTTCAACCGGCCTTGACAGCCGTCTCCGGTGCGCGACATTCGTCCATCCGGCTCTTGTCGGTGTGCTCATCGACCCGATAGGGCCTGCATGCCGAGGTCGCTCCGGGTTCCGCTGATCGCCGCCGTCCTGGGGTTGTCTCTGCTCGCAGCCCCGGCCGCCGACGCGAAGCCGACGCTCCGAAGCGTCAGCATCGACGTCCTGTACAACGAGACAGCGGCCGATGTCAACGCCGACGTTGACGCTGCCGCGGCGCTGGGCGCCAACACGATCCGCCTCGCCGTGAGCTGGGAGGCGCTGCAACCCACAGCGCGTGGCGGGTTCACGCAGTGGTACCTGGCGGGCCTCGACAACGCTGTCGCCCGGGCACGGGCCAGGTCGATCAAAGTGCTCATCACGCCGGTGCTCACCCCGTGCTGGGCCTCCAGCGCCCCAGGCGCACCGCGTGGGTGCGGCGTGGGGATCGCGAACTCGCACGCGTACCCGCCCGCCAACCCGAAGACGTACGCCGACTTCGTGACCTCCCTGGTGAAGCGATACACCGGGAGGCTGGCCGGGGTGGAGGTCTGGAATGAACCCAATCTCCAAAGCTTTTGGATGAGCGCGACACCTGCGGCCGACTACGCCAGGCTGGTGCGGACGGTCTACCCCGCCGTCAAACGGGTGGCCGCGAGCCTGCCGGTGGTCGTGGGAGCCCTGTCCGGCACCGACCCGGTGTTCCTGCGTCAGCTGCGTGCCGCAGGCATCGCGGGCGCCTACGACGCCATCTCGGTTCACCCCTACAACGACGGTCGCGCCCCCGACGCCCTGATCGACCCCCAGTTCTCGTCCGCGACCTTCCTCCAGGGTCTGCGCAGCCTCCGTGACGAAATGCGCGCGGCGGGCGATACCTCCCCGGTCTGGATCACCGAGATGGGCTGGAACACGAGCACCCAGCGGGGCCAGCTGTGGCTCGACGGCGTGTCGGTCACCGACCAGGCGTCCTACCTCACGCAGGCTCTGGCCATGTTGGGCGACCCCGCTTCAGGGATCGACTATCCGGCGGCCGTCAGCATCTACCGCCTGCGTGACATGGGGACCGACCCTGCGGACCCCCAGCAGAACTACGGGCTGCAGACGGAGAACCACACCGCCAAGCCCGCCTTCGTTGCGGTCAAGAACGCCTTCGCCGCTCTCGCCCAGACTCCCTGAGTTCGTCGGCCCGGGATCGCCTTCCGTGAACGACGGGTGCCCCCGTCTGGAGGCACCCGTGCACAGCTCGCGCCGCTACTTGATGAAGAGCATCTCCGAGTACTTCGGCATCGGCCACAGGTCGTCGGCGACGATCTTCTCGAGCTTGTCCGACGCCGCGCGGACGTCGTTCATGGCCTCGAAGACGACGTCCCGCATGTAGGCCGCGTGTTTGACGCCGCCCTCCGGACCGTCGTGGTCGTTGGCCTTCTCCAGCGCGAAGATCGCGTCGACGAGCTCGGTGACGTAGCCGTCGAGCTCCTCCTTGAGCTTCTCGATGGCGGGGCTGTCGCCACCGTCGTCGAGCAGCTCCGCGTGGCGCAGGGCCGCCGGGAGGATCATGGTGCGGGCCATCGAGGCGGCCGTCTCGCCCTCGATGTTCATCTTCGACGAGTACTGCTCGACGAGGACCTCGTAGCGGGACTCCAGCTCGCGCTTGGAGAGGACCTTGAACTTCTTGAACGTCTCGACGGTCTGCTTGTCGACGATCCAGGGGAGGGCGTCAGGCGTCGTGGGCAGGTTGTAGAGGCCGCGCTTCTCGGCCTCCTTGTGCCACGCCTCGGAGTAGCCGTCACCGTCGAAGACGACCGCGCTGTCCTCCTCCCACACCTTCTTGACGATGGCGGAGACCGCGACGAACACGTTGCCCTTGCTGGCCTTCAGCTCCTTCGCCAGGTCCGAGGTCAGCTCGGCGATGGCCTCGGCGGCGATCGTGTTGAGCACCGTGTTGACGAAGCCCAGCGACATGCTGGAGCCGACCGCACGGAACTCGAACCGGTTGCCGGTGAAGGCGAACGGGGAGGTCCGGTTGCGGTCGCCGCCGTCCTTCGGGAGCGTCGGCAGCGTGTTGGTGCCCAGGCCGAGGAAGCCCTTCTTGGCGACCGTGCCCTTGCCGGTCGCGATCTTCTCGAACGCCGTCTGGAGCTCGGCCCCGAGGAAGATCGAGATGATCGCCGGCGGCGCCTCGTTGGCACCCAGGCGGTGGTCCTGGCCGACGTTGGCGACCGACGCACGCAGCAGCGCCTGGTGCTTCTTCACGGCCTTGATGACCGCGGAGCAGAAGAACAGGAACTGCGCGTTGGTGGCCGGGGTGTCGCCCGGGTTGAGCAGGTTGACCCTGGTGTCGGTCCCCATCGACCAGTTGTTGTGCTTGCCCGAGCCGTTGAGTCCGGCGAACGGCTTCTCGTGCAGTAGGCAGACCATGCCGTAGCGGCGGGCGACGTTCTGCAGGATCTGCATCGTCAGCTGCTGGTGGTCGACGCTGATGTTCGAGTTCTCGAAGATTGGCGCGAGCTCGTACTGGCCCGGGGCGACCTCGTTGTGGCGGGTCTTGATCGGGACGCCGAGCTTGGTCAGCTCCTCCTCGACCTCGAGCATGTACGAGAGGACGCGCTCGGGGATCGAGCCGAAGTAGTGCTCGTCGAGCTCCTGGCCCTTGGGCGGCTTGGCGCCGAACAGCGAACGGCCCGTGGTGTAGAGGTCGGGGCGCTCGAAGTAGTACTGCTCGTCGATCAGGAAGTACTCCTGCTCGGGGCCGACGGTCGTGAAGACGCGGGCGGCCGTGTCGTCGCCGAGCAGGCGCAGGGCCTTGATGGAGGCGGTGCTCAGTGCGTCCATGGAGCGCAGCAGCGGGATCTTGGAGTCCAGGGCCTCGCCGGTCCACGACACGAACGCGGTCGGGATGCACAGCAGCGCGCCGTTGGGGTTCTCCAGGACGAAGGCGGGGGAGGTGGGGTCCCACGCGGTGTATCCGCGGGCCTCGAACGTCGCGCGGATGCCGCCCGACGGGAACGAGGACGCGTCCGGCTCGCCCTGGATGAGCTCCTTGCCGGAGAACTCGGCCAGCGCCGTACCGTCGCCGACGGGCTCGAAGAAGCCGTCGTGCTTCTCCGCCGTCAGGTTCGTGAGCGGCTGGAACCAGTGGGTGTAGTGCGTGGCGCCCTTCTCCATCGCCCACTCGCGCATCGCCTGGGCGACCGAGTCGGCGAGCGAGGCGTCCAGCGGCTCGCCGGCGGCCAGGGAGGCCTGGAGCTGCTTGAAGATGTGCTTCGGCAGGCGGGCCTGCTGGACGGCCACCGAGAAGACGTTGTCACCGAAGGACGAGGAGCCCGGGATGGTGAGGTCCGCGGCGCCGAGGGCGCCGCCGTTGGAGCTCCACTGGGCGGCCGTGACGTTCTGCTGACGGGTGCGGCTCATGAGCGGTTCGATGTCCTCCTGAGGGAACGACGGGAAAGGGTGCGCGGGGCGACGAGACGCCGCGCGCGGGTTGCGACGACCACGCTACGACGCCGGGTCGGCTCCCACCTTATCCCGATGTCCAAACCCCGCCGGAAGGGTTTCGCCCGTGTGTCACGACGCCCCCGACCGGCTGGCGAATCGGCTCCCGGGATCTTTCGACACCCGGCTAAAGAGGTCGCCGACCGTCTGGCCCACGATGGTCGGGCACTTCGACCCAGGAGGATGTACATGAGTCGTTCCATGGCGGTCAAGGCGGCGATGCTCGCTTGTCTGACCGCATTGACCATGCCGGCGGTGGCTTTCGCCCAAGACGAGGAACCGCCGACGCTGCAGGGCGTTTCAGAAGCGCTGTCGAAGGTGACCGATGAGGGCAACCTCACGTGGGTCATCGTCGGAACCGTGCTGGTGTTCTTCATGCAGGCCGGCTTCGCGTTTCTCGAGATCGGCCTATCGCGTGGCAAGAACGCCGGCGCCGGTATCGCGAAGATCGTCGTCAACTTCTCGATCTGCGCGATCGTGTGGTGGGCTGTCGGCTTCGGTTTCGCCTTCGGTGGTGATGGCACCATCCTCGGCGACAAGGGCTTCTTGTTCGGCTACGGCGACGAGATCGGCGGCACCGCCGGCGCGCTGTACGGCGACACCGTCGGCGGTGGTACCGCGGCGTTCTTCATCTTCCAGTTCATGTTCGCGGCGGTCTCGCTGGCGATCGTCTGGGGCTCCACGCTCGAGCGGATCAAGTTCGTCGTCTACCCGATCTACGCGGTCGTGTTCTCCGCGCTGATCTACCCGCTCATCGCCCACTGGGGCTTCGGCGGCGGGCTGTTCGCCGAGCTCGGCAACGGCGTGCAGGACTTCGCCGGCTCCTCGGTCGTGCACCTCACGGGTGCGACCGGTGCTCTGGCAGCGTGCCTCCTCCTCGGCCCGAGGAAGGGCAAGTACGGTCCCGACGGCAAGCCCCGGGCGATCCCGGGTCACAACATGCCGCTCTTCGGGCTCGGCGTGCTCATCCTGTGGATGGGCTGGTTCGGGTTCAACGGCGCCTCGACGCTCGGAACGGGTGACGGGCGGTTCGCCGAGGTCCTCGTCGTCACCAACCTGGGTGCGGCGGCCGGCGTCATCGGTGCCATGCTCGCGCTGCGCTTCACGCTGAAGAACATGGATGTCGGCATGATCGGCAACGGCGGCATCGCCGGACTCGTCGCGATCACCGCCCCGTCCGGCTACATCGAGTTCTGGGCGGCGCCCATCATCGGACTCATCGGCGGCATCATCGTCGTGTACGGCATCCTGGCCACCGACAAGGTCATCGACGACCCGGTCGGTGCCACGTCGGCCCACGGACTGGCCGGTATCTGGGGGACCCTGGCGTGCGGCATCTTCACGTCGGACCGCCTCGCCGAGTACAACGGCATCGGAGACCCCGGCCTGGTCTACTCGGGCTCGTTCTTCCAGCTCGGCAGCCAGGCGATGGCGGTGGTGCTGACGTTCATCACGGTGTTCGTCATCTCCTACGCCACGTTCTTCCTCATCAAGAAGACGGTCGGCCTGCGGGTCGACGAGTCCGACGAGGACGCCGGCCTCGACATCGCCGACCACGGCATGTACGGCTACCCGGAGCAGTTCATCCCCGAGGCTGAGCTGGTCGGCTACGGTGCCGCCCCGACGGTCACCGCCATGGCGGGGGCCCCCATTGCGACTACGAAGGAGGCCACCGCGTGAAGAAGATCGAGGCGTTCATCCGTCACGAGGCGTTCGAGCCGATCAGGCTCGAGCTCCTCGGGCTCGGATTCCCCTCGCTGAGCATCAGCGAGGTCAAGGGATCCGGCCGACAGAAGGGCATCACGGAGCGCTACCGAGGCGCCGAGCTGACGAACTACCTCCGGCCGAAGCTGAAGCTGGAGTGCGTCGTCGCCGACCGGGACGTGCAGGCGATCGTTGACACGATCCTCAAGCACGGTCGTACCGGTGCGGTGGGCGACGGCAAGGTGTTCGTCCAGCCCGTCGACGATGCGTACCGCGTCCGTACCGGCGAGTCCGGTGAGGAGATCCTGCAGGCGCACCCTGACGCCGCAGCGACCACCTAGGACCCGCATCACCGAAGCAGACCGGGGCGGCGGTGCACGACGTGCCCGCCGCCCCGTCCGCTTCCCGGAGGACCTCATGGCCACGCCGATCCCCTTGAGAGACATGTCAGCCACGCCCGCACGCAAGCAGCCAGAAGCCTCCACCGGCGGTCTCGTCGAGCGACTCCGCGCGATCCACCTCCAGATGGTCGAGGCCGTCCTCGGGGGCGAGGGGCTCGACCACGTCGCCCGCCTCGCGGCGCAGGCGGCCGGCGGCTCCGTGCTCATCGTCATCCCGCGCCTGCAGGCCTACGCCCAGGGCGGGGCCGTCGCCCCCACGGAAACGCTCGACGCGGTCAAGCGCTACGTCGCCGACCGGGTCAAGGAGCGCCCGGTGCCGGCTCCCGACGGTGTCCTCATCGACGTGGCGATCAGCTCCGGCGACGAGGTCGTCGGCGCCGTCGTGCTGCTGGCCGCCCCCGACTTCGCTCCCGCCGACGACGCGGCGGAGTTCCTACACCTCGCGGCGGTCGCCTCCCTGACCGAGCTCGCGATCGAAGAGGCCAAGGAGGAGGTCGAACAGAACCTGCGCGGCTCCTTCCTCGAGGACCTCCGCTCGCGCCCGGACCTGGAGCCCCGCGAGATCGTGCGTCGCGCCGGCCGGCTCGGCTGCGACCTCGCGCGCGGCACGGTCGTCCTCTGCGCCGAGCTGAAGACCGACCGTCCGCGGCACGTCGTCGCGATCATCAACGGCGACGAGCCCGGGGCGCTCGCCCAGCTCATCGACGACCGCGTCTATGCGCTGCTCCCCGCCACCGGCGGCGACGATGCCCCCGAGGCCACCCTCGAGCGCGCCAAGCGCCTGGCCCAGCGCCTGGGGCAGTACGGCACCGTGGGCCTCTCGAGCTTCTACGCCGACCCGGGTGAGTTCGCCCGCGCGATCCAGGAGGCTGAGCTCGTCCTCGACGTCCTCCGCCAGAGCGACGGCGCCGGCGGGTTCGACAGCCACGACATCGGCACCGGCACCTACCGGCTGCTCTTCCGGGTGCTCGCCTCGCACCCCGAGGAGGTGCGGAGCTTCTACGAGGACACGGTGGCCCCGATCGTCCGCTACGACGACCAGTACCGCACCGACCTCGTCGGCACGCTCGAGTCCTACCTCGAGCAGAATTGCAACATGAACGCGACCGCTGCCGCGATCTACGCGCACCGCCACACGGTCGCGTACCGGCTCGAGCGCGTGAAGGAGCTCACGGGTCTGGATCCGATGCTGTCGGAGGACCGCGAACGGCTCGGCCTGGGCCTCAAGGCCTATCGGATCATCGCGCCGCGGCTGCCGAAATAGCCTGTACTTCGATTCGGAGGTGCGGTCGTGAACGTGAGCGCTCGCCGCCGAGACCAACCTTCCCCTTCGATGCCGCCGTTCGCCCCTGCCGACCCGGCGTCGGGCCAGACCCTCGGGGCTACTCCGAGTCGTCGGAGTCGGACCCCGGTGACCGGATGACGTCCCCGGTCTCGGGGTCGACGCGCGCCTGGGCGGGCGCGTCGGAGATGTCGACCGTGAAGTCGCCCGCGAGATCGGTCGCGGTCTTCGCCTTGCCGTCGAGACCGGCGGCCACCTTGTACTTCACGGTGTGCGTGCCGGCCTGGACGGCCGTGACCTTCCAGGAGAAGGTCCTCGTCTGACCCGCGGCGAGGCTGCCGAGCGCCCACGTGTTCGTGTACGCGGTCTCCCCGCCCACCGGCGGCTGGTCGATGACCCACACCGGGCGGGAGGGGTCGGCGAGGCCGGGCTGCTCGGAGTTCTTGGAGAACGAGTCGACGGTCACCGCGACGATCGGGACCGCCTTCGAATCCGCGTTGCGGACGGTGATCTTCATCTCGCTGCCCGCCGCGAGCGCCTGCTTCTCGGGGAAGGACGCGTCGACGACCTCGAGCGCGAACGTGCCCGACGGCTCGTTGGCGTCCTGTCGCTCGCCGCCGCCGCAACCGGCGAAGGCGAGGGTGGTCGCGGCCACTGCCGCGCTCGTTTGGAGGCTCCCTCTCACAGCGCGGCGCAACGTACCAGACCCGGGGGCGTCCGCGTGGAGGTTTGCCCCGCACGCGGGTTCGTCCAGGCTCCGGGAAGCGGTCCGACGGTTCCCGTTTGTCAGCGATCCGGCGAAAGGCATACACTCCGCCAGCGCCGCTGGGTCCAGCGGCGCGCCCGACCCTGAGGAGGGGCTGTCCGTGGTACGCAACGTCGCCGATCGAGCGTTTCTTCCGACGAAGAACGTGCTCGAAGAGGTCGGGGACATGATGATCCTGACGGGGAAGACCATCGTGTCGGCCCTCCGCCCGCCGTACCCGTACGGCGGCGAGTTCGTGCAGCAGTTCCTGTTCACGCTCCGTCTCTGCTGGTTCCCGCTGCTCGTCTCGACGATCGCGTTCGGCTACGGAGCCCCGGGCCTTCAGGCCGCGAACTTCCTCGTGCTCTTCGGGGCGCTGGACCGCCTCGGCGGCTTCTTCGTCCTCGCGTCCATCCGCGAGTTCGCCCCCTTCGTCACGGCGATCGTGCTCGCCGGCGTCGCGGGTACCGCCATCACGGCCGACCTCGGTGCCCGGAAGATCCGCGAGGAGCTCGACGCGCTGCAGGTGCTCGGCGTCGACCCGGTCAAGAACCTGGTCGTGCCCCGCTTCCTTGCGCTGATGCTCGTCACCGGGCTCTTCGACATCTACGCGCTGCTCTTCGGCATCTTCGGCGGCATCCTCGCGACGCTCGTCAACGGCGCCCCGCTCGGGCCGTTCTGGGCGACGTTCTTCACGAACGCCTCGGTGACGGACCTCTGGGGCTCCGTCCTGAAATGCACGATGTTCGGGGCGGTGATCGCGATCGTCTGCTGTTACAAGGGCATGACCGCGTCCGGTGGTGCCGAGGGGGTGGGACGCGCCGTCAACCAGGCCGTCGTCATCGCGTTCCTCGGCGTCTTCGCCTTCAACTACGTCTTCACGCAGACGCTCCTGGCTACCCACCCCGAGATCACGGTGATCCGATGAACAGCGGCTGGCTCGCGGTCCCGCGGGACTGGATCTCGAACTTCGGCGAGATCGCCAAGTTCTGCGGCAAGATCGTCGGGCAGGTCTACAGCCTGCGCGTCCTGAAGTTCTTCGGTGAGGCGCTGCGGCAGTGCGGCATCCTGATCCTCAGCTCCACACTGGTCATCTGGGGCCTGGTGTTCATCATCGGCCTGCAGTGCGGCATCGAGGGCGCGTACTTCAACCGTTCGGTCGGCGCCCCTGCGTACGCGGGGGTGTTCTCCGCCTGGTGCGACCTGCGGGAGTTGGTGCCCTACGCCTTCGGCTACATGATGGCCGCCAAGGTCGGTACGGGCATCGTCGCGGAGCTCGGCTCCATGCGGATCTCCGACGAGATCGACGCCTTGGAGGTCATGGGCATCGACTCGACCGTCTTCCTGTGCGCCACGCGCCTCCTGGCCGCCTGGCTCGTGCTGCCGTTCATGTACATCGCCGCGGTCGGCGCCGGCTTCTTCGCCAGCTACCTGGCGGTGGTCGAGCAGATCGGCGAGGTCAGCTCGGGCGGCTTCTTCCTCATCTTCTGGATGTTCCAGAACCCGCCCGATCTGCTGTATAGCGTGATCAAGGGCATGTCGATGGCTACGGTCATCGTGCTGGTCGGCTGCTACTACGGCTATCACGCCAGTGGCGGTCCCGTCGGCGTCGGTACCGCGACGGCGAAATCGATGGTCCTCAACATCGTCCTCGTGCACCTCATCGGGATGCTCGGGACCCAGCTCTTCTGGGGAGCAAATCCCCGGGCACCAATCGGAGGTTGACCTTGCCACGCATACCGCGAAGGGGCGGAAGCTCCCCGGACGACACGCCCAAGCCGCCGGCCGACGACTGGCTCGCGGACGACGCGCCGCACGTCGACGAGCCGACCGCCGTGACGCCGCCCGCCCCGGCAGCGCCCGTAGAGATCCCGGCGCCGCAGGTCACGACCCCCGAGCCCGTGGCCGCCGCCCCGGCAGCCGCCTCCTCCCCCGTCTCCGTGGTCAACGAGAAGCCGCTCGCGGGTCGTCTGGACAACGACGAGTACGAGTGGCACACGGGTCTGGCGACGCCGTCGGGTCAGCCGGATGCGGTCGAGTTCATCGACGTGCACAAGGCGTTCGGTCGCAACAAGATCCTGCGTGGCGTGAACATGGGCATCCCGGAGGGCACGATCTCGATGATCCTGGGCCCGTCGGGCACGGGGAAGTCGGTGTGCATCAAGCACATGGTCGGCCTGCTGTATCCCGACGAGGGCGACGTGCTGGTCCACGGCGAGTCGGTGCCCAACATGCCCGACGACGATCTCTTCGAGATGCGCAAGAAGTTCGGCGTGCTGTTCCAGGACGGCGCGCTGTTCGGGTCGATGAACATCTTCGACAACGTCGCGTTCCCGCTGCGTCAGCACACGGAGAAGTCCGAGGAAGAGGTCGCGGAGGTCGTGAACATGCGCATGGAGGAGGTGGGTCTGGGGGAGGCGAAGGACAAGTTCCCCAACGAGCTCTCCGGCGGCATGCGCAAGCGCGCCGGGTTCGCCCGCGCGCTGGTCCTCGATCCGGACATCGTCCTCTTCGACGAGCCCGACTCCGGCCTGGACCCGGTCCGCACGGCCCTGCTGGGCGAGCTGATCCAGGAGATCCACGAGACGGTGATGAACGAGGCGCGCGCGGACGGTCGCAAGCACATGCCGGCGTTCGCGATCATCAGCCACGACATCATGACCTGCCGTCGCGTGGCCGAGTACATCTCGGTGCTGTGGCGCGGCAAGATCGTCGAAGCAGGGCCCGCCCAGGCCATGCTCAACTCCGAGAACCCCTTCATCCGGCAGTTCCTGGCGGGCGAGTCCATGGGCCCGCTCACCATGGACTGATCGAACATCTGTCCGGAGCCTGCGCATTCCGCGCAGGCTCCGCGGGCAGACAGGATGTTGGTCCCACCCCACCGCAGACGACCTTCACGCAAGATCAACAGTCGTACGGGCATGATGCCCGCCCCGCTCAACGTCCCACACAGAGAGCACTTCTGCCCCATCGCCGTACACGTTCTGCAGTTCTGCAGCCGCTCCGCCGATCCCGGGTGGCGCGATGACCGCTGCTCGCGTCGGCATCAGCGCAGTCCTGGTGGCGCTCCTCGTCGTCCTCGCGCTCGTCCTCACGCGCGGCGGCGACACCATGAACTACACGCTGCGCTTCGAGAACGCCGGCCAGCTCGTCAACGACGACGACGTGCAGATCGGCGGGCGACGCGTCGGGACGATCACCGACATCGAGCTCACCGGCGACAACCAGGCCGACGTGAAGATCGAGCTGCAGAAGGAGTACGCGCCGCTGCACGTCGGATCGTCCGCGGTCATCCGTGCCACGTCGCTCTCCGGCATCGCGAACCGGTACATCGCCATCACGCCCGGCGCGAACTCCAACCCGGAGATCCCGGAGGGCACGAAGCTCACGACGAACACGTCGACCACCATCGTCGACCTCGACCAGCTCTTCAACGCGCTGGACCCCGAGGCGCGCAAGTCGCTGCAGCAGGTCATCAAGGGCTCGGCCGTCCAGTACGACGGGAAGGGCAAGGAGGCCAACGAGGGCGCGAAGTACTTCAACCCGGCACTCTCGACGACCGGCCGTCTGGTCAACGAGATCAGCCGCGACCAGAAGGTCTTCACCGACTTCCTCGTGTCGAGCTCGCGCGTCGTCACCGCGCTCGCCGAGAAGCGCCCCGAGCTGTCGTCGCTGATCTCCAACACGAACCGGACCGCCGCCGCGATCGGGGACGAGCGCGCCGCGCTGGACACCTCCCTGCAGATCCTGCCGGACACGCTGCGCCGCGCGAACACGACCTTCGTCAACCTGCGGGCGACGCTCACCGACCTCGACACCCTCGTCGACGAGAGCAAGCCGGCCACGAAGGACCTCGCCCGCTTCCTGCGCGAGCTGCGTCCCCTCGTCGCCGACGCGCGGCCGACGATCAAGGATCTGCGCAACCTCATCCGCCGCCCCGGCAACGGCAACGACCTCGTCGAGCTGGTCCGCAAGGCTCCGCGATTGGAGCGGGTGGCCAGGCCCGCGCTGACCAACAGCATCGAG
The DNA here is from genome assembly GCA_038257095.1 of Solirubrobacterales bacterium. Taxonomy (GTDB): domain Bacteria; phylum Actinomycetota; class Thermoleophilia; order Solirubrobacterales; family Solirubrobacteraceae; genus Paraconexibacter. Next base: position 152,396 of record JBBSJQ010000010.1, read on the forward strand.
GCGTTCCGCAAGACCACGCCGGTCCTCAAGTTCATCCGTCCGTACACGGCCGACCTCTCAGGCTGGATCCGCGACTTCGGTCAGGGCGCCTCGAACTACGACGCCAACGGGCACTACGCGCGGATCTCTCCGATCGCGAACCTGTACTCGCTGACCAACAACGTCCTCAACCCGCTGCAGAACGCGGCGCCGATCGACGGCTTCCAGAACGGCGCCGTCAAGCGCTGCCCCGGCGCCGCCAGCCAGACCCGTCCCGACGGGTCGAACAACTGGCGCGACACCGACGGCACGCTCGACTGCGATCCCTCCCTGACCCTCCCCGGCCCGTGAAGCGCCTCCTCGCCATCCTGATGCTCGGCGTGCTCGCCGTCACGCTCGCCGTCTTCGGCAGCGGCGCCGGCGACGGCGAGAAGTACCTCGTGCGGACGGAGTTCCGCAACGCCTTCTCGGTGATCCCGGGGGAGGACGTCAAGATCGCGGGCGTCCGCGTCGGCTCGATCGAGTCGCTCGATGTGACCGACCGTCAGACGGCGGCCGTCGTCCTGTCGATCGAGGAGCCCGGGTTCCAGGACTTCCGGACCGACGCCACCTGCACGATCCGCCCGCAGTCGCTCATCGGCGAGAAGTTCGTCGAGTGCACGCCGACGCAGCCCAAGACGCAAGGCGCACGCCAGTCCCCGAAGCTCCGGCAGATCACCGAGGGCGAGGGCGAGGGCGAGTACCGGCTCCCCGGCCTGCAGTCCAGCCCGGTCGACCTCGACCTCATCAACAACACGCTGCGTCTGCCGTTCCGCCAGCGTCTCTCACTGATCCTCAACGAGCTGGGCGCCGGGCTCGCCGGTCGCGGCGAGGATCTCGACCAGATCATCCGCGACGCCGACCCGGGCCTGAAGGCGACCGACAAGGTCCTGAAGATCCTGGCCTCGCAGAACCGCGTCCTCGCGGACCTCGCAACGGATTCCGACACCGTCATGCGGCCTCTGGCGCGCGAGCGGGACAAGGTCGCCGACTTCGTCGTGCGGGCCAACACCACCGCCGAGGCGACCGCGGAGCGCGCGGAGGACCTCGAGCGCAACCTCCAGAAGCTCCCGGACTTCCTGCGCGAGCTGCGCCCGACCATGCAGCGGCTCGGCTCGCTCAGCGACGAATTCACCCCGGTCCTCGGCGACCTCGGCAAGGTCGCGCCGGACATCAACCGCTTCGTCGGCGAGCTCGGCCCGTTCAGTCGCTCCGCCGCCACGTCGCTGACCTCGCTGGGCGACACGTCCGTCGTCGGCCGCGACGCCCTGCTGAAGAGCCGGCCGATCATCGACGACCTGCGCGAGTTCGGCATCCAGGCCAAGCCCCTGTCGACGAACCTCGAGGCGCTGCTGACGAGCTTCAAGGACACCGGCGGCGTCGAGCGGCTGATGGATTATCTCTTCTACCAGGTGGCCGCCATCAACGGCTTCGACCAGTTCGGGCACTACCTGCGTGCCCAGCTGATCGTCAACCTCTGCTCGACCTACGCCGTCACCAACGACCCGGCGTGCAACGCGAACTTCCTCGCGCCCGAGACCACGTCGCGCAACGCGACGAGCCGCAGCGCCGCCTCCGCGCTCGACTCGATCGAGGACGGCCGCTCGCCGCTGCTGGCCAAGACCGACGCGGTCCTGCGCGGCATGAGCCCCGACGACGTGAACGAGGCGACGGACGCCGGCAAGGATCCGGCGAAGGACGCCGAGCCTGCACTCGCCCCGCTGCCCGGCAAGCCGAAGGACGAGGGTGCGTCGCCGCTGCAGCTGCCCTCCCAGTTCCTTCCCTCCGCGGCGGCCGCGCCCAAGAAGCAGGCGACGCCCGCTCCGGCCGCGAGCCCGGGCGGCACGTCGCCGGCGACCGAGGGCCTGCTCGACTACCTCCTGGGAGGCGGCTCCTGATGCAGCGCCGCGCTCCCTCCATCGCCGCCAACCCGGTCCTGATCGGTGCCGCGACGACCCTGATCGTCGTCGTCGCCGTCTTCCTCGCGTACAACGCGAACAGCGGCCTGCCGTTCGTCCCGACCTACTCGGTCAAGACGCAGGTCCCGTCGGCCGCCAACCTCGTCGCCGGCAACGAGGTGCGCCTCGGCGGCGCCCGCGTCGGCGTGGTCGAGGACATCACGCCGATCCGTCGCCCCGACGGCTCGGTCATCGCCGAGCTCGGACTGAAGCTCGACACGACCGTCAAGCCCCTGCCGGTCGATTCCAGGATCCTCGTCCGGCCCCGCTCCGCGCTCGGCCTGAAGTACGTCGAGATCAGCCGCGGGACGTCGACCAGGGGCTTCGCCGATGGTGCCACCGTCCCGTTCTCCCAGGCCACCCCCGAACCGGTCGAATTCGACGACGTCATCAACACCTTCGACCTTCCGACCCGCAAGGCGGCCCGGAAGAACCTCGACGCGTTCGGCACCGCCTTCGCCGGCCGCGGCGGGGACATCAACATCGCGCTCGAGGAACTGCAGCCGCTCCTGCGCAACCTCGTCCCGGTGATGAACAACCTCGCCGACCGACGGACCCGCCTCGGGCGGTTGGTATCGGTGCTCGGACGGACCTCCGCGCAGGTCGCGCCCGTCGCCGAGACCCAGGCGTCGCTGTTCGTGAACCTCGACACGACCTTCCGGGCTCTGGCCGGGGTCGCGCGCCCCTTCATCCAGGACACGATCTCCGGCGGTCCCGCGGCACTGGACGCCGGCATCGAGGGCTTCCCCCGACAGCGGCCGTTCCTCGCCAACACGGAGGGCTTCGCCCGCGAGCTGCGCCCAGGCGTCCGGGCGCTCTCCGGTGCGGCGCCGGACCTCGCCGACGCGCTGCAGATCGGCACGCCCGTGCTGCGGCGCTCGCTCGATCTCAACCGGCGGCTCAAGCCGACCTTCACGGCCCTGCAGGAGTTCGCGGCCGACCCCGCCGTCAAGCTGGGGGTCGCCGACCTGACGGCTCTCGCGAGGATCGCGAACCCGACCATCGCGCACCTGACGCCGGTGCAGACCGTCTGCAACTACGTCTCGCTGTGGTTCCGCAACGTCTCCAGCCTCCTGAGCGTCGGCGACAACAACGGCACCGGCCAGCGCTTCATCATCATCGCCACGCCGCAGGGTCCCAACGCCGAGGGCGCGCCGTCCAGCGCCCCCGCGAACGGCCCGCTGGCGGACAACTACCTGCACACCAACCCGTACCCCAACACCGCGTCCCCCGGCCAGACGCAGGAGTGCGAGGCCGCGAACGAGTCGTACGCGACCGGCCGGCAGGTCATCGGCAACGTCCCGGGCAACCAGGGCCTCTCCACGGAGAAGACGACCGTGCAGAAGGACAACTGACATGGCCCGTCGACGCTCCAGGACCACCCGTCGCCGCGACGCCTCGAGCGCGAGCGCGCTCAGCGTCGGCCTGCTCGTGCTGCTCGTCGCCGGGCTCGGCACGTACCTCGGCTTCGTCAAGGACCTTCCGTTCAGCTCCGACTTCAAGGTCAGGGCCGTCTTCGAGTCCGCGAACTCGATCCGGGCCAACTCGCCGGTGCGCATCGCGGGCGTGGGCGTCGGCAAGGTCGTCGGGATCGACCGCCAGGACGGCACCGATGCCGCCGTGGTGACCCTCGAGGTCAAGGACAAGGGCCTGCCGATCCACAAGGACGCGACCGCGAAGATCCGGCCGCGCATCTTCCTGGAAGGCAACTTCTTCGTCGACCTGCAGCCGGGGACGCCGCAGACCCCGACGATCGACGACGGGGACACGCTGCCGATCACGCAGACGTCCACGCCCGTGCAGCTGGACCAGCTCCTGACGTCGCTGCAGTCGGACACCCGCGAGGACCTCAAGGCCGCGCTCGACGGGTTCGGCACCGCGCTGACGTACGAGCCGACCGCCGAGGACGACGCCGACCACGACCCCGACGTGCGCGGCCAGACGGCGGCCGAGGCGTTCAACGACACCTACGAGGTCGGCGGGCGCGCGCTGAAGAACGTGTCGATCGTCAACGAGGCCACGCTCGGCACCGATCCCCGCGACCTGTCGAAGCTCATCGCCGGGCTCGGCAAGGTCACGACGGCGCTCGCCTCCCGCGAGGACAACCTCAAGGGTCTCGTGTCGAACCTCAACACGACCATGGGTGCGCTCGCATCCGAGCAGACCGCCCTGCGGACCACCATCCGCACGCTCGCGCCGACGCTGCAGACGGCCAACCGCACCTTCGCCAGCCTGAACGCCGCCTTCCCGGACACCCGCGCGTTCGCCCGCGAGATCCTCCCCGGGGTCCGCGAGACGCCGGCGACCATCACCGCCTCGTTCCCGTGGATCACGCAGACCCGCCGCCTCCTCGGCCCGGCCGAGCTCCAGGGCCTCGTCAAGGACCTGCGTCCGACGACGGCCGCGCTCTCGAAGGTCGTCGACACGTCGCTCACCCTCTTCCCGCAGGCCGACCTCATCGCCAAGTGCGCGTCGCGGGTCGTCCTGCCGACCGGCGACATCAAGATCCAGGACGGCACGCTGTCGACCGACCGCGAGAACTACAAGGAGTTCTGGTACGCCATGGTCGGCCTCGCCGGCGAAGGCGCGAACTTCGACGGCAACGGCGGCTACGTCCGCTTCCAGACCGGCGGCGGCGACCAGACGGTCTCCACCGGCAAGGTCGGCGGCGCGACCGGCGACGTGCTGTTCGCCAACGCCGCCTCCAAGCCGCTGGGCACCCGTCCTGCCTTCCCGGGCAAGCGCCCGCCGTACAACTCGACCGCCCCGTGTTTCGAGCAGAAGATCCCGGACCTCAACGGTGCGAGGGTCGGCGGCGCCGAGGGCGGCGTGTCCGCCGGCGCGGCCCGCTCGGCCATCGGCGAGCAGCTCAAGGCCGACAAGGCCCGCGATGCCGCCGCCGCGCCGAAGCAGGGCGACTCCGTCGCCGGTGCGCTGGCCGACCGTCTGAACCCGTTCCGCGGCGCGACGGTGGGGAAGTGACCCCGTGAAGCGCGCGATCAGCAAGAACCTGCGGTGGATCGCCGCGATCTTCGGCCTGGCGATCATCGCCACCGTGGTCGGCGGGTACATCCTGAAGAACCAGCGGTTCTACGCGCCCAAGTGGGTGCCGTACCTCGGCGCCGACTTCGTCGACTACAAGGCCGAGCTCCAGACCGCGCAGTCGATCACCCCCGGCCAGGGTCAGACCGTGAACATCGCCGGCGTCCCGGTGGGCGAGCTCTCCGACGTGCAGCTGAAGGACGGCCGCGCGATCGTGACGCTGAAGATCCGCCGCAAGTACGCCCCGCTGTACAAGGACGCCTCGGCGCTCGTCCGTCCCAAGACCGGGCTCAACGACATGATCGTCGAGCTCTCCCCGGGCTCCAGGGCGGCCGGCGAGCTGCCCGAGGACGAGCCGATCAGCGTCCGCCGGACCCTGCCGAACATCAACGCCGACGAGATCCTCGCCTCGCTGGACGGCGACACCCGCGCGTACCTGCAGCTGCTCCTCGGCGGCGCGGGCGAGGGCCTCGGCGGCAACGGCGAGCGCCTGTCCTCCACGATCCGGCGCTTCAAGCCGACGGCACGCGACGCCGACCGGATCACCCGCGAGCTCGCGACCCGCCGGACGAACATCCGCCGCGTCGTGACCAACTTCCGCCTCGTCACCGAGGCGCTCGGCGCCAAGGACGAGGAGCTCGGCGATCTCGTCGACAGCTCCAACGCGGTCTTCCGGGCCTTCGCGAATCAGGATGCGCGTCTGCGCGAGGCGGTCCGGGAGCTGCCCGACACGCTCGCCGAGACGCAGAAGGGCCTCGAGAAGGCCGACCTGCTCGCCGACGAGCTCGGACCGACGCTCGGTGCGCTGCGCCCGACGGCCCGCAAGCTCGGTCCGGCGCTGAAGGACACGCGCCCCTTCCTGCGGCAGACGACGCCGGTCATCCGCGACCAGCTGCGCCCCTTCTCGCGTGACGTCCGGCCGGTCGTCCGCGTGCTGCGTCCGACCGCGCAGGACCTCGCCGTCGTCACGCCCAAGCTCACCAGCGCGCTGACGACGGTCAACTACCTGCTCAACACGCTCGCGTTCAACCCGCCCGGCGACGCCGAGGAGGGCTACCTCTTCTGGACGGCGTGGGCCAACCACGCGGCCGGCACCGTGTTCGGGACGCAGGACGCCCACGGCCCGATCCGCCGCGGCCTGCTGCAGCTGTCCTGCTCGTCGCTGGCGACCCTGGACTCGATCAAGTCGGTCAACCCGCAGCTCGGCACGCTCGTCGACCTGGCGGGCGTCCCGCTCACCAGCGACGTCTGCCCGACGACGTCCCAGGCAGGGACCGGCACCGTGCCGCAGCTGCCGGCGACGACCCGGGGCGCCGACGGCGTCCTGCCCCAGCTGCCGCAGGACGAGCTGACGAGGGAGCCGGTGTCCGCCAAGGCGTCGGGCGCCGGAACCGCGACCACGGGTGGGGGGCGCTAGATGGTCAAGCAGGCTCCCACCGTCGGACGGCTCCTGGTCATGGTCGGCTTCGCGCTGTCGTGCTTCGGCCTGCTGCTCTTCCTGTGGGTCGCGTTCGGCGGCCCGACACCGCTCAAGCCGCAGGGCTACCGCTTCACGACGTCGTTCGGCGAGGCGACGCAGCTCGCGGTCGAGGCGGACGTCCGGATCTCCGGCGTGTCGGTCGGCAAGGTCAAGGAGATCACGCCGAACAGCTCGAGCGGGCGGTCCGACACGCTCATCGAGATCGAGCCGCGGTACGCGCCGCTGAGGCGCGACTCCAAGGCCGTGCTCCGCCAGAAGACGCTGCTGGGCGAGACCTACGTGGAGCTGACACCGGGCACCAACGCCGCCGGCACGGTCGCCGAGGGTGGTCGCCTGCCCGCGGGGCAGGTCTCCCCGACGGTCGAGCTCGACGAGATCTTCCGGGCCTTCGACCCCGATACACGCGTGGCGTTCCAGAGCTGGATGCAGTCGCTCGCGGTCGCCACCGACGGGCGGGGACAGGACCTCTCCGACGCCCTCGGGAACCTGGCCCCGTTCGCGCAGGACACCAACGACCTCCTGCGGACCCTCAACTCGCAGTCCGACACGGTCCGCCGGCTCGTGCGCAACGGCGGCGAGGTCTTCGACGCGCTGAGCGAGCGCGAGGGGCAGCTCGCCGGGCTGATCACGAACTCCGACCGCGTCTTTGCGGCGACCGCGCGCCGCGACGCCGAGCTCGCCGACACGTTCCGGGTCCTCCCGACGTTCCAGCGCGAGGCGACGGCGACGGTGCGACGCCTGACGACCTTCGCGGACGACACCGACCCCCTGATCGACCAGCTGCGGCCCGCCGCTCGCCAGCTCAGCCCGACCCTCGTCGACCTGTCGGCCCTCGCTCCCGACCTCAAGGCGCTGTTCCGCGACCTCGATCCCCTGATCACGGCGTCACGCCGCGGCCTGCCGGCGACCGAGCGGTTCCTGGACGACCTCAAGCCGTTCCTCGGCGAGTCCGACCCGGTGACCCGCCAGCTGAACCCGATCCTCGACTTCCTCGGGATGTACAAGAACGAGGTCGCCGCGTTCTTCGCCAACACGGTCGCCGCCACCCAGGCGTCGAACATCCCGCCCGGGGGCGAGGTGACCAACAAGGTCCACTACCTCCGCACGACGAACCCGCTGAACCCCGAGGTCCTCGCGGTGTATCCGCGCCGGCTCTCGACCAACCGCAACAACCCGTATCCGCTGCCGGGCGCGTTCAACAGCATCAAGGACGGCCTCAAGGTCTTCGAGGACCGCCACTGCCGCAACGGCCTGGTGCCGACGCTCGGCGGGCTGGGCGACACGCTGACCAGCCTGGTCCCCGAGGCGCTGCGCGAGAACATCGTCGAGTTCGTCTTCGGCGGGGCCATCGCGAACGTCGCAGCGCCGCCGTGCATCAAGCAGGGCCAGTTCACCATCGGTGGCAAGACCACCGACTTCCCGCAGATCGGGGCGTCGACCTCGCCGACCGCGGGCGCGTCCCGCGCCACGACCAAGTAGCCGGTGGGCGACACCGGCGGCGCCCGCGTCGCCGCGCAGCGGTACGGTGACGGAGCCTTGAGGGAGAGCTGCCGCTGATGGTCGTCCGAGGGCTGACCGCGCTGATGCGCGGCGCGGCGCGACGGCCGCTGGCCGCGTCGATCCTGGTCGCCGTCCTCGTGGCCGCCGGTGGGCTGCTCGCGCTGCGCCTGGAGCCGACGGCCGCGACCGAGACGCTCGTCGGCAAGAGCACCGACAGCTACGAGGCGACGCAGCGCTTCTACGACAAGTTCGGGGACGACGCGGTCATCGTGCTGGTCAAGGAGGACCTCAAGTTCCTTGCGCTCACGTCGGACCTCCAGCGCGTGCTGGGTCTGGAGGGCTGCCTGTCGGGCAACCGGCCGCCCGGGGTCGTCCCCGAGGGTGGCGAGAACGGGCCCTGCGCGCGGCTCGCGAAGACGAAGCCGACGAAGGTCGTCTTCGGCCCGGGGACGTTCCTCAACACGGCGGTCACGCAGATCGCCGAGGAGTTCACCAAGGAGCAGCAGCGGGCGGCAGAGCGGGGGGAGAGCGCCGCGGAGGCGGCCCGTCGGCTCGCGCGCGCCCAGGGCCGCTCGGTGGCGGAGTCCAGGAAGCTGGGGGAGCAGGCCCGCGAGCTCGTCAACGCGGAGTTCACCCGCAACCTCCTGCTGCTCGCCACGAAGTACGGGGTCACGTCGCTACCGCAGCTGAACAACCCGGACTTCATCTCGAACATCATCTTCGACGACAGTCGCCCGGTCGGCTGCCCGAAGGCGCGGTTCGCCTACATCCTCCCGACGTGCAAGACGGCGCTGATCACGGTCCGCCTCAACCCCGGGCTCAGCGAGTCCCAGCGCGACGAGGCGATCCGGGACATCCGCGCGGCGGTCGCGATGCCGTCGTGGAGTCTGCCCAACGGCAAGGGCTCCTACGTCGTCACGGGGGCGCCCGTCGTGGTCGCCGACCTGACGGACGCGATCACGGACTCGATCATCTGGCTCATCGCGGCCGCGATCCTCGTGATGGCGTTCACCCTCGCGCTCGTCTTCCGTGCCCGGCTGCGCCTGCTGCCCCTGGTCGTCGCGTTGGCGGCGACCGCCGTCACCTTCGGCGTCCTCTCGCTCGCCGGCGCCGGGCTCACCATGGCGTCCATCGCCGTGCTGCCGATCCTGCTCGGGCTCGCGGTGGACTACGCGATCCAGCTCCATGCGCGCATCGAGGAGGAGCGCCTGGGCTCCGCCGACGGGGACATGGAGCGTGCCATCGAGACCGTGGCGGCCCGCGGCGCGCCGACGGTGGTCACGGCGGCGGTCGCGACGGCCGCCGGGTTCCTCGTCCTGGTGCTCAGCCCCGTGCCGATGGTCCGCGGCTTCGGGATCCTCCTCGTCCTCGGCATCGGCCTCGCGCTCCTGGCCGCTCTCGTGCTGGGGACCGCCGTCCTCGCGGCCAGCGACGGTCGCCGCGCCCCCCGGGCCGGACCGGTCGGACCCGCCCTGCGCGGTGCCGGCGAGCTGCTGACCGAGAACCCGGTCGGTCGGACCGTCCGCCGCGTCGGGCGGCGGATCTCGGGGGTCGCCACCTCCCGCGGCAGCGCCGTCGGCCACCGGGCGCTGCGGCTGGCGACCGCCCGGCCCGGCCGTGTCCTGGCCGTCGGCCTCGCGATCGCCGCAGCGGGGTGGGCGATCGACACGCAGGCCGAGGTCGAGTCCGACATCCAGAAGCTCGTCCCGCGCGACCTGCCGGCGATCGTGGACCTCGAGGACCTCCAGGCCTCCACCGGCGTCGGCGGCGAGATCGACGTCGTCATCACGAGCGACCGCCTCACCGACCCCGAGGTCGTCGCGTGGATGACGACCTACCAGGACACGCTGCTCAAGCGATTCGGCTACAGCGCCAGCCGCGGCTGCGGCAAGGCCGAGCTCTGTCCGGCGTTCTCGCTGCCGGATCTCTTCCGCTCCGGTGGCGGGAACCGCACCAAGGCGCAGATCGAGACGCTGCTCGACGCCGTGCCGCCGTACTTCTCCCAGGGCGTGATCACGCCCGACAAGCGCACGGCCAGCCTGGCCTTCGGGATCCGGCTGATGTCGCTGGAGCGTCAGAAGGACGTCATCGACGCGATGCGCGACGGGCTCGACCCGCCGACCGGCGTGACCGCGGAGCTCGCCGGGTTGCCCGTGCTCGCGGCCGAGGCGAACGCCGCGGTCTCCTCGCCGTGGCGTCGTGCCGGCACGCTCATCGCCGGTCTGCTCGCGGTCGCGCTCGTGCTGCTGGTGGCGTTCCGCGACCGTCGGCGCGCGCTCGTCCCGCTGATCCCCATCGCGCTGGCCACCGGCTGGTCGGCGCTGATCCTCTTCCTCACCCGGATCCCGCTCAACCCGATGTCCGTGACGCTCGGAGCGCTCGTCATCGCCATATCCACGGAGTTCAGCGTGCTGCTCTCCGAGCGCTACCGGCAGGAGCGGCTCGCCGGGCACGCGCCGGACGAGGCGCTGCGCCGGACCTACGCCTCGACCGGCGCGGCCGTGCGGGCCAGCGGGATCACCGCGATCGCCGGCTTCGCGGTCCTCGTCGTGTCCGACATCCGGATGCTGCGGGACTTCGGCGCGGTGACCGTGATCGACCTGACGGTCTCGCTGCTCGGCGTCCTCGTCGTCCTGCCGGCCGTCCTGCTGCTGGCCGAACGCGGTGAGCTGCTGCCCGCCCGGCTGCGCCGCGGGGGGAAGGGGCGGCCGCGGACGCGCCGACCGACCCTCCCGCGACCGCGGCTGCCGCATCGCCGCGGGCGCGTCGTCGCCACGACCTCCCCGGAAGCCCCATGACCGACGACGAACGCGACGACGACGGCCCACTCGGGTTCGGGGCCTCTGACGAGACGCTGCCCCCACGACCGTCGGGCGACGGGCCTACCGCAGCGGAGCGCCTCGCCGCCGGCGACGCGTCCGACCCCGACCTCCCGGAGTCCAAGCGCCGGGAGCGACGCCCGGCGCTGCCCGGCGGCTCCGGCAGATACGGCTGGTTCGTCGGCGTCGTCCTCGTGCTGCTGCTCGCCGTCGTCACGCTCAACTCGCTCGGCACCGAGGGCACGTCCTCCCGTGGGCTCGACCGGGAGTCGACCGCGCCGACGTTCGCGGCACCGCTGGCCCTCGGGGCCCTCGACGGCGACGTCAACGTCGCCACCGAGGCCGACCAGGGAAGCGCAGGAGAGGTTCCGGCGTGTTCCATCCGCCGACCCGATGTCGTCACCCTCTGCGCGCTGACGGACACCAACCCGGTCGTCCTGGCGTTCTTCGCCACCCGTGGCGGCTCGTGCATCGAGCAGCTCGACGCCGTCGAGGCCGTGAGCCGGCGCCACCCGGACGTGAAGTTCGTCGGCATCTCGATCCGTGGCGACCGCGGGGACCTGCGCGAGCTGATCCGCGCCCGCGGCTGGACCTTCCCGATCGCCTACGACCGCGATGGGGTGCTCGCGAACCTCTACGGCGTCGCGGTGTGCCCCCAGCTGGCCTACCTGCGCCGCGGGGGCGCGACCTTCGACACGTCGCTCGGACGCCTGACGGAAGCCCAGCTCGAGGGATATGTGAAGGCCCTCGAGGTCGGCGCGGCGCGGTTCGGCGAGACCGCCGGTCGTCCCACCGGGGCGTCGCCGACCGGTGCCCCGCCGACGGGGGCGACGCCGTGACCGGCGGCCCCGACGATCTCAGCCGCGAGGGCTGGGTCGACCGCGACCTGCTCGACGAGTTCCCTGAGCTGCGCATCTTCACGGTCGAGGTCCCCGCACCCCCCAAGCGGAGTCCGGCGGCGCTGCGCGCCCAGCTGCGCACGCTCAGCAGCCGCTTCAACGGCGCGGCGTCGATCACCATGCGTCGTCAGCCGATCCCGCACGCCTACCGCGTGTTCTTCCGGCACATCGGACTGGATCCGGACACCACGCGGACCCCGATCGAGGCGGTGGCGATGGACCGGCTCATGCGCGGCGGATTCGAGTCGCGGTCGTGGGTGGAAGACGCGATGCTGCTCGCGCTCGTGGAGACGGGTGTGCCGGTGTGGGCGCTGGACGCCGATCGCATCGACGGCCCTCTGGGCATCCGTCCGTCACGCGTCGGGGAGCGGCTGGGTACGGGTGAGCTCGCCGCCGACCTGCCCGACGGGCGCCTTGTCGTCGCCGACGCCGACGGACCGGTCGCCGTGCTGTTCGGCGACCTCGCCGCCGACCGCGTCCCGACCGCGGACTCCCTGCGCCTGAGGGTCTTCACCGTGCAGGTGGCGGGTGTCCCGTCCATCCACGTGGAGGAATCCTTGTGGGCATGCGCCAATGCGCTGTCCAACCGGTCGTGACGGTCGACACGCACTGCTACGCTGCGAGTGGAGGAGGTTGAGCGTGGTCGTGATCGATGACATCCGGCAGGTCCAGCGCACCGCTCCCGGCACGCCGCCGGTCGATCCCGGTGCGCCGTCGTTCCCCGGCTTCGGCGGCGGCGACGATCATGCCGCCCGACGCAGTCTCCGGGCGCAGGTCAAGCGCCTCGAACGCGACCTCGCCGATGCCCTGATCGCCGCGTTCCCGCGCACCGCCGTGGACGTCCGCGTCCCGGCGACCGGGCGCGGCCCGCGGCTGCTCGGCATCGCCGAGCTCGAGGCTCTCCGCGACGACCTCGCCGAGAAGCTCCGTCGCGCCCGCGAGACGGTGCACGAGAGCGGGGAGGAGGAGGCGCGCAACCGCGACCTCCTCGAGCGGATGCTCCGCGAGCCGTCGCGGTACAAGTTCGCGCGTCTCCCCAACCAGGATCTCGGCGAGAGCGGCTGCGGTGTCTGGCAGGTCCGGCCGCGCCTGGGCATCATCGGGATGTTCGCCGGCTGGTGGCACGTCAAGCTCTCCAGCGGCTGCCCGTTAGCCGCCGCCGCGCCGGGTCCACGACCCGACGGCAGGCAACCATCTAGCATTTGCGGCGATGGGAAAGCGGTCACGCAAGCGAGCGGCTCCGGGGGCGCCTCGCGCCGCGGCTCCGCGGGTCGCGCCCGGCACACCGGAGCGAGGGCGTCCGGTCGCGCGCAAGTCCCGGCCCCACGAGGCGCCGCAGGCGCTGTGGCATCCGGTCCCGGTGACCGAAACGCTCATCTTCGTCGGACTGGTCCTCGTGCTCGTCGGCTTCTTCACCGAGGCGACGACCGCCCTGTTCGTCGGGATCGCGCTGGTGTCGGTGGCCGCGCTCGAGCTTGCGATCCGTGAGCACCTGGCGGGGTACCGGTCCCACAGCTCCCTGCTCGCCGCGGTCGTCGGCGTCCTCGTCGCGGTGCCCCTGTACTGGACGCCGATCCCGCCGCAGGCACTGCTGCTCGTCGCCGCGATCGTCGGCGCCGGCGCGTTCCAGGTGCTGCGCAACGCCTTCGCGCGTCAGGCCGGCGGCTTGAAGTTCCGGGCGTGAGCACCGCCCCTTCCCCGACGAACCCGGAGAGCCCATGACCGATCCGTCCACCACCCAGGAGCCGCGTCGCATGCAGCTGCGCGGCCTGCACCACGTGACGCTGATCTGCGCCGACCTGCAGCGCACCCGGGCGTTCTACCGTGATCTCCTCGGCCTGACGATCGTGCGCGAGGGGGACAACGACGACGATCCCGGAGCGCAACACGTGTGGTTCGGTGACCCGTCGGGGACTCCGGGGACGCTCGTGACGTTCCTGGAGTACCCGACGATGGACGAGGGCACGGTCGGTCGCGGCAGCACGCACCACTTCGCGTTCCACGTCGCCTCGCGCGAGGAACTCGACGCCTGGCGCGACTACCTCATCGGCGCCGGCGTCCCGTGCAGCGACGCCCTCGAGCGCGCCGACCTGCGGTCGGTCTACTTCCGCGACCCCGACGGCCACCTGCTCGAGATCGCCGCCGCCTGACCTCGGCCCGGCCGCGCCCTCTAGGCGAGCGCGGGCTCGAACGTCTGCGCGAAGCGCGCGACCTGCGCCCCGGATGCCTCGATGCCGTCGAGCATCTCGGCGACGGCGTTGCGCTGCCGGGGGGTCATCGAGCCGATCGTCTTGGTCTCCGACAGCGGGACGCGCTGCAGGAAGGTGCGGCACCGGGTGTGGCCCCACCGGCGCTGGGCCATGAGGAGGTCGGCGACCGTCATCGACTCGGCCTCCCACGCCGACTCCAGGATCACGTCCGCCGCGCGGAGCTCGCCGGACAGCACCTTGCGCTTCAGCTCGGCGCGGGCCAATCGGACCTCGTTGGCTTTGGCGAGCGCGCGCAAATGCTGCGGCCCGGGGGTCGTCGTGTGCTGCATCTCTCGGTCGTCCTCCCTGTCATCCGGTCTCCCGGATGGGTTCCTCGTGTGCGTGCGAATAGTGCGCGTCCGACAGCGACCAGGTCCCTCGGAAGGTCGCGCAGCTGGCGGCAGCAGGTCTTCCCACAAGACCCGGCCTCTGCGCGGTGCCTTCCCCCTCGGCGCCGTCGGTGGCGCCCCTCGAAGCTACGTGAGGTGCAGCGGAGCGGTCAACGTGTGAAGCACGGCAACATCCGCTCAGAGCGCATTTTTTCTGTCTTCCGGACGGCGCCCCTCGATCCGGTGGGGACACCCGTCCACGGCGACCGGTCATGACCGCCCTCGACGTCCGCTGGAGGCTTATCTGAACGGTCGGGTTCAGCGGTGCATCGACGACGGCAGTGGCCCGTGCTCGTCCTCGAACGCGGCCTTGACCGACGAGAAGGTGTCGAGCGCGCGGTCGAGGGTCGCGCGGTCGTGGGACGCCATGACACTGGTCCGCAGGAGCGCTCCTCCGGGCGGGACGGCGGGATGCAGCGCGGTGTTGACGAACACTCCGGCGTCGTACAGTGCCTTCCACAGCAGGACGGCCTTCCAGTCGTCCCCGACGAGGACCGGGACGATGGGCGTCACGACGTCGCGGCCGTCCCCGATCGGCTGCGGCTGCACGACCGCGAAGCCACGCTCCTGGAGCCCGTCGCGCAGGTAGCGCGCGTTGTCCAGCACCTGGGCCAGCAGCAGAGGCCCGTCGGGGGAGCGCAGGACCCGCAGGGCGGCCAGCGCGGCGCCGACCGCGGCCGGGACCGCCGCCGCGGTGAAGAGGAAGGCACGCGAAGAGACGCGCAGGTAGTCGACGACCTCGTGGGAGCCCGCGATGAAGCCGCCGCAGGACGCCAGCGACTTGGAGAACGTCCCCATCCGCAGGTCCACACGTGCCTGCACGCCGAACAGCTCGGAGGTGCCGGCCCCGGTCGCGCCGAGCACTCCCGCGCCGTGGGCCTCGTCGACCATGAGGCGGGCGCCGAAGCGCTCGCAGAGGTCGCAGATCTCCGGCAGCTGGGCGATGTCGCCCTCCATCGAGAAGACCCCGTCGACCACGACCAGGACGCCGCCGCCGTCCCCTGCGGCCCGCTCCAGCGTCCGCTCGAGCTTGTCGAGGCGGTTGTGACGGAACGGCCGGAGCTTGGCCTTGGAGAGGAGGCAGCCGTCGAGGATCGAGGCGTGATCGCCGGAATCGGCCACCACGGTGTCACCAGGGGCCAGGATCGTGCCGAGCGTGCCGAGGTTGGCCTGGTGACCGGTGGTGAAGACGATCGCATCCTCGGTGCCCATCCAGTCCGCGATCTCGGCCTCCAGCCGGGTGTGGAGCGGGATCGTCCCGTTGAGCAGCCGCGAACCGGTCAGGCCGGTCCCGTACTGCTCCAGTGCGTCCCGGGCACCCTGCATGACGCGGGGGTCCTCCGTGAGGCCGAGGTAGTTGTTGGACCCGAGCATGATGCGCTCGGCGCCCTCCATGCGGACGATCGGCCGGGCAGGCCCGTCCAGGGTCCGGAAGTAGGGGAGCACGTCGGCCTCGCGGGCGGCGCGCAGCTGGGCCTCCCGCTCGTGGCCCCGGACCTTCGCGAAGACGTCGATGGCGGTGTGCGACATATAGGGTCCTTTTTCGATGAGCACCGTCGAGATCCGTCCCGTCCGTTCGCGCCGGGACCTACGGGAGTTCATCGAGCTCCCGTACCGCCTCCATGCTACTTCGCCGCGGTGGGTGCCCCCGCTGCGCCTGGAGCGCCGGCTCTTCCTGAACCGCAGGCTCAACGCCTTCTTCAAGCACGGCGAGGCGGAGTACTTCCTGGCGGTCCGGGGGGATCAGGTCGTCGGCCGCCTGAGCGCGCACGTCGACCACGCCTACAACCGCTACCACGAGACGTCCTGGGGCTGGTTCGGCTTCCTGGAGATCGAGGACGACGCGGAGGTCCTCCCGCCGCTGCTGGACGCCGCGGAGGCGTGGCTGCGCACCAAGGACTGCGACCGGATGGTGGGCCCTGCGGACTTCACGATGAACGAGGAGTCCGGCGTCCTCTACGAGGGCTACGACCTCGACCCGATGATCAAGCAGCCCTGGCACCCGCCGTCGGTCTTCGCCCGGTGCGAGGAGGCGGCGGGCCTCGACAAGGCGATGGACCTCTGGATGTGGAACCTCGAGGTCTCCGACCGGTCGAAGATGATGCCGATCCTCTTCGAGCTCGCCGACCAGGTGGAGCCCAAGCACGGCATCCGTCTGCGCAAGATGTCCCGCCGGTCGCTGCGCAAGGACGTCGATCGGTTCAAGGACGTCTACAACAGCGCCTGGTCGCGCAACTGGGGCTTCTCCCCGTACGACGACAAGGACCTCGACCAGTACGCCCAGGAGCTGCAGCTGGTGTTCGACAAGCACTGGTTCATGGTCACCGAGACGGCGGAAGGGGAGACGGTCGGCGTCGCCATCACGGTCCCGGACCTCAACCAGGTGCTGAAGCAGATGAACGGTCGGCTCCTCCCGCTGGGCTGGTGGAAGTTCGTCACCAAGTCCCGGCGGATGGATCGCGTGAGGGTCGGCTTCCTCGGTGTCAAGCCCGAATACCAGCACACGGGGGTCGCGGCGAAGATGTACGTCGAGCACTTCGACATGGCCGAGGTCCGTCCCCAGAAGGGCGGGGAGATGGGCTGGATCCTCGAGACGAACAAGGCGATGAACCGCGCCATGGAGGCGATGGGCGGCTCGATCGTCAAGCGCTACCGCGTCTACGAGCGCGTCTGGGGCGAGGACGCCTCACGCTGAGCCTCGCGGCGCGGCCGCGGAGCCGTGCCGAAGACGAAGTCCCACCAGGGAACACTGATCCCGAACGCGACCCGGTCGTCCTGGAAGTGGTGGCGCATGTGGTGCGTGCGCAGGAGTCGTCCGATCCGCGACCGCGGCACGCGGTGGTGGATCAGGTAGTGCGTCATGTCGTACGCCAGGTATCCCGCGAAGAACCCGCAGCACAGCGCGTTGGCCTGCGGGGCCGCCAGCGCGGCGTGGAAGGCCAGGACGAAGAGCGTCCCGAGCGGAAGGCTGGCCGACGGCGGCATGACCAGCCGCAGCGGGTCGTTGGGGTGGTCGTGGTGGACGCCGTGGATCATCCAGTGCAGCCGCGCGCCGAGTCCGTGCTCAGGCTCGAAGTGGAAGACGATGCGATGCAGCCAGTACTCGGTGAGCGTCCAGACGAGGTACCCGCCGACGATCCAGGCCACCAGCGTCACCGGGCCGGTGAGGCCACCGTCGACGGCGAGGAACGCGAACGCCAGGACGATCGGGACGAAGAGCGTCGGCACGACAGCGGGGTGCACCCGGGTGATCCGGTCCAGCAGCGGGGACGCGAACATCGGCGGCGACGCGCGCAGCGTCTCCGTCCGTGTGGGGTGCGTGACCGACGTCCGTTCCATCTCAGCCATCGATTCGATCAGCTTATCGCGCGCACTCCCGGGACCCGGGTGGCGTGGTCCCCCACGGGGTCTACACTGCGTCGGGCATGCCGCCGCAGCCGCCGACGGGGACCGACGAGGACACGTTCGACGACGTCGAGGAGGTCACCGGCGAGCCGGTGCTGGACGGCCGCGAACCGGTGCCGCCGCCGGCAGTGAGGCGGCCGGAGATCGTCGCGGAGCGGCCGGGCCGGGCTCGTTCCATCGCCTCGGCGGGTGCCGGCAATGTCGTCGTCCAGGCGGCCGCGGTCGCCGCGACCGGGATCGTCGCCGGGGCTGCGACGACCGCGCTGGTCCGCGCCGCCCGTGGCCGACGGTCGGCCTCACGCCTCTCGCGCTCCCGTACGACGCGTGACGGGGTCGAGGTCCTCGAGACCCGCACCTACGTCGTCGACGTCCACGTCCTGCGTCGGCAGTGACCGGGCCGCATCCGGTCGAGGTCCGCGTCGAGCTCCGCCCCGCCTGGCCCGTGCGCGTGCCCGGCGGCGGCATGGACGGCCTCTCACAGCGCCGGGGCGGGGTCTGGCTGCGGCTGATCCACTTCGACGGACGCCCGGTCGAGCTGCGCGTCGCCACGGGCACCGACGGACGGCTCGTCCTCGGGGCCCGGTCGGCGCGTCGCGAGGACGCCGAGCGCGGGGTCGGGCGCCTGCGGTTCATGTTCGGGGTCGACGAGGACCTCGCCGCGTTCCACTCGGCGTTCGCGGACGACCCGGTGATCGGGGCGAGCGTCCGCCGGCGACCCTGGCTGCGGCCCCGGCGGCGTCCGCTGCCGTTCGAGGCGCTGGCCTGGGCGATCACCGAGCAGCTGATCGAGTACGACCGAGCCGTGCGGATCCAGCGTCGGATCGTCCGCGCCCACGGTCGCGGCGCACCCGCCTGGGCGTGGGCGGGCCTGCGCGATTCGCCCGATGCGTCCACGGTCGCCGGGATCTCGCCGGCACGGCTGCAGTCCTACGACCTGTCGGCGGCGCGCGCGATGTCGCTCGTCCGCGCCGCCCGGGAGGTCGCCTCCGGGCGGGTCGACCTCGACGACCCCGACCACGAGCGGGGCTGGACGCGACTGCGCGCGATCCCCGGAATCGGGGCCTGGACCGTGGAGGTCCTGGCGATCCTCGGCCAGGGTCGCGACGACGTCGTGCCCGCCGGCGACCTGGGGTACCTCAGGGTGCTGGGGGCCATGACCTCCGGCGGGGACCCGCGTGCGCGTGCGACCGAGGAGGAGGTCCGGACGTTCATGGCGCGCTACGACCCGTGGGCGGGGTTGGCGGGTGTGCATCTGCTGCAGGCGGCGATGGCGGGCTCATCCCGAGTGGTGGCCTAGCCGGACGTCCGTCTTCTCAGCCGACGCACCGGTTGCTAGGTTGCCATGCATGCGTCGGCTCGGGTTTCTGCTGGTGATCGTCGGCGTCGTCCTCGGAGGCGCCGGTTCGGCCTCGGCGGCGACGTGGAAGTTCGACACGCCCGCTCCACCGAGCGTGCAGTCACGGATCGTGAACGGTTCCGACGCGGGGAACGTCATCCCGTGGCAGGTCGCGCTCGTGCGGGCAAAGGACGGTGGCGTCGACGTCCCGCTGCAGGTCTACTGCGGCGGCACGCTGCGCGACAGCACGCACGTCGTCACCGCGGCGCACTGCCTGCCGGACGACCCGGGGGACGACCCCGCGGAGATCGCCGTGGTCGTCGGGTTGTACCGGACCTCCGACCCCGCCGGCTCGGGCGCCGAGGCCAAGGCGGTCACGAAGATCACCTCGCACCCGGGCTACAACTCGACCGCCGAGGGCTTCGACGCCGCCGTGCTCACGCTCGGCAGCCCGGTCGACGCGCCGGCCTCCGTCCAGCCGCGTCCGGTCGCGGCTGCGAATGCCGGGGCCTTCGTGAACGACATCGCGATGATCTCCGGATGGGGGACCACGTCCTCCGGCGGCTCGTCCCCGGATGATCTGCAGTTCACGACGATCAACGTCTACCCGGACGCGAACTGCGGGGGCTACCAGCAGGCATTCCAGACCCAGACCATGGTCTGCGCCGGCTTCGACGACGGGACGTTCGTCTACGACACCTGCCAGGGCGACAGCGGCGGGCCGCTCATGCGCTACGACGGCGCGGGCGACCAGTTCTCGGACTTCACGACGCTGATCGGCATCGTGTCGTTCGGACGGGGCTGCGCCGAAGCGGACTTCCCGGGGGTCTACACCCGGGTGACCGAGCCGAGCATCCACGCCCTCATCACGCAGGCCGACCCGCCCGCGCGCGTCTCGCGCGGCGGCGACCCGGCCATCTCCGGGGCGGCCGGCGTCATCTCGTGCACGCCCGCGACCTGGGGCAACGGGCCGACGGCGATCGACCCGAAGATCCTGCTGCTCACCGGGACGGTGGAGCCCAACCAGCAGGGCGGCAACACGCTCGAGGTCACCGCCACCGAGGAGGTGTCGGGACGCTCCTACGTCATCAAGCCGGCGGACTCCGCGAAGTTCGCGCAGTGCGAGGAGCGTGCGGCCAACCCCGGGGGCGCGCTGGAGCAGACCTCGAACATCCTGCGCGTCGCCGATGCGGGGACGCCGCCGCCGCCGCCCCCGCCCCCGGCGCCGAGTCCGACCCCTGCGCCGCCGGTCGTCGCGCCGCCCGCCAGCGACCTTCTCCCGCCGACGTCCAGGGTCACCCGCCGCAACTGCTCGCGGAGGACCAAGGTCTGCAGCCTGACGATCATGCTGGGTGACACCGGCGGGTCGGACCTCGCAAGGGCCCGCGTCCGCGCGACCGTCACGCAGCTCAGCGGCTGCCCGCGCGCCGGACGGACCACGAAATCGAAGGCGCGCGCGAAGGCGTGCAAGAGGCCCCGGACGGTCAACGCCAAACGCTCGAGCACCGGCCTCTACACCTTGAAGACCGCCAAGCTCCGCAAGGGCCGCGTGCGCATCTCCGTCCGGGCGACCGATGCGGCCGGCAACGCGCAGCTCAAGGCCACGAGCGTCACGCTGACGGTCTCCTGACCCCGCGGCGGTGACACGAGAGGGCGTCTGCCGTCCTGCCGTGTCACCCGCGTCGGGCGGCGGCCCGCTCCTGCGCGGCCTGCAGGTGCGGCGCGACCCGGTCGCGCACCGCCCGTGGGCGGTCGAAGACGTCGTTCCACCACACACGCGCCGTCTCGTGCCCGCGGGCGCGGAGCGCGGCGTCGCGGGCGCGGTCACGCGCACTCCGACGTGGGCCCGCGTGGCCGCGACCACCGTCGGTCTCCACGCTGAACCGCAGGTCCGGCCACAGGAAGTCGTGTCGGATCCGACGGCCGTCGGGGAGGCGGTCCGGCTGCTGGCAGAGCGGCCGCGGCCATCCCGCCGCGTCGCAGATCGCCAGGAACGCCTCCTCGAGCTCGTTCTCGGTCCGTGTCGTGCCGGGCCGGTGGAGGGACAGGACGTCGCGCAACGTGGCCACGCCCGGGTGGCCCGCCGAACGACCGAGCAACTCCTCGACGTCCCACGGGCGCCAGAGACCGAGGTACGCCGCCTCGTCGCTGAACCGCTCGATCAGGCGGCGTGGATGCTCGGCCGAGAGGCGCAGCAGCAGATACCCGACCGTCAGACAGCGCAGGCCGTCGTGCTCGACGACGTCCTGCGGGAGCAGCACCTCGGACCGCGCGACGGCGATGCCGGTGCCCGCACGACGGGGACGGCGGGAGCGGGGCAGCAGGACGTGGAGCTGGTCGTCCGGTCGCGCCTGGAAGGTCACGAGGCCGAGGTGCTCGGCGCAGGTCCACAGGTCGAGTGCCGCCTGCGGCCCGCAGGACAGCAGTGCGGCGCGACGTCGCGTCGGCGCCGGCAACTCGCCATGGGGGTACGCGAGCACGCCCGGGAAGACCTCGTCGAGCGTCGTGCTGTCGAGCCGGCGCCTGACCGCGTGACCGTCGAGTCCGGCTTCCCGGAGCTCCGCACGGGTGGCGATGCCGCCGCCGGACCGGATGGCGTCGGCGAGTCGACGGTCCAGGCGGGCCGTGGGTGACACGACAGGGCGTTGCCCGCCCTGCGGCGTCACGGCGGAGACGGCGAGCTCGGCGGCCGATGTGGGCATGCGACCACCGTCCCGGGGAGCGCGTCACGGCGCTACACCGGTTCGTGCCGGAACACGACCGAGTCAGTCCAGGCCCTCGCGCTCGCCGCCGATAGGGGCGCCGGGCAGGAACTCGTTGGTGAGCGAGATCGGGTCGATCGGCCTGGTGATCAGCCCGCGGTCGAGCATCCACTGGCCGTACCGGCGCCACTCGGCGGGGTCCATGGTGCCGAACGCCTCGTCCGGGTCCTGGGGGAAGAACACCGGGAGGGTCTTGCGGACGACGGCCTCCTGGAGCTTGCGCTCGAGGTCCGGATTGGCGTCCAGGAGCGGATCGACCCCGGTGGCCGGGTCGGCCTTGACGGCTTCGGTGCCCTGGCGCAGCGCCTGGAAGAAGCGGCGGATGAGCGCGCCGCGGTCCTTGGTCGTGTCCTCGGTGGCGACCACGATCAGCTCGTCGTACTCCGGCACGCCGGCGTTCTCCATCCGGATGATGCTCGGGTCCTTCTTCTCCTGCTCGAGCTGCGTGCCCTCGTAGTTCCAGAAGGCACCGAGCGTCGCGTCGACCTTCTTGGAGATCATCGCGGGGACGAGGTTGAAGCCCACGTTGATCTCCTCGACGTCCTCGGGCGGGATCCCGGCCTCCTCGAGGATCGTCTTCAGGTAGGCCGACTGGTACGGGATGCCCGCGGTACCGACGGTCTTGCCGCGGAGGTCCGCGACGCTGTCGATGTTCGCCGAGCCCAGGGACATCAGGGACGTGAGCGGCTTGTTCACGATGGCCCCGACCGCGACGACCTTCGTGCCCTTGTCGCGTGCGAGGAGCAGCTCGGGCTCATAGGAGATCGCCAGGTCGGCACGGCCGGCGGCGACGAGCTTCAGCGGGGCGGACGGGTCCGACGGGGTCTGGATGTCGACGTCCAGGCCCACCTTCGCGAAGGCTCCGGAAGCCTCCGCCGCGTAGATGCCCGCGTGGTCGGCGTTGGGGAAGTAGTCGAGCATCAGCGTGAGCTTCTCGACGGGCGGGGCGCCGGCGACCACGTCCTCCTTCTCGCCGCACGCCGACAGCGCGAGCGCGGCCGGGGCGAGCAGGAGACACAGCAGCACGGCAGGGGAACGGCGGGTCATCGAGGGGATCCTCCGGGTCGGGCGGCCCACGGCAGGAGACGGCGCTCCGCGCGGACCAGGGCGTAGAAGAGGGTGACGGCGAACGCGGCCAGCACGACGACGGCCGCCCAGGCCCGGGCGGTCTCCAGCTGGCCGTTGGACTGCTTGAGCAGGTGGCCGAGGCCGGCGTTGGAGCCGGAGTCCTCCGCGAGGACGGCCCCGATCACGGCGATGGCCACGGCGATCCGGGCACCCGAGAGGGCGGCCGGGAGCGCTGCGGGCGCCTCGCCCCACCAGAAGACCTGCCGCGGCGAGGCGCCCAGCGTGCGCAGCAGCTTGCGCTGCTCGGGGTCGGTGCGGTCGAGGGCGTCGAGGGTCGTGACGGCCACGGGGAAGAAGCAGATGACGGTGATGATCGCGAGCTTGGGGCCCAGACCGAACCCGAGCCAGAACACCAGCAGCGGGGCGAGGACCACGATCGGCACGGCCTGCGAGCCGACCAGCAGCGGGTAGGTGGCGCGGCGCAGCAGCGCGTTGCGGTGCAGCGCGACCGCCGCCCCGAAGCCGACGACCAGCGCGCAGAGCACGCCGAGCCCGACCTCGGTACCGGTGACGAGGAAGTCGTCCCAGAGCAGGCCGCGGTCCTCCACGAGCGAGTCGGCGATCTGCAGGGGGGAGGGCAGGATCAGCTCACCCGGTCCGCCCACCTCGGTGTACAGCTGCCACGCACCGAGGAACGCGAGGACGAGCAGGGCGGCGAGCATCAGCGCAGCGCCTCCAGGACGGCCGCTCGAGCGGCGATGACGTCCGGGTCGGTGACGCCGCGCGGGCGGGGGGTCGTGACGGCGACCTCGGCGACCACGCGGGCCGGCCGGGCGGAGAGCACGAGGATCCGGTCGGCGAGGACCGCGGCCTCCTCGACGTCGTGGGTCACCAGCAGGACGGTCCGCGGCTCCTGCGCGAGCGCACCCGCAAGCCACGTGCGCAGCTCCTCCCGGGTGAGCGCGTCGAGCGCGGCGAACGGCTCGTCGAGGCACAGGACGGGCTTGCCGGCCAGCAGCGTGCGCAGGAACGCCACACGCTGGCGCATGCCGCCGCTGAGCTCGTCGGGGCGGGCGCCCTCGAACCCGCGAAGGCCGAACCGCTCGAACAGCGGCGCCGCGACCGCGCGTGCCGCGTGCCGGGAGGCCCCCGCGAGGCGCGGCGCCAGCGCGGCGTTGTCGAGGGCGGTCAGCCAGGGGAGCAGCTGGTCGCGCTGGGGCATCAGCACGGCGGGGTCGGCGGCGACCGTGCCCGCGTCGGGGGCGGTGAGGCCGCAGATCAGCTCCAGCAGAGTGGTCTTGCCGCAGCCCGACGGCCCGACCAGGGCCACGACCTCCCCGGCGTCGACCTCGAACGACAGGCCGTCCACGGCGGGGACGGGCGCACCACGACGTGGCCGGTGGGCGAACGACGCCGCGCGGACCCGGACGGCCCCGGGGCCACCGGGGGCTCCGGTGGCCGTCGGCACCACCGCCTCGGCGTCGCTGCGTGTCGTCATCGCTCCCTCCGCGGGCATTACCCCACAGGTTCGAAGGGTCAGATCCAGGTCGCGGATCACTCTCAGCCGGGCGGACTCCCCAGCACCCCTGTGTTCAAGACCTGCCCAGGGTACTACGACCCTCAGGTTCCGAGTCCCGCGCGGTTGAGCGCGATGAGCTTCGACGTGGCCGTGGCCCGGGCCTCCTCGAGGTCGTACTCGAACTCGTCGGAGGCGGGGTCGAGGACCGCGACGGGCAGCGGCTCGGCGCCGGCTCCCCGCGGCGGCATGATCTCGACGAGCACCCGGCCGCCGTCCGCCCGCTCCGACAGCCACCACCCCGGATGCTCCCCGCCCGGCCGCAACCGGGCGCGGGACCGGGCCACGAGGAGCCCGACGACACCGCTGGCCAGCAGCAGCACCACGATGAGGACGAGGCCCTTCACCGCCCGCCGGTCGCGTCGCGGGAGAGCCCGGTGATCACGTCGGACAGGTCGCCGCCGATGACCTGCGGGTCGCATCCCTCGGGGCCGCAGAACGCGCGGATCTTGTCGATGTCCCGCTGGGTCGGGTTGAGGTCGTACGCCTTCTGTTGCTGGAACGCGGCGCGGCGCTCACCGCTCGCGGTCTCGACCTTGCGGTCGGCCTCGCCCTTGGCCTCGGCCTTCTTACGCTCCGCGTCGAGCTGGGCGTTGGCCGCCTGGGTCCGCAGGGACTGCGCCTTGGTGATCTGCGACTGGACCTCGGTCTCGAAGCGGATGCGGAGGTTCTGGTAGCGCACGTTCTCGAAGTAGTCGTCCTCGAACGCGGCGCGCAGCTTCTCGCGGATCTTGACGGCGAGCGCTTGCTGGGCCTGCGTCAGCGTCTGCGTGTTGTCGTCCGCGACGGGCTCGCCGCCGGCCTGCACGGCCTGCTCCGGGTTCAGGACGTACTGGCAGAGGTTGTTGAGCGCCTGGCACTCGTAGCTGCCGACGACCTCGCGCTGCGCGTCGAGGATCACGGGCGCGAGGCGCTGACGCTGGAAGTTGAGCCAGCCCTGATCGGAGGAGATCTCCTGGCCGCCCCACTTGCGGCGCCCGTACTTGCGGTAGAAGACGCGGATCTTCGCGGCGTCCGTGGTCAGCGTGTACAGCGCCTGGCCGTCGACGATGACCTGCACGGAGTCCCGCGTCGGGAAGAGCTGGTCGCCCTCGATCACGTCGTTGGAGTCGCGCTCGGTGACCGGGAGGCAGTCCTGCTTGTTGAAGGGGCCGATCGGCTTCGGGCCCTCGCCCGGTTGCCGGATCTCCTTGATGTCACGGCCGTCGAACGGACCGCCCTCGCGCACCGCGCAGATCGTGCCGGAGTCGACGCCCTTGATCGAGATCAGCGTGGCGCCGACCCCGATGAAGAGCAGCAGCGCCGCGAGCCCTCCGGCGACGAGCGCCGTGATGCGCAGCGGTGACGGGGAGCGGCGCCTGCCGGCGCCGAAGTCGAAGTCAGCGGGATCGTTGCTCTTGGCCATCTGGGTCCTCCGTCGGTGTGGGCATGTGCCCGTGGGATCAGGCGGAGTGCACTGGCCGCGTGAGTGCTTTGACGAACTCCTCGAGATGCGCGGTCGTCCAGCATTCGAACGCTTCGCAGTGCTGCTCGTAGGTCGCGATGACCGAGTCGCCGTAGTTCCAGTACAGCCGGGGCTCCGGGTTCAGCCAGAACGTCCGTCCGGCCTTCTCGGCGATCTGCCCGAAGACATCCGCGGCCGGGTCGCGTCCGTTGGTGCGGGCGTCGCCGAGGATGATCACGGTCGACCGCGGGTGCAGGTCGCCCTCGACCTGGTCGCGGAACTCGCGCCAGACCCGGCCGTAGTCCGTGTAGCCGGAGACGTCGGCCACGCCGGCGTCCCGTCCGATCGCCTCGCTGACGGCGCGGAAGTTCCGCTCCTTCTCGAAGACCTCGGTCACCTCGCTGATGCGCTCGATGAACACGAACGACCGCATCTTGCGGAACGAGTCGTGCAACGCGTGGAGCACGCTCAAGAAGAACACCGATGCGCTCGCGACGGATGTCGAGACGTCGCAGACCACGTAGATCTCCGGACGCCGCGGACGCTTGGGCTTGTACTTCAGCTCGACGGGCACGCCGCCGGTCTGCAGCGACGCGCGCATCGTCTTGCGCACGTCGACCTGCGCGTGGCGCTTGCTGCCGCGCTGCTCCTGGCCTTGCGTCTTCAGGCGGCGCTTGAGCTGCATGACCGTGCGGTGCACGGCGGCGAGGTCCTGCAGCGGGCCGGACGGCAGCGCCCGGTCGATCTCGTTGAGCGGCCGGGCGGGCGGCAGCTGTTCGGTCCGCTCGATCTGCCCGCGCTCGAGCTCGCGGCGGAGCATCTGCTCGAACCGGCGGATCTCGTCACGGGGGAGCCCCTCGTGGCGCGGGTCGTCCCGGGGCAGGTCGGGCTGCGGCTCGGAGCGGAGCCCGAGCTGACGCCGGATGCGCTGCACGTCGACGCCGACGACGCCGGAGCCTTCGCCCTGCTGGCCGAACGCGGCGATCGCCATGCGGGCGAGATCGGACATCTGGTCGCCGTCGCCGTCCTGGATGGCCTGCGCGATGAGCTTGCGCAGCTCCTCCATGTCGAACTCCCCGGCGCCCTCGAAGTCGATGCCGCCTTCCTCGCGTACACCCTCCTCGATCGCGGCGATCTCGGCGGCGCGGAAGAAGAAGCGGTCGAAGACGAGACCGAAGATCCGGCGGTCGTCGGGCGACTTCGCGAGCGTGGTGGCGAGCGCCTCGCGGAAGGTGTCGCGGTCGGTCCAGCTGACGTGGTCGAGGACCGCGAAGGTGTCCAGCAGCTCCGACGTGCCGACCGCCACGCCCTCGCCGCGCAATTCCTCCCCGAACTCCAGCAGCCGCGCCGCCATGCCCTGCAGCGGCGCATCGCCGGAAGCCCCGCGCGAGTAGAGCGCCGCCTGTCGCGGGTTGGGCGTGCGCTTCGCGGGGCCGCCGGGGGTGGACATGCCGGTTACGGGGTACCGGCGAGGCCGGGGGTGAGCTTGACGCCGACCCGCTCGCTCACGACGTCGAGATCGGTGCGGTGCTTGACGATGATCGACATCGTGTTCTTGAACGTCTCGGCGTCGATGTCCGTGGCGCCGAGCAGCAGCAGCGCACGGGCCCAGTCGATCGACTCGGCGATGCTCGGCGGCTTCTTGATGTCCAGGTCGCGGATGAGCTGCACGAGCTCGACGAGGCGGCGGCCGACGGCCTCCGGGAGGTCGGGCGTGTGGAGCTTCACGATCTCGAGCTCGTGCTCGAGCTCGGGGTAGTCGAGCCAGAGGTACAGGCAGCGGCGCTTGAGCGCCTCGGTGAGCTCGCGGGAGTTGTTGGAGGTCAGCAGCACCACCGGCTGCGTCTTCGCGACGACGGTGCCGAGCTCGGGGATCGACACCTGGAAGTCCGAGAGGATCTCCAGGAGCATCGCCTCGAACTCCTGATCGGTCTTGTCGATCTCGTCGATCAGCAGGACGACGGGCTCGTCGCTGGAGATGGCCTGCAGCAGCGGGCGGGTGAGGAGGAACTCCTCGCCGAAGATGTCGTCCTGGACCGTGTCCCAGCCCGACTCGTCCTTGCCCTCCGCCTGGATCCGCAGCAGCTGCTTGCGGTAGTTCCACTCGTACAGCGCCTTGGACTCGTCCAGGCCCTCGTAGCACTGCAGGCGCACGAGGTCGCGCTCCAGGTACTCCGCGAGCGCCTTGGCCAGCTGCGTCTTGCCGACGCCGGCGGGACCCTCGACGAGGATCGGCTTGCCGAGCTGCGTGGCGAGGTAGGAGACGAGGGCGGTGGACTCGCCGGGGAGGTAGCCGGTGGCCCGCAGGCCGGTGGCGACGTCCTGCATGGAGGTTGGGAGGTCGGGCATGAGACGCGGGACGATATCGGTGTGGGATGCTCGGTCGGTGTCCCCGAGCGCGCTGTTCGTGACGGCCGCCATCTCGGCGGCCCCCGTGTTGGCCCTCATGGCGTTCGGCGTGGTGGTCGCGATCTTCGGCCACATCGGCAAGAACATGCGTGTCGTGGCCATCGGGGTCGGGTCGCTCTTCGTCGCGACCGCGCTGATGATGATCCTCGGGTTCGCGTCCTACCAGGACGACTCGCGCGATCCGCGCAAGTGCAGCGACGACCCGGGCTACCAGCAGTTCTGCAAGCGCTGAGATCGCCGGGGGGCCCGGCGATCCGGTCATGTGGCCGGCTCGCCACCCCGAACGTCAGCCGCGCGTCCTGATCGTCCGGGTGAAGCCGACGGTCCGGCCGGTGACGTCCTTCGCGGTCACCCGGATCCGCAACGGCGCAGGCTTCGCGGTCCGCGGCAGGCGCAGCGCCGCGGTGAAGCTCCGGGCCGACCGGGACCGAGAGGTCCGGGCGATGACGGTCGCGCGACCACCGCGGACCCGGCTGACGGTGAGCTTCAGACCGGTGACGGGGAGGCGCAGGGTGAGCTGCAGGCGCAGCGCGGAACCGCGCCGGGTGGCGCGTCGCAGTCCGACGACGCGGCTCGCCGCGACCGTCGGGCTGGAGGGCGCCTGGGTGGCGGACGGATCATTCGTCGCGACGGTCGGCGGGCTCTGCGCGCCCGTGGTCGCCGGGCCGGCGTTGCGGTTGATCCAGTCGACGAGCGCCGGGGCGCCGATGCGACCGTAGACGCCGTACTGCGTCGGGAACCCGCAGCCGAGACCGAACGACACGACGCCCACGAGCAGCGGCGTCCCGCCGTCGAGGACCATCATCGGCCCGCCGGAGTCGCCCTGGCAGGAGTCGCGACCCCCGAGTCCCTCGCCGGCGCAGAGCATCGTCGCCGGGTCGTAGCCCAGGGAGAACTGGTA
Source organism: Solirubrobacterales bacterium (assembly GCA_038257095.1). Classification (GTDB taxonomy): domain Bacteria; phylum Actinomycetota; class Thermoleophilia; order Solirubrobacterales; family Solirubrobacteraceae; genus Paraconexibacter. The sequence goes on from JBBSJQ010000010.1 coordinate 181,651, forward strand.
CGTGTTGTTGCAGGTCGAGTCGCTCTGGATCGGGACCTGGACCTCCCGCAGATCCTCGGGCAGGGACGGCGACTGGAAGTTGGAGGTCCCCCAGCCGATGACGGTCGCCGTCACCCCGGCTGCCCACAGGGCGTCCTGGCCGGTCGTGACGACCCGGATGGGCGCCACCCGGGGCGCCCTCTCGAGCTGGACGAGCGCCACGTCGTTGCTGGCGCTGGTCGGCGTGGCGTAGGACTCGTGGGGGATGACCTTGACGGCCTTGATGCGCTCTCCGACGGTGGCGTCGCTGCGGCGCGGGGAGCCGATCACGAAGCTGAGGTCGGCGGGTGCGGTGACGGCGGAGCCGTCGTCGACGCAGTGCGCTGCCGTCAGCACCCAGGTCGGACGGACCAGCGTGCCGCCGCAGATGAAGCGTCCCTCGTCCTCCAACGCCGCCATGGCCGGATAGTCCCGCGTCGGCGGGCCCCCGCCGACGATGGCGTCCGCCGGCCCAGCGGACCCGAGCACGGCGAGCACGGCGAGGCAGGAGACATGGAGGCGCATTCGTCCACGATAGGCGTGTCCTGCGGCCTGATGCGCCGCGTGCGCCACATGATGGCGCAGCGCTACTCGGGCTCGTCGAAGCTCAACTGCTCCCCGTCGTCGGCCGGGGGCGGGGCGGAGGCCCGTGCGCTCGGCCGTGCGTCGGATGCGACCCGCGTCGGCTGCAACGAGCTGTCCACGCGGGTCGGATCGTCGGCGTCCGCACCGACCGGGGCCGGGACCGGGCGGACGCCGCGCGGCTCCCGCACCGCCGCCGGGAGCGGTGGCTCGGTCACCCGGGCGGCGCGGAGCCGCAGCCCCGAGGAGGCGAGGAAGAGCGCCGCGCCGAGGGCGAAGAAGATCCCCCAGCGCAGGCCGAAGGTGGTGACGAGCGTGCGCGTCGTCTCCCCGGCCGGCTGGTCGAGCAGGCGGTAGAAGATGAGGAAGGCAGCCCAGCCGCCGGCGGCGGCGATGACGGTGCCGTCGCCGCCCGGAAGGTGGAAGCCGCGGCCCTCGCCTCTGCGGAAGAGCAGCAGCAGGACGCCGCCGGCGACCAGGAGGGTCGCCGCCTCCACGAAGGAGAAGGCCGTCCAGGCCGACAGGTTGTCGCTGCTCTTCGCGAGCGCCTGCTCGCGGCCCTGGGTGACGATCGCGGTGACGGACTTCGAGTACCACGGCAGGAACATGGTCACGATGAGCGCGAGCGCGCCGTAGGCGGCGAGACGCTGGGCGGGCTCGAGATGGCCGTGCGCGCGGGCGACCCGCCTGACGATGCCGGTCGCCAGGCCGCCGGCGCGCTGGGCGGCGGCTCCGGCGCGCTCGGCACCGGGCTGTGGCCCGCGCTCAGGCACCGGCGTCCCCGATCAGCAGGTCGACGGCGGCGATCCGCCGGTCGACGAGCTCGCGGACCCTGGGGTCGAGGTCCGGGTCCTGCGCGACCTCGGCCGCCTCCTGCAGCGCGGCGCGCGCCCGGATGGCCCTGTCGTCGCCGGGGCGGGCGGGATCGAGTCTGTTCTTGAGCAGGTTGTCGGCGCGCAGCAGCAGGGTGCGGACACGATCGGCGGGCGCGGCGGACACCCGGCGATCGTACCGTCCGCGGTCGGCGGGACGAACGGGCGCTTGCAGAGGCGACCTCATCTCCCGGCGCAACGGCCCGGCATGAACGCTACCGTTCAGATCATGCGCACGTCCTGGTCCCGTGTGCCGCGCCTCCTGGCCGGCCTGCCGTTGCTCCTCCTCGCCGTCCTGGTGGCGACGCCGGGTGCGGCGCGGGCCGAGGACCCCTTCACGGTGAAGACCCTCACGTTCGACACGAAGGTCGGCCCGCAGAAGGACCAGCCGTGCGCGATCCTCGGGGACCTCTACGTGCCGAAGGGGGCGACCGGGGCGAAGCCGGCACCGGCGATCCTCACGACCAACGGCTTCGGCGGCTCGAAGAACGACCAGGCCACGGCCGCGAAGGCCTACGCCTCGCGCGGCTACGTCGTCCTCTCCTACTCGGGACTGGGATTCGGCGGCTCGGACTGCAGGATCACGCTCGACGACCCGGACTGGGACGGGCAGGCCGGCTCGCAGCTGATCACGTTCCTCGGGGGCGGCAGCGCCGCGAAGGACGGCACCCGGATCGACGTCGTGAAGAAGGACGCGAAGGGCAGCGACGGCAAGCCCCACGAGCACGACCCTCGCGTCGGCATGATCGGCGGCTCCTACGGCGGCCAGGTCCAGTTCGCGGTCGCCGGCGTCGACCCGCGCCTGGACACGATCATTCCCCAGATCACCTGGAACGACCTCTCCTACGCGCTCGCGCCCAACAACACGAGCTTCGGCGAAGGGGTCAGCTCCACCACCCCGGGCGTCCACAAGACGCTCTGGACGACGCTCTTCTTCTCCCTCGGGATCGCGCGCGGGGCGGAAGGTGCCCAGGACGACCCGGCGCGGCTGCTGCCGTGCCCGAACTTCCCGCTGGAGGCCTGTCAGGCGAAGGTCGAGATGGACGCCACCGGGTACCCGAGCCCGGGCACCGTCGCGTTCGCGCGGCACGCGTCGGTCTCGTCCTACCTCGACGCCGTCCGCATCCCGACCTTCCTGCAGCAGGGGCAGGCGGACACGCTCTTCAACCTGCAGGAGTCCGTGGCGACCTACCGCGCCCTGAAGGCCCGCAAGGTCCCGGTGCGGCTCTTCTGGCACCTCTGGGGGCACAGCGGCGGCGCCGCGAAGGGGGAGCTGAACGCCGCCGAGCCCGAGAAGGCCTACGAGACGCGTCAGTCCCTCTCCTGGTTCGACCACTACCTCAAGGGCACGGGTCCCGCCCCGCCGCAGGACTTCCAGTACTTCCGGGATTGGGTGTCCTACGAGGGCGACGCGGGCGCCGCCTACGCCGCGGCGCCGTCGTACCCGGTCGGGAGGACCGAGAAGCTGTCCCTGTCCGGGACCGACGCCCTCGTCCCGGCGGGCGCGGCCGTCGCCGAAGGGGCCGCGTCCTTCGTGACGCCGGCACTGGGCGCGCCGACGAGCTTCACCGAGCTCAGCGCGGTCACCCAGAGCCCGCCCGTCTCCGACGTCGACGGGACCTTCGCGAGCTTCGCCACCACCCCACTGGCGAAGGACGTGATCTCCGTCGGCGTCCCGAAGCTGACCGTGCGCGTGGGGGCCACCGCGCTCCCCGACCCGGCCGGGATGCCCGTGCTCTTCGCCAAGCTCTACGACGTCGCGCCCGACGGCACCATCGACCTGACCCACCGGCTGATCTCCCCGGTCCGGATCGCCGATCCGTCCAAGCCTGTCGAGATCGAACTGCCCGGCGTCGTGCACCGTTACCGCAAGGGCCACACGATCAAGCTCGTCCTGGCCGGCAGCGACGCGGCCTACCGCGGCGGCATCCTCCCGCTGCCCGTCCAGATCCTCACCGGTCCCGGCGCCCCGAGCGTGCTCGAGCTGCCGGTGGAGGGCGACGACGGCCTGCCGACGGGCCTGGAGGCGGAGAAGGCCGCCGCCGCGAAGACGGCCCGCGTCTGCGGGAGCCGACGGACCATCAGGTACACCGTGAAGCTCCGTCGCGGCGAGCGCATCACCCGCGTCGCCACGACCGTCAACGGCAAGCGCCGCGCCTCCAGGCGCGGCCGCTCGCTCAAGCCCACCGTCGTCCTGAGCGGCCTGCCGAAGGGGACCGCCCGGGTCCGGGTCCGCTTCACCACGAACCGGGGCCGGACGGTCACGCGCACGGGCAGCTACCGCCTCTGCGTCAAGCGCTAGACGGGCTGGGCGTCGCGGTCGGGCGGACCGGCGTCCGCGGTCGGCCTTCCTCGGAGAACCCGATCCGCTCGTGCAGCCGCGCGAGCGGGGCGGGCGACCACCAGTTCCAGCGCCCGAGCAGCGCCATCAGCGACGGGACCAGCAGCGCCCGGACGATGAACGCGTCGACCAGGACGCCGACCGCGGCGCCGACGCCGATCTGCTTGATAAACAGCACCGACGAGGTGCTGAACGCCCCGATCGCGACCGCCAGCAGGATCGCCGCGGCGGTGACCACCGCCCCGGTCCGCGACACGCCGGTGGCAACGACCTCGCGCTCGTCGACGACCTCGCCGTTCGCAAGTGCGCGGTCACGGACCTCCTTGATCCGGCCGAGCAGGAACACCCCGTAGTCGGTGGACAGCGCGAAGACCAGCGCCGCGGTGACGACGAAGTCCGTGGACTCGATGCCGCCGTTGCCGGTGTAGCCGAGCAGCCCCTCGAACCGGCCGTCCTGGAAGATCCAGGTGAGGACGCCGAGGGTGGTGCCCACGGTCAGCGCGTTCATCACCAGTGCCTTGATCGGCAGGACGATCGACCCGGTCATCAGCCACAGGACGATGAACGTCAGGAGCGCGAGCGCCGCGAGCGCCAGCGGCAGGCGGCCGCCGATGGCCGACTGCTGGTCGAGGAACTCGGCCGCCTCGCCGCCGACGGCCACGTCGACGGAGGTCGGGAGCGTCCGCACCGCCTCGACGACGCCCTGCGCCCCGTCGCCCGCGCGGCCCCCGGCGGCCGCGACGCCCAGCTGCCAGGTCGTCTCGTCCAGCCGGCGCGGACCGTCGACGCGCGTCACGCCGGGCAGCGCCCGGACGTCCTGCGCGAGTGCCCGGACCGCGCCTTCCCCGCCGGCCTGCGCCCGGACCGCGACCGCGATGGGCGCGCTGTCGTCGCGGGGGAAGTCCGTGCGCAGCTGGTCGGCGACCGTCCGGGCGCTGAGGCCCGTAGGGATGCTCGAGGCGTCGACGGGCGTCCACTGGGCCCGTAGCGACGGCAGGGTGAGGACGACCATCACCAGCGCGGTGACGATCGCGATGAGCCCCGGGCGGCGCATCACGAGGTGCGACAGCCGGTACCAGCGGCCCGCGGCCTCGTCCGCGGTGGGGCGGACGGCGAGCTTGTCGCCCCACAGGGCCAGGAACACCGGCACGAGCGTGAGCGAGGCGATGGCCGCGACGATCGCCACGGCCGCGCCGCCGATGCCCATGGACTGCAGGAAGTTCAGCGGGAAGAGGGTCAGGGACGCGAGGGCGATCGCGACCGTCGCGGCGCTGAAGGCCACCGTGCGGCCGGCGGTCGCCATGGTCACCGTGATCGCCTCGCGGCCGGGCCCGCGCTCCGCGAGCTCCTCGCGGTAGCGCGTGAGCAGGAGCAGCGTGTAGTCGATCGCCAGACCGAGCCCCAGGCCGATGACGAGGTTGAGGGCGAAGATCGAGAGGTCCGTGGCCTCGTTGATCCCGCGCAGCACCAGGAAGGTCACCAGCACGGTGGCGATGCCCACGACCAGCGGCATCGTCGCGGCACGACGGCCACGGAAGAACAGGAACGACAGGAGGATGAGGAGGGGGAACGCGAACATCTCCGCGCGGCCGAGGTCCTCGGAGATCCGCTCGCCCATCTGGTGGAAGCCGATGACGCTGCCGCCCAGGAGCAGGTCCTCGCGGTCGCCGAAGCGCTCAGTGAAGGCCTCCACCACCTCGTCGGATCCGGCGTTGGCCCGCAGGACGACGGCATGGGCGGCGGTGCGACCGTCGCGGGCGAGCAGCCCGCGGTCCCCTGAGGTGGCGAACGAGCTGACGCTCGCCACGCCGGGCACCGTCCGCAGCTCGGCGTCGACGGCGGCGATCGTCGCGCGCTGCGAGGCGGGGGCCCCGGGGGTGCGCTGCAGGACGATGACCTCGGAGGAGGCGCCGGCGCCGGTCGCCGCCTCGATCCGCTCGATCGCGGCGATGGACTCGGCGTCGGGGGCGACGAAGCCGCCCTCCGTCTGGAGTGCGCCGAAGACGGGACCACCGAGGACGGCGGCCAGGAGGACGACGAGGAACGCGCCCACGAGGGAGCGTCGGGGTCGGGCGGTGAGGAGGTCCAGCAGACGGGTCATGAGCACGGTCCTTCGAGGGAGAGGTCAGTTGACGGATGTACATATACATGCGTAGATATACAGGTGTCAAGTCAACGCTATGCTGCTGTCGTGCCCGGCCCGGAACCCACCACCGTCCCGTCCCGGCCGCGCGCGGCCCGTGGCGAAGGCGATCTGCTGCGCGAGCAGCTCCTGGACGCGGCCTCCGAGCTCGTCCATGAGCTGGGCACGGCCGCGAAGCTGTCGATCCGTCAGGTGACCAAGCGCGCCGGCGTGTCCCCGATGGCGCTCTACCTGCACTTCGACTCGCTCGACGCCTTGATCGGCGAGCTGATCGAGCACGGCTTCGTCCGGTTCCGCGACGCGCTCCACGCCGCCGCCGGCGCCGCGGAGCCGCAGGACGCCCGCACACGCGTGCGCGCCTTCGGCCTCGCCTACCTGCGCTTCGCGCGCGAGGAGCCGGCGCTGTACGCCGTCATCTTCGGCCCCGAGCACGACCGCCAGCACGCCGAGCGCGGCGAGCATCCCCACGACGACGGCGTCGGCATGGCGGCGTTCGAGGATCTCGTCGAGGCGATCGAAGCCTGCCAGGCGGCGGGTGAGGCCCGTCCGGGGGACTCCCGTGCGCTGGCGATCGGCGTCTGGTCCACCATGCACGGCTTCGCCACGCTGTGCGAGGTCCACGACAGCGAGAAGATGCCCTGGCCCGACGACGAGCAGTTCGTCGGCATGCTGTTCGACGCCTGGATGACGCCGGCGCGCTGAGGTCGCTCAGACGATCGGGATGTCCTGCACGTCCGGCCCCGCGCCGGCCGCGCGCTTCCCGGCTGCACCGGCCGAGACCTCCATCCGCTCGACGAGCCAGTCGATCAGCGCGCGGACGAGGAGCAGGACCTGCCGCACGACCTCCGTCAGCTGCTCCTGCAGCTCGGTGGGCACCAGGCCGCGCAGGGACTCCAGCAGCGCCACGAGCGCCTGCAGCTCGCCCGCGCGGGCCTCGCGGTCCCGGCTCGAGGCCCAGCCGGGAGGCGGTACCTGCCCCGACTCGTCCGCCGCCCGCGCGCCGGCGGCTTCACCCGCGAGCCGCTGTGCGGCGTCCTGGGTCTCGTGGATCCGCCGACGGAGCTCGTCGAGGGGGTCGTCGGAAGGGTCAGTCATGGTCGAAGGTCACGTGGAGCGCTCCGTCGGTGAACGTGGCGCCGGAGGGACGATAGTCCGCCAGGGCGGGGGGGAGGAGAAGGGTCCGCTTGTGCCCGTCTACCCGGACCACGAGTTCCAGCCCGATCTTCTTCAGCGAGATGTCACCCTTCTGTGCGAACGGCAGCTCCAGCCGCAACGTGGCGGAGTCGCGGCGCACCGTGAGCTCCTGCGACAGGGTGCCGTGCAGGACGTCGTCGGCCCGCCGGTCGACGAACAGGGCGGCGCCGAGCGCGTCGAGCATCTCCTCCCCGACGACCTCGCGGTCGAAGTACGGCGCGCGCAGCACCGGCACGGGCGCGAACGCCGCCTCGACCTCGACGAGCTGCTCCTGCTGGCGGTCGCGCCAGGCGCCGAAGTACTCGCCGACGTCCTGCGGGAACACCCGGTTGACGATGACGGCGTCGGTGAGGAAGCCGTAGAGGTTCAGGTAGGTGAACGTCCTGCGGGCCTCGTCGATCACCATCCGGTCGGGGTTCATGACGAGTCGCAGCGACACGTTCTCGTGGTCGCGGAGGATCTCGTTCATCGCGATGAGGTTGCGGATGAGCTGCTGGACGTCCTCCATCACCTCGTCGCCGGGGAGCGAGACGTCGAGCACGGCGCGCGCGAACGGGCGGGCGGCGTCCATCAGCCGGCTCTGCTGGGGGAAGACCTTCTCCAGCCACCAGCGCGCGACGTCCGGGAAGGACAGGAGCCGCAGGGTCTCGCCGGTGGGGGCGCAGTCCACGACGATCACGTCGTAGGCCGCCTCCTCGTAGTGGCGCTTGATCTGCAAGAGGCTGAAGAGCTCGTCGAGACCCGGGGGCACCGTGAGCTCCTCGGCGCTGATGCGATCGACGCCGCGCTCGACGAGGATCTGGCCGAGCCAGTCCTGCACCGCGGCCCAGTTGCGCTCCATCTCCTCCTGCGCGCCCACCTGCTGGGCGTCGAGCAGGTCCGCGACCGCGGTCGGCTCGGCGCCGACCGGCTGCTGCAGGCTGTCGGCGAGGCTGTGCGCGGGATCGGTGGAGACGACGATCGTCCGCAGGCCCGCCGCCGCGCAGGCGCGGGCGGTCGCGGCGGCGACGGACGTCTTGCCGACCCCGCCCTTGCCCGTGTAGAGGATGGTCCGCGGGGGCATCGAGTCCGGCAGTCTAGGTCGCGCGCGTCACCCTGACCGTCGCGGTGGTGACGGTCGCGTTGCCGGCGAGGTCGATCGCCCGGATGGAGATCGAGTACGAGCCGGGCGCCTTCGGCGTGAACCGCACCCCCTGCGTCCCGCGGCCCAGCCGGACCGTGCGGCCCGCGACCATCGCGCCACGTCGGGTGACCCGCGTGGTGACCGTGGAGATCTTCGAGAGCGAGTACGGCACCACGACGGGCCGCCCGGTGCGGGGGCGCGCCGGCCTGGAGGTCCGCACCTCGAGCTCCGGGTTCTGCGTCAGGTACCCGGTGAAGCGCGCCGCGGTGTCGCAGTAGAGGGCCGGGTCGGTGGACGCGACCGGGGGCGTCGCCCGGGCCGCCCGGGCGGCGTCGTCCTGCAGCCGCCCGCACAGGTTGCGCAGGAAGTCGCGCAGCAGACGGTGGTAGCCCAGGTCGGACTCACGGGCCTGCGAGTACTTCGACCACGCGCCGGTGTCGTAGGAGGGGACCTCGGCGCGCAGCTGCGCCTCACCCGCCGCGAACAGCACCCGGCCCTCCGGGTCGTTGGCGAGGGCCCCGAAGTCCCGGAGCCCGATGAGCGACTGCACGAACCCGTTGAGCACCCGCAGCCTCGGGGCGAACGAGTAGATGAGGTAGTGGGATCCCGCGGGCGTGGCGACCCGCACCCCGGCCGGCGGGGCGGCGCGGAAGATGCCCAGGCCGGCGCGGGCCGCCTCGAAGTACGGCGGGGCGTCCAGTCGGATCGCCGCGCGGGAGAGCGCCTGGATGGCGGTGCCCTGGGACAGGGCGCTGACCCACGGCGGTCGCCCGCCGTCGAAGCGGAACCACGACTCCCACGCGAGCCCGCCGGCGCGGGCGGACGCGAACCCGACCGCCTCGTCCAGGAGATCGCGCAGCTCGACGTCGTGGGCGCCGGAGAGGAAGAGCCCGTTGGCCTTGCCGAACGTGCCCAGCCACTGGATCTGGATGCCCTGGCCGGGATAGCTCTGCCAGACCAGCCGGCTGCCGCTGAACGCCACGCGCTCCCCGTAGCCCAGGAGGCGTCCCGTGGACCACCACGAGCGGTTGCGGGCGACCGTCTCGAAGGCGGCTGCGAGCCGGGTCGAGGTCAGCCCGCCGGCCGCCGCGACGGCGTCGAGGTTCGCCAGGACGGCCTTGAGCTCGACGGCCCGCCGGCCGCGGAGCTTGCGCAGCGTGCGCTGGGCGCCGTCCCAGGTGGCGAGGTGCCGGTCGTGGGTGGGCACATCGATCGCACCGGCCCTCCGCAGGCGGGCGAGCTCCCCGCGGACGGTCCGCCGCGCCGCGGCCCGGGTCGAGAGGGCCCGGGTCGGTCCCGCGCTCGCGGAGGCCGGGCGGGCGATCACGTCGGGAGCCGCGAGGAAGCGGTCCTGGCGCGTCTGCACCCGGCCGTCACGGTCCATGACCAGCACGGTGGCGGCCGGGGAGGGGCTCGCCGCAGCCAGCGCGACGAGCACCGACCCGAGCAGGGCGATCGGCGTGGCGTGCACCTTGCCGATGCTACGCTCGCCGCCGCGCAGACGCCGCAGTCTGCGTTGCACGAACGATGCGAGGGAGAAGTTCGACGTGCCGTCCAGCCGCCCGAAGGTCCTTGTCCTGCTCAGCCTGGTCGCGATGCTCGCGGCGGGTTCGCTGCTCTCCGCGTGCGGCGACGACGAAGGCGGGGGTGGTGGCGACGACGTGGCCAGCATCCTGAAGTCGACCTTCGGCTCCGACAAGCCCGTTCGCAGCGGCAAGCTCGACGTGGCCGTGTCGCTCGACGCGCAGGGTCTGCCGAACATCACCGGCCCGATCGCGCTCAAGCTCACCGGGCCGTTCCAGAGCAACGGCAAGGACTCGCTGCCCGGGTTCGACTTCGACCTGTCGCTGAACGCCTCCGGTCAGTCGTTCACCGCCGGGGCCGTGAGCACGGGCGACAAGGGCTTCCTGACCTTCCAGGACCAGAACTTCGCGATCGGCGACGAGCTGTTCGCCAGCTTCAAGACCGGCTACCAGCAGGCCCAGAAGGAGTCGGGTGACTCCGAGGGCGGCCCGACCTTCAAGGCGCTCGGCATCGACCCGCTGCGCTGGCTGGGCGGCGCGAAGGACGCCGGGACCCAGGACGTCGGCGGGACGTCGACCACGCACATCACCGCGACGATCGACGTGCCCAAGTTCCTCCTGGACATCAACACCCTGCTCGGGAAGGCCGACGACCTCGGCGTCGCCGGCCAGGCCCAGGCCCAGGTCCCGACGACGCTGACCGCGCAGCAGCGCACGCAGATCGCCGAGGCGGTCAAGAGCGCCAAGGTCGACGTGTACTCCGGAGAGGACGACCGGTTGCTGCGGCGTCTCGCCGTCGTGCTGACGTTCGACGTGCCGCAGGCCTCGCGCGAGGACGCGGGCGGGTTGCAGGCCGGCACGCTGAAGCTCGACCTCACGATCGCCGACCTCAACCAGAAGCAGACGATCACCGCCCCGCAGAACGCGCGGCCCCTGGAGGAGCTGACCTCCCAGCTCGGCGGTGGTGGCGGTGCGGTGACCGGCGCCGCCGGCGCCGCGGCTCCCGCCGCCCCGACCGGGGACGCAGGAGCCTCGGGCGACCCCGGGACGGACACGGGCGGGGCGCCCGCCGCGAACCCGGAGTACCTCGAGTGCCTCGACGCCGCCGGGACGGACCTCGCGAAGGTCCAGGAGTGCGCGACGACGCTGAGCAGGTAGGGGTCGGCCTGAGCCCTCAGGCCGCGGCGGCGCGCCCGGCCGGCACGGCGACGGGCCAGGCGGCGACGATCGCCGCGAGCAGCTCGGGCAGCCGCGCCCCGAGGAAGAAGTGGCCCTCCTCGTCCAGAACGGTGGCCCGCAGCCCCGGGATCTCCGCGGTGTGCGCGAGCGCCTGGGCGACGGGGACGGTGGCGTCCTCGCGGCCGTGCCAGAGCAGCACCTCACCCGGGACCTCCCGCGGCGCGAAGCCCCAGGGCCCCAGCGCGAGCCGGACGTCGTCCAGGATGCACGCCGGTCCTCCGCGGGTCGCCTCCAGGACGCCCGCGGTCAGCTCGTCCCGGCGCCGGGCCGGGAGGTGGACGCGGTCCGCGGCGGCGCCGCGGCGCTCCACGACCCGCACCCGGGCGCCGGGCCGGGCCCGGACGGCGCGGAGGAGCGCCTCGCCCGCCGCGCGGCTCGCCCGTGGGTGGCGGACGGTCCGGACGCCCAGGCGCAGCAGCGGCGTGTCCGCGGGGCGGGAAGCCGGGCCCCACAGCGGCACGGTCCCCGAGACGATCGCCGTCACCGCGACCCGGTCCGGAAGGGCGTGCGCGCACGCGGCGGCGTACGGGCCGCCCGCGCTGACGCCGAGGACCGCGAACCGGTCGAGGCCGAGCGCGTCGGCGAGGGCGGCGACGTCCCGGGGCCAGGAGCGCAGCGTGCGGCCCGGGGCGGGGTCCGAGCCGCCGAACCCCGGCCGCCGGGGGAGGAGGAGCCGCACCCCGGCCGCCCGGAGGGCGAGTTCGGTCTCCGGGCAGGGCCGGCGCGGGGTCCCGATCGCTCCGTGGAACTGCAGGACGGGGAGGCCGTCCGGCGGCCCGAGAGCGGTGCAGGCCAGGCGACGGCCGTCGGGCAGCGGCACGGTGAGGGCGGCGAGGCGGACGGGGGCGGGCACGGCGCTCCTCCACGTGTCGCGGGGCGGGAACCGGTGGCGATTTGCAGGCTAGACGCGGGCCGGGACGGGCCGTGTGACCGTCCGGGGAACGTCTCGTCCGGTCAAGTTCCGCCGACGGCGTCCGACCGATCGTGGACATGGACCCGGTCACCTCCACGTCCGTCTCGCGCGACGTCCAGGACGTCGCGCCGGCGGCGCGGCCCCGGACCGCCGACCCGGCGGCGGGCACGGGCGGCGTCGCCGCGAAGGGCACGGCGTTCACGGAGGTCCTCCAGGCTGCGACCGAGGGCGCGGCATCCCGCGGCGCAGGACGGCAGGCCACCACCGCCGAGGCCCGCAGCGCCGTCGACGGGCACCGCTACGCGAAGATCACGGCCGGCCTGCGGGAGGGCAGCTACGTCAACACGAGCGGCAACGCCCGCCACGGCGAGACGTTCGCGCTCGTCGAACGTCGCAGCCGGACCTTCCACGTCTACGGCGAGGGGACCGACCGCCGGGTCGTCGAGATCAAGGCGCGGGCGAAGGACCCCGCCGCCACCCCGACGCCTGCGGCGACGACCCCTGCGGCGACGACGCCGGCGGCCGCGGTGCCTGCTGCCGCGACGCCGGCGGCTGCGTCCCCGGTCGCCACGGTGCCTGCTGCCACGACGCCGGCGGCCACGACCCCGGCGGCCACGGCGCCTCCGGCTCCCGCCCCTGTGGCTCCCGCCCCTGTGCCTCCGGCTCCTGTGGCTCCGGCTCCGGCTCCCGCGGCTCCGGCTCCGGCTCCTGCGGCTCCGGCTCCGGCTCCTGCGGCTCCGGCTCCGGCTCCGGCGGCCCCGGCTCCGGCAGCACCCGCGCCTGCGGCGACGACCCCGCCGGCTCCGGCCCCCACGACGCCTCCGGTCACGACGCCCGAGGTCACGACCCCGGCGGCGACGGCCCCGCCGGCCACGACGCCTGCGACGCCTGAGGTCACATCGCCCGAGGTCACGACCCCGGCGGCCACGACGCCTGAGACCACGACGCCTGCGCCGACGACGCCTGCGCCGACGACGCCCGAGGCCGCGACGCCCGAGGTCACGACCCCGGAGCCCGCCACGCCTGAGGTCACGATCCCGGCGGTCGACGCGGAGCCCACGACGGGCGGCGCCGTCGCGCCCGACGACGACGCCTGACGCTCAGGCCTGCAGGTCGCGGACCTGCCGCTCGATCTCGGCCTCGACGTCGAGGGGCTCCTTGCCGGCGCGCGCCCGGCGGCGGTTGCGCGCGTGCACGAGCTCGCGGATCTCGGCCAGCAGCTCCGGGTCGATCCGCGTGGCGGTGAGCTCTGCGAGCTGCACCTCGACGTCGACCGGCTCCTCGCCGCGGCGCACGCGCCGCGCGTTGCGCGCCTCGAGCATCTGCCGGATCTCCTCGTCGCGCTCCCGGTCGGCGACCGCCCCGGTGGGGGCCTGGGCGCGGGGCTTCTCCTCGTAGAAGCCGCCCTTGCCGATCTCGTCGTAGCTGCGGCCGCTGCTGGCGAACGTGAGCAGTGCAACGACGCCACCCACGCCGACCACCACCCAGATCACGATGCCGAAGGCCTCCTGCACCCCTAGAGTCTCGCTCATGTGGAAGAGGTTGCGGCGCCGGACCATGGCACCCCACCGGCCGGCGGTGTTCCCGGACCAGTGGGGCCTGCTGGTGGTGACGGCGCTCGCGCTGGTCGGGAGCATCGTGTTCGTGGCGGTCCTGTTCCTGGACGGCTGAGCGTCCCGCCGCCGTCGTCGCGTCACTGCGATCCTTCGTCGCGATGCCGGACCCCACCACCCGTGACGCCGTCGCCCAGGCGGCTCCGCTGCCCGACGCGAAGGCCGCTGCCGGGGCGGCGGTCGGTGCGCGCCGGTCCGGCGGGCCGCCGGACCCGCTGGTCGGGGAACTGCGTCGCGCGGGCCTGCTGCCCGCCCTGGTCCTGCACCTGCTCGCCGACGAGCGGTCCTACGGCAACCAGCTGATGGACCGCGTGAGCGCGCTGACCGGCGGTCTGGTGACCGTCAACCCGAACACCATGTACCCGCTGCTGCGCGACCTCGAGGCCCGCGGTCTCATCGCCGGCGAGTGGGAGCACCCCGAGCGTCGCTCCCGTCGCTTCTACCGGCGCACACCCGAGGGCGCCCAGGAGCACGCGCGTCTGCGGCTGGAGCTCGCACCCCGCCTGGAGGCGGTGTCGTCCGCCGTGGCGCTCCTGCGCCGGGAGCTCGACGTCTGATGGGCCGGGTCGGCGCGACGATCGAGATCCCCGGCCTGGTCAGCGCGGCCGAGGACCTGTGGTACGACACGCGCCGCTGGCCGACCTTCGTCGACGGCCTCGCGCACGTCGCCAAGGTCGAGGGGGACTGGCCGCGCTCCGGGTCCCGGGTCGTGTGGGACGCGCAGCCGGGCGGGCGTGGCCGGGTCACCGAGACGGTCACCGCGTACGAGGCGCGCACGGGCCAGACGACCGTCGTCGAGGACACGAAGATCCGTGGCACGCAGGTCGTGCGCTTCTCGCCGGTCGACGGGGGGGTCGTGGTCGAGCTCGGGCTGGAGTACGCGGTCAAGCAGGAGGCCGGCGTCCCGTTCTTCGTCGACCTGGCGTTCGTCCGGCGGCCGATGCGGGACTCCGTCAAGCGCACGCTGGCCCGCTTCCGGCGCGAGTGCCGGGCCGCGGCGGACGGCTTCTGACACGATCGCGCCATGTTCGTCTTCAAGGCCGCCGTCGTCGGAGCCGGGACCATGGGCGGTCAGATCGCGCAGACGATCGCGGCCGCCGGCATCCCGGTGGTCCTCAAGGACATCGAGCAGAACCTCGTCGACCGTGGTGTGCAGGAGGCGCGGGACGTGACCGCCGCCGAGGCGGCCCGGATGGTCGGGAAGGGCAAGCTCGACCAGGAGGCGGCCGACACGCACGTCGAGGAGGTCCTGGCGCGCATCACCGGCACCACCACCTACGACGGCTTCGGCGACGTCGACCTCGTGATCGAGGCGGTCCCCGAGCGGATGGACGTCAAGCAGGCGGTCTTCGCGGAGCTCGACGCGTGCACGCCGGGCCACGCTATCCTCGCGTCCAACACCTCCTCGCTGTCGATCTCCGAGATCGGCGACGCCACCCTGCGCCCCGACAAGGTCGTCGGGTTCCACTACTTCTCCCCGGCGTCGGTGATGCCGCTGATCGAGATCGTCGAGGGGGAGGAGACGACCGCGGAGACCCTCCAGACCGCCACCGCGTTCGCCCAGGCGATCAAGAAGCAGCCCATCACCTGCGCCGAGGTCCCGGGCTTCGTCGTCAACCGGATCCTGAACTCCGCGATGAGCGAGGTCTGGCGCGCGCAAGAGGAGCAGGAGCTGTCGATCGCGGCCATCGACGAGGAGCTCGGCGCTGCCGGGGTCCTGCCCGTCGGTCCGTACCGCCTCGTCGACCTGCTCGGCCTCGACACCGTCCTCCACGTCGCCGAGCACCTGGGCGCCGCCTACGGCGCACGCTTCCACGTGCCCGAGACCATGCGACAGCTGGTCGCGGTCGGCAAGCTCGGCGCCAAGACCGGCGGCGACGGCTACTACGCACCCGACGGCAGCGCCAACATCGTCGGCGACGGCCGCCCCGACGTCGCCGAGCTCGCCGAGCTCTTCACCCTCAAGCTGTTCATCGAGGCGGCGTTCGTCCTGGAGGCCGGTGTCGCGGGCCACCGGGACATCGACTACGGCCTCATCGGCGGGGCCGGGATGGACCCGCGCCGCGGCCTGCTGCCGCCCTTCATGCAGGCCGACACGACGGGCCTCGACGTCCTCCTCGAGCAGCTCGAGCGCGCCGAGGAGCGGTACGGGGACCGCTTCGAGCCGCCGGTCGTCCTCCGTCGGCTCGTCGCCCAGGGCCGCCTGGGACGGGCGACCGGCCAGGGCTTCTACGCCTACCCGCAGGCGGACGCGCAGCAGCCCGCCGGCGACGACGCGGTCGTCCAGCTCGAGACCCGCGGGGACGTCGGGATCGCCTGGCTGGCCAACGGGCCGATGAACTCGATCAGCCCGACGGTCGTCGAGCACCTCGGTGCCGTCTTCGCCGCGGCTGAGCAGCAGGGGCTGCGCGCACTCGTGATCGCGTCGTCCAACCCGATGCTGTTCTGCGCCGGAGCGGACATCAAGGCGTTCACCAGGATGGACGAGGCTGCGGGCCGCGCCCTGCTGGATGGTGCTCACGGCCTCTTCCGCTCCTTCGAGCGCAGCGGCGTTGTGACGATCGCGGCCGTGAACGGCCTCGCGTTCGGCGGCGGGTGCGAGCTGGCGATGGCGTGCGACGTGCGACTCGCGGCGCGCTCGGCGCTGTTCGGCCAGCCCGAGATCAAGCTCGGGATCATCCCCGGCTTCGGCGGCACGCAGCGCCTCCCGCGCCTTGTCGGCCTGAACAAGGCGCTGGAGATGAACCTCGTCGGCGACCCCGTCAGCGGGTCGGAGGCCTACGACTTCGGCCTCGTCAACCGTCTCGTCGACGACCACGAGCTGCTGGACACCGCGCTGCTCTGGGCCCGTCGGGTCGCCCAGCAGGCGCCGCTCGCCGTCCGCGAGATCAAGCGGGCCTCCGGGCACGCCGACCTCGATGCCGGGATCGAGGCCGAGAAGGTCGGGTTCGCGACGGCCTTCGCCAGCGAGGACGGCCGCGAGGGCATCACCGCCTTCCTCTCCAAGCGCGCGGCCCGCTGGCAGGGCCGGTGAGCGCCGGCGCCGTCCGGCTGGCCGAGCTGCTGGGCGAGGCCGGCTCGGTCGTCGCGCTCACGGGCGCGGGCATCAGCGTGCCGTCCGGCATCCCGGACTTCCGCTCGCCGGGGTCCGGCCTGTGGGAGAACGTCGACCCGATGAAGGTCGCGCACATCGACGCCTGGCGGGCGGACCCCGAGCGGTTCTGGCACTTCTACGGCGACCGCTTCACCACGCTGCGCGAGAAGGAGCCCAACGGCGCCCACCGGGCGCTGGTCTCGCTCGAGCGCTCCGGGCGCCTTGACGCGGTCGTGACGCAGAACATCGACATGCTGCACCGCCGGGCGGGCACGTCGGAGATCGTCGAGGTGCACGGCACCATCGAGCACTCCTCCTGTCTGACGTGCCTGCGGCAGTACCCGCTGGACGAGGTGCGCGCGCGACTCGCCGCGTCGCCCATCAGTGTGCCGGGCTGCGACTGCGGGCAGCCCCTGAAGCCCGACGTCGTCCTCTTCGGTGAGTTCCTGCCCGAGGGCGCGCTCGAACGGGCCTACGCCCTCGCGGCCGGCGCCGACGTCCTGCTGTGCATCGGCACGTCCCTCGAGGTCCATCCCATCGCCCAGCTGCCCGGCGTCACCGCGGCGGCCGGGGGCAGGGTCGTCGTCATCACGCAGGGACCGACGCCGTGGGACGCCCGGGCGGCACTGAAGCTCGACGGCGACGTCGTCGCCGAACTGGAGGCACTGGTCGCCGCGCTCGACGGCATCGCGCCCTCAGCCTGAGGGCGCGGCGGGCTTCGAGAGCTGCTCGGCGATCCGCTCGAGCGTGCTCTCCATGCGCGTGAGGCGCTCGTCGATCGCCGCCATGCCCTTCAGCGAGGCGAGGCGGTCGTCGAGCCGGTCGACCCCGTCCTCGATGCCTTCGAGACGCTGGGAGAGAGAGCGCACACGGCGGGTGAGGCGCTCGAGGTCGGCGGCCGAGGGGATGTTGAGCGCCCCCATGGCGACCTCCTGGGCCTGCACCGCCCGCTCCCTGGCCTCGAACGCCCGGGACAGCGCCCCGCTGACCAGCGGACTGCCCAGGAGCTCCTGGGCCAACTTGCCGATGGTGTCCTCGCCCTGCCGCGCCACCTTGCCGCGCAGGTTGTCCTGATCGTCGCTCATGAAGGACGGAGGGTAGCGGCCTCCCGGGGCAAAGCCGCTGGAAACGATCGGGAGCGGTCCGGGCGACGGCCCAGACCCGGATGGGGGGTGGAATCCCCCCTTTCGGGCGAGCGGATCGGGGCGGTTGGGCGTTGCATTCCGGCTGATCGAGCGGATAGCGTGCCTGCATTCCGGTCAAGGACTCCGTGGTAGGGTCCGCCGCGCCGGGCGGCGGACGACGGACGCGACCGGTTAGCGGGGGGAGGAGCCCGCACCACGCATGAACAAGCGCAAGCTGCTTCTGGGTCTCACATCTGCTGGTGTCGTCGCGGTGGGCTTCGGCTCGGCCGTGGGGCCGGCCAACGCCGATCCGCGGACCTTTCAGGTCACGTTGTTGGGTGGTGCGGTGATCACGGTGACGTTGGATGTGCCGCCGGGTACGCCGGTGAGCGAGGTGCGGATTCCGGGGGTGGATCTGCCGATTCTGGGGATCGTGGAGGTTGGTGGGGAGCCGGTGGCGGCGCCGACGGCTGCTCCTGGTGCGTCGTCGGAGCCTGCTGCGGGTGGTGCGGTGACGACGATCCCTGGTGCTCCTGAGGTGGTGGAGGAGGCGGAGTCTGGTCAGGAGTCTTCGGGTTCCAAGACGCGCAAGCCCTCTAGGTCGACGTCTGCGGTGCTTGCGGCGGCTGAGCGGTTGGCGTCGGCCAGGAAGGAGTCGGCTGAGCGTCGTGCGGCGACGAAGTTGCGCAATGCTGATGGGTCGCCGACCGCGGTGAATCCTGGGTTTGCGTTGTCGTTGCCGGGTGTGGCGCCGATCGGGGTGCCGAATTTCTTTATCGAGAAGTTCCGGA
>JBBSJQ010000011.1:0-186227 GCA_038257095.1 Solirubrobacterales bacterium
CAGTGGATGAAACTCATCGACCGCATCGGCAGCATCGACAACCCCACCGTCGCCACCGAACCGTCCAAGTACGCCATCCCCGCAGGCAAGGACGTCCAGACCGCCGCAGAACGCGCCAGCAGCGCACACCGCGGCGAGTAGGTGGTGCCCGTCCGGCCGGCGTTCAGCCGGTCGGGCGTTCAGCCGGTCGGGCGTTCCGGTCCGGCCACGACGCCGTCGTCGTGCAGGCGGCCGATCTCGGTCGCGCTGAGCCCGAGGTCGTGCGCGAGCACCTGCTCGGTGTGCTCGCCGAGCACCGGGGCCCGCCGCACGGGCACGCGGCCGCTGACCGAGAAGCCCAGCGGTGAGGCCGGAGCGAGGTACGGCCCGAGGCCCGGGTGCTCGATCTCGCCCCACATGTCGTTGACCGCCGGCGAGCACCGCGGGTCCTCGGTGATCAGCTGGCGGAACGTCTGGTACGGGCCCCAGGAGACCCCGGTGCCGCGGAACGTCTCGCGGATCACCTCGAGCTCGCGGGAGGCGAACCACGGCCGCAGCACGGCGGCGAGCAGGTCGCGGGCCTCGTAGCGGCCGGACTCGGTCGAGACGTCCACCTTCAGCGCGACCTCCACGGCGTGGACCTCGTCGTGCAGCTGCGTGACCTCCAGCAGCGACTGCCACTGCCTCGCGGTGAGCGCGACGACCATGATCCGCCGGCCGTCGCGCGTCTCGAAGTCGTGGCCGAAGGCGCCGTAGAGGTAGTTGCCATCCTTGCGCTGGTCGGTCCCGCCGAGCTGCGTCTCGGCGATGCGGCCGAGATGGCCGACGACCGCGAACGCGACGTCCGACAGTGCGAGCGAGACGAGCTGACCCTCGCCGGTCCGCGTCCGGTGGCGGTCCGCGGCGAGCAGCCCGGTCGTCGACAGGCCGCCCATCACGAGGTCCCAGGCGGGCAGGACGCTGTTCAGCGGCTCCGCGAGGTTGCGGGGGCCGGTCGCCCAGGGGAAGCCGGTAGCCGGGTTGACCGTGTAGTCGACCTCGCTGGTGCCGTCCGGGTTGCCGGTGAGCCCGACCATCACGAGGTCGTCGCGGTGCTCGCGCAGACTCTCGTAGGAGAGCCAGCCGCGGGCCGGGAAGTTCGTCAGGAAGGTGCCCGCCTCGGCCACGAGCGCCGTGACGAGCTCCCGTCCGCGGGGGCTGCGCAGGTCCACGGCGAACGACCGCTTGCCCTTGTTGAGCCCGGCCCAGAAGAGGCTCTGGCCGTCCTGCGCCAGCGGCCACCGCTGGTGGTCCAACCCGCCGCCGATCTGGTCGAAGCGGATGACGTCGGCGCCGAGCTGCGCGAGCGTCATGCCACCGAGGGGCGCGGCGACGAACGCCGAGCCCTCGATCACGCGGAAGCCGTCGAGGATGCCGGGAGAGGAGGTCATGGGAGGAGGGCCACCGGGCGCCAGTCGAGGACAGGGGTGCTGCCGGCGTCGCCGCGGTCCACCGCGACGCGTACGCGCAGGTCGACGACGGCGCCGCCGGAGGAAGACCCACCCGTCACGATCCGCTCGACCTCGACGGTCGTCGCGAGTCGGTCGCCTTCGAACGTCGGGCCGAGGTGGTCGCAGGAGCGCCAGGCGAGGATCGTCGCCAGCGCGGGGAACACGCGGGTGACGTGCGCGGCGGCGATCCCGATCACGTGGCCGCCGTAGACGAGCCGGCGGCCGTGGTGGGAGCCGCCGGCGTCGGTATGGGTCAGTGCCTGGTTCAGCGTGACCCGGGCGAGCTCGGGCGCGCACGTCACGGTCTCGCGGGCCTCGATCGCGTAGGTGGTCCCGGCCGCGACGTCGGCCGCGAGCGGGCCGCCGAGCTGTCGCAGGGGAGCGAGGTCCCACGCCGGGACGAGCTCGCCGAGCCGCTCGTCCGGCATCTCCGCGGAGAACCGCTCGAAGTCGTCACCGGTCTCGTCCGGGCGGTCCTCGCGGGCCGGCAGCAGCGGACAGCGGTGGAAGTCCACGACCGGCTCGCCGTGCTCGTCGGTGGTGGTCACGCGCAGCACCACGAGGCCTCTGGGCGACCCGCCCTTCGCGGTCTTCGCCCGTCGCTTGGCGACGATCTCCGTCCGGGTCCGCAGCGTCGTCCCCAGCGGCACGGGCCGGACCGCGAGGCCCCGGTAGAAGAGGTTGCCCAGGACCCGCGCGCTCGGGGCCGTCGACTGGCCGATGGACACGTCGCAGACGAGCATCGGGTGCGCGAGCGCGTCGGGCGCGCCGGTGACCTCGCGGGCCAGCGGGGCGTCGAGTGCGAGTGCGAGGCGGTCCCCGATGATCGAGCGGTGCAGGGTGGCGAGGCCGGCATCGAGGGTCACGCCCGGGGCGGTGAAGACGTCCCCGACCGCCAGGTCCTCGAAGAACGGCAGGGCGACCGGGACGACCGCCGGCCCGCGCTCCTCCTCGGGCGGTCCACCGCTGCCGGCGAGCACCCGCAGCGCATCGGGACGGTGGGCCTCGTCGACCATCTGTCCGCCGACGCGCACCGCCGCGTCCCCGTCCTGCGCCGCCCGGTCGAGTGCCTCGAGCGTGTCGCGGGCGTGCGTCACCTCCGCAGGGGAAGGGCGGAAGATCCGCAGGAGCACCGGCACCTGCTCGGGGTGGATGGCCCACTTGCCGTCGAAGCCCAGGTCGCGCGCCTGCAGTGCCGCCTCGGCCAGGGAGGACGGATCGCCAAGCTTGAAGTGCGGACCGTCGATCGCCTGCAGGCCGTGCTCCCGGGCTGCCGCCAGCACCGCCTCCCGCACGGGCAGCCACGTGGCCGTGTCGTGCTGTGCGCCCCGGCGCCGCAGCTCGGCGGCGAGGTCGGCGAAGCCGATGATGAGCGTCGCCAGCCGGCCGGCCGCCCCGGCGATGGTCCGCGCGTCGGCCACGGCGCCGGGTGTCTCGAGGAGCGCCTGGAGCACGAGGTCCGGTGGAGCGCCCGAGGCGTCGAGGGCGGCGGACACCGCGAGGACGTCCTGCACGGACTCGACCTTCGGGACCACGACCGACAGCTGCGCCGCCGTGCGCAGGGCGCCGAGCCAGACGACGTCGTCGTCGTGCCAGCGGGTGTCCCGCGCGTTGACGCGGATCGCGACGGTCACGCCCGCCCAGGCCGGGTCGTCCAGCGTGGCGGCGACGACCTCGCGCGCCTGCTCCTTGGCGTCCGGGGCGACCGCGTCCTCGAGGTCCAGCACGATCTCGTCGGCCCCACCCGCGAGCGCTTTGGCGTGCATCTTCGCGTTGTGTCCGGGAACCGCGAGGCAGGCGCGGCGCGGGGCGGGCACGGCGGGGGCGTGTGCGGTCGACACGTGCGGAACCTACGCCTCCCGTCGCGGCGCTGCCAGCTCGGCGATCCTCACGGCCCGCCGTTCGACCGGGGTGCCGCCGGACCGCGGGGACCGCTTCAGAGCACCCCGAGCCGGCGCTCCCGGTCCAGGCCGCGGGGCCGGGCCCAGCGCCACGCTTGCGGCTCCCGGCCCCCGGGAAGGGCGTCCTCGTCCACCAGCACCTCGTCGGGCCCGGCGAGCTCCCCGAGTCGCGATGCGAGGTTGACCGGGGTGCCGAACCAGTCGCCGGCGTGCCGGATGACGGGCCCGCGGGCCACGCCGGCGCCGGCCCGCAGCGCCGTCTGGGAGCCGAGCGCGGCGACCGCGGCGATGGTCGCGTCGACCAACCGGGTCCCGTCGGCGGAGAAGAACAGCACGCCGTCGCCGAGGAACTTGCCGGCGTGCACCTCGTGCTGCGCCGCCACCTGACCGACCGCGAAGTACAGCTCGTCGACCAGCCCGCAGATCTCGTCGGGCGGGTGGTCGAGCATGAAGGCCGTCGAGCCGCGCAGGTCGATCATCGCGACGGCGAGGTCGGCGACCTCCAGGTCGGCGGTCGTGTCGTTCCCGGCGGCGGCAACGGCGTCAGCGCTGGTCCGGCGGCGCACGAGCTGTTCGAGGCGCCGCGCATGGATGAGCCCGAAGGTGTCGACCGCGAGCGGCAGGACGTCGCCCAGCCACGCCTCGAGCGCGGCCTCGAACTCCGCGTCACGAAAGGCAGCGAGGTGCCGCGCGGCGATCTGCGCCTCCGCGCTGGCGATGCGGTCGACGGCCCGGCCGTAGGCCTGCAGGAGGCCGACGAGCGCGTGCTCGTCCATGTCGTCGATCATCGTCGACGCGCGCGCCGCGAGGTCGGCGATCGCGTCGAGGTTGCCCTCGTCCACCAGCCCGATCGAGCGGGCCAGATCGAAGATCCGTGCGCGGATGGCGTCGGGGTCGTTGCTCACCTTCCCCCGAACAGTACGGCCGACGCGCCCGTCGCGGGGTATCGTGCGCCGGGTGCCCGCGCCCCCAGCGATCCTCGATGGCGTCCTCCTCCCGGCGGCCGAGGCGACGATCCCCGCGTCGGACCCCGGCTTCCTGCGCGGCGACGGCGTGTTCGAGGTCGCGCGGCTCTACGGCGGCCGGCTCTTCGCCTGGGACGACCACCTCGCCCGACTCGCCACCTCGGCGGCCAACGTGCGCCTGCCGCTCGACCCGCAGCAGATCGACGCCGACGTCCGGACCCTCGTCGAGGCGGCGGGCCCGGTCGACGCCGCCCTGCGCGTCGTCGTGACCCGGGGCGGCCACCGGCTCGGGATGATCGAGCCGCTGCACCCGCACGCCGACGCGCTCACGCTCGCCACGGTGACGTACGCCCCGACGCGGATCCTCGACGGGGTCAAGTCCCTGTCCTACGCGGCGAACATGCTCGCCGGCCGCCTGGCGCAGGAGGCGGACCCGCCGGCCGACGACGCCCTGCTCGTCACCCCGCACGGGCGGGTGCTCGAGGCGCCGACCTCCTCGTTCTTCTACGCCCTCCAGGACGACCCCCGGCTCTACACCCCGCCGCTGGACGACCACATCCTCGACTCGATCACCCGGCGACGCGTCGGGGCGCTCACCGGCGCCGTCGAGCGGGTCACCACCCGCGACGACCTCCGGTGCACGACCGAGGCCTTCCTGGCCTCGACGCTGCGCGAGGTGCAGGCGGTGAGCGCCGTCGACGGCCGCCCGCTGCCGACGTCTCCCGGTCCGCTGACGCAGGAGGCCGCCCGGCTCTTGCGCGACCACGTCGCCGCGGAGCTGGACGGGCAGACGGCGTGAAGGTCCTCACCGTCGTCGGCAACCGGCCGCAGTTCGTCAAGGCGGCGGCGGTGTCACGCCGCCTGCAGGAGGTCGCCACCGAGGTCCTGGTCCACACCGGCCAGCACTACGACGACGAGATGAGCGCGGTCTTCTTCGATGAGCTCGGCGTGCCGCGCCCCGCCCACGAGCTGCAGCTCGGCACGGGGTCGAACACCGAGCAGACAGCGCGGATGCTGTCGGCCATCGGCCCGCTGATCGCCGACGAGCGGCCCGACGTGGTGCTGGTCTACGGGGACACGAACTCCACCCTCGCCGGCGGCCTGGCGGCCGCGCAGGCCGGCGTGCCGGTCGCCCACGTCGAGGCGGGGATGCGGTCGTTCGACCGGTCGATGCCCGAGGAGCTCAACCGTGTCCTCACCGACCATCTCTCGTCGCTGCTGCTCTGCTCGTCCGACGCGCCGACGCAGCACCTCGCGGCCGAGCGCGTCGTGGGCGCGGTGGAGGTCGTCGGCGACGTCATGGTCGACATCGCGATGCTCGTGCAGCCGCGCGCGCAGAAGGACGACGGACCCCTGCGCGACGCGGGCGTCACCGCCGGCGGGTACGTCCTCGTCACCGCCCACCGCGCCGGCAACGTGGACGACCCGGTCCGGCTACGACGCCTCGTGGATCTCCTGCTCGGGCTGCCGTGCCCCGCAGTCCTGCCGCTCCATCCCCGGACGGGTGCGCGGCTCGACGCGCAGGGCTGGCTCGACGAGCTCCTCGTCGCCGACCACATCTCCATCACGCCGCCGCTGGGCTACCTCGCCTTCACGGCACTCCTGACCCGGGCGCGCGCGATGCTCACCGACTCCGGCGGCGTGCAGAAGGAGGCGTACCTCGCGGGCGTCCCGTGCGTGACACTGCGCGACACCACCGAGTGGACCGAGACGGTCGACGCGGGCTGGAACGTCCTCGTCGACCTCGACGCGACCGCGGCCTACGCGGCGCTCGACCGGTCGGTCCCGACCGAGCGGCCGATGCTCTACGGCGACGGCCGGGCCGGCGAGCGGGTCGTCGCGGCGCTCAATCGCGCGTTCGGCGGCTGAGCGCTCAGCCGCCGGGTCGGCCGATCGCCTTCACGGCGACCCCGGCCTCACGCAGCCGCACGGCGTCCACGATCCCCCGACCGTCGACGATCGCGCGCACGCCCGGCAGGGCATCGGCCCGTAGCAGGGCGTAGTCGAGATGGTCGGCCTGCACGATCGCCCCGGTGGCAGCTGTCGCACCGTCCCACGGCTCGAATCCCAGCGCGCGGATCTCCGCGTCGTCGTACAGCGGGTCCGCTGCGACCGGCGTCGCCCCGCGGCGCGCGAGCTCGTCCCGCAGCGGGAACGCCCCGGAGAACGCGGTCTCCTTCACCCCGCCGCGGTAGGCGATCCCGAGGATCAGCACGGTCCGGCCCTCGAGCGGGCCGAGGTGCTGCTCGAGCAGATCGACCGCGTAGGCGGGCATCGTCTCGTTCACCTCGCGTGCGGTCGCGGGCAGGCGGGCCGACGGGTCGCCGCTGAGGTAGAAGCGCGGGTAGACCGGGATGCAGTGCCCGCCGACCGCGACGCCGGGCCGGTGGACGTGGCTGAACGGCTGGGAGTTCGCCGCGTCGATGACGGCGGTGACGTCGAGGCCGTAGCGGTCCGCCGCCCGGGCGAACTCGTTGGCCAGCGCGATGTTCACGTCGCGGTAGGTCGTCTCGACGAGCTTCGTCATCTCCGCCGCCTCGGCGCTCCCCATCCCGCGCACCTCCGCGACGAGGAACCCGGCGTACGCGGCGATGCCGAGGTCCTCCCCGACGGCGCTGAGGCCACCGACGAGCTTCGGATAGGTGTCGAGGTCGGCGAAGATCCGGCCGCTGAACACCCGTTCGGGCGAGAAGACCGTGAAGAAGTCGCGCTCGCCCAGCCGGCCGCTGCCCGCCTCCAGGGCGGGCGCGACCCTGGAGCGCGTCGTGCCGACCGGCAGCGTCGTCTCGATCGCGATCACCGGTCGCGCGTCCGCAGGAGCCGCGGCGAGCCCGCGCGCGATGTCCGCGACGACCGCGTCGAGGATCGAGAAGTCCGGCTGCGCATGCTCGTCGACGATCAGCGGCGGGACCGCGATGACGAGGTCCGGCCCGGTCGCGACCGCTGCCGCGGTGTCCGTCGTCGCGTGGAGCCGGCCGGCGTCGACGGTCTCCAGCAGCGCCTCGCGCAGCCCGGTCTCGCCCGGGAACGGCTCGCGGGCGTCGTTTACCGCGTCGACGACCCGCTGGTCGGTGTCGCAGCCGATGACCTCGTGGCCCGCGCGCGCGATCGCCGCTGCGATGGGCAGGCCGATCTTGCCGAGCGCGACGACGACGACGCGCATCAGCTCGCCCCGTCCATCCGCACGGTCTTCCCCTCGCGCGCGGCGAGCAGGACGGCCTCCGCGGCCTGGACCGCGTGCAGTCCTTCGTCCAGCGTCACGACGCCGGCGTCGTCGTCTCCGCGCACGTAGGCGCAGAAGGTCTCGAGCTGCACCAGCAGCGGCTCGCGGCGAGCGATCGCGAAGCGGGTCATGTCGCCCTCGCTGACGCCTCGCAGGGTCCGGGCGGCGTCCCAGGTGGACTCGACGTCGCCGTTGCGGAACAGCGACAGGTCGCCGGTGAGCTGGTCGGCGACGAGCATGCCCGCCGAGCCCAGCACGCGCACGCGCCGCACCTTCGTGGGGGAGAGCCAGTCGACGACGCAGTTGAAGGCGACGTCGGACGCGAGCCGGCCGGTGACGAGGACGAGATCCTCGTGGGCACGGCCCATCCGGTGCTGGGTCTCGGCCGCGACCCGCTTGACGGGCGCGCCGCCGATCCAGCGCACCAGGTCGAGGTCGTGGGTGCCCAGGTCCTTGACGACGCCGACGTCCTTGACCCGCGAGGGGAACGGTCCCACGCGCTCGGTGGCGATGAGGAAGATGTCGCCGACCTCGCCGCTCTGCGCCCGCCGCCGGAGCTCCAGCAGCGCCGGGTTACAACGCTCCACGTGCCCGACCGCAACACGCACCCCGGTGCCGGAAGCGAGCTGCATGAGCTCCTGCGCCTCGGCGACGGTCGCCGCGAGGGGCTTCTCGACCAGGGCATGGACGCCGAGCTCGAGGAGCCGGGCGGCGAGCGGCAGGTGCTCCTCCGCCGGAGCCGCGACGATCGCGAAGTCGAGCGGGCCGGCCGCGACGAGCGCGTCGAGCGAGTCGAACACGAGAGCGGGGTTCCGCACCGAGCCGTGGACGTCGCCGCCGGGATCGACGGCGCCCGCGAAGACGACGCCCGCGGTGCCCTGCAGCAGCCGCGCGTGGTGGCGGCCCATCATGCCCAGGCCGAGCACGGCGCCGCGGAGCTCGGGGATGGTCGACGAGGCGGCGCTCACGGCGTGGGTAGGGTATCCGGGATGGACCACACGGACGCTCCTGGGCTCGTGCTCAGCCCTTCCGCCCGCGTCGGCGAAGGGGTCGTCTTCGGCGCCCACGTCGTCGTCCACGACGACGTCGTCATCGGCGACGGGGTCCGCATCCAGGACGGGGCCGTCCTCGGCAAGCCCCCGACCCTCTCGCCGCGCTCGAGCCTGCGGTCCGCCGACGGGCCCGGCCCCCTCATCATCGGTGCCGGTGCCGCGATCTGCACGCACGCCGTCGTGTTCGCCGGCACGGTGCTCGGAGCGGGCGTCATCGTCGGTGACCTGGCGGTCGTCCGCGAGCGCGCGACCATCGGCGCCGAGGCCGTCATCGGCCGCGGAGCGACCGTCGACCCGCACTCGGTCCTGGGCGACCGCGTGCGACTGCAGTCCCACGTCTACCTGACCGCCTTCAGCGTCGTCGAGGACGACGTGTTCGTCGGTCCCGCTGCCGTCACGACGAACGACGACACCATGGCGCGGCAGCCCGAGGGCCACGTGCTGCGCGGTGTCATCCTGCGTCGCGCCTGCCGCATCGGCGGCGGGGCGGTCCTCACCCCGGGTGTCGAGATCGGGGAGGAGGCGTTCGTCGCGGCCGGCGCCGTCGTGACCGCCGACGTGCCGGCCCGCGCGGTCGTCATGGGCGTGCCGGCCCGCGTCGTCCGTCGCGTCCCCGACAGCGAGCTGCTGGAACGCGGCCCGTGGAGCTGATCCTCGGCCGCTCCCGCAGCGCCGCCGCCCGCCACCGTCGCGAGATCGCCGAGCGTCGCACGCGCGCCCTCGCGGTGGCCGCCGGCCTGACGACCGGCGCGGTGCTCGTCGGCGAGGTGCTGCGGGTGTGGCAACGCGGGGACGCGCCGCTGCCGACGGAGACGCAGGACGTCTACCTCGCCGCCGAGCAGGCCATCGGGCAGACCGTCGAGGTCGCCGTCGCCGGCTACAAGGGCGGCTCGACGCGCGAGAACGCGCTGCTGAACCTCCACCTCGCGTTCCTCGGGACGTTCGCACTGACGCGCGCGTCCACGACGCTGCTGCGCGACCGTGGACGGTGGGGTCCGCTGCGCAACGTCGTGGTCAAGGAGCACCACATCCACCACTTCGTGCCGGGGATCGCGATGGCGTTCCTCGCGGGTGGCATCTCGATCGTCTCCCGAAACGAGGACCTCGACCCCATTCTCGCGTTCCCGTTCGGCGCCGGAGTCGCGCTCACCCTCGACGAGTCGGCGCTGCTGCTGAAGCTCGACGACGTCTACTGGACCGAGGACGGCATCGTCAGCGTCCAGATCACCCTCGCGACGCTCGCGATGCTCTCCGCCCTCGCACTCGCGCTGCGGGTCCTGCGCCGCGGTGAGGCGGAGGTGCTCGAGCACGACGAGGTCACGCACGGGATGCCGGGCATGGTCGTGCCGCTACCCTCCGTCGCATGAGCGACCAGGGCGGCTTCACCTCCGGCGACCCGCTGGGAGAGTCGGCTCCGCGCGAGCAGCGTGTGGGGACCGACGCGTTCGGCCGCCCGATCGAGCCGCCGCCCCGGGCACCGCTCCCGACGCGGCCGGCGACCACGGGGCCCGGAGCCTACGGCGGCGGTCCCGTCCCGCCCGGTGCGCTCGCGCCGACCACGCCGGCACCCGACCCCTTCGGCGCACCCCGCAGCCCGTTCGTGCTCGCCTCGTGGGGCAAGCGGGCGGTCGCCGCGATCGTCGACGGCCTGCTCATCGCGGTGATCGCCTTCGTGCTGTTCGCCATCGTCACCGGGGTCGGCATCAACAGCGACGGCAGCGACGGGTTCGCCGCGCTCATCATCTCGTTCCTGATCGCGCTGCTCGTCTTCACGCTCGCAGCACTGCTCTACCAGCCGCTGATGCTGTGGAAGACCGACGGGCAGACGGTCGGGAAGAAGATGACCGGCATCCGGGTCGTCAAGGCCGACCGCACCCCGATGGACCTCGGGACCGCCGTCCTGCGGGAGATCGTGCTCAAGAGCATCGCGGTGGGCATCGTGTCGAGCTTCACGTTCGGGCTCGCCTACCTCGCCGACTGGTTCTGGCCGTTCTTCGACGACCAGAACCGCGCGCTGCACGACTTCCTCGTCGACACCCGCGTCGTCGACGCGTAGCCCCGGCCGCCCGCGTCAGACGACGCTGGCGGTGCGACCGGCGACCGACTGGTTGCCGATCTCGGTCCAGATGATCTGGTCGCGCGCCGGCCCGATGCTGATCTGCGCGATCGGTACGCCGGTCTGCTCCGCGATGAAGTGCAGGTAGTCGCGGGCCGCCTGCGGGAGGTCGGCCTCGCTGCGGCACTTCGTGAGGTCCTCCTGCCAGCCGGGCAGGTCGATGTACTCGGCCTTCGCGTGGTGCAGCACGGTCTGGTGGTAGGGGAAGGTGTCGAACGTCGCGTCCTCCTCGCCCCGATAGCGCGTGCAGACGCGGATGGTGTCGAGACCGCTGAGGACGTCGAGCTTCGTGACGCACAGGTGCGTCAGCGAGTTGATGCGCGCGGCGTACTTCAGCGCGACGAGGTCGAGCCAGCCGGCGCGACGGCGACGGCCGGTCGTGGTGCCGTACTCGTGGCCGCGGTCGATGATGCCGTCGCCGACCGGGTCGCCCTCGAACATCTCCGTCGGGAACGGGCCCGCTCCGACGCGGGTCGCGTACGCCTTGGTGACGCCCCAGACCTCGTCGATGTCGCGCGGGCCGACGCCCGAGCCGATGCAGGCGGACGCCGACACCGGGTTGGACGACGTGACGAACGGATAGGTGCCGTGGTCGATGTCCAGGAGCGCGCCCTGCGCGCCTTCGAACAGGACGAGCTTCTTCTCGTCCAGGGCCTTCCACGCGAGCGAGCTGGTGTCCGCGATGTGCTGCTCGAGCCGATGCCCGTAGGTCACGAGGTCGAGCGTCATCTGCTGGAGGTCGAGCTGGTCGGCGAACTCCGGGTCCCGCTCGAAGGGGCGCAGCATGAGCTTCTTGGGCTCGAGCGCGGCCATGATCTTCTTCTTCAGGATCTTCTCGTCGAGCATGTCCTGGATGCGGATGCCCAGGCGCGCGGCCTTGTCGGCGTAGGCGGGGCCGATACCGCGCTTCGTGGTGCCGATCTGGTTGCGCCCGAGACGGTCCTCGCCGGCCCGGTCGAGGATCCGGTGGTACGGCATGATCACGTGCGCGTTGGCGCTGATCTTCAGGCCGCTCACGTCGACGTTGCGCTTCTTCAACCCGTCGATCTCGCCGATCAGGACCTCGGGGTCGATGACGACGCCGTTGCCGATGATGCAGGTCTTGCCGGGGAACAGGATGCCCGATGGGATGAGGTGGAACTTCCACGTCACATCGTCGTGGACGATCGTGTGGCCTGCGTTGTTGCCGCCCTGGAAGCGGATGACGGCGTCGGCGCGGGAGGCGAGCAGATCGATGATCTTGCCCTTCCCCTCGTCACCCCATTGCGCGCCGACGATGACGGTGCCTGGCATGAGGAGGGAGTCTACGGAGAACCGTGCTGGAGCCAGTCCGCCACGGACGGTGCCGCCTGCGGCTGGTGGTCGTCCCAGTCCTCGCGCAGCCGGTTGTCCGCGCCGAACAGCGGCACCAGCTCGCACATCTCGCGCAGCCGGCTGACGGTCCGCGGCGTGATCTGGTCGCGCAGCTCGGCGTCGTCGACGAGGTTCGTCGTGATCATCACGGCCCGCTCCTCCTCGTACCGCGTGTTGATGATCGAGTACAGCTGCTCGAGCACCCACGGGCTGGTCTTCTCGGCGCCGACGTCGTCGATATGGAGGAGGTCGACCTCGTTGAGGCGGTCGAGCAGGTCGATGTACGAGTGCTCGGTGTCCTCGTCGAAGGTCGTGCGGATCTCCGCCAGCAGGCGCGGCAGCGAGTAGATCGCGACCGAGTGGCCCTTGTCGAGCGCCGCCTGGGAGACCAGCATCGCGAGCGTCGTCTTTCCCGTCCCGACGTCGCCGAAGAACCACAGGCCGCGACCCTGGCGCAGGTGGTCATCGAGCTCGCGGATGTAGGCGCCGACGACCCGCTTGGTGCTGTCGGGCATCGACGAGATCGGGGGACGGTCCAGGGACAGCCCGCGGTACTTCTTGGGGATCGACCGCGCGAGCGAGGTGGTGCGCCGCGCGCTGAGCATCTGCGGCCGGCAGCGGCACGGACGCGAGGTGCGGCTCTCCTCGTCGACGAGCAGGCCGCTGCCGTCGCACGCGTCGTACGGGCAGGTCCACGGGCGGGCCATCAGTCCTCCCGGGCCTGGCCGAGGAATCGGGGGTACTCGCCCTGGAAGTTCAGGTGCACGGTGCCCAGTCCGCCGTTGCGGTGCTTCGCGATGATCAGCTCGCCCTCTCCCGGGGTCTCGGTGGTCTCCGGGTAGTAGTACTCGTCGCGGTAGATGAACATCACGAGATCGGCGTCCTGCTCGATGCCGCCCGAGTTGTGCGAGACGATGCCGTCGGCGAGCCAGCAGTGCGGGCCCGGGACGGTGAGGTCGTAGACCTCCTCCTCGCCGGCGGGCTCGATGGAGACCACGCGATCCCAGAAGAGGTCGGACGCCGCAAGATCGGCGAGGACAGGATCCTCGAGGAGTGCGGCGTACTCAGCGGCAACAGCACGGGAGGGTGCGAAGGCGAAGTGCGCGGTCCCTCCGTACGAGGTCCCGCGGAGTGTCGCCATGGCTCGGGTCGTGACGCCCCGGGACGACATCGACTCCCTGACACGCGACCAGGTCTCGAGCGGCAAGGTGTCGACATTCGTCGCCCTGGTGCGCGTCTCGAGCACGGCTGCCAGCTGCTCGGCCGGCACGACGCGAGGCCCGAATGCGCCTACGGTGTCGAGGAAGAGGCGCTGTGCACCGCTTCCCGAAACATGGACGTGATGGATCGGGCGGTACTCACCCTGCGCGGAGGTCGTCGTCCGCGCGATGATCCCGAGCCGCTGGAGAAGTGCTGCGACGTCATCGGCGAGTCCGCGGCTGATGGTCGAGTACGCGACGCGGCCCTTGTTCTTCCCGGCTGGGCTCGTGTCGACGTGGATCGAACCGTCGGTCGCCCAGAGATGCTGCAGGAGCAGCGCGACCTGGTCGTTCGGGAGGCGAAAGGCTTCGAGCGGAAGGCGCTTCTGGTGTGAGCGTTGATCGAAGATGCCCAGTCGTTTCAGCCACGCCCCGACGCCCGCCGGCGTCCAACGGTTCCCGTTGCCAGAGATGACCAGCTGATGCCAAGATCCGCGGCCCGCATGGCGATTGACGGTAGAGCCGAGCGCAGTCGCACAGCGGCGTACCGCCTCGCTGTTGTCCTCGGAGGCGGTGGTGAAGCGCATCGGCTGGCCGCGGAGGTATGAACCGTCTCCTACGAGCTGGCCGAGCAGAACCACCTCGTGTTCGGGCCACGCCGAGGGCGTTGCAGGCTCGGGGACCTGGCGTGCGAGTGCAACGCGGTCGTCGACGTCAAGAGAACCCACGGTCTGCCACCCGCGAGCGCTCCGCAGGCGGTGGCAGGCGGTCGTACGAATCCGGCGCCCGGAGGCGAGGCGTAGCTCGAGGACGTCACGTTGCCCAACCGGCCAGACTTCCTCCGCCGTCGCGGTCACGAGTCGGTCTCGCGCATCGAGTGCGATCACCTCGGGTGTCGTCCCGACCAGCTCGACGATCGGGACGCGCCGCCCGTCGGCCAGGGATACGAGCGTGTCGCCGGTGACGCACTCGCGTAGATCCGACAGCATCGGGCGCTTGTCGGTCCGGGACTCGACGCCACGGGACAGCTGGGACAGCGCGATCACCGGGCACTGGAGCTCACGGGCGAGGATCTTCAGTCCGCGGCTCATCGCGGAGACCTGCTGGACGCGGTTCTCGATCCGCCCGTCCGCGCGCATCAGCTGCAGGTAGTCGACGATGATCAACCCGAGCGGGTGCTGCTGATGCAGGCGACGGGCCTTCGCGCGGATCTCGAGCAGCCCGATGTCGGACGAGTCGTCGATGTAGAGCTTGGCGGCGTCGTAGCGGGCCGCGGTCTCCAGGACGCGCTTCCAGTCGCGCTCCTTCTTGAGCTTGCCCTTGCGCAGGTCGTCTCCCTTGATCGACGCCTGCGATGCGATGAACCGCTGGGCGAGCTCGCCCTCGGACATCTCGAGGCTGAACAGCGCGACGGCCTTCGGGTTGCTCTTGTGCAGCGCGACGTTCTCGGCCATGTTCGTGACCAGGGCCGAGTTGTGGACGATGACGTCGTCGGCCACGAAGTTGTGGAGGTCGGGGACCTCGATGTCGAACGTCTCGTCCTCACCGGCCGGCTCGATCGAGAGCACCTCGTCCCACCAGATGTCTGAGGTCGCGAGAGCCTGCAGTTCATCGTTCTCCAGAACGCCGGCCAGCTGCTCGAGGCGCGGGCGGGAGAGACCGCGGGACCCGACATGCCAGTTGTGGTTGCGCGGATAACCCGCCATCTCACTCACCGCAGCCCAGGAGCGCTCCCCCTTGGCCGCAGCAACCATCTCCCAGGCTTCCGGTGGCGCCGTGTCGACGTTCGTCTTGACACCGCGGGTCTGGAGGTACTGGAAGACCTTGATCCCGGCGGTGAGCTTGCCGCACGCGCCGATCTCGTCGACGAACCTGCGCATGTCGTCCTGTCCTGTGATTCGTACCTCGTACGCCGTGCGGTCCGTCCCTTCGTACACGTCGCGTCTGAGTTTGCGGATCGTCGCGACGATCCCGAGCCGGAGCAGCAAGTGCTGCACATCGCGCGCGAGGCGGTGAGAGATGGTCGAGTAGCCGATCTGCGCGAAGCGCCCGCCGGCGTAGACGTGACCGTCGCAGCCCCACAGGACCGAGAGGAAGCGCTTGATGTTGCGATCGGTCAGGCCGAAGATCGCTTCGGGGACGAACTTGTCGTGTGAGAGCTTGCCCCAGATGCCGTGACGTCGGCACATTTCGGTGACCGGGTTGGCGTTCCCGCGACCGGCGGTCACGCGGTATTGGTACGGCTGACCCGGACTCTGACGGAGCTCGACCTCCATGCCGTCGGCCGCGACGCGGACGTCGTCGAGGACCGGAGAGTCTGTCCCCGCGGTGAAGACCGGAGTGCTGCCACCGAGCGATCCGTCCGCGATGAGCGCCGCCAACAGGACGAGTTCCTCGTCGGGCATCGTCTGCGGCGGGTCGACCCGCGGAAGACTGCGCGGGACGGCGATGCGGTCGCCAGGGGCGAACTCGTCGAGGCGCCGCCAGCCGCGGATGGAGAGCAGGGGGTGGTTCGCCGTGACCTCGATCGAACGCCCGAGACGCGTCGTCAGCCGGAACACCGGGCGACGACCGTTGCGGAAGGCGCGTACCGGCTGCACGACCCGGAGCTTGAGGTCCGGCCCTAGAGCAGCGACGAACGTCTCCGTCCCGCTCTCGATGTCGCGGACGACGTCGCCGATCGACCGCCGCGCGCCGGTCGTGGGGTCGTAGACCAACGTCCGGCTGCTGTTGCACTTCCCCATCGATGGCCGGGCCGCCAGGATGATCAGGTTGCCCGGCTGGAAGCCGCCGGTCATCTCGTCGAGGTCCGGGAACCCCGACGGGGTGCCGGTCATCGTGATGCCCTCGGTGGCGATGCGCTGCCACACGTCGATCTCGGCGTGCAGCACGTCGCCGACCGGCACGAAGTCCTTCGCGCGGTCGTCGTGGGCGACCTCGAGGATCCGCGTCTCGGCGCGCTCGACGATCTCCCGCGCCTCGGCCTCGTGGCCGTGGACGGCGGCCTGGATCTCGTAGGTCGTGGTGAGGAGCCGGCGCAGCAGCGCGTGCTCCTTGACGATCGCGCCGTAGCGGCGGATGTTCCCGACCGAGGGGACCGCACCCGCGAGCGCGTCGATCTCCGCGGGCCCGCCGGCCGCGTCGAGCTTCCCGCGGGAGCGCAGGTGCTCGGTGACCGTGAGGACGTCGATCGGCTCGTTCTCCTCGTAGAGCTCGAACATCGTCTCGAAGACCACGCGGTGCCGGTCGCGGTAGAAGTCGTCCGGCGTGAGTGCCGTCTGGACGAGGTACTCGTAGTGCGTCTTGTCCGACAGGAGGATCGCGCCGAGGACGCCCTGCTCCGCTTCGAGCGAGTGGGGGGGAGCCATCGCGCCGGAGCCGTTCTGGGGCTCGGAGTAGGGCTCGTACTGCTCGTCGGGAAAGGTGCTCATGGCGGACGGTTGACCGTAGCAACGGCACCCGCCGCCCGGCCTGCGAAATCCTCGGTAGGTGCGGGGTCCGTGCGAAGTCGTCGCGAAGGCGACGCATCTGACACCCACAACGACGACGGGCGCCCCGCAGGACGCCCGTCACCGGTGCTGCGAAGGGGTTCGAACTAGCGCTCGGTGATGATCGTCTTGACCATCGCGTGGATGCCCTCGGCGATCTCGATGACCACCTGGTACGTGCCGACAGCCTTGATGGCATCGGGCAGCTGCACCTTACGCTTGTCGACGGTGATGCCGCGGGCCTCCTTGATGGCGTCCGCGACGTCCTGGTTCGTGACGGAGCCGAACAGGCGCCCGTCCTCGCCGGCCTGCTGGGCGATCGTGAGGACCGTCTTGTTCAGCAGCGCCGCGAGCTCGTTGGCCTGCATGACCGCGTCGGCCGCCGCGCGCTCCTGGCTCTCCGCCTTGCGCCGCGCCGTCTCGACGAGGCCCTTGGTCGCCGGGGCGGCCAGCTTGCGGGGGATCAGGTAGTTGCGCAGGTAGCCCTTGGACACGGTGACGACCGCGCCCTTCTCGCCGACCTGGTCGACGTCCTGGAGGAGAATCGCGTCGGGCATGGATCTACCGCTCGCGATCGCCGCGGTCGCCCCGGCCCCCGCGCTCGCGCGGGTCGGTGGCGGACTCGTTGACGTACGGGAGCAGCGCAAGCTCACGGGCGCGCTTCACCGCACGGGCGACCTGGCTCTGATGACGGCGGCACGCACCCGTGATGCGACGGGAGCGGATCTTGCCGCGCTCGGAGACGAACTTCCGCAGCGTCACGATGTCGCGGTAGTCGACCTGCTCGATCTTGTCCTTGCAGTGCAGGCACGGCTTGCGACGACCGCTGCCGGGCCCGCCCTTCTTGTCCCGTCGGCGGGGAGCTGCCTTCCCGCTGTTGCGCTGCTTGGCCAAAACGACGTCCTTGGTGAATCCTGGTGACAGAGAGAGCGCGCCGGATGTCGGCGCGCGAGCGCGGATTGTGACACGTCCGGGCCTCGCGCGGCGTCCCGTAGCACGCCGATCGGCCGGAAAACGCCGACGGCCCCGGGCGCGAGCGCGCTCCGGGGCCGTCGGGACTGCGCGAAAACGTCCTAGAACGGGATGTCGTCGTCCCCGGTCGGGGCCGACCCGCCACCCGTGGGCACGGGCTGGAAGTCGCTGCTGTCGGCCGGCACGTCGGACTGGCCGCCGAAGCCACCGGAGGACTGGCCGTTGTCGTAGCCGCCGCCCCCGCTCTGCTGGCCGCCGCGGGATGCGCCGCCGCCCTGGCCGCTACCCTCGCCGCCGCCCAGGAACTGGACGCTGTCGGCGACGATCTCGACCGACTGGCGCTTGTTGCCCTGCTGGTCCTGCCACTCGCGCCACTCCAGGCGGCCGTCGACGGCGACGCCGCGACCCTTGGAGAGGTAGCGCGCGCAGTTCTCGCCCTGCGCGCCCCAGACGGTGACGTCGAAGTAGTTGGGCTTGTCCTCCCACTCGCCGCCGGCGCTCTTGCGCCGCGTGTTGCTGGCGATCCGCAGCTTGCACACGGCGGTGCCGCTCGGGAGGGAACGGAGCTCGGGGTCGAACGTGAGGTTTCCGGTCAGTACGACCCGGTTGATGTTGCTCGCGGCCATTCCGCGGTCTCCTTTCGGGGGCGAACGATGCTTCCTGGTTCGAGCATAGACACGGGTCCGGAGGGCACCCCCGGAATACCCGCTCCTTCCGCTCTTTTGTTCCGAAGTCGCTGCGAAGCCGTGCGATCTGACGGCGGTCCGGCCGGGTCCACAACCACGACCGGCGCCCTTGGAGGCGCCGGAGGAGTCCTGCGGGGGTGCGGCGAACGTCAGCGCTCGTCGTCGTCCTCGTCGTCGTCCGACGGGGCGACGTCCTCGAGCGTGGTGTTCTTGAGGTTCGGGACCTCGCCGACGCCGGGCTTCAGCTTGATGATCCGGTAGCGCAGCACGCCGTCGGTGATCGGCAGCACGCGGTCGAGCTCCTCCAGGAGCGGCCGCGGGGCCTCCGACGTGAACTGGATCAGGTGGTACTCGGCCGCGGCCTGCTTCTTGATCTCGTAGGTCGTCGGGCGCACACCCCAGTCGTGCGAGCTGGCGACCGTGCCGTGCTGGCCGATGAGGGCCTGCGCGTCGGCAAGGATCTTCTTGCGGCGGTCGTCGTCGGCGGTGCTGTCGAGCAGCAGCGTGAGGTCGTAGGTCAGGGCGGAAGCAGCCATAGCGACGACGGAAGGTAGCAGCGGTCGGGCCGTCCGCGCGTTGCGGTAGCGGGCGCCACGGAGGGGGAGAGCCGGGTGCCCGCAGGACCTAGTGGGCACATGGAGCCCAGCACGCCGCCCGTCCCCGTCGCGCCCGCGCCCCGCGGGCCGTCCCTGCCCCTCGCCGCCCTCCTCGCGGTCGGTGCGCTCGTCGTCCTGTGGCCGCGACTCGCGCCCGCGCCCCCGAGCGTCCCGGATGAGCGGCCGGTCGCCGTCGTCGCCGAGCGCCGCGTCACACCGGCGCGCACGCCATCCACACGCACGCCGGCTCGCGGCGCTCGGTCGGGCGCGCCCGACCCGGCGGTCGCCGCGGCCTTGGAGCCGGCGCCGGCCGCCGCCCCGGAACCTGCTCCCGGCGCGGCCCTGGAACCCGAGCAGGACGGGCGCCGCGCCGCGCCACGCGGGCAGCGCCGAACCGCCCGCCCCCGCCCCCGCTCGCGCCGTCGCGCGCGCCGGCGCCTGACGCGCACTGCGGCCCCCGCCGCAACACCCGTACCGATCCCCGTACCGCCGGCGTACGTCCCGCCCCGGCGGCGCAGGGACGTGACGCTGCTGCCGTGACCTTCAGGCCGACGGCAGCGGCGGCGCGACGTTGCCGCCCGCCTTCTTGCGGATGTCGACGAGCTGGTCGTCGATCCAGTCGCCGGGGTCGCGCTCGGTGACGATCGCCTTCAGGCCCTCGAGCCGCTCGGCGCGTCGCCCCTCGTTCATCGTGAGGGCGCTGTGGATGGCGTCCGCCAGCTCCTGGATGTCGAACGGGTTCACGCTCAGCGCGAACTCGCCGAGCTCCTCGTGCGCGCCGGTGTTCTCCGACAGGATCGAGACGCCGCCGCGCTCGTTGACGAGTGGGCCCTCCTTGGCCACGAGGTTCATGCCGTCGAACATCGCGTTGACCAGCAGGACGTCGTAGTGCTTGTAGGCCGCAACGGCCTCTTCGAGGTCGTCGCGGAGCTTCAGCTGGATCGGCATCCAGTCCGGGGTGCCGTGGCGGTGGTTGACGACCGCGACGAGCGCCTCGATCCGCTCGAGGTACTCGGCGTACTCGGGGACATCGGTCCGGGACGGCATCAGCTGGGCGACGAACGTGACACGTTCGATGAACTCCGGGTGCTGCTCGAGGAAGAGGTCGAAGGCGCTGAACCCGCGCAGGACGTTCTTCGAGAGGTCCGCCCGGTCGACGCGGAGGATCAGGTGATCGCGGCGGCGGCGCAGCAGCTCGGTCTCGAACTGGCGCACGCGCGCCGACCGCGCGACCTGCAGCGTGGCCCGCGCGTCGATCGGCAGCGGGTAGTTGCGGACCCAGACCTCGCGGTCCTCGTACTGGACGATCCCGGCCTCGTGGTCGACCTTCAGGCCCATCAGGTCCTCGCAGCACTGCAGGAAGTTGCGCCGGTAGGAGCGGGTGTGGAAGCCGATGATGTCGTTGGCGAGGATGCCGCGGTAGACCTCCTCGCGCAGACGGCTGGGCAGCACGCGCCAGGCGTCGGACTGCGTCCACGGGATGTGCACGAAGTGATGGAGGAAGACGTCGGGCCGCGCCGCGCGCACGAGCGCGGGGAGGAGGTACAGGTGGTAGTCGTGGACCATCACGACCGGGTCCGCGAGCCCGTCGATCTGCTCGATGACCGCCCGTGAAAGGTCCTCGTTGACGACCCGGTAGCCGTAGTCGAACGCGTCGATCTCGTGACGGCGGATGTCCGGCGCGTTGCTGAGGTCCCAGAGGTAGTGCTGGATGAACCACAGCATCGGGTTCGCGACGATGTTGTAGAAGCCGTCGTACGCCTCGGCGTCGGAGGCGACGAGCTTCACCTGGTACTCGCCGCCGGCGGGGGTGCGGATCTCGATCGGCCGCCCCCCGGCCTCCTGCGCACGCTTGGCGTCCGCCGGGGTCATCGCCGACGCGATCCACACCGCGTCGCGATGGGACGCGAGGCCTGTCAGAGCGGTGACGAGTCCACCGGTCCCGCGGGACATGGACCCGTCGTCCTCGAAGGTGACCGGGCCCCGGTTGGACACCAGGACGAGCGGCGCGGCGGTGTCCGTCGGCATGTCGACAACGGTACCGCGCCGCGCGCGCGTCGAAACGCCCTCGGCTCTTCCGCTCAGCCTCGTCGGGCAGGGGCGGCGGTCGGCCGGTCCTCGAGCTCCACCTCGACGTCGAGCTTCTCCTTGCCGCGGTACAGCGTGAGCGTCACGGTCTCGCCGGGCTTGCGCTCGAGGAGCAGGAGGCCGAGGTCGGTCTCCCGCTCGACCGGCTTGCCGTCGACCGCGACGATCAGGTCGCCGCCCGGCGCGTAGGGCCGCGCCTGGAAGATCTTCTCGCCCGAGCCCTCCTTCAGACCCGCGTCGTCCGCGGGTCCGCCGTCGGTGACCTCCTGGATCCACGCGCCCTTGGCGACCGGCAGGTCGAACTCCTCGGCGAGCTGCGGGTACACCGCGGAGCTCGCGACGCCGAGGTAGGAGTAGCTCACCTTGCCGGTGGTACGCAGCTGCTCCAGCGAGCGGCTGACGGTGTCGACCGGGACCGCGAAGCCGACGCCGCTGCCGTCGCCGCTCTCGGTGCGGATCTGGGAGTTGATGCCGAGGACCTCGCCCGCGGCGTTGAGCAGCGGGCCGCCGGAGTTGCCCTGGTTGATCGCGGCGTCGGTCTGGATCGCCCCGGAGGTCTGGAAGCCGGTCAGGGAGTCGATCGACCGCTCGGTGGCGCTGATGACGCCGACGCTCAGGGACTGCTCCTCCCCGAAGGGCGACCCGATCGCGGCGACGGGCTCGCCGACCACCACGTCGTCGGACTTGCCGAGCGGCAGCGGCCGGAGCTGGATGCCGTCGAGATCCTTCAGCTTCAGCAGTGCGACGTCGGAGAACGGGTCGAACCCGACGATGTCCGCGCTGACCTGGTTGCCGTCCTTGAACCGGACGAAGACGCTGCCTGCCTTCTTGATCGACGAGCCCTCGCCGCTGGTGACGACGTGCGCGTTCGTGGCGATCTCACCCGTGTCGGAGACGACGAAGCCGGAACCCAGACCGCTGCCGCCCCGTCCGGCGCTCCCGCTGAGGCCGGTCGCGATGACCGTGACGACGCCGAGTGACTCGCGGGCGTAGATGCCGCCGGGGTCGAACCCCCTGGCGGTCTCGCTCGTCGACGGTCCGTCGAGGTTCTTGAGGACGTCGGCCCGCGACGTCGCCGTCGGGCCGGTCTCGGTCCGTGCGCCCTGCGAGGCGGACTCGTCGTCGCCGTCCTTCCCGCAGCCCAAGCCGACGGCGGTGCCGCCGGCGAGGACGAGGGTGGCCAGGACGGTGGGGATTCTGCGGGTCATGCGGGTAGCTCCAGGGTGAAGGACGTCCGTCCGGGCCTGCTCTCGGCGATCAGCTCGCCGTTCATGCGGTCGGCCAGCTCGTGCGCGATCGCCAGGCCGAGGCCGGATCCCTGCGCATCGTCGGAGGTGACGAAGGGCTCGAAGATGTGGGGCAGCATGGTGCGGTGGATGCCGGGTCCGAAGTCGGCGACCCCGACGCGGAAGTGCTCGCCCCGACGACCGGCGCTCAGGACCACGTCGGTGCCTGCGGGCGTGTGCGTCAAGGCGTTGTCGATGAGGATACGGAGCACCTGGGCAACGCGTTCAGGGTCGCACACCGCGTGCACCTTGCCCTCCGGTACCCGCACCTCGAGCTTCGACTCGTGTGCGAGCAGCGCGGGACGGAACTCTCCCGCGACCAGCTCGGCGAGCTCGGCGAGGTCGGTCCGCTCGGGCCGCAGCTCGAGGGACCCGGCCTCGAGCTTCGAGAGGTCGAGGAGGTCGGTGGCGAGCTTGCCCAGGCGCTGGACCTGCTGGGCGATCTGGTCCAGGAACGCCGCGCGGGTCGCGTCGTCGAGGTCCTCGTCCTGCAGGAGCTCCACGAAGCCGCCGAGGGAGAAGATCGGGGTGCGCAGCTCGTGCGAGGCGGTGGCGATGAACCGGCTGCGGGCGTACTCGAGCTCGGCCAGCTGGCGGCGCATGTCCTCCAGCGCCTGCGCGAGCCGGCCCAGCTCGTCGCTGTCGTCGACCGGGAACCGGGCGCTCAGGTCGCCGCCGGCGACGGCTCCCGCGACGGCCTCCAGGCGCCGGACGCGGCGTCCGAGGAGCTCGGCGGCGACGGCGCCCGCGAGGGCCGCGAGCAGGAGCGCGACCGCGCCGGCGACCAGGACGCGGCTCCGGACGACCGCGACCTGACCCTCGAGGTCGGTGAGCGGATCGGTGAAGACGACGACCGAGCCGACCGCGGGGACGCCGTCGCGCCCGGGGAAGAACAGCGGCACCGCCGCCTGCCCGACCCGTCCGTCGCTGCCGGCCTCGGTGCCGCGCTCCACGCGCCCGGAACGCGCGGCGGCCTCGGCGACCGCGAACTGCAGGTCGGTGATGTCGGTGCGCTCGGTCGAATCCGACTTCGGGAACGTCTGGAGCCCGAGCGTCCCGCGGTTGACCCCCAGCAGCGTGACGCGGGCGGTCGACGCGTCGGCGGCGCCGCGCACCGTGCGGTCGAGCACGCGGACGTCCTGGTTGGTCGTGATCGCCTGCTCGATCGGCTGCGCGTACTGGCTGGCGGTCAGGGCGAGCCCGCGCAGGCGCTCCTCCGTCAGGGACGACTCGAG
The DNA here is from genome assembly GCA_038257095.1 of Solirubrobacterales bacterium. Taxonomy (GTDB): domain Bacteria; phylum Actinomycetota; class Thermoleophilia; order Solirubrobacterales; family Solirubrobacteraceae; genus Paraconexibacter. The sequence goes on from JBBSJQ010000011.1 coordinate 23,630, forward strand.
CCCGGGCACGACCGACAGGTAGATGCCGCCGAACGCGACGAGCACGATGAGCCCGAAGATCGCTGCCAGGCGCGTGCGGATCGTCGCCACGACGCGCTACTCGCGGTCGCGGAAGCGGTAGCCGACGCCGCGGACCGTGAAGAGGTACTCGGGGTCCTTCGCGTCGGTCTCGAGCTTCTCGCGCAGGTGGCGGATGTGCACGTCGATGGTGCGTGGGTCGCGGTAGGCGCTATCGCCCCAGATCCGCGTGAGCAGCATGTCCCTCGTGAAGACACGGCCGCGGCTCGTCGCGAGCGCCAGGAGGATCTCGAACTCCACGAAGGTGGTCTGGACCTCGTCGCCGCGGACGCTGACCCGGCGGCGGGCCCGGTCCAGGACGAGTTCGTGGATCGCGACCGCCTCGTCCTCGTCGTCCTCCCCGGCGGCGTCCGCGCGGGCCATCCCGGCACGCCGCAGCGCCGCCCTCACGCGGGAGCTCAGCTCCCGCAGCGAGAACGGCTTGGTGATGTAGTCGTCGGCCCCGAGCTCGAGCCCGAGGACCTTGTCGATCTCCTCCGACTTCGCGGTGAGCATGATGATCGGCACGGTGTTCGACGCGCGGATCCGGCGGCAGACCTCGAGCCCGTCGACCTTGGGCATCATCACGTCGAGCACCACGAGGTCGAACGTCTGCTCCTTGAAGAGCGCGAGCGCCTCCACCCCGTTGGAGGCGGAGATCACCTCGTAGCCGTCCTTCTGAAGCGCGAAGGAGAGCAGCGTCTGGATCGACCGCTCGTCGTCGGCCAGGAGGATGCGCGGGGCGCGGTCGGCCATGGGGATGACGTCCATCGTAGGCCCCGCGTGTCGCCTGACCGTCTCGTCACCCGCCCCGGCGCCCTCCGGCGCCCGGGACGACTACGGTAGGGGGGACGTGCTGGACCCCCGCATCTACCGTGCCGCCCTCGTCCCGGTGCTCCTCGCCGTGCTCGTCGCGGCCTTCTCGCTGCAGGACCGTCCGCGTCCGATCGGGACGACCCTCGCGCCCGACGCGTTCAGTGGTGAGCAGGCCACGCTGACGCTCGAGCGGTTGGCCGCCGCGTACCCGCGTCGCCGCCCCGGGGGCGCGGCCGACGCGGCGCTGGCGCAGCGCATCGCCAAGGAGCTCGAGGTGCTGGGACCGCGCGCCGTCAGCACCCGGACGTTCACCGCCCAGACGATCGAGGGCGAGCGCGAGCTGCAGACCGTCATCGCGACCCGGGTCGGGGCCCCCGGTCCGGGCATCGCGGTCCTCGCGCACCGTGACGCGGCGGGCGCGGGCGCGAAGGCGGAGCTCTCGGGCACGGCCGCCATGCTCGAGCTCGCCCGGGTCGCGGGCCAGGGGCGCGTGCGCCGCACCATCACCTTCATCTCCACCAGCGGCGGCAGCGGCGGGGCGGCCGGCGCCGCCGACGCCGCGAAGGCGTTGCGCGACGACATCAGCGCGGTGCTCGTGCTCGGTGACGTCGCCGGAGCGCAGGTCCGCAAGCCGTTCGTCACAGGCTTCTCCAACGGCGACGGCCAGGCGCCGTTGCAGCTGCGGCGCACCGTCGAGGCCGCGGTCCGCGCCGAGGTCGGCGTCGAGCCTGGCGGCCCGCGGGCACCGACGCAGTGGTCACGCCTGGCGTTGCCGTTCGCGACCGGGGAGCAGGGCGAGTTGCTGCGCGCGGGGGTCCCCGCGGTCCTGCTGTCCGTCAGCGGTGAGCGCGGCCCCAGCGCCGGCACCCCGATCGCGCCGGAACGCATCACGCGGTTCGGGCGCGCCGCGTTGCGCGCGATCACCGCGCTCGACAACGGCCCGACGATCGGCGGCGGCCCCGAGGCGGTCGTCCTCACGAACCGCAAGGTCCTGCCCGCGTGGGCGGTGCGCCTGCTCGTCGGCGTCCTGCTGCTGCCGGTCCTGTTCGTCGCGGTCGACGGGCTCGCGCGGGCCCGCCGCCGCAAGGAGCCGGTCGGCCGGTGGGCGCTCTGGGTCCTCGCGACCGCCCTGCCCTACCTGCTGGTGGCGGCCACCGCCGTCCTCTTCGCCGTCAGCGGACTGCTGCCGGAGGTCCCGCGCGGGCCCGCCCCGCCGGACGCGGTGTCCGTGGACGGGAGCGCCCAGGTGGCGCTCGTGAGCCTCGGGCTGGTGTTCCTCCTCGGCTGGGTCGGGTTGCGCCCGATGGCGCTGTCGCTGGCGGGGGTGCGCGAGCGGCCGTCGGCGCCCGGGGCGGGCGTGGCGCTCGTCCTGGTGTCGACCCTGGTCGTGGGCCTGATCTGGGTCGGCAACCCGCACGCCGCGGCCCTGCTCATCCCGGCGCTGCACCTGACCGTCCTCGTCACTGCCAGCGAGGTCCGGCTGCCACGTCCGGCAGGGGTGGCGCTGGTGCTGCTCGGTCTCGTCCCGTCGCTCATCGCCGCTGCGATGGTCGCCTCCGGCCTGGGCTACGGGACCGACCAGGCGGCGTGGGCGGCCGTCCTGGCCGTCGCGGGCGGGCACGTCGGGCCGCTCGCATGGCTGGTGCTGGGGTTGCTGGCCGGCTGCGGCACCGCGACCGCGCTCGTGGCGGTGGCGCGCCGTCCGCCCCCGAAGGCCGGCGAGGACGACGTCACCGTCCGGGGCCCGGTCACCTACGCGGGGCCGGGAGCGCTCGGGGGCGTCGACTCCGCGCTGCGGCGGTGAGGCGGCCCGACGACCCGCCGCGCCGGCGCGCCCTGCGCGCGCTCTCCACGGTGCTCATCGTCGCCGGGGCCCTGGTCGTGCTCGACGCGGTGCTCACCGTCACCTGGCAGGAGCCGCTCACGGCGTTCACCACCGGGCGGGCGCAGGCGTCGCTCGGGGACGACCTCGACGACCTGCGGGAGACCGGGCCGACGTCCGTCGAGGTGCAGCAGCTGCGCGACCTCGCGGCCGAACCGACCCGAATCGCCTACCTGGCCCGGTCGCTGCGACAGCGCGCGCAGGAAGGACAGGCGGTGGGCCGGTTGCGGATCCCGGCGATCGGACTGCGCCGGGTCGTCGTGCAGGGGACCGACGCCGGGACGCTGCGCAAGGGGCCCGGGATCTACGACCGCTCACCGTTCCCCGGCGTGCCCGGCACCACGGCGATCGCCGGCCACCGCACGACCTACGGCGCCCCGTTCCGCAAGGTCGACGAGCTCGAGCGTGGCGACCGCATGGTCGTCGAGATGCCCTACGGGACCTTCACCTACCGGGTCGAGCGCACGCGGATCGTGTCTCCCGACGAGGTCTCGGTCCTCGACACGGTCGGGTACGACCGACTGGTGCTCAGCGCGTGCCACCCGCTGTTCAGCGCGGACCAGCGGATCGTCGTGTTCGGCCGGCTGGAGAGCGCCGTCGGTCGCGGGTCGGGTCGCGGCCGGCCGCTCCGGGGTCCGACACTGAGCGACAGGGTCCAACGTCCGGCCAGGACCCTCAAGGACGCGACCCGCGACGGCCGATGACGTTCCCGAAGGCGCAGCACCGGTCGAAGGATGAGGGTTCAGCCGACCCCCACCCGTCCGCATCGCGGTCGACGGACGCCGAGGGAGGCGGCGCCACCACCGACCAGGAGGGCGATGAGGCCCTCGAGAACCCCGTGAACGACGACGAGGCCAGAACCGTGCGCATCAGGGAGCTGCAGCGACGTGTCGCCACCCGCGACTACGTGATCGATCCGCTCGCGGTGGCCGAGGCGATGCTCCGCCGTACCGACCCGCGCAAGGACCCCGTGCTCCTGCCCCCGGTCATCCGACGGCGTGGCGATACCCCGTCAGCTTCCGCGCCCGCCCGTCCGGCCCGACGAGCCTGAGCGTTCCGTCACCGGGGGTCACGGGTGCGACGACGCGCCCGATCCAGATGACCTCGGCCGGCATCCCGGTCACGCGAGGCCCAGGCGCCGTCAGCAGCAGCTCGTAGTCCTCACCGGCCGTGGCCGCGTGATCGGCCGGATCGGTGCTGAGGGCGCGGGCGACCGCGTCCACCCCGACGGCCCGCGGCAGAGCGTCGAGGTCGATGTCCAGGTCAACGGCGCTCGCCCGCGCGAGGTGGCCGGCGTCGGTCGCGACCCCGTCGGAGAGGTCCAGGAGCGCGGTCGCCCCGGCGTCGCGCAACGCGCGGGCCAACTCGATCCGCGGCTGGGGCCGCAGATGGGCGCGGGCGAGACCTGCGACGGTCTCCGCGGTCAGGCCGAGCACGGCCGGGTCGACGCGGCCGTCGAGGAGCGCGAGTCCGGCCCCGGCGCCACCGAGCGGCCCGGTCACGCCGACGAGGTCGCCGGGCCGCGCGCCGTCGCGTCCGAGCAGCGTGTCCTCGTCGTCGGCCCAGCCGACGACGGTGACGCCGATCATGAGGACGGGCGCGCGCGTGACGTCCCCGCCGGCGATGGTGGTGCCGGTGCTCGCCGCGAGCTCCTCCATCGCGCCGACGAGCTCGAGCACGGCGTCGCGGCCGAGCTCGGGCGGAAGGGCGAGGGTGACGTACGCCTCGCCCGGGTCGGCCGCCATGGCAGCGATGTCGCTGAGCGCGCCGGCCATCGCACGGTGGCCGGCGTCGGCCGGGGTCACGCCCGGGAGGTCGAGGCGGAAGTGCACGCCATCGACCATCTGGTCGACGCTGACGACCTGCACCGGTCGGGCGCGGACGACGGCGGCGTCGTCCCCGACCCAGCGCACGACCCGGTCGCCCCGGGGGGTGAGCAACTCCTGCAGCGCGGCGATGAGGTCGTGCTCGCCCATGATGATCCACGGGGGCCCGGCGTTCCGGCCATATGGCCGTCACTCCACCCCTAGCGCGCCCCCGGCTTATCGGTGTCGGTAGACGATGCGGGCGCGCGTGAGGTCGTAGGGGCTGAGCTCGACCCGGACGCGGTCGCCCGGGAGGATGCGGATGCGGAACCGGCGCATCTTGCCGGCGACGTGGCCGAGCACCTCGTGATCGTTGTCGAGCTTCACCTTGAACATGGCGTTGGGCAGAGCCTCAACGACCTCGCCCTCGAACTCGACCTTTTCTTCCTTGGCCATTGGCTCCAAGGTAGCACCGGACCGCCCTGCGAGGGCGTCTGCGTCAGGGTGTGGCTTCGGGTGCGGCGCCGCCGGCGGCGGGGTCGGCGGGGTCGGCGGGTGCCACGGTGGCCGCCGGGGGCGGGGTGACGGGCGTCACGGGGGTGTCCTGCGGCGGCTCCTCGTAGAGCTCGTCCGGGAACTGGGTGCCGCCCTGTCCGGTCTGGTCGCCGTCGGCGGCGTTCGGGATCGGGTTGCCGAACCGGTCCTTCGTGGTGGTCGGCGCGCCGGGGGCGCCGGACTTCGCGTAGCGCCCGTAGAACGGGGAGGCGACGAACGGCTCCTTCGGCTCCGGCCACGCCTTGCAGGTCTTCTTGTCGGCGGCGGCGCTCATGAACGAGTTGAAGATCGCCGCAGGTGCCTTGCCGCCGAACATCGTGCCCCAGCCGGCGACGTTGGTCATCGGGATCCGGCTGCCCGGGTGCCCGACCCAGACGACCGTCGTCAGGTTCGACGTCATGCCCGCGAACCAGGAGTCCGCGAAGCCGGTCGTCGTGCCGGTCTTGCCGGCGGTGGGGCAGCCGGGGACGGCGGCGGCGGTGCCGGTGCCGCTGCGGACGTTGGCCTCCATGGCCTTGATCGCCTCGCGCGTCTGGCCGTCGGTGAAGATCTTCGTCCGGCGGGTCTTCCCCAGCGAGGTGTCGATCTTGCCGTCGGGGAAGCGGACGCGCTGGATGGCGATGGGCTTCAGTCGCCAGCCGCCATCGTTGATCGTCGTGTACGCGCGGGCCATCTCCAGGACGGTGCAGCACTTGCGCATGCCCCCGAGAACCTCGGCCGGGAAGCCGTCGAGCTTGCTGGTGACGCCCATGTCGTAGGCGGTCTGCCGCACGGCGTCGGGCCCGAGATCGAGCGCGAGCTGCTGGAACACGGTGTTGTCGGACGCGACGGTGGCCGCGAAGAGCGACCGGCGGCCGCCGTACGCGCCGCCGTCCGAGTTCGACACCTCGATCTTGGTGCCGGTCTCCTTGTCGGTGAAGTTCAGCTTCTTGGAGTCGTAGCTCGTCCTGTTGATGTCGACGCCCCGGCGCAGGGCGGCCATGAGCGCGAACATCTTCGCCGTCGAGCCGGGCTGGCGGATGCCCTGCGAGGCGAGGTCGAACTTCGACTCGCCGAAGCTCCGCGACGACGCCATCGCCTTGATGTAGCCGTTCTTCGGGTTGATCGAGACGATCGCCGCGGCCGGGTCGGCCGGGTTCGGGAGCCGCTCGGCGATCGCCCTGCGCGCCTGCTGCTGGGCCTTCAGGTCGATCGTCGTGTAGACCTTCAGCCCGCCCTTGCGGACCCGGTCGATCCCGTACTTGCGGACGAGCTCGCGGCGGACGTACTCGAAGAAGTAGCCCTCGCGGCGCTCGGTGAAGTAGTTGGTCTTCTTGACGCCGAGCGGCTTGGACTGCGCCTCGGCCGCCTCGGCGGCGCTGATGTAGCCCTCACCGGCCATCGCGTCGAGCACGTCGTTACGGCGACGGGTCGCCCCGTCGGGGTTCGTGTACGGGTTGTACGCGGAGGGCAGCTGCGGGAGCCCCGCGAGCAGCGCGGCCTCGGCGAGCGTGAGCTCACGGGCGCGCTTGTCGAAGAACAGCCGTGACGCCGCCTGGATGCCGAAGGCGCTCTGGCCACCGACGGTGCCGTACGGCACGGAGTTCAGGTACTTCGTGAGGATCCACTTCTTGCCGACGAGGCCGGTGTGCCTGTTCTCGAGCTCCTCGGCGAGCTTCGCCTCGCGGATCTTCCGCTTGAAGTCGTCGGAGCGGTCCTCGGTGTACAGGTTGCGGATCAGCTGCATCGTCAGCGTCGATCCGCCCTGAACGGTCTTGCCGCTCTGCAGGTTCTTCACGCCGGCGCGCACGACGCCCTCGAAGTCGACGCCCTTGTGCGCGTAGAAGCGGCGGTCCTCGATCGCGACCGTCGCGTCGTTGACGATCTTGGGGATCGACGTGGACGGGACCGGCTGACGCAGCACGGTCGACTGGATGAAGCCGATCCGGGTGCCGCCCTTCGCGAGGACCTCGGTGTTCGCGCCCTGCTCGAGGGGCTTGAGGCCGGCGAGCTCGGGGCCTGAGGACGCGATGCCGACGACGTAGCCGACGGCCGAGAGGGCGCCGACCGTCAGCAGCGCGGTGAACACGCCGAGAGTGAGGAAGATGATCCGTCCGGGACCACCGCGGTTGCGGCGGCGACGGCGCTGTCGTTCGCGTCTGGACATGCGCTGACAGACGATGGTAGCGACCCCGGGGTCCCGCCCGGGCCGGTGCAGTTCAGCGTGCGCCGGCGGTGCGCAGCGCGGCCAGCGCGGCCGCGCGCACCTCGGCCTCCGCGAACGGCCGTACGGACGGGAGGCTCGCGGCGGCGATGACGAGCAGCCGGATGCCCTCGGACGTGGACTCGGCGACGCGTACCTGCACGTCGTCGAGCGCGTCGTGCACGGCGGCGACCGCGGCGGTCTCGTCGGCGTCCGGCCGGATCCACACGGATACCTCGACGGCGACGGTGGCGCTCTCGATCGACTCGTTGCGCAGGACGCCGGCGGCCAGCCGCTCGTTCGGGATGATCACGCGGGAGTCGCTACCGGTCCGCAGCCAGGTCGTCGTCAGGCGGACGTCCTCGACGGTGCCGGTCTCGCCCTCGAACGTCACCTGGTCGCCGACCCGCAGAGGCTGCGTGATCGCGATCTGCATCCCGGCGATCGCGTTGGCGAGCACCTGGCGGGCGGCGAAGCCGACGACCGCAGCGGCGATCGCGCTCGACGCGAGGACCGTGCCGGCGATGCGGTCGAGCGCCGCGAACTGGGCAAGGGCGACCGCGAGGCCGATGACGATGATCGTCACCTCGATCATCCGGCGTAGGAAGCGGACGCGGGTGTCGGCCTCCGCGGAGAGCTCCCCTCCGCGCACGCGGGTGGCCAGCGCGGTGGCCCGGCGGACGATGACCCGGTCGACGAGCGCGGCCAGCGCGAACGCGATGACGACGCTCAACGCCGCCGTGAGCTGCTGGTCGTAGCGCTGGAAGAAGGTGTCCGCGAGGATGGACGGCGGCATGAGTCTCGAAGGTACCCGAGCGTCGCGTCGCGTCGCCCTGCCGCAGGTGCGCCTGGACGCCGCGTGGGCCCTCGCCTTCCGTGAGGCCGCGTTCGCGTTCGTCGTGTCTCGCGCGCTCGTGCTGCTCAGCGGCATCCTGGCGTCCTCCGTGCTCGGGCACTCGGCGCGCGCGCCCGCGTTCGATCCAGCCGGGATCACCCATCCGTTCGGGGCCTTCGGCGACGAGCTGGTGGCGCCGATGGCCCGGTGGGACACGGTCTGGTTCCTGGCGATCGCGGACGGCGGCTACGGCGACGATCCGGCCCGACCGGCGTTCTTCCCGCTGTATCCGCTGCTCGCGCGCGCCGTCGGCAGCCCGCTGGGCTCGTCGCTGGTCGGCGGCATCGTCGTGTCGTGGGTCGCCTACCTCGTCGCGCTGGCGGTGCTGCACCGGCTGGCGACCGTCGAGCTGGGCGACGCGCGAGCGGCCCGGTACGCGGTGCTGGCGTGCGGGCTCTTCCCGATGGCGTTCTTCCACACGGCCGTCTACAGCGAGGGGCTCTTCCTCGCGCTGTCGATCGGCGCCGTGTACGCGGGGCGTCAGGGCTCGTGGGCCTGGGCGGGGGCGCTGGGAGCGCTCGCGGCGGGGACGCGGAGCGCCGGGGTGCTCCTGGTGGTCCCGCTCGCGCTGCTGCACCTGCGCGCGCGCCGCGAGGCCGGGCTGCCGCTCGTCCGGGGCCCGCTGCGCGCGCACGTCCCGCTCGTCGCGGTGGCGCTCGTGCCGGTCGGGATGCTCGCGTTCTGCGGCTGGTTCGCCCTGACCGGCGGTGAGGCCCGAGCCCCGCTGGACGCCCAGCAGGTCTGGTTCCGCGAATTCAGCGGGCCGTTCGTCGGCGTCTGGGACGGCTGGGTCGCCGCGTACCAGGGCGCGCGCCAGCTCCTCTCCGGGGCACGCGAGCCGGTGTACTTCGCGCAGGCCGGGGGTGACCCGTTCGTGGTCGCGCAGGAGAACCTCGTGCTGTTCGCCTTCCTCCTCGCGTGCGTCCCGGCGATCGTCGGCGTCGTGCGCCGACTGCCCCTTGCATACGGCGCGTACGTCGTGGCCGCGCTCGCCCTCCCGCTGAGCACGCCGGTGGCGCCGCAGCCACTGATGTCGACCCCGCGGTTCCTCGCCGTGCTCTTCCCCCTGTACCTCTGGGCGGGTGGGTGGCTGGCAGGGCGGAGCCCGCGGGCCGCGGCGATCGTGCTCGGGATCAGCGCCGCGCTGCTCTGCTTCTTCACCGCCCGGTTCGCGACCTGGCACTTCGTCGCGTGACGCCGCCACGCCCGTCCCGTCGCTACGACGTCGTGCTGCTCGACGCGCTCGGCACGCTGCTGGACCTCGAGCCGCCGGGCCCGCACCTCGTGGCGTCGCTGGCCGCGCGGGGCGTCGCCGTCGAGCCCGGTGACGCCGACCGCGCGATGGTCGCCGAGATGACGTACTACCGCGCGCACTGCGACGGCGCCGGCACCCGAGCGGAGCTCGAGCGGCTGCGGGACCGCTGCGCGGAGATCGTCGCCCGCGAGCTCGCGCCGGACGTCGGGGCGCTGGCGCTCGCGGACGTCCGCGCAGCGATGCTCGAGGCGTTCCGGTTCCCGGCGTACCCGGAGGTTCCCGAGGTCCTGGGGCGTCTACGCGCGGCGGGCGCCCGGCTCGTCGTCGTCAGTAACTGGGACGTCTCCCTGCACGAGGCGCTCGACGCCGCCGGGCTCACGCCGCTGCTCGACGGTGCGGTCACCAGCGCGGAGGCGGGCAGCGCCAAGCCGGACCCGGCGCTGCTGCGCCACGCGCTGGCGATCGGGGACCCGGTGCAGGACGGGCGCGTGCTGATGGTCGGGGACACGCCGCCCGATGTCCTGGCGGCCCGCGCGGCCGGCGTCGCCGCCGTCCTGGTGGACCGCCACGGCCTCGTCGAGCGGGACGGACCGCTGGTCGCCGGGCTCCCGGCGGCCACCGTCCTGCCCGACCTCCGCGGGCTGCCCGATCTCGTCGGGGGCCCGGCCCCGTACCCTGGGGGACACGCATGACCGACCTGAGCGACACCCCGCCCACGCCGCTCTCCGCCCCGCCGCCCGCGTTCCCGGAGCTGCCCGAGGGCGTCGAGCCGGCCACGCGGGTCCCCAGGTGGAAGCCGTGGAGCGCCGTCCTGGCGCTGATCCTCGGCTTCGTCGCCGCGTCGATCGGTTTCATCGTCATCGCGACGATCGCCTCGGCGTTCGGCTCCTCGTTCGAGGACCCGCCCCCGGCCGTCACGATCAGCTCCACGATCCTGCAGAACGTCGTCCTCGTGGCCGCAGCGGTCTTCTTCGCCCGCAGCGTGGCGCGCCCCACCCCGTGGCAGTTCGGGCTGCGCCGCCCCGCCTGGTGGCCGAGCGTCGGCTGGACCGTGCTGGCCTTCTTCACCTTCATCGCCTTCAGCGCCCTGTGGATCTCCGCACTGGGACTCGAGAACGAGGAGGACACGCTCCCGGCCGAGCTCGGGGTCGACGAATCGACGGCCGCCCTGATCGCCGTCGCGTTCCTCGTGACGGTCGTCGCGCCCGTGGGGGAGGAGCTGTTCTTCCGCGGCTTCTACTTCCGGTCGCTCGCCAACTGGAAGGGGATCTGGCCCGCGGCGATCATCACCGGGATCACCTTCGGCGCGATCCACGCCGGCGGCTCGCCGATCGGGTTCCTCGTGCCGCTCGGCGTCTTCGGCGTGGTCCTGTGCCTGCTCTACGCGAAGACGCAGTCGCTGTACCCGCCGATCGTGCTGCACGCGATCAACAACTCCCTCGCGTTCGGCACGACACAGGACTGGGACTGGCAGATCCCGGTCCTGCTGGTCGCCAGCCTCACCATCATCTCCCTCATGGCCTACGCCGTCCGTCGCGGTTTCGGGCCGGCGCCGCCGCGCCCGCTGCCGGTCTGAGACCGCGCGGCGCCGCGCCATCAGGGGCGTGATCCGCCCGCAGATAGGGTCCGAACGCCCCGGCCCCGGGTACGATCCCGCGCAGATGCGTCGCCTCGTACTGTTCGCCCTCGCCGCCGCGGTCGCCCTCCCGGCCACCGCCGCCGCCCAGGATCCCGCCGTCGCTCCGGCCCCGGCCCCGGCCGCGACACCTGTCGCGACACCCACTCCGGTGCCCGCAGCGACACCCGCTGCGGCCACGCTGGAGATCGCCACGGAGCGGGTCGGCCCGAAGGCCACCGTCCTCTCCGGCGACCGCTGGCGGGTGCGCGGATCGCTCCAGCCCTTCGTCGAGGGCCAGACGGTCACCGTGCGCTTCTACCGCGGTGGGAAGAAGATCGGCTCGAGGACCGTCCGGGCGCTCCGTTCCAGCACCGGGAAGAGCGGTGGTTTCGTCCTCGGCTTCAGGACGCGCGGCGCGGGTCCTGTCACCGTGCGCGCCAGCCACCGGGCCACCCCGCAACTCGGGACCGCGGTCGCCGGGGCCCGCACCGTCACCGTGCTGCCCAGCAGCGTCCGCGGCGGCACGACCGGCGCCGGCGTCCGGGCTCTCCAGCGCGCGCTGAGGTCCCACGGGTACGTCATCGGCAAGCTCGGGGTCCTCGACGCGCGGACCTCCCGTGCCGTTCTGGCCCTCCGCAAGAACCTCGGCATGGCCCGGACCGGCCAGGCCGACCGCGCCGTCATGCGGCGCCTCGCGAACGGGCAGGGCGCCTACCCCGTGCGCTTCCCCAACCACGGCCGACACATCGAGGCCGACATCTCCAAGCAGGTCATGGCCCTGATCGGCGAGGGCGGCAAGGTCGAACGGATCTACCACATCAGCGGTGGAGCACCTTCGACGCCGACGATTCTCGGCTCGTTCCGGGTCTACCGCCGCGACCTCGGCACCAACGCGCTCGGCATGGTGCACGCGGCGTACTTCATCCGCGGCTACGCGATCCACGGGTACAAGAGCGTCCCGACGTTCGGTGCCAGCCACGGGTGCCTGCGCGTCCCGACACCGGACGCGCTCTCCATCCGCAACTGGACGCGGATGGGCACGATCGTGGACACCTACCGCTAGCCCGCACCTACGCTCACGCGCGGCCGCGGCTGAAGCGGGCCAGCATCGCCAGCCCGAAGCCGTAGACCACCAGCCCCAGCAGGGCAGGGACGCCGCGGCGGACCCAGCGGCTGTCGCTGTCGTCGACGAGCGTCGCGAACGGGGTCAGCGCCACGTCGTTCACGTCGTCGATGAACTCCCGCGGAGCGCCATGCACCGCCTCGCGGGCGCGCTCCTGCTCGGGTGACGGGTCGACCGCCGCGGCCGAACGGTCGGCGACCTGCGCCGCCGACTCGCGACTCGCCTCGCGCGTCTCGTCGATCGCGAACAGCGCGAAGCCGAGCACCACGAAGACGCTGAGGAGGATCGACGCGGCGCGGATGGGGCCTTCGAGCACAGCAGATAGCGTAGAGCGCATGGACGCCCGTGACCGGCTGATCGACGAGCTACGTAGCCACGCCCTGATCCTCGGCGAGGTGACGCTGTCCAGCGGCGCGACCGCGCAGTACTACGTCGACGCCAAACGGGCGACGCTGCGGCCCGCCGGCTTTCGCGCGCTGGGCGAGCTCGTGGCCCACCAGGCGCAGCAGTGGGACGCGACGGCTGTCGGTGGCCTGACGATGGGCGCCGACCCCGTCGCCTGCGCCGCGCTGGCCGGCGGCGCGGACGTCAAGGCGTTCTTCATCCGCAAGGGCGCCGCCAAGGCGCACGGGCTGCAGCGCCGGGTCGAAGGCCCGCTGCTCACCGAGGAGGACCGGTGCCTCGTCGTCGAGGACGTCGTCACCACGGGTGGCTCGACGATCGAGGCGATCGAGGCGCTGCAGGCCGAGGGCCGCACGATCGTCGGCGTCGTCACGGTGCTCGACCGACTGGCCGGTGGCGCCGAGCGGATCCGGGCCGCGCTCGGCGACGACGTGCCCTACGTCGCGCTGGCGACGATCGACGATGTCCATCCGGATCGTCCCGACCGCTGATGGACGTCGTCGTCTGCCTGGTCACGACCCCGGTCGACCGGGCCGACGACATCGCCCGTGCGCTGGTGGACGCACGCGTCGCCGCCTGCGTGAACGTCGTGCCGGCGGTGCGCTCCGTCTATCGGTGGGAGGGCGCGGTCCAGCAGGACGAGGAGGCGCTGCTGGTCGTCAAGACCACGCGTCCTCGGCTCGAGGCGCTGGACGCGCGCCTGGGCGAGGTCCATCCGTATGACACCTACGAGCTGGTCGTGCTGGACGTCGAGGGCGGTAACGGCGCGTACCTGGCGTGGATCGCGGCGTCGATGGAGGAGTAGCGGCAGCGCATTGCGCGGTTCAGCTGAACGCCGTGTCGACGCTCGCTGCCACGCGGAGGCGCACGGAGCAGGAAATCCGATTGCATGCCCCGGGGAATCCGCCGTCGCGGTCGACGCGCCGTAGAGACATGGTCGGCTCCGTGGCGCGTACAGTCCGTTTTCACCGTGCTGCGGGAGCGAGACACCGAACTGCGGACCGCGGAGGCCTGCCTTACCCGTGCGGCTGACGGCGGGGGCGGGGTGCTTCTCGTGGAGGGCTCCCCCGGCATCGGCAAGACGACGATCCTGCGGGCCGTCACAGACGCTGCGGCGGGTCGCGGCTTCCGGGTGCTGCGGGCCCGCGGCGCGCAGCTCGAGCGCCCGTTCCCGTTCGGCGTGGCGCGGCAGCTGCTGGAGCGCCCGCTCCTTGCCGCGCGGCCCGAGGAGCGTGACGCGCTCCTCGCCGGCGCGGCCGGCGACGCGCCCGCCGCCCTGGGCATGACCACCGCGGGCACGGCGACCGACCAGGGCCTGCGCGGGCTCCACGCCCTCTACTGGCTGGCCGCGAACCTGGCGGGCCGTGGCCCGCTCGTCCTCGTCATCGACGACGGGCACTGGGCCGACCGCCCGTCCCTGTCATGGCTCGCCTACCTGGCCGACCGGCTCGAGGGGGTCCCGCTCCTCGTCGTGCTGGCCACGCGCGACGCCGAGCCTGGCGCCGAGCAGGACCTCCTCGACGCCCTCGCTCAGAGCGAGCACGCCGCGGTCGTCCGGCCGCAGACGCTCAGCGACGAGGCGGTCGACGCGGTGGTGCAGGACGCGTTCGGGCAGACGCCCAGCCCCGCGTTCAGCGGCGCCTGTGGCCGCGCGACCGACGGCAATCCGCTGCTCCTCGGCGAGCTCCTGCGGGAGCTGAAGAGCGAGGGGGTGGAGCCGACGGACGCCGGCGCGGTCGGCGTGGTCGACTTCGGCGCCGACGGCATCGCCCGGACGGTCCGGCGCCGCCTGAGCTCGCTCGGTCCGCAGGCGACGCTGGTCGCCGAGGCCGTGGCGGTAGCCGGCGACGGCGAGCCCCTCGGCCTCGTCGCCCAGGTCGCGGAGCTCGACGAGGCGACCGTCCGGCACGCCGCCGGCGATCTCATCGCCACCGACGTCTTCGCCACTGCCGACCGCCCGACGTTCGCGCACGCGCTGGTGCGCGCCGCCGTCTACCGCGGGATCTCCCCGCCGCGGCGTGTCGCCCTCCACGCCCGTGCCGCGGGTGCCGTCGCGGCCGCCGGCGACGGGGTTGCCGCCGAGCGGCTCGCCGCCCACCTGCTGCACACCGACCCCGGTGGCAAGGACCGCGTGGTCGACGTCCTGCTCGACGCGGCCGCGGACGCCACGCGGCGCGGCGCACCGGACATCGCCGCCGCCTTCGCCACACGCGCGCTGGCCGAGCCGCCCACGACCACGGCACGACGGGCGACCGTCCTGCGTGTGCTCGGGACCGCCGAGGCAACAGCGGTCTCCGGCGGCTACGAGGAGCACCTGCGCGAGGCGATGCGGCTGGCGGACGACCCCGCCGAGAGCGCCGAGTGCGCGCTGATCCTCGCCCGCGCGCACATCCTCCGGTGGAACAACCCGGCCGCGCTCGACGTGCTGCGCCCGGCCCTCGACGCGGCGACCCCGGAGAGCGACGTCGCCGTCCGGCTCGAGGCCGAGCTGCTCACCTACGCGCTGGGCGAGGTGACGAACCGGGACGGCGTGGCCGACCTCATCGACCGGCGGACCGCGGACTTCGACGCCGGCCGGGCGATCGACCCGCGTCTGCTCGCCCCGCTGTCCGGCCTCTTCATCGACCACCCGCCGGCGCGCCGCGCGGCGGAGACCGCGCGGCTCGCGACGCGGAGCCCGCTCGTCCGGCAGGACAGCGAGTCCGTCAACTGGATGCACGCCGCCCTCGCGCTCAGCGCGGACGGCGCGTACGCCGACACGCTCGAGCTCGCCGACGCGATGGCGGCCGACGCCCGCCGCTGCGGCGCCGCTGCCCTCGCCGGCCTGGCGCTCATCTGCTGCGCCGACGCGCTCGGCCGTCGCGGGGCACTCGTCGAGGCCGAGGCATCGGTCGTCGGCGGGCTCGAACTGCTCCCGACCGGCCGGCTGTGGCCGGCGGGTCGGATTCTCGTCGGCGCGCTCGCAGGCGAGGCCCTGGCCGCGCGCGGAGCGACCGTCCTGGTCGAGCAGCTCCTGTCGGATCTCCCGATGACACCGGGCTCGCGGTCACACCAACTCGAGTGGTCGCTCGTCGCCCGCGGAAAGCTCCGATTCGCGCAGGGTCGCGTCGCCGACGCCGTCGCCGACCTGCGCGCGGCGCAGGCGCAGTTCGCACCCGGGGAGTTCAGGAACCCCTACCAGTGCCGCTGGCGCAGCCCGTTGGCCCTCGCCCTGACCGCGACGGGCGAGAGCCGTGCCGAGGCCCGCGCGCTCGTCGCCGACGAACTCGCCGACGCACGGCGGTTCGAAGCGGCCGTCCACATCGGCGCCGCGCTGTCGGCGAGCGGCGTCGTGACCGGCGGGCCTGCCGGCGTCGCCCAGCTGCGCGAGGCGGTGGCGGTCCTCGCCCCCACCGAGGGCCGGCTCGATCACGCCCGCGCCCTCGTACGCCTGGGCACCGCCCTCACCGGCGAAGAGGCGCGGAAGACGCTGCGGGCCGGCCTCGACCTGGCCGCCCGCTGCGGCGCCACGCCTCTGGCCGACGAGGCCCACGAGGCGCTGCGCGGCGCGGGCGGACGCCCGCGTCAGGGGCGCCGCTTCATCAGCGGTCCCGAGTCCCTTACCGCGGGTGAGTACCGCGTCGCCCGGCTCGTCGCCGAGGGCCTCACGAACCGGGAGGTCGCCCAGCAGCTCTACGTCACCCAGGCCGCGGTGCAGTTCCACCTGCGCGGGGTCTTCCGCAAGCTCGACATCACCTCCCGCACGCAGCTCCCAGCCGCCCTCGCCGGCGATCCTCCCCCGGCTTCCGGATAACCCTAACCGGACCGGGTAGAGACAACGGCGAGGCCCCGGAATACGTTGCGGCCATGCGCATCGTCCTCTACGCCCTCGGCACCCGCGGCGACGTCTGGCCGTCCGTCGCGCTCGGATCGCACCTCGCCCGGCGCGACCACGACGTCACGGTCGCGACCACCGACGACTTCCGGTCACTGGTCGAGCACGGGGGCATGCGCTTCGGCCGCGTGCCCGCGGACCTGACCGAACACCTCGCAACGGACGAGGGCCAGCGGCTCCTGACCCGCCGCGGCCCGGCCACGCTCCGCGGCATCCAGCGCTTCTACAACGACCACGCGGACGCCATCGACACCGCCTTCGAGCAGTACGGCCACGGGGCCGAGGTCGTCGTCGCGAACATCGTCACCTGGGACCGGACACAGGCCGTCGGCGACGCGCAGGGCGCCCCGGTGGCGATGATCTACCCCCAGCCGGCCGTGGTGACCTCGGCCCACCAGGCCCCCGTGCTCACCGGGCGGCAGCTGCCGCGGGCTCTGAACCGGGCGAGCAACGACCTGGCGCAGCGCGTCTTCGCCCGCGGCTCGGCAAGCCAGACGGCTGCCTTCCGCGCCCGTCTGGGCCTGCCGACCGCAGTCGCCCCCGCCTACCGCCGCCACCAGCACGACGGCGCCCTCGGGCTCTGCACCTGGAGCCCGTCGCTCCTCCCGCGGGGCCACGACTACCCGGCCGGCGTCCGCGTCGACGGGGCTTGGCAGCTGCCGACGGACCTGCGGGCCCGCGCCGGGGACGACCTGCCGCCCGAGCTCGCCGCGTGGATCGCCGCCGGCGACCCGCCCGTCTTCCTCGGCTTCGGCAGCATGCCGGTGCCGAACCCGGAGGCCCTCCTCGACGACATCGCGGCGGTCACCGCCCGCCTCGGCCTGCGGGCGATCGTGAGCGTGCGATGGCCCGCCGGCACGGACGCGCGGCTGCCGGGGCACGTCCGCCTGGTCGGGCAGGTCGACCACGACCGCCTCCTGCCGCGCTGCGCGGCCGCGGTCCACCACGGCGGCTGCGGCACCACCGCCGCCTCGACCCGCGCCGGGATTCCGACGGTCGTCTGCTCCGTCTTCGCCGACCAGCCGTGGTGGGGCGCCCTCCTAGCCCGGCGCGGCGTCGGCGTCCACCTGCCGTTCCGGCGGCTCGAGCGCCCGCGGCTCGAGCAAGCGCTCCGCGCGGCCCTGGAGCCCACCGTGCGCGAGCGCGCTCGCCGGCTCGGTGAGCAGATCCGGGCCGAGGGCGACGGCTGCCCCGCGTCGGCCGTCGCGCTCGACGACTGGCTCATCACCGCCGAGCCCACCCCGGGCGGCGGCGCGCGACCGTCCCGCTCCCGCCGGCCGATCGCGTTGGTCTGAGCGATGCGATTCCTACTGACGTGTCATCCGGGAATGGGACACCTGCAGCCGATGGTGCCCCTGGGCCGTGCGCTGATGGACGCCGGTCACGATGTTGCCGTCGCCACCGCGAGCAGCTTCCGCGAACAGGTCGAGCGCGAGGGCTTCGAGCACATCCGTGCCGGCCTGGAGTGGGACGAGTCGCGGTTGGAGCAGACCGTGCCCGACATCCGCGATGTCCCGCGGATCGAGCAGCCGTTCTGGATCCTGGACAACATCTTTCATGACCGGTCGCCACGCCAGATGGTCCCTGATCTGATCGCCGCCGCCGAGACGTGGCGACCGGATCTGCTGCTCGTCAACGGCTACGAGGTGGGCGGTGTCCTCGCCGCCGAGCGCCTGGGATTGCCGTACGTGACCTGCAACATCTCCTTCCGATTTCCGCGGGCGCTCATCAAGCGAACCTGGGGTCGCAACCTGCGGACGTTGCGCCGCGACCTCGGATGTCCGCCCGACCCCGACTGTTCCGCCTACGGCCGCTACCTCGATCTGTGCCTCATGCCTGAGTCGTGGACGTTCACCCGTGGCATGACCGACCCGTTCTGGGGCTCCGTCATCGCGGCACGCTCCCGAGCGCAGCTGGGCACGGCGCTGAAGGCGCGGGTGATGCGCCAGGCGATCGCCTTGGAAGGGCGGCGAGCGAACGCAGCTGACGACAACGCCCTGTACGTGCGCCCGGGCAGGACACCGTCGGCCGGTCCGCCGCCCGCAGTTCTCGACGGCCTACCAGACCAACCGACGGTCTACGTCAGCCTCGGCACGGTCTTCAACATGCAGTACCCGCAGGTCTTCGACGTCATCCTCGAAGGGCTACGCGACCAGGCGCTCAACGTCGTCATGACCCTCGGCACGGACGGGGACCCTGCCCGCTTCGGCCCGCAACCAGACAACGTGCGGATCGAGCGCTTCGTCCCGCAGGCCGATCTGTTGCCCCACGTCGATCTCTGCGTCAATCACGGCGGCAACGGCACGGTCATGGAGCCGTTGGCCCTCGGCATCCCGCAGGTGCTCCTCCCGCTCTCCGCCGACCAGCCGATCATCGCCATGCTCGGCCTGGCCCACGACGTCGCTGCCGTCCCGCCCGCTGCCACGTTCGACTTGGCCATCGGCACCGTCCCATTCCCGGTCCTGGACCCGGATCGCCTCACGCCCGCGATGGTCCGCGACCTGGTGCTCGAATCCCTCGCCGACGACGGTCGGCGCACTGCTGCGAACCAGATGAAGGCGACGATGGCCGCGCTGCCCGGCCCGCAGGACGCAGTCGAGCGGCTCGTATCGCTCGCCCGCCGCGCTCCCGCTCTCGTCTAGGGCGGTCCGGACCGACGGCCTCGCACCGGTCCTTGACGCGCCCGAGGACGACGGCGGGGGTGATCCGGCGCAGCGGCGTCGACGGCTGGATGGTCCGCTGGATGACGGCGACGGAGGAGCGGTAGCCGCGCAGCGTCGTCGGCGCGAGCGCCTGCCCGCGCCGGCCGCCGATCGTCGAGACGTGATGCAGCCACAAAACCTCGAAAACCGAGGCTACGACTGATGCCCCGAGCTGGATTCGAACCAGCGGCCTACCGCTTAGGAGGCGGTCGCTCTATCCATCTGAGCTATCGGGGCCTGTGCGCAGGGTACGGCTCCGGGCCGTCGAACGGTGGCGGCGATGATCCAGGGCCCGGTGAGTGCGACGGGGCACGCAGTAGCCGGTCTCGGCGCCCGCAGCGACCCCGCCGGTCGGGCGCACCGGTTGGACAGTCGGGACAACAGCTTTCCGGGGCGCAGGACCCCCGGTCCAAGATCCGACCGGAATCGGGGTCGAGGCACCGACATCCGGTGAGGATCCTGTCCCACGCCCCACCCGAACGGAGTACGCTCGCGCCCTCGACAGGAAGGTACGACTCCGCAGCCGCCCCGGCGGTGTGGAGCTTCCTGACGAGAGAGGCAGGAGCCGCGAACGCTGAGGGAGTCGTGCACACCACGAAGGTCGACATGAAGCGGAGCCCGCGCACGTGAGTACGCCGGGCACGCCCGAGATGCTGGATCCGCAGGCGGACGCCGGCGCGGAGTCCGTCGCGGCCATCGCGGCGCGCTCACCGCTCCAGCTCTTCTGGCGCCGCCTGCGCCGGGACAAGGTGGCGTTGACCGCCCTGGGCGTCGTCCTGGGCGTCGTCCTCGTCGCGATCCTCGCCCCGCTGATCGTCAAGCTCGTCGGCGCGCCGGGCCCCAACGCGCAGAACCCCGACCTGCTCGACGACTTCGGTCTGCCGTCCGGTCCTTCCGGCGACAACCTCTTCGGCGTCGACGACCGTGGCCGGGACGTGTTCGCCCGCGTCGTCCACGGCTCGCGGCTGTCGCTCGAAGTGGCCTTCATCGCCACGGCGATCACGGTGCTGATCGGGGTGACGCTCGGGATGATCGCCGGCTACTACCGCGGCTGGGTCGACACGCTGCTGGCCCGGACGATGGACCTCATGCTCGCCTTCCCGGTGCTGGTCCTCGCCATCGGCATCGGCGTCGCCTGCTCCGGGCGCGAGGGCTGCCTGGGCGGTGCGATCCAGCCTGGCCGCGGTGTGGTCATCTTCGTGATCAGCGTCTCGACCTGGCCCTACATGGCGCGGATCATCCGCGGCCAGGTCCTGAGCCTCAGGGAGCGGGAGTTCGTCGAGTCGGCCCGGTCGCTCGGCGCCTCGGACATGCGGATCATCTTCAAGGAGATCCTGCCGAACCTCATCGCGCCGATCATCGTCTACGCGACGATCCTGATCCCGCAGAACATCCTCTTCGAGGCCGCCCTCTCCTTCCTGGGCGTCGGCGTCGACGTGAACACCCCCAGCTGGGGCCAGATGATCGCGGACGCCACCGGCATCTTCGACATCGCCTGGTGGTTCATGGTCTTCCCGGGCATGGCCCTGGTCACCACGGTCCTCGCGTTCAACATCGTGGGCGACGGACTGCAGGACGCCCTCAACCCCCGGACTTCAAAGTGAGCACGGACCAGATGCGCTCGCACACACGCCGCCATTCCGTATCCGCCCTATCCGCACATCCCGAAAGGATCACCTCATGACCAGGAGTCGTCTCCGATTCCTCCTGCTGGCGATGCTCGCCATCTCCGCGTTCGCCTTCGCCGCCTGCGGCGGGGACGACGACGAGGATTCCGCATCGTCCGGCACGACCAGCAACGAAGAGGCGCCCGTCGCCGACGTCCCGGAGGGCAAGAGGGGCGGCAAGCTCCTGGAGCTCGCAGCCGGTGATGTCGACTACCTCGACCCGGGTCACAGCTACTACCAGTTCGGCTTCCAGACCATCTACGCGATGCACAAGCCGCTCTACTCGTTCTCCCCGACGGATGCGCAGAAGGCGCAGCCGGACCTCGCCGACGGCGACCCGGTGATCTCCCCCGACAAGAAGACGGTCACGGTCAAGCTGAAGAAGGGCGTCAAGTACGCGCCTCCGGTCGGCCGCGAGGTCGTCGCGAAGGACGTCAAGTACGCGATCGAGCGCTTCTTCACGATCAACGTCGGCGGTCAGTACACCGCGTACTTCAACGGGATCGACGGCGCGCCGAAGGAGAACTCCAAGGAGTTCAAGACGTTCCCGGGCATCGAGACGCCCGACGACTACACGCTCGTCTTCAAGCTGACCAAGCCGGTCGGCGTGTCGTTCGCCGCAGCACTCGTCATGCCGGTCACCTCCCCGGTCCCCGAGGAGTACGCCAAGAAGTTCGACGAGAAGAACCCGTCGACGTACAACACGAACGTCGTCGCATCGGGCCCGTACATGATCGAGAACAACGCCGAGGGCAAGCTCACGGGCTATGTCGCGGGCAAGAGCATCAAGCTCATCCGCAACCCGAACTGGGACCCGAAGCTCGACTACAAGCCGGCGTACCTCGACGAGATCGAGATCCGCACGAACGCGTCGGACGCCAACGTGGCCGCCCGTCAGGTGCTCAGCGGCTCGAAGATGATCCTCGACACGAACCCGCCGGCGCAGATCCTGCCCCGCCTGGAACGGCAGTTCAAGGACCAGTTCACGCAGGTCGCGTCGGGTGGCTACCGCTACTTCCCCATGAACACGACGCTCCCGCCGTTCGACGACGTCAACGTCCGCAAGGCCGTCCTGGCGATCTTCGACCGTGAGGCCGCGGTCAAGGCGCGTGGCGGCGCGTTCGTCGGCGACATCGCCACCCATATCCTCCCTCCGGACTTCCCGGGCTTCGAGGAGGCGGGCGGCCTGGAGACCGACCTGGACTACATGAAGAACCCGCGCGGTGACGCGGCCGTCGCCGCGAAGTACATGAAGGCCGCCGGCTTCGACTCGGGCAAGTACGAGGGTGACGAGGAGGTCTTCATCGTCACCGCGAACGTCGACCCGGGCAAGGCCCAGGCCGAGGTCGCCAAGGCCCAGCTCGAGAAGCTCGGCTTCAAGGTCCGCCTGCGGACCGTCCCGCAGGACGCGGTCTACACCGAGTGGTGCCAGGTCCCGTCCAAGAAGGTCAACATGTGCGGCTCCGCCGGCTGGTTCAAGGACTTCGCGGACGCGGAGTCGATGCTGGTCCCGACGTTCAAGGGCGCCGAGATCCGCAAGGACGGCGGCAACAACAACCTCGGGCAGCTGAACGACCCGGCCGTCGACAAGGCGATGGACGCGGCGGCGCTGCTCGAGGGCGATGAGCGCAACGCCGCCTGGGGCGCCATCGACAAGCAGATCATGGGCCTGGCGCCCGTGGTCCCGTTCATCTGGGACAAGACGACGCTGATCTGGTCCAAGGACGTCGTGGGTGTGGGCAATCCCTACAACTCGCTCGTCGACCTGACGTTCACGTCGATCAAGTAGCCCTGACCGACTAGACCCATCGCCAAGGCCGTCCCCGTCGCGCAGCGCGGCGGGGACGGCCACCGGCAAGTCACCGAGCCCCGTGGCCTTCTACATCGTCAAACGCCTGCTCTGGACCGTCGTGCTGATGGTGCTCATCAGCGCCATCACGTTCCTGCTGTTCTACGTCCTGCCGACGGCCGATCCGGCCGCCCTGCGCGCCGGACGCTCACCGTCGCCGGAGACGCTCGCGCTGATCCGCGAGCAGCTGGGACTCGACCGGCCGCTGATCGAGCAGTTCTGGTCGTTCCTGCGCGACCTCTTCCTCCACTTCGACCTGGGCAACTCGTTCGTCAACAACGAGCCGGTCAGGCCCACCCTGCTGGACCGCATCCCCGCCACCCTGTTCCTCGTCTTCGGTGCCGCCATCGTCTGGGTCGTCGTCGGCGTCACGATCGGCATCGTGAGCGCGGTCTTCCGCGGCACGATCTGGGACCGGATCCTCATGGGCGGCGCCCTCCTGGCGATCTCCGCGCCCGTCTACTGGCTCGGCCTGATCGGTCTGTTCCTCTTCTCGGAGGACATCGGCAAGTTCGGGCTCCTCCCGGGCTCCGGGGCCTACCAGGATGCCGATGGCGTGCTCGGGCAGGCGCACGCGCTGGTCATGCCGTGGATCGTCCTGTCCGCCGCGTTCGCCGCGGTCTACGCGCGGCTGCTGCGCGCGAACCTCCTCGAGACGCTCAGCGAGGACTACATCCGCACGGCACGGGCCAAAGGCCTGAGCGAGCGGCGCGTCGTGCTCCAGCATGGCCTGCGGTCCGCCGGCACCCCGATCGTCACCGTTCTCGGCCTCGACATCGGGATCCTGTTCGGGGGTGCGATCCTCACGGAGACGGTCTTCAACATCCCCGGAGTCGGCCGGTACGCGTTCGAGGCGATCTCACGCGGCGACCTCGCCACGATCCAGGGGACGACCGTCTTCCTGGCCCTCGGCGTCGCGCTCATGAGCCTCCTCGTGGACATCATCTACGCCTTCCTCGACCCCCGGGTGAGGTACTGACCATGGCTCCGCTGCTCGAGGTCGCCGACCTCAAGGTCCACTTCCGCACCGATGACGGGGTCGTCCAGGCGGTCGACGGCATCTCCTACTCGGTCCAGCCGGGGCAGACGCTCGGGATCGTCGGCGAGTCCGGATCCGGGAAGTCCGTCTCGTCGATGACCGTCATGGGGCTGACGCGCTCGCCGAAGTCCGACATCAGCGGGACCGTGACGTTCGACGGCCGCGACCTGCTGTCGGCGTCCAACGAGGAGCTGCGCAAGGTCCGCGGCAACGACATCGCGATGATCTTCCAGGACCCGCTGTCGTCGCTGCACCCGTTCTACAAGATCGGCAAGCAGCTGATGGAGGCCGTCCGCACCCACCGGGACGTCAGCAAGGCGCAGGCGCGCGACCGGGCGGTCGAGATGCTCGGTCTCGTCGGCATCCCCGAGCCCCGCCGGCGGATCGACAGCTACCCGCACGAGTTCTCCGGCGGCATGCGCCAGCGCGTGATGATCGCGATGGCGCTCATGAACGACCCGAAGCTCCTGATCGCCGACGAGCCGACCACCGCGCTCGACGTGACCGTCCAGGCGCAGATCCTGAAGCTCATCAAGAAGCTCCAGACCGAGCTCGGGACCGCGGTCGTGATGATCACGCACGACCTCGGCGTCGTGGCCGACGTCGCCGACGAGATCGCCGTCATGTACGCCGGGCGGATCGTCGAGCACGCGGATAAGCGGACGCTCTTCGACGCGCCGCGCCACCCCTACACCTGGGGGCTCCTGCGATCGATCCCGCGGCTGGACACCGCGCGCGACCACGTCCTCGTCCCGATCCCGGGCCGGCCGCCGTCGCTCATCACCAAGCCGTCCGGCTGCGCGTTCAACCCGCGGTGCGTCTACGCGACGCCGGAGTCCAGGACGACCGACCCCGTCCTGCTGCCGACCGCCCCCGGGTCCGGGCACCTCGTGGCATGCACCCTCTCCGAGGAGCAGCGCGCATCGACCTGGAAGGGCATCGTCGGCGGGGAGGACCCGGCATGACCGCGCTGATCGAGGTGCGCGACCTGGTGAAGGAGTTCCCGATCCGCGGCGAGATGTTCACCCGTCGTGGGGCGGGCACCGTCCGCGCCGTCGGCGGCGTGTCGTTCGACGTGATGGAGGGCGAGACCTTCGGGCTCGTCGGCGAGTCCGGGTGCGGCAAGTCGACGACCGCGCGGCTGATGACCCGGCTGCTGGACCCGACCAGCGGGACCATCAACTTCCGCGGCACCGACATCGCGTCGCTCTCCCGCAAGCAGCTCAAGCCGGTCCGCCGGGAGATGCAGATGATCTTCCAGGACCCGTACTCGTCGCTGAACCCGCGCAAGACGGTGGGGTCGATCATCGCCGAGCCGTTCCTGATCCACGAGGTGGAGAAGGACGAGAAGGCGCGAAAGACGCGCGTGCAGAGCCTGATGGAGACCGTCGGGCTGAACCCCGAGCACTACAACCGCCTGCCGCACGAGTTCTCTGGCGGCCAGCGCCAGCGCATCGGCATCGCGCGCGCGATCGCGCTCGAGCCGAAGCTCATCGTCGCCGACGAGCCGGTGTCCGCACTGGACGTCTCGATCCAGGCGCAGGTCCTGAACCTCCTGCGCGACCTGCAGCGGGACATGGGCCTGACCCTCGTGTTCATCGCGCACGACCTGAGCGTCGTGCGGTACATGTGCGACCGCGTGGCGGTCATGTACGCCGGCGAGATCGTCGAGCTCGGCGAGAGCGACCAGCTGTACACGGCCCCGACCCACGAGTACACGAAGCAGCTGCTCGCGGCCGTGCCCGGGCAGAGCACGCACTAGCTTTCGCGCGCTCGGTCAAGGGCGGCGGCGGCCGTAACTCATCGCCGCGACCGAAGGTCGCGGAGTTTGCGAGGAACGGTGTGCGTCGGTCCGCGGCGGGCCGCCGGGGTGCGGCGGGCTGATCAGGCGCCGTCGTGCGGCAGGCTTTCGTGTGCGCCGTCAGAGGCGGCCGCGCGGGCGGGCGGCAAGCTAGGTTGCGCCGTCGAGCGGCATAGCTAAGAAAGCCGTCACCGCCCGCGCTGCCTGGCCTGAGCGTAACGCCGTTCATCGAACGGTTCTTGGGTCTGAAGCAGGCGCCAGCAGAGCCGGCAGGCGTGTCGCGCGAGAGCGACGCGGGCTTGGATCGGTCGCATCCCGCGAGTGCGGAGTTCGGTGTCGCGGGCCTTGAACGAGCTGCTGTTCTGGCTCAGGCCCCAGGCGATGCCCATCAACGCGTCGCGGTGCTCGGGCAGGCCCTGGCGGCTGATCCGGCCGCGGCGGTTGATCGTCGAGGACTGGTAGGCGGCCGGCGCCAGCCCGGTCGCTGAGTAGAGCCGCTCGGGCGTTGCCCAGCGCTCGATCGGCAACGTGTGCGCGGCGAACGCCGCGGCGCGAACCGCAGCGACCCCGGGCAGGCTTGTCAGGACCTGGCCAGGCGTGTCGGCCAGCAGCTCGGCGAGCTGGCGTTCGTCTTCGGCGATGTCGCGCTGGAGGCCCTGCCAGCGTGCGACGTCGCGGCCAAGCCGGGCGGCGCGCAGCTCAGCATCGGGCGGCGGTGCGAGCAGCCGCTTCCAACGCGCCGCCCAGAACTCAGCATGGGCAGCGCTCATGCGGCCCGGCGACCGAGCCAGCAACGACCGAGCCGTCGCCGGCCGACCGTTGAACGCGACCGCGCAAGCCAGCACCGCCTGACCTGTCGGCGAGTCCAGCGCAAGCTGGCGGCCATGGCCCGCCGGCGCCGAAAGCGCCGGGCAAAGCGCGTTGAGCTGGTCGTGCAGTCGCTGCTGCAGAACGCGGCGGGCATCGACGAGCTGGCGCCGGTGACGAACAGTGCCAAGCAGCGCCTCGACCGGATCTGCAACTGCCGGGCGCCCGGCGCCTTGGCGAACCAGCCAGATCAACGCCGCGCAATCGCGGTCGTCGGTCTTCATCCGCCGTGAGCCGAGCTGCCCTCGCGCTGCGGCCGTCTCCGAAGGAGCGAACAACCGCAACGACCCAGGCCAACGCCGCTCGATCTCCGCCGCCCACGCCCTGTGCAACGACCCCGTCGCTTCGAGCCCGATCACCGGCGGCCCCTCAACACCGCTGCTGGTAACGAGCCGCTCGAGCTCATCGACCCCATCACGAAGCACCGGCAACGACACCGGCTCGCCGATCAACCCGCGCTCACCGCTCGTCAACCACACCCGGTTAAACGCCTTGCCCGGATCGATCGCGACCACCAACGACGACGCCGGCACCTCTGTGCGAAGCAGCCCGTCCATCCCAATCTCCCTCCCAGAGGACAAAGAGAAAGACCCTCCCCGACCAAGCCGAGAAGGGCCTCCCAACGACTAGGACTGCTGACCTATCAGCTGTCGGCTCAGGGCTGCTCGCGGCCCTCGAGGACCGCGTTGGCGCGGAAGGCCAGCTTCGTGCCCTCCACGATGCACCACCCGACGACGGCGGCCATCACCGCGGCGAGGAAGAAGGACAGGAAGCCGAGCGCGACCGCGACGACGATCGCCATGACCGCACGGAAGTACCAGGCGCGCGCGTGCTTGCGCAGCTCCTGCACCCGCGCCTCGATGGCCGCCTCCTTCTGGGCCTTGCGGCCGCGTGACCGGTCCCGGGCCATCGCTTCAGTCCAGCCAGCGGACGACGAGGTCGAGGCCCGCACGCTCGGGGACCCGCTGGTCCTGTCGCGGCTCGCCGAGGTGCAGCAGGCCGATCGCCCGCTCCTCCTCGCCCATGCCCAGCGCCGTCCGGCCCTCCGGGGTTCGCAGCACCGCCGGGGTGCGCCAGTACCCGGCGAGCCCCCGGCCGTGCGCGGCGAGCAGCACGAGGTAGCCGGCGACCGCGGCCGCGCACAGGTCCTCCTCGTCGACGACCGGGTCGTCGGGGGACGTGACGTACGAGATGGCGACGAGCGTGGGGGCGCGGTCGAGCTTCGCACCCGACCCCTCGATCTGCGCGTCGGCGGCCGACTTCAGCGCGGCGAGCGCCCCCGGGCCGAGAACGTGGAACCGCCACGGGTTCGTGAGGTGGTGATTGGGGGCCCAGGTCGCGAGCTCGAGCAGCTCGGCGAGGACCTGCGGGTCGATCGGCGCGTCGCCGTAGGCCTTGTGGGTGCGGCGGGTGCGGATCGCGGTCTCGAGGTCCATCGTGGTCCTACTCCTCGGTCCCGTCCTCGTCGTCCTCGTACAGGGACTCGCGCGCGAGCTCTGTGCCGCGCTCGTCGAAGAGCTTGATGTCGAGGTAGTCCTTGCGGTAGGCGTCGGGCGCGATCAGTGTGAAGCGCCCCTCCTGCACGAGGCACTGGTCCACCGCGAGCTCGGCGAGCTCGGCGGTGGCGACGGCGCCCTTGTCGACGAGCGGGCGGCCCCAGATGAGGGTCATCGCCGCGACGTTGTTCTCCTCGCCGCGCCAGCCGCCGATGACCTCCTCGCAGAGGTCCAGCTGCCACTCCGGGTTGGACTCGGCGATCTCGGCCGTGTAGTCGGCGGTGGAGAAGAAGCCCGAGGGCTCCTCGCCCTTCTCGGTCGCCGGGAGGTAGCTGACGTATCCGTACAGCTCGTAGTTCTCGCTCGTGCGGATCGTGGCGGGCACGTAGGTCCGCCCGTTCCAGGTGCGGTCCGGGAACCAGGAGATCTCGCCGGTGGTCTCGCCGAGGTCCTCGTCCTCGTCGCCATCGTCGATGCGGGAGCACGCGGCGAGGAACTCCGCCTTGAGGCGGTCGGCCCAGCGGCCGTAGGGCAGGAGCTCCTGCGGCGGCTCGGCGGCGAAGCGGGGGACGAAGCGGTCTGCGGGCGGCATAGGACCCGCAGTCTATGAGGCCACTTCGAGTTGCAGGGTGACGGGTCCGTCGTTCACCAGCTCGACCTCCATGTGCGCGCCGAACACACCGCACCGCGCGTCGAGCGCCGCGCAGAACCGGTCGTACAGCGGCTCGGCGATCTCGGGGCGCGCCGCGGCGACGTAGCTGGGGCGGGTGCCCTTGCGCGCATCACCGTAGAGGGTGAACTGGCTGACGCACAGCACCTGCCGGTCACCCAAGGGCTCGTTCATCCGCCCGTCTGCGTCCGGGAAGACGCGCAGTGCGCGGACCTTCCCGGCGAGCCTGTCGCAGATCACCTCGGTGTCGTCGTGCGTGACACCCAGGAGGACGAGCAGGCCCGGGCCGATCTCCCCGACGACCTCGCCGTCGACCTTCACGCTTGCGCGGGCGACCCGCTGGACCAGCGCCCGCACGTCAGGTCACCGCCGCCGCGACGAGGGCCGCCGTGACGACCGCGGTCGTGGACCAGGCGACGGCGCTCGCCGCGATCCGCAGGTCCAGGCCGTAGACGTGCGCGACGATCAGCGCATTGATCCCGCAGGGCATCGCGGCCTGGGCGAAGTACGCATCGGGGATGTCGACCGTGGTCGCGGCGCCGACCGTGAGCGCGCCCGCTGCGAAGAGCGCGGGCGCCAGCAGAACACGGCAGCCGAGGATGACGACGACCGGCTTCGTCAGCGGGGGCGGGAAGCGCACGTTGCCGTCCTGCGCCTCCTGGCGCAGGTGCACGCCCAGGGCGAAGAAGCCGACCGGCAGCAGTGCGAGCGCCCCGTACCGCGCGATGTCCGACAGCGCCTCTGGCGCCCAGGCGTCCGGGGCGACGAGGGCGAGCAGGAGCGCGAGCAGCGGCGGGTTGCGCACGAGGAACGAGCGGACGCGCTCCCTCGAGGTGTCGCCGGCCTTGTCGCCGAGCGCGGCACCGATCGCGAACGCCGGGACGAAGAGCATGGGGACGCTCACCGCGAGGTCCCAGGTGATCGCCTCGGGGATGACGTCGGTGCCCAGCACCGCGGCGCTGAGCGGGAGCCCGAGATAGCCGGTGTTGGCGAGGATGCTGCCGACGACGACCGATCCGGTGGCGGCGTCGCCGAGGTGCAGCACGCGCCGCGCGAGGACGTAGGCGGTGGCCCCGACGATCGCGAGCTCCGTGTACGCGATGAGCAGGCCGACGCCGAGCCCCGTCGTCAGCTCCAGCCGGGTGACCGCGAAGAACGTGATCAGCGGCAGCAGCCCGTAGAGCAGGACGTCGAACGCTCTGCCCGTCCCGTCGACCGCCCGTTCGCCCCAGCGCCGCTCGGACGCCATGCCGGCGGCGGCGGAGGTGATGATCCCGATGAGGACGAAGATCACGAGGCGTCGCGGAGCTCCGCGGCGGCCGTCTCCGGCGTCACGGGGTTCAGGTGCACGCCGGTGCCCAGCTCGAGCCCGGCGAGCGGGGTCAGGCGCGGCACGAGGTCGAGGTGCCAGCAGAAGTGCTCCGCGCCCGCGGGTGCGGTCCGGACCCACAGGGTCAGCGGGGGCGGCGCGCCGAAGCGGCGGGCCAGTCGCCCGAGCACGTCGTGCAGCAGGGTGGCGACGCCGTCGCCGCTGTCGGCGAACGAGCGCTGCGGGGTGCGCGGGACGAGCGTCAGCGCGTACGGCGACCGGGACGCGAACGGCGCGAAGGCGACCGCCTCGTCCCCGATGGCGACGAGCCGCTCGCGCCGGCGGACCTCCTCCTGCAGGAGATCGCCGAGCAGGTTGCCGCCCATCGTGCGGGTGGCGTACGCGCCGAAGCGCTCTCGCTCGCGGGCGACGAGCGCGGGCACGAAGTCCATCGCGTAGACCTGGGCGTGCGTGTGCTCCCGCGAGGCCCCGCCCTCGGGACGCTCGTTGACGTGCAGGTGCACGTACGACGCGGCGGCGTGCGCGCGCAGCCGCTCGCGCCAGACCGCGACCGCCGCGACCACGCGCTCGACCGGCAGCTGCGCGAGCGTCATGACCGGCTCGGGGGCGTTGACGATGACCTCGTGCGCACCGGTCGCCGGCAGCGTCGTGAAGAGGTCCGGTCTGGCCGACGGCTCGGGTGGCGTGTCCGCGGCGTCGGCGGTGAGCGCTGGATGGAGGTTCGGGATCACGCGGACCCCCCAGCCCGGGGTGTCCGGCGCGCGGTCGGCCGGACCGGTGGCGTACAGCTCGGGGGGCGTGCGGTCCTCGTGCCCCTCGGCGAACGGGTCGTCCGCGACGTCGAGCTCGGGGACAGGCGAGACCGTCAGCGACGTCCCGGCGCCCCCGCGGGCGGCGCGGTCGGGCGCGATGACGGTGCGCAGGCCGGTGAGCGCGTCGACGCGGATCTCGGGCACGGATCAAGGGTACGGACCCTTGACTTCAAAACCACGCAGCGCACTTCCTGCTCGTCGCGCGGGCGCCGACGCCCTGACCCGGACCGCGCGAGGCTGCTTCAGGTGGCGCCGCGGATGACGTCGATCAGCACCG
This sequence comes from Solirubrobacterales bacterium, assembly GCA_038257095.1. GTDB lineage: Bacteria > Actinomycetota > Thermoleophilia > Solirubrobacterales > Solirubrobacteraceae > Paraconexibacter. The sequence continues at coordinate 54,604 of JBBSJQ010000011.1, forward strand.
GGCGGATCGATGGCCAGGGGTCGCGCGTCTTGCGACCGCGCGGCTCGAACCGCTCGGTGAGCGCGAGCCCGCGCATCGCGGCGAGCACGGTCAGGAGCCGACCCTCGGTGTCCGCGTCGCGCAGCCCGTCGGTCAGCAGGTTGGACGAGAGCGACGCGATGCTGCGGGCCATCATCCGCTCGAGCGGGACGAGCCGCTCGTGCAGCTCCGGGTCGTCGGCCGCCGCCACCCAGACCTTCACGAACACCGTGAAGATGTCGCTGGAGAAGTCGCCCCAGAGGAGGTCCAGCAGCGCGCCGGCCTGGTCGCCGAGGTCGTCCGGCAGCGCCTGCAGCCGCTTGCCGAGGTCGGTGATCCGCTGCTCGGTCAGCCGCTCGACGGCAGCGGAGACGAGGTCCACCCGGTACGGGAAGTGGTGGGTCTGCGCACCCTGCGAGACCCCGGCCAGCTCGGCGACGCGACGGGTCGTCGTCGCTGCATAGCCGGCGTCCAGCAGTGACACGATCGTCGCGTCGAGCAGCTTCGCGCGGGTCTCCGCGGTGCGCTGCTCCTGCGTCCGGCGGGGCCTCGTCATCGCCATGAGTCTGGCACCCGCCCGGACGCCGGGACCTAGAGGCCCATCGTCTTGCCGATGAGCTCCTTCATGATCTCGTTGGTGCCCGCGTAGATCTTCGTGATGCGCGAGTCGACCCACGCCTTGGAGATCGGGTACTCGGTCGTGTAGCCGTACCCGCCGTGGAACTGGACGCCGATGTCGGCCGTCTTGCAGAGCAGGTCGGTGGTCGTGTACTTCGCCATCGCCGCCTCCTGCACGGTGCAGGTGCCGTCGACGTAGCGCTGGATGCAGCGATCGACGAAGCAGCGGGCCATCGTGATCTCGGTGTGCAGCTCCGCCATCGTGAAGCGCGTGTTCTGGAACGAGCCGATCGGCTTGCCGAACGCCTTGCGCTCCTTGACGTAGTCCAGCGTCATGTCGAAGGCCTTCTCGGCGCCGGCGATCGAGGTGACCGCGAGGGTCAGGCGCTCGGGGACGAGCCGCGAGACGAGCTGCAGGAAGCCGGTGCCCTCGGCGCCCAGGAGGTTCTCCTGCGGCAGGCGGAGGTCCTCGAAGAACAGCTCGGCCGTGTCGGAGGCGTGCTGCCCGATCTTCTCGATCTGCTTGCCGCGCTCGAAGCCCGGCATGCCGCGCTCGACGACGAACATGGAGAGGCCGCCGTGCTTGTCGTCGCTCGTGCGCGCAGCGACGACCACGAGGTCGGCGTTGATGCCGTTGGTGATGAACGTCTTGGCGCCGTTGAGCACGTAGTCGGTGCCGTCGCGCTTCGCGCTCGCCTTGATGCCGGCGAGGTCGGAGCCGGTGCCCGGCTCGGTCATCGCGATGGCGAGGATCTGCTCGCCCGAGGCGATCCCGGGGAACCAGCGGGCCTTCTGCTCGTCGTCGGCCGACGTGATGAGGTACGGCAGCACGACGTCGGTGTGCAGCAGCGGGCCGCCGATCGCGTCGCCGACGCCGGCCTTCACGCCCTCCTCCCCGAGGACCACGTTGAAGCGCCAGTCGTCGATGCCGTTGCCTCCGTACTCCTCCGGGACCTCCATCGCGAGGAAGCCGTGCTCGGCGCACCTGGTGAAGAGGTCGCGCGGGACGATCTGCGCCTTCTCCCACTCGGGGTAGTGCGGGACGACCTCGCGCTGCAGGAACGTCGCGTAGCTCTCGCGGTAGTCGTTGTGCTCGTCCTCGAAGATCTCGCGCTTCGAGGGGCTGACTGCAGTGGTGGCCATGCTGTTCAGGCTGCCTTCTTGTAGAGGGAGACCACGGCGGCGCCGCCGAGGCCGATGTTGTGCTGGAGCGCGACGGACGCACCGTCGACCTGCCGCTTGTCCGCCTGACCGCGCAGCTGCCAGGTGAGCTCGGCGCACTGGGCGAGGCCCGTCGCGCCGAGCGGGTGGCCCTTGGAGATCAGGCCGCCGGAGGGGTTGACGACGGGACCGTCGCCGCCGTATGTGGTCGCCTCGGACTCGACGAGCTTGTGCCCCTCGCCCTCGGCGGCGAGGCCCAGGGCCTCGTAGGTGAGGAGCTCGTTGGCGCTGAAGCAGTCGTGGAGCTCGACGACGTCGACCTCGTCGATCGACGTGCCGGCCTCCTCGAGCGCGAGCTTCGCGGCCTTGGCGCTCATGTCCGCGCCGACGAGCGTGATCGCCGACTTCGACGTGAAGGTGTCGGGTACGTCCGTGACCATCGCCTGGCCGGCGAGCTCGACGGCACGGTCCCAGAGGTCGTGCTCCTCGACGAAGCGCTCGCTCGCGATGATCGCGGCGCCCGCACCGTCGGAGGTCGGGGAGCACTGCAGCTTGGTGAGCGGCGCGTAGATCTCCTGCGCGTCCTTGATCTGCTGCAGCGAGTACTCGGTCTGGAACTGCGCGTACGGGTTGTTCACCGAGTGCTTGTGGTTCTTCCAGCCGATCCACGCGTAGTGCTCGGGCGTCGAGCCGTACTTCTCCATGTGCTCGCGGCCGGCCATGCCGAACATCTGCGGGGCGGGCGGCGCCTGCTCCCACTCGCGCAGCTCGCCGAGGGCCATGAAGTGCTGGTCCATCGGGTTCGTGCGGTCGGTGTACTTCATCCCGAGGGAGCCGCGCTCCATCTTCTCGAAGCCGATCGCGAGGGCGCACTCGGCGAGCCCGCCGCGGACCGCGCGGCGCGCGAGGTACAGCGCGCTGGAACCCGTCGAGCAGTTGTTGTTGACGTTGACGACGGGAATGCCGGTGAGGCCCAGGCCGTAGACCGCGCGCTGGCCGGCGGTGGAGTCGCCGTAGCAGTAGCCCGCGTACGCCTCCTCGACGAGGCCGTAGTCGATCCCCGCGTCCTGCAGGGCGGCGGTGCCGGCCTCCTTGGCCCAGTCGGGGTAGTCCCCCTCCTTGGTGCCCGGCTTGGAGAACGGGGTCATCCCGACCCCGATGACGTAGGTGCGGTTGCTCATGGCGGCGGAAGCTAGCAGATACCGAACGCCTGCTATGTAACCGAGACAAGACGGGCGGGGTACCCTTCGCGCCATGGCGGTCCAATGGCCGAAGGAGCAGCGCCGACTGGCCCGGGAGGGCTGGGAGGGCGTCGGCGTGATCCTGAACTTCCGCTTCGTCGACAGCGACGGCAACCAGGTCATGCAGCCGGTGGTGCGTGTCATCGCGCCCGACGGCGCCGAGCGCATCGTGCAGAACGGGCTCAGCGCGTCGACGAACGACCTCCGGGGCCGCGGAGACCTGCTGCACCTCCTCGTGGATCCCGGCCGGGACCGCGCGGTGGTCCTCGCCGAACCGGTCTCGTTCGTCGAGAACGCCCGGCTGGTGCGCGACGGCAGCCTGAACCCGCTCAAGCTCGCGAAGTCGGTGCGCGGGCCGCAGGTCGACTGGGGTCGTCGGGTGCCGGGCGCCGTGGTCGAGCTCGTCGAGCAGCCGGGCGGCGGCACGAGGACGCTGGTGCGGTTCGAGGATCGTGCGGAGCTGGTCGGGCCGACGGTGACGGCGCCCGATCCCCGTCGCGTCGGGGATCCGGTCGACCTGGGGCTCGCCCCCGACGGCAGCGTGCTGCGGGCGCCGGAACCGCACGGGGAGGGCGGGGCCGAGCTCCGCGCCGAGATGGCGGTGGAGCCCGGCCTGCTGAAGAAGGTCTGGCGCTCCAGCTGGATCTGAGGCCCCGTCGCCGCCGCGCTAGGGGTGCTCGGCCAGCTTGCGCTTGAGGACCTTGCCGGTCGGGTTGCGCGGCAGGGTGTCCAGGAACACGACGTCGCGCGGCACCTTGTAGCGGGCGAGGTTCTCCTTGACGAGCGTCTTGAACTCGTCCTGCGTCGCCTCCTCGCCGGGCATGAGCGCGACGAACGCGCGCAGGCGCTTGCCGAACTTCTCGTCGTCGACGCCGATCACCGACGCCTCGGCGACCTTCGGGTGCGAGTGCAGCAGCTCCTCGACTTCGTTCGGGAACACGTTCTCGCCGCCCGAGACGATCATGTCGTCGTCGCGGCCGTCGATGAAGAGCCGCTTGCCCTCGTCGAAGTGGCCGACGTCGCCGGTCGACATGTGCCCGGCGATGACCTCCTTCTTGCCCCCGCCGGTGTAGCCCTCGAACTCGAAGCCGTTGCAGACGAAGATGCGCCCGGTCCTCCCGACCTCGGTGATCTCGCGTCCCTCGTCGTCGAAGAGCATCACGGTCGTCCCGCGGGGCGACCGGCCGACGCACTCCGGGGCCACCTGCAGGTCCTCCGGCGTGGCGATCGTCGCGTAGGCGACCTCGGTCGAGCCGTAGAGGTTGTAGACGACGGGCCCGAAGGCGGCCATCGTGCGCCGGCACAGCTCGCCGCCGAGCTGCGAGCCCGCGACGAAGATGATGCGCAGCTTCCCGAGGTCGCGCGTGGCACGCTCCTCCTCGGGGATCTCGATCAGGCGCGTGAGCATGACGGGGACCACGATCGCCGCGCTCGCGCGGTGCGTCGCGATGTCGTCCAGGAACGCGACCGGGTCGAACTTCCGGCGCAGGACGATGGTCGAGTCGAGCCCGAGCGCGGCCATCGCGTGCGCGAGTCCGAGCGCGTGGAAGAGCGGCGGCCCGACCACCGTGGTCTCGTGGCCGCGGAAGGGCACCTTGTCGAAGAGCGACCCGGGAGCCATCAGCGACTTCGGCGTCGTGCGCGGTGCGCCCTTCGGGGTGCCCGTCGTGCCGCTGGTGAGGACGATGAGCTTCGCCGCCTCGGTCGCCTTCGGCGGCGGGGCCGGGGAGCCGGCCGTCGCGAGCGCGGCGATGGTGTCGGGGGCGGGCTCGTCGGTCCAGGCGCGGACGCGGCCCAGGCGCGGCTCGACGCCGTCCAGGAACGCGCTGTACTCGTCGTCGTGGACGAGCAGATCGGTGCCCTCGCGGTTGGCGACCTCGCGGATCTGCGGGCCGGCGAAGTCGGTGTTCAGCAGGACGATCTTCGCGCCGATCTTGGACGCGGCGAGCATCGCGACCATGAACCAGCGGTGGTTGCGCGCGAGCAGCGAGACGCCGTCCCCACCGCGCAGGCCCTGCGCCAGCCAGCTGTTGGCGACCCCGTTCACGGCCCGGTCGAGCTCGCCGTAGGTCATGGCGCCGAGCTCGTCGACGATCGCGACGCGCTGGGGTGAGCGCGCGGCGGCGGACGCGAGCGCGCCGCCGACCGGCCCGTAGGCGGCGAGTGCCTTGAGCGTCCGCAGCGTCTTGTGGGGCGCCTCGACGTGGATGATCCCCGCCTCGCGGCAGATGTTCGCGTAGTACAGCTCGTGCCCCACGCGGGTGGCCAGCTTGGTCGCGCGCGCGGGGACGGCGGACAGGAGATCGGTCACGGCCATCGCGCCAACATACCGAGCACCCGTTCTGCGCGGCTCATGACCTACGTCCACAAGCGCACCGGTTCCCGGTTGCGTGGTTCCCGGAAAGGGCGTACGTTCCGCGCCGGGATGAGAGGCGCCGCGACCCCCCGGACCGCCGCGCGCAGACGCTCGCGGCGGCGCGCGGTGGTGTCCACCACCGCAGGTGAACCTCGACGAGATCCTCGCCGCGCTGGACACGGACACCCGTGCCTGGGCGATCACGCTGGTCGGCGGGTTCGCCGACGGCATCCGCGACCAGGGCGGCGCGCTGCGGGCCGCACTGAAGGCCTCCGCCCCCGGGCTCGCGCTGACGAAGCGGGTGACCGCGGCCACCAGCGACCGCCGCCGCTAGCTGGCCCGTGCGATCCACTCGCTGCGCTCCCTCACGAAGGCCGTCGCCGACGAGGAGCAGAGCCTCGGGACGCTCATCACGGCGGGCGACGCGACGTTCACCGCCCTGGCCCGCGAGGACGACGCCCTACGCGACGGTCTGCAGGAGCTGCCCGGGACGCTGCGCTCCGCCCGGCGCGCGCTGGACGCCGCGCAGCCGTTCTCGGCCGCGGCAGCGCCGGCGTTCCGTCGGCTCGTGCCGGTCGCCCGGGAGCTCCCCGGCACGCTGCGCGCGCTCGATCCGCTGCAGCGTGACGCGCTGCCGGCGCTGCGTCGTCTCACCGCGGTCGCGCCGGGCACCCGCCGGGTCGCCCGTCAGCTCGCACCCGCCGCGACCTCGCTCACGACGGCCACCGGCGACCTCGAGAAGTCGCTCGGCACGCTCGAGCGGTTCGGCGACCTCCTGGCCTACAACCCGGACGGGACCGAGGAGGGCTACCTGTTCTGGCTCGCCTGGTTCTTCCACAACGGCCACAACTACATCTCCGGTCAGGACGGCAACGGTCCGTTCTGGCGGGGGATCGTGCAGTTCTCCTGCTCCACCGCCTTCAACGAGGCGCTCACCGGCGGGATCCTGAAGCCGGTTCTCGAGGCCACCGACGCCTGCCCGTCCCCGCCCCCGGTGAGCCAGCCGTGAACAAGCAGGCGCCCAGCATCTCCCGGATCCTCGTCATGGCGGGGTTCGCCCTGTCGTGCTTCGGCCTGCTCCTCTTCCTGTGGATCAGCTTCGGGGGGTCGGCGCCGCTGAAGCCGAAGGGCTACCGGGTCGGCGTGCCGATGCAGGAGGTCATCGGGATCGGCAAGGCGGCCGACGTCCGCATCAGCGGCGTGCCGGTCGGCAAGGTCACCGACCTGCGCCGCGACGGCGACCGTACCCGGGTGGAGCTCGAGCTCGACCGCCGCTACGCTCCGCTGCCGGTCGACGCCCGCGCCACGCTGCGGCGCAAGACGCTGCTCGGCGAGGCGTACGTCGAGCTGACCCCGGGCACGAAGGCCGCCCGCAAGCTGCGCGAGGACGAGGACCTGCCGATGGCGCGCGTGCAGCCGTCGGTCGAGGTCGACGAGCTGTTCCTCGCCTTCGAACCGCGCACGCGCGGCGCGATCCGCTCGTGGATCAAGCGCTGGCAGGCGAGCCTCGACGGCCGCGGCCCCGAGATCTCCAGCACGCTCGCGCACCTCCCGGGCCTCGTGCAGGAGGGCGACGACCTCCTCGGCGTGCTGCGGGCGCAGGAGCGCGCGACGAGCACGCTCCTGCGCGACACCGGCCGGACCTTCGCCGTCGTCGGCCGGCGGGGCGCCCGCACCCAGGAGCTCGTCCGCGCCTCCCGCGACGCGCTCGCCACGAGCGCGACCCGCGAGGCCGACCTCCGCGCGACGATCCGGGCGTTGCCGCCGGCGCTGGCCGAGCTCCGCGGCACCCTGGGCAGCGCGCAGCGCCTGTCGCGCCCGCTGCGGCCGGTCCTGCAGGAACTGCGTCCCGCGATCCGTCGCCTCGGTCCGACGCTCGAGCGGGCCGCGATCGTCGGCCCCGAGCTGGAGCGCCTCGCGCCGGCGCTGGACGCGCTCACGACCGCGTCACGGAGCGGGCTGCCCGCCGTCCGTCAGGTCGTCCGGGCGCTGGGTCCGCTCCTGGACCGCACCCATCCCTTCGGTCGCGAGGCCGCGCCGCTCGCCGCGCTGGTGAACCTCTACCGCCGCGAGCTGTCGAACTCCTGGGGCAAGGTCGGGGCCGCCGTCCAGGCCAAGAGCGTCGACCCGTCGACCGGCGAGAAGATCCACTACCTCCGCGCGATCGCGGTCGTCCAGAACGAGACCGTCGTCGGCAGCCGCCTGCGGCAGCCCTACAGCCGTCCGAACGCGTACCTGGCGCCCGGCGGGGTGCGCGAGCTGGAGAACGGGACGTTCAAGTCGTTCGACTGCTCGCACACGTCCAACCCGCAGGAGGTCGCCCCGTTCGGCGGCTTCGGACCGTGCGTCGAGCAGGACAAGGTGGACTTCGGTGGGACGTTGAGCCAGTACCCGCAGGTGCGGCCCGCGCCCTGAGCCCCACCGCGCTCAGGTCTTCTTCGCGACCTTCGACCGGGGCGGCAGCGGGAAGAATCCGCTGGTCCGCTCGACGTACTCGGCGTACCCCTCGCGGCGCGTGCCGATCGTCTTCTCCAGGTGGCCCTTGCCCGAGGTCTTCGTCAGGAGCTGCGTCATGACCAGCGGGCCCACGACGGTCCACCAGGCGCCGGACTCCAGCGCCACGAGGTAGATGCCCCACCACACGCAGAAGTCACCGAAGTAGTTCGGGTGGCGCGTGTAGCGCCAGAGGCCGCGGTCCATGACCTTGCCCTTGCTCGACGGGTCCTTCTTGAACGCGGCGAGCTGCGCGTCGCCCACGGTCTCGAAGAAGAGCCCGACCGCCCACAGCCCGACGCCGATCCAGGCGAGGAGCCCCAGACCGTCCCCCTCGGTCGCGGACGCCGTGACCGGGAGGGAGACGAGCAGGACGAGCACCCCCTGGAGGCCGAAGACCATGCCGAGGCTGACGAGCGGGAAGCGGTCGCCGTGCTTCTTGCGCATCTCGACGTAGCGGTAGTCCTCGCCGGACTCCTGCAGCTTGCGGAACGTCAGGTAGCCGCCCAGGCGCAGACCCCAGAGCCCGACGATCACCGCGAGCAGGATCCGCCGGCCCTCGTCCCCGTCGCCGACGAGGAGCGCGACCACCGCGACCAGGACGTAGGCGAAACCCCACACGGGATCGACGATCGAGACGTCCTTCAGCCGCAGCGACAGCAGCCACACGAGGAGCATCAGGACGGTGACGGCTCCGGCGGCCGCGGCGAGGACGGTCAACATCACGTCTGCGGTGTACGGGGCTCGAGCAGGTAGTGGCTCACGAGCCACTCGTCGCCCTTCCGCCACTTCCAGATCTCGTCCGTCGAGATGAGGAACAGCCGCCAGCCGCCGAGGATCGTCCTGGCCTCCTTCGGCGGGTAGACGCGCTCGAGGATCGCGAGCGCCTCTGCGCGGCGCCCGTCCAGGTTCGCCAGCCAGGCGACGAGGGTCTTCGCGTAGTGGGTGCCGTCGACCACCCAGCGGTCCCGCAGCACGAGGTCGTCCTGGAAGTGCAGCAGCAGCTCGTGCGACGGCATCAGGCCGGCGGTGAAGAACCGCTCGGCGGCCCACGTGCCTTCGAAGAGGTACGGGACCTGGCGCTGACTGAAGACGTGGACGAACAGCTTGCCCTCGGGGCGCAGCCACGTGCTCACCCGGCGCAGGAGCTCCTTCCAGTTGCGCATGTGCTCGAACATCTCGATCGACATCACGCGGTCGAAGCGCCGGTCGGTCTCGAAGACGTTGACGTCGCACGTGAGGATCTCGAGGTTCGTGAACCCCTTCTCCTTCGCCACGGACTCGATGTACTCGCGCTGGCCGTTGGAGTTCGAGACCCCGAGGATCTTCGCCTGCGGGTACTGCTCCGCGAGCCACAGGGAGAGCGAGCCCCAGCCGCAGCCGAGGTCCAGGATCTCCATGCCGTCCCGCACCTGCGCGCGCTCGCACGTCAGCGCCAGCATCGCCTCCTCGGCCTGCTCCAGGGTCTGCACCCCATCGCTCCACAGGCAGCCGCTGTACTTGCGCCGCTCGCCGAGGATCAGGCCGATGAAGTCGGCGGGCAGCTCGTAGTGCTGCTCGTTGGCCTCGTCGGTCGCCTCGGCGATCGGGCCGGTCGACTTGTGCGCGACGAGGTCGCGCAGACGCCGGTCCTGCGCCTCGATGCCACCCCGGCGCTCCTTGCGCACGCGGTCCCACGCCCCGTACCGGGAGCCGGCCCGCAGGACGGGGTCGGGGATCAGGTCGCGCCGCAGTGCGACGTCGAGGAGCTGGTAGCGATCGGGCATCGATGGTGGTCTACGGAGCGCGTGGGCGCCCGGTTCAGCGGTCGACCATTCGTCCGCAGGCGTTTGCGGACGCCCTGGGCCGGGCAACCCGTGAGTCAACCATCCGAAGGGACCCCCCGTGCTCTACACCATCATCGCCATTCTCGTCATCATCGCGCTCGTCATGTTCATCACCGGTCGGCGTCGCGTCTAGCGACCCCGGCAGCGACGCGCCGGACGCGGGTCACCCCGCGCCGAGCGCGTATTTCTCGATGTCCGCCGCGAGGTCCGCCTCGTCGGCGTAGAGGCCCTGCTTCGTGTAGACCTTCTCGCCCGAAGCGTCGTAGAAGATCGTCGCCGGGTAGGCGGCCGAGACGCCGAGATCGAGCGCTGCGCGCTCGTTCGGGTCCTGGTAGCTCGGGTAGCTGACCGGGAAGTCCGCGAGGAACTCGGCCGCGTCACCTTCGTTGTCGCCGGAGTTCAGCCCCAGGAACGCGACGCGCTTGCCGAACTGCACCGACAGGTTCTGGAAGTGCGGGAACTCGGCGCGGCACGGCCCGCACCAGGACGCCCACTTGTTCACGACGACGGGCGTGCCCTCGAGCTGCTCCAGCCGCTCGTTGACGGCGTCGCGCCCACCGCCCAGCAGTTCGCTGGACTGCGCGTGCAGCTGCGCGAGCGGCGCGGGGGCGCCCGCGAGCTCCTCCCCGATCTGCGCCGGCGTGAAGCGCAGCTCGTCCTTCGAGGGGGCCTTGTTCTCCGTCGAGGTCTGCGACAGCCCGACGACGAGGAGGGCGACCAGAGCGACGAGGCCTCCGGCGATCAGGAGCTTGCGCATGCAGCCAGGATGGCAGAGGGCGAGCACCCGGTCGCCGTCAGGTATGCTCCTGGCACCGCGGCGCGAGGGTCACGGACAGCATCGTCCCTCGCCCGTCCAACCGGGATTCGTCCCGGGTCCGTCCGGCCGTCACGGCGAGTCCTCGCCCGAAACGGTCCCTCTTCCGTTCCACGAGCCACCCATGGCCGACTCCACGATCGTGGCCGCCGAGGCCGCTGCCCTTCCCGATTCCCGCCGCATCGCGCAGGCGGAGAAGCTCACCCGCGAGCGCTTCGTGCACGAGGGGGAGTCGCCCGACGTCGCGCTCGCACCCGGGACCGCCCGACGCCGCGCGCTCGACGCCGCGCTGATCGAGGTCGACGCCGGGCTCAAGATCCCGTCGACCAAGTGGCGCCGCCGCTACGCGCTGCTGCTCGGGCTCGAGCGGGTGCTGTCCGACGACGAGCCGAAGCTCGCCGACGGCACCTCCCTGAATCCGCACCAGGTCGACGCGCTGGCGGGCACGCTGACCGCCCTGCTGGCGACCGCGCAGAGCGCGGACCTCGCGGCTGACGACGACGACCACGAGGCGGCCGCTCCCGTCTTCGCGGTCGACGACCAGCGCGACGCGGAGGCCGACGCCGAGGCCGCCGCGCTCGAGGAGGAGCTCGAGGGCTTCGACATCGACGACGACTTCGCGCTCGACGACGACGAGGAGGAGGACGACGCCTCCAAGACCGAGGACGAGGACGACGCCGCCGACGAGGACGTCGACGAGGACATCGACCGTGCGGCGCTGGACGACCCCAACGCCCACAAGCGCTTCTGGTTCGAACACGCGACCGGTGCCGGGAAGACGGTCGCCGCGATGGGCTTCGTGGACGCGTCGCGCACCGGCGGTGTCCTCATCCTCACCCACCGGCGCAACCTCGTCGACCAGTTCCTCGGCGAGCTGAAGACCCGGGGCTACGGCGCCCGCGAGAGCCCACCGCTCCTCGGCGGCGAGGGCATGGACAAGATCGACAAGGCCGGCGGTCCGGTCACGGTCGAGACCTACCAGTGGTTCGTGCGCAACGCCGGCCGGATCTCGCCGGCGTACACGATCGTCATCTGCGACGAGGCCCACACCGCGCTGGGCGAGAAGACCTCGCAGGCCATCCGCGAGTGGACCGGTCCGGTGTTCGTCGGCATGACCGCGACCGGCGCGCTCATCGCCCGGCACGTCACCGACCTCTTTCCGACGCAGACCTCCCGGTTCGACCTCGCGCAGGCGGCCCGCCGCGGCGTCATCGCCCCACTGCGCTCCCTGCGGATCCCGCCCGGCGCCGGGGTCAAGACGATCGCGAAGGTCCCGCTGCGCAAGGGCGACGTCGACATCGAGTTCGACCAGGAGCTGCTCGCGGAGCTGCTGGACCAGCTGCCGTTCAACCTCGCGATCGCGAACCTCTACAAGACGCGCTTCAACGGTGTTCCCGGCGTCGTCTACGCCGCGGGCGTGCGGCACGCCTACAACGTCGCCGAGGCGTTCCGCGAGGAGGGCATCAAGGCGGAGGCCGTCTCCGGGGAGACGAAGAAGCGCGACCTCGCCGAGATCCTCGCGCGCTACGAGCGCGGCGACATCGACGTCCTCGTCAACGCGCAGCTGCTCGCCGAGGGTTGGAACTCCCCGCGGGCGACCGTCTGCATGCACCTGGCGCCGACGGCGTCCAAGCGGATCTACCAGCAGCGCGTCGGCCGCGTCACGCGCCGGCATCCGGGCAAGGAGGCGGGCGTCGTCGTCGACTTCGTCCACCCGGCGACGCGGCACGACGACCCGGTCGTCACCCTGCACTCGCTGCTGGACCGCGACGTGTACCGCGGCGGCGCGATCGTCGTGGGACCCGTGCGCCGCGGCCGCGGCCGCCGGGTGCGGGTCGAGCGGCGGGTGATCCCGGTGTGCGCGGAGGAGGAGCGCCGGCACGAGGTCTTCGAGCGCGAGCTCTGGCGGATCGCGGTCGAGCACCTCGAGTGGGGCGAGCAGCACATGTGGTCGGCGCTCGCCGGCGCACGGGTGCAGGCCAACGGCTGGCGCCGGGCCCGCGCGATGCTCCACTTCGACAAGACCGGCGAACTGAAGAGCCGGTTCCTCATCACCGCGGTCGAGCGCAACCGCACCTCGCAGCTGCGGATCCGTGCGCTGCAGGAGATCGCCGCCGCCCGCGACGCCGACGCCTTCGACCGTGCGCACGACGTCGTTGGCGGCTGGCCGCGGGACGAGCGTCGCGAGGGCAGCAAGGTCCTGCTGCAGGCGCTCACCGAGAAGCGCATCGGGCGGCGTGACCAGAACAACGCCTGGATCTGGCGGTTGGCCGAGTACACGCGTGAGCTTCACGAGGAGTACGCGGTGCAGCGCTGGCCGGAGACCAAACGCCTGCTCGGGCTGCTGGTGAACTCCGCCGGGGGCGCGCACGCGCGCAACGCCCGCCGGCTGGTGCAGGCCGCCAAGACGAAGGACCGTCGCCTCAGCGCCGCGATCCTGGCGGCGGCGGTGGCGCACACACCCGAGGCCGAGACCGTCCTGCGCGACGCCCGCACGCGGCTGGCGCGCAAGCCCAGCGCGCTGTCCCGCGAGCTGCTGCGCAACTTCCCCAAGGCCAAGCGCGGCCGGAGGCGGCGCAAGAAGAAGGGCGGGGGAGCAGGCGAGCAGGGCACCGTCGGCAACGGCCGGTCACCGCAGGTCGTCGCACCGGCGAGCCGGGGCGAGAAGGACGTCGTCGACGCGATCGCGGGGGCGGCCGCCGTCCTGCAGCATGCCCGCAAGCCGACGCCGCCCAAGGACGCGGCGGACCGTACCGTCGACGAGGAGACCGGGCTGCCGCTGCGCGCCCGCCCGCCCCGCAGGCCGGTCAAGGTGACCAACGAGCAGCCCGCCGCGGAGGACCCGCAGCTCGACCGGGTCGCCGACGGCACGGTCGTGCAACGCCCGGTCGCGCTCCGCAAGGTCACGATCACCCCGGACGAGGACGAGGCCAAGCCCGCCGCGGCCAAGAAGCCCCGCCGACGCTCGTCATCGGCGCGTCGCAAAGCCGCTGCGGCGAAGAACGCGGCCGAGCAGGTCGCCGGGACGGCGCAGGGGGAGGCCGACCCCGGGGCCGCGCCGGAGGCTGAAGGCGCGGAGCAGACCACGACGCGCAGGTCGAGGCGCAACAGGGCCTCACGCCGGTCCGTCGCGTCCCAGGCGGGATCGGACCCGACCGCGCAGCCGGACGCCCCTGCCGCGGAGGCGGCAGCGCCGAAGAAGACGCCGGCCGCCGCCCGGAAGAAGCCCGCGGCCACCGCGAAGGCCGCGCCCACCGACGCCGATGCCGAGGCGCTGCGGCTCAAGCGCTCCGAGGCGGCCAAGAAGGCCGCGGCGACGCGCAAGGCGAACGCGGCCAAGAAGGCGGCCGACGCGGCCGCCGCCGCGAAGTCCTAAGGGCGTCAGACCCCGGTCGGCGGGGTCTTGCGGCCGGGCTCCTTGAGGGCCTCCGCCGCCGCCTTGGCCTTGTCCTTCGCGGTCCCCTTGCCCTTGGCGATGTCCTTCAGCTCGTTGAGGTCCTGCTTCAGCGCGTCCTGGCCGCCACGCTTCTCGATGGCCACGTCGGCCTGCTTCTTGGCCTTGCCGATGATGCTCTTGAAGTTCATGCCCGCGGACGGTACCCGTCGGCCCGTCACGCCTCCATCACGCCGCGGGGCGCTCGAGGTGAACCTCGCCGGCGTCCAGTGCCGTCCGGCCGCCGCCCGGCAGTTCGACGACGAGCCGGCCGGTACCGTCGATGCCCGAGGCGATACCGCTGCCGCCCGCCCAGCGGACCTCGCGGCCACGCAGTCCGTCCCGCCTGCGCCAGCGGTCCAGCAGGTCGTCCGAGGGTGCCCCGAGGGCGTCGTCCAGCGCGGCCAGCAACGTGACGAGGGTCGTCTCCAGCTCCGACGGCCGACGGCCGAGTGTCGCGGCGGTGCCGTGCAGCTCGCCGGGCAGGTCCTCGAGGCGGACGGCGACGTTCAGCCCGATCCCGATGACGGCCCAGCCCTCCTGCGGACGACCCTCGCAGAGGACGCCGGCGACCTTGCGGCCGGGGCCCGCCTCGGTGTCGGGTCCGGGGAGCAGCACGTCGTTGGGCCACTTGATGCGCGCGTCCGGCCCGGCCACCTCGCAGACGGCGACCGCGGCGGCGAGCGGCAGGAGCGCGAAGCGGTCCCCCGAGCCGCGCACCACGACGCTCACCAGAAGGGCGTGCCCGGGGGGTGCCGTCCACGTCCGGCCCTGGCGGCCACGCCCGGCGGTCTGGACGGCGGCGGTGACCGTCGTCCCGTGCGGGGCCCCAGCGGACGCGAGTTCGCGCGCCCGGTCGTTGGTCGATGTCGTCTCGCGCAGGTGCAGTCGGGGCGACCCGACGGGCACCGTCACGCCGGGCTGATCCGGACGTCGGCGTCGAGCTCGAGTCCGAGGGCCTCACGGGCCGATCCCCGGTTGATCGCCAGCGCCAGCGTCCGGTAGGCGTCCTCGTAGACGAGGAGCTCGCCGGGTTCCACATCGGCGAACGTCACGGCGTAGCGCGCGTCGGCGCCGTTCACGCGGACCGGCGTCCCGAGCCGCAGTCCCGAGCCGGTCAGCTCCTCGTGCTCGACGTCGAGCGTCACGTTGCCGAACCGGTCGAAGGCGATCGCGTGTGCGACGACCCCCTCGCCGTCCGCCTCCGCGAGGGGCATGTCCAACCGCAGGATCTCGTCGGCGTCCAGCGGGTCCCCGGCGGCGGCGAGCGGTGCTCCCGCGGCGAGGGCGGCGGCGATGGGCGCGAAGACGTCACGCCCGTGGAAGGTGGCGGCGGCCGCCCCGAGCCGGTGCGGGGAACGGGTGACGTCGACCGCCTCGACCACGCCGCCGAAGCGCTGGGCGGCGAGCGAGAGGAGTCCGTTGTCCGGGCCGATGAGGATCCGGTCCTCGTCGGCGCACCGCAGCGCGACGGCGCGACGTTGCGTCCCGACCTCGGGGTCGACGACCGCGAGGTGGACCCCGGGCGGGAAGTACGGCAGCGCGCGTCGCAGGACGATCGCGCCGGCGCGGACGTCGTGGCGCGGGATGCCGTGGGTCACGTCGATCATCCGGACGTCCGGCGCGATGGTCGCCACCACGCCATGGCAGACGCCCACGAAGTCGTCGTCGAGGCCGTAGTCGGAGAGGAACGTGAGGATGCTCGGCATGCGTCCGGCGATCCTAGCCGCGGGCCGCCGCACGGCCGCGGGGTGAGACGGGAGCGACCGCGATCCGAGGGTCCAGTCCCGGAGCGCGGTCGCTGTAGATCCCGCTTATGACGCACGGGCGGAGGTTCCAAGACCGCAGTGCGATACCTGTGGCCGAGGGGTCAGCGGTCCCCGGCCACCACCTGCACCTCCGTGCGTACCCGAAGGTTGGCCAGATACCCCCATCTCGCCGAAGCTGGCGCGTAGCAACTCCAAATCGCCGGCGGTGAGACGGGCGGGCGCCGCTCAGGCAGTGGCGGTCGTACGGGCCGCGGCGTCACGCAGGAGCGCCTCGACGAGCCCATCCGGGTCGTGCCGGACCGCCTCGACGTCCGGCACCAGCCCGTGCGCCCGCAGGGCGTCCGACGTCACGGGGCCGATCGACACCAGACGGGCCGAGGAGGCCGAGACCGCGGCGGCGTCGCCGACGGCCTCGACGAAGAACCTGACGCTGCTGGCGCTCGTGAAGGTCACGTAGTCGGCGCCCAGCGCCGCGGTCCGCGCGGCGTCGTCGAGCCGCTCGGAGACCGTGCGGTACAGGGGGAGGATGTCGACCTCGGCGCCGCGCTCGCGCAAGGCGTCGGGCAGCACGTCCCGGGCCTCCTGGGCGCGCGCGATCAGCGCCCGGGTCACCGGCACTCCGATCAGGGCCTCGACGAGCGACTCGGCGAGCGACCGCTCCGGGACGATGTCCGCCTCGATGCCGCCGACACGGAGCGCCCTGGCCGTCCCCGGGCCGATCGCGGCGATCCGCGGCCCGCTCAGCACGCGGGCGTCACGGACGAGCTCGAGCAGCCGGGAGGCGCCGTTGGGGCTGGTGACGCAGAGCAGGTCGTAGCCGTCGAGCGGCGGGATCGTGACCTCGAGCGGCTCGATCCGGATCGCGGGCGCCTCGACCGCGGTCGCGCCGAGCGCCCGGAGCCTCCCCGCGAGCGCACTGGCCTGGGCGCGAGCCCGGGTGACGGCGACCGTCAGCCCGGCGAGCGGGCGCGCGTCGGCGAACCAGGCGAGCTCCTCGCCGAGCGCCGCGACGTCGCCGATGACGGTGATGGCGGGCGAGGTGATGCCCTCCTGCACGACGCGCTCCGGGAGCGTCGCGAGCGTCGCGACGAGCGACCGTTGGTCGCCGTAGGTGCCGCGCTGCACGATGGCGGCGGGCTGGTCGGCGGGCCTGCCGCCGGCGATGAGCTGCTCGCTGATCCGCGGGAGCTGGCGGACGCCCATGTAGAAGACGAGCGTGCCGGGGAAGGCGGCGAGCGCGGGCCAGTCGACCTGGGTCTCCGGCTTGGCCGGGTCCTCGTGCCCGGTGACGAACGCGACGGCCGGAGCCATGCCGCGCTGCGTGACGGGGATGCCGGCGTAGGCCGGCGCCGCGATCCCGGCGGTGACCGCCGGGACGATCTCGAACGGCACGCCGGCGGCGCGGCAGGCCTGGGCCTCCTCACCGCCACGTCCGAAGACGAACGGGTCGCCGCCCTTCAGCCGCACGACCGACCGCCCGGCGACGGCGTGCTCGACCACGAGCGCGGTCGTGTGGTCCTGGGGGACCTGCTTGCCGCCACCGATCTTGCCCACGTCGATCAGATCGGCGTCGGGGCGGCACCCGTCCAGCGCGTCCGTGGGGATGAGCTTGTCGAAGAGCACCACGTCGGCGCTCGCCAGGAGTTCCAGCGACCGCAGCGTCATCAGCCCGCGGTCGCCCGGGCCGGCGCCGACGAGGTAGGCCGTGCCGGGGACGGCGGCGCTCACGGTCCGACCCCCTGCGCGGGGCCGAGCGCGAGGAGCGGGCCGGCGCCGGCGGCCAGCAGGCGCTCGCCGACGCGGCGGCCGAGGTCCTGCGGCAGCTCGCCGGGGGCGGCGTCGACGACGTCGGTCACGAACGCGCTGCCGTCCGGTGCGCCGACCCAGCCGCGCAGCTGCAGCCGGTCCTCGTCGCGGCGCATCGCGCGGGCGCCGACGGCGCTGTGGCAGTCCGCCCCGAGCGTCCTCACGACCGCGCGCTCGGCCGTGAGGGTGTCGGCGGCGTCACGGTCCGACAGCGCGTGCAGCGCGGCCCGGCTGGGTCCGTCGTCCTCGCGGCACTCCAGGGCGAGCGTCCCCTGCCCGGCGGCCGGCACGAAGCTGCGGCAGGACAGGACGGTGCCGACCTCGTCGAGATCGTGGCCGAGTCGACGCAGGCCTGCCGCGGCGAGCACGACAGCGGTGAGGTCGCCGGACTCCAGCAGCCCGAGCCGGGTGCCTACGTTGCCACGGATCTCGACGATCTCCAGATCGGGTCGCGTGGACCGCAGCAGCGCGGCGCGGCGGAGGCTGCTCGTCCCGACGCGAGCGCCGCGCGGCAGCTCGTCGATCCCGCCGGCCATGACGCCGCGTGCGAGGCAGAGCACGTCGCGAGGGTCTTCGCGCGCAGGGACCCCAGCGATGACGAGCCCGTCGGGCAACGTCGTCGGGACGTCCTTGGCGGAGTGCACGCACGCGTCGATGCGACCTTCGCCCAGGGCGACCTCGAGCTCCTTGACCCACTTTTCCTTGTCCGGCGCGGCGCGGTCGCGGTCGCCGGTCGTCGTGATCTCGACGACCTCGACGGTGGCGCCGCCGTGCTCCAGCAATCCGGCGACGTGCCGGGCCTGCGCGAGCGCGAGTGGGCTCGCGCGGGTGCCGATCCTCACGGCACGGAGCCGTCGCCGGAACGCCGGCGCAGCGGACGGACCTCGGCGTCGGTCGGGCGGTCCGCCTGGTCGCGGCCCCCGTGGGCGCCGCTCTCGAGGCCGAACAGCTCGCGCACGATCTCCAGCCGCCCGTGGCCTGGGGTCATCACGTCGGCGTCGGCCAGCGCCTTGATCCGCAGGGTCGGCTCGTGGAGCACCCGCTGCACGATCGCGCGGGCCATCGCGTCGACGCGGGCGAGGTCGCGGGGGGACGCGCTCTCCCAGCGGCCGGCGTTCTCGGCGAGGACCTGCTCGGCGACGATGCTCGCCTGCTCGCGCAGGGCGGCGATCGTCGGGAGGACGTCGAGCTGGCCCATCCAGCTGGCGAACCGCCGGATCTCCTGCTCGACGATCTCGACGGCGTCGTCCCGCTCGCTCTCGCGGCCCAGGAGGTTGCCCGAGACGACCCGCTGCAGGTCGTCGATGTCCAGCAGGGTCACGCCGTCGAGATCGCCGCAGGCGGCCTCGATGTCACGCGGGACCGCGATGTCGATGAGCACGAGAGGCCGGCCGCCGCGGGCCTCCATCACGAGCTGCAGCTCCTCGACACCGACGATCGGGTGCGGCGAGGACGTGGAGGACACGACGACGTCGGCGCTCTCCATGCGCTCGGGCAGGTCGTCGAGCGAGACGACGCTGCCGCCGATGCGAGCGGCCAGCGCGCGGGCGCGGTCGGCGTGCCGGTTGGCGACGAACATCGCGGTGACGCCGTGCTCGGCGAACGCCCGGGCGGTCAGCTCGCTGGTCTCGCCGGCGCCGATGATCACGACGTCGCGCGACTCGAGGGTGCCGACGACCTCCTGGGCGAGGTCGACCGAGACGCTCGACACGCTGGTGCGGGACACGCCGATGGCGGTTTCGTTGCGCACCCGCTTCCCCGTCTGCAGGGCGGCGGTGAACAGGCGGTTGGTGAGCGGGCCGGTGGTGCCGGCGGCGAGCGCCGCCTCGTAGGAGCGTTTCACCTGGCCCTGGACCTCGTGCTCGCCGACGATCATCGACTCCAGGCCGCTGGTGACCCGGAAGAGGTGACGGGCCGCGTCGCAGTTGCGGGGCGCGTAGACGACGCTTGACAGCTCGGTCGGCCGCATCCCGCTGCGCAGCGCGATCTGCGAGAGGAGCGCGACCTCGGCACCGACCGCGTCGGACACGACGAGGTAGAACTCGGTGCGGTTGCACGTCGAGATGACGACGGCCTCGGAGACGTCGCCGCCCTCGACGAGGTCCTTGACGAACCGCTCCGCCGCGGCCTCCGTGAGCGCGAGCCGCTCGCGCAGGGCGACCGGCGCCGTCTTGTACGAGACGCCGAGGGCGAGGAGCTCGCTCACGAGCCGACCTCGGAGGGTTCGGGGGCCACGACGGGCGTGGCGGCGGCCGGTGCGGCGGCGCGGTCCTCGCGCTGCGCGTCGACGATCTCGTGCATCTTCACGAGCTCCCGCTCCAGGCGGGAGATGCGTAGGGCCATGATCCCGATGTAGACGAGCAGGACGAGCAGGAAGACGAGGTAGGCGGCGACGACGTAGCCACCCTTGTCCGGGAGCGTCTCGGTCATGTCGCGGCCTCCGGGGCGTCGAAGTGACGGGGGGCGGCCGACCGGCCGTAGGCGACCTCGTCGTCCCCGAGCTTGCGCCTGAGCGCGCGGAGCTTGAAGCGGGTGTTCTTGTTCGTCAGCTCGAACTGCCACAGCAGGGTGAAGAGCAGTGCCACGGCGATGATGCCCGCGAGGAACGCGACGTTCATCTCGGGCGTCAGCCCGCTGCCGGAGGTGGTCAGCACCCGCGGGTGGATGTACGCGTCGGCCAGACGGACCGCGAGGAAGTTCACGGGCACGAACGCGCCCGCGGTGATCGCGAAGACCGAGGCGTACCGCGCCTGACGGTCCGGGTCCTCGATCGAGAAGCGCATCGGCTGGTAGGTGCAGAACAGCAGGAACACGATGAGGAAGCTGACCAGCGTCGCCTCGCGCCACTCCCACCAGACGCCCCAGGCGGCCTTTGCCCAGATCATGCCCGTGATGAGCGCAGCGGTCCCGAAGATCAGTGACATGTGGATCGCCACGTAGCTCTTCAGGTCGTAGCGCGGGTCGCGCGTGCGCAGGTGCTTGATCGCCATGATCGCGCCGAACACGAACCCGCACAGCGTCACGATCGCCAGCGGCACGTGGACGTAGATGATCTTCTGCGAGATGCCTTCGTTCGCGGCCATGGGCGCGTAGAACGCGGCCAGCAGGAACGCCCCGATCAGGGCGACGGGCGTGGCGATCGACAGGAGTCGCAGGCGGGTGCCGTACATGGGACGAGCGGGCTCCTCAGTCGTCCAGCAGGAAGTCGAAGACGGCGAAGGCGAGAAGTCCGAAGATCAGATCATAGAGCCCCAGGACCGCCGGCCACCGACCCGCCAGCGTGCTTGCGCCCTCCTGGGCCAACAGTGGCGCGATGCCCTGCGACAGGCAGATGATCACCGGCACGAGCAGGGGCAGCGCGATGAGCGGCAGGATCAGGTCGCGCGCCCGGGTCTGGATGGACAGGGCGCCGACGAGCGTCCCGATGATCGCGATGCCGAGATCGGCGAGCGCGAGCATCCCGACGACCTGCGCGAACTGCCCGACGCTGGGGCCCGGCCCGAGCAGCAGCACCGTGAACGCCGGCAGCATCACGATCTCCAGCACGACCAGGAACGCGAGGAAGCTCAGGACCTTCGCGACGAACAGCGAGGTGCGGTCGACCGGGGCCAGGAGCAGCGCGTCGAAGCCGCCCTCCTCCTTGTCGGAGACGAACAGGCGGTTGGCGCCGAGCATCGCCGCGAACAGCAGCGTCACGCTGAGGACGCCGGCGGCCAGCGGGCCCTCGACGGTCCGCTGGTCCAGGCCGAAGTGGAAGATCACGAACGTCGTGATGGAGAACAGGCCCATCGCCGGGATGACCTGCGGGACCTTGCGCTCGAGCAGGAGCTCCTTGCGCAGCAGCGCGCCGATCGCCGCGCGCGTGGTGGTGGTCCTCGGTTCCTGCGTCGCGCTCATCGGTAGAGCTCCCCGATGTCGGCGACGGTGACGTCCGCCGCCGCGCGCAGCAGCACCTGCCGGCCGGCGCGGAGGCCCAGTGCGAGGTCACCGTCGGCCAGGCCGCCGGCCGGGTCGTGGCTCGTGACGATCCGCGTGCGACCCGACGCGCGGCCGATGAGCGGCTCGACCAGCTCCGTGGCGGCGGGGTCGAGGTTCGAGAGCGGCTCGTCGAGCAGCAGGATCTCCGGGTCGTGCAGCACCGCGCGGCACACCGCGGCACGCTGCACCATCCCGCGGGAGTACGTGTGGACCGGGTCGCCCGCGCGGACACGGAGCTTCACCGCGTCCAGCAGCTCCTCGACCCGCTCGTCGGTCGCGCCGTGCAGCCGCGCGTGGAAACGGAGGTTCTCTCGGGCGCTCAGGTCGCGGTAGAGCAGAGACTCGTGGGTCAGCAGGCCGACGCGCGAGCGGACCGCCCAGGCGCGGTCGGGCAGCGCCTCGCCGAGGAGCTTCACGACCCCGCGGTGCGGGCGCAGCAGGGTGGCGAGGACACGCAGGAGGGTCGACTTGCCGGCGCCGTTCGGGCCGAAGACCACGAGGGTCTGGCCGGACGGGACGGAGAGCGTGACCTCGTCCAGGACCACCCGCTCGCCGAAGCGGCGCACGAGCTTCTCCAGGACGACCGCGGGCGGCGCCTCAGTCGGCATCGTGATGTCCGCCCGCCTTGCGACCGCCCTCGCGGTGCGCGGAGGCGACCGCGTGCCGCAGGATCGGCGCGAGCACTCCGAAGAGCTGGTCGAGCGCCTTGGGGCTGCCCGGCAGGTTCACGACGAGCGTGCGGCCGACGAGCCCGGAGACCCCGCGGGACAGCATCCCCATCGGGGTGTGCTTCAGCGACTCGGCGCGGAGGGCCTCGGCGATGCCGGGCACGTCGCGGTCGATGGCGGCGCGCGTGGCGTCCGGGGTGATGTCGTCCGGCGTGAGGCCGGTGCCGCCGGTCGTGAGGATGAGGTCGAAGCCCTCGTCGGCGTAGTGGTGCAACCGGTCCTCCAGCAGCGCGAAGTCGTCCGGCACGACCTCCATCGCCTCGATCTCCGCCCCGGCCTCCTCGGCCAGGTGGGCCAGTCGCGGGCCGCCGAGGTCCTCGCCGCGGGCGGCCGCGACCGTCGTCGAGACGGTGATGACGGCGGTCCGCATGCGTCAGCTGCGCACCCAGTGGCCGCTGCGGCCGCCGGTCTTCTCCAGCAGGACGACTTCGGCGATCTCGACGCCCTTGTCCAGGCCCTTGACCATGTCGTAGACCGTGAGGGCTGCGACGCTCGCCGCGGTCATCGCCTCCATCTCCACGCCGGTGCGCGCGGTCACGGAAGCGGTGGTCGTCAGCGTGATCGTCCCGGCGGCGGCGTCGATGACGCCCTCGACCTCGATGTGGTCCAGCCCGATCGGGTGGCACAGCGGGATCAGGTCGCCGGTGCGCTTGGCGGCCTGGATGCCGGCGATCCGGGCAACGCCCAGGACGTCGCCCTTCGGCGCGTCGCCGGCCGCGACGCGGGCAGCGGTCTCCGCGCTCATCCGGACGGTCGCACGGGCGACCGCGCGACGGGCGGTGGTCTCCTTCGCGCCGACGTCCACCATGCGGGCGGTGCCGTCGGCGTCCAGGTGGGTGAGCCCGTCGGAGCTCACGCCGGCTGCGGCGCGTGGACGCGCTGGGCGTCCGCGATCAGCGTATGCACCCCGGCGGTGTCGCCGGCGCGCAGGAGCGCGATCGGATCCGGGTCGCCGTTCACGATCGACTCGAAGAACGCCTTGCGGTCCTGGTAGGTGGGCAGCGTGCCCTTGGCCCAGCCGCGGACGTCGTTGAGCATGATCGCCAGCGACTCGTACTCGGTGCCGAACAGCTCGCCGATCTCGCGCTTCATCCGCTTGGCCAGCGCGGGTGAGGCGCCCGCGGTCGAGATCGCGATCGCCAGCGGGCCCATGCGCACCAGCGCCGGGAGGATGAAGTTGCACAGCGGCGGGACATCGACGATGTTGACGAGCATCGCGCGGCGCTCGGCGTCCTCGTAGATCCTGATGTTGACGTCGGTGTCGTCGGTGCAGGCGATGACCATGAAGATGCCCTCGAGGTCCTCCGCACCGGCGTACTCGCGCTGCTCCCAGCGGATCGAGCCCTCGCGGGCGAGCTGCTCGAGCTCCGGACCGGCGTCTGGCGCGATGACGGTGACGTCGCCGTCGCAGGCGAGGAGGCCCTCGGTCTTCTCGAGACCCATCGCGCCTCCCCCGATCACGAGGCAGCGGCGCCCCTTGAGCTTGAGGCAGGCGATGTAGAAGGGCGTCGCCAGCATGTCCTTCACACAGGTCTGGTCACAGATCCCGCGCTTGAACTGGCAGACGCACTCCTTCCCGGCGTAGGCGGCAGCAGGCATGGTCATTTCAGGGTACTCGCACGTATGGCTCAGAGATGAATCGCCCCGCCTCCGCCGATCGCTACTTCGACGACGACGCGATGATCCGCCGCGTCCACCGAGAGCAGGTGCTGGCGCTGTGCGGCGGACGGGCGCTCCTGCTCATGGCGGCGCAACCCGTCGCGTTCGAAGGCTTCTTCATGTCGACCGGTTCGCTCGACGAGCCGTACGAGCGGCTGCGCCGCGCCGGGCTGGTGCTGGACACCATCGCCTGGGGTCCGCGGCCGCGCGCCGACGCGATGCTCAAGCGCGTCAGGGCGATGCACCGCACGGCGTCGGGGACCATCCCGCACGCCGCCGGCCCGTTCCCGGCAGGGACTCCGTACCGGGCCGACGACCCCGAGCTGCTGTTCTGGATCCTGGCTTCGCTGGTCGATTCCGCGTTGCTCGTCTACGAGCGCTGCGTCGGCTCCCTGACCGACGAGGAGCGCGAGGACTACTGGCAGGACTACAAGGTCATCGGGAAGTGCTTCGGCATCCCGATGAAGGCGATGCCGAAGACGGTCGACGACTTCGACGCCTACATGGAGCGCATGCTCGCCTCCGACGAGCTGCACGTCACGCCGCAGGCGCGCGAGCTGGGGATCCAGATCGTGCTGCACCCGCCGGCACCGATCGCGCTCCGGCCGCTCATCGAGCTCGCGAACCAGGTGACGGTCGGCTGGCTGCCGCCGCGGGTGCGCAGCATGTACGGCCTGCGCTGGGACCCTGCCCGGGCCGTCGCGCTGCGGGGCGGCGCCGAGTACGCCAAGCGGGTCCTCGTGCCGCTGATGCCCGACCGGGTGCGGCTCGTGCCGAGCGCCCGGGCGGCCGCCGCCTGACCGGCGCAACTTGCCAAGACGGAAAGTAGCTGACATGCTTTCTGGTGCGGAAAGTTCACGGGACATCACGCCGGCCGCCGCACGAGCCGCGCTCGAAGACGCGCGGCGTGCCCGGTCGTCCTTCGCCGGCGACCTCGTGCTCCCGCGCGGGTACAGCCTCCTGACCGGCGCCGGCAATGCCGCGCTCGTCGGCGGGGTCGCCGCGGGGAACAGCGACTGGTCCTTCGGGTCCGCCGCCTTCGTGCTCGGACTCCTCGCCCAGCTCGCGGCCACGGCAGAGGCCCGTCGACGGTTCAAGCAGCGCAACGGCGCATGGATCGACGGTCTGGGTGGCCGGCGGGCGAGCGTGATGGTCGCTGCGCTGTTCGTCGCGCTCATCCTGGTCCTCTGCGTCGCCGCGGCGTGGCTCACGGTCGGCGACCGGCCGGTGCTCGCAGCGCTCGTCGCCCTTGCTGCCGTCCCGTCGACCGCGCTCGTCGACCGCTGGTGGATGGCCCGCCACCGCGCCGGCGCGTGACCGCGCTGGACCCGGCGATCCACGCGCCGCTGCGGCTGCAGCTCTGCGCCGCGCTGAGCGCCGTCGACGAGGCCGAGTTCGTGACGCTGCGCGACCGGCTCGGCGTCGCCGACTCCGTCCTGTCCAAGCACGTCTCGACGCTCGTCGAGGTCGGCTACGTGCGGACGACCAAGGCGGCGGTGGACGGCCGGCGCACCACCTGGATCGCGCTGACGAAGGACGGACGGCGTGCCCTGGGCCGCCATCTCCGGGCGCTGCAGGAGCTGATCGACGCCGCGCAGCCGGGCTGAGCCACGCCGGGCGCCCGCCCCGGCGGTCAGCGGTTGCGCAGCGTCCTCGCGGCGCGCAGCGCGACCCGCGCGACAGGTAGCGCGCCCTGGCGCAGTGCCCGGTCGCGATCGGGCTCGCGGCGGGAGCGGGCCTCGGCGATGGCGTGCGCCGCCCGCGTGACCTGCTCGTCGTAGGGGAACCAGAAGAACGGCCGCCCGCGCGGCGGATCCCACGTGACGACCTTCGGCTCGGCGCAGGTCCGCAGCGCGATCGCGCCGCGGGCGCGGCCGATGCCGCTGCCCTGCACCCCGCCCCACGGGATCTGCGGGGCGCTGCGCGTGACGAGGTGGTCGTTCATCCAGACCATGCCGACACGCAGCTCACGGGCGATCCGCGCGCCCTTGTACTTGTCGGCGGTCCAGACCGAGGCGCCGAGGCCGAGATCGCTGTCGTTGGCGCCGTCGATCGCCTCCTCCTCGGAGTCGACGACGGTGATCGACAGGACCGGGCCCGGGACCTCCTCGCGCCACATCCGCATCGTGGGCGTGACGCCCGTGAGGACCGCCGGCGCCACGAACGCGCCGCTCAGGCCGGCGACGGTGGTCGTCCCGCCGGTGTGGAGCGTCGCCCCGGCGGCGACCGCGTCGTCGAGCAGCTCGCGCACGCGCCCGGCACGCTCGCGGCCCACGAGCGGGCCGATCTGGGTCGCGGAGGCGTGCGGGTCGCCGACGGCGAGCGTGGCGGTCGCCTGCAGCACGGTGCGCAGGAAGCGATCGGCGACCTCGCGCAGGACGAAGACGCGCTCGATGCTGCCGCCCGACTGGCCGGCGTTGGCGAAGGCGCCCCAGACCGCGCCGTGCGCGGCCCGGTCGACGTTGGCGTCCGCGCAGACGATCGCCGCGTCCTTGCCGCCGAGCTCCAGCACGCTGCGCTTGAGCCCGCGGGCGCACGCCTCGTTGACGTCGCGGCCTGCGAGCAGGGACCCCGTGAAGCGGATCTGCGCGACGGGCGCCTCGACGAGCGCGCCGCCGACGTCGGCGTGGCCGTGGGCGATCCGCAGCAGGCCCTCGGGCAGGCCGGCGCGCGCGAACACCCGGGCGATCCGCTCGCCCGCCAGGCAGGCGTGGGGCGACGGCTTCAGCACGACGCCGTTGCCGGCCATCAGTGCGACCGCGACGTCGCCGAGGGGCGTCGCGAACGGCTCGGTCGCCGGACCGATGACGCCGACGACGCCGAGCGGCTCGTAGGCCCACTTGGCGCGCGTGAGCGGACGCAGGACGCGGGAGACCGGGGCCTTCTCGCCCGCGAGGATCCGCGGACCGGCTTCGGCGAGCCATTGGAGCGTCTCGACCGCCGGAAGGATCTCCATGAGCTCGACCTCGGCGCGCGGTCGACCCTGCTCGCGGCAGAGGAGGTCCGCGATCTCCGACGACTCGTCGATGACGGCCTGCGCGGCACGCTCCATGTACCGGGCCCGGTCGCGGATGCGCAGCTGCGCCCAGAGGCGCTGGACGGCGGCGGCGCCGCGGACCACGTCGGCGACGTCTCGCGGCCGGGTGGTGCGGACGGAGCCGAGCACCTCGCCGGTCGCGGGACTGTGGGCCTCGAGGACCGCAGGGGCTTCGGGAACGGCGGTGGCGTCGGCCATGCGGGCGATTCTCGCAGTCCGCGCGGGACCGCGAGCGGCGCCGGTCCGGCTCAGGCTGCGGCGCGGGCCCGGTCGGCGAGCGCCTCGAGCAGCACCTGGGTCACGCCGGGGGCGAGCGTCTCGTCGGTGAGGAGCAGGTCGGGGGAGCCCTCGCCGCGATCGGCCGCCGCCCAGCCGGCCAGCGTCTCGTGGGCGCCGTCCCAGACGATGGCGCAGACGACGGTCCGGGCGCGGGGATCGAAGCGCAGCGCGCGGGCGGCGTCGAGGTCGTCGTGCCCCAGCCCGAGGCGCGCGTGGAGCTCGCCCAGCCGGGGACGGTCGGCGGCCTGTGGGAGCCGCACGCGGACGCGCCGCCCATCGGGAAGGGATGTCGTGTCATCCAGACGCACTGGGATACCTTCTCGTCACAACGTGGGAATCCCGTGTGTGGATCGGGAACATCCTGGACGTGTGATGGACGTCACACGAGGCCGCGGGCGCGCCGCAAGTCCTCGATCCGCTTCTGGTGTCGCGGCTCCTGGTCGTCCGGCTCGTAGAACCGCAGGTGGCGGATCGCCTCCGGCCGGACGTCCTGTGGGCTCAGGTGGCCGGGGCGGTCGTGCGGATAGTCGTAGCCCGGCTCGCGTCGGCTGGGAGAGCGCAGGTACGAGGGCGGCGGCGCGGCCCCGTGGTCGCGCACGTGGGCGCGGGCGGCATGCAGCGCCACGCCCGCCGCGTTGGACTTCGGGGCCAGCGCCAGGTGGATCGCGGTCTGCGCCAGCGCGTAGTGGGCCTCCGGCATGCCGACCTGGTGGGCGGCCTGCATCGCCGCGACCGCGACCGGCAGCGCGGTGGGGTCGGCCAGGCCGATGTCCTCGCTGGCCAGGATCACCATCCGGCGGGCGATGAACCGCGCATCCTCGCCCGCCTCGAGCATGACGGCCAGGTAGTAGAGCGATGCGTCGGGGTCCGAGGCGCGGGTCGCCTTGATCCAGGCGCTGATCGTGTCGTAGTGCTGATCGCCGGCCTTGTCGAAGCGGATCGCGCGGCGCTGCAGCGCGTCCTCGGCGTGCGCCAGGGTGACGGCCGCCGCCCCGCCGTCGGCCTGCGGCGCGCCCGTGGAGGCGGTGCTCGCCGCGAGCTCCAGGGCCCCGAGCGCGGTGCGCGCGTCGCCGCCGCTGCGGGCTGCGAGGAAGTCCAGGGCCTCCGCGTCGACCGGCGTCCCGCCGAGCTCGCCGCGGTCCAGCGCGCGCTGCAGCAGCTCGCGGACCCCGTCGTTGGTGAGCAGCTGCAGTTCGTACAGGCGCACACGGGAGAGGAGGGCGGCGTTGACCTCGAAGCTCGGGTTCTCGGTCGTCGCCCCGATCAGCGTGACGAGGCCCTCCTCCACCGCGGGCAGCAGCGCGTCCTGCTGGCCCTTGTTGAAGCGGTGGATCTCGTCGAGGAAGAACACGGTCTGCTTGCCGCCGCGTCGCCGCTCGGTCGCGCGGGCCATCACGGCCCGGACCTCGGCGCGGCCGGCCTCGACAGCGCTCAGCTCCTCGAACGCCGCGTTGGCCGCGCGGGCGACGATGCGCGCGAGCGTCGTCTTGCCGGTGCCGGGCGGGCCGTAGAGCAGCATCGAGTGCGGCCGGCCGGTCTCGATCGCGGTGCGCAACGCCGAGCCGGGCGCGAGCAGGTGTCCCTGGCCGACGACCTCGTCGATCGTGCGGGGGCGCAGCCGGGCGGCGAGCGGCGCGTCGGGCGAGGGCGGAGCCTCGTCGGGTTCTGGTTCGGGGGCGAACAGCTGATCCACGTCCCGGATGGTGTCGCCCCGACCGGACGCCGCTGCCGCTCGCCGCTCGCCCGGGGAGGGGTCAGAGCGGGGGCAGGGGGGCGCCCAGGACCGCGGCGAGCGCACCCGTGAGCGCCGCGGTGAGGAGGACCACGACCACTCCGCGTCGCAGGAGCAGCAGGGACACGCCGGCTGCCGCCGCGACCGCGGCCTGCCACGGCTCGGCGATGCCTCCCGCCAGCGGGACGGCGGCGCCGAGGATCGCGCCGATCGCCGCGGGACCCGCACCGTCGAGGAACGCGCGGGCGCTCGCGCTGCGGCGCAGCTCCTCGTACCGCCGGCTGCCGAGGGCGACGACGAGGAAGGACGGGGCGAACGCGAGCGCCGCCGCGAAGAGCGCTCCGCCGAGGCCGGCCGCCGCGTACCCGACGCCCGCGACCGTCTGGACGACCGGACCCGGGGTGAGCTGCCCGATCGCGACGGCGTTCAGGAACTCGGCGTTCGTCATCCAGCCGTAGGCGTCGACCGCGTCGCCCTGCATCAGCGGGACGATCACGAACCCGCCGCCGTAGGAGAGCGCCCCGACCTTCAACGCCGTCCACGCCAGCGCCGGGAGCGCGGCCGCGCCCGTGGCGGCGAGCAGCGCGACGAGGCCGGGCAGCGCGACGGAGGCCGCGCCGTCGCGCGCTCCCGGGAGTCCCCGGCGCAGACCGAGCTCGACGAGCCCGCAGCCGAGCAGCACGAGGACCACCAGCGGGCCGAGCACCACCGTCGCGGTGGCGGACACGGCGACGTAGCCGACGCCACGGGCCAGCCGCGCTCCACGCAGGCCGACGAGCGACCCGCGTGCCAGGCCGTAGGCGGCGTCCACCACCACGGCGACCACTGCGGCGCCGGCGCCCGCCGCGAGCCCGCGGACCCAGTCGGGTGGCCCGTCCTGCAGCGTCAGCGCCGCCAGGGCGATGAGCAGCACCAGGCCGGGCAGGATGAACGCGAGCCCGCCGACGATCGCCCCGCGCACCCCGGCGACCCGCTGCGCGCAGAAGATCGCGAGCTGGGTGGACGCGGGTCCGGGCAGCAGGCCACACGCGGCGTTGGCGTCGGTGAACGTCTCGTCATCGATCCACCCACGACGCTCGACGCACAGCTCGCGCAGGAGCGCGACGTGCGCCGGCGGGCCGCCGAAGCCGATGCAGCCCAGTCGACCCCATTCGCGCAGGACGACCGACAGCGGAACCTCGGGGTCGTCGTCCGGCACGGCGCGCATCGTCCCAGAGCGGACTCCCGCGGCGTGAACGCGGCGTGAACGCCCGGTCGGGCGCGCTCGGCGGGCGGATAGCCTGGCGCGCATGCACCAGGCCGACAGCCACGACCTGATCCGCGTCCAAGGCGCGCGGGAGAACAACCTCAAGGACGTGAGCGTCGAGCTGCCCAAGCGCCGGCTCACCGTGTTCACCGGGGTCTCCGGGTCGGGCAAGAGCTCACTCGTCTTCGCCACGATCGCGGCCGAGTCCCAGCGGCTGATCAACGAGACCTACAGCGCGTTCGTCCAGGGGTTCATGCCGACGCTCGCCCGCCCGGAGGCCGACCTGATGGACGGCCTGACGACGGCCATCATCGTCGACCAGGAGCGCATGGGCGGCAACGCGCGGTCCACCGTCGGCACGGTCACCGACGCGAACGCCATGCTGCGGATCCTCTTCAGTCGCCTGGGCGACCCGCACATCGGCTCGCCCAGCGCGTACGCGTTCAACGTGCCGTCCGTGAAGGGCAGCGGCGGCATCACCGTCGAGCGCGGCGACAAGACGCGGACCGAGAAGGCGACCTTCAGCCGCACCGGCGGCATGTGCCCGCAGTGCGAGGGGATGGGGTCCGTCAGCGACTTCGACCAGACCGCGCTCTACGACGCGGACAAGTCGATCAACGACGGCGCGATCCTCATCCCGGGGTACAGCATGGAGGGCTGGTACGGGCGGATCTTCCGCGGCTGCGGCTGGTTCGACGCCGACAAGCCCGTCGGCAGGTTCAACAAGCGGGAGATGAACGACCTCCTCCACAAGGAGGCGACGAAGATCAAGATCGAGGGGATCAACCTCACGTACCTGGGGCTGATCCCGCAGATGCAGAAGTCGTGGCTCTCCAAGGACGTCGACAGCCTGCAGCCGCACATCCGCGCGTTCGTCGAGAAGGCGATCACGTTCACCACCTGCCCGGCGTGCGAGGGCACCCGGCTCAGCGAGGGCGCGCGCTCCTCGAAGATCGCGGGGGTGAGCATCGCGGACTGCTGCGCGATGCAGATCACCGACCTCGCCGCCTGGATCAAGGGCCTCGACGAGCCCTCGGTCAAGCCGTTGCTCGACGCGCTCACCCACACGTTCGACTCCTTCGTCGAGATCGGCCTCGGCTACCTGAGCCTCGACCGGCCCTCCGGCACGCTGTCCGGCGGCGAGGCGCAGCGCACGAAGATGATCCGCCACCTCGGGTCCTCCCTGACCGACGTGACGTACGTGTTCGACGAGCCCACCATCGGTCTGCATCCCCACGACATCCGGCGGATGAACGAGCTGCTGTTGGCGCTGCGCGACAAGGGCAACACCGTGCTCGTCGTCGAGCACAAGCCCGAGGCGATCGCGATCGCCGACCACGTCGTCGACCTCGGCCCGCGGGCCGGCCGCGACGGCGGGGAGGTCGTGTACGAGGGCACGGTCGAGGGCCTGCGCGCGAGCGACACGCTGACCGGGCGGCACCTCGACGACCGAGCGGCGCTCAAGGACGAGGTCCGCGGCTCGACGGAGACCCTGGAGATCCGCGGCGCGAGCACCCACAACCTCCAGGACGTCGACGTCGACATCCCGCTCGGCGTCCTGGTCGTCGTGACCGGCGTCGCGGGGTCGGGCAAGAGCTCGCTCATCCATGGCTCGGTGGCCGGCCGCGAGGGGGTCGTCGCGATCGGCCAGGGCGCGATCAAGGGCTCCCGGCGCAGTAACCCGGCCACCTACACCGGGCTGCTCGACCCGATCCGCAAGGCCTTCGCGAAGGCCAACGGCGTCAAGCCCGGGCTGTTCAGCGCGAACTCCGACGGGGCCTGCCCGACCTGCAACGGCGCCGGGGTCATCTACACCGACCTGGCGATGATGGCCGGGTCCGCGACGACGTGCGAGGACTGCGAGGGCCGCCGCTTCCAGGCCGAGGTCCTCGAGCTGCACTTCGCCGGCAAGGACATCAGCGAGGTGCTAGCGATGTCGGTGGCCGAGGCCGAGGCCTTCTTCGCACAGGGGGACGCGAAGCTCCCGGCCGCCTCCAGGATCCTCGCCCGCCTGGCCGACGTCGGCCTGGGCTACCTCACGATCGGGCAGCCGCTCACCACGCTCTCCGGTGGTGAGCGCCAGCGCCTCAAGCTCGCGGTCCACATGGCCCAGGACGGTGGGATCTACGTCCTCGACGAGCCGACCACCGGCCTGCACCTCGCTGACGTCGAACACCTCCTCGGACTGCTCGACCGGCTCGTCGACTCCGGCAAGTCCGTGATCGTCATCGAGCACCACCAGGCCGTGATGGCGCACGCCGACCGGATCATCGATCTCGGTCCGGGTGCGGGGCACGACGGAGGCCGGGTCGTCTTCGAGGGAACCCCGGCGGAGCTCGTCGCCGACCGCTCGACGGTCACGGGCGAGCACCTCGCCGAGTACGTCGGCGCCTGAGCGATCCCGACAGGCAGGTGGGTCGGCGGCGCCCCCTGGGTAGCATCGGACGTAGATGTCCGAGCCCCAGACCGCCCCCGCCGCCGACGCGCTGCAGCAGGAGGCGACGACGCTGCTCCAGGCACTGATCCGGTTCAACACCGTCAACCCGCCCGGCGACGAGCGCGCGGCGCAGGAGCACACCGCCGCGCTGCTCCGGGAGGCGGGCTTCGAGGTCACGCTCCTGGGCCGTACGGAGGAGCGCCCGAACCTCGTCGCGCGGCTGAAGGGCGAGGCCGACGGTCCGACCCTCTGCCTCCTCTCCCACATGGACACGGTGCTCGCGAAGGCGAGCGAGTGGCAGCGGGACCCGTGGTCCGGCGACATCGACGAGGACGGGGTCCTGTGGGGCCGCGGCGCGCTCGACATGAAGTCCCAGACCGCCGCCGAGGTCGCCGCCGCGATCAGCCTCGCGCGCAGCGGCTGGCGCCCGGCGCGCGGCGAGTTGAAGGTCGTCGTCGTGGTCGACGAGGAGGTCGGCGGTGCCGACGGCGCGGTGTGGATCTGCGAGAACCACCCCGACCTCGTGTACGCCGACGAGCTGCTCAACGAGGGCGCCGGGCCGGTCATCACGTTCGACGACGACCGCTACATCGGCGTCTGCGTCGCCGAGAAGGGCGTCTTCCGCTTCGACCTCATCACCGACGGGACGGCCGGGCACGCGTCGATCCCCCGTATCGGCGACAACGCGCTGCTGAAGATGGCGCCGCTGCTGGCCCGCATGGCGGAGGCCCAGCCGGCGTTCGACCTCACCGACGGCCCGCGCGCGATGCTCGCCGGCCTCGGACTCCCGGTCGACGGGGACGATCCGTCCGCCTCGCTCGAGGCGCTCCGCGCGAAGGACCCGGTGCTCGCGATGCTCGTCGAGCCGATGCTCGGCGTCACCGTCGCGCCGACGAAGGCGAAGGCCAGCGAGAAGATCAACGTCATCCCGTCGCGCGCGGAGATCCGCGTGGACTGTCGTGTCCCGCCGGGCCTCGGTGCCGATCACACGCTCCGCCGCGTCCACGACCTCCTCGGGGGCGAGGGCTACCGCCTCGAGTTCACCGAGCAGGTGCCGGGCAACTCCTCGCCGGTGGAGTCCGAGCTGATGGACGCGATCACCGGCTGGGTCGGCCGCGAGGACCCGGGAACCACGGTCGTCCCGACGATCCTCCCCGGCTTCACCGACTCCCGGACCTGGCGCTCGACCTTCCCCGACTGCGTCGCCTACGGGTTCTTCCCCCACAAGCACATGACGCTCTTCGAGACCGCGCCGCTGATCCACTCCAAGGACGAACGGATCGACGTGCGCGACCTCGGGTACGCCGCACACTGCTACGCCGACATCGTCAAGGAGCGACTGGGATGAGCGACACGACCACCACCCCCGCGGACGAGAAGGTCCGCCTCGGCGGCATGGCGCTGGGCAACGGCCTGCTCGTCCACGGTCCGACGCACTGGTCCGCCGCGGTGCGCCGCGCGGACGGCACGATCGGCGTCGCGTCGGGACGCAAACCGCGCTGGCGCGGCCGGGTCGAGGACGTCCCGGGCGCCCGCGGCGTCGTGAAGCTCAGCGAGGCGATGCTCGTCATCCCGCTGGTCAAGCGTGCGCTGCCCGAGGCGAAGCTGCCCTTCCAGAACGGCAGCACGCTTGCCGCGATGGCCGGGGCCGCGGTCGCGGGCGGCATCGTGCGCAAGCGGATGCACGGTGCCGGCGGCGAGGCGATCGTCGCCGTCCTCTCCCTCGCCCCGTCCCTGCTCGCGCTGCGCAGCGGCGACCTCGCCGCCTACCACGGCGTCGAGCACAAGGCGATCGCCGCGTACGAGCAGGACGAGACCGAGGTCGCGGACGTCGCCAAGGAGCACGACCGCTGCGGCTCGCACCTGATGGCGCCGCTGCTCACCGCCAACGCCGCGGGCGGCGCACTGCTGCGCCGGCTGGTCGACAAGCCTCGGCCGGCGCACGGCGCTGCGGTCTCCCTGGCGTCGATCGGCGTCGCGGTCGAGGTGTTCGTCTGGAGCGAGAAGCACGCCGACTCGACGCTCACGCGCGCCCTGCGCAAGCCGGGCTACGAGCTGCAGCGCGTGCTCGGCACGCGCGAGCCGACCGACACGCAGCTCGAGGTCGGGGCCGCGGCGCTCGACGAGATCCTCCGGGTGGAGGGGGCGCGGTCGCAGCAGTAGCCCGCGGCGTGGAGGGTGTTCGCACGCCAGGTCGGTTCCGTTCACTTCTCCGAAGATGGGGTGAGGACCCCAGGCTGCAACGGTCGTCGGAGCGGTTCACCCGTGCCACACTGGAGCCTGGCGCGTCCAACTGGACCGATTGACGGTCCAGTGCCCGCAGCACCGTGCCGATACCGGAGAACCGTGCAGCCCAACGACCAGCTCATCCTGGAAAGCAAGACGAAGCTCGCAGAGGCGCTGCAGAACTTCGTCACGGGCCTCCAGGGTGTGACGCTCCAGCCCCTGGAGGACACCGGCGGCTGGACCGCGGACATCCAGATGTTCGCGAGCGACTGGGGCGGACTGCTCGGCCTCGTCTTCATGGGGGCCATCGTCTACGTGCTCTGGCGCACGTTGAAGATGATGCCCAAGACCAAGCCGGTCCAGATCAAGCCGCAGGCCAAGCTGAAGGTCGAGTGGGCGGACATCGCCGGCGCCGACGAGGCGAAGGCCGAGCTCATCGAGGTCGTCGACTTCCTTCGCGACCCGGCCAGGTACAAGAAGCTCGGGGCGACGGTCCCCAAGGGGGTGCTGCTCCACGGGCCGCCCGGTACCGGCAAGACCCTGCTGGCCAAGGCCGTGGCCCACGAGTCCGGCGCGCAGTTCTTCGCCCAGTCCGCATCGTCCTTCGTCGAGATGTTCGCCGGCCTCGGCGCCGCCCGCATCCGTCGGCTGTTCGACGAGGCACGCAAGAACGCGCCGGCGATCCTCTTCATCGACGAGATCGACGCCGTCGCCGCGCGCCGCGGCTCCGACAACAACTCCGAGCGCGAGCAGACGCTCAACCAGCTGCTCGTTGAGATGGACGGGTTCGAGTCCTCCGGCGACCTCGTGGTGATGGCGGCGTCGAACCTGCTGGAGAAGCTCGATCCCGCGCTGCTGCGTCCGGGGCGCTTCGACCGCCAGGTCTTCGTGTCCCCGCCCGACGTCGACGGTCGCGAGCGGATCCTCCAGGTCCACACCCGCGAGAAGCCGCTGGGCGCCGACGTCGACCTGCGGACCGTCGCCGCCCAGACGAGCGGTCTGACCGGTGCGGACCTGGCGAACCTCGCCAATGAGGCCGCGATCTTCTGCGCCCGCCGCGAGGGCGAGGCGCTGAGCATGGCCGACTTCGACGGGGCGCTCGAGCGCGTCGTCGCCGGCGTGCAGACGAACACGACGCTCAACGACCACGAGCGACGCGTCGTCGCGTTCCACGAGGCGGGGCACGCGCTGTGCCGCGAGCTGCTCGCCACGACCGACCGGGTCCACAAGATCTCGATCGTCCCGCGCGGCAGCGCACTGGGCTACGTAATGAACCTGCCCAACGAGGACAGCTACCTCAAGACGCGAGAGGAACTCGTCGACCAGATGACCGTCCTGCTGGGCGGCCGGGTCGCCGAGCAGCTGGTCTTCGGCGCGGTCACCAACGGCGCCTCCAACGACCTGCAGCGCGTCGCCGAGATCACGCACGCGATGGTCCACGAGTACGGCATGGGGACCACCGCCTCGGGCTCCGCGTCCCGGGCGGTGACCGACGCGAACGTCGTGAGCGACGTGACGCGCCGCATCCG
Organism: Solirubrobacterales bacterium; assembly: GCA_038257095.1. Taxonomy (GTDB): domain Bacteria; phylum Actinomycetota; class Thermoleophilia; order Solirubrobacterales; family Solirubrobacteraceae; genus Paraconexibacter. Next base: position 90,990 of record JBBSJQ010000011.1, read on the forward strand.
CGACGAGGAGCAGCAGGCGCTCACCTACGAGGCCGAGCGCGCCGCCTACGGGCTCATCGAGCAGCACCGCCACAAGCTCGACGAGTTCGCCCACGCGCTGCTCGAGCGCGAGGTGCTCGTGCGCGACGACATCGAACAGATCATGAAGGGCGTGCCGCGCATCGAGCGCCGGCCCGGGACGCAGAGCCTGCGTATCGCCGCAGTCGAGGCGTACGAGGCCCGCGAGCGGACCTGAGCGCCGGGCCGCCGGTCAGCCGGCGAGCCAGCGGTCCAACAGGTGCCGGGCGATCGCGATCGAGGGCGGCAGCAGGAGCGCCGCGTCGGCCTCGCCCGCGGAGGCCGCCGCGATCTCCTCGCGGGTGAACCAGCGGACGGCCTCGAGCTCCGTGTCGACGACGTGCGCGTCGCCGCTGAGGTACTCGGCCTCGCAGCCGATCATCAGCGACGCTGGGAACGGCCACGGCTGCGTCGCGACGTAGCGGACGTTCCCGACGAGGACGCCGGCCTCCTCGGCGACCTCGCGGGCCACGGCCGTCTCCAGCGACTCGCCCGGCTCGACGAATCCGGCGAGCGAGCTCCAGCGATCCGGCGGCCACGCCGGCTGACGGCCCAGCAGCACGCGGTCACGGCCGTCCGTGACGAGCATGATCACGACCGGGTCGGTGCGGGGGTGGACCTCGTGGCTCTCGGGGCAGCGACGCACGTGCCCGGCGTCGCCGCTGACGTTCGGCTGCCCGCACTGCCCGCAGAAGCGGTGGGCACGGTGCCAGTGGCGCATCGTGGACGCGTAGGCGAGCAGCCCGGAGTGCTCGGGCGCGAGGACCGCCGCGGCGGCGCGCAGGTCGGCGAGCTCGTCGTCCTCGAGCGCCTCCGCCACGTAGATCGCGGTGCCTTCGGCGTCGACGCCCAGCAGCAGCGGCGCGCCATCGTCGTCGGCGGCGCCCACGAGCGTCCGGCCGTCGAGCGGCACGAGCGCGGCACGCAGCTGGGGCCCGTCGCCCGAGAGCGCCCACGGATCCGGCCCGGTCAGCTCGACCGGTCCGTCGACCAGCACGCCGCGATCCCCGACGACGACCGCCCGGGTCCGCGGGTCGGCCAGTGTCTCGGCGACCAGCGCCGCCTCGGAGCGACGCTCGCCCAGACGGTCCAGTGAGCCGCCGGCGAACGGGATGGGAGCGGGCATGCGGGAAGTGTCCTACAGCTCCCGCCGAACGACGCGCGTGGCCTTCTCGCGGGCCTTCTGCAGCGCGCCGCGGTCCTCCCACTCCTCCGGGTCGATCAAGGCGCTCACGGACACGTCGGCCTCGAACTGCTCGGTCAGCAGGCCTGCGACGGCGTCGGACTGCACGCACAGGGTCGCCTCGTCGTTGCGGGCGAACGAGCGGTTGTCGAAGTTGATCGAGCCGACGGTCGCCCAGGCGCCGTCGACGACCAGCGTCTTGGCGTGGAGCATGGTCGGTCCGTACTCGTAGACCTCGATCCCGCACGCCAGCAGCGCCGTGTACGTGTCCTGGCCGGCACGGCGGACGATGTCCTTGTCGGCGTGCTCCCCCGGGACGAGCACGCGGACCCGCACCCCGCGCCCGCGGGCCTCGCAGAGCGCGTCGGTGAGCGCCGGATTCGGCGCGAAGTACGCCGAGGTCAGGTCGATGCTCCGGCCGGCCGACGCGATCGCCAGGAACAGCAGCGCCTCCGCGTTCGTGTCGCCGATGGTCGCCCGCGAGCGCACCAGCTGCATCGGCCGGCCGCCGTCGATCGGCTGCAGGTCGGGCAGGTGGTCGTCACCGCAGAGCAGCTCGCCGGTGGTCTCCAGCCAGCTCTCGGCGAAGGCGCCGTGGAGCCCCCGGACGACCGGTCCGCGGACGCGCACGTGCGTGTCGCGCCAGTGCTCCGGGTCCTGGGCGTCCCCCGTCCACTCGTCCGCGATCCCGACGCCGCCGGTCATGCCCACCTGCCCGTCGACCACGAGGATCTTGCGGTGGTTGCGATGGTTGGCCTGTAGGGGCTTCAGTGGGTTCGTGGGCCGGAAGCGCTCGATCTGGACGCCGGCGTCGGCCATCGAGTCCAGGACGTCGCCGGGCATCTTCAGCGAGCCGACGGCGTCCAGCAGGACCGTGACCTTCACGCCCGCCCGCGCGCGGTCGGCCAAGGCGCCTGCGATGTCGTGGGCGATGTCGCCGGACCAGTAGACGTAGGAGAGGAAGCAGATCGTCCGCTGCGCGCTGCGGATCGTCTCGAGCATCGCGGGGAAGATGCGGTCCCCGTTGATGAGCAGGTCGAGCTCGTTGCCGTAGGAGATCGGGGCGCCGGTGATCGCCTCGCACGCGCGCAGGAACCCGGCCTGCGACACGTCGATCGGGTCGTCGAGCCGGTAGCCGGCGGTGTCGCTCACGGGACGATCACCTCGACGCGCCGGGGGTGGACGGTGACGTCGAGCGTTGAGACCTCGACCAGCTCCCCGTCGACGTTGAAGCCGCGGTGGTCGTGGTCGGCGTCGAGTCTGACCCGGACCTTGCGGGCCCGTTCGTGCGGGACGTCGTGCTGCTCCTTCAGCGTGCCGCTGCGCAGACCGAAGGCGCGCCGGACCAGCGTCGAGCGGTGGAGGGCGGGCACGACGGTGATGTCGAGCAGGCCATCGTCCTGGTCGGTCTCGCCGACCGCGGACCCGCCCCCGAAGCGGCCGGTCCCGGAGATGCTGATCTGCCAGGCCTTCCCGTGGAAGAACGGCTTGTCGTCGAGGGTGATGTCGACGCCGATCGCGGGCGCCAGGAGCCCGGCGCGGGCGGCGCCGACCGCGTAGGCCAGCGGGCCGAGCCGGGCCTTCAGCCCGTGCGCCTCCCGGGCCGCGCGGACGGCCAGTCCCGCGTTGGCGGCGTTCACGAACGGGCGGTCGTCACCGGTGAGGCAGACCTCGACCGGCCGCGTGCGGGCGTCGGCGGTCATCGCCAGGGCGGCGGCCTCCCCCAGGTCGAGCGGGATGCCCAGCGCGCGGGCGAAGTCGTTGGCCGTGCCGGCGGGCAGCACGCCCATCGGCAGGCCCGCGTCGGCGGCGGCCCGGGCGCTCGGGGCGACGGTCCCGTCGCCGCCCGCGACCACGAGCCGCGAGGCGCCGCTGGCCACGGCGGCCTCCTCCTCCCCGCAGGCGAAGCGGAGCACCTCCGAGGCGCCGTGCTCACGCAGCAGCGCGACGACGTCCTGCGGGTCGTCGATCGAGCCACTGCCGGGATTGACGACGAGTGCGGTGCGCATGTGCGACGACCGTAGTACCCGGAAGCGCCGAGTGCTGCACCCGTACCGGGCCGGAGGGCCCGCACGGCTAGACTCCCGCACCGCATGTTCGGACGCATTGACCACATCGGCGTCGCCGTCGAGAGCATCGACGACGCACTGCCCCTCTACGCCCAGCACTACGCGATGGAGCTCGTCCATCGGGAGCGGGTCGAGGAGCAGGGCGTCGAGGCGGTGCTCCTCGACGTCGGCGAGAACCACGTCGAGCTGCTCCAGCCGCTCGGACCCGACACCCCGGTCGGCAAGTTCCTCGCCAACCGCGGGCCGGGTCTGCATCACGTCGCCTACCAGGTGGCTGACATCGAGGCCGTCCTCGAGTCGCTGAAGGCCGCCGGCGTCCGGCTGATCGACGAGTCCCCCCGTACCGGGATCCGCGACTCCAAGGTCGCATTCCTGCATCCCAAGAGCTCGGGTGGCGTGCTCACCGAGATCGTCCAGCCCGCGGAGGCCCACTGAATGTCCGAATCGATCAAGCGCGTGTCCATCGGCTTCCACGCCTCCCCGCCGCTGAGCGTCAAGCTCGGCGAGGGCGCGCTCAAGGACCTGCTGAAAGCCGTTGAGCAGGGCGGCTGGTTCGAGGCCGACGCCGAGGACGCGTCGATCACGATGAACACCGCACAGGTGCTCTTCGTGCGCGTCGAGAAGGACGAGCAGCGCGTCGGCTTCGGCCTCGGCGCCTAGCTCGTCCCGCCGATCCCCCCATGCAGCTCGTACCCCGCCGGCCGCGTTCGCGGGTCCCGCGCGGGACCCGCAAGGCCATCGGCGTCGCCGATGTCGCCGTCTACCGCCTGTTGCGCGTGCACCTGATCCCCGACGAGGCGATCCCCGCGATCAAGCGCTTCTCCCGGACCGGTGAGCATGCCGCGCTGTGGCTCGGCATCGGTGCCGTCGGCGCGGCGGTGGACGTCGAGCGCCGCGACCGCTGGGTCCGCGGCCTCACGCTCGTGGGCGGCGCCTACCTCGTGAACACGGCGATCAAGGCGAAGGTCGGCCGACGTCGTCCGGCCTTCGAGGAGCTGCCCGCCCTCACGCTGACGCCCACCCAGCTGTCCTTCCCCAGCGCGCACGCCACTAGCTCGTTCGCCGCCGCCGCGGCGTACAGCGGGCTCCTCCCGGCCCGGCCGCTCTACGCCACGGCCGCCGCGATGGCGCTGTCCCGCGTCGTGCTGGGCGTCCACTACCCCACGGACATCGCGGCGGGCGCGGTCCTGGGCACCACCATCGGCACCCTCGGAAGGCGCAGCGCATGAGCATGAAGGTCGGCATCGTCGGGATGCCCAACGCGGGCAAGTCGTCGCTGTTCAACGCCCTCACCAAGGCGGGTGCCGAGGCCGCGAACTACCCGTTCACGACCATCGAGCCGAACGTCGCGGTGCTCCCCGTCGGGGACGAGCGTCTGGACAAGCTCGGCGAGGTCATCGGGGCAAGCGAGCTCGTCGCCGACACCATCGACTTCCACGACATCGCGGGACTCGTCGCGGGCGCGTCCAAGGGCGAGGGCCTGGGCAACAAGTTCCTCGCGAACATCCGCGAGACCGACGCGATCGTGCACGTCGTGCGGTGCCACGGCGACGACAACGTCATCCACCCGGAGGGCAAGGTCGACCCGGCGTCGGACATCGAGACCATCGAGACCGAGCTGCTGTTCGCCGACCTCGAGGGTGCGGAGAAGCGGCTGGAGCGCGTCGTGCGCACCGCCCGCGGCGGCGACAAGGCCGCGATCGCGGAGCGGGACTGGCTCGAGGCGCTGATCGCGGGCTACCACGAGGGTCGCCCCGCGCGGCACCTGCCGATGCCCGAGGACGTCGACCGCGGCCAGACGGTCCAGCCGCTGACCGCCAAGCCGGTGCTGTTCGTCGCGAACGTCGACGAGGGCACCGACGAGGTGCCGGCGGTCGTCGCCGAGCATGCCGCCCGCGTGGGCGCCGGAGCCGTCGCGATCAGCTCCCGTATCGAGGCCGAGCTCAGCGAGCTCGACGAGGAGGACGCTGCGGCGATGCGCGAGGACCTCGGCGTGGCCGAGTCGGGCCTCGCGCGGGTCGTCAAGGGCGCGTTCGACCTGCTGCACCTGATGACGTTCTTCACCGTCGGCTCGGGGGTCCGCGGGCAGTCGTGGCACCTCGAGCACGGGAAGACGGCGTGGCACGCCGCCGGCGAGATCCACACGGACATCCAGAAGGGGTTCGTCCGTGCCGAGGTCGTGCCGTGGGATGCGCTCGTCGAGGCGGGGGGCTACGGCAAGGCCCGCGAGGCCGGCACGCTGCGCCTCGAAGGTCGCGACTACGTGATGCAAGACGGTGACGTGATCACCGTGAAGTTCACGCCATAGCCTCCGTCGAGATGTGGTGACATTCGCGCTAAAGTGGCCACATGACCGACGTTGGTGTTCGAGAGCTCAAACGGGACTTGAGTGGCTATCTGAAGCGAGCTGCCGCGGGTGAGCTGATACGCGTCACCGTCCGTGGCCGGCCGACGGTCGAGCTCACGGCCGTGACCGACCCGGAAGACCGGGTCGCCGCCCGCTTCAGGGAGCTCGAGGCGGACGGGACGCTGACCCCGGCAAGGGTGCCGCGAGCGCAGAGGCCGCCCATGGTCGCGCGCGACCTCGGGCTGGTCCGCAGCCCGCTCGAAGCCCTACTCGAGGACAGGGACCAGGACCGGTGAGCGAGACCCTCTACGTCGACTCGAGCGCCGCCCTGAAGCTGTACTTCCCGGAGGATGGGGCGACGGAGGCGATCGCTGCGATGGACGGTCGCGAACTCGTGGCCAGCCGGCTGACCCAGGTTGAGGTAGGACGCGCCCTGAGGAAGACCTCCGACCGACCGACGAACGCGGACGACGCGGTCGACGCGTGGCAGGAGGACTGGGAGTCGTACGCGGTGATCGAGCTCACCGAGCGGATCGCCGCGCACGCGGTTTCGCTCGCGACGCACCACGGCCTTCGCACCCTCGACGCCATTCATCTGGCTTCCGCGCTGCGGCTGTCCGTCCCGCTGCGCTTCGCGACCTGGGACCGCCGACTCTGGGACGGCGCGCGCGCCGTCGGCCTCCGAACGGTCCCGGCGCAGCGGCCCTAGACGAGCGCGTCGGGGACCGCAGGGCGGACGGGTGCCGTACGAGCGACGCGCTGGGCGCAGGGTTTCGTACGGCAGACGCGCCCGTCACGCCGCCCGCCGCGGCCCGAGCCGCACGGGCAGGGTCTTGAGCTGGTTCACGAACGGCGACTCGACGTGCCGCGGCTCGCCGTCGAGCGCCATCTCCGGGAACCGCGCGAGCGTCTCCTCCATGAGGATCCGCAGCTCGAGGCGCGCCAGCGCGGTCCCGAGACAGAAGTGCCGGCCACCCGCGCCGAAGGCCTGGTGCTCCGCCCGGCGCCGCAGGTCGAACGTGTCGGGGTCCTCGTAGCGGGACTCGTCGCGGTTGGACGAGGCGTACCACATGACCACCTTGTCGCCCTCGCGGATCTGCTGTCCGCCGAGCTCGACGTCCCGGGTGGCGGTCCGGCGGAAGTGCGCGAACGCGGGGAACATCCGCAGCGCCTCCTCGACCGCATCGGGGACCAGCGCCGGTTCGGCGAGCAGCAGCCCGCGCTGCTCGGCGTCCTCCATGATCGCCCGCATGCCGCTGCAGTAGGTCGCCTTGGTCGAGTCGTTGCCCGCGGCCATCAGCAGGAAGAAGCCCATGACGATCTCGTGCTCCTCCAGGCGCTCGCCGTCGATCTCGGCGTGCACGAGCACGGAGGTCAGGTCGTCCGTGGGGGTCTCCCGGCGGGCGGCGATCAGCTCCTGGCAGCGGCGGAAGATCTCGGGCACGTCACGCTGCATGACCGAGTCGGGGCCCTCGGGGTTCACGTCCGGGTCACCGGCGCCGAGCGTGCTGTTCATCAGCCGTGCCCAGATCTCGTCGTCCTCCTCCGGGATCCCCATGAACGACCCGATGACGCGGGAGACGACCGGCTGGGCGACGTCGGTGACGAGGTCGCAGCGCTCGCGGTCGCCGAGACGGTCGAGGACCGCGACGGTGATGGCGCGGATCTCGTCCTCGTGGTCGGCGATCCGCTTGGGCGTGAAGCCGCGCTGGAACAGCCCCTTGACGCGATCGTGCTTCGGCGGGTCCATCCCGATGAACATCGCGCGGATGAGCTCGAGTGGCATGACGCCTTCGCTGACCGCGGTGAACCCGCCGCGCTCGGAGGAGTAGGTGCGCCAGTCGCGGCTGACGGTGTGCACGTCGTCGGCCAGCGTGACCGACCAGAAGCCCGCCTCGTCGGGGTACTCCGTGAACTTCTCGGACCAGTGGACCGGGCACTGCCCGCGCAGCTGCTTGAAGAGCGCGTGCGGCGGACCGTCGATCCAGTGCTCGCGGTCGGCGGCGAGGACGCCGTACAGCGACGACGGGGTCCCGGTCTCGATGTCGGCCATGGCGCGAGCCTAGCGAACTGACTGGCCGGTCAGCCAGCGCCGGCGGCGGGCCCCGAGGATGCCGCGCAGCATCCAGGCATCGAGGGCCAGCAGCACCAGGATGGCGAGCACCACGCCCCAGGCCAGCAGCCCGGTCCCGCCGCCGCCCTGGGACTGCGCCGAGGCCGTCAGCGCGTCCTCGCGGAAGAGCGTGGTCGCCCGGAAGTTCGTCTGCGCGACCTGCCACGCCGGCTTGCGGATCCCGCCGTAGGTGATGAGGCCCTTGTTGTGGATCCCGTCGCGTGGCACCTGGCGCTTCGCACCGCCGTCCCAGTCGGGCTTGACGGCGAACTCGCGGAGGGTCCAGTAGATCGCGCCGCCGAGGAACGGCGACCGGTCCACGATGTCGAGCACCTGTCCGACGTAGTCGTTCTGGAACGCGTAGGTCTCCTTCGTCCCCCGAGGCCCCACGAACGTCGACTCGGCACCGAACTCGGTCAGGACGAGGGCCGAGTCCGGGTACTTCCGGCGCATCGACGCGAGGTACGGCTCGAGGTCCGCCAGCCGCGCGGTCGAGTGCTTCTTCTTCCCCCGGTACCAGCCGAAGTACGAGTTGACACCGAGCAGGTCGTAGGAGGCGAAGGCCTTCTGGGCCGGGAACCCCGGGTAGCTCAGCAGGTCGACGCTGACCGGGAGGGTCGGGTCGAGGTCGTGGACGAGCCCCCGGGCCGACCGCAGGAACGAGCGGGTCCCGGGCACCGAGTCCGGGGTGGCGCTCAGCTCGTTGGCGACCGAGTGCGTGATGACCGACGGGTGCGACCGCGCGGCGAGGACGGTCCCGCGGACGGTCCGCAGGGCGTCGGCCCGCTGCTCCGGCGTCACCAGCCGCTTGTCGCGGTGGTAGATCGGGGCCTGGTTCCAGACGAGGATGCCCTCTTCGTCCAGGCGCTCCAGGAGCCGCTCGTTGAGGAGGTAGTGCGCGCGCGTGACGTTCGCTCCGACCTCCTTGAGCTCTGCGACGACCAGCTCGAGGTCCGCGTCGGACAGTGCCGGGCCCCGACCGACGAGGTCCTCCTGGATCGACGCCCCGCGCATGTCGACGGCGCGCCCGTTGAGCTCGAGCATGCCGTTGCGGACCTTCACCGACCGCAGCCCCGTCCGTCGCTCGTCGACCTGCAGGACGCGGTTCCCGAGCCTCGTCTCGATCCGCGCCCGGTAGAGGTTCGGCGCTCCCGGCTGCCACAGCTGCGGGGTGCCCTGGACCGGCACGGTGAAGCGGATGCGCGCGCGCTCCCCCGGGCGCAGGATGCGCGAGGTGGCGCTGCCGGTGGTGACCGACCCGTCCGGGGCGGTCAGCCGGACGGTGACCGCCGGACGGGCGTCGCCGCTGCCACGGTGCTCGAGGGTGCCGTCGACGATCACCTTTGCGCTGCACGGTCCGCCGCCGCCCTCCGGACAGGTGACGTCCGAGAGCACGCCGGGGTCGTCGAGCCCGATCGTCGCGCGGGGGACGAGCCAGACCGGCCGCGTGATGCCGCCCCAGTTCCACCATCCCTCGCGGGGCTCTGCGCCCTTGCGGCTGTCGGCGCGCACCACGAGCGTGTTGCGCCGGCCGGGCAGCAGGCCGGCGGCGGGGAGCGTGAACGGGACGTAGGGGTCGGTGTTGCGGCCCAGGAGCCGGCCGTTCAGCCACACGCGGGAGGAGCGACGGACCTGCTCGAACCGCAGGCCCCATCGGAGGTCGCCGGCCGCGGGCGGCGCTGTGAACTCCAGCCGGTACCACCCGACGGTCCCCGGGAAGTCCTCCTCGACAGGTCTGGCGTCGAACACGCCGGGAACCGTCGCGGGCCGCCATGCCGGCGCGCCGCCCCCGGTCTGCCACCGCTCCCGCATCCCCCGGTCGGAGGGATCCTGGGCGAGCTGCCAGCCGGCGGTGAGCGCCACGGGGGCCGGCGGCACGTCCTGTGCGGCGGCCGGAGCGGTGCTTCCGCCCGCGAGCATGCAGAGGACGAGCGCCGGGACCGATCTGATGCACGTCCGAAGCGTCACGAGCGCTGAATGATGGCGTACGGAGCGACTCGATCAGCCGGACATGGCGGCGAGCCGCTCCGCCAGCCGGCTCATCCCGCGCTCCTTCGCGGCGACCGCCGCAGCGGACCAGGAGGTGGAGTGGTCGGCGGGCCGGACGACCTCCACCGTGCGCAGCGTGGCGATGTCCCTGAACGACCGCAGCTCGTCGGCCTGGTCGACCAGCGCGCCGATCGCGCGTGGCTTCAACCCCGCGCGCCGCGCGGCGACGCCGTCCTCGGCGAGCTCCAGCAGGGCTTCGAGTGATCCGTGTGCGCGCAGCATCTCCGCCGCGCCCTTCTCCCCGATCCCCTTCGCTCCGGGAATCCCGTCGGACGGGTCCCCGCGCAGGGCGATGAAGTCGGGCACCTGCGCGGGGTCGATCCCGTACTTCGTGCGGACGGCGTCCTCGTCCATGGCGGTCGGGCCGTCCTTCGCGCCCGGGTAGAGGACCGTGACCGTCGGGGACACGCACTGGAACATGTCGCGGTCGCCGGTGAAGAGGACGGCGTGCCCGCCCGCGTCGGTCTCGAGCCGTGCCAGCGTCCCGAGCAGGTCGTCCGCCTCGAGGTCGCCCGCGTGCTCGGAGGTCCAGCCGAACGCCGCGAAGAACGCCGGGGCGTCCTCCCACTGCGGGACGAGCTCGTCGGGCATCGGCGGGCGGTCGTCGTGGTAGGAGGGCAGGGCGGCGGCCCGGTACGCGGCGGCCTCGGCGCCGAAGCACAGCACGACGGCGCGCGGGGAGAACCGGTCGACCGCCTGCACCAGGAGGTTGGCGCAGCCCAGGAGCGCGTTCACCGGGCGGTCGTCGGTCCCCCGGATCGAGGACGGCAGCGCGAAGAACGCCCGGTACAGCAGGGATGGGGTGTCGACGACGAGCAGCGGTGCGGGCACGCGGGCAGCCTACGCGTCCACCGTGACCCGGGCGACGCCGCCCGGGCGTCCCGCGTGGACCCACCGGCGGTGCAGCAGACCGGCGATCAGGAGCGCCGCGCCGATGGCCGCCAGCGGATCGCCGCGCTGCAGGTTGAGCACGAGGACGAACAGCACCGGGACGACGCCGAGGACGTTGATCGCCAGGGCGCCCCAGCGGCGCTCACGGGCGTGCAGGACGGCCGCCGCGACGAGGGCGCCGAGGAAGCTCGCGAAGACGGCGGCGGCGTAGAACTGCACGAGGACGGTGTCCCGACCGCCCGCCGCCAGCAGCAGCACGATCGCCAGGACCAGGAGCACGGCGATGCCGGTCGGCGGCGCGAAGAAGCGGTTGGTCGCCGAGAATCGCCGGGGGAGCAGCCCGGCGTCACCGTGGGACGCCAGCGCCTTCAGGACGCCGGAACCCGCGATGAACGAGGAGGCCGCCGCGGCGAGCAGGAGCAGGGCGCTCGCCGCCTGGAACACGTCGAAGACGGCGTCGTCGCCGGTGGCGACCCGCGCGAGGTCCGCAAGCAGCGTGGAGTCGGGCAGCGGTCCCGTGACGCCGAGGTGGACCGCGAGCGCGGCGAAGCCGAGCGTCAGCAGCCCGACGAGCAGCACCATGAGCCAGATGGTCCAGCGACCGAAGGCCGCCCGCTCGTCGTCGTCGAGCTGCTCGAGCTGCGCGATCGCGTTCGACGGGGCCTCGACACCGGTGGCCAGCGCCATGCCCAGCGGCATCGCCAGGAGGAGGGCGCCGAGCCCGGTGGCGCCGGCGTCGCCGACGAGTGCCGGAGCCCCGGTCGCCCCCGGGTGCAGGGCGCCGCGGAGCAGCACCACGGCCGAGACCACCAGGAACGCGAGCGCGGCGGTGGCGAACGCGATCCGTCCCCGGTGGCCGAGCAGGCAGACGCCGGCGACGAGGACCGCGAGCACGACCGCGAGCGCGGTCCGGGCCGGCGCGAGGTCCGGCGACCAGGCCACGATCGCCGAAGACGCCGCGGCGCAGCTCACCGCGATCGTCAGCGTGAAGTCGACGACGAGGGCTCCGAGCGGGAGGAACGCCCACCCCTCCCCGAGGGCCTCGGCGAGTGCCTCCGCGCCCCCGCCTCCGCCGGGGAACCGCCGGACCAGCTGCGTGTACGTCGCGGCGACCAGCCCGACGGTGCCGACCACCAGCGCCATCGTCGGCACCAGCCCGGCCAGGTCGCCGTCGAGCGCGCCCAGTGCCGCCTCGATCGCGTAGGCGACCGACGAGACCGGGTCCGCCATCACGGTGAACGCGAAGGCGACGAAGAGCGTGATCCGGCCTCGGGGCCGCAGGGGACGCAACGTCCGCCCATCGTAGGATGCCCGTCGACACCGAACCAGCAGGAGGAGCGGACATGGCCAAGCGGACGATCGACGGCATCGAGGAGCTCAAGGCCCTGGAGGGCCAGGAGCTCGGCACCAGCGAGTGGACCGAGATCACCCAGGAGACGATCCAGGCGTTCGCCGACGCGACCGGCGATCAGCAGTGGATCCACGTCGACGTCGACCGTGCGAAGGCGGAGAGCCCTTTCGGCGGACCGATCGCCCATGGGCTGCTGACCCTGTCGATCGGCCCGAAGCTCATGTTCGAGGTCTTCGAGATGACCGGCGTGGCCGGTGGACTGAACTACGGATACGGCAAGGTCCGCTTCCCCGCGCCGGTGCCGTCCGGCGCGAAGCTGCGCATGAGCGCGACGCTGACGTCCGTCGAGGACGTCCCCGGTGGCGTGCAGGCGATCGTCACCCAGAAGTTCGAGATCGAGGGTGGCACCAAGCCGGTCTGCGTCGCCGAGGCGATCGTCCGGTTCTTCGGCGGCTGAGACGCCTCGACGCCGGCAACGCGGGACGGCGCGTAACGCCGGGCCCGCCGGCCGGTTGAGCGACCATGCGCGCGTCCCGACTCCTCGTCCTGCCCGTCGTCGTCGCCGCCCTCGGAGCCGGCGCGCCCCCTGCGACGGCCGACGAGTCCGTCGCCCTCACCGGCGGCACGAAGCTGTCGGCCGACGGCGGTGTCGCCGCGTGGCGCTCGGACGCTGGTCGGCTGGTCGTCCGGGTCGCGGGCGGGGCGCCCCGCGAGACCCGGGTGACGCTGCCGGCGGGAGACTTCGACGTCGGCCGTCGACCCGGGGGCGGCGCCCGCCTGGTGCACCTCGCCGCGTGCTCGACCGCGCGGCGGACCTGCGAGGTCCGGGTCGTCGATCTCACGTCCTCCCCGCGACCGTCCCGCCTGCTCACGCGGATCCCGTTCCGCGGGGGCCGGCCGGCCGTCGCGATCGACCGCGACATGCTCGCGTACGGCGTCACCGGCCGCCGGAGGACCCCCGGGTGCGAGCCGGGCGAGGGGCTCACGTGCGTCGACCCCTTCGAGCGCTGCGACACGCTCGAGGTCCGCGCGGTGGGAGCCCGCCGTGCACGCGTCCTGGACCGTGGCGCCTGTCCCGAGATCCTCGCGCTCGACCTGCAGGACCGCCGCCTGGCCGTCCTCGCGCGGACCTCGGGAAGCCGCGACGCATTCACCGAGGCGCGTGTCGTGCGCACCACCGGCGGGCCGTCCCGGCGCCTGCAGCGTGAGCGCGCGAGCCGCTCCAGCCTGGCGGGCGCCAACGACATCGGCGCGGTCGCCCTCGACGGTGGCGCGCTCTACACCACCGTGCTCGGCGACGAGCAGCCCAACCGGTTCGTCCGGTTCACGCTCGCCACCGGGCGGCGTAGCGACGCGCGGGCGCACGGCGACCTCGACGGGAGCTTCTCCCGTGACGGCGGCCGCACGCTCTACGGCCTGGACCGGGCCGGGATCGCTGCGCTGGGCTCCGGCTGCTATCCCGCGGCGCTGCCGGTCCCCTGTCAGGTCGTGGCGGGCGACGATCCCTGGCGGGTCGCTCGGCGGCTGCTGCCGACGGATCTGCGGTCCTCCTCGGTCCCGGCGGATGGCCGGGTGCGCGCAGGTGCGCCGGCCGCTGTCACGGTCCGCGTGGCGCGCGCCCGCGTCTCCCGGACGACGCGCCTGGGCTCCGTCTCGCAGGTCGGGGCGACGGTCGAGCTCCTGACCGTCGTGGTGGACGACGAGGATCGGCTGACCCTCACGCCGACGGGACGGACGGCCGTGACCGACGTGAGCGGGCGCGCGAGCTTCCCGGTGGACACCGCCGTCACGGGGACGGTCAGCTTCACCACGCGGCTCGTCGGGCCCGCCAGAGCGACCGTGCCCGCCTCGGCGACGGTGCGGCTGGAGGTCCGTCCGTAGGCGCCGTCAGCGGGCGCGGACCGTCGGACCCGCGATGCCGCGGTGCACGATCCGGTACGAGCCGGCGCGCGGCACGGTCGCCGCGTAGCGGCCGCCGCGCTCGACCGTGGTCTCGGCGACGAGGACCCACTTGCCCCGCGCGCGCCGCTCGACGCGCAGCCAGCTGCCGGTCTCCGCCGGCTGGATGGTGCCGGTGACCCGCGGTCCGAGGACCGGAGGGGGCGCGAACGCCGAGCTCGCCCGTGCGCCCGGGGTGGCGCCGCCGGTGGTGCCGTCCCCCGGCGCGGGTGCCGGCGTCGGTGCGGGCTTCGGGGTCTCCTTCGGTGCGGGCTTCGCCGTCGAGGAGATGGTCGTGAAGGTCGCCCACGTGTCGAAGAGGCCGAAGCGGCGGCGCAGCTCGGGGCCGGTCACCGTCGTCTTCCCGCCCGTGCCGATGATCTGGGCCCGGACGATCCGCGGCGACTTCCCGCGCTTGATGACCTTGATCCGCTGCAGTCGGCCCTTGACCAGGCCGCGCAGCTTCGCCTGGGCGGCGGGAAGGGTGTAGCGGTACGGACCCCACGTGTGCCGCGGGGACTCCTTGTCGAACGGGTCCTTCACGCTGACGAGGTACGGCTTGGGCTCGGCGCCGAGGAAGCCGTTCTCGACGTTCTCCGTCCGGCCGCCGGAGGTCGAGAAGAAGTACGTGACGATCGGGGCGCCCTGGTACGTGACGACCTGACGGGTGGTGTCCCTGACGGCCTTGTCGGTGTTCGCGGTCTCCGCGCCCACGCCGCCGTAGACCTGCGAGCGCACGTCGGCGTAGTGCTCGAAGCCGTCGCCGGGCTTGTCCGTCGTGATGGCGTAGGTCCGGGCGGCCACCGCCTGCGCCTTGAGCGCCTCGATCGGCCAGCCGGACGGGCTCTCCTTGCTGACCACGCCGCGGACGTAGTCCTCGAGGGTCACGGCGTTGATCGCGTTGAGCCCGCTGAAGGTCCCGGAGCGGAACTCCATCGCCCCGCGGTAGCTGCCGCCGCTGGTGCCGTTCTGTGCCCGGCCCGCCAGCCGGATGGCGCCGCCGGCGGGCGCCTCGACCCGCAGCGGCGAGCGGTACGTGTCGATGACCTTGCCGCCGGAGGTCCGCAGCGCGACGCCCTCGGCCGTGCGGGCGACGGAGTAGGTCGCATCGGGATCGAGCGACCGCTGTCCGCTGACCTTGCCGGCCCCGCTGAACGACCCGGAGAACCCCGACTGCAGCAGCACCCGGATCTCCTGCTCGGCGTCGAGCCGGGAGAGCGCGGTGCCCTGGTAGTAGTGGGCGAGGATCGCCTCGTGGCCGCGACCGTTCTTGGCGAAGCCGAACGCGCCGTACTGGCTCATCCCGACACCGTGTCCGAACCCACGGCCCTTGATGACCATGCGGGACGCGGCGTCCGCGGACGCGGAGAGGCCGATCGACCCGGCGAGGGCGATCAGCGAGACCGTGGCGAGCTGGCGGCGGGGCATCTGCATCGAGGATCGGAACGCGTCCGGCATGGATGAGTTGCGCTCCATCGGGCCGGACGGATCATGCGCTCCCCGAGGGTACGCGACGGTGCGCGCCCCGGCGCCGGACGCGCCGGAGTGGACCCGTGCGCGGCGGGTAGCCTGTCGCCATGAGCACCACGTCCGACGCCTCCCGCGAGTCCGCCGTCGTCGACGGCGTCCAGCAGCAGCTGTACATCGGCGGGGAGTGGCGCGCCGCCACCGGCGGCGGGACGATCGACGTGGAGGACCCGGCGACCGGCGAAACCCTCTGCACGGTCGCCGACGGGACGGTCCAGGACGGTGACGCCGCCCTCGCCGCCGCGCACGCGGCCTTCCCGGCCTGGCGCGAGACCGCTCCACGCGAGCGCGGGGAGGTGCTGCGACGCGCGTACGAGCTGATGACCGCGCGCGCCGAGGACCTCGCGCTCCTCATGACCCTCGAGATGGGCAAGCCGCTGGAGGAGTCGCGCGGGGAGATCGCGTACGCCGCGGCGTTCTTCCGCTGGTACGCCGAGGAGGCCGTGCGCATCGACGGCCGCTTCGCGACGAGCGAGAACGGCAAGGGCCGGATCCTCACCATGCGTCGCCCGGTCGGGCCGTGCCTGTTCATCACCCCCTGGAACTTCCCGCTGGCGATGGGCACCCGCAAGGTCGGTCCCGCGATCGCCGCCGGCTGCACGATGGTCGTGAAGCCGGCGCAGCAGACGCCGCTGAGCATGCTCGCGATGGCACAGATCCTCGAGGAGGCCGGCCTGCCCGGCGGGGTCTGCAACGTCGTCACGACCCACAGCACCGCCGACGTCATGGCGCCCCTGATCGCCGACCCGCGCACGCGCAAGCTGTCCTTCACCGGTTCGACCGGGATCGGCAAGAAGCTCATCGAGCAGTCCGCCGAGCAGGTGCTCCGCGTCTCGATGGAGCTCGGCGGCAACGCACCGTTCCTGGTCTTCGAGGACGCCGACCTCGATGCCGCCGTCGAGGGCGCGGTCCTGGCGAAGATGCGCAACATCGGCGAGGCGTGCACGAGCGCGAACCGCTTCCTCGTGCACGAGTCGGTCGCCGACGAGTTCGGTCGGCGCCTGGCCGAGGTGCTCGGCGGGATGAGGGTCGGCCGCGGCACCGAGGAGGGCGTGAAGGTCGGGCCGCTCATCAACGAGGACGCCGTGGAGAAGGTCCAGGAGCTCGTCGGGGACGCGCTGGAGCGCGGCGCCACAGCGCTGACCGGTGGGGAGCGGGTCGACGGCCCCGGCCACTTCTACCGCCCGACGGTCCTCGCGGGCGTGGACCCGCAGGCCCGGGTCAACCACGAGGAGATCTTCGGCCCGGTCGCCCCGATCACGACGTTCGCGACCGACGACGAGGCGATCGAGCGGGCCAACGACACCGAGTACGGGCTCGTCGCGTACGCCTACACCCGCGACCTGAACCGCTCGTTCAAGGTCATGGAGGGCCTCGACACGGGCATGATCGGCCTCAACCAGGGCATGGTCTCCAACGCCGGTGCGCCGTTCGGCGGGGTCAAGCAGTCCGGGTACGGGCGCGAGGGCGGGCCCGAGGGCCTCGGCGAGTACCTCGAGACCCGCTACGTCGCCCTGAACCTCCCGTAGCCACGTCGTTTGTCGTAGGTCGTTCGCAGTTCGCCGGTGCCGCGTTCGACACGCCGACCCGCTCGCTCGCTACCCTCCGCCACGATGCTTCTGGCCGCCCGTCAACCGAGAAGGGGTCTCCTCGGTGTAGCCGCCGTCGCGCTCATGGCCGGCGTCGGCGTCCCCGTCGTCACCAAGGCCGATGACGAGAAGGCCGTCATCACCAAGGTGCAGGCGGCGAATCTCGCCACGCCGTCGAAGGGCACCCCGCCCGCCCCCGCCGGCTCGCCACGCGCCAGAGCCGCGGCCATCACCGGCCTGAAGCCCAGCGTCATCAGGGGCGGCGCCACCGGACGCCTGGCGCTCGCCGGGCCGTGGCGGGTGACGACCGACCGCTACGACACCGGGGGCTCCAAGGGCTACCAGGCCGGCGCCTTCGAGGGACGCTCCGTCACGCTGCCGAACTCGCCGAACGCCAAGACGCTCACGGGTGCCGCGGGCGCGGAGAGTCATCGCGGCACCGTCGCCTGGTATCGCACCGCGTTCTCGGTCGAGCAGGCCGGGGACTACCGCCTGCGGTTCGAGTCGGTCAACCATCGCGCCACCGTGTACCTCGACGGTCGCAAGATCGGTGTGCACCTCGGCGAGTACCTGCCCTTCGAGTACCTCGTCGGCCTGCAGGCCGGCAGGCAGCACGAGCTCGTCGTCAAGGCCGACTGGCGAGGCCCGCTGCGGATGAAGAAGGCCGGCTGGCACCGCACCTGGTTCAACTTCGGCGGCATCAACCGCGAGGTCTCGCTGCGGCCCGTCGGCACCAGCGAGCTCACGGCCCCGACGATCAACACGCGGCTGCAGCCTGACGGCAGCGCGAAGGTCGACGTCACGATCCACGCGAAGAACCGCATCGACGCCCGCAGCCTCCCGGTGGCCGGCGTCCTGCGCCGCGGCGACGAGCGTTACGAGCTCGACTTCCCCGACCTCGTGGTGCCCCGCCGCCAGACGCGGGTCCTCTACGCGCAGGTGACCGTGCCGAAGCCCGCGCTGTGGGAGCCGGGCGCCCCGAACCTCTACGACCTCGAGATCGGCGTGCCGGGCGAGTCCGGCTACGTCGAGAAGGTCGGGCTCCGGCAGGTCCAGCGGCAGGGGACGAAGCTCCTGCTCAACGGCAAGCAGGTCTCGCTCCACGGGGCGTCGATCCACGAGGACGCGAAGGGGCGGGGCGACGCCGTCACCGGCGCCGACATGGACGCCCTGGTGGAGGACCTGAAGTCGATCGGGGCCAACGCGACCCGCGCCCAGCACCCGCTGCACCCGGCGCTGCTCGAGCGCCTGGACGCGGCCGGGATTCTCCTGTGGATGGGTGTCGGCCCGGTCGACGCCCCCGGCGCCTGGACCTCGCGCGGCCGCAAGCTGCAGGCGCAGGCGCGGAACCGCGTCCGCACGACGTTCTTCCAGACGCAGACCCACCCGTCGCTGATCGTCTGGAACCTCGTCAACGAGATCGCCGGCAACGGCCACCCGGCCGGGCAGATCCCCTACATCCGGGCGATGTCGGCGGAGCTCAAGCGGCGCGATCCGGGTCGGCTCGTCGCGCTCGACATCTGGGGCGCCCATCCGCCGAAGGTCGCCGGTCCGGTCTACGCCAACATCGACGCGATCGGCGACACGAACTACATCGGCTGGTACTCGCTGACCAAGGAGCCACGCGCCAAGGTCCGCAACGAGATCCGCCGTCACATCACCGACCTCCAGAAGATCTTCCCGTCGAAGATCATGGTCGTCACCGAGTTCGGTGCGGAGGCCAACGACCTCAACCCGACCAACCGGCCAGGTGGCTTCCGCTTCCAGTCGGACCTCCTGCGCCTGCACCTCGACCAGTACGCGTCGATCCCGGGCCTCTCCGGCAGCCTCGTCTGGAACCTGCGGGACTTCGCGGTCGCTCCGTCCTTCGCGGGCGGTTCGATCCGCAAGCAGGTGCCCGAGATCAGGATCGTCAAGGGCATCAACCAGAAGGGCCTGTTCGAGTACGAGGGCGCCCGCAAGGCGAGCGCCGACGTGGTGAAGGGCGCGATCCTTCGCGCCCGCGCCGCGGCCGCCCGAACAGCCGGCGGCTGAACCTCGTTCAGCGGCGGCAGGGAGCGCCGGTCGCGAGGGCGATCAGCGCGGTCGTCATCGCTGCGGTGCGCTGCAGGGTGATCGTCGTGAACGCGGCGGCGGCCGCCCCGCCGACGCCTACGCCTGGTTGCCCGCGGCGATCCTGCGCAGGTCGATCGTCGTGTCGTAGAGGTCGGCGTCGACGCCCTCCTCGAGCGCGACGTCGCGCAGCGGACGGCCGCTGGAGGTCGCCTTCTTGACGATCACCGTGGCGAGGTCGTAGCCGATCGCCTCGTTCAGCGCGGTGGCCGTCGCCAGCGTGTTGCCCGCGGACGCGTCGCACCCGGCCTTGTTGGCCTTCAGCCCGTCGATGCACTTCTCGCTGAACGCCACGGAGGCGGTCGAGAGGAGGTGGATCGACTGCAGGAGGTTGCGCGCGATGAGCGGGATGCGGACGTTCAGCTCGAACTGCCCCTGCATACCGCCGATGGTGATGGCGGTGTCGTTGCCGATGACCTGCGCGGACACCTGCAGGACGACCTCGGGGAGCACCGGGTTGACCTTGCCGGGCATGATCGAGGAGCCCTTCTGCAGCTCCGGGAGGAACAGCTCGCCGATGCCGGCGCGCGGCCCCGAGCCCATCAGGGCGATGTCCTGGGCGATCTTCGTCAGCGAGACGGCCGTGACCTTCAGGGCACCGGAGAGCTCGACGAGCGCGTCGCGGTTGCCCTGCGCCTCGAACGGGTCGGCGGGCGCGGCGATCGCGCGGAGCTTCGAGTCCTTCACGAGGACCTTGCGGACGCCGGCGGCGAACTTCGGGTGGGTGTTGAGACCCGTGCCGGTGGCGGTGCCGCCGAGAGGGATCTGGCCGACGTGCGGCAGCGTCGCCGCGATGCGCTCCTGGGCGAGGCGGATCTGCGCGGCGTAGCCGGCGAACTCCTGGCCGAGGGTGACCGGGACGGCGTCCATGAGGTGCGTGCGGCCGGCCTTGACGATGTTCTCGAACGCCTTGGCTTTCTTCGTCAGCGACTTCTCGAGCTTCGCGAGCGCGGGGAGCAGCGTGTTGGTCGCCTGGTCCAGGGCGGCCAGGTGCACGGCCGACGGGAAGACGTCGTTGGACGACTGGCCCATGTTGACGTGGTCGTTCGGATGCGCGGCACCGCCGGTCAGCGCGGCGATGACCTCGTTGGTGTTCATGTTCGACGAGGTGCCCGAGCCGGTCTGGAAGACATCGATCGGGAACTGGTTGTCGTGGTCGCCGGCCTTGATCTCCGCGGCAGCCGCGGCGATCTTCTCCGCGAGCGCGGGATCGAGCTTGCCGAGCTCGCCGTTCACGGTGGCGGCCGCACCCTTGATGGCGGCGAGCCAGTGGATGACGGAGACCGGGACGGTCTCGCCGGAGATGGGGAAGTTCTCGACGGCCTTGGCGGTCTCGCCGCCGTAGAGGCGCTTCTTGGTCGCCATGCGGTTCTCCTGTGAAGTGACTGGGTGGGGGTCGAGCGGCACCGCGTGAGCGGCGGCGCCACGGCGGCCAACCCTACTCGGCGCACGCGCAGCGCAAGTTCCGGCGGCGTGCCACGTTGCGACAGGTATGCCGACCTTCCGCCGGACGCTCGTCGCCGCCCTCTGCACGGTCGCCCTGGCCGGTGCGTTTGCGGCTCCCGCCTCCGCCATCGTGGGCGGCACCGACGCCGCACCGGGCCAGCTGCCGGCCGTCGCGTCCGTGACGCTCGGCTCCCTCTTCAGCTGCACCGGGACGCTGATCGCGCCGACCTGGATCCTCACCGCGGGGCACTGCGGGTCGATCACCGGCGGCGCCGGGGTGTCGACCCCGATCGCGTGGCCCGCCCCGCTCATCGACGTCCGGGTGAACTCGACGACCGCCCACACCGGCGGCGGCGAGGCGCTCACCGTCAAGCGCGCCGTCATCCCGAGGCAGTACCTCGGGCTGCAGGACGCCTACGACGTCACGCTCCTCGAGCTCTCCGCGCCGTCGACGGTCGCGCCGGTTCCCGTCGCCGGTCCGCAGCAGGCCTCGCTGTGGGCCGCCGGGGTCCTCCAGACGATCGCCGGGTTCGGTGTCACCAGCGAGGGGGGCAGCGCCCCGGACGTCCTGCAGGTCGCGCAGGTGCCCACCATCGGCGACGCGCAGTGCGAGCAGCAGGAGTCCGCGTTCGATGCGCTGACGATGGTCTGCGCGGGGTACCCGCAGGGCGGCATCGACACCTGTCAGGGCGACTCCGGCGGCCCGCTGTTCGGCCGCGTCGGCGGCAGCGGCGCGCTGCGCGTGACGGGTGCCACGAGCTTCGGCACCGGCTGCGCGCGCCCGGGCACACCGGGCGTCTACGCCCGGGTCGGCGACGCCGAGCTCCGCTCGTTCATCGCGACCTACGCGCCCCAGGCGATCGACGGTGGGCCCGCATCGGTGGCGACGGCCACCAGGAAGGCGTCGAAGAAGCGCAAGAAGACCAGGAAGCGGTCGCGTTCCTCGGCGCGCCGTCAGGCCTGACGGAGACCGCAGAAGGCGACGAGTTCGCGGGCGACCCCGACCGGGTCGTCGTAGGCCATGAGGTACCCGGCGCTCTCCAGGAGCCGCAGCTGCCCGTCCGGCAGGAGGTCCAGCGCCTCGCGCGCCGTGCTGAGCGGATGGTGCGGGTCGGCTCCCGCCCAGAGCAGCAGCGTCGGGGCCGTCATCGTGGCGTAGGCCTCGAGGACCTCGCGCTCGGCGTGCGTGGGCCAGCCGGCCGCGAACCGCGCCCACGAGCGCGCGAGGTTCGCGTTGCCGCCGACGTCCTGGAACGCGTGGCGGACCAGGTCGCGGGCGGCCGGGTTGCCCGACGCGGTCAGCGTCTCCCCGTACTCCGGCCGGAACACTGCGCGGGCGGCGTGGGACAGCGCCCGGTCCAGGCCGGGGATGGCACCGGCCCGGGCGGCGATCCGCCAGGCGCGGCGCTGCGACGCGGCCGCGCCCGGTGGCCGGTGCAGCGGCGTGGGCATCACGACCGCGCGGGAGGGCCGCAGGTCGCCCGACGCGACGGCGCGCACGAGGATCTCCGCCCCCAGTCCGTGCCCGGCGACCAGCGGACGCGGGCCGCAGGTGTCGTGGCAGAACGCGCCGACGACCTCGGCGAACCATGCGCGCGTGTACGGGTGGCGCGGGCGGTCCTCGCTGTCGCCGTGCAACGGCAGGTCCGGGAGGACGACGCGGAAGCGGTGGGTCAGATACTCCACTGCGGGCTCCCACTCGCGGTGGTTCAGCAGTGCCGAGTGGAGCAGGCAGAGTCCCGGCCCGGTGCCCGCCTCGCGGTAGGCGATACGTGCGCCGTCGGCGTGGTGGTAGAGCCGCAGCTTCACCCGGCACGCTCCCCGTCGGTCCGGCCGGCCTGCAGCGCCACCGGCCCGCCCGCCGGGGCACGACCGAGAGCCCGCGCGGTCGCCTCGGGGCGCTCGAGCCAGAAGGCGCTCATCGGCGGGACCTCCTCGCCGCAGGCGGCCAGCGCGCACTCGGCGACGCCCAGCGTGAGGGTCGGGAACCACACGCCGCGATCGTAGAGTGCGGCGGGTGCTGCGTCCCCCGCACGACCGCGAGATCGTCGCGCTCGTCGGCGCTCGCTGAATGCTGGACGAACCTCCCCAAACCGTGCAAGACCGCGCCTTCACGGCGGGAAAGCTGTGCAAAGCCAGGCCGGGTTCGCGAAGCCTCATCACGGCCGGTAGACCGTCGTTCCATGACTTCCAGCAACGCATCCAGCCGACTCGGCCTGTCGACCTCGGAGGCGGCCCGTCACCTCGGGGTCTCGCTGTCCACGGTGCGTCGCTGGTCCGATCTCGGGCACCTGCGGGGGTACCGCACGCCGGGCGGCCAGCGCCGCTTCAGCGCGGAGCAGCTCGACGAGTTCGTCCGTGGCCTCGACGGCGTCGGGGGCGCCGCCGTCGAGCCCGAGGACCGCGACGTCGCCTAGCGGCGCGCGTCGGGGTCTCGCGAGGTTCTCCTGCGCGACATCGGTCCATGCACGAAACCTGCCCAACTGCAGGCTTTCCTGCGGTCCTTGTCCCAATGTGGGCCGAACCTCATGCTCCTGCGTCATGGGGTCCATCCGCACCAATGCCGCCGCTGCGATGCTGGGCGTCAGCCCGAACACGCTGCGTTCCTGGGAGCGGCGGTTCGGCTTCCCCGAGCCGCGGAGGACGGCCGGCGGTCACCGGCAGTTCGAGCTCACGGAGATCGAGGCGCTTCGCTCGGCATTCGAGGAGACCCACAACGTCTCGTCCGCGATCACGATCGCTCGTGAGCGGGGCGCCGGCCCGGCCTCGCCCACGCGCCTGCGATCGGCGTTCCTGCGGTTCGAGGAGCAGGAGGCGGACCGGATCGCCGAGGAGTCCCTCAGCGTCCGCTCGGTCGAGCGGACCGTCGAGGAGGTCATCCTCCCGACGGTGGAGTCGCTCGCCGGTGACGGCGAGGACGCTCCGGAGTACGGCTTCGCCTGGCGCTGGTCGGCCGGCTGGCTGGCGGCGCAGCGCCGCGTGGCGCCCACGGCGTTCCGCGACGACACCGTGGTCCTGTTCGACGCCAGCCACCCGGGGGACGTCGACGCGCTCCACGCGCAGGCGCTGGAGCTCATGCTGCGCCGCAGCGGCCTGAAGACCTTGACCCTCACCGTCTCGCTGGACCCGTCGCGGCTCACGCGGGCGCTCCATGCCATCGCGCCGCGCGCCGTGATCCTCACCGGGCACCGG
The DNA here is from genome assembly GCA_038257095.1 of Solirubrobacterales bacterium. Classification (GTDB taxonomy): domain Bacteria; phylum Actinomycetota; class Thermoleophilia; order Solirubrobacterales; family Solirubrobacteraceae; genus Paraconexibacter. Next base: position 114,854 of record JBBSJQ010000011.1, read on the forward strand.
GCGAGCCTCGACACGCTCAGCCGCCTCGTGTACCAGGCCCGTCGGGCCGCTGACCAGGTCTCGGTCCTCGACTACCGGGGCGCGCTCCCGGACTCCGGCGCCACGATCGTCGAGCAGCTCGGCGACCGGCCGATCTTCGCCCGCGACCTCATCCTCGCGCACCTCGAGCCGAACGCAGCCCGCGCGCGTCGCGGTTCGACGCCGATGCTCCGCGAGGCCGGCACCGCCACCGGCTGACGGCGCGCGTGGGGGTCCGGAGGGCCCCGTGCCGTCCGGTGCGACTGTCAGAGTCGCGCGCGTGCAACTCGTGCCAGGCGATCCGCTCGCCCACCGCGCCCTGGAGAGCCTCCTGCGCGCGGAGGCCAGCGTGCGACGCCGTCTCAGCGCCGATCTGGACCGTGAGGGCCTCTCGAGCTCGGGTTTCTCCGTCCTCGTGGTGCTGACCACGGCAGGTGGCGAGCTGGAGTTGCGGGACCTCCGCACGCGCCTGCGGACGTCCAAGGCGAACGCCACCGAGGTGGTCTCCACGCTCGAGGCGCGGGGCTACGTCGTGCGTCGGCGCCTGCCGTCGGACCGCCGCGCGGCGGCCGTCACGCTGACCGAGCGCGGGCAGGAGCTGGTGGACCGGCTGTTCCCCGAGCACACCGAGCGCGTGTCCAACGCGTTCAGCTGCCTCGACGAGGCCGAGAAGCGGTCGCTCGAGGCCATCTGCCGCAAGCTCGCCGCCTGACCCCGTCGCGCGCCGACTGAGAGAATGCGGCGGACATGGCGCCGCGTCCGGTCGATCCCTCCCAGTCGTTCCCCGAGCTCGAGCAGCAGGTGCTCGAGCGCTGGCGCGAGCGCGACGTGTTCCAGGAGTCGATGCGCCGCCGCGAGGGCGCCGAGCCGTGGGTGTTCTTCGAAGGGCCGCCGACCGCGAACGGCAAGCCGGGGGTGCACCACGTCCTCAGCCGGGTCTTCAAGGACATCTTCCCCCGCTACAAGACGATGCGCGGCCACCACGTGCAGCGCAGGGGCGGCTGGGACTGCCACGGCCTGCCGGTCGAGATCCAGGTCGAGAAGGCGCTGGGGCTCACCAGCAAGTCCGACATCGAGGCGTACGGGATCGCCGAGTTCAACGCGAAGTGCCGCGAGTCCGTCTTCGAGTTCCTCGAGGACTGGGACAGGCTCACCGAGCGCATCGGCTTCTGGGTCGACCTCGACGAGGCGTACCGCACGCTCGACGCCACGTACGTCGAGTCGGTCTGGTGGTCGCTGAAGGAGATCGCCTCGAAGGACCTCCTCTACGAGGGACATCGCGTGGTGCCGTACTGCCCGCGCTGTGGCACGGCGCTCTCGTCGCACGAGGTCGCGCAGGGCTACAAGGACGTCGTCGATGAGTCGGTCTACGTCCGCTTCGTCGCGACCGGCGCGCACGGTGCGGTCTCCGAGGGGGACGTCCTGCTGGGCTGGACGACCACCCCGTGGACGTTGCCGAGCAACGCTGCGCTGGCGGTCGACCCCGACCTCGACTACGTCCGCGCGCAGCGGCCGGGCGACGACGACGTGTACGTCCTCGCGGCCGCGCTGCGCGAGAGGGTCCTGGGCGAGGAGTCGGCCGTGGTCGGGACGTTCGCCGGCCGCGAGCTCGAGGGCGTGCGCTACGCGCCGCCGTTCGACTTCATCCCCTCCTCGGAGTGGGGGGAGAAGGCGCACAGCGTCCTGCTGGGCGACTTCGTCACCGCCGACGACGGGACCGGCATCGTCCACACCGCCATCGCGTTCGGCGAGGACGACTACCGCCTGGGCACCGAGGCCGGGCTCACCGTCGTGAACCCGGTGCGCCTCGACGGCACCTACGACGAGCGCATCACCGGCTACGAGGGGCGCTTCGTCAAGGACGCCGACCAGGACCTCGTCCAGGACCTGCAGGCGCGCGGCAAGCTCCTGCGTGCGGAGGACTACGAGCACTCCTACCCGCACTGCTGGCGCTGCTCGACCCCGCTGCTCTACTACGCCAAGCCCTCCTGGTACATCAGGACGTCGCAGATCCGCGGCGAGTTGCTCGCGGCCAACGAGACGATCAACTGGTACCCGCCGCACATCAAGGAGGGGCGCTTCGGACGCTGGCTGGAGAACAACGTCGACTGGGCCCTCTCCCGCGAGCGCTACTGGGGCACGCCGCTGCCGGTCTGGCGCAGCGAGGACGACCCGGACGAGTGGATGGTCGTCGGGTCCTTCGAGGAGCTCGCGTCGTTGTCCGGGGTGACGCTCGACGACCCGCACCGGCCGTTCGTCGACGACGTCACGTTCCCGCACCCCCAGACGGGCGCGACCATGCGCCGCGTCCCCGAGGTCATCGACGTGTGGTTCGACTCGGGTGCCATGCCGTTCGCGCAGCTCCACGCGCCGTTCGAGAACGCCGAGCAGTTCGAGTCGCACTTCCCGGGCCAGTTCATCTGCGAGGCGCTGGACCAGACCCGCGGCTGGTTCTACTCGATGCTCGCGGTCTCGACGTTGCTGCGCGGTCGCAGCTCCTACGAGAACGTCGTCTGCCTCGGTCTGATCCTCGACGAGAACGGCGAGAAGATGTCCAAGAGCAAGGGCAACATCGTCCCGCCCTGGGAGGTCCTCGACGAGTTCGGGGCCGACGCGCTGCGCTGGTACTTCTTCACCTCCAAGCAGCCGTGGGACGGCTACCGCTTCTCGAAGGCGACGATCGGCGAGGGCGTCCGCGTCTTCCTGCGCCAGCTGTGGAACACGTACGGCTTCCTCACGATCTACGAGCCGGCCGAGGGGACCGCGGTCGCAGCGGCGCAGCGGCCCGAGCTGGACCGCTGGATCCTGTCGCGCCTGGCGGCGACGGTCGCCGAGGTCACCGAGCGGCTGGACGACTACGACGCGACGTTCGGCGGCCGAGCCATCCAGGCGTTCGTCGACGACCTCTCCAACTGGTACGTCCGCCGCTCCCGGCGGCGGTTCTGGGACGGGGAGCCCGACGCGTTCGCGACGCTGCGCGAGTGCATGCTGACGACCGCGAAGCTGCTCGCGCCGTTCACGCCGTTCGTCGCCGACGAGATCTACGACAACCTCGACGGCGACCTCGCCTCCGTGCACCTGTGCGATTGGCCGTCGGTCGCGTCGCAGGACCGTCCGCGCGACGTCGCGCTGGAGGAGGCCATGGCCACCGCGCGGGAGACCGTGCGGATGGGGCTCGCCGCCCGCGGGCAGGCGAAGGTCAAGGTCCGCCAGCCGCTGCGGGAGGCGGTCATCGTCGCCGACGGCCGCGAGCGCGAGGCGATCGAGGCCCACGCCGAGATCGTCCGCGAGGAGCTCAACGTCAAGGCGCTGCGGTTCGTCGAGCAGGCCGACGAGCTCGGCTCCTACGAGCTGAAGGCGAACTACCGCTCGCTCGGGCCGCGGTTCGGCAAGGACATGCCGCAGGCGGCGGCGGCCATCGCCGCGCTGGACCCCGCGCACGTCGCCGTCGCGCTGCGCGAGGGCACGAGGATCGGGATCAGCGTCGCGGGACACGATCACGATCTCGGCGAGGACGACCTGACGCTCGCCATGCAGCCGCTGGAGGGCTACCAGCTCGAGCGCGAGGGCTCGCACGCCGTCGCGCTGGACCTGAACATCGACGACGAACTGCTGCGCGAGGGTCAGGCCCGGGAGATCGTTCGCGCCGTCCAGAACGCGCGCAAGGACGCCGGGCTGGAGGTGGAGGACCGGATCGCCCTGGTGCTCGACGGCGACGGCGGGCTGCTCGGCGTCGCGCTCGAGTTCGAGGCGGTCGTCGCCGGCGAGGTGCTCGCGACGTCCTACGACGCCGCCGGCGGGGAGGGGCTCGGTGCGTCCGGCTTCAGCACCGAGACGTCGATCGACGGCGCGACGCTGCGGATCGGCGTGACGAAGGCCTGAGCCGGGGGCGAGTCCGCCTCCGCCTGCACCTAGTGGGCGTGAACCCGACCACAGGAGGTGCGGCGATGGCCGACCAGGAACAGGAGTGGGACCCGGCGCTCGTCGCCGAGATCGTCACCGCGATCCCGAAAGGGGCGTGGATGAGCTACGGCGACGTCGCCCGCGCAGCCGGCGGGACGCTGCAGCACGCGCGGGCGCTGAACCAGCGGTTCGTGCGCGAGCAGATCCCGGGGGCACACCGCGTGCTGAAGGCCGACGGCTCGATCGCACCGACCGCGCTGGGCGACGCGGAGAAGGTGCGGCGCAGGCTGAAGCGGGAGGGGGTGAGGTTCACCGATGCGCTCGCGTCCCCGGACGCGCGGGTGCGCGAGGTCTAGGACGACCGAGGGCCCCGTCGCGACGACGGGGCCCTCGACGTGTCCGGCGGCTGCCGGGCGCGGTCCTGCAGCGACCGAGACTAGGCGAGGATCGGGTCCAGCTCGGCCACGATGCGCTTCTTCGGCTGGGCGCCCACGATCTTCTTCACCGGCTGGCCGGCCTTGAAGAGGATCATCGTCGGGATCGACATGACGCCGAACGTGGCGGCCGTCTGCTGGTTGTCGTCGATGTTGAGCTTCACGACGCGCACGTCGGTGCGCTCGGCGTCGAGCTCCTCGAGGACCGGGGCGACCGCGCGGCACGGACCGCACCAGGGCGCCCAGAAGTCGACGAGCGTCGGGATGTCGCTCTCGAGGACCTCGGCCTGGAAGTTGTTGTCGGTGACCTCGGGGAGGTTGGACACGGCGGTCGCTCCTTGGTGATCGGATGCCCCACACCGGGGCACTTCAGAAAGTATAGCGGGTAGGGCGGGTGCGCTGACCGCGTGTGTCGCGAGCATGACACAGCGGGCGTACGGCAAGCCACAGACGGCGCGGAACCACGCTCCTACCGTCGTTCCATGCTCACTCCACGCCGCATCTCCACCCTCGCGCTCGGCGCGACCATCGCGTCCCTCGGCGCCTTCGCCGGTCCCGCACCCGCCTACGTCGGTGGGCACGACGCCCTGAAGGACAAGCCGTTCGTCTCCGGACTGCGGTGGGCGGGTGGGAACGCATCCTCGAAGTTCTTCTGCACCGCGACCCTGCTCCACAAGGACTGGGTCCTCACCGCCGCGCACTGCGTCGACGGCGGCATGACCCCGGCGCAGGTCGAGGTCGTCGTCGGCGACACGACGCTGAACGACACGACCGATCCGGCTGAGGTCCGCCAGGTCGACCGCATCGCGGTCAAGCCGCAGTGGGGTGGCGACGCCGGCGACAAGCACGACGTCGCGCTCCTGCACCTCTCCACGCCCTCGACGCTGCCGACCGTCCGTCTCGGCGTGACGCCCGCATTCACCGAGGGCGTCAAGCGCTGCGTCCGCCTCGCGCAGGGCGGCGGCATGAACGCGACGATGGTCATGCAGTCGTGCCAGTCGGGCCGCGGGAAGGCCCTCGGCTGGGGTCGCACGACCACCAGCGGCGACGGGACCTCGATGGTCCTGCGCGAGGTCACGCCGAAGATCTTCGGCTGGTCCACCCGCACCTTCTGGCGCGTGAAGGCCGGCGCCTGCCCGGGCGACAGCGGCGGCCCGCTCCTCGTCCTTGCCGCCGACGGCTCACCCCGGCAGATCGGCGTCGCGAGCTACGCGGAGCACGGCGGCGGCTGGTTCGACTGGCTCAAGGGCGACCGCTGCAGCACGAAGGGGTACGACTTCTACTCCGACGTCTCGGCCGGCAGCCTGCGCACCTGGATCGAGGGGATCACCGGGATCCGCGACCACCGCCGCTGACACCTCGGACCCTGCGCCGCGTCGTCAGCCGCGCAGCCAGAGGATGAAGTCGGGGCTGACGTAGACCTCGACGAAGGCCGACACGATCAGCACCGGGATCGCGAGGCCGACGGTCACGAAGGTCGCGGCCAGCAGCTCGTGCCAGTCGTCGCGGCGGCTGGCGATCATCCAGGCCGCCAGCGGCAGGAAGAGCGCGACGAGCTCCGGGATCGCGTGCGGGAGCAGGCCGAGGAGGAGCAGCTCCGGGCCGATGCCGCCCTGGGCGGCGAGGGTCCGGGCGTCCGCGCCGAGCACGAAGGCCTGGGTGATCAGCGAGAAGCCGGTCGCGACGACCACGAAGCCGATGGCGAGGGGGCCGGCCTTGTCGTGGATCCACCGCAGGACCCCGGTGTACCGCTGGGCCTCCATGGGGAGCGAGCTGCCGGCGATGAAGCCGGCGACGCACGCGAATCCGTGGAGGGCGAGGACCAGCGCGTTGCGCTGCAGGACGTGGACGACGTCGTCGCCCCCGGCCGGGACGTTGAGGCCCGGGAAGGCGAGCGGGGTCGAGTCGGGCGTCGAGAGCAGCGCGACGACGAGCACCGACAGCAGCAGCCCGGCGGCGATCACCGTCGAGCCGATCAGCCACCGCCCGAGGACCGGCCACGGGGCCGCGTTCCAGCGCGCGAGCGTGCCGCGCGTGTCGCGGAGTCCCTGGACCAGCACGAAGTCGTCGGCGCGAGGCATCGACGGTCAGCATCGGCGCGATCCCGAAGGCGCTTGAGCGAACGCGGCGCGTGCGCGCGCGACTCAGGGGCGGCGGCGGCGCAGCTGCGGTACGAGCCAGATCGCCTCGAGGGCGATCTTCGGCGACATCTTCGACGTGCCCAGCTCGCGGTCGCGGAACCGGATCGGCACCTCGGTGACGCGGAACCCGGCCTGGACCGCGCGGTAGGTGAGCTCGACCTGGAACGCGTAGCCGTGCGAGCGGACCGTCGCCAGGTCGAGCGCCTCGAGCGTCTCACGACGGAAGCACTTGAAGCCGCCGGTCAGGTCGCGCACCTGCAGCCCCAGGACACGCCGCGCGTACCAGGAGCCCCCCCGGCTGACGACCTTGCGCACCAGGCCCCAGTCGCTGACGCCTCCGCCGGGGACGTAGCGGGAGCCGAGCGCGAGGTCGGCGTCCCCGTCGCGGACGGCCGCGAGCAGCCGCGCGAGGTCGGCGGGGTCGTGGCTGAAGTCGGCGTCCATCTCGAAGACGAATCCCGCGCCGCGTTCGAGCGCGTGGGCGAAGCCCGCGAGGTACGCCGGGCCCAGGCCGTTGCGCTCGGTGCGGTGGAGCACCTCGACCTCCTCGTGCGTGGAGGCGAGACCGTCGGCGATCCGCCCGGTGCCGTCCGGCGAGGAGTCGTCGACCACAAGGATCCGGAAGCCCTCCGGCGCGCAGTCGCGCAGGACCGCGAGCGCCGAGGCGACGATCTTCTCGACGTTCTCGGCCTCGTCGAACGTCGGGAGGACGAGCCAGGGCAGTGCGGGGATCGGAACGGGCAACGGCGGCGTAGGCTAGACGGTCAGATGCCGGATCCGACGAACGCCGAGATCGCCGCCCTCCTCGACGAGCTCGGGGACCTCTACGAGCTCGACGGCGCGATCATCCACCGCGTCACCGCCTACCGCAACGCGGCGAAGGCGGTGCGGGACGCCACGACGTCGATCGCGGCCCGCGTCCGGGCGGGGACCGTGACCGAGATCCCGGGCATCGGCAAGACGCTCGAGGAGAAGCTCGTCGCCCTCGTGGAGACGGGCGAGATCCCCGCCACGGTGAAGCTGCGCGCGAAGTTCCCTGCCGGGCTCGTGCAGATGACGCGCCTCCCGGGACTCGGGCCCAAGCGCGCGCGCAAGCTCTTCGACGAGCTCGGGATCGACTCGCTCGAGGCGCTGCGCACCGCGGCCGAGGGACAGACGCTGCGCGAGGTCAAGGGCTTCGGCCCCAAGTTCGAGGCCACCGTCATCTCCGCCCTGGACGCCGGCGCGGGAGATGCCCCGCGAGGCCGCGTGCCGCTGCACGAGGCGCTCGCGATCGCCGAGCCGCTGCTCGCCGCGCTGCGCGACCATCCCGCCTCCGAGCGCGTCGTGCTGGCGGGCTCCGCGCGTCGCTGGGTCGACAGCGTCAAGGACCTCGACATCATCGCCACGGCGTCCGACCCGGCGGCCCTGGCCGAGGCGTTCGCGGGGTTCGACCTCCTCGAGACCTCCGGCGGTGTCGGCGACGCGGGTGCGCGGGGACGGACCCACAGCGGCCTGGCGATCGACCTCAAGATCGTCGCCCCCGAGCAGTTCGGCAACCTGCTGCAGCACTTCACCGGCAGCAAGCAGCACAATGTCGCGCTGCGCGAGGCGGCGGTGAAGCGCGGGCTGCACGTCAGCGAGTACGGCCTGAAGGACGACAGCACCGGCGAGACGCACCGCTGTGAGACCGAGGAGCAGGTCTACGAGCTGCTCGGCCTGCCGTACATCGAACCGGAGCTGCGCGAGCACCGCGGCGAGCTCGGCAAGGGCTGGCAGCCGCCCACGCTCGTCACGGTCGACGACCTCCGCGGCGACCTGCACTCCCACACCACCGCCAGCGACGGGCACGGGACCATCACCGAGATGGCACAGGCCGCCATGACACTCGGGCACGAGTACCTCGCCGTGACCGACCACTCCGCCTCGCACGGGTTCGGCAACGACGTCTCCCCGACCGAGCTGAAGAAGCACATGGCCGCGGTGCGCCGCGCGTCGGACAAGCTCGACGGCATCACCCTCCTCGCGGGCAGCGAGGTGAACATCCTCACCGACGGCTCGCTGGACTACGACGACGACCTGCTGGGGCAGCTCGACTGGGTCGTGGCCTCCGTCCACACACAGTTCGCGATGACCGCGGACGACATGACGAAGCGGATCATCCGCGCGATCGAGCACCCGCTCGTCGACGCCATCGCCCATCCGACCGGCCGGCTGATCGAGAAGCGCCAGCCCTACGGCTTCGACATGGACGCGGTGATCGAGGCCGCGGCGCGGACCGGCACCTTCCTGGAGATCAACGGCTCCCCGCGCCGGCGGGACCTGAACGACGTGCACGCCCGCGCCGCGGTCGCGGCGGGGGTGAAGCTCATCATCAGCTCCGACGCGCACCGCACCACGACGCTCGACAACAAGCGCTGGGGCGTCGCGACCGCCCGGCGGGCGGGGCTCGGCCCCGAGTCGATCGCCAACACGCTGCCACTCGGCGACCTGCTGCAACTGCGCCGCGGACGCTGAGCCACGCGCCGCGCGTCAGTCCAGCAGCGCCGGCAGGACCTGCCCGGCGACGACCGCGTCGACCGCGTCGCGGCGATACGGCGCGAGCGCCGCGTGCGAGCGGGTGACGAGGTCCGGCGGGCGCCCGTCCAGTGACGCGCGGATCGCCGCTGCGAGGACGTGCGGGGGGAGGTCGTTGCCGACGACCCAGCGGGCGTCGATCGCCCGCGCCAGCGGGACCGCCGCGTACGGTCCCGGCGCGTCCGTCGTGACGAGCGCGCAGCCGTCGGCCAGCGCCTCGAGCTGCGCGAGCCCGTAGTCCTCGCGCCGGGGCGCCGTCACGTAGGTCCGGGCCCGGCGCAGCAGCGCCCGGTACGCCTCAGGCGGAAGGGTCGCATGGATCTCGACCCCGGCGGGCGGTCCGGTCATGCCCGCCGCGCGGGCGGCCAGCGAGACCTGCTCCGGGGTCGCTCCGACGACGGCCAGCGTCTCGCCGTCGGCCCGCGCGTGCGCCCACGCGCCGAGCACGCGATCCAGCCCCTTCTTGCGCCAGTTCGTGGCGTAGGTGATCGCGGCGAGGTCGCGCGGGCCGCCGAGTTCGTCGGCTGACGGCTCGACGGGGATGGGCAGGACGATCGAGGGGACCGTCGTCATCGGGGACTCCTCGAGCGTCCCGGCGGACTGCGGCAGCAGCAGGTCGGCCTGCTGCAGCCGGCGGCGCTCGGTCCCCCGCTGCCACACGCCGTGACGCCCGGGCCGGTTCGCGGCCGCCGGGGCGTCGTAGCGGATCGCACGTCGTGCCCCCGTCGGCACGTCCGGCCACAGGAGGGCCGCCGTGACGGTCGAGAAGATCACCGCGCGCGGCGGATGGCCGAGGAGCCCGGCGGTCGCGGCCCGCCGCGCGGCGCGGGCCCACTGCAGGTCGGTCAGCGCCAGGGTGCGGACGTCGCGGGGCGGCGGGCTGCGGACGACCCACACCGCCGCGCCGGCCCGGCGCAGCGATCCGGCCAGCTCGTCTTCGGCGGCCACGAGTCCGCCGGTCGACCCGAGAGCCACGAGCAGGATGTCGCACGGCGTCGCCACGGGCGAAGCCTCGCAGGAGCGGCCGCTCTGCGACGCTCCCCCCGCATGACCGGCACGTTCATCAACGTCGGCACCATCCTGGCCGGGACCCTGATCGGGTGGCTGGTCGGTGCGCGCCTCACCCAGTCGCTCCAGGACCGGGTGCTCGCCGGGCTCGGGCTCGTCACGCTCGTGCTCGGGGTCGACCTCGCGCTCGCGTGGCAGGACACCAGCCCGCTGTACGTGCTGGGCGGCGTGCTGCTCGGCGGCCTGGTCGGTGAGGCGCTCGGGCTCGAGGACCGCCTCCAGCGACTCGGGGACGCCGTCCAGCAGCGCACGGCCCGTGGGCGCGAAGGGTCCACGGTCAGCGAGGCGTTCTTCACCGCGTCGCTGCTGTTCTGCGTCGGCCCGCTCGCGGTCGTCGGCGCGATCCAGGACGGGCTCACCGGCGACTACGACGCGCTCGCCACCAAGGCCCTGCTCGACGGGTTCGCGGCGATCGCGATCACCGCATCGCTGGGTCCCGGGGTGGCGTTCAGTGCCGTGACAGTGCTGCTGTTCCAGGGCTCGATCTCGCTGGGCTCCGGTCTGTTCGAGGACGTGCTGGCGCAGGACAGCGAGGCGCTCGCCGCGCTCACGAGCGCCGGCGGCATCCTCATCATCGGGATCTCCCTGAAGCTGCTCGCGCTCAAGGACGTCAAGGTCGGGAACTTCCTGCCGGCGCTCGTGATCGCGCCGTGCCTCGTGGGCGTCGCGAGCCTGTTCTGAGGAATCGATGTCGCTGACGCGACCTGGGGGCCCGGCTCACCGGCCATGTGGCCGGCTCCGCCACCCCTCAGGCGTCGACGCCGCCGCGCTGCATGCGCTCGCGGCGCAGGCCCGGGGTACGGATGAGCCTGATGGGCCGCACCGGCGAGGTCGGCTCGACGTGGAAGGTCACGCCGTCACGCTCCTCGATCGCCTGCACGGCGCGGTGCTGCTGACGCCATGACAGCGCCCAGATGAGCGTGAAGCCCGCGGCGATGGCCGGGATCTGCGGGCCGAGGACGCCGAAGGCGCCGGCCGCGAGCGTGCTGACGATCAGCGGCCACAGACGGTTGAGGATCGTCGCACCGGCCCGCTGCTCGGGCATCATCGTCGCCGCCTTCGAGTCGGCGAGCAGCTTCGCGATCGGCGGGGACGCGTCGTGGTGGCGGCCCAGGTAGGAGCCGATGAGCGACGCGACGACCCACCAGCCGGCGGCGATCGAGACGACCTGCTCGTCCTGTTCGGCGGTGGCGGCGCCGAGCGTCACGAACGCGAGCGCGGTCGCGGCGGCCGCGCTCAGGAGGACGGTCGTCCGCAGGAGGTCGGTGAAGCGCACCTAGGCCTCGGCGAGCACTTCGAGCATGGCCCGGACGCCGGCCGGCCCGTCGAGCAGCAGGTCCGCGCTCGACTCGATCTCCGGCGGCGTCTCGTCGGACCTCACGCCGACGCACAGCGCGGCCTGGAGGACACCTTCGTCGACGAGCTCGCGCAGCGTGTCGAAGGCGTCGACGTCCGTGCGGTCGTCCCCGGCGAAGAGCGCGACGTCGAGGTCGGCGGCCTCCACGAGCCCGCGGATGCCGGTGCCCTTCGTCGCCTCCACGGGCGCGCGCACCTCGAGGACCTTGCGCCCCCAGTGCGTGGCCAGGCCCGCCTCGGCCGCCCGCTCCGCGATGACGCGCACGGCGTCCTGCGCCGCCGTCTCGTCGGGCACGCCGCGCCAGTGGAACGCGATGATCGTGTCCTTGTCCTCCTCGCGGATGCGCAGCCGGTGGTGCTGGTCGGTGAGGACGTCCTTGGCGAACGCGCGCACCCGCGAGGTCCATTCCGCGATCTCCGGCTGCACGTCGACGGTCGTCGCGCCGCCACGCAGGATCTCGCCCCCGTGGTTGCCGACGTACGTGATCGAGCCCAGTGACACGATCCGCCGGGCGACGCTCGCGCGGCGGCCGCTGACGCACGCGACCAGGCCGAAGCGACGGGCCACCGCGATCAGCGGTGTCCGGGTGGGCTCCGGCACGTGCGCGTCGTCGGCGTGGCGGACGATCGGCGCGAGGGTGCCGTCGATGTCGAGGAGGACGCCGGCACGGCGCGGCTCCCGGATCCAGGGGAGCAGCGCGTCGCGCAGAGCGGCGTCGTCGGCGAGGACGTGGTCCGCGGGCACCCACCTAGTATGGCGATCATGGATCGGCGCCGGACCTGGACGCTCGCGGCGATCGGCACGATGGCCGGGCTCTTCAGCGGGCTGTTCGGCGTCGGGGGCGGCACCGTCATCGTCCCGCTGCTCATCCTCTGGCTCGGGTTCGGGGAGCGCGAGGCCACCGGCACGTCGCTCGCGGCGATCGTCATCATCGCCGCAGTGGCCGCCGCCACGCAGGGCGGCTACGGGAACGTGCGTGTGGAGGAGGGGCTGCTCGTCGGCATCCCCGCGGTGGGCGGCGTGCTCGCAGGCACGTGGCTGCAGCAGCGGGTGCCGCCCCGCTCGGTCAGCCTGCTGTTCGCCGCGCTCCTGGTCGTCGTGGCGATCGACTTCCTCCTCCCATGACCGTCACCGCGATCCTCGTCGGGTTCTGCGCCGGCGCCATGGCCGGGATGCTCGGCATCGGCGGTGGGGCGCTCTTCGTCCCGGGCCTGGTGCTCGTCCTCGGGCTCGCGCATGTCGAGGCCGAGGCGACGTCGCTCCTGGCGATCGTGCCGGTGGCGATCGTCGGCGCGTGGAGGCAGCACCGCTACGGCAACTTGCGGCTGCACGACGGCCTGCTCATCGGCGTGCTCGCGATCCCCGGGGCGATCCTGGGCGTGGTGCTGGTCAACGCGCTGCCCGAGCGGGCCGTCGAGGTCGGCTTCGCCCTGCTGCTGCTGTTCGTCGCGTCGCAGCTGGTGCGCGGCGCGGTCCGGTCGGGGCCTAGGCCCGACCCGACAGCGGCGGCCGGCCGACCAGCGCCCTGAGCCGGTCGTGCACGGCGTCCAGGGGCGCGGACTTCTCGATGAAGTCCGTGGCGCCGAGGTCGCGCGCCTGCAGCTCGACGACCGAGGACTCCAGGCCGGTGAGCACGACGATCTGCGTGGCGGGCGCACGGTCGCGGATGGCGGTGATCGCCTGCAGGCCGTCGAGCCCGGGCATGTTGAGGTCCAGGAGGACGAGGTCGGGACGGAGCGCCTCCGCCAGCGCGATCGCCTCACCACCGTCTCCGGCCTCGCCGAGGATCTCGAAGCTGTCCTGCAGCGTGTGACGCAGGAGGGTGCGGATGGCGGGCACGTCGTCGGCCAGCACGACGGTCGCACGCCGGCTCGGCGCATCGGTCCCCCCGCTGATCTGCGACCCCTGGTCGGACATCCCGCGACGATGATGGCGCGTCCCCGGGAGGAAGGGAAGGTCGCTGGACGAGCGTCGGGCGGTAGCGTGCCCCGGACCATGGCGCAGATCGAGGACCTCGAGCAGTTCTACGAGGACTGCTACGTGGCAGCCGCCACGCCGCAGGACGCGGAACGTGCCCGCCTGTGGCGCGCGCTGAGCGCCGGCCCCAAGGCCGACCACGTGATGACGCTGTGCCGCCGGGGCGGGATCGCGCCGACGACGGTCGCCGACATCGGCTGTGGCGACGGCGTCATGCTCGCCGAGCTCGCCCGGCGGGACTTCGGGTCCACCCACGTGGGCTTCGAGCTGTCCTCCACCGCCGTCGAGATCGCGCGTAACCAGCCGGGCGTCGACGCGGTCCACGGGTACGACGGCCGTCGACTCCCCGCGCAGGACGGCGCGTTCGACCTCGGGGTCCTGTCCCACGTCATCGAGCACGTCCCGCACCCGGCCGTGACGCTGCGCGAGGCCGCGCGCGTCTGCCGGGCCGTCGTCGTCGAGGTGCCGCTGGAGGCGAACGTGTCGGCGGGGCGTCCGGCCAAGCGCCGCCACGCCGACGAGATCGGGCACCTGCACCGCTTCGACCGGGCGCAGGTCGACGCCTTCGTGCAGGAGGCCGGACTGCGCGTCGTCGCGCGCCTCAGCGATCCGCTGCCCCGCGCGGTCCACACGTACTTCGCGACCGGCCCGCGGCAGCGTGCATCCGGCACGGCGAAGTGGGCGCTGCGCGCCGGGCTCGGGCTGGTGCCCGCGCTCGGGGAGCGGCTCGTGACCGTGCACCACGCCGTGCTCTGCCTTCCGCGCTGATGGCCGGCGCGCCGCAGCCCTTCGTCCATCCCCTGCGCGTGCGCTACGGCGAGTGCGACCCGCAGGGGATCGTCTTCAATGCCAACTACGTCGCGTACTTCGACGTGGTCCTGACCGAGCTGTGGCGTGCGGCGTTCGGCAGCTACTCGGCGATGACCGATCGGGGTCTCGACCTGGTCGTCGGCGAGGTGAACGCGCGGTTCCACGGCTCGGCTCGGTTCGACGACCTGCTCGACCTGTCGCTCGCGGTGGCGCGGCTGGGCACCACATCGATGACGTGCTCCATCGACGTCGTGCGCGACGGCGAGGTCCTGGTGGCCGGGACGATCCGTCATGTCTTCGTCGACGTGGCCACCTGGGCGAAGACCGACATCCCGGACGACGTGCGCGACGCGCTGTCGCCCTGGACCGCGGCCTGATCAGTCGTCGGTCGGGAGCTCCTGCATCGTGAGGTCGAGCTCCCGCTCCCCGGCGATGGCCTGCAGCGCATCGTCGAGCACGTGGACGTCCAGGTCCGCGGGCGCCACGACCTCGAGCATCATCGCGTGCAGCGGCTCCTGATCCACGATCCGTCGCGTCTGCAGGTCGGTGATCCCCACGCCGTGCCGGGCGAGCTGGTGGGCGACGGCATGGACGATCCCCGGGTGGTCGACCCCGCTGACCGTGACCACGTGTGTGGGCTCCGGCGAGCCGACCGCGTGCACCGGGTCGATGCGGTTGGCGCTCACCACGTCCATGCCGAGGTCCCGGCCGATCTCCAGCAGGTCCCGGAGGAAGACGCCCTCCTCGAGATCGTCCGGCGCGTCGACGATGAGCATCATCGTGAAGCGGCCCGAGAGGACGCCCATCTGGGCGTCGGCGATGTCGGCCCCGTGCGCGACGAGGACCCCGGTGACCGCGGCGACGATGCCGGGGCGGTCGCGACCGACGGCGGAGACGGCGAGCTGCATCGCCTGCAACGGTAGTGATCAGGTGGGAAGGCCGTGCTCCAGCGCACCCTTCACCGCGGCGTCCAGCGCGTTGATGCGGTGCAGCGCCAGTGCCTCCGCGGAGCCGAACCGCCTGCCGGGGGCGGCGTCGGGGCCGTGATGGGTGAGCACACAGTGCGCGAGCGCCAGCCGCCGCGGCTCGTCGAGCCCCGCGCTCACCATGCGCGGCTCCAGCAGCCGCAGGCCGAGCTCGACATGCCCGAGCAGCCGGCCGGCGTCGGTCAGGCCGAGGTCGGCGCCGTAGGTGAACTCCTGCGTCTTGCCGAGGTCGTGCACGAGCGCGGCAGTGACGAGCAGGTCGCTGTTGAGCTTCACGTGCAACTGGCAGGCCTCGAGCGCGAGGGTCCCGACGGCGACCGTGTGCTCGAGGAGCCCCCCGAGATAGGCGTGGTGGCCGCCGCGCGAGCAGGGCGCCCGACGCCAGTCGACACGCAGGGCGGCGTCCTGGAGCAGCAGCTGCAGGAGCCTGCGGTAGCCGGGGTCGTGGACCTCCCCGGCCAGGTGCTCCAGGAAGCCGTCGAGCTCGTCGAGGTCACGGTAGGCGACCGGGAGGAAGCTCGCCGGGTCGGCCGCGCCTGCGTCGGCTCGCGCGATGGCGTGGACGTCGAGCTGCAGCTCGTCGCGGAACCGCTCGACCCGGCCGGTCACCCGGACGAGGTCACCGCGGTCGAAGCCCGCCGCCAGCCGGTCGGCGTCCTTGAAGACGCGGCCGGGGATGGCGCCGGTGCGGTCACGGAGCTCCAGCGCCAGGTAGGCGGTGCCGGACTTCGCGAGCAGCCGGTCCTTGCGGGAGCAGGCCAGTACGAGGTCGAGGGCGTCGCCCGGACGGAGGGTCGCCACGGTCTGGACGTCCGTCGGGGCAGGCGGGGTCGGCGGGGTCGGTTCGGCCACGAACCCATCATGTACCGTGGATCGGATGCAGTCCTTGCATTGGGAACACCGACCCGACGGCCTCCGCGCCCCGGCGATGGTCTGCGCCTTCACGGGCTGGAACGACGCCGGCGACGCCGCGTCGGCGGCCCTGCAGTTCGTCGGCTCGTCCCTTCAGGCGTCCCGATTCGCGACGATCGACCCGGAGGAGTTCTTCGACTTCCAGGCCGCCCGGCCCACGGTGAAGATCACCGACGGACGCACCCGCGAGATCACCTGGCCGGAGACCGAGTTCTACGCCGCGCGCGTGCCCCGGGCGCCGCGCGACCTCGTGCTGCTGCAGGGCCCGGAGCCCTCTATGCGCTGGCGGACCTACTGCCGGCAGATCGTCGACCTGGCCGAGGCGCTGGGCGTGCAGATGGTCGTCACGCTCGGCTCGCTGCTCGCCGACGTGCCGCACAGCGTCCCGGTGTCGATCACCGGGCTGGCGTCCGACGATGCGCTGATCGACCGGCTCGACCTGCGGGGCGCCACGTACGAGGGGCCGACCGGCATCACCGCGGTCCTGCACGACGCGTGCGCCGACGCCGGAATCCCGTCGGCGTCGCTCTGGGCGAGCGTGCCGCACTACGTGGCGGCCGCGCCGAACCCCAAGGCGGCGCTCGCGCTCACCCGCAAGCTCGAGGGCCTCGTCGGCGTGTCGGTCGACGCCTCCGAGCTCGAGGAGGCCGCCGGCGACTACGAGCGTCAGGTCTCCCTCGCGGTGCAGAGCGACCCCGAGGTGCAGGCCTTCGTCGAGCGTCTCGAGCAGGCCGCCCAGGAGCAGGCGTCGGGCGCCGACCCGACCGTCCCGTCCGGCGACGTGCTCGCCCGCGAGTTCCAGCGGTTCCTGCGCCAGCGCGGCCCCGAGAGCCAGTAGACGGGCCCCGGGGGCGAAGAACGGAGATTCACCGCCCCTCCAGGGGCAGGAGATCGACAGCCTCAGGCCTCCATGTGGTGGCGCACGACGTTCGGGACCGTCTGCCCATCGGCGAACACGTCGTCGCTCGGCACCCGGCGCACGGCGTAGCCGGCCGCCGTCCAGGCCGCGGTCCGCGTCGCGTCGGAGTCCTTCAGGACGTGGAAGCTCGGGCCGTCGATCTCGATGATCAGCAGCAGCGCGGGGAACACAAGGTCCGCCTCGTAGCCGCCGATGACGACATTGACCAGCGGCAGCGGCAGCCCGGAGCGGTCGAGCTGCTCCATGGCGAGCGCCTCGCCGTCGGACTTGCAGCGCTCGAGCTGCAGTCGTGCGTAGCGCTCGACCAACGGCCGCACCGCAGCGCACCCGGACCGACGGGTGTAACGCAGCAGTGCGACCTCGAGGTCAAGGATGGTCGTCCGCCGCAACCGCAGCGCCTCACGGATCGGCTTGCGTATCTCGTGCGGCTCGAGCACCCCGGCGAGGTCGATCAGCGTCCGCTCGATGCGGGTCACCCGGACGCCGCGCACCTCGCAGACGTCCTGCGGGGTCAGCAGGGTCGAGCGGGCGACGACGAGGCCGTCCATGGTGTCGATGCCACCGCCACCCGGGCGGATCACGGTGGCGTGCCCACCACCGTCGCGGGGCCAAGGCCGCACCCCGTGCAGGTCGCCGGCACTCGCGAGGCCAAGCACTGTGTCGGGGGTGGTGAGGGTCGCGGCCTTCCAGCGCTGATCGCGGCCGGGCTGCGCACCGCCGACGCGGAGGACGCCATGGTGGACGCGGCCCAGGCCGGCGGTCCGGCAACGGATCTGCTTCTCCGTCCAGCCGCGTGAGCGCAGCTGCCACACGGCGACGAGGTCGAGCTGGGCGTCGGCGAGGTCACGGATCTCGGAGTGCAGCATCGCTCCGACTAGGTCTCAGCCTGCCGACGTTCTCCCCCTGGCTGTCGATCTTCCGCCCTCGGAGGGTCTGTGAATCTCCGTTCATCGCCCCTGGCGCCCCTGACGCCGTCCGTGCCGGTAGCGGGCGCGTCTACCGCTCGGCCGCCGGGCAGGCGATGCGGAAGTCGCACATCGAGCAGGCTGCGTAGCTCGGCGTCGGCTCGAAGCCCTGGCCGAGGATGCCCTCGGCGACCTCGAACACCGTCTGCGTGATCCACTCGGGGTCCAGCGCCTCCTGCGGAACCGTGATCTTCTCGTCGTCGAGCACGTAGTGGTAGGCCTGCGAGGAGGAGTCGAGCTGCCACGCCTCGCGCGCGCCGACGGCGTACAGGGAGAGCTGCACGTCCTCGCGCAGCTGCGCGAGCGTCCGTGGACGGCCGGTCTTGTAGTCGATGAGCTCGTGCGAGCCGTCGGGCTTGCGGTCGACGCGGTCGACCCGACCACGCAGGACGTGCGGCCCCAGCTTGAACTGGAAGCCGCGCTCGAACCACACGGGCTCGGTGTCCTCCTCGTGGAACCGTGCGTGGTACCGGTTGAGCGCCACGACCGCCTTCGCCCGCAGCTGCTTCTCCTGGTCGGTGTCGCCGAACCCGCCACGCCGCCAGCCGAACTCGAAGAGATCCAGCAGCGTGTCGATCCCGGTGCTGCCGTCCTGGTGGAACCGCTCCAGAGCCTGGTGGACGAGGATGCCGAAGCGCTGGTTCATCGTCGGCTCCTGGGGGATGCGGAAGACCCGGGCGAACTTGTACTTCAGCGGGCAGGAGCGGTAGGTCTCGATGTCCGACGCGCTCAGCACGAGGCCGTCCCCGCGCGTGGGCAGGAACGGTGCGAGCGTCGGCTCTTCGCGGGCGGCGACCGCGGCGGCGCGGGCCCGCACGTCCTGCTCGGCGCCGACGATGACGTCGTCCAGCGTGCTCGAGACGAAGACTTCGCGCTGCTGCGCGGTCGCCGCCTGCAGCACGCGGGCGTTGATGTCCGGGAGGGCGTCGGCGATCGACAGGCCGGCGGGGCGGTCCATGAGCGCCGCGAGCTTCACGAGCTCGAGGTAGCGGACCGCGCCGTGGGCGATGTCGAGGTCGGTGTCCAGGCGCATCTCGCCGAGCATGCCGCCGATCTTCGGCACGCCTGCGAGCAGCTCGTCGCGCAGCACCTGGAAGGTCGCGTGGAGCGCCTCGTCGGGCCCGAAGAGCTCCTCCTCGTGGTCCTCCCACCCGGCGCCGAGCGCAGCGCGCGCGTCCTCGGCGAAGGGCGACGGCGGCTGGCGCGCGCCGCGGTCCGAGGACGCGGCGTAGGCGAGCACGAGCCCCTCGCGCGCGCGCGTCATGGCGACGTGCAGCAGCCGTCGCATCGCGGCCGCGTGCTCGGCCTGCGAGTCGACGGGCTGCGCGCTCCCCGGGGCCTCGGGCGGCGGGTCGACGACCGTGCGTCGCGCGCCGGGCATGCGCGAGGACTGCAGCCCGAGGACGAAGACACGGTCGACCTCGAGGCCCTTGGCGGCGTGCATCGCCAGCACGGCGACACCGCCGCGGCCGGCGTTCCCGGCCGCGTGCTCCGCGGCGGCGGCCCGGTCCTCGTCGTCGAACAGCCCGGGGGCGCCCGCGTCGGCGACCGCGGCGAGGTAGCGCGCGAACTCCCGGGGCGACGCCTGCGGCGCGCGCCGCGTGTAGGCGGCGGCCATCTCCCCGAGCCGGGCGAGCTGCACCAACCGCTCGACGACGTCGGCCTGGGCGGCGAACAGCTGCTGGCGGCGCAGCCCGAGGTGGTCGATGAGCCGGTGGACGAAGAGGTCGGGTCGCGCGGTGTCCAGGGCGCCCGACGCGCTGCGGTGGAGCTTCAGGAACGCGGCGATCCGATCGCGCGCCTCCGGCGGGATCTGGGGCGATTCGGTCGCGGCCTGCAGCGCACCGACCATGTCGACCTTACGGCGCCGCGCGATCTGCACGCACCGCGCGAGGTCGATGGCCCGCAGCTCGATCGGCGGCCGGGCGAGCGCCCGGACCACCGCACCGGCGTCGGACGGGTCGGCGAGCACGCGCAGCCACGCGAGCACGTCGCGGACCTCGGCGCGCTGGAAGAACGCTGCTGCGCCGACGAGTCGGTACGGCACGGCGCGCTCGTCCATCGCCACCGCCACCGCCTGGCCCTCGCGGCGGACGCTGCGGACGATCACCGCGATCCGCTCCGGCGGCGTGCCGGAGCGCACGAGCCGCTCGATCTCGGCGGCCACCGACTGGGCCTGCGCGCGCTCGTTGGCGCAGCGCCAGAACCGCACGCTGCCGCCCTCGGCGCCGACCAGCGGCTTGGAGACGCGGCCGGGGATCGGCTCCACGACGGCGGCGGCCGCCCGCAGGATGCGGTCGCGGCCGCGGAACACCCGGTCCAGCACGACGGTCTCGAGCCCGGGGTGGCGCTCGGCGAGCGCGGTGAGCGTCCGGCCGGAGCCCGACGCGGCGAGCCGGACGGCCTGGTCGTCGTCCCCGGCGGCCACCAGGCTCGCGGGCGCGGTGGCGAGCAGCTCGACGAGCGCGACCTGGGCGGGCGGCAGGTCCTGGAACTCGTCGACCAGGACGTGCGGGCGGCGGGCGGCGACGCGCTCGCGCACCTCCGGCCGGCCGCGCAACAGCGCGTGAGCGCGCAGGACGAGGTCGCCGACGTCGAGCGGGTGGGCGGCGCTCTCGGCGAGCATCCGGTCGTGGGTGCGGTAGAGCGCGGCGAACTCCCGCTCCCGCTCGGCGTGCGGGTCGTCCTGCGGAAGGGCGGCGGCCCACGCCTCGATCTCGTCGGCGCTGCGCAGCTCGTCCTTGCAGGCGTCGATCCGGGCGACGATCCGCGCGAGGACGTTGGCCGGCGTGCCGCCGAGGTCGTGATGGCGCAGCGGCAGGTCGTCCATCCGCTCCAGCAGCATCGCCAGGCGGTCCGAAGGGGTGGCCGGCAGCGCGAACGGGTCGATGCCCGCGGCGAGCGTCTCCTCGTGCAGGACGCGGGCGGCGAGGTCGGGCACCGTGTGGACCGCGAGCTCCTCGAACGGGCGGTCGCCCAGGGCCACCTCGATCCGGGTCCGTAGGTCGTCCGCACCCCCCGGGGTGAGCGTCAGGACGAGGATCTCCTCGGGGGCCACGCCCTCCGCGACGAGCGCGGTGAAGCGGGCGACCAGCGTGTGCGTCTTGCCGGTACCCGCGCCGCCGACGATCCGCAGGACCGCCGCGCCGCCCGTCGCCCGTCGCCCGGCAGCTCGCCAGCCGACCGCCCGGAGCTGCGCGGGCGTCAGTCCGCCCGGGCCTGGCGCACGGCCCTGCGGGGCCGGCGAGCTCGACGGGAGGGTGAGGTCCACCTGACTAGGATAGGAGTGAATGGACTCCACGCCCGGCTCGACCCCGTCAGTCCTCCAGTACGACTGGCTGGGCGCATGCCGCCGGGCGCGCGAGGGACTGCAGGCGGTGCTCGTGACCCACCCGACGAGCCGTGAGCGCGTCCTCGAGACCGGCGAGCGCGGGGAGGGCGGCGACCGCACGCTCGTCATCGACGCGGCGGCCGAGGACTGCGTCTTCGCCGAGCTGCAGAAGCTCCACGACGAGGGCGCCCGGTTCACCGCGGTGAGCGAGGAGCGCGGGACGATCGACTTCGGCGCGGGCGGCGGCGCGCCCTACGTCGTCGTCGATCCCATCGACGGCTCCATGAACGCCAAGCGCGGCATGGGGCACCACGCGATCTCGATCGCGGTCGCCGACGGGCCGACGATGCGCGACGTCGTGTTCGGCTACGTGTACGACCTCGGTCCCGGGGAGGAGTGGCACGCGGTCCGCGGCGAGGGCGCCTTCCTCGACGGCCGGCGGATCGAGCACGCCCCGCCGGAGCGCCTGATGGACGACGGGCGGCTGGAGCTCGTGGCGATCGAGTCCGCGCACCCCTGGTGGCTGAAGCAGTCCTCCGACGCGCTGCTCGAGCACGTCCACCGCATCCGCGCGATGGGCTCCATCGCGATCTCGATGTGCCAGGTCGCGCTCACCCGCGTGGACGGGATGGCGACGCTCTGGCGCTCCCGGGCGATGGACGCGGCCGCCGCCCAGCTGATCGTGCGGGAGAGCGGCGGGGTCGTCGCGTTCCCCGGCTTCGAGGACCCGCTCGGGGCGCCGGTCGCCGACCTGACCCCGATCGCCCCGGTGCTCGCAGCGCGGACCGAGGCGTCGCTCGCCCGGCTCGCCGCCCTGCCCGCGGCCGCGGACGGGGCCTCCTGATGGCCCTCGACCGCGCGGTCGCCGGTGCCGTCGGACGGGCGCTGTGCGGTGAGTCCGGGCCGCCCGAGGCGCCGCCGCCGGTCGACCTCATCGGCGTGTGCGACGAGGCCGCCGAGCGGATCGCCACGTACTCGCGCCTGGAGCCGGTGGAGGACCTGCCGGCCCCGGAGTGGATAGGTCGCGGCCAGTGGATCGACATGAACGTCGCCGCGCTGGCGCCTGCCATGGACGCCACCCTGCGCCTCTCCGGCGCGTCCCTCGGTCCGCTCGCCGGGCTCGCGGGCGGCGTCGCCGGGACGGTCGCCGGCGCCGAGGTCGGCGCGCTCACGGGCCTGCTCGCCCAGCGCGTCATGGGGCAGGTCGAGCCCGGGCTGCTGCAGGACGACGAGGACCACGTCATGCGCATGGTCCTCGTGGCGCCGAACCTCGTCGAGGGTGCGCAGACCATGGAGCTCGACCACGCGGACTTCGTGCGCTGGGTCGCGGTCCACGAGATGACGCACGTCGTGCAGTTCGCGTCGGTGCCGTGGCTGCGGCCCGAGCTCGAGCGGCTGGTCCGCGAGCTCCTCGGCTCGCTGGACGTGAAGCTCGACGTCAAGGCGCTGCTGCGGATGCCGCGCCCGGCGGACCTCGCGTCGCTGATCGCGTTCGTGCGCAGCGGCGACCTCCTCTCGGCCGTGGCGGGGGACGAGGGCCGGGAGCGCCTCGACCGCGTCCAGGGCCTGATGGGGCTCGTCGAGGGCCACGCCGAGCACGTGATGGACGCGGTGGGCGGGGAGCTCGTCGACGACCTCGACGCGCTACGCGTCGCGCTCGACCAGCGCCGTGCAACGCGGGTCTCCGCCGCCCAGGCGGTCCTTGGCCGGGTGCTCGGCCTCGACGCGAAGCTGCGGCAGTACGAGGAGGGCAAGGCGTTCTGCGATGCGGTCGTCGCCGACGGTGGGCGCCGTGCGCTGCGCCGCGCGTTCGACGGCCCCGAGACGGTGCCGACGCTCGCCGAGCTGGGCGACCCGGCGGCCTGGCTCGGGCGGGTCGGCTGACCGGTCCCGTGACACGCGCTCGGCGCGCGTTCTGCCGGTGGTTCCTGTACGCCCGTTCGCGCGAACGCGCGTTCCATCTGTAACGCCGGTGGTTCGGGGGTTTACAAACAGGTGTTCGCAGGGTAGGCTTCCTGCGAACGACTTAGAAGTAATAACCTTAAGTCGCCAGCAGAGGAAACCGAGAGATCATCATGGCCGAGAGCACCGCGAAGACCGTCACCACCGATTCGAAGCCCGCCGTCAAGGCGAAGACCGCCGCGACGAAGCGTTCGACGACCGCCCAGAAGGCCGCGACCACGCGCGCCACCAAGTCCGCGACGACGACGCGCAAGGCCGCGACGACTCGTGCGACCACCAAGGCGAAGACCGCCGCCAAGCCCGCCGCGACCGAGGTCAAGACCACGGTCGACGTCGTCACCGAGTACGCCGAGAAGGCCGTCCTCGTCCCCGTCGGCGCCGCCCTGATCGGTCGAGACAAGCTCGTCTCCACCGTCGAGGACCTCCGCTCCAGCTACGGCACCCGCGAGAGCGCCGAGAAGGAGCTCAAGGCTCGTCAGAAGAAGCTCGAGACGCAGCTGAAGAAGTTCGAGCGTCGCGGCACCACCGCGCGCAACCGCGTCGAGCGCGAGGTCAAGAAGACCCGCACGCAGGTCGAGCGCGAGCTCCGCCAGCGCCGCACGCGCTTCGAGCGCGAGGTCAAGAAGTCCCGCACGCAGGTCGAGCGCGAGCTCAAGGCCTTCCGTGCCGACCTCGAGAAGAACGCCAAGGCCGTCTCGGGCGACCTCAAGGACGTCCAGGCCCGCACCGAGTTCGTGACCGCGCGGATCGAGAACCTCGTCCAGACCGGCCGCACCGAGGCCGCCAAGGCGAGCAAGACCGTCCAGGAGCGCGTCGCCGCCCTGGTCTAGTCGCACGCTTCCCGCGGGGGCCCTCGGAGAGGAGCCCCACCACGCGGCAGATCTGGCGGCCTCATATCCCGCTGTCAGACGTAGCACCCTCTCCTCCCTCGGCAACGGGCTCGGTCTTCGGATCGGGCCCGTTGTCTGTTCGCGTCCGGGCTCCCCACCGTGCGGAGCGGGGCCGAGCGGTCGTCCGTGAGACAATGGGCCGATGCCTTCCCGTGAAGCGATCATGGAGTCCCTCCGTGCCGTCATCGACCCCGAGCTGCGCGAGGACATCGTCACGCTCGGCATGGTCCGCAGCATCGAGCAGCACGAGGGCGGCGTCGTCGACGTCATGGTCTCCCTGACCACGGCCGGCTGCCCGATCCGCAACCAGTTCCAGACCGCCGTCGCCGACGCGATCCTCCCCCTCGAGGGCGTGACCGCCGTCAACGTCGCGTTCGACGTCCTCTCCGACCAGGAGAAGGGCGAGCTGCAGCGGAAGCTCGGCCGGGGCTCCTTGCCTGCCGGGGCTCTCGCGCAGGTCGCCAACGTCATCTGCGTCGGCTCCGGCAAGGGCGGCGTCGGCAAGTCGTCGATGACCGCGAACCTCGCCGCCGCGCTCGTCGCCGACGGCAAGACCGTCGGGATCCTCGACGCGGACGTCTGGGGCTACTCGATCCCCCGCATGTTCGGCCTCGGCGGCCAGCGTCCGCCCGTGAGCGCGTCGCGGAAGATCATCCCGATGGAGGCCGGTGGCGTGAAGATCATGTCGATCGGCTT
This sequence comes from Solirubrobacterales bacterium, assembly GCA_038257095.1. Lineage (GTDB taxonomy): Bacteria > Actinomycetota > Thermoleophilia > Solirubrobacterales > Solirubrobacteraceae > Paraconexibacter. Next base: position 139,779 of record JBBSJQ010000011.1, read on the forward strand.
CTTCGTGCAGGAGGACAGCGCCGTCGTCTGGCGTGGCCCGATGCTCCACAAGGCACTCACCCAGTTCCTCGAGGACGTCGAATGGGGCGCCCTGGACTACCTGCTCGTCGACCTGCCCCCGGGTACCGGTGACGTCTCGATGACGCTCAGCCAGCTGCTGCCGCAGGCGAAGTTCGTCATCGTCACGACCCCGCAGCCGACCGCGCAGAAGGTCGCGCGCCGCAGCGCCGAGATGGCCCACAAGGTCAACATGGAGGTCTGCGGCGTCATCGAGAACATGAGCGGCTTCACGACACCGTCGGGTGAGCGCTTCGCGATCTTCGACGAGGGCGGCGGCAAGGACCTCGCCGACGAGCTCGACGTGCCGCTCCTCGCCAGGGTGCCGCTGACGATGCCGCTGCGCCGGCAGGCCGACGCGGGTCTGCCGGTCGTCGCCTTCGACCCCGACGATCCCGCGTCGCAGGCGGTCCGCCAGGCCGCCCGCGGGCTCATCGCCCTGACGCCCGCACCGCTGCCGATGATGAGCGCCGGACCGGTCCCCCCGACGGTTTCCCCGCTGGACGTCATCCCGCCGGCGCCGCCGGCGTCGGGCATGTCGCTCCCGATGGCCTAGGAGTCTGTTGATCTTTGGGGCGTCGTGCGTGCGGTGGTGATCGTGGTTGTGGGCGCCGCGCGAATCCGTCGTCCGTACCCGGGGTACGGGCGTGGATTCGTGTGGTGATCCACAGCCGCGAGCGCCGTCGCACGCACGGCGCAGAAAGTTCAACAGGCTCCTAGGACGCAGAAGGGCGGCCACGAGGCCGCCCTTCGTCCATCACCGGGAGTCGGGCGTCACCCCTTGGAGAGCTCGTCGCACTTCGGGGCGCCGTCCTTGAGCTCCTTGGGCGCCTCGAGGTTCTCCAGCGGGTTGCTCTGCTTGGAGAGGTCCGTCAGTGCCGCCTGCAGCGCGGTCAGGCCGCTCGTGTCGCCCTTGGCGACGCCCGAGAGGTCGATGCCCTTCAGCTTGTCGGCGGTGGTGCCCGCGATCTTCGCGACGGCGTTGATGCCGTCGGTCAGCTTCTTGTCGAAGTCCTCGTAGTCACCGGGCACGTCGGCCTCGCCGAGCATCTTGATCTCCGACGTCAGCGTGGTGCCGTAGGAGGACAGGACGTCGGCCAGGGCGGTCGCGGCCTTCGACGGGTCCGTGCCGGCGCCGCTGGCGGCCTTCTGGACGTCCATCTCGAGCGACTTCTGCTTCGTGAGCAGGTTGCCGCAGAAGGTGTTGAGGGAGGACTGGTAGTCCTCCTTGGAGGAGTCGTCCCCGCCACACGCGACGAGGCCGAGGCTCGCCGTGACGCCGAGGATCAGGGCACCCGAGCGCGCCCGGGTGCGAAGAGAGGAGATGACCATAGGCGCAACCCTAGAGTGTCGGCGCGCCCACGGACTCGAACGACTACTTCGTGGCGAAGTACTCCTGGTTGATCTGGACGAACTTCGCCCACTCGTCCGGGAGCTGGTCCTCGGCGAAGCACGCGTCGACCGGGCACGCCTCGACGCACGCGTCGCAGTCGATGCACTCCTCGGGGTCGATGTAGAGCTGCTCGACCTTGTCGTAGTCCGGCTCGTCAGGAGTCGGGTGGATGCAGTCGACAGGGCAGACCTCCACGCAGGAGTTGTCCTTCGTGGCGATGCAGGGCTCCGCGATGACGTACGCCATGTGCTCCTCGAGTTCTAAAGGACGGCAAGTTGCGGGCGTCATACTACGACAGACGGCGACCAACGCCTTCACCCCAACGGAGGAACGAGCACTCCCGCATGGGCATCACCTCGAAGATGATCGGCGAGCGCGGCCGCCGGCAGGCCGACAAGCTCGGCATCGACCCCAAGCGCATCCCGCCGGGGCAGTACCTGACCGAGCGGTTCCCGGTCCTGACCGTGGGGCGCAACCCCAAGGTCGACATGTCGTCGTGGTCCCTGCGGATCTGGGGTGAGGTGGACGAGCCGTACTCCCTGACCTGGGACGAGCTGCTCGCGCTCCCCCAGACGACGATCACGACCGACATCCACTGCGTCACCCGGTGGTCGAAGCTCGACACGACCTGGACCGGGGTGCTCGTCACCGATCTCCTCGAGCGCGCCGGTGTGAAGCCCACGGGCACGCACGTGATGGCCCACTGCGACGGCGGCTACACGACCAACGTGCCGCTCGAGGCGCTCCACGCGCCCGAGGTCCTGGTGACCCACACCTACGAGGGCAAGCCGCTGGAGCCCGACCACGGCGGTCCGCTGCGGCTGCTCGTGCCTTCGCGGTACTTCTGGAAGTCCGCGAAGTTCCTGCGCCAGCTCGAGGTCATGCCCGAGGACCGGCAGGGCTTCTGGGAGCTCAACGGGTACCACAACGACGCGGACCCGTTCACCGAACAGCGCCACTGGTTCTGATTCCTTAGCCTGACGACGTGCTCCTCCTCACCGGCGCGACCGGGACGACAGGCGCGGCGCTCCTGCGCCGCCTCACCACCGCCGGCGTCCCCACCCGCGTGCTCGTGCGCGACCCCAAGCGCCTGGGACCCGAGCGCGTCCGCGTGCAGATCGCCCTCGGCGACCTGTCGGACCCGCCGTCGTTCCGCAACGCCCTGCGCGGCGTGAAGACCGTCGTGCACCTTGCGGCGGCCAGCCGCGACCAGGGGCAGGGCTCGATCGAGGAGCTCGGCGGGATCGCGACCTGGCGCATGGTCGAGGCAGCCGAGAAGGCCGGCGTCGAGCACTTCGTCTTCTTCAGCGCGCTGTCGGCGTCGGCGCACAACCGCACGCGGTTCCTGCGGTCCAAGGCCCACGCAGAGGAGGCGGTCCGCGAGAGCCGCCTGCGTCACACGATCTTCGCGCCGTCGATCGTCTACGCGCCCGGCGATCCCGCGTTGACGCTGCTGGCGCGCCTGGCGCTGCTGCCGGTCGTGCCGATGAGCGGCCGGGGTCGGGCGCACTTCCAGCCGATCTGGGGCGACGACGCCGCCGACTGCGTCATGAGCGTCCTCGGCTACCCCCCGGTGGGCGCGCCGGATGGCCTGCCGGTCGCGGCCAACGGGTCCGGCCACGTGCCGACCGAGAACGCCCGGTACGAGCTCGCCGGGCCGGACACGCTCACCGGCCGGGAGCTGTTCGACCTGGCCGTCCGTGCCTCGGGGCGTCCGCGCCCGATCGTCCCGGTGCCCACCTCGGTGACCTACCGGGTCCTGCGCGCGGCCGAGATGGTCGTCTCCCACCGGGCGCTCGCCACCTGGGACGAGGCGGAGCTGCTCGAGGTCTCGATGACGTCGCGCTCCGGCACCGCGGACGCCGAGAAGCTCGGCGTCACGCCGCGGCGCATGGCCGCGGTGCTCGGCGCGGCCTGAGGACACCGGCGTCCGCTGCGGCCGGTCAGCTGACCGGCGGGCGGAGGTCCGCCCACGGCGCGGCAGTCTCGAGCTGCGCGCTCAGCGCCAGCAGGGTCCCCTCGCCCGCCGGCTGACCGACGAGCTGGATGCCTACGGGCAGGCCGGCGTCCGGGTCGCCCTCGGGCCGCTGGAACAGCGGCAGGGAGATCGCCGGCGACCCGGTGAGGTTGCTCAGCGCCGTGTACGGCGTGAAGAGCCCGGACCGCGCGAAGTCCGCCATCGGGTCGTCCGAGCACGCATCGATCGTCCCGATCGGCACCGGCGCCTCTGCCAGCGACGGCATCAGCAGGGCGTCGTACTGCGCGGTGAAGAGGACGATCGCGCGGGCGAAGCCCTGCAGCTGCGCGTCCGCGAGCGCCGCCTGCGTGGAGGTGATGCCGTTGCACAGCTGCCAGATCGCCCAGCTCAGCGGCTCCATGTTCTCGGCGGACGGCTCCTTGCCGTTGACCAGCCCGGCGAACGCCATCTGCAGCGTGAGCGCCGGCCCGAACGACGCGGTGAAGAGCTCCAGGACACCCGGCACCGTCCACGGGACGTCGTCCACCTCCACGATCTCGTGGCCGAGACCGGCGAGCAGCTCGGCGGTGTCGCGCAGCGCCTGCTCGTGGACCGGGTCCAGCTGCGTGTCCTGCAGCGGGGACCGCGTGACGAGGGCGATCCGCATCCGGCCCGGATCGCGGCGGGCGAGCTCGGCGAAGGGCGCCTCGGGCGCCGGCGCCCAGGCGATGTCGCCCGTCTCGTACCCGGCGAGGATGTCGAGGAGCTCGGCGGTCTCCTGCACGGTCCGGGTGAGGACCCCGTCCTGCACGAGCAGCTGGTAGCCGAGGTCTGGCGCAAGCGAGATCCGGCCGCGCTGAGGCTTGAGGCCCACGAGCCCGCAGCACGCCGCGGGGATGCGCGTGGAGCCGCCGCCGTCGTTGGCGTGGGCGATCGGGACCATGCCGCTGGCGACCGCGGCGGCCGAGCCGCCGGAGGACCCACCGGGCGTGCGATCCGTGTCCCACGGGTTGCGGGTCGCGCCGAAGCGGGTGGTCTCGGTGACGGGGAGGATCCCGTACTCCGGCAGCGTCGTGGAGCCGACGATCACGAAGCCGGCCGCCTTCAGGCGACGGACGGTGTTGTGGTCGGTGGGGGCGATGAAGTCGCCCATCAGGTCGGCGGCGAACGTCAGTCGCTTGCCCGCGATCGCGCGGTTGTTCTTGATCGCGATCGGGACGCCCGCGAAGGGACGGTCGTCCCCGGCCTGCACGGCGTCGGCCTGCGCCAGCGCGTCCTCGGCGTACACGTCGACGAAGGCGTTCAGCTCCGGGTTCAGCTCCTCGATGCGGTCGAGCGAGGTCTGCACCAGCTCGCGGCTGGACAGCTCGCCGTCGCGGACGAGCCCGGCGAGCTCGGTCACGGGGCGGAAGAGGAGGTCGGCGGACGTCTCGGGCATGCGGCGACCTTATCCGGGTCGGGCGGCTCACTCGATGCGTAACTGGTTGAATGCTATCATGCGGTTATGCAGGTGCGCGACGTGGTCGAGACGGCGGACATGGACCTCCCCGAGGTGCTCGACCTCCCGCTGAGCAGCGGCGCGCCCTACTGGTACTGGCTGGGTGGCCGCCCGTCGCTGGACCTCGTGAACACGCGCCGTGAGCGCTGGCGTCGTCAGGTCGAGACGCTGTGCACCACCGCCGATCTCGGCGACTGGCTGCAGGCCGCGGGACTGATGGAGACCGTGCCGGCGCGGATCCCGCGGACGGTCCTGGCGGATGCCCGTGCCCTGCGCGAGGCCATCGACGCGCTGGTGGTGGCGTCGCTCGAGGGCACCCGCGCGCCCGCGGCCGCCGTGCGCCTCGTCGACGACTGGCTCGTCTTCGCGGGTCCCCGGCCGCAGCTGCGCGTCGGTGCCGACGGTCTGCCCGAGATCGGCGAGCGCGAGGCCGCGGACTCGCCCCGGCGTGCCCTGGGCGTGCTCGCGCAGGACGCGGCGTCGATGCTCGGGACACCGGAGGGGCGTGCGCGCCTGCGCGTCTGCGCCGCCGAGGACTGCAGCGCGCGCTTCTACGATCGCTCGCCCGCCGGTCGGCGGCGGTGGTGCTCCATGCGGTTCTGCGGCAACGCCGCCAAGGCCCGTCGGCACCGTGCCCGGGTCCGGGAACAGGCATGAGCCTGCAGAACACGATCGTCGCGCTCTCGCCCGTCTCGCCGGCCGCATGGCCGGCTGCGACACCCCGATCGGCTCGCACTGTCACCACCACCATCGAAGGATCACCAGCATGAGCGACGTCCAGTCCGGCCTCGAGGGCGTCGTCGCCTTCGCCACCACCATCGCCGAGCCCGACAAGGAGGGCGGCGCGCTGCGCTACCGCGGCGTCGACATCGAGGACCTCGTGGGCCACGTGCCCTACGAGAAGGTCTGGGGCCTCCTCGTCGACGGCTCGTTCGAGCCGGGCCTCGCGCCCGCCGAGCCGCACCCGCTGCTCGTACGCTCCGGCGACCACCGGGTCGACGTCCAGGCCGCGCTCGCGATGCTCGCCCCGGAGTACGGCTACCGGCCGGTCATCGACATCTCCGACGAGCAGGCGCGCGACGACCTCGCGCGCGCGTCGGTGCAGGCGCTGTCGTTCGTCGCCCAGTCGGCCCGCGGACTCGGGCAGCCGTGGGTGCCGCAGACCGCGGTCGACGAGGCGACGACGCTGGCCGGGCGGTTCCTCACCCGCTGGCGGGGCGAGGTCGACCCCGACCACGAGAAGGCGATCGACGCCTACTGGATCTCCGCGGCCGAGCACGGGATGAACGCGTCGACGTTCACCGCGCGCGTCGTGACCTCCACGGGAGCCGACTGCGCGGCCGCGCTGTCGAGCGCCGTCGGGGCCCTCAGCGGCCCGCTGCACGGTGGCGCGCCGTCGCGGGTGCTGAAGATGATCGAGGGCGTCGAGGCGATGGGCGACGCCGAGAAGTGGGTCAAGCAGGCGCTCGACGGCGGTGAGCGGCTCATGGGCTTCGGCCATCGCGTCTACCGGGCGGAGGACCCGCGGGCGCGGGTGCTGCGGCGCACCGCGAGCGAGCTCGGCTCGCCGCGCTTCGAGGTCGCCGCGGCGCTCGAGAAGGCCGCGCTCGCGGAGCTGTCGGCGCGCAAGCCGGACCGCGTCCTCGCCACCAACGTCGAGTTCTGGAGCGCGGTCATCCTCGACCTCGCCGAGGTGCCGGCCGACCTCTTCACCCCGATGTTCACCTGCGCCCGGGTCGCCGGCTGGTCGGCGCACATCCTCGAGCAGAAGCGCGAGGCCCGGCTCATCCGCCCGACCGCGAGGTACGTCGGCGAGGGTCCGCGACCGGTCGACGCGGTGGCGTGAGGCGGGACCCGGTCGCGCCCGCGCTCAGGGACCGCCGCGGAACCGGAACGTGACCGACCGCACGGGCCGCGCCGAGCGGTTGCCCGCCGCGTCCACGGCCGTGACGGCGACGCGGTAGCGACGCCCGGTGCGCAGCAGCCGACGCGGGAGACGGTGCAGGTTGCGGCCCTGCCGGCCGCTTCGTCGCAGGGTGGCGACACGGCGGCCGCCGTGGCTGACGGCGATGCGCACGGCTGCGCGCTCGGACAGGTCGTAGGAGAGCCCGCGCCGCAGCAGGATGCGCAGGCCGCGCAGGCGCGGCCGGACGGCGTCGCGGGCCGGGGTACGCGTCACCGCAGGCTCGTCCACGGCCCAGAACCAGCCCGAGCCGGCGGCTCGCAACCGCCAGGTGAGCCGCAGCTCCCGGGCGCCCGTCGGCACCGCGACGTCGAGCTCGCGCACACCCTGCTGGACCTTCGAGGAGCCCTGTCCGGTGGCGCCCACGAGCTCGGGGACGAGCGGGACGGGAAGCACACCCTTGAGCTCCTGGAAGGCGTAGACCGTGAGACCCGAGATGTCCACCGAGCCGCCGGTCTCGGCGGTCGGTGCGCGGGTCGCCAGCACCCGCGTCGGACCGCCGTCGAAGGATGCGAGCACCTCCCCGGCCTGGTCACGGGTCCCGCGGTAGGCCTCGGAGAACCGGACGGTCGCGGTCCGCGCGCCCGCCACGTCATAGCCCGGCGAGGTGAGGCTCGCGTCGAGGGTCCCACCAGCGGCGGCCGGGTCGGCGATCGCGCGGACGCCGCGGCCGTCGAGGAAGTTCTCCCGCTCGTCGAGCTCGATCTCCTTCGGGTGCACCGGGTTGTTCGTGACGTTCGGGGTCTCGTCGCCGACGGGGTTGTCGTCGAACGTCTCCGTCCACCAGGGGTCGGTCCCGAATCGCCAGCCACCGGTGGTCGACCAGCCCGGGGGCGGGGTGTCCGTGACGCCCCCGGCCAGGCGCTGCGCGAGCGTGTCGAACGGGTCCTCGTCCGGTGTCCAGAAGGGCCGTCCGTCGAGCTCCCACGAGGGCTCCGCGGTGATGCCGAGGTGGTCGAGGACCGACGGCGCGATGTCGACCAGCTTGCGCTCCGGGGCGATCACGCTCCCGCCGGGGACGAGCCCGCCGCCCTCGTGCCGCACGCGGCCGCCCTGGGCGAGGACGTACGTGGTCCGCTCGCGCGGGCGCGGACCGCCATGACCGCCCTCCGGGTTGTGGCCGTGGTCGGAGGAGACGATGACCAGCCAGTCCTCCCGCGCGTACGTCGGGCGTGCCCGGATGCCGGCCAGGACGGCGCCGACGGCGGCGTCCGTACGCCGTAGCTGCTCGGCGTACGCCGGTCCGGACGAGCCGGTGCCGTGTCCGACCTGGTCGACGTCGTCGAACTGCAGGAACGTCGCGTCCACGTCGGCGTCGCGGATCCACGCGCCGACCCGTCGGCCGAGCGCCACGTCGTCGGGCAGCTGCTCGCGGACGTCCAGTCCGGTCCCGAGGATCGGCAGTCCGGGCGTGGCCTCGTCGACCATCGGGCCCCACACGGCGAAGCCGGCCGTGCGCAGTCGCGCGTCGGTGCGCGACAGCCGGTCGAGGACCGACGGATACCGGGCGAGACGGCTGTCCGGCCACGAATTGGCGTGGACGTCGTGCTTGTCCGGCCAGACGCCGGTCGCCATCGTCGCCCACCCGACGCCCGAGACGGTGAGGTCCAGCGGAGGGACGGCGAGCGTCGTCCGTGAGTAGAGACCCCGCTCGGCGATGCCCTGCAGGGCCGGCAGGTCCTGGCGCTCCAGCTCGTCGGCGGTCCCACCGTCGATCCCGAGCACGATCGCCTTGGGCGTCTTGGCGGGGGCCGCCCCGGCGGGTGCCGTGAGGGCGAGGCCGACGACCGTGGCGGCGCCGACGCCCCTGAGCCACCGTGCGCGGGGGAGGCCCGGACCGATCACGGGTGCGCGTCCGGGCCGGCGGGCTGGGCCGCCATGGCCCGGCGGAGCAGGTCCCGCAGGGCGCGCTGGTCCGCCTTGGACAGCGCGTCCAGCGGATTCGGTCCCGCTTCGAGCGCCGAGACGATGTCGGTGTGCAGGGCCTGTCCCGCGTCGGTGATGACGAGGTGCTTGACCCGGCGGTCGTGCTCGGCTGCCCGGCGCTGGACCAGCCCGCGGCGCTCGAGCCGGTCGACGATCCCCGTCACGTTCGAGTTGTCGCAGTGCAGCGCCGCGGCGACGTCGCCCATCGGCGTCGGTGCCCCGCAGGACACCGTCCGCAGCGCGTGCCACTGCGGGGGCGACAGGTCGTGGCTGCGCAGCGTGCCGAGGAAGGCCCCGCGCGCCGGGCCGACCAGCTCGTGGATCAGGCGCCAGGCCTCGGCGGCCGGAGTGGGTCGGGTGGCGGTGGAGGCCATCGTCCTTGGATCGTAGCGATAGTTGAGTACCTCAACTGTCCCTCTCCGCCCGCGGGGGGACGAGCAATCATCCCTGCGGAGGATGCACCGCGCGACGCACCACATTAGTGTCCGGCAGATGAGCCCCTCCACCATCCGTGCGGCCGCCGTCGGCGCTGTCGCGCTCCTCACCACCGCAGGCACGATCGCGGCCGTCGCCGGGGCGCAGGACCCCGCGACGCCCCCCGTGCTCAGCTACACGCTCGCGAAGGGCAAGAAGCCCGCCGGCCCCGCCACCGCCCAGCCGGGCGTCGTCACCTTCTCGGCGAAGGCCGCCTCGGCGAAGGGGACGCGATCGATTCAGGTGATCCGGGTCGCCGATGGCGTCACCGACATCCGCGCGTTGCAGAAGAAGCTCGAGAAGGTCCGTTCGGCGGACGCGTTCGAGAAGATCACGACCGTCTCGATGGCGGGCGGGGTCGACGGCGCTTCGAAGGCCAAGCCCGCGCGATTCACGCGGACGCTCACGCCCGGCACGTACCTCGTCGGCGACTTCACCGGGAACGACTTCGCGTCGTCGGTCCTGACCGTCGCCGGAGATCCGACGACCGCGGTCGCACCGGCCCCCACGACCACTGTCTCGATGTTCGACTACAAGTACGAACTCGACCGAAAGCTGCCGCTGAAGGGCGCCGTGCGGTTCGTGAACAAGGGGAAGCGCAACCACTTCGTCGTAGCCTTCAAGGCCGCCAATAGCAGGAGCGCCGCGAAGCTCGACAGGGCGTTCCGCAAGAACGACGAGAAGGCCGCCGAGAAGTTCATCCGCGGGACAGGCACGGGTTCCGGGGTCGTCGCCGCCGGTGACTCGATCGACATCGCGTCGACCTACGGCAAGGGGTCATACGTCCTCGTCTGTTTCTGGGGGTCCAAGCAGTCCAAGGGCAAGCAGCACAACGTGCTCGGCATGAGCCGCGTGGTCCAGGCGGGGTAAGGGACCGGCGGACCCGCGGAGCGCGACTATGCTCTGCGGGTCTTGACCGGGACAACCCTGCTCGATCCGGCCGGCCTCGGGGACCACGTCGATCGCCTCTACCGGGCGGCATGGGGCCTCTGCGGGTCGAGGGAGGACGCCGAGGACCTCGTCCAGGAGACCTGCGCCCGGGTCCTCGCGAAGCCGCGCCTCCTGAGCGGGCCCGACGAGATCGGGTATCTGCTGCAGGTGCTGCGCAACGAGTTCTACTCCCAGCACCGCAAGGCGCGCAGCCGTCCACGCGTCGAGGCGCTCCCCGAGGACCACGACCCCGTGGACCCGCGGTCGGGCCTGCGCCCCGACGAAGCCGTTCCCACACGCGAGGTCTTCGCCCGGATCTCCGAGCTCAACCCCGACTTCCGGGACGCCCTCGTCGCGATCGACGTCGCCGGGCTCAGTTACGGTGAGGCCGCCGAGCTCCTGGGCGTCAAGGAGGCGACGATCACCTCGCGCCTGTACCGCGCCCGCGCCCAGGTTGCCCGGGCGCTCTCGGTCGGGATGGATTCCGGGGCGCAGGGCGTCTAGAGGAAGAGGCCTCCATGGACGATCGCGCCGACAGCCCCATGACGGACGAGGAGCGCGCGCTCGCGGAGCGCGGCGCGCTGCTGGTCGCGGCCGCCGTCACCTCGCCCGAGGCCCAGGCGCCCCCGGCGCTGCGCGAGCGGCTCGAAGATCGGCGGGGCGCCGTCGGGGCCCCGCGCGCGCGCCCGGGCTGGCGGCGGGTCGTCGGCGCGCTGGCGGTCGCCGGGGCGATCGCCGGGACGGTCTTCGCCGGGTTGAACGCCGGCTCCGACCTGCCGGGCGGGCCCGACGTCCTGCGGGTCGCGACCGTGAGCGTTCTGGCTCCCGACCGGCCCGCGCCGGCCTCGCTGGGCGGACTGCAGCCCAAGCTCGACGCGCAGGTCGAGGGCGTGGCCTTCCCCGACTGGCTCGAGGAGTTCGAGTGGGAGGCCGTCGGGCGCCGCGACGACGATCTCGGCGGACGGTCGATCACCACCGTCACCTACCGCAGTCCGGAGGGCGTGCCGGTCGGCTACTCCATCGTGTCCGGCGAGGCGCTCGCGCAGCCCAAGGCCGATCGGACGACCGTGCGCGGGGAGATCACCTACCGCCTGGTCGACCGCGGCGGGCAGACCGTCGTGACGTGGGAGGAGCAGGGGCACACCTGCGTGCTCGTCGCGCCGTCGAGCGTGCCGCTCGACAAGCTCGTCGACCTGGCGAGCTGGGACAACTTCTAGGCGCCGGAGCCGGGCTCCACGAACGCGCCCATCTCGCGGTGCAGGCGCCCGGCCTGCCCGATGAGCGGGAGCGCGAGCAGTGCGCCGGACGCCTCGCCGAGCCGCAGCCGCAGGTCCAGCAACGGCTCGAGGCCGAGCTCGTCGAGGACGAGGCCGTGCGCGGGTTCCGCCGACCGGTGCCCGGCGAAGAGGGACTCGGCCAGGAGCGGCTGGTCACGGACCGCGCAGAGCGCGGCGACGCTCGCCGCGTAGCCGTCCAGGACGACGGGCAGCCGTCGTCGTCCGGCTTCGCCGACGGCGCCCGCGAGCGCCGCGAGCTCGAATCCGCCTGCGTGCCGCAGCGCGGTCCGGCCGGGTGCCGACGGTTGACTGCGCGTACCGGGGTCGATCTCCGGCACCCGGGCGAGCACGGCCTCGACGACCGCCCGCTTGCGCGCGATCCCGGCATGGTCCGTGCCGGTCCCCCGACCGACCAGCCGCTCCGGCTCCGCGACGCCGAGCACCGCGGCGAGCGCGGCGGCGGTCGTGGTGTTGCCGATGCCGATCTCTCCGAGCACGAGGCAGTCGACGCCGGCGTCGGCGAGCTCGCGGGTGAGCGCGGCGCCGGCCTCGAGAGCGACGTCGAGCTGCTGCTCGGTGAGCGCATCGCCGTCCACGATGTCCGCGGTTCCCTCCGCGATCCGGTGGTCCCGGACGCCGTCGATCCGCGGCCCGCGCAGACCGAGGTCCGCCAGGAGCAGACGGTGGCCGCCGGCCGCGCTAAGCACCGCGACCGCGGTCTCACCGCGGGTCGTCGCAGCGACGATGTCCGACGACACGGTCCCGGCGAAGAGGCTCGTGCCGCGGACGACGTGCCCGTGGTCGGCAGCGCAGACCAGGACTCCGGCGCGGGGCTCGGAGGGCGGAGCGGCACCGGTGACGGCGGCCCACCGCTCGACGACCGCGTGGAGCGCGCCCAGGCTGCCGGTGGGCGCGACGAGCTCGTCGAAGCGGTCGCGGGCCGCGGTCAGGGCGACCCGGTCGGGCGCGGCCGGCGCGCTGATCGGGGCCGCCTCGTCCCAGCGCTCCTGCATGACCACCTGCTCGAGCGGCAACCGGCTGGCCCAGCCCGCGGCCTCGAGACCGGGGCGCACCGGGCGCTCGTCGGGCCAGCCGAGACACAACCACGCCATCGGCTCGACCCGCGCCGGGACGCCGAGCAGCTCGCGCAGGTCGTCGGGCCGGTAGAAGCTCACCCAGCCGACGCCGAGCCCCTCGGCGCGCGCCGCGAGCCACAGGTTCTGGATCGCGCACGCGGTCGAGTACACGTCGGTCTCGGGGATCGTTCCGCGGCCGAGCACCTCCGCGTCCGGGTGGCCGTGGTCGCAGCAGACGACGATCCCCAGCGGAGCCTCGACGACCCCTTCGATCTTCTGGTCCAGGAAGTGGCGGGCACGTTCGTCGAAGCGATCGGCCTGCCGCAGGCGCTCGCGCTGGGCGAGCCGACGCATGCCGCTGCGCGTCGCGACGTCACGCACGACGACGAACCGCCACGGCTGCATCAGGCCCACGCTCGGCGCACGGTGGCCCGCGGTGAGCACGCGATCCAGGACGTCCTGCGGGACCGCGTCCGGGCGGAAGCGACGGATGTCCCTGCGTTCGGCGATCACCCGGTGGACCGCCTCGCGCGCGTCGTCGGCGTAGGTCCACGAGGTCGGGTCCGCGGCGCGCTGCGCGGCCCTGGAGGCGTCGAACCCGGCCGGGGTCGGCGGGCGGACGAAGGCGTCGGAGCTCGGCGGCTGACCGGACATCGAGGTCGCACAGTACGACAACAAGGGGGCCATGGCGGTCGCGTTGACGCGCCCAGCGCGCGTTCGCTAGGTTGACCGGCGTACTCGTGGCGGCGCGCAGGAACCCGGTTGAAATCCGGGGCGGTCGCGCCACTGTGTCCGGGGAGCGACCCTCATGAAGCCACGGCCCGCACGGGCTGGAAGGCGAGGCGAGCAGCGATCCGGGAGCCAGGACACTCCGCCCGCCACGGCCCATCGATCGGGACGCTCAGATCCCGGGAGGCCCCATGAACGCCACGCAGCCCACGCCTGTCCCGCTTCGCGATCTCGCACCGGCGCTCCTCGCCGCCCTCGCGATGCTGCTGCTGATGTACCTCGTCCAGTTCGATCAGGGCGCCGTGTCGCAGACCGGCACGTTCCTGCACGAACTGGTCCACGACGCCCGGCACCTGCTGGGCGTCCCCTGCCACTGAGCCGGGGACCACACCATGACCTGGGCTCCCATCCGCCGGGGGCTCGCCGTCGGGGTGCTCGCCGGCCTGCTGGCCGGGCTGTTCGCGTTCCTCGTCGGTGAGCCGCTGGTGCAGGACGCCATCGATCTCGAGCGGTCGGGGGCGGTCGCGAACGCCGGTCCGACCTTCGTGCCGGCGCACATCTCCGACGTCGTCGTGTCGCGTGACGCGCAGCGCGGCGGGCTGGTCCTCGGAAACGTCCTCTACGGCGTCGCCATGGGCGTCGTGTTCTCCGCCGTCTTCCTGATCGTCCGCGGTCGCGGCCGGGCGCGCAGCGACTGGCACCTGTCGCTCGTCATCGCCGCCTGCGCCTTCCTCGCGCTCGTCGCCCTGCCGTTCGTGAAGTACCCGGCGAACCCGCCGGCGGTCGGGGACCCGGACACGATCTCCGACCGCACCGCCTACTACCTGATCCTGCTGGCCGCCGGCGCGCTGTCGGTGCTCGCGGCGATCCGGGTCGGCCGGCTCGCGGAGGCGGCGGGTCGCGAGCCGTGGTGCCGGCCCCTCGCGATGGTCTCGACCTTCTTCCTCCTCGCCGTCGTACTGGTGCTCGCGATGCCCGACGTCGACGAGGTGCCCGCGGGGTTCCCGGCGTCGTTGCTGTGGGAGTTCCGACTCAGCTCCCTGGGCACCCAGCTCGTCTTCTGGGCGACGCTCGGCATCGGCTACGGGATCGCGGCCGACCGCGCCGCTCGTCGCTCCGGCGGCACATCTTCGAGGGCGATCGCATGACGTCCGTGCGGCGGCTCGTGCTCGTGCGGCACGCCCGGACCGCGGCGGCCCGCGCCGGCGGCTTCCCGGTGCTCGACGAGCCGCTCGACGAGCGCGGCGTCGCGGACGCACGTGCCGGCGCGGCCGTCGTCGCCGCCGCGGGCTGGGCCCGGGACGGCGTGCTCTGCTCCCCGCTGGTCCGGGCGCGGCAGACCGCCGCGCTGCTCGGCGTCGGCGCCGGGGCGATCGCGGTCGACGCGCTGGCCGAGGCGGACTTCGGCCGCTGGGCGGGACGGACGCTGGCCGACGTGGCCGCTGGGGCCCCGGACGACGTGACCGCGTGGATGACGTCCGTGGACGCGGCACCTCACGGCGGGGAGTCCCAGGCCGCGCTCGTGGCGCGGGTCGGGACGTGGCTGGACGCGCAGGCGGTTGCGGCGCCCGGCCGTGTCCTCGCCGTGACGCATGGGGGTGTCGTGAAGGCGGCGCTCGTGCACGCCCTCGGCGCACCGCTCGAGGCGTTCTGGCGACTGGACGTCGCGCCGCTGGGCGTGACGGAGCTGCACGCCCACGACGGGCGCTGGACGGTCGCGGGCGTGAATGCGCCGCTCGGCGCGGTGTGGGGCTCGGCGTGACCGCTCGGTCGGCGGCCGGGCGGGAGTCCTGGGTCGTGGGTCCAGGGACGCAGGACTCCGGGTGGCGCGTGGGCGCTGCCGGGGTGCGGACGGGGCACGGGTGACGCCGGCCCTGCTCCTCGGCTGGGGCGCCGACGCGCTGCTCGGCGACCCCCGCCGCGGCCACCCGGTCGCCGGGTTCGGCACGCTCGCGGCGCACGTCGAGCGGGCGGCGTACGCGCCCTCCCGTCGGCGAGGTGCGACGTGCGTCGCACTGCTCGTCGGGACGGCCGCGCTGGCCGCGGAGGCGCTCGCGCGGGCCGCGGCCCGGCGACGCGCGGGCCGGGGGTTCGTGCTCGCCGTCGTGACCTGGGCCGCGCTCGGCGGGCGCTCCCTGCGCGCCGTCGCCACCCTGATCGCGGACCACCTGCAGCGCGGCGACGTCCCCGGTGCCCGGGCCGACCTGCCGTCGCTCGTCGGACGCGACCCGGCGCAACTCGACGAGGACGGCGTCGCCCGCGCGGTGGTCGAGTCGGTCGCCGAGAACACCTCCGACGCGGTCGTCGGCGCGCTCTTCTGGGGCGCCGTCGCCGGCCCCGCCGGGGTCGTGGGCTTCCGCGCCGCCAACACGCTCGACGCGATGTGGGGCCACCGCTCGGAGCGCTATGAGGACTTCGGCCGGGCCGCCGCGCGACTGGACGACGCGCTCGGATGGCTGCCCGCCCGGCTCACGGTGGTGCTCGCGGCGGCGGCCGCACCGCTGGTCGGCGGATCGCCGGTGGCCGCGCTGCGCGCCGCCCGGGACGACGGTCCCGCCCATCCGTCCCCGAACGCCGGCGTGGTCGAGGCCGCGTTCGCCGGGGCGCTCGGCATCCGCCTCGGCGGGCCGCTGAGCTACGGCGGCCGCCGCGAGGACCGGCCGGTCCTGGGCGCCGCCGGCCGCGACGTCCGGGTCGGCGACGTCGCCCGGGTCGTCCGGCTGTCCCGCGCCGTGGGCCTCGGTGCCGCGCTGCTGTGCACCGCCACACCCCGTCGGACGGCGCTCGCATGAACGGCGCGCTCCTGGTCTGCGGCACGCACTCCGACGCCGGCAAGTCGCTGGTCACCGCGGGCATCTGCCGTTGGCTTCACCGTCAGGGCGTCAGCGTCGCGCCGTTCAAGGCGCAGAACATGGCGCTGAACAGCGTCGTGACGCTCGACGGTGCGGAGATCGGACGCGCGCAAGCGGTTCAGGCGGCGGCGTGCGGCATCGAGCCCGAGCGCGCGATGAACCCGATCCTCATCAAGCCCTCCGGGGCCGGGCACAGCCAGGTGATCGTGAACGGCGAGCCGTACGCGGACGCCGACGCCCGCAGCTACCAGTCGCTGAAGGACGAGCTCAAGCCGGTCGTGGCTCGCGCCCTCAGCGACCTGCGCGCCCGATACGACGTCGTGATCTGCGAGGGCGCCGGCTCGCCCGCCGAGATCAACCTGCGGCACGCCGACCTCACGAACATGGGGCTCGCGCGCGCCGCGGATCTGCCCGTGCTGCTCGTCGGCGACATCGACCGCGGCGGGGTCTTCGCCTCGCTGATCGGGACGCTCGCGGCGCTGGACGCCGACGACCAGGCGCACGTCAGCGGCTACCTGATCAACAAGTTCCGCGGCGACCAAGAGATCCTGGACCCGGGCCTGACCGACCTGCGCGAGCGGACCGGACGACCGACCCTCGGGGTGTTGCCGTTCGCCGAGGACCTGTGGCTGGACGTCGAGGACTCGCTGGCGCTCGACGCCTCGCGGCCGGCGCCCGAGGTCGACAGCGAGGACGTCCTGGACGTCGTCGTCCTGCGCCTGCGGTGGATGAGCAACTTCACCGACGTCGACGCGTTGAGCTCCGAGCCCGGCGTGCGGGTGCGCTTCAGCCGCTCCACCGTCGACGTCGCACGCGCCGACCTCGTGATCGTGCCCGGGACGAAGGCGACCGTCGAGGACCTCGCGCGACTGCGCGCCGACGGGCTGGACCGCGCGCTCGTCACCCGCGCCGCCGCCGGCGGATCGATCCTCGGCATCTGCGGCGGCTACCAGCTGCTCGGCGGCCGGATCGAGGACGACGTCGAGTCCGGGCAGGGCGTCGTCGACGGGCTCGGGCTGCTGCCGGTCGCCACGACGTTCGCGCGCGACAAGGTCCTGCGACGGTGCGCCGGGAGCGCGCCGTCGCTCGGTGTCGCGGCCGGCGGCTACGAGATCCGCCACGGCCGGGTCGTGGCCCAGGGTGGCGAGGCGTGGCTGCGGCACGCCGACGGCAAGGACGAGGGGTGCGCCGTGGACGCGGTGCGTGGCACCTCGTGGCACGGCGTCCTCGAGCACGACGACCTGCGTCGCGCCCTTCTGGCCGACGTCGCGCGCCGGACGGGCCGCGCGTACCGCCCCGGCGGGGAGCCGTTCGCCGCCGTCCGCGCACGGCACCACGACCGGCTCGGCGACCTGATCGAGCAGCACGTCGACACCGCCGCGCTCAACGACCTGATCACCGGCGGCGTCCCCGCCGGCCTTCCCTCACTCTCCCTCAGCCTGGAGGCGCCTGCGTGCTCCGCTTCGTGACCACCGCCGACACCGAGATCCTCGCCACCGCCGCCGCGGTGGACCGGCTCCCCGTCGACTTCCCCGCGGTCCGCTGCGCCAACCCGAAAGGCACGCGCGACGTCGAGCCGTTCCTCGACCACGTGCTCGACGGTGCACGTGTCGTCGTCATCCGCGTCCTCGGCGGTCGCCGTGGCTGGGAGGGCGGGGTCGACCGGCTCGCCGAGCGCTGCCGCGCCGACGGCGTCGCGCTGATCGCGCTCGGCGGGGAGGCGAAGCCCGACGCCGAGATGACGGCGCTGTCGACCGCCCCGTCCGGCGCGGTCGCCCAGGCCGGCGAGTACCTCGCCTCGGGGGACGTCGACAACGTCGAGCAGCTGCTGCGCTTCCTCGCGGACACGTTCCTGCTCGAGGGCTTCGGCTTCGACGAGCCCAAGCAGGTGGAGCAGCTCGGCGTGTACCTGCCCGGGCGCGGGGACGTCACGGTGGAGGAGGCTCTGGACGGCCGGGACCCCGCAAAGCCCGTCGTCGGCATCACGTTCTATCGCTCCCACCGGCTCACGGGGAACACGGACTTCGTCGACGGGCTGTGCGCCGCGATCGAGCGCGCGGGCGGACACCCGCTGCCGGTCTGGTCCTACACGCTGCGCCGCGGGACCTCCGACGACCGCGTCGCCGCGCTCGACCTGCTGGACGGCCATGTGGATGCCCTCATCACGACGATGCTCGCGACCGGCGGCTCGAACGCCGGCGACGCCGCCTCCCCGTTGACTCCGGAGGACGGCGGCTCGGAGGAGCAGATGGCGTGGGACAGCAGTGCACTCGAGACGCTCGACGTCCCGGTGATCCAGGCGCTCTGCGTGACGATGTCGCGCGAGCGCTGGGCGGAGGGCGATGAGGGGTTGCTGCCGATCGACGCCGCGACGCAGGTCGCCATCCCCGAGTTCGACGGGCGCATCATCGGCGGGCCGATCTGCTTCAAGGAGTCGCTGGACGCCGAAGGTCGGGGCGTCGGGTGCGCCGTGCCCAGATACGTGCCCGACCACGAGCGCTGCGACCGCCTCGCCGGACTCGTGCTGCGCCACGCGCGGCTGCGCGAGCCCTTCCGGCCGGCGACGCCCCGCATCGCGATCGTGCTGACCGCCTTCCCGACGAAGCACGCGCGGATCGGCATGGCGGTCGGGCTCGACACGCCCGCCTCAGCGATCCGGCTGCTGCACGCGCTGCGCGACGACGGGGTGGAAGTTGAGCGGATCCCGCAGGACGGGGACGCGCTGATGCACGAGCTGATCGCGGCGGGCGGCCATGACCCGGAGTTCCTCACCGACCAGCTGCTGGCCGACGCGCCGCTGCGCATCGCGTCGCAGAAGTATCTAGACTTCTACGCGACGCTCGACGCGGGGCTGCGCGCGTCGATGGAGGAGCAGTGGGGCGCCGCGCCGGGGGACCGCTACCGCGACACCTCCAACGGCGACGACCTCGTGATCGCCGGTGTCGAATACGGCGACGTCGTCGTCCTGATCCAGCCGCCCCGAGGCTATGGGGACGATCAGGTCGGCATCTACCACGACCCCGAGCTCGCGCCCGCGCACCACTACCTCGCGGCGTACCGCTGGCTGGACGCGCACTGGAAGGCGGACGCCGTCGTGCACCTGGGCAAACACGGCACGCTGGAGTGGACCCCCGGCAAGATGCTCGCGCTCTCCCGCGCGTGCGCGCCCGACGTCGCGCAGGCCGACATGCCGCTCGTCTACCCGTTCGTCGTCAACGATCCCGGCGAGGGCGCGCAGGCCAAGCGCCGCGCGCACGCGGTCGTGGTCGACCACCTCGTGCCGCCGATGATGCGCGCCGAGAGCTACGACGAGCTGGCGGACCTCGAGGGCCTGATGGACGAGTACGCGCGCCTGGAGGTGCTCGATCCTTCGAAGCTCCCGGGGCTCGGCGCGGAGATCTGGAAGGCGATCCGACAGGCCAATCTGCACGAGGACCTCGGCCTTGACGCCTCGCAGGCCCCGGACGATGCCGGCACCCTCGTGGAGCACCTCGACGGGTATCTCTGCGAGGTCAAGGACGTCCAGATCAAGGACGGCCTGCACGTGCTCGGCGCGCCCCCGGTCGGGCCGCACCTGCGCGGGCTTGTCGCGGCGATCGGGCGGCACGGCAGCGGCACGGTCCCCGGGCTGCGTCGCGCGATCGGCGCCGCGTACGGCCTGGACGAGGAGGCGCTGGTCGCTGCGCCCGGGGTGAAGGTCCCGGCCGACCGCAGCACGGCGCTCGTCGCCCGGTTCCCGGGGACGGCGTACCGCGGCAGCGATCTCCTCGACCGTCTGCAGGAGGCACAGGACGCCGCCCTCGACGAGCTCGCCGCGCGCGGCTGGGCGGCGGACGACTGCACGTCGGTGGCGGCGGACGTCCTGGGCGTCACGGACGACGAAGTGGTCCGTGCGCTGCGGTTCGCTGGGACGCAGATCGTGCCCGCGCTTGCGCGCACGACCGACGAGATGACGAACGTCCTCGGTGCGCTCCGCGGCCGCCACGTCCCCGCCGGTCCCTCCGGCTCCCCGACGCGTGGGCGCTTCGACGTCCTGCCGACGGGCCGCAACTTCTACACCGTCGATCCCCGCGCGCTGCCGTCGCAGCTCTCCTACGAGACCGGGGTGCGCCTTGCCGACGCGGTCCTCGAGCGGCACGTCGCGGACACCGGCGAGCTGCCGCGGATGGTCGGGCTCGTCGCGTGGGGGACCGCCGCGATGCGGACCCAGGGGGACGATGCGGCCGAGGTCCTCGCGCTGCTCGGCGTGCGGCCGACCTGGCATCCCGCCTCGCGCCGCGTGACCGGGCTGGAGGTCGTCTCCCTGGAGGAGCTCGGGCGTCCCCGCATCGACGTGACGCTGCGCATCTCCGGCTTCTTCCGCGACGCCTTCCCGCACCTGCTCGCGCTGCTCGACGACGCGGTGGCGCTCGTCGCCGCGCTCGACGAGCCCGACGAGGAGAACTTCGTGCGGGCGCATGCTCGGAAGGAGGCCGCCGAGCTCGCTTCGTCGCTGGACGAAGCCGCCGCGTGGCGCCGCGCGACCACGCGGATCTTCGGCTCCAAGCCGGGGACCTACGGCGCCGGACTCATCCAGCTGCTCGAGACGCGCGACTGGCGCGACGACCGGGACCTGGCCGCGGTCTACGAGGCGTGGGGCGGCTTCGCGTACGGCCGCGGGCTCGACGGCGCGCCTGCCGGGGAGGCGATGCGCTCGTGCTTCGAGAAGATCGACGTGGCGGTGAAGAACACCGACTCGCGGGAGCACGACCACCTCGATTCCGACGACTATTACCAGTACCACGGCGGCATGGTGGCGACGATCCGGCACCTGACCGGCCGCGAGCCCGCCGCCTACCTGGGTGACTCGTCGGACCCGGCGAAGGTCCGGATGCGGACGCTCGAGGAGGAGACGCGGCGCGTGTTCCGGGCGCGGGTCGCCAACCCGCGGTGGATCGGCTCGATGACCCGCCACGGGTTCAAGGGCGCCGCCGAGCTCGCGGCGACCGTCGACTACCTCTTCGGCTACGACGCGACGACGGGGGTCGCGGCGGACTGGATGTACGAGGCGGTCGCGGAGAAGTACCTGCTCGACCCCGTGGTCGCCGACTTCATGGACGCGTCGAACCCGTGGGCCGCGCGGGGGATCGCCGAGCGGCTGCTCGAGGCGGTCGACCGCGGGATGTGGGCGGCGCCGCTCGACGAGACGATCGGCGCGATCCGCGACCGCTACCTCGCGCTCGAGGGCGACCTCGAGGAGGCGTCCGCGTGACGCCGGTCTTCCCGATCAGCGCCGTGGTCGGCCAGGAGGCTCTGGTCGAGTCCCTGCTCGTGTGCGCGGTCGACCCGGGCGTCGGCGGCGTGCTCGTACGCGGCGAGCGCGGGACCGCGAAGTCCACCGCGGTGCGAGGTCTGGCCGCCCTGCTCTCCGGCTCGGGTCGTCTCGTCGAGGTGCCGCTGGGGACGACCCTCGACCGACTCGTCGGCGCGCTCGACCTGGGCCGGGCGCTCGCCGGCGAGGCCGCCTACGAGGAGGGCCTGCTGGTCCGCGCGGACGGCGGGATGCTTTATGTCGACGAGGTCAACCTCCTCGCCGACCACCTGGTCGACGCGCTGCTCGACGCCGCCGCCACCGGCGTGGTGCGGGTCGAGCGCGAAGCCGTGTCGGTGCAGCACGAGTCGCGCTTCCTGCTCGTCGGCACGATGAACGCGGAGGAGGGCGAGCTGCGGCCGCAGCTGCTCGACCGCTTCGCGCTCGGGGTGGACGTCGTGACGCCGCGCGATCCGGGCGTGCGCGCCGAGGTCGTGCGCCGGCGGCTCGCGTTCGAGGCGGACCGGGCCGGCTTCGTCGAGTCGTGGGCCCGCGCGGAGGCCGCGCTGCACGCGTCGATGCTCGCGGCCCGCGCGAGGTTGTCCTCGGTCGTCCTGCCGGAGCGGGAGCTGCTGCGCATCACCGGCGCCTGCGCGGAGCTGGGGCTGGACGGCGTGCGCGGCGACGTGGTGTGCGCGCGGACGGCGCGGGTGCTCGCGGCGCTCGACGGCGACGACGAAGTGGACGTGAGGCACGTCGAGCGCGCGGCGCAGCTCGCGCTCGCGCATCGACGGCGGCGGGACCCGCTGGAGCAGTCCGGCGACGGGGCGCAGGAGATCTCGGACGCGGTGGCCGGCGCGGAGCCTGATCTCGACCCTGACGACGGCGGGGGTGCGCCTCCCGGCGGGGGCGGCGAGGACGGCGACGGCGGCGACGAAGGGGATCGGGGCGTTTTCGCGCCGACCGGCGTCGGCTCGGATCCGGGCGCCGGACCCGGCCTGCGGAACACCGACCCTGCGGGTCCGGGATCCGCAGGCCGGCCCGGTGGTGGCGTGCCGGACCCCGAGCGTGCGGCGCTCCGGGCGCGCCTCGCGCTGACCGGCCGTGGCGCAGGCCCGACGGGTCGGCGCGGTCGGAGTACGGGGCCGGAGACCGGGGTGATCGACACCCGTCCGGCGCAGCCCGGCGACCCGATCGCCCTCGTCCCGACGCTGCTCGCCCGGGTGCCGTACGAAACCCGGCACCAGGCGCGGGAAACGCACGGCACCCGCACCGTGGTCCGGGCCGGCCGGGAGGGCGCGCTGCTCGTGCTGGTCGTGGACACCAGCGGGTCGATGGGCGCGCAGAAGCGGCTCGCACGGGTGAAGGGGGCGCTGCTGGACACGCTGCGCGACGCGTACGCCCGCCGTGACCGGGTCGCGGTCATCGCGTTCCACGGGCAGGCCGCGCACATGATCGCTGCTCCCGGCACGCCGCCGGAGCAGGCCGCAGCCGTGGTCCGGGCGCTGCCCGCGGGCGGGCGCACACCGCTCGCGGCCGGGCTGGACGCCGCCGCCGACGTCATCCGGCGCGAGCGCGTCCGCGATCCGCAGCGGCGCGCGCTCGCCGTCGTCCTCACGGACGGACGAGCGGCCGCCGCCGACACGACCGCCATCCACACCGCCGCCCGACGTCTGGCACGCCTCGCCGACGTCCACCTCGTCGACACCGAGGACGGTGCGGTCCGCCTCGGCCTCGCCGCGGACCTCGCCCGCGCGGCCGGCGCGACCGTCACCACCCTGAGCACCCGGAGGGCCGCATGAGCACCCCGACACCCCTGGAGAAGCACGGCGAGGAGAGCGGGGTCGATGTCCCGCACCGTCCCGACGACGCGGGCTCGGCCGAGCCGAAGCGCCGTAAGCGCCGCGACCGGCCGCTCGTCATCGTCATCACCGGCCACGGGAAGGGCAAGAGCACCAGCGCCTTCGGGATGCTCCTGCGCGCCTGGGCGCGCGGCTACCGCTGCGGCGTCTTCCAGCTCGTCAAGAGCGGCAAGTGGAAGGTCGGGGAGGCGAAGGCCGCGGAGGCGCTCGGCGGCATCGACTGGGAGAAGATGGGTGACGGCTGGTCCTGGCTCTCCAAGGACCTCGACGAGTCCGCCGACATGGCGCGGGCCGGCTGGGCCGAGGTCAAGCAGCGGATCGCCGACGAGCGCTACGAGTTCCTCGTCCTCGACGAGCTCACCTACCCGGTCAAGTGGGGGTGGATCGACGTCGACGACGTCGTCACGACCATCCGCGACCGTCCCGGCTTCCAGCACGTCGTCATCACCGGCCGCGACGCCGCACCCGAGCTGCTCGAACTGGCCGACCTCGTGAGCGAGATCGAGAAGGTCAAGCACCCGATGGACCAGGGCATCCGCGCGCAGCAGGGCATCGAGTGGTGAGCCCTGCCGTCGAGGTCATCCTGGACGGCGCGACCGAGCCGGTGGGGTCCGGACCCACCTCGCTGGAGCGCGCGGCGACGCCCGCGCTCGACGCGCTGACCGCGCGCGGCACCATCTCCTGGCGCCACACCGTGCCCCGGGGCCTGCCCGCCGGGACGGAGACCGCGCTCCCCGTCCTGCTGGGCTGGACGCCCCCCGGACCCGTCGCGCGCGGAGCGCTGGAGGCGGCTGCCCGGGCCGTCGACGTCCCGGCCGGCGCGCGGGCGCACCGCATCGACGGCGTCCGCGACGGCGACCGCCAGGTCCTGCGTGACGCGGGCTTCGGCCTGCACGAGCTCGGCCGGGACCGGCTCCTGGCCGTCGGGCCCGGAGCGCTCCCGCTCCTTGAGCCCCCGGTGCGAATCTGGCCCGACGGCGTTGTCCCGCCCCGCGTGCTCGACGACCGGACCGTCCTGGTCGGCGCCGTCGGCGCGGCCTCCGGGGCCGCCCGCCTGCTCGGCGCCCGCGTCGTGGTCCCCGTCGGCGCGACCGGGGACACGGACACCGACCTGCGTGCGAAGACGGCCGCCGCGCTCGCCGCTCTCGATGACGGCGCCGAGCGGATCGTCGTCCACGTCGGCGCCCCCGACGCGGCCGGTCACCGCCGCGACGCCGAGGCGAAGGTCTGCGCGATCGAGGCGGCCGACCGGCACGTCATCGGCCCGCTCGGCGACGCGCTGCGACGCCGGCGCGCAGGCTCGCTCGCCGTCGGCGCCGACCACGGCTGCGACCCCGCGACGGGCAGGCACGACGGCGCGCCGGTCCCCTGGGTGCGGTGGTCGGCGTGATCCCGCGGATCGTCGTCGCCGGCACGTCCTCTGGGGCGGGGAAGACCTCGGTGGCCTGCGGGATCATCGGCGCGCTGCGTGCCCGAGGCCACGTCGTGCAGGGCTTCAAGGTCGGGCCGGACTACATCGACCCGACCTACCACGCGATGGCGGCCGGGCGGCCGGGGCGCAACCTCGACGCGTTCATGAGCGGTCCGGAGCTCATCGCTCCGCTCGCGCTCCACGGCGCGCAGGGCGCGGACATCGCGGTCGTCGAGGGCGTGATGGGGCTCTTCGACGGCGCCTCGGGCCGCGGGGAGCTCGCCTCCACCGCGCACGTCGCGAAGCTTCTCGAGGCGCCCGTCCTGCTGGTCGTCGACGCGTCCTCGATGGCGCGCTCCGCCGCCGCCATCGTCCACGGCTACCGCACCTACGACCCCGAGGTGGAGATCGCGGGGGTCGTGCTGAACCGCGTCGGCTCGGACATCCACGAGAGCCTGCTGCGCGAGGCGATCGAGCCGCTCGGCGTACCGGTCGTCGGCGCGATGCGGCGGGACGAGCGGGTGTCCGCTCCCGAGCGGCACCTCGGTCTCGTTCCCGCGGTCGAGCGGGAGGCCAGGACCCGGGACGCCCTCGACGCGCTCGCCGAGTGCGCGGCCCGGTACGTCGACCTCGACGCCGTCGAGCGGCTCGCGCGCGCAGCGCCGGTCCTGCACGGCGAGGCGTGGACACCGCTCGCGGCCGGCGACCGCACCCCGCGTGGGCGGGTGGCGATCGCCCGCGGTCCCGCCTTCAGCTTCCACTACACGGAGAACCTCGAGCTGCTCGAGGCGGCGGGTGCCGAGCTCATGCCGTTCGACCCGGTCGCCGACGCCGTGCTTCCCGAAGGGACCGACGCGCTGATCCTCGCGGGCGGCTTCCCCGAGGTGCACGGCGAAGCGCTGTCCGGCAACCGCTCGCTACGTGACGAGATCGCCGCGTTCTGCCGTGGCGGCGGGCCCGTCCTGGCCGAGTGCGGCGGGCTCCTGTACCTCGCCCGCACGCTCGACGGCCGCGCGATGTGCGGGGTGCTCGACATCGACGGCGTGATGGCCGGCCGGCTCACGCTCGGGTACCGCGAGGCGACCGCCGCGTCCGACTCCCCGGTCTGGCGCGCGGGCGAGACGCTTCGCGGCCACGAGTTCCACTACTCCACCACCGTTCCCGGTCACGGTTTCGAGGGCGGCGCGGCCGGCCACGTGCCCGGCGAGCCAGGCACCCGATGGATGTCCGCAGCCTGGACCCTGCGCGCCCATGGCCGGGAGCGACCGGAAGGGCTGGTGGTCGGCGGCGTGCACGCGAGCTACCTCCACACCCATTGGGCCGCGACCCCGCAGGCCGCCCGGCGGTTCGTCGACGCCGCCGTGGCCGGGCGCGGCGTCGGCGTGCCCGGCCCGGCGAGCTCCACAAGCGTGCCCCGCCGATGAGGCTGGTCGTCGTCGTCGGGGGGACGCGCTCGGGCAAGAGCGCGCGGGCGGAGGCGCTCGCCGCCGCGTCCGGCCTCCCCGTGACATACGTGGCGACCGGCGCGGTCATCGACCACGAGATGCGCGCGCGGGTCGCCGGCCACCGTGCCCGGCGACCGGGGGACTGGACGACCGTGGAGCCCGGCGGGGATCCCCTGGATGCGGCGACCGCCGTCGCCGCCGCCGGTGGGTGCGCACTGGTCGACGGCATCGGCGGGTGGGTCGCGACGGCGCAGCACCATGGCCACGACCTGGGCGGCTGCGTCGCCTCGGCCCGCGCCCTCGCCGCGGCCGGCGGTGCGGGGACCGTGATCGTCGTCGCCGAGCACGTCGGCTCGGGGGTGACGCCGATGGACGCACTGAGCCGCCGCTGGGTCGACGCGGTCGGCGAGGTGACCCAGGCGCTGGTCGCGGGGGCGGACGCCGCCGAGCTCGTGGTCGCGGGGCGGGTCGTGCCGCTCCCCGCAGGCGTGCCCGACGACCGCGCCGCGAACGAACCCACCGGCGACGTCGATCTCGCCGCCCTGCGGACGTACGGGGACAGGGCGCTTCACGACGCACCTTTCGACCTCGCGGCGCTGCGCGTGCACGGCGACACGGCGCTCCACGACGCGACGGGCGGGCTCGCCGACCACGCGGTCAACGTCCTCGCCGGCGGCCCGCCGGACTGGCTGCGGACGGCGCTCGCCGACGCGCTGCATTCCGCCGTGGACCGCTACCCGGACGAGCGCGCCGCGGTCGCGGCGGTCGCCGCCCGGCACGACCGGCCGGCCGAGGACGTCGTCCTGACCAACGGCGCCGCCGAAGCCCTCTGGCTGCTCGGACCCGCGCTGCGCCCGCGCCACGCGGTCGTCGTCCACCCCGCGTTCACCGAGACCGAGGCCGGCCTGCGCGTGCACGGCGTCCGGGTCACGCGGGTGCTCCGCTGCCCGGCGCGCGGGTTCTCCCTGGACCCGGCCGCGATCCCGGCGGACGCCGACCTCGTGGTCGTCGGGAATCCCGCGTCACCGAGCGGCACGCTGGACCCGCAGACCGCGATCCGCGCGCTGCGCGCGCCGGGCCGGACCGTCGTGGTCGACGAGGCGTTCCTCGACCTGGTCCCCGGCGAGCCCGGGTCGCTGGCCGGTGCCGGCCTCGACGACGTGGTCGTGGTGCGCAGCCTCACCAAGTCGCTCGCGCTCGCCGGTGTCCGCGCGGGGTACGCGCTGGCCGCGCCGGCGGTGGCCTCGCGGCTGCGCGACGTCCGGCCCCCGTGGTCGGTCAACGTGCTGGCGCTCGCGGCGCTGCACGCGGCGGCCTCGCGGCCCGAGGCGGCGGCCGCGGCCGCCCTGCGGGCCGAGGCGGAGCGGGAGGACCTCGCCGGGCGGCTCGCGGAGGCCGCGATCCCCGGGCTGCGGACCTGGCCGTCGGTCACCAACTTCGTCCTCGTCGAGGTGCCGGACGGCGCGCGGGCGGTCGCGGCCCTGCGCGCGGAGGGGATCGCGGTGAGGCACGCAGCGTCGTTCCCGGGACTCGACCAAGGGCACCTGCGCCTGACCGCCCGAGGCCCGGAGGCCAACGCGCGGCTGGTCCGGGCGCTCGACGCGGCGCTCGCACCGGGCACGGATTGCACGTCGACCCCCGCGGCCGGGGCGGAACGGACAATCGGAGGCCGGTCGTGAGCGCGCCTGTCAACGTCGTCGGCATCGGCGCGGACGGCTGGGACGGCCTCGGCGCCGCCGCACGAACCGCGATCGCCGACGCGACCGCGCTGCTCGCCGCGCCCCGCCAGCTCGAGCTCGTGCCCGACGACGCGACGGCGGCCGCGCGCCACGTCTGGCCCTCCCCGATGCGCGAGGCCTTCGCGACCACGCTCCCGGCGCTCGCCGACGCCGGCGGGCTGACGGTCCTCGCCAGCGGCGATCCGATGCTGCACGGCGTCGGCGCGACGCTCGCGACCCACCTCGGTGCGGAGCGGCTGCGCGTCCACCCGCACGTCTCCGCCTTCCAGCTCGCGTGCGCGCGGCTGGGCTGGGCGAGCGCCGAGGTCGAGCTCGTCAGCGCGGTCGCCCGGCCGGTCGACGTCGTCGCGGCGAGCCTCCAGCCGGGTCGGCGGCTGGTCGCCTACGTGACCGGTGCCGACGGTGCGGCGCAGGTCGCACGGGTGCTGCGCGAACGGGGCTTCGGGACGAGCACGCTCCACGTCGCCGAGCGCCTGGGCGCGCCCGAGGAGCACGTCACGTCCACGACGGCGCAGGCGTTCGAGGAGATCGTCGACCCGCTGCACGTCGTCGCGATCGAGGTGCGGGCGGACGACGGCACCCTGGTGCTGCCGCGCACCCCGGGCCTCCCCGACGAGGCGTACGCGCACGACGGGCAGCTGACCAAGCGCGAGGTGCGCGCGGTCACGATCGCCGCGCTGCAGCCCGCGCCGGGGCAGCTGCTCTGGGACGTCGGCGCGGGGTCCGGCTCGATCGGCATCGAGTGGCTGCGGGCCGAGCCGACCGCGCTCGCGGTGGGCTTCGAGGCGGACCCGGAGCGCGCCGCGCGCGCCCGCGAGAACGCCCGGGTGCTCGGCGTCCCCGACCGCCTGATCGTCGTCGACGGCCGCGCCCCGGGGGTCCTGCAGGACCTCCGGCGGGCGCGCCCGGACGCGGTCTTCGTCGGCGGGGCGGTCAGCGTCGAGGGCGTGCTGCGCAGCGCCTTCGACGCCCTGAAGCCTGGCGGCCGGCTCGTCGCCAACGCGGTGACGATCGAGTCCGAGCAGGCGGTGCTCGCGGCCCGGGCACAGCATGGCGGCACGCTCACCCGCATCCAGATCGCCCACCAGGACGCCGTCGGCTCCTTCACCGCCTTCCGCCCCGCACTGCCCGTCACCCAGTGGTCGGTGGTCCGGTGACGGTCTTCTTCGTCGGGGCCGGGCCGGGCGCGGCGGACCTCCTGACCCTCCGCGCGGTGCGGGTCCTGGAGGTCGCTCCGGTCTGCGTGTACGCGGGCGCCCTTGTGCCGCCAGAGGTTCTCGGGCACTGCCCGCCGGACGCGCGCCTCGTCGACTCCCAGCACCTGACGCTCGACGCGATCGAGCAGGAGCTCGTCGACGCGCACGAGCGCGGCGAGGACGTCGCCCGGCTGCACTCCGGAGACCCGTCGCTCTACAGCGCGGTCACCGAGCAGGCCGCGCGCCTGCGTGCGCGCGGGATCCCGTTCGAGATCGTCCCCGGCGTTCCCGCCTACGCAGCGGCGGCCGCGACCATCGGCCGCGAGCTCACCGTTCCCGGGGTCGCGCAGACGGTCATCCTCACGCGTCACGCCCGGCAGGCGACCGCCATGCCTGCGGGGGAGGAGCTCGATGCGCTCGCCGCGCACGGTGCGACGCTCGTGCTGCACCTCGCGACCCAGGCGCTCGACGAGCTCGCCCCGCGGCTGGCGGTGCACTACGGCTCCGACTGCCCGGCCGTCGTCGTCGCCCGCGCGTCGTGGCCGGACGAGCGGGTGCTCCCCGGGACGCTGGCGACCATCGCCGGCCTCGTCGCCGACGCGGGCATCCGGCGGACGGCGACGATCCTCGTCGGCCCCGCCCTGGCGGGGGCGGACGCCGAGGGCGCCTGCGTGTCGCACCTCTACAGCGCGCAGCGGGAGCGCACGCCGTGAAGCAGCTGCTGCTCGTCGGCATCGGGTCCGGCGACCCCGAGCACCTCACGCTGCGCGCCGCGCGTGCGATCGCGGAGGTCGACGTCCTCTTCGTCGTCACCAAGGGACGCGACGACGAGCTCCTCGCCCTGCGGCGCGCGCTCGTCGCCCGGCATCGCGGGGACGCCCCGCCGCCACGCGAGGTGCGCCTCACGGACCCGCCCCGCCCGTGGCGCACTGCTCCGGACTACCGCGCGGCAGTGGACCGCTGGCGCGAGCAGCGCGCCGCGCTCTGGGAGCGCGCGCTGCGCGAGGAGCTGCGGGACGGCGAGACCGGCGCCTTCCTGGTCTGGGGGGATCCGTCGCTCTACGAGTCGACCCTCGCGGTCGTGCAGGAGGTCCGCGCGGACGTGGAGCTCGAGGTCGTCCCGGGCGTCAGCAGCGTGCACGCCCTCACCGCCCGCCACGCGATCCCGCTCAACCGCGTCGGCGGGACCGTGCAGATCATGCCGGCCCGACGGCTCGCCGAGCATGGGATGCCCGAGGGGGTGGACGACGTCGTCGTGATGCTCGACGCGGGCACGACGTTCACCGGGATCGATCCCGCGGGGATCGACATCTACTGGGGCGCCTTCGTCGGGACACCGGACGAGCTGCTGCGCGCCGGGCCGCTCGACGAGGTCGCCGACGAGATCGTCTGCGTCCGGGCGCAGGCAAAGGAGCGCAAGGGCTGGATGTTCGACCTCTACCTCCTGCGGCGGCGATGAGCAACGGCCGCGTCCTGGTCCTCGGCGGCACGGGCGAGGCCCGCGAGCTCGCCGCTCTGCTGGACGCCCGCGGGGTCGCGGTCGTCAGCTCGCTGGCGGGGCGGGTCGCGCGTCCGCGACTGCCCGTCGGGGAGGTCCGCGTCAGCGGCTTCGGAGGGGTGGACGGCCTCGTCGCGTACCTGCGCGATCACGAGGTGCGGGCGGTCGTCGACGCGACGCATCCGTTCGCGGAGCGGATCGGGGCGAACGCCGCCGCGGCCTGCCCGGCAGCGGGGGTCCCGCTGCTGCGGCTCGCGCGCCCAGGATGGACGGCGCGACCGGGCGACGACTGGCACCGCGTCCCCGACCTCGTCGGCGCGGCGCGGGGCGTCCGGGCGCTCGGGCGGCGCGCGTTCCTCACGAGCGGACGCCAGGGCCTGCGCGCGTTCACGTCCGACGTGTCGACCTGGTTCCTGGTCCGCACGGTCGACCCGCCCGACGAGGCCGATCTTCCGGCGCGCCACGAGTTGCTGCTGGACCGCGGGCCCTACACGCCCGCGGGGGAGGGATCGCTGATGGACGACCACCGGATCGACGTGCTGGTCACCAAGGACTCCGGCGGCGCGCTGACCGAGGCGAAGCTCCATGCCGCACGGGAGCGGGGGATCCCGGTCGTCATGGTCGACCGCCCGGTCCGCCCGGAGGGGGAGACGGTCGGGAACGCGGCCGCGGCGGCGGCCTGGGTCCGCGCGTCGACCTGATTCAGGCGGGCCGGCGGCGCTGCCAGCGGATCAGGAAGCAGCGCTGAGGCGGGCGGGGCGGCAGGTCGGCACGCCGCGCTGCAGCCGGAGGACCCGTCCGTCCTCGAGCACCACCCGCGCGCGCAGGCTGCCGCGGCCACGCGACAGCGACCCCCGGGAGACCGTCACCCGGCGGGTCGCGAGTTGCGTCGAGAGGCGACGGGACCCGCGCAGCAGGGACGCCGAGAGCACCGACGCGCGGTCCGGGCCACGCAGCTGCACCCGCAGACGTCCGGCCCCGATGCACCGGCGCACGAGTCGCACGTCGACCGCGCGCAGGAACACCGGGATGTCCTGGATCGGCGCCGCGGCCCGGACGGTCCGCCCGCCGGTCAGCGGCTCCCCGACGTCCACCCAGCGGCCGAGCGCATCCACCCGGACCTGCTGCCAGCGCGAGCCGGCCGGCAGCCGCACCGCACGCGACGTCGCTCCGGGGGCGAGGATCGGCGCGACCAGGACGTCCCGCCCGAGGGTCCACGCGTCGTCGACCGACGCGAGCGCCGGATCGCCGAGCACGAGCGGGCGGACCGGGCCGACGGTCCCGTCCCTCGCCGCTCGCCGGCTCCACCGGTCGACCAGCGCGATGAGGCGTCGCTTGGCCCGCCCGTAGCGGCGGTAGGCGTCGAGGTGCACCCCGCCGGCGTCCCACGGGAAGAGCGAGGTCTTGCCGGTGGAGTTGTGGATCCGGCTGATCGGCGTGAACGCCGCGAGCTGCGACCAGCGCGTCAGCAGTTCCGGGGTCGTCCGCGGGGCGAGCAGGTCGAGGTATCCGCCGACGTCCGTCGTGAAGGTGTTGGAGCCGGTGAGCGACAGGTTGAGCATGGCGGGGACGACGCTGCCGATCCCGCTCGCGGGAGACCAGTCGGTCGACTCGTCTCCCGGGAACACGCCGCCGGTCGCGCCCGCGACGCCCGTGTGCCCGGAGCGGACGTAGAACCAGGGCTCGAACGTGTCACCGCGCTCGCGGCGCTGCTCGTCGATCGCCCAACGGCCCGCCCGGTGGTAGTGGACGGGGTACGCGTTGTGCGCCAGCGCGGGCGGCGCCCCGTCGGCCTGCGACATGCCCTCGACGATCAGCTCGCCGAAGTCCTCCATGAAGCCCTCGAATCCGAGGTCGGCGTGCCGGTCGAGCTGGGTCTTCCAGAACTCCTGCGCCCCAGGCCGCGTGAAGTCGATGAGGTTCGCCGGGTTGTTGCGGTTCGTGATCAGCGTGTAGGGCTGCCCGGACGCGTCCTTCACGAACAGGTCGGCGTCGCGCGCCGCCGCGTAGCCCTTGCCCTGGGTCGCGGTGAACGGGTTCCAGTACGCGCTCAGGCGGAAGCCCTTCGCGCGGAGCCCCCGGAAGTACGCGCGCGCCTGCGGCCCCTCCTCGTCGAGCACCTTGTGCCATCCCTCGACGCCGATCACGCCGATGGGGAGGTCGTGCCTGGCGGTCTGCTCGACGATCTCGTCCAGGTCGCGCTTCACGCGGGGTCCGCCGTCGAACCGCGCGCCGTTGGGCGCCGCCTCGCCCTCCCCCTCGTTCAGGACGTCGACCTGCGGCTCGTACACCCAGCGGGGCGGGGCCGGTGCCCGTCCCTCGCGGGCGGTGTACGCCTGTGAGGCCGACTCGATCCCGCCGCCCGCCAGCGTCAGGTCCAGGACGGGGGACGCGACGCCCCACCGGACCGCGTCCGCGCGCGAGGCCGCGAGGTCCAGCCGCTGCAGCGCGGTCCCGTCCACCCACGCGGCCCAGCCGCGCGAACCGAGCAGGGCGGGGACGACGTAGTACGCGGCCTGCGCCCCGT
This sequence comes from Solirubrobacterales bacterium, assembly GCA_038257095.1. Lineage (GTDB taxonomy): Bacteria > Actinomycetota > Thermoleophilia > Solirubrobacterales > Solirubrobacteraceae > Paraconexibacter. Next base: position 172,879 of record JBBSJQ010000011.1, read on the forward strand.
TGGGGAACGTGTAGTCCGGCTCGACGACGTTGCCCAGCGCGTCGAGCCGCTCGTCGGAGAGGTTCTGCTGCTCCACCCAGACGTTGCGGAGCTTTCCGCGCTGGTCGAAGGCGTCCTTGCGCGCGCCCAGGCCGTAGAGCCCCTCGCCGCGCGGGGACGCCAGCGTGAACAGCGTCGAGACCACGGGGAGGGACGGGGGCGGGTCGACGCGCAGGTGGGTGCCGGTCACGCGTGCCGTGGCGTCGACGCCGGCCGTGGTGGTGAGCGTGAAGACGCCGGGGGCGGTCTGACGGGCGCCGGTGACGGCGACGACCGCGCCGGCCTCGGCTCCGAGCAGGCGGTTGCCGCTGAAGAACGAGACCGGGAACGTCAGCCCCGCACGGGCCCCGAGGACCCAGCCGAGCGCCGGGAACGCGCCGGTCGCGCCGAGCGGCTCGAGCGGGAGCGGGGCGTCGACACCGGGAGGGCGGACGGGCAGGCCGCCGGCTCCGCGGACCGTCGAGACCTCGACGGCGCCGTCGTCGCCGAGGAGCTCCACCGCGAAGCCCTCCGCGGTGGTCGAGAGCCGCAGCGTCCCGGCCGCGGAGGCCGGGGCGGCGGTGATCGCGCAGACGACGAGGACGCCGAGGATCCGGCGGGCGAGCGGCGGGAGACCCATCGCGGTGCAGTGTCGCACCGCCACTGGCGGCGACGCGTCAGCCCGGTGCACGGCGCGCGGGTGGCGCGTACTGCAGGAGCACGTCCGGATGCTAGACGCGCACCGGATAGGAGCGCGGGGTGTGCACGATCGTGCGGCCGTCGGCGCAGCGGGTCACCCGCGACTGGGACGAACCGACGATGAGCAGCGTCCGCATGTCGACCAGCGCGGTGTCCAGCGCACCGAGCTCGACGACCGTCACCGACTCCTCGGGTGCGCCGACGGCACGCGCGACGACGACCGGCGTGTCGGCCGCGCGGTGGCGCATCAGCACCTCGACGGCACGGTCGAGCTGGTCGCGGCGCGTGCGCGAGGCCGGGTTGTAGAGCGCGAGCGCGAGGTCGGCGGCGCCCGCGGCCTCGAGCCGGCGCTCGACGACCTCCCACGGCTTGAGGATGTCGCTGAGGGAGAGCACGGCGAAGTCGTGCCCCAGCGGGGCGCCGACGCGGGACGCGGCCGCCTGCATCGCCGAGAGGCCGGGCACGATCCGCAGGTCGACCGCGCCGAGCGGTGACCCGGCAGCGAGCTCCTCCTCCCAGACCTCCAGCACGGCGGCGGCCATCGCGAAGATCCCCGGGTCGCCGGAGGACACGACCGCGACGCGCCGTCCGGCTGCCGCGAGCTCCAGCGCGTGCCGGGCCCGGTCGAGCTCGACGCGGTTGTCGGTGCAGAAGCGCTCGAGGCCGGGGCGCTCGGGCACCCGCGCGACGTAGGTGTCGTAACCGATCAGCGCGTCGGCCGCATCGAGGACCGCGCTCGCCTCGGGTGTGCGCCACTGCGGCCCGGCGGGGCCCAGACCGACGACGCTCACCCAACCGGTCCGGTCGCGTGCGTCCGCCGCTGCGGCGGGACGCGGCGTTTCACGCAGCCGGTCGTCCGCCGCGGTCGGCACGAGCACGATCGACATGTACGGCACGCCGCCGGCGTCCACCTCATCCAGCGCGGCAACGCGCTGCTCCGGGTGCGACGCGCGCTCGACGTACAGCCCGCGGTCGGCGACGCCCGCGGCTCGTGCCGCATTTCGTGCCGGGCCGAAGGTGCGGCCGAGCTTCATGATGACCGCGGCGTCGCTCTCCCGCAGCCGTCTGGTCAGCTCGTCCGCCGACAGCGTCCCGGGGAGCACGGTGAGCACGTCGTCGTGCTTGCACAGCGGCGCCCCCGCGGCGGCGGCGGCGGCGCTGAACGCGGTGACGCCGGGCACGACGGTCGTCGCGTACCGCGACGCGAGCCGCTCGTGCAGATACATGTAGGAGCCGTAGAAGAACGGGTCGCCCTCGCACAGCACCACGACGTCGCGGCCGGCGTCGAGGTGCGCGGCGACCGCCACGGCCCCGCGGTCGTAGTAGTCGCGCAGCGCGCGGTCGTAGGCCTCGGCGTCGTCGGCGCCGTCCACCGTCGTCGGGTAGACGAGCGGCAGCTCGACCTGCGAGGGCAGCAGGTGCGGCGCGGCGGCCGACCGGGCGACGCCACGGCGCCCGCGCGCGATCGGGTACGCCACGACGTCGGCCGCCTGCAGGATGCGCAGGGCCTTGAGCGTGAGCAGCTCGGGGTCGCCCGGGCCCACGCCCAGCCCGGTGAGGTGGCCGGTCACTCGACCACGCTCGCCAGGGCGTTGACGGTGGCGGCGGCGATCGCGCTGCCTCCGCGACGGCCGCGGACGATCACGAACTCCAGCCCGAGGTCGTTCGCGGCGAGCGCTTCCTTGGACTCGGCGGCGCCGATGAACCCGACCGGTGCGCCGATGATCGCGGCGGGCCGCGGCACGCGTCCTTCGGCGATCAGGTCGAGCAGGTGGAAGAGCGCCGTCGGGGCGTTGCCGATGCAGACCAGCGCGCCGTCGAGCCGGTCCCCCCACAGCTCGACTGCCGCGGCGGTGCGGGTGTTCCCGATCTCCTGCGCGAGCGGTGCGACGCGCGGGTCGGTGAGCGTGCAGACCACGTCGTTGTCGGCGGGAAGGCGGCGGCGCGTGACGCCCGAGGCGACCATGTTCGTGTCGCACAGGACCGGCGCGCCGGCCAGCAGCGCGGCCTCACCGGCGGTCCCGAAGCCCGCGGAGGTGACGACGTCGTGGATCAGATCGGTCATCCCGCAGGCGTGGATCATGCGGACGACCGTCCGCTCCACCACCGGATCGAGACCCGCGAGACCCGGGGTCTCCGAGCGGATCGTCGCGAACGACCGTCGGTAGATCTCGGCGCCGTCATGGATGTAGGTGCTCATGCCGCGACCTCCTCGTCGATGGTCCAGATGCCGTCCCCGCGGGCGACGACCGCGCGTCCTACGTCAGGGGTCTGCCCGCAGCGGCGGTCGCAGCCGGACCAGTGCTCCCGGGGGGCGCCTTGCGCGCGGTCGGCGGCCCGTGCGGAGGCACCGGCCCGCACGTCGTCCAGCGCCTTCGCGCACGCGCCCTGCCCGGCGCACGCGGTCAGGCCCTCCCAGCCCGACCCCGCGGTCACGACCATCCCGCTCGCGGCGAGCGACGCGAGGACGCTCGAGGTGCGGACGGGGTCGAGGTCGACCAGCGCCACCGTGCGCCGGCGCGAAACGCGGACGCCGGCGCCCTCGTCGGCCGCTTCGGCGAGCAGGTCGATCATCCGGGGCGCCAGCCGGCCGAGGGGCGCGAGCGCACCGACCGCCCAGCGGCCGTCGGACTGGGTGAGCAGGCCGAGCAGCCCGGGTTCGCCGTCCGCTGCCGGGCGGGGTGCGGCGGCGCCGGGCAGCTCCGCCACCCGCCAGGTGCCGGTGGCCCGCACGTCCAGGAAGCGCTGGGCGAGCGCGAGGGCGGCCGCGACCGGGGTGTCCGTTACGTCGGTGCCCAGGGCGCCACCGTCCACCTCCCAGCGACCCGCCCCGCGGGCGGCGAGCCGCACGTCGGCGTCGACCCCGAGCGCCGCGCCGCTCCCGTCGTCGACCGCGAAGAGGAAGCGTCCCGGCAGCTCTGCGAGCCGTGCGTCGGCGCAGAGACCGTCGTCGAGCGCGTCGAGCAGGGCGTCGAGCACATCCGGTCCGACGGTCGACCCCTCCCGACGCCCGGCCAGCGGATCGGCCACGACGTTACGAACACGGTCGTGGCTCGCGGAACGCAGCAGGCCGGTTGCGGCGAACGCGGCGCCCAGCGGCTCGAGATCGCCGGGGGCGAGGCCCCGGACCTGCACGTTCGCGCGCGAGGTCAGCTCGACGATGCCGTTGCCGGCGCCGGCCGCGGCGGTGAGCGCGCGCAGGGCGTCACCGGACAGGCGGCCGCCGATCAGCCGGGCGCGAATGAGGAGGCCGTCCTGCGCCTCGTGGGGACGCAGCACCCCGGGGCAGCGGTCATCGACCCCGCGCGCGGAGCCGGGGCGGCCACTACCGGTTGACGGTGCTCGGGGCACCGGTACGTCGTTCGCCGTGACGGGCACGGGTCTCCATCCATCGTGGACTGTGGTGCGCGCCGCCGAGTGTCCTGACTCCCGGATCGACGCTTCCCCCCGCCTTCCCAGGCCGTGGCCCAGTGGCTTCGTGAGGGGTCGCTCCCCGGTCACAGTGGCGAGGACCGTCCCGGATTCGCACCGGGTTCCTCGTGCTTCGCTGCGCGGATCCTAGCGGGCCGGGTCCAGCCGGGACACGGCGCCGTCGACCGTGGTGGCGTAGAGCTCGCCGGCGGCGTCCTGGCCGAACGACGTGAGCTGCGGGATCGTCACGGGTTCGCGCCGGACCTCGGTGGCGCGGGTGCCCTGCAGACGCAGGGAGAAGAGCACGCCGCTGCAGAAGTCCCCGTAGAGGTACCGGCCCTTCAGGCCGGCGATCGCGGCGCCGCGATAGACGTAGCCGCCGGTGATCGAGCAGCCGTCGTCGTGCGTGTACGTGGCGATCGGGAACGTCACCTCGCCGTTGGCCTGGCGGTCCTCGACGCGGTTGCGGCCCTCATAGGCGCTCCAGCCGAAGTTCACGACGTCGGTCGTCCCGGCGGGGATGAGGTCGACCTCCTCGATCTCCTCCTGTCCGACGTCGCCGATGAAGAGGTCCCCGGTCTCGCGGTCCCAGCTGAAGCGCCAGGGGTTGCGCAGCCCGTAGGCGACGGTCTCCCACTCGCCGTCGGCCTGTCGCAGATCGAGGGCGAGGAGCTTGGCGAGCATCGTGCCCTCGAGGTCCTGACCGCGACGCTGCGGGTCGAAGCCCGAGCCGCCGTCCCCGAGGCCGAGGTACAGCCGGCCGTCGGGCCCGAAGCGCAGCTGCCCGCCGTTGTGGTTGCTGTACGGCTGCTCCTCCTCGAGCAGCGTGCGGGTGACGTCGTCGGGCCCCAGGGTCCCGCCGCCGGGCGGCACCTTCAGCTCGACCACCCGTGTGTCGCCCTCCGGCTCGCGTGCCGAGAAGTGCGCGTAGACCAGGCCGCTGGCCGCGTGGTCCTGCGGGAACTCGACGCCGAGCAGTCCGCGCTCGCCGCCGTCGGCGATCTCGGAGGTGAGGTCGAGGAACGGCGCGGGGTCGGTCGCGCCGCTCCGGAGGACGCGGACGCGACCCGGCTGCTCCACGACGTACAGCGCGCCGTCGTCGCCCGGCCGCGAGAGCACGTCGTTGGGCTGCTCGAACCCGTCGGCGATCTGCGTGATCGTGAAGCCGCTCGAACCCCGGGCGGCCGGGGTTCCCCGGTCGTCGTCGCTGGTCGACGGGGCGTTGCAGCCGACCGCCAGGACGAGGACGGCAAGCAGGGGAAGGAGTCGCAGCATCGGTCCCCCGAGGGTAGAGGGGCTCAGCCGATGCCCAGGCGCCAAGCCGACTCGGTCGCCAGCGCGAGCGCCAGCACCGTGCCGGTCCGCACCCAGGCCGCGCGCCGTCGCCGTACGGTCCCCACGATCGCCACCGCGCCCGCCACCCCGGCGGCGACCGCGGCGGCCGCGCCGCTCAGCGGCAGGAGGACCGCCGCTGCGACCGTCGGGTACGCGACGCCGGGCCGAACGGTCGCGAGGCCTACCGCGATCGCCAGCACGGCGCTCACCGGCGGGACCGCCCACGCGGCGCCGGCGGTGAACCCGAGGGTTCCTGCCGTCGCCGCCGCGGCCAGCAGTGCCGCCCGCGTCGCGGCACGGGCGTGCTCCCGGTCGCGCAGCCCGGGGAACAGCAGCGTCCCGTCGGGGCGTCCGATCGCCAGGCCGCGCTCTGCGGCGTCCGTCCGGCGGCGTCCGAGGCGGGTGCGGATCCAGCGCCGGCCGAACGTCGAGCTCAGCTGGAGGCCGAGCTGCCACCACGGTCGCGGCAGATCCTGGGCGGTGGTCGACGGCCCGAGATGCGCGGTCGACGGCAGGCCCGGGCCGCCGGCGAAGCGGTGGGCGAGCGCCGCGGCCAGCAGCGAGGCGACGACGGTGACGAGGACGTGCGTCACGCCGGCGGTGGCGTGACGCACACGCGGTCCCCGACGCGCACGACCCCGGCCCCGGTCGGGCGGGCGTTCATCCCGAAGAGGCCGCTGCGCGCGCGGGTGACCCACCGCAGGATCTCCGGGCGCTTCACCGCGGTGTCCGGGTCCCGGGTCGGGATGACGCAGCGCACGCAGGGGTGCAGGAAGGTGAACGGCACGTCGCCGATGGTCATCGAGCCGTGCTCCCAGTCCTCCTCGGCGTAGGCGGGGACGTCGTCGAAGGTGACGTGCACGTTGGTCCGCCAGCGACGGAGGTCGAGGTCGCCGAGGACGTCGTCGACCGCTTCGTGCGTGGCGGTCGTCGTGAGCAGCACGGTCTGCCCGAGGTCCTGCTGTCCGGACGGCTCGCGGCGCAGCGTGACGGTGCGACCCAGGTCCGCGGCGAGCGCCTCGGCGAGGGCCGGGTCGTCCCACCGCCAGGAGCACCCGCCGTCCGGTGCGCTCACGACGGGCAGCGGCGGGTCGTCGGGATCGAGCGCGTCGGCGGCGACCTCGGGGTAGTGCGCCGACCACAGCAGCATGCGCGAGGACTGCCGCGCGGTCAGGCGCCGCTGGGCGTCCTGGTGCACGTCGTAGAACGCGTGGGTGCGGTCGCCGGCTGCGCCGCGCGCGTCGATCACGAGCGCGTCGACGTCCTCGCCACCGAGGGACTTCACCGGCCAGCGGTGCAGCGAGACGACGGTGCCGTGGAGCATGCGCGACACGATAGGGAGCCGCGGTGCGCTCGCCACGTCTGCCGTACGTTCCCCGCGCCTGGCGCAGGGTTTCGTACGGCACACGGACCGTCAGCCGAGCATCCGGACCCCGGCTCCACGTGCCGGGCCGCCTCGGCCGCTACTCCACGGCCTCGCCGTTCGCGGTGAACGCGACGTCGATGTTCCCGCGCGTCGCGTTCGAGTACGGGCAGACGCCGTGCGCGGCGCGCACGAGCTCGGCCGCCTCGCCCGCGTCCGCGACGCCGGGGATGGTCACGTCCATCTCGACCGACAGCGCGAAGCCACGCTCGGGCGTCGGGTGCAGGTTGACCTTCGACGTGATGCTCACGTCCCCCAGTTCGGCCTTTGTGCGCCGCGCGACCGCACCCAGCGCGCCCTCGAAGCACGCCGCGTAGCCGACGGCGAACAGCTGCTCCGGGTTCGTGCCGCCGCCCTCGCCGCCGAGCTCGCCCGGCAGGCGGAGGTCGACGCTCAGTGCGCCGTCGGAGGTCTCGCCGTGGCCTTCGCCGCGGCCACCCGAGACGGTGGCCTGCGCCGTGTAGAGGATCTTGCTCATCGCCCGACCCTATCCGCACGGCGCGGCCCGTTCAGACTGCCGCGATCTCCCGGCCCTCGGCGGCCGCTTTCGCGTACTCCTCCTTGAGGATCCTCCGCGGTGCATGCGCCATTCCTACCGCGCGCGGACATGCTGTGCGGGCAGACCGCCCGACCGGGGGGTACGAACCCGCTGAAGGGAGGAGTCAGTCCTGCAGCAGGTCCCCGGCGTCGCGCGGGACGTCGACCGCATGCTCGCGGAGCGCCTCGAGCGGGACGAGGTCGAGCGTGCGCTCGTTGGTCGCCGCGAGCACCACGTACGCCGCGGCACCGTCCTCGTGCGCGACCAGCCAGTTGCGCGCGGTGACGCACCAGCGGTCCCCGGGTTGCAGACCGGGGAAGCGGAAGGCCGGCACCGGGGTGCTCAGGTCGTTGCCGATCGACCGCTGGTGCTCCAGGAACTCGGCGGTGACGACCGCACAGATCGTGTGGGCCCCGAGGTCCTCGGGGCCCGTCGAGCAGCAGCCGTCGCGGTAGAAGCCGGTCAGCGGGTCGATGCCGCAGGGCTCCAGCGGACCACCCAGGACGTTGCGCTCGGTCACGCTGCGCAGTATCCCCGCCGCGTGCCGGTCAGCGGCTCCTGCCGTACATCCGGGCGGTCAGCGGAGCGAAGATCGCGGTGATCAGCGCCGCCTCCCCGAGCACCAGCAGCACGTCCCCACGCTGGGAGGTCCCCGCCATGAGGTCGCGTGTCGCCGTCACCAGATGCGAGATCGGGTTGACGTCGACGAACGCCTCCAGCCCGTTGGGCATCGTCGCGGGGTCGACGAAGATGTTGCTCAGGAACAGCAGCGGGAAGATCGCCATGAAGCCGGTGTTCAAGACCGCATTGGGCGATCGCATGATCAGCCCGACGGTCGTGAAGACCCACGACAGACCGAACGCGAACGCGACGACCAGGGCGACCGCGCCGAGCACGCCGAAGACGCCGCCCTCGATGTCGAAGCCGAGGATGACGCCGAACAGGATCGTCACCGCCGAGGCGATGAGGTAGCGCACGCAGTCGCCGAGTACCGCACCGACGAGCGGGGCCGGACGCCAGATCGGCAGCGTGCGGATCCGGTCCACGACGCCCTTCGTCATGTCTGTGTTCAGCGTCACGCCGGAGTACACCGTCGTGAAGAGGACGGCCTGCACGAGGATGCCGGGGAGGATGTACTGGAGGTACTCGCCGGTGCCCCCGGCGACCGCGCCGCCGAAGAGGTAGGTGAACATCACGAGGAACAGCACCGGTGTCACGAGGACGTCGAGCAGCTGCTCCGGCACGTGCTTGATCTTCAGCATGCCGCGCCACCCGAAGGTGATCGCGGTCGACAGCGGGCCGGGCCGGGCCGGGCGCTCACCGGAGGCCAGCGCGGCGTGCAGCGCCGCTTCGGTGATGACGGGCTCGTCGGTCTTCTCGACGGTGCTCATACCGTCACCTCCTCTTCGACGGGGGCCTCGCCGGTGAGCGCGAGGAACACCTCGTCGAGGCTCGGCTGGCCGAGGCTGAAGCCCTCGACCGCGACGTCCAGCTCCGCGACGGCGGTCGCGGCACGACCGGCGTCGGCGACGGGGATCGACAGGGAGGCGGGGTCGGACTCGAGATGCACCTCGCCGCCCAGCCCGCGCTCGAGCGCCGCCTGCGCGGATGGCCGGTCGGCGGGGTCGACCAGCCTGACATGGAGCGTGCTCTGCCCGACCGACGCCTTGAGCTGGCCGGGGGTGCCCTCGGCGATCACGGTGCCGCGGTCGATGACCGCGATGCGGTCGGCGAGCTGGTCGGCCTCGTCGAGGTACTGCGTACAGAGCAGGACCGTGGTTCCCTGTCCGACGAGTGCGCGGACGATGTCCCAGACCTCCGAGCGCGACCGTGGGTCCAGGCCGGTGGTCGGTTCGTCGAGGAACATCAGCTGCGGCGTGACGACGATGCTCGCGGCGATGTCGAGGCGGCGCCGCATGCCGCCCGAGTAGTTCTTCGCCTGCCGGCCCGCGGCGTCGGTCAGGCCGAACGCGGCGAGCAGTTGGTCGGCCCGGTCGCCGGCCGCACCGCCGCGGTAGCCGAGCAGGCGGGCGAGGAGGACGAGGTTCTCGCGGCCGGTCAGGTCCTCGTCGACGGAGGCGAGCTGGCCGGTGAGCGAGATGAGCTCGCGAACCCGGTCGGCCTCCTGGACGACGTCGTGGCCCATGACGCGGGCGGTCCCACCGTCCGGGCGCAGGAGCGTCGCGAGCATCCTGATGGTGGTCGTCTTCCCGGCTCCGTTGGGGCCGAGCACGCCGTACACCGTGCCGCGCCGGACCGCGAGGTCGACGCCGTCGACGGCGCGGTGCTCGCCGAAGGTCTTGATCAGTCCATGGGTCTCGATCGCGAGACCGCCGTCATCTGCCACGGGGGGCTCCTTCTGTCGGTCGTCCTGTGCGTCTGACCTGAAGAGGACGCGAAACTCATCGGCAAGGTAGCGCGAGATGCGACCGCCGTCGTGTCCGCAGGCGGCGGCCGAACCGGAGGCCGTCCTCCGCTTTGGTAGCGTGCGGCAGATGGTCACCGCACACGATCAACTGCAGGATCCCCACTTCGAGCGACGCTGGCTGATCCTCGGGATCATCGGCATCGCGCAGCTCATGGTCGTCCTCGACGCGACGATCGTGAACATCGCCCTGCCGTCCGCCCAGGCGGACCTCGGCTTCTCCGACGCGAACCGACAGTGGGTCATCACCGCCTACGCACTGCCGTTCGGCAGTCTGCTGCTGCTCGGCGGCCGCATCGGGGACCTGTTCGGCCGCAAGCGCGCGTTCGTCACCGGCCTGATCGGCTTCGCGTTCGCCTCCGCCCTCGGCGGCCTGGCGCAGAGCTTCGGCGTGCTCGTCACCGCACGCGCGCTGCAGGGCGCGTTCGGCGCGCTGCTCGCGCCGGCGGCGTTGTCGCTGCTGGCCGTCACGTTCACGATCCCGGCCGAGCGCGGCAAGGCGTTCGGCATCTTCGGCGCGATCGCCGGGATGGGCGGGGCGGTCGGCCTGCTGCTCGGCGGCGTGCTCACGGAGCTGCTCGACTGGCGCTGGTGCCTCTTCGTGACGCTGGCCTTCGCCCTTCCCGCAGCGGCCGCGGCCTCCCGGCTGCTGCACCACATCCCGTCGCCGGACCGCGCGCCGATGGATCTCCCGGGAACGCTCACCGCGACCTCCGGGCTGCTCGCGCTCGTCTACGGGTTCTCCCACGCCGAGAGCCAGGGGTGGACGCACTGGCTGACCCTCACGCTGTTCGCCGCCGCCGCCGTCCTGCTGGTCACGTTCGTCCAGCTCCAGCGCCGCGTCAAGCACCCGCTGCTGCCGCTGCGCATCGTGCTCGACCGCAATCGCGGCGGGGCCTACTTCGCGATGGCGAGCGCCGGCATCGGCATCTTCGGCGTGTTCATCTTCCTGACGTTCTACATGCAGCAGACGCTCGACCTGAGCCCGATCGAGACCGGTGTCGGCTTCATGCCGCTGAACATCTCGATCGTGACGACGTCGATCATCGTCAACACGCGACTGCTCGCGCGGACGGGTCCGCGCCCGCTGATCCCGACCGGCATGTTCCTGGCCGCGATCGGGCTGGCGCTGCTCACGCGGATCGAGGTCGATGGCGGGTACGTCACCCACGTGCTGCCGTCCCTGATCCTCGTGGGCGTCGGGTTCGGCCTGGTCTTCGCGCCCGCCTTCCAGGGGGCGACCGCCGGTGTGGCGCCGCAGGACACCGGTGTCGCGTCGGCGATGGTCAACACGTCCCAGCAGGTCGGCGGCGCGATCGGCACCGCGCTGCTCACGACACTCGTCGTCTCCGCGACCAGCGGCTACATCGACGACCGCACGGCGTCGCCGGCGGTCGTCGCCGAGGCCGCGGTGCACGGCTACAGCGTCGCCTTCTGGGTCGGGGCGGGCATCTTCCTCGTCGCCGGCGTCATCACCCGGTTGCTGCTGCGCCCCGGCGTGCTCGTGACGGCGCACGGCGCGCCGGCAGCCGCGCACTGACGGCGGTGTCAGGGAGCTGCGCCGCGCGCCGATCGTCCACGTGTGTGGCGATCGGTCGCGGAAGGTGACGCGTCCTCGGCCATCGCGCTCGCTTCTCGCGCGGAGCGGCCGTCGGGTCCAGGCGTCGAGTTGCACGTTGACGCCCTCGTGCGGGCGCAAACGTGCAAACGCGCGATGACTCCGTCCGCGTGGACGCACGAGCGGTTGGGCTGAACCGCGCGAGACGGCTTGTCCAGCCTGAACTGGGTGTCCTCAAGCCCACATATGGGCTCAGGGACACCCAGATTCGCCGGCGTGCGGCTTCCGCGGAAGCCTCCGCTCACTAGCGCGACGCGCGACAAGCACGCGTCGGGCGACCACGCGAGGGCGCCTCAGCTCGCGCTCAGGGTGAGCTGACGCTCCGGGACCCCGGAGCGGGCAGCACCACACCCCCCACACGACGACCGAGGGCCCGGCAGAAGCCGGGCCCTCGAAAGCCGTCCTACCGTTCCGGCGCGCGGCCGGAGCGGACTGGCTACATCATGCCGCCCATGTCGGGCATGCCGCCACCCATGCCGCCGGAGTCCTTGTCGGGGATCTCACAGACGATCGCCTCGGTGGTGAGGATGTTCTTCGCGATCGACGCCGCGTTCTGCAGGGCAGAGCGCGTCACCATGGCGGGGTCGATGACGCCCGCCGCGATGAGGTCGACGATCTCGCCCGTGGCGGCGTTCAGGCCGAAGCCCTTCTTGGCCTTGCGGACCTCGTTGATGACGACCGAGCCCTCGAGCCCGGCGTTCTCCGCGATCTGACGGAGCGGCTCCTCGAGCGCGCGCAGGATGATGCGGGCACCCGTCTGCTCGTCGGAGTCGTAGTCGTCGAGCTTGATGGTGAGGCCGGCCTGGAGCAGCGCGACGCCGCCACCGGGCACGATGCCCTCCTCGAGCGCTGCGCGGGTCGCCTGGAGGGCGTCCTCGACACGGTGCTTCTTCTCCTTCATCTCCGTCTCGGTGGCCGCGCCGACCTTGACGACCGCGACGCCGCCGGACAGCTTGGCGAGACGCTCCTGGAGCTTCTCCCGGTCGAAGTCGGAGTCGGTGTTCTCGACCTCGGACTTGATCTGGTTGATGCGGCCCTTGATGGCGGCCGTGTCACCGGCACCGTCGACGATCGTGGTCGTGTCCTTGGACACGACGACACGACGCGCGCGACCGAGCTGGGAGATCTGGGTGTTCTCGAGCTTGAGACCCATCTCCTCGGTGATGACCTCGCCGCCCGTCAGGATGGCGATGTCCTCGAGCATGCGCTTGCGACGGTCGCCGAAGCCCGGCGCCTTCACGGCGACACCGGTGAAGGTGCCACGCAGCTTGTTGACGACCAGCGTCGCGAGGGCCTCGCCCTCGAGGTCCTCGGCGATGATGAGGATGCTCTTGCCGGACTGGATGACGGCCTCGAGGACCGGACGCACGTCGCGGACGGAACCGATCTTCTGGTTCGCGATGAGGATGTACGGATCCTCGAGCACGGCCTCCATGCGGTCCTGGTCGGTGACCATGTAGGGCGAGACGTAGCCCTTGTCGAACTGCATGCCCTCGGTGAACTCGAGGTCCATGCCGAACGTCTGGCCCTCCTCGACGTTCACGACGCCGTCCTTGCCGACCTTGTCGATCGCGTCGGCGATGACGTCGCCGATCTCGGCGTCGCGGGAGGAGATGGTCGCCACGCGGGCGATCTCGTCCTTGCCGGAGATCTCGACGGACTGGTCGGCGATCGCGGCGACGATCTGCTCGACGGCCTTCTCGATGCCCCGCTTCAGGGCGAGCGGGTTGGCGCCGGCCGTGACGTTCTTCAGGCCCTGCTTGACGATCGCCTGGGCCAGGACCGTGGCGGTCGTGGTGCCGTCGCCGGCGACGTCGTTGGTCGCCGTGGCGACCTCGCGGACGAGCTGCGCGCCCTGGTTCTCGAAGACGTCCTCGACCTC
>JBBSJQ010000012.1:0-153499 GCA_038257095.1 Solirubrobacterales bacterium
CGACGTCGCCGTAGCCACAGACGACCGCGACCTTGCCGGCGAGCATCACGTCGACCGCACGGTTGATGCCGTCGACGAGCGAGTGGCGGCAGCCGTAGAGGTTGTCGAACTTCGACTTGGTGACCGAGTCGTTGACGTTGATGGCCGGGAACAGCAGCTTGCCGTCGCGGTGCATCTCGTACAGGCGGTGGACGCCCGTGGTGGTATCCTCGGTGACGCCCTTGATCGGCTCGGCGATCCGCGTGTAGCGCTGGTCGTCCTCGGCGAGGGACTTCTGCAGCAGGGTGAGGAAGATCTCGAACTCCTCCGACCCACCGGTGGACGGGTCCGGCACCGCGCCGGCCGCCTCGAACTCCTTGCCCTTGTGGATGAGCATGGTGGCGTCGCCGCCGTCGTCGAGGATCATGTTCGCGGGGCTGCCCTCGGGCCAGCCGGCCACGACGCGCTCCGTGCACCACCAGTACTCCTCGAGGGTCTCGCCCTTCCAGGCGAAGACCGGCACGCCCTGCGGGTTGTCGGGCGTGCCCTCCGGACCGACGGCGACGGCAGCGGCCGCGTGGTCCTGCGTCGAGAAGATGTTGCAGGAGCACCAGCGGACCTCGGCGCCGAGCGCCGTGAGCGTCTCGATGAGCACCGCGGTCTGGATGGTCATGTGGAGCGAGCCGATGACACGGGCGCCCTTGAGGGGCTGCGAGGGGCCGAACTCCTCGCGGGTCTTCATCAGGCCGGGCATCTCGTGCTCGGCGAGCTGGATCTCCTTGCGCCCGTAGGCGGCGAGGGAGAGGTCGGCGACCTTGAAGTCGGTCGGGGCCAGAACGGAAGTGGTGCTCATCGTGTCCTTGTGGTCGTTCAAGAGGGAGGCGCCCCGGCCGCGGCCAGGAGCCTCGAGTGCTTGTCCTGCTCCCAGCTCAGCCAGTCGCCGGCCGGGACGTCGACGGGGCGCGCGACCTTGGCCTCGAACCACGCCTCCACCGCGCGCCGCAGATCGCGGTCGCGGCGCAGACGTAGCGCGAAGCCCATCTCTCCGAGCCCCAGGTCATGGGTGTCCAGCAGCTCACGCAGGGTGCGCAGCCGCTGGAGCTCGGCGGGGCCGTACAGGCGGTAGCCGCCCGAGGAGCGTTCGGGCTCGATGAGCCCGAGGCGCTCGACGTAGCGGAGCATGCGCGGGGACCAGCCAGTGGTCTCCGCCGCCTCGTTGATGGTCAGCGCGTCCATCGCGCCGCAACCTTACCACGATCGTGTCAAGGTTGGGCGGGGAGCGCGGCGGTCAGGACGCGGCGAGCTCGCCCTTGAGCTGCTCGACCGACGTGAGCGGCGCGGGGTCCTCGCCCCGCAGGACCGCGAGGTACAGCGACACCATGTCGCCCAGGAGGACGAGCGAGAAGACCCGCTCGGCCGACGTGGTCCCGATCGAGTGCACGACGTGGGTGGAGGTGGCGTGCGGCGCGACGAGCTGCCGCGTGAGCTCGATCCGGCCGGACATCCGCGGGTGGGAGTCGCAATCGGTGAGGAACACGGCGGAGAACGGGCCGAGGCCGCCGGCACCCTCCCACCCCTGGATCTCGTTGTGGTCGAGCTCGGGCAGCTCGTGCGAGAACGCGGGGACCTTCGCGTTGGCGTTCAGCTGGCTCTTCCACCGGTAGGCCACCGGCGACGTCACGCCGCAGCCCGCGATCACCGGCACCGTGCCGTGGAGCGCGCGGGCGAGGGACTTGGCGAGCCCGTCCTCGGGACCGTCCGGGCCCCACAGGTCGACGAGATCCTCGAGGTGCTCGGCAGCCACGTCGAGGTCGGAGGCGAGCCGCGGGCCGGCACCACACTGCTGGGCGACCTCGAGGGCCGCCACCGTCATGTACCCGACCGCCGCGCGCGAGCGCAGGCCGCCGGCGATCGGGATGACCGGCACGCGGTCCTTGCGCGCGAGCTTCGCGAGCTTGCCGCCGGTGGTGGCGACGACGCGCTGGGCGCCGAGGGCGCCGGCGGCCTCGTAGCACGCGAGCACCTCCTCGGTGTTGCCCGAGTAGCTCGTGCACAGCACGGTCGTGTCCGGGGTCGTCCACGGCGGCAGCGCGTAGTCCCGGGTGGTGAGGATCGGCCGGACGGCATGGTCGCCGAGGATCGCGCGGGCCAGCAGGCCGCCCATCCCGGAGCCGCCCATGCCGGCGACGACGAGCCCGGCCGGGCTGTCCCAGCCGTCCAGGCCCGCGGACTCCGCCTTCCACAGCGCGTCGCGCAGATGCTCGGGGAGCGCCAGCACGTCGGTGACCTGGTCGGTCGTGTCGACGGCGGCGACGGCCGCCCGGTCCAGCGTGGCGGACACGTCGAGCCCCATGTCAGACCAGCTCGTCCCAGCCGAGGCCCGGCAGCGCACCGACGAGCTTCTTGACCTCGCCGCCCTGGTCCTGCGAGGTGATCAGCACGACGTCCCCCGTGTCGATGACGATGAGATCCTTGACCCCGAACAGCGCGATGCGCGGTCGCGGGGCGTCGGCGTCGGCCGCCCCCGTGCGGCCGACCCGGCGCACGTAGCAGTTCTCCGCCGACAGCTGGGCGACCGTCGCGTCCCCGGAGACCCCGTTACCGCCGGCGGCCTCGAACGCGGCGACCGTCGGCCAGGTGCCGAGGTCCCACCACCCGAACTCGGCGGCGACGACGCTCATCGCTCCGGCGCCGGCGGCGGGCTCGGCCAGTCCATAGTCGATGGAGATCTTCGGGACCTCGTCCCACAGGGACTCGTCGACCGTCCCCGTCGCGGCGAGATCCTCGACCACGGCACGGGTGGAGGTCGCGAGCTCGGGCGCGTGCGCCAGGATCTGCGTCGCGAACGTGTCGGCCCGCCACGCGAAGATCCCGGCGTTCCAGAGGTACTCGCCCGAGTCGACGTAGGCCTGCGCGGTCGCCATGTCGGGCTTCTCGGCGAACGACTCGACGGCGGCCACGTCGGCGCCGGCGAGCGCGGGCGCATGGATGTAGCCCAGGCCGGTGTCCGCGCCGCGGGGCGTGATCCCGATCGTCACGAGGTTGCCGTCCCGGGCCGACGCCACGGCGCGCGTGATCGTCGAGACCCAGCCCTCCGCGGTGATGACGTGGTCGGCCGGGGTACAGACGATGACGGCCTCCGGATCCTGCAGCCCGATGCTCATGGTGCCCAGCGCCATCGCGGCGCCGGTGTCCCGGGGCGTGGGCTCGACGAGGAACCGCTCCACCCCGAGCGGGGCCACGATGGCACGCGTGGCCTCGAGGTGCTGGAGCCCGGTCACGATGCGCACGCGGTCCGGGGTCGTGACCTCCAGGGCGCGACGGACCGCCATGGCGATCAGCGGCTCCTCGCCCCCGATCGCCACCAGGAACTTCGGGGTGCGGGCGCGGCTGACGGGCCACAGCCGGGTGCCGCTGCCCCCGGCCGGAATCAGGACGTAGGGGTTCTGGTCGTCGTGCTCCGCCATCGGCGCGGAGCATAAAGGGCCGGTCCCCCGGGCGCGACGCCCGGGAGGCGTCCACACCCGCTGCCGCTCAGCGCCGGCCGATGCCCTCGTAGGTGAGCCCGGCGCCGCGGACGGCGTCCGGGTCCAGGGCGTTGCGACCGTCGATCACGGTGGTGCCGGACATCAGCCCGGCGACCGCCGTCCAGTCGAGCTGCTGGAACTCGTCCCACTCGGTGACGAGCACGACGGCGTCGGCGCCGGTGATGGCATCGAGGGCGTCGTCGGCGAACCGGACGCCGTGGATGAGCTCGCGCGCCTCGTCCTCGGCCACGGGGTCGAAGACGCTGACGAACGCTCCGGCCGCCTGCAGGCGGGCCGACAGCACCAGCGAGGACGCCTCGCGCATGTCGTCGGTGTTCGGCTTGAACGCGAGACCCAGCAGCGAGATCTGCTTCCCCACGAGCGAGCCGCCGAGGTGCTTCTCCAGCTTGCCGATGACGCGGCGCTTCTGCAGCTCGTTGACCTCGATGACCGCGTTCAGCAGCTGGAAGTGGTAGCCGCTGTTGCCGGCGAGCTGCTTGAGCGCGGTGACGTCCTTCGGGAAGCATGAGCCGCCGAAGCCGATGCCGGGCTGCAGGAACTTCGGCCCGATGCGGCTGTCCAGGCCCATGCCCAGCGCGACCTCGCTGACGTCGGCGCCGGTCTCCTCGCAGACGTTCGCGATCTCGTTGATGAACGAGATCTTCGTGGCGAGGAACGCATTCGCGGCGAGCTTGACCATCTCGGCGCTCGCGATGTCCGTGCGGACGAGCTCGCCGGGGCCCTGGCCGCCGTTGGCGGGGGTCAACAACGGGCGGTAGAGCTCGACGACGGCGTCGCCGGCCCAGTCCCCACCGTCGCCGACGACGACGCGGTCGGGCTTCAGGAAGTCGTCGATCGCCGAGCCCTCCTTGAGGAACTCGGGGCAGGACACGTAGCGGAAGCCGCTCTTGCCCTGCTCCTCGAAGAGCCGCTTGATGTTCTTGCCGGTGCCGCAGGGCACCGTCGACTTCATGACGAGCGCGTGCTCGTCGGACGCCGGCATCGACGCGACCACCGCGTGGACGGCGGACAGGTCGGCGTCGCCGCTGTAGGTCGGGGGCGTGCCGACCGCCACGAACAGCAGGCGCGCGGCGCGCAGCGCGTCCTGGATGTCGGTGGAGAAGTGCAGCCGCTCGCGATTGCGCTCGAGCATCTCCGCGAGGCCGGGCTCGTAGATCGGGACCTCGCCCTGCTTGAGGCGGTCGATCTTGCCGGCGTCGATGTCGATGCAGTAGACGTCATTGCCCAGCTCCGCGAAACCCGCCGCTGTGACGAGTCCGACGTAGCCGGTGCCGATGACGCCGATGGGCTCTCGGTCTGCCATGAGGCGGGGAAGGGTAGCGATCCCGGGGCGTCGGACGTCGCTCAGCGCGCGCCTACGCGCGTCAGCGACTCCGCGATGCCGAGCATCTGCGTGTTCGTCAGGGACTGCAGCAACGTGTTGTGGACCCAGTACGCGGCCCGCTCGGTGCGCCAGGCGACCATGCGCAGGCGGTCACCATCGAAGAAGAGCTCGTAGTCGCGGCCGGCGATCCTCCGGGTCTCCGAGGAGTTCTCGAGAATCGGCGGTGTCTTCCAGGTCGTGCCCTGGATGCCGTAGTACTGGCCGATGCCCGGGGCCTTCACGACCATGCGGTACGCGCGATAGCGCTTGCGCTCGCGGTCGAAGAGGTCGTAGGTCCTGGAGTCGTCGTCACGGTACGTCGAGCCGAGCGCCGCGAACCGCGGGTGGTAGACCGGGAACGGGAGCCGGACGCCAAGCTTCACGCCCAGGTCCTCCGCGACGCGCCGCGACTCGAAGAGGCCCCTGGGCACCGTCCCGCGGCGTCGCCGGGTCTGGCTGCGGGTGCGCGCCTCGTCCCCCTTGCTGCGCTTCGCGGTCCCCCGGGCGCCGGCCGACGGCCGGGCGTCGAGGAAGCGGTCACGGACGCGCAGCAGGTCGTCCGGGGTGATCTCCAGATGCTCCCCGACGTCGAACGCGGGGAACCGGATCTCCGCGAGCGGGTTCTTCGTCGACTCGTAGCCGAGCTTCAGCAGCCGCAGGATCGCGGGGGTGCTGCGGATGTCGGTCTGCGTGTACCGGCCGAAGATCTCCAGCAGCTCGTCGCGGTCCGAGAACAGCGCCGAGATGCCGATCTGGTCCTTGGCCTGCCGCAGGAAGTCCTGCTGCCGCGCGGCGCGGACGAGGTCGCTGTCGAAGTGGCGGTAGCGGACGTAGTCGAGGGCGTCCTGCCCGCAGAGCCGCTGGTAGCCCGCGGCGACGTCGATCGTCGCGTAGTCCGGTCCGCCGCCGGCGGGCGGGTCGTTGTCGTTGAAGTACCGGCGGTCGATGTCCGCATAGACGCAGCCGAGCCGGTCGACGGCCCGGCGGAAGCCGCCGAAGTTCACGTTGACGACGTGGTGGACGTCAAACGGCTCGTCGGGGGTCCCCAGGAGGTCCTGCACGGTGCGGACGGTCAGGACCGGGCCGCCGAGCGAGTAGGCGGCATTGATCTTGTCCGTGCCGTAGCCGGGAATCTCGACCTTGAGGTCGCGCGGGAGCGACATCACGGAGGTCGCGCCCTTGTCGGGGTCCAGGCGGACGAGGATGATCGTGTCGCTGAGGCCCTTGACCTTGCCGCGGTCCGCGTAGCGGATGTCGGACCCCAGCACGAGGATGGTCTGGGCCTTCCCGCCCTCGACGTCGTCGAGCACGTTCTCGATCGCCTCGCCCTGCGGGCTCTCGGGGATCCGCTCGTTGTACCGGACGAAGCTGTCGATCGTGTCGTCGATCTCCATCAGCCCTGCGGTGGCGGTGCCGACGGCGGTCAGCAGCATGATCAGGACCGCGCCGAGCGCGAACCGCTTGTACAGCCCCCAGGCGACTCCGGGCGGGGAGTCGTCGTCGGGGGCCTCGCTCACTTGCCGCCCTCCCCGAAGCGTCCGAGCGACGCGGCCATCCCCAGCATCTGGTCGTTGGAGAGGTTCGTCGTCAGCGTGTTGGAGATCCAGTAGGCGGCCTTCTTCGTTCGCCAGCCGACGAAGCGCAGGCGCTCGCCGTCCCGGAAGAGCAGCAGCCGCCGGCCGTTCACCACGCGCGTGGAGGTCGGCCGCTTGAGGATCGGCGGCGTGCGCCAGGTCGTCCCCTGGACGCCGACGTACTGGCCCTCCAGCTGGTTCTGCAGCATCACGATCCGGTAGGCCTGGTGCTTCTTCCCCGCCCGGTCGCGCAGCGTGTAGACGCGCGGGTTCGGGTCGTTCTCCTGATTGCTCGTGAACCGCCCGGTGTTCGTCAGCCGCGTCGGGAAGTAGAGCGGGAAGGTGATCTTGCCCGAGGCGACGGTGTTCGCCACGAGGTCCTCGCCCTCACGGCGCGCGGACCGCAGCAGCGAGAGGTCGATCTCGGTCGTCTTCTTCTTCGGCTTCTTCTTCGTGGACGACGAGGGGGTCGCCGGCTTCTTCGGGGTGGGCAGCAGCTCGGGCGGGTCGAGGAAGCGCCTGACGGTCCGCTCGATCGCCGCGTCGTCGGACGTCACGTAGGAGACGCCCCCCTCCTCGGCGAACGACCCGGGGAAGGGCACCTGCTTGACCGGCTTGCCGGCGCTGAAGAGGCCGAGCTTCAGGACGCTCTCCAGGCCGCTGACGCGCTTGAGCTGGCCGTCGGCCTGGACCGACTCGGTGAAGATGTCCAGCAGCTTGTTGCGATCGTCCATGAGGGAGGACGAGGAGACCTGGTCCTTCAGCGACCGCAGCAGGTCCTGCTGGCGGGCGCCGCGGACGAGGTCGTTGTCGGCGTGCCGGAAGCGCGCGTAGTCCAGCGCCTTCTGGCCGCACAGTCGCTGGTACCCGGGGTCGATGTCGATCTCGGCGTACTGCAGGCTCGGCGGGACGCCGACGTTGGAGTTGAAGTAGCGGCGGTCGATGTCGGTGTAGACGCAGCCGACCGTCGTCACGAGCTTCCGGAAGCCTCCGAAGTTCACGTTGAGGACGTGGTTGATCTCAACGCCGAGCAGGTCCTTCAGCGTCTCGAGCGTGAGCGCAGGTCCGCCGAGGGAGTAGGCGTCGTTGATCTTCGACGTGCCGTGACCGGGGATCGACACCTTGAGGTCACGCGGGATCGACAGCAGCGTGATGACGTCCTCGTCGGGGTCCACCCGGACGAGCATCATCGTGTCGGACCGCGCGGGGATGCTCCTGCGCAGGTTCTTGTTGTTCTTCTTGAGGTCGCTGTAGCGCCGGTCGGAGCCCAGCAGCAGGAACGTGCGCGGATCCCCGGCGTCGGCGCGGTCGACGCCCTCGCCCCCGTCGCCACCGCCGCTCGACGAGCCGGTCAGGCCGGGGATCCCGCCGATGTCGTCGGCGACGCCCTTGATCTGCAGGAGGCCGGCGGTCGCCGTCGTCACCGCGACGGCGAGCATGATCGCCAGGCCGCCGAGCAGCGCGCGCAGGAGCTGGTTGCGCCCGAGTGGCGGCGGCGAGTCGTCCGGGGGCAGCGGTCCGTTCGGGTAGACGCTCATGCGTGTCCTCCGCCTTCCAGGGCGCGCAGACCGGCGCTCGGCTGCTCGAGGTGCGCCGGGAGCCCGCTGATGAAGTCGCCCAGCGCGGTCCGGTAGCGGTCCAGGGAGCTGATCGAGACCCACTCGTCGGGGCCGTGGTGCCCGGCGCCCACCGGCCCGAACTCGACGGCCGGGACCCCGGCCTCCAGGAACGAGATGGCGTCCGAAGCGCCGTCGCGGCCGACCGACAGCGCGTCGCCCTGGATCGCGCCGCTGATCGCGTCGCGCAGGGCGAGGACGTACGGGTTGCTCCGGCTCACCATCGCCGGGGCCCGGGTGAAGCACTTGACGATCTCGAGGTCCGGGATCGCCCGGACCTGCGCGAGGATCTCGCCCGGGTCCTGCGTGGGCAGGTAGCGGATGTCGACGTCCATCCAGCACGAGTCGGGCACCTTGTTGAAGGCGTCGCCGCCCTCGATCCGCGCGAGGTTGATCGACGGACGGTCGAACATGTCGCTCGATTCTCGCCCGAACGGGAGCGTCTCGATCCGCCGGTAGGCGTCGTGGGTCTTGAGGATGGCGTTGTCGCCCTGCCACGGCGTGGAGCCGTGCGCGGCGCGGCCGCTGACCTGGCAGCGGATCGCCAGGACGCCCTTGGCCTGGACGCCGATGTGGAGATCGGTGGGCTCGCCGGTGATCGCGAAGTCGCCCGTGAGGCCGTCGGCGATGACGCGATCGGTCGACCGGTCCTCGACGTCCTCGCTCTCCTCGTCCGGAACGCACAGGAAGAGCACCCGCACGCCGTCCTGACGGGCGGCGTCCGCGGTCGCCAGCATCATCGCCGCGAGCGCGCCCTTCATGTCGTAGGCGCCCCGCCCGATGAGGCGGTCGCCTTCCACCCGGGGCTCGAACTGGCGGTCGAACGCGGGCACGACGTCGAGATGACCGTGGAAGATCACAAGGGGGCCGTCGGCGGGACCAGCCTCCGCGGTGATGACCGGCAGCCCGTGGTGATCGCGGTGCGAGACACGCACGTTCCGGGACTCCAGCCAGCCCTTCACGAAGGCGGCCGCGGCGTTCAGCTCGTCCGGCTTCGACGTGTCGTACGTCATCAGCCGCTCGGCGAGTGCGCGGGCGTCCATCGGGTACATCGTAGCCGCTGGCCCGTACGCTCCGTCCCATGTCCGCGCGCATCGTCCTCTTCGGGGCCACCGGCTACACCGGCGAGCTGACCGCTCGCGCCCTCGTCGCACGGGGCGCGCGGCCCGTGCTGGCGGGCCGCAACGCCGCCCGGCTCGAGGCCCTGGCCGCCCAGCTCGGCGGCCTGGAGACGGCGGTCGCCGACGTCGACCGCCCCGTGTCCGTCCGAGCCCTGCTGGAGTCCGGCGACGTGCTCGTCTCGACGGTCGGCCCGTTCACCCGCTGGGGCGGCCCGGCCGTGGAGGCCGCGATCGACGCCGGGGCGCACTACCTCGACTCCACGGGCGAGACGCCGTTCATCCGGCGGGTGTTCGAGTCCTACGGCCCCCGCGCCCGGGCCGCGGACGTCGGCCTCCTCACGGCCTTCGGCTACGACTGGGTGCCGGGCAACCTCGCGGGCGCACTGGCGCTGCGCGACGCCGGGGACCGCGCCTCGCGGGTGCAGGTCGGCTACTTCATGTCGGGCAAGGCCGGCGGGGCGGACGACATGAGCGGCGGCACCCGCGCGAGCCTCGTCGAGGCGGTGACCGAGCCGGCGTTCGCGTTCCGCGATGCCGCGATCGTCACCGAGCGCGCGGCGAAGCGTACGGCGCGCTTCGAGACGAGCCCCGGGCGCTGGAAGACGGCCGTGTCGGTCGGGACCAGCGAACACTTCGCCCTCCCCCGCCTCGCACCGGCCGTCCGTGACGTCGAGGTGTACCTCGGCTGGTTCGGTCCGGCGTCCAAGCCGCTACAGGTCTTCTCGGGCCTGTCGGCCGCCGCGCTGGCGGTCCCCGGCGTGCGCGGGGCCGTGAAGGCAGCGAGCGCGAAGCTCATCAGTGGCTCGACCGGCGGACCGGACGCGGACGCTCGCTCCCGCAGCGGCTCCCTGGTCTTCGCGACCGCGTACGACTCGGTCGGCAACGAGCTCGCGAGCGTCCGGCTGACCGGCGTGAACGGCTACACCTTCACCGGCGAGATCCTCGCCTGGGGCGCCGTCACGGCCGCCGACGGCGGGCTGCAGGGCACCGGGGCCCTCGGTCCCGCCGACGGCTTCGGACTCGACGTGCTGGAGCAGGGCGCCCACGAGGCGGGCATCACGCGTACGTGACCCGTTCCGCGGGTATCCCCCGGGCATGAAGATCGAGCACATCGAGCAGTGGATTGGCCGCGACGTCCTGGACGCCGACGGGGAGAAGGTCGGCAAGCTCACGGAGGTGCACTTCGATGGCGACCGTCCCGTGGTCGGCGAGATCACGACCGGCCGCCTGTCCAAGAAGCAGCACCTGGTCCCGTTGCGGGAGGCCTCGGCCACCCGCGACGACCTGCGCGTCCCCTACCCCGGGGCGACCATCGAGGGCGTGGGCGGGCCCGCAGTCGGCGGAGCGGTGACCCACGAGGAGCTCGCGGGCGTCGCCGAGGCCTACGGCGTGCACCTCGGGATCGAGCCCGGGACGGAGCGGACGCTCGAGAGCTCGAAGGCCCGCGACGAGCGCCTCGCCACCCAGGCCGCGGCCCTCGCCCGTGCGGAGGAGCTCGACGACGAGGCCCGGCTGCGCGCCGCCGAGGCCGTCGCCGCGGAGCAGCGCGCACAGGAGTCCGCCGACGCCGCGACCGACGCGCGGGCCGCGCAGCACCGGGCCGAACGGGCCGCGGCGGACTACCGCGAGCAGGCCGGCGGGTCCCCGCCGGCGGCCACGCCGTCATAGGACAGCACGACGACGGGCGCCCGTGGGCGCCCGTCGGTCACCGCTGGATGTCGGGGGGTACTACTGCGCGTCGCCCGAGGCGACGTGCAGGAACATCTCCCAGCGACGCCGGTCGCGGATTGCGACCTTCTGCGTCTCGGACTGCGGCTCGGAGCCCTCGAAGGACTGGTTCGCCTTGTCGAGCTTCGCCTGCAGCTCGGCCGCGTCGAGATCCTCGGGCTTGATGGCCTCCTCGGTGAGGATGAGCACCTTGCCCTCGGCGATCTGCACGTAGCCCTCGCCCTGAGCGAACCGCACCGGGGCCTTTTCCTCACCGTCGGCGTAGAGCCGCAGCTCCGCCGGCGCGAGCATGCCCAGCAGCGGCGCGTGGTTGGCGCGGATGCCGATCGAGCCGGTCTCGGTGCGCGTCGAGACCATCTCGACGTCGCCGGAGAACACCTCGCCCTCCGGCGTCAGGACCTCGACCGTGAATGTCGCGTGGCCCGCCACGGTCAGCCCTTGGCGGCGGCCACGACGTCGTCGATCGTGCCCTTGAGGTAGAAGGCGCGCTCCGGGAGGTCGTCGTGCTGGCCGTCGAGGATCTCCCTGAAGCCACGGAGCGACTCGGCGACCGGCACGTACGCGCCGGGGGTGCCGGTGAACTGCTCGGCCACGTGGAACGGCTGCGAGAGGAAGCGCTCGATGCGCCGCGCCCGGCCGACGACGAGCTTGTCCTCCTCGGAGAGCTCGTCGATGCCGAGGATCGCGATGATGTCCTGCAGCTCCTTGTAGCGCTGCAGGAGCTCCTTCGTCTCGTTCGCGATCTTGAAGTGCTCCTCGCCGAGGATGTCCGGCTTGAGGATCGTGGAGCTGGAGTCCAGCGGGTCGACGGCCGGGTAGATGCCCTTCTCGGCGATCGACCGGGACAGCGTCGTGGTCGCGTTGAGATGGGCGAACACCGACGCCGGTGCCGGGTCGGTGAGGTCGTCGGCCGGGACGTAGATGGCCTGGACGGAGGTGACCGAGCCCTGACGGGTCGAGGTGATCCGCTCCTGCAGCTGACCCATCTCCGACTCGAGGGTCGGCTGGTAGCCGACCTGCGAGGGCATGCGGCCCAGGAGCGCCGAGACCTCGGAGCCGGCCTGGACGAAGCGGAAGATGTTGTCGATGAACAGGAGCACGTCCTGGCCACCCTGCTCGCGGAAGTACTCCGCCATGGTCAGGCCGGACAGCGCGACGCGCATGCGCGCACCGGGCGGCTCGTTCATCTGGCCGAAGACGAGCATCGTCTTGTCGATGACGCCCGACTCCTTCATCTCGAGCCAGAGGTCGTTGCCCTCGCGGGAGCGCTCGCCGACGCCGCAGAAGGCGGACAGGCCGCCGTGCTCCTTGGCGAGGTTGTGGATGAGCTCCTGGATGAGGACCGTCTTGCCGACGCCGGCACCGCCGAACAGGCCGATCTTGCCGCCCTTGGCGTACGGGGCGAGGACGTCGATGACCTTGATCCCGGTCTCGAACATCTCCGCGGTCGGCGTGAGGTTCTCGACGTCCGGCGCGGGACGGTGGATCGGCCAGCGCTCGCCCTCCTCGAGAGCGGGGCCGTCGTCGATCGGCTCGCCGAGCAGGTTGAAGATGCGGCCGAGCGTCATGTTGCCGACCGGCACGGTGATCGGGCCGCCGGTGTCCACGACGTCGATGCCGCGGGCCAGGCCGTCGGTCGCGTCCATGGCGACCGCGCGGATCCGGTCGTCACCGAGGTGCTGCTGGACCTCGAGGACGAGCGTGTTGCCGTTCAGCTGGACCTCGAGCGCGCTGTTGATCTCGGGGAGCTTGTCGGAGAACGAGGCCTCGATGACGACGCCGTTGATGACCTCGATCTTGCCGATGTTCTTCGTGAGGGTGCTGGCTTCCATGGTGTCTTCCGGTTCGAAGGGAGTTCGGGGGGCCTTCGCCTTGCTACAGCGCTTCCGCGCCGGCGACGACCTCGAGGATTTCCTGGGTGATCGCGGCCTTGCGGGCGCGGTTCAGTTCGAGCGTGAGGCTGCCGATGAGCTCGCCGGCGTTCTCGGACGCATTGCGCATCGCGGTCATGCGCGCGCCGTGCTCGGAGGCGGTGGACTCCAGGAGCGCCCGGAACAGCGAGATCTCCACGTAGTCCGGGACGAGGCGCCCGAGGATCTTGTCGGGGTCGGGCTCGTACTCGACGAGCGCGTGGTGCCCGGTGTCCTCCTGCGGCTCCTCGCCGACCTCGGCCTCCTCGACGATCGTCGCGTGCTGCAGCGGCAGGAGCACCTCGCGGCGCACCACCTGGGTCATCGCGGAGACGTAGCCGTTGTAGAAGACGTCGACCTGGTCGAGCTTGCCGTCCGCGTACGCCGCCATCAGGTCCTCGGCGATCTCGCGGGCGTTGGCGTAGGCCGGACGGTCGGAGAACCCGACGTACTGGGCCTCGATGTGCAGCTTGCGGAACACCAGCGAGCTGACGCCGCGACGACCCGCGGCGTAGAAGACCACGGTCTTGCCCTGCTCGCGGTACTCCGCGGCGGCCTTGAGGCCGGCCCGGATGATCTGCGAGTTGAACGCGCCGGCCAGGCCACGGTCGCCCGTGATCAGCAGGATGCCGACCTTGTCGACCGACTCGTGCTCGGTGAGCACGGGCAGGTTCGGGACGTTCCCGGCCGCGGCCGACGCCTGACGCGCCATCCGACGCACGGCGCCCGCGTACGGGCGCAGCGCCTCGATGCGCATCTCGGCGCGGCGCAGGCGTGCTGCCGCCACCATCTGCATCGCGCCGGTGATCTTCTGGATGTTCTTGACCGAGCCGACGCGGTTCTTCAGGCTCTTGAGGTCTGCCGGCATCTCAGACCGCCGCCGGCTCCCCGGCCGTCGCCGAGGACTCGACCCCGGTTCCGGCCGACGTGGTGACGGTCTCCTCCTCCGGGTTGCCCTCCTCGTCGAGGTCGTACCCGAAGTCCTTCGCCCAGCCGGACACCAGCGTGTCGACCGCGGCCTGCGTCTCGTCGGACCAGTCTCCGCCGGCGATCTTCTCCAGCAGGTCGGCCGACTCGGCCTTCGCGCGGCGCAGGAGGCCCTCGAGGAACTCGGGGACCCGGTTGACCGCGATGCGGTCGATGTAGCCGTTGGTGGCCGCGAACAGCTGGATCGTCTGCTCGCCGACGGTCAGCGGGGACCGCTCGTTCTGGTTCAGGGTGGCGACGAGGCGCTCGCCGCGGGCCAGCGTCTTGCGCGTGTCCGCGTCGAGGTCGGAGCCGAACTGCGCGAACGCCTCGAGCTCGCGGTACTGGGACAGCTCGCCCTTGATCTTGCCGGCGACCTTCTTCATCGGGCCGACTTGCGCCGCGCCTCCGACGCGCGACACCGAGATGCCGACGTTGATGGCCGGGCGGACGCCCGAGTTGAAGAGCTTCGGCTCGAGGAAGATCTGCCCGTCGGTGATCGAGATGACGTTCGTCGGGATGAACGCCGACACATCGCCGGCCTGCGTCTCGATGATCGGGAGCGAGGTCATCGACCCGCCACCGAGCTCGTCGTTGAGCTTGACCGCGCGCTCGAGCAGGCGGCTGTGGAGGTAGAAGACGTCGCCCGGGTACGCCTCGCGGCCCGGCGGGCGACGGAGCAGCAGGGACATCTGACGGTACGCGTAGGCGTGCTGGGTGAGGTCGTCGTACACGGTCAGCGCGTGGCCGCCCTTGTACAGGAAGTACTCGCCCATCGCGCAGCCGGCGTACGGCGCGAGGAACTTGATCGGCGCGGCCTCGTCGGCCGGGGCGGCGACGATGATCGCGTTCTCCAGGGCGCCGGCCTCCTCGAGCGTCTTGGCGAGCTGGACGACGGTCGCCATGCGCTTGCCGATGGCGACGTAGATCGAGATGACCCCGGTCGTCTTGTTGTTCATGATCGCGTCGAGCGCGATCGCGGTCTTGCCGGTCTGGCGGTCGCCGATGATCAGCTCGCGCTGGCCACGGCCGATCGGGATCATGGCGTCGATCGCCTTGATGCCGGTCTGCATCGGCTCCTTGACGGGCTGACGCGAGACGACGCCGGGGGCCTTGACCTCGACCGGGCGGTACTCGACGGGCGTGATGTCGCCCGTGCCGTCCAGCGGCTTGCCGAGCGGATCGACGATGCGGCCGAGGAACTCCTCGCCGACCGGGATCTCGAGGAGCTTGCCGGTGCGCTTGGCGGTGTCGCCCTCGACGACCTTCTGCCAGGGACCGAAGAGCACGGCGCCGACGTTGTCGGACTCGAGGTTCAGCGCGAGGCCGGTGACCCCGTGCGGAAGCTCGAGGCGCTCGAACGCCATGCAGTTCTCGAGGCCGTGGATGCGGGCGATGCCGTCGGCGACGGACAGGACGGTGCCGACCTCGGTGAGCTCGGCGGAGCCGGCGTCGAGGCCCTCGATGCGGCTCTTGAGGATGCTGGTGATCTCGTCGGGCTTGATCTGCATGTCGGTGAAGGGCTCCTGAGTGGTCGCTGCCTATGCGGCAGCGACCTGCTTGCGAAGGGATTCGAGACGCGTCCGGATCGACGCGTCGAGGATGTTGTTGCCGACGCGCATCACGATGCCGCCGATGACGTCGGGGTCCACGGTGGTGGTCAGCGCGACCTTCCGGCCGGTCTGCTCGCCGATCTTGGAGCTGAGCTGCTGCACGAGCGCCTCGTCCAGGGCGACCGCCGAGGTGATCTCCACCGGGAGGAGCTTGTTCTCGTTCTCCCAGAGGGCGTCGTACTCACGACGGATGCGGAAGATCACCGGCATGCGGTGCTTCTCGACGAGCAGCTCGAGGACGTTGGTGACGATCGGCTCCGCGTCCGTCACCGCACGACGCAGCCCGTCCAGCTTCTCCTCCGTGGAGAAGTAGGGCGAGAACAGGAAGACCTGCAGGTCCCGGTTGCCGTCGACGGCGTCCGTGAACGCCCCGAGCTGCTCCCGGATGACATCGGTCTTCCCGTGGGCCTGCGCGACCTCGAACAGGGAGCGGGCGTAGACGCGGCCGATCTCGTCCATGTCTAGGCGCTCCGCTCCCCGCTCAGCGCGGAGAAGTCGAGCTCGGACAGCGCCTCCTCGACGAGGCGACGCTGGTCGTCCTCGCTGAGGGACTTCCGCGTGACCTTCTCGGTCGCGAGGACGGTGAGGTCCGCGACCTCCTTGCGGATGTCCTGCATCGCCCGGCGCGTCTCGGACTCGATGTCCTTCTGCGCCTGCGCGACCTTCTCCTCGCGCTCGTTGCGGCCCTGCTCGACGAGGGAGCGCTTCTCCTCCTCGCCGGCCTTCTGGGCGCGGGCGACGATCTCGTCGGCCTGCGCGCGGGCGTCGGTCAGCCGCTGGCGATACTCCGTCAGCAGCTCGTTCGCCTCGGCCTTGGTGCGGTCGGCGGACTCGATCGAGTCCTCGATCATCTTCTGGCGCTTGTCGAGCGCCTCGGCGATCGGCGGGAACGCCAGCTTGTACAGCAGCGCCATGGCGGTGCCGAAGATGACCAGCGTCCACACCATCAGACCGATGCCGGGCTCGACGAGGAAGGACCCACCCTCGTCGGCGGCCTCGGCGCCACCTTCGGTGACGGCGAGGATCGTGGTGGTGATGGCGGAGAGCATCTGGGCCTAGAGGAAGAAGGCGATGAGGCCCGCGACCAGGCCGTAGAAGAAGCACGCCTCGCAGAGCGCGAAGCCGAGCCACTGGATCGAGGTGATCTCGTCCTTCATCTCCGGCTGGCGGGTCACCGACTCGATGACCTTGCCGAAGATCTGGCCGATGCCGATGCCGGCGCCGACGGCACCGAGGCCGCCACCCACGCCGAGGGCGATGGCACGACCGGCGTTGGCGCCGTACGCCTCGGCGGTTTCGAGCGCCTCGGGCGTGGCGGCCTGCGCGAGCACGGTGATGGTGCTGAGGTCCATGGTCCTGATTCTCCTTGGGGGTTCTTGCGAAGGGACTTAGTGGTGGTCTGAGGTCGCCCCGCCGAGATAAATGGCGGTGAGGGTGGCGAAGATGAAGGCCTGCAGGGTGGCGACGAGGCCGACCTCGAACATGAAGAGGCCGACGGCCATGGGAAAGGTCACGACGCCGAGCGCCTCGATGCCGAGGAGCACGACGAGGGCGCCGCCCATGAAGAGGATGATCAGGTGGCCCGCGAGGATGTTCGCGAAGAGCCGGACGCTGAGCGAGATGAGCCGCATGAAGTTCGACATCAGCTCGAGCACGAGGATGAAGGGCTTCAGGAAGGAGGGGACGCCGGCAGGGATGAAGCTCTTGAGGTAGCCGATCGGCCCCTTGGTCTTCACGCCGACGGCGTTGTAGATGATCCACACGAGCAGCGAGAGCGCCAGCGGGATCGAGAGGTTCGCGGTCGCCGCGTACAGCGCGAACGACGGGATCTCGAAGCCGAAGACGTCGACCTTGTGGGCCGTGTTCGTCGGCAGCGGGACGTACCCGAGCATGTTCGAGAACCAGATGAAGAGGAACAGCGCGCCGATGAACGGGAACCACCTGGCAGCGACGCTCGGCTCCATGTTCTGCCGCGTGATGTTGTCGCGCATCGTCATGAAGGCGAGTTCCACCAGCGTCTGCACGCGGTTGGGCTTCTGCTTCATCCGCTGGGCGACGTAGATCATCGTCGCGCACATGAAGATCGCGGCGACCAGGACGTACATCGTCGCCTTGTTGAAGTCCAGCGGCCCGACGCTGAACCACGTGTCGAGCTTGAACTCCTCCTGCGGCTGGAAGAAGTCGTCGTCGGCACGCGAGAAGCCAAAGATCGCGACGAACAGGACGATGACACCGACGTAGATGCCGAGGCCGAGGCCGACTTTGGCTTTGGTCGTCATGACGGGGTGGTGTTCCTCTCGAGCGAGCGTGACAACAGCGAGTTGGCGAAGTACAGCGTGAAGGCGGCGAAGACGAGGAGGGCGGCGGCGAGGCCGTCCTCGCGCGCCCCGAGCTTGCCGACGGCGAGGATGGTAAGGCCCACGAGCCAGGCGCGTCCTACGACCCCGCCGAGGTTGTATCCGATCGCGGCGCGGACGTCGTCCTTGGCCGCTGCCAGGCGGGCGAGCCAGAGCTCGAGGAGCCGGCTGACGATCCACACCGCTGCCCCCGCGAGGATCCCCAGCGCGGGCGCGCCGAGCAGGATCGCGATCGGGGCGGCCATGGCGACGAGCCCGAGGTCGAGCAGGCGCAGCGGGCTGATGCCGTCGTGCTTGGCGGCAGGGGTCGGCGAGGGTGCCGACGTGTCGGCCGGGGCGTCGATCATGAGTTCCTGGTGGGGCATGGGAGGTGCGGCGCTGCTCCCTGGACGTGCGAAGCCCGCGCAGCGCGCGGGCCATGTCGCTCCACCTTCGGGGACAGCAGTGGTGACGACACGGCCACCCTATCTGATCCCGCGAGCTTGTAACAACATTGTGACACTCGGCGCGAGCCCGCTCGCGCCGGGTGTCACGCCCCGCGGGCGGCCACCTGAGCCGCGCGCACCCGCTGCCGGGCGAGCTGCTGCTCGAGGACCCCGAACGCGGGCCGGGGACCCAGCGGTCCGATGAGCGCGCTGTCCCAGCTGTCCTGCGGGCTCACGGTGTCCCAGTGGTACAGGTAGACCCGGGAGACCCGGCGGTCCGCGGCGAGCCTGTCGAGCACGAAGCGCGTGACGCGCGCGGCGTGATCGGCACCCTCCCGGAACCCGACGGTCTCCTTGCGCCGGTTGCGGCGTGCGACCAGCCCGCCGGTCTCGGTGAGCCACACCTCGCCCTTCACGGTCCGCAGCAGCGCGCGGGTCCGTGACGTCGACAGCCGGTTGGCGTCGACGTAGTTGTGCAGGCCCCAGACCTTGGGCTCGACCTTCAGCGCCCGCCGCAGGCGCCGCGTCCACGAGATCATGTTCGGCATGTCGAGCAGCTCGGCCGGCAGGATCGTGCAGTGCCCACAGACGCTGCGGAGCTTGCGGTAGTACGCGGCGACCAGCTCCGGCCGGTTGCAGGTCGGCTGTCCGCAGTGGTTGGGCTCGTTCCAGACGGCGTAGCTCGTGGCCCACTTGTAGCGGTTGCGGAACCAGCGGAACTCGTACTTGAACTGCTCCGGCGTCGGCAGCACCCGGCGACGGCTCTGCGCCCGGGAGTTCGCGTACGTGACGAGCACGCGGGTCCCGGAGCGCCGCGCCGCTCGCATCCACTCGTCGACCTCGCGCAGCTGCCAGTCGACCGAGCGGACATCCCAGGGGACGACGATCCGCGCGTCCCGGATCCCGAGGTCCCGGAACAGGGGATCGGTGAACATGCCGGGCTTCTGGTCGCCGATGCCGACCGTGAGGCTCGGGCGCAACGCCTGGGCCGGCCCGGCGGCCCCGAGGGACGTCAGGAGGATCGCCCCGAGGGTGAGGGCGAGAAGGTGGGCGCGGGAGATCTGGACCATGCTCTTGAGCGGAGTTCTCGGTCGGGACCGCGATCTCCTGGGTGTCAACGCGCCGGGGTACCCGGGGTTGCGGCGGACAACACGGTGTCCTCGTCGCTGTAGGCGGGCGCGCAGCAGCACAGGAGCACCAACGGCACGTCCCCGATGCACCACAGCTGGTGCTCGACGCCGGGCGGGATGACGGCGCAGTCCCCGGGGACGACATCACGGACCGCCTCCCCCAGCCGCAGGCGCCCGCGACCGGCGGTGAAGAAGTACAGCTCCTCCGAGGTGCGGTGGTGGTGGGGGATCGTCTCCCCGCCCACGGGGACCGTCGCTTCGGCGAGGCTCTGGTTGCGCGCCGGTGTCCAGGCGGGACCGCACACCTCGCGGATGGTCGAGCCGTCCAGGGTGGTGAAGGCCTCGCGGTCCGCGAGGTTCGCGACGTGCAGGTCCATGGTTCGGGCTCGAGGACGGTCGGCTACAGCCCGAGCTGCTTGCGCAGCACCGCGAGCGCCGGCCGCTCCGCACCGTCCGGCCCGATGAAGGCGGAGTCCCAGGAGTCCGTCCTGGTGCTCGAGTTCCAGTGGTAGAGGTAGATCCGCTCGATCCGCGGGCTCAGCTTTCCGATGGTGCTGAAGAGGAACTTCGTCGCCTTGGCGGCGTGCGCTACGCCCTTGCCCTTGAACTTGGCCTTGGAGAACGATGAGCGGCGAGCGACGACGCCCCCGACCTCGGTCAGCCAGATCTTCCCCTTCACGCCCTTCAGGAGTTTCCGGACCTGCGTGGTGCGGAAGTTGTTCGCATCGCCGTAGCTGTGCAGACCCCACGTGGCAGCCGGCTTCTTCATCGCCTTCTCGACCGCCAGGGCGTAGGTGACCATGTTGGGGTTGTCGAGCAGGTCGCCGGCGAGGATGCGGCAGCCCCGGCACTCCTGCGCGAGGACCCTGATGTAGGAGGCGACGAGCTGCGGCTTGCGGAAGGTCGGTTGCCCGCCGTCGTTGGGCTCGTTCCACGCGGAGTAGGCCCGTACGCGCGGGTAGCGATTGCGCAGGAACCTGATCGAGCTGCGGTACTTCTCGACCGTCGGCGCGCCCTTGCGACGCGTCTTCGCGTTGCTCGACCGCTCCATGGTGATCAGGGGCGCGATCTTGTAGCGCTTGGCGCCGGCCATCCAGGCATCCAGGCGCTCCAGTTGGAACGAGTTGGTCCGCACGTCGTACGGCACGAAGTACCGAGCGGTCTTCAGGTTGAGGCTGACGAACCGGGAGTCGCTGAACATGTCCGGCTTCTGGTCGGCGATGCCGACGAGCGGCTTGGCGGAGGCCGGCGATGGGGCTACCGCAAGGGCCGCGAGCGACGCGGCGGCGAGCAGGGACACGACGACAGGGCGGAGGCGCATGCGATCACGGATGTTGCCACGTACCGCGGCGGGCCTACGTCGTCTGGCACCTTGACAGGCCGTCAACGGCACGCTCCCCCGCTGCTAGTCTGGCGCGCCCGATGGCTCCGAACGCCCAGTCCCCCAAGCGCACCGCCGTCCAGGCCGCCGTCCTGCTCGCGACCGAGGACCTGCTGGCCGAGGGCACGCCGTACGCGGATCTTGGCATCGAGCGGATCGCGAACCGCGCGGGCATCTCGCGGACCGCGTTCTACTTCTACTTCAAGGACAAGCAGGAGCTGCTGACCCGCCTGACGCAGGACGTCAGCGACCAGCTCTACCGGCAGGCGGACATCTGGTTCTCCGGCGACGGGGACCCGCGCGAGGAGATGCACGCGGCGCTCACCGCCATCGCAGCCGTCTACCGCGACCACGGGCCGCTGCTGCGCGCGATCGTCGAGGCGTCCGCCTCCGACACCCAGATCGCCGCCTTCTGGCGCGCCCTGCTCGACCGGTTCGTCGACGCGACCGCCGCACGGATCGAGGAGCAGAGGAAGCCGGGCTCGGTCCTCGGTCCGTCGCGCCCCACCGGGTTCGCCCTGGTCTGGATGGTCGAGCGGACGCTCTACGAGCAGGCCGTGCAGGACCATCCGCACGACCCGCAGGAGCTCGTCGAAGCCCTGACCGGCGTGTTCATGCGGACGGTCTACGGGGCGTGAGGTCCTCGGCGCGGACCGCGTCGAACTCCCCGGTCTCCATGGCGTGCGCGACCTCCTCGTCGAGCTCCTGACCGGTCCGGCCGAACCTCCGCCGCAGGGTGACCTTGAACTTCAGGATCTCCAGGACGTAGACCAGGTAGACGCTCGCCGCGACGACGACGAGCCCGAGCCCGAGCATCACGGCCGACCAGACCGGGTCGAAGCTGCCACCGTTGTCGGAGTACGGGACGAACCGCAGGGCCACCGCGAAGCCGGCCAGGCAGACGGTCCAGGCGTACAGGTACAGGACGGTCCGTCGCTGGCTGAAGCCGATGCGACTGAAGCGGTGGTGGAAGTGGTTGGTATCGGCCGCGTAGATCGGACGCCGGTACTTCAGCCGCTTGAGGACCACGAACGTCGTGTCCAGGAACGGCACGGCGAGGACGACCAGCGGGAACAGCAGGGCGAGGATCGCCTGGGTCTTGACGGCGCCCTCGACGGCGACGCAGCCGAGCAACAGCCCGAGGAGATTCGAGCCGCAGTCGCCCATGAAGGCGCTGGCCGGGTGGAAGTTGTGGACGAGGAAGCCGAGCGCCGCGCCGCAGGTGATCGCGGCGAGCACGCCGGCGTGGTCTCGCTGGAGGTCGAACGCGATGATCGCGAACGCCGCCGCCGCGATCGCACACACGCCCGCGGCCAGCCCATCGATGCCGTCCGAGAGGTTCACGACGTTCATCACCGCGACGAGCCCGAAGATCGTGAGGGGGGCCCCGGCGTCGCCGAAGTCGACGGCGCCGACGAACGGGAACGTGATGTTGGTGACCTCCACCCCGCTCGCGACCGGGATCGTCGCAGCACCGATCTGCCCCAGCAGCTTGATCGCGGGGTGCAGCTCGAAGCGGTCGTCGACCGCGCCGACGACGGCGATGACGACGGCCCCGGCGAGGATGCCTCGCAGGCGGTCGCCCACGGCGGGCCCGAGGTCCAGGAACAGCAGCGACGCGACGAGGACCGCGGCGAGCATCGCCAGGCCGCCGAGCAGCGGCGTCTCCCCCTCCGACAGGCCGCGCTCCCGGGGCTGGTCGACCGCGCCGACGGCGCGGGCCAGCCGCGAGGTGAGCGGGGTCATCACGGCCGCGACCACGAAGGCCGCCACGAGGGCGAGGACGGCGTCGCGGACGGTCATGGACGCCGCGAAGCCTACGCCCCACGGCGGCCGTCGGGGGGCCGGCTCAGACGGTGGCGCCCGCGCTCAGGTGCTCGTAGAGCGGGTGGCGATCGGCGACCGCGGTGACGCGCTCGGCGAGCTCGCCCTTGCGGGCCTCGAACTCGGGGGTGAGCGCGGTCGCGATGATCTCGCCGACCTCGGCGAAGTCCTCGACCGAGAGCCCGCGGGTCGCGAGCGCGGACGCGCCGACGCGCAGGCCGCTGGTGACCATCGGCGGACGGGGGTCGAACGGCACCGAGTTGCGGTTGACCGTGATGCCGATCTCGTGCAGGCGGTCCTCGGACATCTGCCCGTCGAGCTCGCTCTCCCGCAGGTCGACGAGCACGAGGTGGACGTCGGTCCCGCCGGTGAGGACGTTGACGCCGTGGCCGCGCGGGCCGTCGGCCAAAAGTGCCGCGGCGACGGCCTGCGCACCGGCGACCGTCCGCACCTGCCGCTCCTTGAAGGTGTCGCTCATCGCGATCTTGAACGCGATCGCCTTGCCGGCGATGACGTGCTCCAGCGGGCCGCCCTGCTGCCCCGGGAAGACGGCGCTGTCGATCTTCTTCTGGTGCTCCTGCTTGCACAGGATGAGTCCGCCGCGCGCGCCGCCGAGGGTCTTGTGGACGGTCGTGGTGACGACGTCGGCGTACGGCACGGGGCTGGGATGCACGCCGCCGGCGACGAGCCCGGCGAAGTGGGCCATGTCGACCAGCAGGAAGGCGCCGACCTCGTCGGCGATCTCGCGGAAGCGGGCGAAGTCCAGATGGCGGGGGTACGCCGACCAGCCGGCCACGATGAGCTTCGGCTTGCGCTCGCGGGCGACGCAGGCGACCTCGTCCATGTCGACGAGCCCGGTGTCGGCGGAGACCTCGTAGGGGGCGATGTCGTACAGGCGCCCGGACATGTTGAGCTTCATGCCGTGCGAGAGGTGGCCGCCGTGCGGGAGCGCGAGGCCCATGATCGTGTCGCCCGGCTGCAGCAGCGCGTGGTAGACGCAGGCGTTGGTCTGCGCTCCGGCGTGCGGCTGGACGTTGGCGTGCTCGGCGCCGAAGAGCTCCTTGGCGCGGTCGATCGCGAGCTGCTCGATGACGTCGACGTGCTCGCAGCCGCCGTAGTAGCGCCGGCCGGGGTACCCCTCGGCGTACTTGTTGGTGAGGACGCTGCCCTGGGCCTCCAGGATGGCCTGCGGGACGAAGTTCTCGCTGGCGATCATCTCGAGCGTGCGCTGCTGGCGCTCGAGCTCGTGGCCGATCGCCTCGGCGATCTCCGGGTCGATCTCGGCGATCGAGCGGTTGAAGTAGTCGGACGGCAGGTCGGACATGGGCGTGTTCCCTTTCGCGGTGGCGGCGGTCGTGCGGAGGTGCCCAGGCGCGCGGCGGTGCTGCTCTCGTCGCTCCCCGGTGGTCGACTCCACCTGTTGCGCCAGTCGCGACGTCCTTGACGGTACC
Organism: Solirubrobacterales bacterium; assembly: GCA_038257095.1. Taxonomy (GTDB): domain Bacteria; phylum Actinomycetota; class Thermoleophilia; order Solirubrobacterales; family Solirubrobacteraceae; genus Paraconexibacter. The sequence goes on from JBBSJQ010000012.1 coordinate 23,987, forward strand.
AGCTGGGTGGGCGGGTTCCGAGTCGCTTCCTACCCTTCGAGGGCGCCGATCTGGTCCACGCGACGGGCGTGCCGGCCGCCCTCGAACTCGGTGCCGAGGAACGTGTGGACGATGGCGTCCGCCTCGTCGGGCGCCAGGCGGGCGCCCGAGAGCGTGACGACGTTGGCGTCGTTGTGGCGGCGGGACATCTCCGCCTCCTGCGGGTCGTGGGCGTTGACCGCGCGAACCCCGGTGACCTTGTTGGCGACGATCGCGACGCCGACGCCCGAGCCGCAGGCGATCACGCCGCGCTCCGCCTCGCCGCTGGCGACGAGCGTGGCCGCGTCGCGGGCGTAGCCGGGGTAGTCCACGGAGTCCGGCGACGTCGTGCCGACGTCGACGACGTCGTGGCCGGCGGCCTTCAGGGCGGCGGCCACGTGCTCCTTGAGATGGAACCCGGCGTGGTCGGAGCCGACGGCGATGCGCATGGCGCGATCGTAGCCGGGTTCCCGGAGCCCGGCTCGCCGGAGGCGGCGCCCGGCACGCCGCTGTCCCATAGGCTGCCGCCGCGCCCCGGACCGGGCGCGCGTCCCCACCCGGAAGGATCCGATCCCATGCCCCGCCCCCGGCCACTGCTCCTGGCCCTCGCCCTGCTGCCCGCGTCGCTCCCCGCGACCGCCGCCGCGGCCGTCCCGCTCCCCGCCACCGCTGCCGTCGCGCAAGCGCCCATGCTGTCGGTGCCATTCGGCACCGGATCGGCGCTGACGCTGCCGCTGCGCGCGCTTGACCCCGCCGAGTACCGTGTCGTCCGGCGGCCGTCGGCCGCGACGGTCGTCGTCCACTGGCCCGCGCGCCGCCACTGCGCGACGACGACGCTGCGCCTGCGCACCGTCCGCGATCGGCGCGACGCGCAGACCTGGCTGCGGGAGAACAGCCCGCCCTCGGACCTCGCGTTCGAGACCCTGCAGACGGCGACCGTGCCGACCTCCGACGGGCTCGGGCGGCAGACCTACGTCGTGGGCGCCGGCCGGATGCTCGTCGGAATCCTCAACGGCTCGACGCTCAGCCAGCGGGTCGTGACGGCCGTCCGGGTACGCAGCGGACGCCTTGCCGTCCTGAGCCAGACCACCAGGACCCTGGACCTCGTCAAGCACCCGCGGACGGCGTGTGGCGGCGTCACCCGCTTCGAGGTCGGGCGGGCGTTCGCCGAGATCCGCACGGGGCTGGTCAGCGCGCTGCAGCGGCGATCGGTCTCGGGGGACGACTGAGAGCTGGGCCCGGCGAGGGCCCGGCTACGACAGGGCGTTGGCGACCCGTTCGGGCGCCACGAGCCCGGCGCGCACGATCGCGTGACGGCCGTCGACCTCGTAGGTCGTCAAATCCACGACGGTCGAGGCGGTCCCGGGCAGCTCCCCGGCGTCGAGCACCAGGTCGACCTCCGCACGCAGGTCGGGATCGATGTCCTCGAGGCTCCGGGCGTCCGGGCCGCCCGCGAGGTTCGCGCTCGACTGCAGCACGGGCCAGCGGACCTCGTGCAACGCGGCGGCGGCGAGCGACAGCGCCGGGACCCGCAGCCCCAGGACCTCCGGCGTGGGCCCGCACGCCAGCGGAAAGCGGTGCGCCGGGTTGGGCAGCAGCAGCGTCACGCCGCCAGGAGTGAGGCGCCGGACGGCCTCACGGGTGCGCTCCCCGAGCTCGGGCAACGCGGTCAGCGCGAGCTCGGACTGGAAGAACATGACGGCCGCCGGCTTGTCCGGGCGGCGCCGTTTCAAGCCGTACAAGCGACGGACGGCCTCCTTCTCCTCCGGGTCGCAGGCGAGCCCGTAGACCGTGTCGGCCGGGAAGACGGCCACGCCCGCCACGGACATGCAGCGCTCGAAGGTCTGGGCGTCGGTGGAGGTGAGGGCCATCACCCCGAGGGTACGGGCGGGCGACCCCGCGCGACGACGACCCGGTCGATGCCGGCGAGGTCGTCGTGGCCGGCCACGACCGGGTATCCCGCGTCCAGGGCGATCGCGGCCACCGCCTCGCCCTGCCCCATCCCGTGCTCCAGCGCCAGCCACGGCACGCCGGACGCCGCGCACGCCGGGACCAGGCGGCGGATCACGTCGAGCCCGTCCTGGCCCGCGAACAGCGCGCTGCCCGGCTCGTGGTGGACGACGTCATGCATCATCGTCGCGCGGTCGCCGTCGGCCACGTAGGGCGGGTTGGAGACCACGGCGTCCCAGGGACCGGCCGTCAGGAGGTCGGCTTGCACGAAGGTCACGTCGAGCCCCAGCCGTTCCGCGTTGGCCCGGGCGACGTCCAGTGCGTCGGCGCTCAGGTCCGTGGCGTGGACCTCGAGGTCGGGCCGCTCGTCCTTCAGCGCCAGCGCGATCGCGCCGCTGCCGGTCCCGACGTCGAGCAACCGCGCGCCCTGCGGCAGCGCGGCCACGGCGAGCTCGACCAGCAGCTCGGTCTCCGGCCGGGGGATCAGCACCCGAGGGTCCACGTGGAGGTCGAGGTGGCGGAACCCCCGGACGCCGAGCAGGTACGCGACCGGCTCGCGCAGCACCGTCCGCCGGCGGACGAGGTCCCGGAAGACGCGGATCGCCGGACCTTCGACCGGCCGGTCACGGTCGAGGAACAGGCGCGTCCGGTCGACGCCGAGGGCGTGGGCCAGCAGCAGCTCCGCGTCGAGCTCGGGCGTCGCCGAGCCGCTGCCGCGCAAAGCCACGAGCGCGCCGTCGAGGGCCTCGCGAATCGGGACGCCGGAGAAGGCCACCGGCGCTACGACGCGGTCGCCTGCGCCTCGAGCTTGCGGCGCTTCTCGTCCGCGCTCAGGGCGCCCGTGATCTCCTCGAGCTCGCCCTCGAGCACCGCGTCCATGTTGTGGACGGTCAGCTTGATGCGGTGGTCGGTGACCCGGCGCTCGCCGTAGTTGTAGGTCCGGATCTTCTCGGCGCGGTCGCCCGTCCCGACCTGGGCCTTGCGGTCAGCCGACCACGCGGCCTGCTGCTCGGCGAGCGCTGCCTCGTAGATGCGGGCGCGGAGCACGCGCATCGCCTTCTCGCGGTTCTGCAACTGGCTCTTCTCGTCCTGCATCGCCACGACGATGCCGGTCGGCCGGTGGGTGATCCGCACCGCGGAGTCGGTCGTGTTGACGGACTGGCCGCCTGGACCGCCCGAGCGGTACACGTCGATCTGCAGGTCGGCCTGGTGGACCTGCACGTCGACCTCCTCGGCCTCCGGCAGCACGGCGATCGTGGCGGTCGACGTGTGGATGCGCCCCTGGGTCTCGGTGGCCGGGACGCGCTGGACACGGTGCGTACCGCCCTCGAACTTGAAGATGCTGAACGCCCCGTCGCCCTTCACCGCGAAGGTGAACTTGCCGTCGCCCGCGTCCATCGGCTCGATGGTGAACTTCAGGCGCTCGGCGTACTTCGTGAGCATCCGGTAGAGGTCGCCGGCCCACAGCCCGGCCTCCTCGCCGCCGGCGCCGCCCTGGATCTCGACGATGACGTTCTTGTCGTCGTTGGGGTCGCGTTCGACCATCGCGAGCCGCAGCTCCTCCTCGAGCTCCTCGATGCGCGCGCGGCCCGCGACGAGCATCTCGCGGACCTCGTCGTCCTCGCTCTCGGCGAGCAGCTCCTGCGCGCCGGCGACGTCGTCGGTCGCGTGCCGCCACTGCTCGGCGAGCTTCGCGGCGGCCTCGAGCCGGCTGTACTCGCGGCCGGTCTCGGCGTAGCGGTTGCGATCCCCGATCACCTCGGGGTCCACCATCATCGCTCCGAGGTCCGCGAAGCGGGCCTCGATCTGCTCGACCAGCTGCTCGATCACCCCTCGAGGGTAGTACGGGACGGTCAGGCGACGACCTCGAGGCCGACGAGGTCCTCGGGCGCGACGTCGTCGTCCTCCTGCTCGAGCACCGCCTCCAGGGCCACGATCGCGACCTCGAGCTGCTCGAGGTCCGGCTCGCGGGTGGTGAGCAACTGCAGCTGCATGCCCGGCCACATCAGGGCCCGCGCCCACAGCCGCGTGCGGTGGCGCGCGAAGGCGCGCAGCACCTCGTACGCGAGGCCGGCCACGAGCGGGATCCCCACGACCCGCGAGAGCAGCAGCTCGGGCAGGTCGAGCTTGCCCAGCGGCGCGTAGACGAAGATCCCGACGATCATCACGATCAGCAGGAAGCTCGTGCCGCATCGGGGATGCAGGCGGCTGAAGCGCTGCGCGTTCTGCGGCGTCAGCGGCAGGCCGGCCTCGTGGCAGCTGATCACCTTGTGCTCGGCCCCGTGGTACTGGAAGACGCGCTGGAGGTGGCTCAACCGCGAGACGAGCCCGAGGTACGTCAGGAAGATCGTGACCCGGAACGCCTTCTCGATGAGGACGAAGACGAGCCCGTTGCGGACGTCCTGCCCCACGAACGAGGCGATCGTCGCCGGCAGGAGGAAGAAGAGCCCGACGCCGAGCGAGAGCGCGACGGTGACCGTGCCCACCCAGGCCGCACCGGACAGGCTCGCCTGCTCCTCCTCGGGCAGTTGCGCGGCGGCGCTGCGGTTCAGCGCCTCGACGCCGATCCGCAGGGACTCCACGAGGGCGACGACACCGCGGACCAGCGGGAGGCGCAGCACCCGGTGGCGGTCCAGCACGGAGGCGAGCGGCTCCTGCTCGAGCTCGATCGTCCCGGCCGGGGTGCGATACGCCACCGCCCACGAGGCGACACCGCGCATCATCACGCCCTCGAGCACGGCCTGACCGCCCACGGGGGCGTCCCGGCGGGCTGCGAGATCCTCACTCATGCGGCGACGCGGAGATCCGTCTCCGGCGAACAGCCCGGCGCCCGTGGCGCCGGGTGCTACGCCTCGGCGGTCTCGGCGGCCTCGGCGGACTCGGGCGGCGCAGAGGCCGTGGTCGGCGCGGCGGCCTCGGCGGGCTGCGCGGCCGCGGCCTCGGCCTGCTCGACGCGCTGGTCGGCGGCACGCTTGGCGGCACGGCGCTTGAAGCGCTCGACGCGGCCACCGGTGTCGACCAGCTTCTGCTTGCCCGTGTAGAACGGGTGGCAGTTGGAGCAGATCTCGATGCTGATCTCGGGCGCGGTGGAGCGTGTCGTGAACTCGTTGCCGCACGTGCAGCGGACGTGGGACTCGATGTACTCGGGGTGAATGGCGGTCTTCATCTCACTTCCGAGTGTAGAGAACGTGTCCAACGGGCGATCAGCCGCAGGGGGCGGACCGTGCGTTGTCCGTCTCGACCGCCTCGTCGATGCCGTCTGCCGGATCCACGGAGACCTCGTGCCTACCCCCGGGCGGGCACGCCGGGAGCGGGAAGGTCACGACGGCGGTGACGCCCGGGCCCAGTGGCGGGACGGTCTGCGGCGGCTGGTCGAGCCCGGCGGCCCGCAGCGCGACGACGGCAGGTGCGAGCGTGTCCGCCCGGCCCGTGTTGCGGACGGTGACCTCGACCACCGGGCCGGTGTCGGCGACCGCCGTACGCAGCCGCAGGAGCGTGAGGTTGGGCCGCGGGTCGGGCTGCGTGCAGGCCGGCGTCGAGCGCACCGCCCGGCGCACCCTGCGGCCCTTCGCGTCCATCCAGCGGAAGCGCACGACGGCGCGGTACTGCGCCGGGGCCGTCAGCCCCTCGACGCGCTTGCTGTAGACGAACCCGGACACGCCCGCGCGCGAGCGCTCCCACTCCCCGAACGTCGGAGCGGGGACCCGCCGCCACTCGTCGTCGTCCCCGGACCGCCGCTCGAGCTCGAACCGCATGGCGAGGCGGCGCGCGCCGCGGATCGCGGGCATCGCGCCCTGGAAGACGGCCCGCCCGCCGGAGGCGTCGTCCCCGACGACGCAGGTGGCCAGCTTCGCGCCGAGCGTGGGCTTCGGCGTCGCGGACGTGGAGGCGGCGGTCGCCGGCGTCGCCGGCACGAAGCACAGGGCCGCGGCGGCGGCCGGAAGCAGGTGACGGGATCGGAACGGCATGCATCCCTGACAACAGGCGAGGGGCGCCGTTGTTGCGCCCCTCGCGGTCCGACCGGTCTCGAGTTTCAGGACCGCCGGGTCAGGTGTTCGTGTACAGCGGGCCGTCGCCACCCTCGGGGGTGGTGAGGCGGCCGCCCTTGGCCGTGATCGCGCCACACTGCACGCAGTTCGTGTAGTTCACGACGACGTCGACGTTCCCCGTCTCGGGTGCGTCGTCCGGGATCTCGTACACCCCGGCCGGGCACATCCACTTCCACGTCTCCGCGATCTCCCGCGGGACGTGCTTCTGCACGCGGATGTGGTTCGGCGCATCGTCGCGGGTCGCGTTGCCGGTGATGTAGACGGACGACAGCTTGTCGAACGTGTACTTGTTGTCGGGCTTCGGATACTTCTTCGACGTCTTGCCGATGAACATCGCCTTCTGGTCCTGGCGGTGCCACGGCAGGCGGATCGGGATCTTGCCCTTGGTGGCGATCATGATGTTGACCAGCGGGCCGCCGATGAAGAAGCCCTTGGAGAACGGCTGCCGCGTGTTGCGGACCTCGTAGAGCTCCTTGCCGATCAGCGAGTCCTCGACGGCCTGCTCGTAGGACTCCAGCGACGACTCGCCCCGCTTGAGCGACGCGAAGATCGCCTCGGCGGCGAGGATGCCCGACTTGATGCAGTGGTGGACGCCCTTGAGCGCCACCGTGTCGACCATGCCCGCGGAGTCGCCCACGAGGAGCGCGCCGGGCATCGTCAGCTTGGGCATCGACCAGTAGCCGCCGCCCGGGAGCGCCTTGGCACCCCACGAGATACGCTCGCCGCCCTCGAGGATCCCCTTGACCAGCGGGTGCAGCTTGAACGTCTGCAGCAGGTCGTGGGCGGACGTGGTGGCGTCCGCGTAGTCGAGGTCGATGACGAAGCCGATCGAGACCAGGTCGTCCCCGGTCTTCTCGTCCTTCATCGGGTAGATCCACGTGCCGCCCACCTGCCCGTACTTGGCCGAGGTGCTGACCGGCCACGGGCCGATCGTGTGGATCAGTCGATCCAGCGGCTTGGCGACCTTCCAGACCTCCTTGACCCCGAGCTCCCAGGTCTGGGGCTCGCGGTTGTCCCCGAGGTCGAACTCGCGGATCGCCGCACCGGTCAGGTGGCCCCAGCAGCCCTCGGCGAGGACCGTGTGCTGGGCGACGATGTCGGTGCCGGGCTCGAAGTTGCCGAGCTCCTGCCCCTCCTTGCCGCGCCCCTTGTCGCCGGAGCGGACACCGCGGACGCGGCCATCCTCGACGAGGAGCTGTGACGCAGCGGTCTCGGTGAGGATGTAGGCGCCGGCCTCCTCGGCCTGGCGGGCCTGGTAGCGGGCGAGCGCCGCGACGGAGATGACCTCGTTGCCGTGGTTCTTGAACGGCGGCGGGGTCGGGATCCGCAGCGACATCTTGGAGGTCGGCGTCATGTAGACCGCCTCCTTGTGGACCTCGCCGTAGGCGAAGCCCTCCTTGCGCCAGTCCTCCCGGGACAGGTCGGGAAAGAGCTCCTCGAGCGGGCCCGGGCGGACGACCGCGCCGGACAGGTTGTGCCCGCCGCAGGTCTTCGCCTTCTCGACGATCGCGACCGGGACCTCGCCCAGGCGCTCCATCACGTCGCCGCCGTTCTCGGCGTCCTCGTGCAGGAGCTGCAGGAGCCGGTTGGCGGTCGCGAGACCGGCCGTGCCGCCACCGACGATGGCGACGCCGACCTCGATGATCTCGTCCTCGGGGTCGACCTCCCGCTTGATGAACTCGTCCTGCGTGTTCACCGGCGGCGGGTAGGCCGCGGGGACGGCGCTCCCGTTCTTCGTGGTGGCGGCCATGGTGGTCCTAGCCCTTCTTCGCCTTGATGGCCTCGGTCAGCTTCGGGAGGATCTTGTTGAGATCCCCGACGATGCCGAGGTCGCTGAACTCGAAGATCGGGGCGTTCGCGTCCTTGTTGATCGCGACGATGTTCTCCGAGGCCTGCATGCCGACCTTGTGCTGGATCGCGCCGGAGATGCCGGCGGCCAGGTACAGCTTCGGCGCGACGGTCTTGCCCGTCTGGCCGATCTGCGCGGCGTAGGGGTACCAGCCGGCGTCGACGACCGCGCGGGTCGCGGCGACGGCCGAGTTGCCACCGAACGCGGCAGCGAGCTGGTCGCAGAGCTCGAAGCCCTCCGCCTTGCCCAGGCCGCGACCGCCGGCGATGAGGACGTTGGCGCCCTCGATGTCGACGTCGGCGCCACGCTGCTCGCCGCGGGTGCGCAGGGTGGCCTTGCCGGCCTGCGTCGACAGCTCGACCGCGACGTTCTCGACGGCGGCCTCGCCGCCGGTCTCCTTGAGCTCGAACGCGTTGAGACGCCCGATGATGATGCCCACCTCGGAGCGGAACTTGATCTCGGAGATCGAGGAGTCACCCAGGATCGGGCGCTCCGCGACGAGCTCTGAGCCCTGGACGGTCACCGCGGTGACCTCCATCGCGACGCCGGCGCCGAGGCGCGCGGCCAGGCCGGCACCGATCTCGAAGCCGAGCAGGCCGCCGCCGAAGAGGACGTACTTGTAGCCGCCGTTGCCGATGACCGCGGCCATCGCGTCGATGGCCGGGCCGGCCAGGCCGGCCGGGGCGTCGGCCACGAAGACCTTCTTCGCCCCGTACGCGCCGAGCTGTGCCGCGACGTCGCCGGCACCGTCGCCGATGAGGATCGCGTGGGCCTCGCCGCCGAGCTCGCCGGCGAGCTTGGACGCCTCGGAGACCGCACCGAGGGAGTTCTTGTTGATCGCGCCTTCGTAGTGGAGCGCGTAGACCAGGATGTTCGCCATGGTGATGTCTCCTTAGATGAGCTTGCGCTCGTCGAGCCAGGCGACGATCTTCTCGACCGTCTCGGCGGTGTCCTCGTCCTCGATGATCTCGCCGGCGGCCTTCGCGGGCGGGGCCTTGGCGGAAGTCCACTGGGCGGCGGAGTTGTCCGCGCCGACCTTGGAGGCGTCGATGTCGACGTCGCCGGTGGTCACCGTGTCGAGGGGCTTCTTCTTCGCGCCCATGATCGCCTTCAGCGACGGGTAGCGCGGCTCGTTGATGGCGTCGCCGACCGAGATGACGGCCGGGAGCTGGATCTCGACGGTGTCGTAGCCGTACTCGGCCTGACGCTCGCAGACGAGCGTCTCCCCGTTGACGTCGAGCTTGATGACCTGCGTCAGGGACGGAGCACCGAGGTGCTCGGCCACGACGGCACCGATCGTGTAGCACTCGCCGTCGTCGGACTGCTGACCGAGGAGGACGAGGTCGGGGTTCTCACGCTTGAGCGTCTGCGCGAGCGCGTAGCCGGTGGCGGCCACGTCGGACCCGGCGACCGCGGGGTCGCTCAGGTGCACGGAGCGGTCGGCACCCAGGGACACGGCCTTGTGCAGGGCACGGACGGCTGAGTCCGGACCCATCGTGACGGCGATGATCTCGTCGACGGCGACGCCGCCTTCCTTGATCTGCATCGCGGCCTCGATGGCGTGTGTGTCGTACGGGTTGAGGTTCTTCTCACCACTGCGATCCATGCGACCCGTGCTGGGGTCGACACGCTTCTGGACAGCGGCGTCCGGTACCTCTTTGACCAGGACGGCGATCTTCACTGCGGCCTCCTCGGGGGGAAACGAACGTTCGGGAGTGTACCTGCGCGATTGACTGACGAGTCAATCGGGGCGCGACGGCATGACATACCGCCGCAATGTGGCGTCGTGACGGGCCGGCTATTCCCGGTCCTTCACGGCGCCCTGGATGAAATCGATGATGGCGCTCGTGGGAGCGCCGGGGGTGAACACCTCCGACACGCCGAGCTTCTTCAGCTCGGGGATGTCGTCGGCCGGGATGGTCCCCCCGACCGTGACCAGCACGTCGTCGATGCCCTGCGCCTTGAGCAGCTCGACGATGCGCGGCACCAGCGTCATGTGCGCGCCCGACAGGATCGAGAGTCCGACCGCGTCGGCGTCCTCCTGGATGACCGTCTCGACGATCTGCTCCGGCGTCTGGTGGAGGCCGGTGTAGATGACCTCCATGCCGGCGTCCCGCAGCGCCCGGGCGATGATCTTGGCGCCGCGGTCGTGCCCGTCGAGTCCCGGCTTGGCTACGACGACGCGGATCTTCCTCTGGACGGTGCTGGCGGTCATGCTGGGGCTCCTCGGCGGGCGGGACGACGCCCGCCGCAGTCTAGTCGGGTGGACGCCCACGTGACGGCTGGGCGCGCGCGCGCGTGTTACTGGTCGCCGAGCGGCCTGGGCGGACGACGCGGGCCGGGTCGGTCGGATGTCGCGCCGATCGACGCCGGGGCCGAGCGCCCGCCCCGCGTCTTGGACCACCGGTCAGTGGCGCACCGACGGTGCGGGGCCGAGCATGACGTCTCCGATGTCACGCTCACGCCTCTCCTCGCTCGATGCCTCCTTCTTCCGCGTCGAGACGGCGAGCGCGCACATGCACGTGGCCTGGAAGGGCCGGTTCGCCCCGCGCCCGGACGGCCGGCCCGTCACCGTCGAGGCGCTCCGGGCGTCGGTCTCCGCGCGGCTGCGCTACGCGGAGCGCTTCCGGCAGCGGGTCGCCTTCCCCCCGGCCGGCTTCGGGGAGCCGGTCTGGGTCGACGACGAGCGCTTCGACATCACCGCGCATGTCTCCGCGATGTCGGCCGACGACGAGCGGCTGACGCTGGCGCGGTTCGACGAGCTCGTCGACGAGTGCCTGTCGACCCCGCTGGACCGGACCCGGGCGCTGTGGCGCATCGAGCTCGCGCCGCAGCTCGAGGACGGGACCATCGGTCTCGTGATGAAGATCCACCACGCCATGGTCGACGGCAAGAGCGCGGTCGAGCTCGCGCTGCTGCTGCTCGACGTCAGCGACGACGCCGACCACGGCGACCCCGACGAGTGGACGGCCCGTGCCGCCCCGGGCCCGACGCGCCTGGCGCTCGAGGCGCTGGCCGATGGCGGGCGGGAGTCCCTGCGGGCCGCCGGGGGCCTCGCGCGGATGGGCCGTCGGGTGGGCGGGGGCGGCTACGGCGTGCGCTCCGGGGTGCGCCTCGCCGACACGCTGCGGCGGGCCGCTCTGTCGGTCGGCGAGGACGTCCTGAAGCCCGCGCCGTCCTCCTACGTCAACCGTCCGATCACCGCCCGGCGGGCGCTCGTCCACCACACGACCCCGATCGCGCCCCTCCTGGACGTCAAGGCGCGTCACGGCGTCACCCTCAACGACGTCGCGCTGTGCATCGTCAGCGGAGCGCTGCGGGAGCTGTCCATGCGGTCGGACCGCGTCCCCAGCGCCCTGAAGGTCATGGTCCCGGTGAGCACCCGTGCGCCGGAGCAGGCCGCAGACCTCGGCAACCGCATCTCGTTCGTGTTCGTCGACCTGCCGGTGCAGCTGCACCGGCCCGCCGAGCGCCTGGCGGCGATCCACGCTGAGACCGTGCGGTTCAAGGACGAGGGACGCGCGGGGGGCGGCGAGGCGCTGATGGGCGCCATCGGCGTGCTGCCCGATCCGCTGAAGGACGCGGCCGCGAGGCTGGCGGCGAGCCCGCGGATGTACAACCTGACGATCTCCAACGTCCCCGGGCCCCGGCTCCCCGTCTACCTGCTGGGGGCGGAGCTGCTCGAGGCCGCACCGGTGATCCCGATCACCGACGGGCACGCCCTGTCGATCGGGATCTTCACCGTGCGCGACCAGGTGACGTTCAGCGTCTACCTCGACCCGAGCGCCCTTCCTGCGGCCCTGGACCTGCCGCAGGCGCTGAACGTCGCGGCACTCGAGGTCGGCGGGTTGTCCGGTCCGCGTCGCAGGCGCGACGCGGACGCGGCCTGAGCTCCTACGAGGCGCGCACCGTGATCTTCATCGTGGCCGGATGGACGTCGCAGACGAACTTGTAGGTGCCCTTGGCCGGGACCCTGAACGAGCCGCTGCCCTTCTTGGAGATCCCGGTCTTCAGCGACCTGCCCGCGCCGGAGGTCTTGCGCACGTTGTGCGGCGCCGAGGTGTTCCAGGTGAAGCGGACGGTGTCGCCCTTCTTGACCTTCAGCGACGACGGCGACCAGCGGTCCGACGACGTGGCCTTGACGGTCTTGGTCGCTGCGAGGGCCGGGACGGCGGCGACGCCGGCGGCGGTCGCCAGGACGACGGCGGAGGTGACGAGCTTGCGCATGTGATGTGGCTCCAGCAGTGGCTTAGAAGACGGGGGCTTCGGTGTACTTGCCGAACACGTCCTGGAGGGCGTCGATGAGCTCGCCCTCCGTCGCGTGGACCCTGGCCGCGTCGACGAGCAGCGGCATCAGGTTGACATCGTCCACTGCGGCGCCCTCCTTGAGTCGGATCAGCGATCGCTCCACTTCCTGGGAATCCCGGCGCGCCCGGACTCCCTGGAGCCGGTCGATCTGCTTGCGCTCGAGCAGCGGGTCGACCTTCAGGATCGGCATCTCGCCGTCGTCCCCTTCGGTGTAGGCGTTGACGCCGACGACGATCCGCCTGTGGGCCTCGATCTCGCACTGCAGCTCGAAGCTGGCGTCGGCGATCTCGCGCTGCGGGTAGTTCTGCTTGACCGCGTCGACCATGCCCCCGAGCTCGTCGATCTTGGCGAAGTACTCGTAGGCCTGCTCCTCGATGCGATCCGTCAGCGACTCGACGAAGTAGCTGCCGCCGAGCGGGTCGATCGTGTTCGCGACCCCGGTCTCGTGGGCGATGATCTGCTGCGTGCGCAGCGCGATCCGCACGGCCTCCTCGGTCGGCAGGGCGAGCGCCTCGTCGTGGGAGTTGGTGTGCAGCGACTGGGTCCCGCCGAGCACGCCGGCCAGGGCCTCGATTGCGGTCCGGGTGATGTTGTTGAACGGCTGCTGCGCGGTCAGCGACACCCCGGCGGTCTGCGTGTGAAACCGCATCAGCCACGACTTCGGGTTCTTCGCCCCGTAGGTCTCCTTGAGCTCGCGTGCCCAGATACGGCGGGCCGCGCGGTACTTGGCGATCTCCTCGAAGAAGTCGATCTGCGCGTTGAAGAAGAAGCTCAGGCGCGGGGCGAAGTCGTCGACGTCGAGGCCGCGGTCGATGGCCTGCTCGACGTACGTGAGTCCGTCCTTGAGCGTGAAGGCGAGCTCCTGCGCGGCCGTGGAGCCGGCCTCGCGGATGTGGTACCCGGACACCGAGACCGAGTTCCAGCGCGGCATGTTCGTCGTGGAGTACTCGATCATGTCGCCGAGGAGACGCATCGCCGGGTCGATCGGGAAGCACCACTCCTTCTGGGCGATGTACTCCTTGAGGATGTCCGCCTGGATCGTGCCGTTCAGCTTGTCCGGCGTGATCGCGCCGCCCGGCTGCCGCTCGGCCGCGACGATGAAGTACGCGAGCATGATCGCTGCGGGGGCGTTGATCGTCATCGAGACGCTGACCTCGCCGAGGTCGATGCCCTGGAACAGCGTCTGCATGTCGTCGACGGTGTCGATCGCGACACCCTCGCGGCCGACCTCGCCGAGGGAGAGCGGCGAGTCGGAGTCGTGGCCCATGAGCGACGGCATGTCGAAGGCGGTCGACAGGCCGGTCTGCCCATGGTCGAGCAGGTAGCGGAAGCGCTCGTTGGTCTCCTCCGCCGTGCCGAAGCCCGCGAACTGCCGCATCGTCCACAGGCGGGTGCGGTACATCGACGGGTAGACGCCGCGGGTGTACGGGTACTGGCCCGGCAGCCCGATCTCCTGGGCGTCGTCCTTCCCGGCGCGGTCCTCGGCGGTGTACAGCGGCTTGATCGGCTCCGCGCTCAGCGTCGTGAACGGGACGTCGCGCTCGCCGGCGAGGCCGTAGGCGGCCTTCCACTCGTCGAGGGTTGTCGGGGTGCTGGTGGGAGTCGCCATGGGGATCTCGGCTCGCAGGTTCGGACGGACGGACGTCGATATAGGTGGAAGTCCTCCTATCTCGAGGTGCCCATGGTAGCGGATGGGTGGAGGTCCGCCTAGGGCGTGAAGTCGCCGGCGTCGGCGCGCAACGTCGTGAGGACGCGCGTCAGCGCCTCCCGGTCCTCGACCGACAGGGCGCCGACCGCGAAGTCCTCCGCGTTGAGGACCTCCGTCGCGCGGGTGCCGACGTCCCGGCCCGCGTCGGTGATGCGGATGAGCGTCGCGCGGCCGTCGGTCGGGTGCGGGACCCGCTCGACCAGCCCGTCCACGACGAGCTTGTCGACGGCGTTGGTGACCGAGCTGCGGTGCACCTGCAGCCGTTCGCCGATCTTGCCGACCGGCAGCTCACCGGTCCGCGTGAAGAGCAGGAGCATCAGCGCCTCGTAGCGCGCGAACGTGATGCCGAACGGCCTGAGCAGCTCGTCGTAGCGGGCCAGGAGCAGCTGCTGCGCGCGGACGATCGAGGTGATCGCCGCCATGGCCTGACCGGAGCGCGCGCCCCAGCGATCCTCCCAGTGGCGGCGGGCTTCGGCGATCGGGTCGATGTGCAGCGGCACGCGCCGCAGGATAGGACAGCGTCAGGGCATGAGCGCTTCGAGCAGCCCGAGCCGATCGAGTGCCACCGCCGAGAGCGGGAGCCGAGCGCCGCCGCGCGGACACCGGCGGGTCCGCGGCGCACAATCGCCCCGACGGTGCCGAAGACGCCGCCGGTGAACACGCCGAGTCCGAGCCAGTGCCACGGCGACCCGGCCACGTCGGCCGGGGGGACGCCCGGCTCCGTCATCGCGATCCACGCGTAGTAGGCGAGGTTCGCGGCGGTGAGCACGAAGACCCCGGCGAGCGCGGGCCACCGCGCCACGAGCACCCCCGCGAGCACCGCGGCGAGGACCCAGGTGGCGTTGTCGCTCACCGGCAGTGCCGTTGCGGCGGTCTCGTCGACGCGACTGAGGACGCCGAGGACGATCCCGGCGAGGAGGGCGCGCCTCATCGCGCCCGGGCCCGGGCCCGGGCAAGGTTCCAGCCGGCCACGCCGTCCACCCGGCGCAGCCGGTCCTCGAGCCGCGCGACCACCCGGGCGCGCTGCCCGGGCGGAAGGCGCCGGGCGGCGGTCAGTGCGTCGGCGCTCAGCCCGCCGAGGTAGGCCAGGTCGACGTCTCCCCCGCCCAGCGCCCGGTCCGCGGCCCGGTCGGCGATCCGCCCGTCGGGGTTGGAGAGCGAGAACACGAGTGTCCCGGCGAGGGTGAGCCCGAGGACCGCCCGCGGGGCGAGCCGACGGATACCGACGTGCGCTCCGGCCGCGAGTACGAGGAGGAACACCCCGCCGAGCCACAGCACGACCGCGTGACCGCCGTAGCGCACGCGTGAGAAGCCGTACGCGTCCTCGACGAGATCGAGCCGGTGGTGGGCGCTGACGAGCATCACGAGGACCAGCGCGCAGACGAGTCCCAGGAGCGCACGGACGACGGGGTCCCGTCGGCGCGCGGCGAGGCCGACCACCGCGAGGGTCAGCGCTGCGGTGAGCAGCAGCTGCACGAAGCCCTGGCGCGCGTAGTCGCCGTAGCCCAGGCCGGTGGTCTCCTGGACGTACCCCGCACCGCCGAACAGCACCCGCAGCTGGACCGCCACGAAGCCCGCGAAGAGGAACGTGAGCGACCCAAGGGCGATCCGCAGCTCGGTCGCCCCGGGAGCGCGGGGCTCGCGGGGCGGACCGTGGACCGGCCGGAGCCCGGCCGCATGGACCACGGCGCCTGCCGTGCCGGTGGCGACCAGTCCGAGCACCAGCCGCGCCACCAGTTCGTCGGTCCGGACGTCGACGGTGAACGCCCCCTCGACGAGCTCCGCGAACGCGCTGTCGGCGGCGGTGAGCAGCCCCCCGAACGTCGCCAGCAGGAGCACCGCGAGAAGGACGCCGCGCAGGACCGGCCCCAGGTGCGAGGCGGGCGTCTCGGGGAGCATCGCCCGGACCGCCCGGCCGGCGAGCGCGGTGCCTCGCAGCCAGTGCCACGGCGTCGCGAGCACGCCGCGTACGCCCGCCCAGTCGCCCGGGCGCCGCGCGACGGTCGCGCACGCCAGGACACAGCCGGGGACGGTCGCCGCGACGACCCAGCCGGCGTCGCGCAGCGCGGGCTGGAGCGCGAGCCCCGCCGCGATCGCGGCGAAGCCCCAGGAGGGCTGCTCGCTCGCCTGCAGCGCGGCGGTGAGCACGAGGAGCAGCACGATCGTGAGGGCGAGGCCGACGCGCTGCTGGGAGACACAGGCGGCGGCGAGCAAGCCGGCCGCGAGCACGCAGCCGAGGGTGGATCTGGACATGGGAAGACCTCCCGGGATCGGGGACGTGGACGAGGGGACGAGGACGGCGCGGTGCCGGAGCTACGGCACGCCGGGCAGGTCGAGCACCATGCGGCACCCGTGGGGGACGACGGGCTCGGCGCGCAGCGCTCCCCCGTGCAGCTCGACGATGGACCGGGCGATCGCGAGGCCGAGACCGGACCCGGGGACCGTGCGCGAGCGGTCGGCGCGGGCGAAGCGGTCGAAGAGGCGCTCGGCGTCGCCGGGCGGCAGGCCGGGACCGCGGTCCTCGACCTCCAGGCGCACACCCGTGCCCGCGGCGCAGGCGCGCACGGTCACGGGCGCACCCGGGGCATGGCGGCCTGCGTTCTCCAGGAGGTTGTCTAGGACCTGCGCGAGCCGGTCACGGTCGCCGCGGAGCCGCAGGCCGGCCGGGGCCTGGACGACGACGTCGCGCCCGGCGAGCAGGTCGGCGACCGCGACGTCGGCGACCAGCAACCCCGTGGCGCCGGCCTCCAGCGACGACAGGTCCAGGAGCTGGTCCGCGAGGCGACCGAGCCGCTCGACCTGCGCCAGCAGGGCCGGGAGGTCCGGGGCCTGGACGCCGTCCACCGCGTTCTCCAGGGAGGCGCGCAGGGCGCTGATCGGGGTGCGCAGCTCGTGGGCGGCGTCGGCGACCAGGTCACGGCGGGCGCGGTCGAGCGTCTCGAGCTCGGCGGCCATGACGTTGAACGCGGCGGCGAGCTGCCCGACCTCGTCGCGCGAGGTCTCGGGCACCCGCTGGCCGTGCTCCCCGCGCGCCATCGCCTCCGCGGCGCGGGCCATCGCCCGCAACGGCGAGGTCATGCCGCGCGCGACGAGCTGGACCGACGCCAGGGAGAGGAGCAGGGCGACGAGCGCCCCCCAGCGCAGCCGCAGACCGAGCTCGGCCGCGACGAGCATGGTGACCAGCGTCACCACGATCGCCAGGACGATGACCAGCCCGAGCTTCAGCTTCAGGGACGGGACGCGGGCCAGCGGCGTCACGTGCCCTCCCCCAGCGCGTAACCGTGCCGCTGGATGGTGCGGACGATGCCCGCGCCCACCTTGCGGCGCAGCCCGGCGACGTGCGAGTCGACCGTCCGGGTGGACCCGTCGGCGTCGCGCCAGTCCCAGACCTCCGCGAGCAGCTCCTCGCGCGAGAACGCGCGGGACGGTCGGCGCGCGAGCGTGGCGAGGAGGTCGAACTCCGTCGGCGTCAGCTGGATCTCCTCGTCGTCGCGCAGGACGCGGCGGCCGTCCAGGTCGAGCGTCACGCGGCCCAGCCGCACGGCCGCGGTCGCCGCTTCCGGCGCCGCGGCCGCTGCGCGCGCACTGCGACGCAGGATCGCTGTCACCCGTGCCACGAGCTCGCGCATGCTGAACGGCTTGGTGAGGTAGTCGTCGGCCCCGATCCCGAGACCGACCAGGACGTCGGCCTCCGCGTCGCGCGCCGTCAGGAAGAGGACCGCGACCGGACGCTCGGACTGGATGCGCCGGCACGCCTCGATGCCGTCGAACCCGGGGAGCATCCAGTCGAGGATCACGAGGTCGGGGGTGAGCGCGCTGCACAGCGCCACGCCGTCGGGCCCGGTCCCGGCGACCTCCACGCGGTGGCCCTCGGCGCGCAGCCGGGCAGCGACCGCCTCGGCGATCTGCGCCTCGTCCTCCACCACCACGATCGTCGTGCCGCTCATCGAAGGCGATGCTAGGCGCCCGCCGTGGGCGCCGGGTCCGGAAGTTGTGCGGGTCCTGTGCAGACGGGCTACGCCGGCGGGCGCCGACCCGCCCGCGCCGCGGAGGCCCCGGCGGTGCCCACGAGCGCCATCGCTCCGAAGGCACCTGCGGCCTTGAGCCTGCGCCCGAGCTGCTCGAACCGCAGGATCTCCCAGCCCTCCTGGGCGGCCAGTCGCGCAAGAGGGACGTCCGGGTTCACCGCGACCGGGTGGCCGACCGCGCGCAGCAGCGGCAGGTCGGACTCCGAGTCGCTGTAGGCGTAGGAGTCCGACAGCGAGAGGCCCTGCGCCTGTGCGAGCTCCCGCACGCGCTCCGCCTTCCCCTCGCGATAGGAGAACGGGCCGTCCTCGCGACCGGTGTAGAAGCCGTCCGCATCCACCTCGTACCGCGAGCCCAGGCCACCGTCGAAGGCGAGGACGTCGGCGAGCAGTCCCGCGAGCCCCTGGGAGGCCGCGGTCGCGATGTAGACCTTGCGGCCGGCGTCCTGGTGCGCGTAGGCGACCTCGAGCATCTGCGGGTAGATCCGTGGCAGCACTCCGGCGAGAACGCGCGGGGCGAGCCTCGCGAACTCCCGCTCGTGGTGTCCCTCGATCATCCGGCAGACGCGGGCGCGGATCTCGTCCGTCGCCGCGTCGGTGGACCCGTTGAGGCGGAACTTCACGTTGGCCCACCCGTCGGAGGCGAGCTGCCGGCGCCCGATGACGCCGGTCTCGTAGGCCGCCCGGGCCCAGAAGAGCCCGGACGACCCGGCCATGAGCGTCCTGTCGAGGTCGAAGAACGCCGCTCCGGCCATGCCGATGGCTGCGCCTAGGCGCCGTGCACCCGGATGATGATCGCGTCGCCCTGGCCACCGCCGGAGCAGATCGCCGCGCAGCCCAGTCCGCCGCCGCGCCGGCGGAGCTCGTGGACGAGCGCGCCGATGATGCGCGCGCCCGAGGCGCCGATCGGGTGCCCGAGGGCGACGGCGCCGCCGTGGACGTTCACGCGCTCCTCGTCGAGGTTCAGCATCCGCATCGAGTGCAGGGTCACGGAGGCGAACGCCTCGTTGATCTCCCAGAGATCGATGTCCGAGGGCTGCAGACCGGCCTTCTCCAGCGCCTTCATCGCGGCGGTGGCCGGCGTGGTGCCGAGGATGTGGAAGTCGTTGGCCGACTGCGCGTGCGCGACGATCTCGGCGAGGACCTCCTTGCCGTTCTCGGCCGCCCACTCGTCGGACGCGAAGACGATCGCACCGGCGCCGTCGTTGACGCCCGGGGAGTTGCCGGCCGTGTGCGAGCCCTCCTTGGACACCAGGCCCGGCAGG
Organism: Solirubrobacterales bacterium; assembly: GCA_038257095.1. Taxonomy (GTDB): domain Bacteria; phylum Actinomycetota; class Thermoleophilia; order Solirubrobacterales; family Solirubrobacteraceae; genus Paraconexibacter. The sequence continues at coordinate 43,159 of JBBSJQ010000012.1, forward strand.
CCCGCGAGCGACTCGAGCGTGGAGCCGCGGCGCGGCGCCTCGTCGGTGTCGACGATCGTGTCGCCTTTCCGTCCCTTCACCGTGACCGGGGCGATCTCGTCGGACATGATCCCCTCGTCGATCGCGGCAAGCGCGCGCTCGTGGGAGCGCAGCGCCCAGCGGTCGAGGTCGGGGCGGCTGATCTCCATCTCGTCGCCGACCTCGGTCGCCTCGACGAACATCTGCTTGCCGCTGAACGGGTTGGTGAGCCCGTCGTGGACCATCGCGTCGAGCGTCTTCGCGTCACCCATGCGATAGCCGAAGCGCGCGTTCGGCAGGAGGTACGGCGCCTGCGACATCGACTCCTGGCCGCCGCCGACGCCGACCGTGACGTCGCCGCCGCGGATGGCCTGGTCGAGGATCACGGCCGCGCGCACGCTCGACGCGCAGACCTTGTTGATGGTCTCCGAGGAGACCTCCTTCGGGATCCCGGCCTTGATCTGCGCCTGACGCGAGGGGATCTGCCCCTGTCCGGCCTGCAGGACCTGGCCCATCACGACGTGATCGACCTGCTCGGGCGCGACGTCCGCGCGCTCGAGGGCGGCGGAGATGGCTACGGCGCCGAGGTCCGGTGCGCCGAGGGTGGACAGGCCCCCGCCCATCTTGCCGATGGGCGTGCGGGCGGTGCCGAGGATGACGGTCTTGGGCATAGGTCGATGATGGTACGCGCTGGCATCGGGGTAGGTTGCTCCCCTATGGAGATCACCGCCACCACGTCCGCCCCGCTCGACACCGGCGCCGACACGATTGTCATCGGGCTGCTCGAGGGCGAGGGCGTCCCGCACGACCTCGAGGGCGGCGAGCTCACCGCGCTCATCGAGGCCGGAGAGGCGAAGACCACGCGCAACCACCTCGCGGTCACCCACCAGGCCGGCGCCCGCTGGATCCTCGTCGGGCTCGGCGCCCGCGACGACCTGACGGCCGAGCGCGCACGGGTCGCCGCCGCGAAGGTCGTCGGCCGCGCGAAGGAGCTCGGCACCTCGGCCCTGTGCTGGGAGATCCCCCACAAGGTGGGCGACGACGTCGTCGCCGGCCTCGTCGAGGGCACCGTGATGAGCCTCTACCGCTACACGGCGTTCAAGTCCTCCGACGAGGGCGGCGGGTCGTCGATGGGGCGCCTGCTCCTGAGCGACCATCACGACCGCGGCCAGGCCGTGGCCAACGCCGCCGTCGTCGCCCGGGCCGTGAACGCCGCCCGCGACCTGCAGAACACGCCGGCCAACCACATGACGCCGGTGAAGCTGGCCGACCGGGCCCGCGAGCTCGCCGCCGAGCTGGGCGGTCTCGTCGCCGAGGTCGAGGGCCGTGAGGAGATCGTCGGCCGCGGGATGGGAGCGTTCGCCGCGGTCGCCCAGGGCAGCTACGAGGAGCCGCAGCTCATCGTCATGCGCTACGCCGATCCGGACGCCAAGGGCCCGCGGCTCGGCATCGTCGGCAAGGCCGTCACCTTCGACACCGGCGGCATCTCGCTGAAGCCCGCCGGGAAGATGCACGAGATGAAGTTCGACATGTCCGGCGGCGCGGCGGTCGTCGAGGCCATGGGGGCGATCGCGCGGCTGCGGCTGCCGGTCGACGTCATCGCGGTCGTCGGAGCCACCGAGAACATGCCGTCCGGGCGCTCGATGAAGCCCGGCGACATCGTCCGGGCCATGAACGGCACGACCATCGAGATCAACAACACCGACGCCGAGGGGCGCCTGGTCCTCGCAGACTGCCTCGCCCACGCGGTGGCCGAAGGTGCCGAGCGGCTCGTCGACCTCGCCACGCTGACCGGCGCGATCGTCACCGCCCTCGGCTCGACCTACACCGGCCTCATGGGCAACGACGACGACTGGGCCGCCGCCGTCACGGCCGCGGGCGACGCCGCCGGCGAGCCCGTCTGGCGCCTGCCGCTGCACAGCGAGTACGCCGACCTGATCAAGGGCCAGTACGGCGACATCGTCAACGCCGTCGAGAACCGCAAGGCCGGATCGATCACCGCCGCCGAGTTCCTCGCCCGGTTCGTGGGCGACACCCCGTGGGTGCACCTCGACGTCGCGGGCACCGCGTGGAACACGGGCAAGGCCTACGCGGGCAAGGGCGGCAACGGCGTCGGCGTGCGCCTCCTCGTGGAGCTCGCGCGCGCCCACGCCGCCGCCCAGGCCTGAGTCACCGGCCGTGGGGAGCCGGCACCGTCGCGTCGGGCTCTTCCTGGTCCTGCTGGCCGCCTACGCAGCCGCCCTCGCACTGAGCACGGGCGGTGCCGCGCAGCGCGGGGACGACGAGGCGCGCGTCCTGCTGGTCGCGGAGTCGATCGTCTCCGACGGCGATGTCGACCTGCGCGACGAGTACCGGGGGCGCGCCTACGACGAGTTCCGGTCCGGGACGCTCGCGCCGGCCGGCGCGGTCATCAACGGCCGCCTGCGCGAGCCGCACGGTATCGCGCGCGGGGCGCTCGTCGCCCCCGCTTACGCCCTCGGCGGCGCCGTCGGGGTCGAGCTCTTCCTTGCGGCGCTCCTCGCGCTGGCGTTCGTCTGCGCGACCGAGCTCGGCCGCCGGCTCGTGCCGGACCCCTGGCCGGGCCGGCTGGCGCTCGCCGTCGGCCTCTCGCCGCCGGCCCTCGTCGGCGCGACCACGGTCGCGCCGGCCACCCCGGCGGCGCTGCTGGTCACGGGGGCGGCAGTCCTGGCGCTGCGTGTCCGCGAGCGACCCCGCCTGCGCTGGACGTTCTGGTGCGCCGCCCTCGTGGCGCTGCTGCCGTGGCTGGCGATCGGGCTGGCGCTTCCCGCACTGGTCGTCGCTGCGGCACTCGCCCGATGGCTGCGCCGCCGTCAGCGCGGACTCGCGGGGTTCACCGCCCTGGAGGTCGTGCTGACCAGCGGCGTGTTCTTCGTCGCGCTCAACGACCGGCTCTTCGGCGGCCCGATCCCCGACGCGGCGCGACCACCGGGCGCGGACCTCGTGGGCCTCTGGAACACCGACCACGCCGTCGAGCTCTTGCGCGCCCCCGTACTCGCGCTCGTCGTGGTCGCCGCTGCGCTGCTGGTGCGCTCGCGGCGTCGGCGCCTGTCCGTCGCGCTGCCCGGGCAGATGGACGTCGAGGTCGCCGCCGGGCTGCTCCTCGCGCTCGTCGTCGCGTGCGCTCTGCAGCCGGTCGCCGCGCTGCCCGCGGCTGCCGGCCTGGCCGCCTGGGCCGCCCCCCATGCGGCGCGCACGTCGGCCGTGCTCGTCGGCCTGACCGCCGTCGGGTCCGTGTGGCTCCTGGCCGGCGGCCCGTTGAGCTGAGGTCCGACCCGGCTCGCAGCCTCGCGCTGACCTTCGGCGTCGCGATCGTCACGTTCTCGCTCCAGCGCAAGCTGGCACCGGCTGGTTCCCGATCACCCCGCTGGACGAAGGCCGTGGAGGCCGACCCGGAACTCGCGAGGATCTGACGGTCAGGCGCCCGGACGGACGTCCGGGGCGTCCATCTCGGCGAGGACGCGCGTCGCGGCGGTCGCCGGGTCGAGCTTGCGCTCGACGACCTGGTCGAGCATCGCCTGGAAGGTCGGGTCGGCCTCGAGCTTCGTCTCGAGCGCCCGGCGCATCCGCGACGTGCAGATCGCGAGGACCTCGTTGCGGAGGTTGCGCTTGCGGCGCTCGCTGAGCGTCCCCTCCTCCTCGATGAATGCCCGGTGCGCGTCGAGCTGCACCAGCAGCTCCTCGACGCCCTTCCCGTACGCGGCCTCGGTCTTGAGGATGGGAACCCGCCAGCCGTGCTGTGGCCCCAGCGACAGCACGGAGCGGATCTCCCGGACCATGGTGTCGGTCATCGGGTGGTCGGCCTTGTTGACCACGATGATGTCCGGGATCTCCATGACACCGGCCTTCAGCGCCTGGATCGAGTCGCCGGAGCCCGGCATGAGGACGAGCACGACGGTGTCGGCGTGGTCGATGACGTCGATCTCGGCCTGCCCGACGCCGACCGTCTCGAGCAGGACGTCGTCCTTGCCGGCGGCGTCCATCAGCAGCGCGCCCTGAAGCGCCGCCTCCGACAGCCCGCCGAGGGCGCCGCGGTTGGCCATCGAGCGGATGAAGACGCCCGGGTCCAGGAAGTGCTCGGTGAGCCGGATGCGGTCGCCCAGGAGGGCGCCCTTGGTGAAGGGCGACGACGGGTCGATGGAGAGGACAGCGACCTCGTGGCCCTGCTCGCGCCGGAGCTTGACGAGCGCGCTGATCAGGGTGGACTTGCCGGCGCCCGGCGCGCCCGTCAGGCCGACGATCGAGGCCCGGCCGGTGTGCGGGTAGACCTCGCGGACGAGGTCCCAGCCGGCGGGGTCGTCGTTCTCGACGAGCGTGATCGCGCGGGCGAGCGCGCGCTTGTCGCCGTCGAGCAGCCGCTGGGCCAGCGACCGCTTCTCGGTGGGGACGGAAGCGTCGGACATGGACGTCGCAGATTACCCTTGCGCCTGTGGATCCCGCCCTCTCCCCTCCCGTGCCCACGGACGGACCGGACCTGCTGCTGCGCGGCGAGCCGCCCCCGCTGCACGGCGGGCCGCTGACGTTCCTGCGCTTCGCGCGCGCCCACGGGATGTTCCGCCGCCAGTACCTGGCCATGGGCCTGCGGCTGGTGTGGTTGAAGCTGCGGTTCCGCGAGCGACTGCAACTCGACGGTGTCGCGTTCGTGTGCCCGAGGACGACCTTCGAGATCGGCCCGAACGCCGTCGTCCACCTCGGCCGCTGGTCCTGGTTGGGACACGGGACGAAGGTGCGCGCGCACGAGGGCGAGGTCCGCATCGGCGCCAAGACCGTCCTCGGCCAGGAGTGCACGATCAGCTGCTACCAGCACGTCTCGATCGGCCGCGAGTGCATCGTCGCCGACCGGACGATGTTCATCGATTTCGACCACGGCGTCGTCGACGTGGAGGCGCCGATCCGGGCCCAGGGGATCTACATGCGGGACGTGCGCATCGGCCACAACGTCTGGATCGGGTACGGCGCCTGCTTCCTGCGAGGCGTCACCGTGGGCGACAACGCGGTCGTGGGCACCAACAGCGTGGTCACGCGCGACGTGCCGGACAACGCGGTCGCCGGCGGCGTGCCGGCCCGGGTGCTGCGCATGCGCGACCGGCCGACCCGGTTGCGCTGGTCGTGACCGGGGCGCCCTCCGCGCGGCAGATCGAGGACACGATCCTCGCGTTGCTCGGCGAGCGCGACAGCGCGGAGACCGGGAAGACCATCTGCCCGTCACAGGCGGCGCGTGCCCTCGCGGGCGGCGACGGCTTCCCCGACCTGATGGAGCCGGTACGCGAGGTGGCCCGGGGGATGGCGGACCGCGGGGGGCTGCAGGTCACGCAGGGTGGGCAGGTGGTCGACCCCCGGACCGCGCGTGGCGCGATCCGGCTGCGACTGCCGCCCGGCTAGTCCTTCTCGGCGGTCGCTTTGCGGCCGCAGACCGGCCACGGGTCGACGCCCTGGCGGTCGTAGAGCACGTAGGCGCGCTTGTCCTGCTCGCGCTCGGGCGCCGCGGCGGGGTCGCCGGAGCCGCCCACAGCGGCCCACGTGTCCACGTGGAACTGATACTTGCCGCGGTAGGTGCCGCCGGGCGACACGGCGGTCGGGACGCCACCGGACTCGCAGTCGGCGATCTGCTCGAGCACGGCCGCGGCCTTCGGCGGAATCGTGTCGGGGAGCGTGACCTTCGCGGGCGGGTTGGACGACTGCACCGGCGCCTTGGAGGAGGACTTGGGCACGAGGCCGAGGGCACGCAGGGTCGCCGGGCCGGCGATCCCGTCCACGTCGAGGCCCTTACGGCGCTGGAAGCGCATCACGGCGCGCTTGGTAGTGCGGCCGTACACGCCGTCGACCTTCGTCCGCAGACGGCGCTGCAGCGAGCGGACGCGGCGTCCGCGGGCACCCGGCTTGAGCGTGCGGACGGCGGAGGGTGCGGCGGCAGGCGCCGGGGCCGGGGCCGGCTGCGCGGCCATGGCGGTCTCGGGCGAGGTCCCACCGGTCTTCGTCGGCGCCTCGCTCTGCGCGACGGCGACGCAGGGCAGGACGAGCGCGCACGCGGCGGCGAGCAATGGTGCGGCGGTACGTCGATTCAGCGTCTTCACGGCGGTACGGAACCCCTCGGGTCGTCTCGGCGCCTACGGGGTTAGCTGTCGGGCTCGCGCGTGAGACTGCGCTACGCCGCTCGAAGCGGCGATTCGCCCCCGGACCACCTTCGGTCCACTGGGTCCCCCGTTCCCCGCTGCACAGGGCGGCGGGAACTCGGCGTTTGGGTTGGTCTTCGACTGCGACCGCGCGGAACCTTAGCAAGCGATCGCACGTTCGGGTCGGCCGGCGGTTCCGCCCCCTTACACCCCGAGCTTGGAGAAGCCTCACCCTCGACCAGAGATCGAGGATGTCGGCCGACGCAGCATCGAGGGCCGCCAGGCCCGATGCCGTGGTGGTTCATGCCGTCGAATGAACCCTCGAGTAACAGTCGAGAGTCGGGGGCAGCCGCGACGCCGCGACGCATAACCCAGCCTGGCGAGTGGCGCGTGGACGCTCGCCGCGCCGCGCCTAGAAGGCTCCTAGGCCCGTGCGTGCGACGCCACGGCGTCGCGGTACACGTCAGCGGTCTGCCGCGCGATGTCCGCCCAGTCGAAACGCCGCACGTGGTCCATCGCCTCCCCGACGAGCCGCTCACGCAGCGGCTCGTCGGTGAGCAGCCGCTCGACCATGACGCCGAGGTGCTGGGCGTCGCCCCCGTTGAAGCGCAGGCCCACGCGCTCGTCGGCGGGGACGACCTCGCGCAGCCCGCCGGTGTCGGCCACCACGCACGGGCAGCCGGAGGCCATCGCCTCCAGCGCGACGAGCCCGAACGGCTCGTAGAGCGAGGGCACCACGCACAGGTCGGCGATCCGGTAGAGCGAGTGCAGGACGTCATCGCCGATCCACCCGAGGAACGTGCCGTCGCCGTCGATGCCGAGATCGGCGGCCTGCTTCTTGAGCTCCGCCTCATGGGGACCGGACCCCGCGACCAGGTAGCGCGTCCCGACGTCGTCCCCGAGACGGTCGATGACGCCCGCGATCGCCTCGAGCGCGAGCTGGAAGCCCTTGTAGTAGTCCAGCCGGCCGACGAGCAGCACGAGCTTCTCGTCGGGGCCGGCGAACCGGCCGCGCAGCGTGTCGAGGTCCTCGATGGGCTGGAGGTCCTTCGGGTCGATGCCGTTGGCGATGACGCTGACGTCCGCCTCGTCGAGCCCGTAGACGTCCAGGACGTGCTCGCGCATGTAGTGCGAGCACGTGATCACGTGGTCGGCCCGGTGGGTCATCCACTTCTCGACCCCGTGGATGTAGCTCTGCGGATGCTTGTCGACCCAACCCTGGTGGCGGCCGTGCTCGGTGGCGTGCACGGTCATGACCATCGGGCAGTCGAACCGCTTGGCGAGATGGTCGCACGCGTTGGCGACCAGCCAGTCGTGCCCGTGGACGACGTCGAACGTGTAGCGGTCGCCGAGCTCGACCCCGGCCGCGAGCATGTCCGCGTTCATGTGCTCGATCCAGGTCACGAACTCCGCGAGGTCGCGCGGGCGGCTGGGCTCACGGACGCGGTGGACGTGCGTCCCGGCGACCAGCTCCTCGGCGGGCATCGTCTCGTCCCCGCGGGTGAGCACGTGGACCTCGACGTCGGCCTGGACGAGCTGCTCGGTGAGCTTGCGGACGTGCCGCGCGAGCCCACCCTCGACGATCGGAGGGAACTCCCAGGACAGGATGAGGGTGCGCAGCTGGCTCATCAGGGCTGCAGCAGCGGGGCTGCGGTGGCATCCGGCGCGAGGTTGCGCACCGTGGGCTCCGACGAGCCTACCGCGGCGAGCGCAGCATCGAGTGCCGCGCGATGGCCGGCGGCCCGCTCCACCGGATACTCGCCGGCGAGCTCGCGGGTGACCATGAAGGTCCAGTCGCTGGACTGCAGCGCCAGGAGCTCGCGCACCGCCCGCGGGTCGGCATCGGCCCCGGCAGCGACCACGCGCAGCTCCGCCTCGCGGGCCTGCCAGGCGAGGTCGGCGACGCCCGGACCGTCCCACGTCGACAGGTCGCGCGGCGTGCCCCAGCTCGTGACCCGCCGCTCGTCGTCGGGAAGGGCGGGCGCCGGTGCGGGGACGCCCTCGTGGAGCGCGTCGTCGAGATGCACCAGCGGCAGTCCCTGGGCGTCGCACTCGGCGATGACCGCCTCGAGCCACCAGACCCCCTCGTACCACCAGTGACCCAGCAGCTCGGTGTCCAGCGCGCACACGGCGAGCCCGCCGCCCGCGCCGTCCACTCGGGCCTTGGTCCGGGCGACGAAGTCCTGCGCATCCACTGCCACGCGCTCGTGGGCGCGCTCGGGGTCGTAGACGCTGCCGTCGACCGCCCACGGATGGTGGTCGTGCGTCGACCGGTGGTGGTAGTCGCGGTAGTGCGCGTGGGCGGGGTAGCCGCCGTCGCTCCAGACCAGCTCCATGGTCTGCCGGTCGACCGGCACGAGCAGCGGGCCGGCCTCGGTGCGCAGCGGACGCAGGTGGCGCTCGTCCCCGTACCCGTAGACGTCGGTGAGGTCCACGCACGTCGCGTGCACGCCCGCCTCCTCCAGCAACGGGTCCAGCCACGGGGCGTGGGCGCACTCGGGGAGCCACAGGCCACCGCGCCAGCCGTGGCCGCCGCGGACGGCGTCGTCGAACCGCCGGCGGTGACCGTCGATCCCGGCGGCGAGCTGCAGGCGGACGCCGGCGTCGGTCGCGACGAGGGGCAGCACGGCGTGCGTCGCGCTGCTGCACCAGGACGCGAACGGCGCGAGCGCCGCGAGGAGGTCCTCACCGGGGAGCTGCGTGAAGCGGGTCGCGGCCCGCTCGTAGTCGTCGGCGGCCCGGGCGAGTTCGTCGGCGAGGTCGCCACGGCCGCTCGCGCGGCAGCCCTCAACGTCCAGCCGGTGCGACTCGCGGCGTACGTCGCGCAGGAAGGTGAGGAAGCGTTCGCCGGCCCCGGGCGCGGCGATCTGGTCGCACAGCACCGGGGTGAGCGAGAGCGTGACATCGGAGCCACCGGGCGCCTCCAGCACGTCGAGCAGCGGCAGGTAGGACGTCGCCATCGCCTCCCACAGCCACTCCTCGCCGAACGGCCAGGTGCCGAAGCCCTCGACGTAGGGCATGTGCGAATGCAGGACGATCGCCAGGCGACCGGGTCGGGCGCTCACGGCCGGGGGCTCGTCCGGCAGACGGCGACGAAGTCGAGCGCCGCGTCGAGGTCGCATTCGCCGGCCGCCCTCAGCACGAAGTCCCGCTCGCTGATCGCGGGCGTGAACCGGTCGTAGAACGGCTTGGTGAAGCGCAGCGCCTTGTGGACGTCGTCCCATCGCAGGTGCTCGATGACGAACGCATGGAGCTGGAGCTTCCGCGCGTGGAACAGCCCGAGGATCTCGACCTGCGGGAAGTGCGCCTCGCAGAGGGCGCGGAACTCCTCGGCTCGGTACTCCTTGATGTGCCAGGGGTTCTCGGACTTCTCGGCGCCCTCGGGCGCGAGCGTCAGCAGGTTCGGTGTGGAGATCCAGGCAACGCCGTCGGTGCTGTCGGCGAGGAGGGTCTTGAAGTGCTCGAGGATCGCGTCCGGGTCCTGCACGTGCTCGATGGTCTGCAGGAAGACGAGGTCGTCGCACGGCTCGGCGAAGGTCTCGACGAGGTCGCGGGCGAAGCGCACGCGACCGTCGGGGGTCGTGTACTTGATGCGGGCGTGCTCGTGGGCCTCTGGGTTGGCGTCGACGCCCACCACGCTCGCGGCGGTGCGGCCGAGGGTCGCCGTTCCGTAGCCCTCGCCGCACGCCATGTCCACGACCCGACGACCGCCGATCCGCGCACGGATGTGCTCGTAGACGATCAGGTGGCGGCGGAACCAGTAGTTCTCCTCCGGAACGTCGGGCAGCGTCCGCTCACCGGTCAGGGCGAGCGGCGGCACGCCATCCGGCTGGTCGCGCTGGAGGTAGACGGTCGGGGACGACATGGCGGCGAAGGGTAGACCCCCGGTACCGTGATCGTCCTCATGCCGTCCCCCGCCACCGCGACGCCCGAGGAGATCCGGGACGTCAACACCCGCTACCACGACGGCGCCGCCGCGCAGTACGACGCCAAGTGGGGCATCGACTTCGGCGCCATCGGCCAGCACCAGGTGCTCGGCAAGCTGAAGAAGGCTCTGGGCACCCCGCTGCCCGTCTTCGACCGCTCGTTGGAGATCGGCGCCGGGACCGGGTACTTCACGCTGAACCTCGTGCAGGCCGGCGTCGTGCGCTCCGGCGTCTGCAGCGACATCTCGGTGGGCATGACGGAGACGTGCGCGGCGAACGCCGCCCGGCTGGAGCTCGACGTCGAGACGGTCGTCACCGACGCTGAGCAGCTGCCGTTCCCCGACGCCTCGTTCGACCTCGTCCTCGGGCACGCGGTCCTGCACCACCTGCCCGACCTCGACCAGGCCTTCTCCGAGTTCTTCCGCGTCCTGCGGCCCGGCGGCACCCTGTACTTCGCGGGCGAGCCGTCGGAGATCGGCGACCGCATCGCCGCCTACCCCAAGCGCGGCGCCACCCGCGTCGCCCCGCTCTGGCGCCGCGCGCTGCGTGCACGGAAGGCGGCCGAGGGGCACACCGACGGCGGCGCGGAGAACCATCGGCTCGAGAGCGTCGTCGACGTCCACGCCTTCGTCCCCGAGGACCTGCGCGGGCACGCCGGCCGGGCCGGCTTCACGGACGTGAAGGTCCGCGGCGAGGAGCTGCTCGCGAACTGGTTCGGCTGGGCCAACCGCGCGCTCGAGTCCTCCGCCGAGCAGGAGGACGTCCCGTGGCTGTGGCGCCAGTACGCGTACCGCGGCTACCTCGCCTTCCAGGCGGTGGACCGCACGCTGCTGGAGTCGCGGCTCCCGCCGCAGCTGTTCTACAACCTGATCGTCAGCGCGAAGAAGCCGTCCTAGGCGCCCGGCCCGGGCCCATCGAGCTCGGCGCGCGCGTCGTCCGCCCGCGCGCGGATCGCCGCGAGCTCCTCGGGGGCGAACCGCTGCAGGGTCTTGAGCGGCATCGCCACCCGGTGGTTGCCCTGGAGCGTCTCGCGGTGGCGGTCCAGGAAGTCCCAGTACAGCGCGGTCAGCGGGCACGCGTCCGGGCCTGTGCGCTGCTTGGGGTCGAACCGGCACGACGGGCAGTGCCGGCTCATCTTCGAGACGTAGTTGCCGCCGGCGGCGTACGGCTTGGTCATCATCTCGCCGCCGTCCGCGTACAGCGCCATCCCGGCAGCGTTCGGCGCCATGACCCACTCGGCGCCGTCGATGAACGCCGTCTCGAACCAGCGGACCGCCTCCCACGGACGAGTGCCGGTGAGCAGCAGCGTGTTGCCGAGGATCATCAGCCGCTCGATGTGGTGCGCGTAGGCGTCCTCGCGGACCGCGTCGAGCGTGGTGTCCAGGCACTGCCAGCCGGTGCGCGGGACGTCCTCGCCCGTTGCGGTGAACGCCTGCGGGAGCGGACGGTCGGCGCGCAGGGCGTTGCGCTCCGGCCAGTCCTCCGCGCGCAGCCAGTACATCCCCCACACGTACTCGCGCCAGCCGATGATCTGGCGGACGAACCCCTCGACGCTCTGCAGCGCGACACCGTCCTCGCGGTGCGCGCGCTCGGCGGCGCGGACGACGTCGAGCGGGTCGAGCACCCCGAGGTTCAGCGGGGCCGAGAGGTTCGCGTGGAAGAGCATCCGCTCGCCGGGCACCATCGCGTCCTGCCACGGGCCGAAGTCGTGCAACCGGTCGGTGATGAAGCTCTGCAGCGCGCGGCGGGCTTCGTCGCGGGTCACGGCGACCTGGCGCGGGCCGTCGTCGCCGTAGCTCTCGATCCGCAGGCGGTCGAGGTCCTCGCGCACCTCCGCGTCGGTGTCGCTCTCCCGCGGGCGGTAGGGCGCCGGGGCGTGCAGGCCGTCCTTCGGCGGCCGGCGGTTCTCGGCGTCGAAGTTCCAGCGGCCGCCCAGCGGCTCGCCGGCGTCGTCGAGGAGGACCCGGTGCTCGCGGCGCATGTCGCGGTAGAAGGGCTCCATCATCAGCGACTTGCGGCCGGACGCCCAGGCCGCGAAGCGCTCGGGGCCGTTCAGGAACTGGGTCGAGTCGACGATCCGCACGCCCAGGTCGTCGCGAAGGTGCAGGAGCGCGGACCGGCGGTTGGGGTGCGCGGCGACGACGGTCTCACCGTCGTGGTGCTCGCGCAGTGAGTGGCCGATGCCCTCGGCGCCGCGGTGCTCGACGACCTCGAGATCCGGATGACGCTCCCGCAGGTCCTGCGCGTACCGGCGCATGCCGACGAGCACCGCGTGCAGCCGCCGGCGGTGGATCGGCCGGCGGGCCATCACGGCCGTGGACTCCACCAGGACGGCCCGGTCGGCGCCCTCGAGCGCCGGATGGTCGGGAAGCAGCTGGTCGCCGAGGATCAGCGCGGTGTGGCCCATGGGACGGGTACGGGCGGGCCTCCGGCCGGGACGGCCCTCGCCCGTCGAACAGCCCTTTTCCCCGTCCATGGGGGAGGGAACGGCTGTTCGACGCGCGCGCGGGGGGCCTCAGGCCGAGCGGGCCGCCAGGTACGCGCGCCGCGCCGTGAACGTCTCGCGCATCTCCGCGGTGACCTCCTCGAGGAACTCCTCGCGGTAGGTCGAGTCCGTCAGGACGGCGATCGAGTAGTAGAGCCCGCAGAACGCCGCGATCGCGGTGGCGACGCGCAGCAGCTCCTCGGTGAGGTGGACCTCGACGCCGAGCAGGGTGGTGTCCCCGAGAACCGGCACGGGTGTGCCACGACTCCCGGTCCAGCTGTCGATGACCTCCGGGGAGATCGCCAGCAGCCCGAACACGACGAAGAACGCCGCGATCGCGAGGGAGACCACGAGGACCTGCAGCGCCTGACTGACGAAGAGCACCAGGCCGACGTTCACCAGTTGGTTGCGACGCAGCGGCGGACCGTCGGCTCCAGCCTCGCGCTCGATGAGCTCGACCTCGCGCGGGATCCGGGCCACCAGGAACCCGGTCCCGATCACCACGAGCAGCCCGACCACGGCGACCAGCGACGCGTCGCTCATCCCCGAGAAGACCTCCCACATCTCGGTATTGACGAAGAGCACCACGCTGAAGAGCAGCAGCAGCGGGATCGCCTTCGCGAGGAGCATCACCGACCGGCTCAGCTGACCCACCAGCCGTCGCGCGGCCCAGCGGACGATCGACACGAGCCCGAAGCCCAGGACGCCGTAGACGAGCGCGAGCAGCACGAGGTTCGCGCCGGCGGTCACCACGGCGCTGACGACCTGTCCGCCGAACACCAACGGCAGCAACGCCGGGAGCACGACGAACGCGGCGAGCTCGAGCCGCCCCAGCGACTCGGGGATCGCCAGCGCGCGCCGACCGCGGAAGCGGTTGACGAGCGCGACGCCCGTCAGGACGATCGCGAGGCTGCCGACGATCGCCGCGATGTTCGCGAGCAGGCCCCAGTCGAAATTCAGGCCGTTGGTCACCTGGACGAGGAACACCAGCGCGAGCAGCGGGAACGCCCGGTTGAAGACGTCGGTGTCGGCCTCGCGGCCCTCGATGAGCAGCGGGAGGCCGGCCCGGTGGAACTGCTGCTCGTAGTCCGCCGAGGTCATCGGCGGACAGCCTACGACTCCGACACCGCCCGGTAGCGGTCCATCGCGACCTCGCGCTCCTGCTTGTGATCGACGATGGGCGCCGGGTAGTCCTCGCCGATCACGCAGGCGGCCGCGTCCTGCTCGGGCTCGCTCATCGTCCACGGCTCGTGGATCCGCTCGTCCGGGACGTCGTCGAGCTCGGGGATCCAGCGGCGCAGGTACTCGCCGTCGGGGTCGAACTTCTTCGACTGGAGGATCGGGTTGAAGATCCGGCGGAAGTACGGCGCGGGATCGACGCCCGTCGAGGCGATCCACTGCCAGTTGCCGTTGTTCTGCGACGGCTCGCCGTCGAGCAGGAGGCGCTGGAAGTGCTCCTCCCCCGCGCGCCAGTCGAGGTGGAGGTCCTTCGTGAGGAACGAGCCGACGACCATCCGCGCACGGTTGTGCATCCAGCCGGTGCGGGCCAGCTGGCGCATGGCGGCGTCGACGATCGGGAAGCCCGTCATCCCGGTGCGCCACGCCTCCAGGAGCTCCTGGTCGTCATCCCACGACAGCTTGCGGAACCGCTCCTGGTACTCCTGGCGCAGGTTGTCCGGGTTGTGCAGGAGCACGTGGGCGTAGAAGTCCCGCCAGGCGAGCTGCCGTACGTAGGCGTCGGCCCCCGGCGTGTCGCGATCACGGCCGAGCACCTCCATCTCGCGCGCCGAGACGCAGCCCCAGCGCAGATAGGGCGACATGACGCTCGTTCCGCCGGTCAGCCGGTCGTGGAGATCGGCGTAGTCGTCGACGGGACCGCCGAACCACGCGTGCATCGCGTCGCGGGCCGCCGACTCGCCGGGGGCCACGACGGGCGCCGGAACGTCGTCGGTGAGCCCCAGCGACTCCAGCGAGGGGACCCGACCCTTCCGCAGGGACGACGGCAGGCCTCCGAGGTCGCGCGGCGCCCCGTGGACGTCGCGTCGTGGCATGCCGTCCCAGGTCTTCCAGAAGGGCGTGAACACCGCGTAGGGCTTGCCGCCGCCGGTGCGCGGCTTGGACACGTCCGCGCAGTAGGTGCCGGCACGGGGCTCGGCGGCCACGCCGACGTCCTCGAGGGCCTCGGTGACCCGGCGGTCCCGCCCGCGGGCGTACGGGGCGGCGTCGCTGGTCCAGTAGACCGCGGACGCCCCGGTCTCGCCGGCCAGCACGGCCAGCTCGTCCCAGGCGTCGCCGGACCGGACGACGAGGCCGGAGTTGCGCGCCTTCAGCGCGACGTCGAGCTCCGACAGGCAGTCGAGCATGAACCGCGTCCGTGGCCCGCTGGCGAACCGGCCACCGACCAGTGCCGGGTCCAGGACGAACACCGGGATCACCCGGTCGTGATCCGCGCGGGCGTCGTGCAGGGCAGGGAGATCGTGGACGCGCAGCTCCTTGCGGAACCACACGATCGCGGTGGAAGTGGGCGCGGGCATCACCGGGGGTACGACTAGACTCGGTCGGCCAGTTCATGTCCACCGACGTCCAGCACCAGTTCCCCCTCTTCCCGCTCGGCATGGTCGCGCTGCCGCACGAGCTCGTCCCGCTCCACATCTTCGAGGAGCGCTATCGGACGATGATCGCCGAGTGCATCGACGAGGAGAAGGAGTTCGGGATCGTCTGGTCGACCGACGACGGCCTGCGGACGAGCGGCTGCGCGATGCGCATCGAGCGGGTCCTCGAGCGGTTCGACGACGGCCGGGTCAACGTCCTCACCCGCGGCACGCGCGTCTTCGACCTGCTGGAACGCACCGACGACGCGCCCTACCCCACGGGGAACGTGCGCTTCACCGTCGACGTGGCCGAGGAGCTCGACCCCGCGGCGGCAGCCGCCGCCCACGCGGCGTACACGACGCTCGTCCACGAGGCCACCGAGAAGGAACTCGAGCCGGACGAGGTCGACGCCATGGAGGCCTACGAGATGGCCGCGACCGTCGACTTCGGTCTGGAGGCCAAGCAGGGTCTCCTCGACCTGCGCTCCGAGAACGCGCGCCTGGGGCTCGTCACCCGCCTGTTCCGCGCCGCCACCAAGCGGCTCGACTTCATCGAACGTGCACAGGTCCGGGCGAAGTCGAACGGGAAGGTCCGGTTCGGCTGATCCCCTCGGGCGCCGGCTGCCACGGGAGGCGGCCCGTCGCGCCGAGGTAGCTGCCGATCAGGATCAGGGCGAGCCCGACGACCGTCGCGACGGAGATCTCCTCGTCAAGGAGGGTCACCCCGTAGAACACGGCGAAGACGGGCGCGAGGTAGGCGACGATGGACGCCTTGGACGCACCGATCTCCTTGATCAGGGAGTAGAACAGCAGGAACGCGACGCCCGTCCCGAGCACGCCCAGCGCGAGCACGGCACCGATGCTGTCGGCGCCCGCCGACGAGGGCAGCGAGACGAGCGCGAACGGCAGCATGACCACGGCGCTGACGCCCATCGTCGCGGTGGCGACCCCCGCGGGCTGGAGCGTGCCGAGCCGGGCCTTGAGGAACAGCGCACCGACGGAGTACCCCAGGCCGGCCAGCAGGACCATCAGGCCGCCGAGCAGCGTCGCGGTGTCCCCCGAGAGATCCACGCCGAAGAGCAGGACCACGCCGACGATCCCGACGAGGATCCCGACCGCCGCCCAGCCGGTCACGCGCTCGCTCTCGGCGTACCGCAGCGCGAGCAGCGCCGTGTAGATCGGGGCCGACGCGACGAGGATCCCGGCGAGCGCGCTCGGGATGTGGTGCTCGCCCTCGGCGATCAGCAGGAACGGGATGGCCACCTGCACCGACGCGAGGACGACGATCGCGCCCCAGGCGCCGCGCAGCTCCCGCAGGGCGCCGCGGTGATAGGCGATCGGCGCGAGTACCGCGGCGGCCAGCGCCGTGCGCGCGAAGACGACGAACGAGCTCGAGAAGTCCCGCAGCCCGACCTTGATGAAGAGATACGAGGCGCCCCATGTCGCCGCCAGGGCGGCCATGAAGATCAGGTGGCGACGACTCATCGGACGCCGGACTGTCCCACTCGCGGGGCATCAGCGCCAGTCATCCTCCTGGGAGGATCGTGCAGCTGGGCTGATACCTCAGCGCGGCAGACCGCAGGGCCCCTTCGCGAGCCCGCGGACGAGGACGGCGAGCTTGAGGTAGGCCTCGGGGGCGCCGCGGGAGTTGTCGGCGAACCGCGCCTCACCGTCCTCCCCGCGGACGACGTAGGACACCTGGGAGCCCCGGCGTGCCGGCAGGGCGGGAGTGGTGGCGAAGAGCCCCGGCTCGCCCTCGCGGTCGTCGTCGTTGAGGTCGCGGACGATGTCGCGCGCATCGATGAGCTGGTCGGAGGTGATCGGCCGCTCGGGGCCGCCGTTGCAGCGCACGAACCCGCCGTCGGTGACGAGCACGCGGAGGTCCGCGCCGGGGTTCGCGCCGGAGCGCTCCACCACGAAGAGGTCGGGGGACGGCGTGCCGCCGGCGCACCCGGCGAGCAGGGCCCCGACCGCCGTGAGGGCGGCCAGGCGCGCGCGACGGGTCATGCCGGCACCGCCGCCCCGCCGCGCCGCGGGTCGCCGGCGCCGGAGAGCTCGCCGCTGTCGGGGTCGCAGTGGACGGCCTGGACGCCGCCGAAGAAGAGGTTGCGCGCCCGGAACGGCGCGACGATCCGGCCGGCGTCCCGCAGGGGGTCGAGGTCGATCCCGGGCTCGGCGTAGACCGTGTCGTCCTCGTAGTGCAGGCGCGGCGCGCCCACCGCCTCCTGCGAGCGCAGGCCGTGGTCCACCACACCGACGATGGTCTGGAGGATCGCCGAGCGGATGCGGTTGGAGCCGGCGCTGCCGAGCACCAGCTCGACCCCCCGGTCGCCCAGCACGACGGTCGGGGCCATCATCGACGGCATCCGCCGCCCGGGCGGGAAGGCGTGGAACCCGAGCGGGTTGAGGTCCTCCTCGCCCATCATGTTGTTCGGGTGCATCCCGGTGCCGGGGACGACGATCCCGGAGCCTTCCCCGTTGGTGGCGGTGATCGCGCACGCGAGCCCGCCGCCGTCGAGCACGGAGACGTGGGTGGTGGAGCCGAGCTTCGCGGCGAGCAGCTCCTGCGCGAACCCCGGTCGGTCCAGCCCGTCGACGAAGGCCGGGGTGCGCCCGGCCTGGACCTCCTCCATGACCTCGACCAGCCGTAGGGCGGTCGGTGGCGCGGCGGGCTCGTCGCGCTCCAGCAGTGCGAGCGCCAGTGCGATGAGGACGCCGCCGGCGGACGGGGGCGGGTTCGTGGCGATCTCCCGGCCGCGATAGCCGACGCGCACGGGCTCGCGGGCGATCGCGCCGTAGGCGAGGAGGTCCTCGCGGGTCAGGACCGCTCCGCGCTCCTCCAGCCAGCGCATGACGCGCTCGGCGATCTCGCCCGAGTAGAACGGCGCCGCACCCTCGGCGCCGAGCCGCTCGATCGCGTCCCCGAGCTCGGGGAACACGAACAGCTCGCCCTCGCGCAGCGCCCGCCCGCCGGGCGCGTAGAGCGCGGCCGCCTCGGGGGTCGACAGGAGGATGCCCTCGAGGATCTCCGACACATACGCCTGCGGGCCGTTGAGCGGCACGCCGGTCCGGGCGTGGGCGGCCGCCGGACCGGCGAGGTCGCCCAGCGTCACGGTCCCGAACCGGTCGATCGCCGTGGCGAGCCCGGCCGGCATGCCCCACGCGCCGATCGACGCAGACCCGACGTTGAACGTCTGCTGCGCCTCGCCGAAGGACACGTCCACGGGCACGAGGTCGGCGCGGACCGTGCCGTCGCCGCCGTGCCCCGGGGCGGCCACGAAGAAGTCCAGCAGGACGGGGTCCTGCGTCGGTCCCGCCACGAGCAGGTAGCCACCGGCGCCCGGTCCGGTCAGCAGTGGCTCGGCGGTGAACGACGTGAGCATCGAGGCGACGGCGGCGTCGACGGCGTTGCCCCCGTCGCGGAGCACGCGCGCCCCGGCCTCCGCGGAGAGCGGGTGTCCTGCGGCGACGACTCCGCGGCTCGGCATCGCCGAGCATCCTCGCAGGGCTGGAGTGCGCGCGCGTGGGCGGCCGGGCCGGAAACGACAACGGCCCCGGAACGTGGTTCCGGGGCCGATGGCACGCTCTCCCCCTCAGGAGACGGATTGCAAGAGTAGCTGGATCTGCGGCGAAATGCGCCGTCACTGACCGGGTGGTCAGATCAGCCGCGCGGGATGAACTCCGGCACGTCGAGTTCGCTCACGCCGAGGCCGGTCTGCCGGGTCGAGGTCGACCGCGCGGGCTGGCGCGTGTCGACGGCCCGGAACTCCCCGGTGCGCCCGCTGGGCGTGCGGCGCTCGACGCGCGGCTCCCCCTTGGGCTCCTCCAGCGGACGGCGTGCGGAGGTACGCGACGCCGGGGCCGGACCGAAGCCCGTCGCGACGACCGTGACCCACACCTGGTCCTCGAGCTTCTCGTCGACCATCGCCCCGAAGATGATGTTCGCCTCCGGGTGCGCGGCCTCCGCGACCGCCTTGGCGGCCTCGTTGACCTCCCACAGCGAGAGGTCCCGACCGGCGGTGATCGAGAGCAGGATCTTGCGGGCGCCCTCCATGCTCGTCTCGAGCAGTGGAGAGCTCACCGCCTGCGTGGCGGCGTCGAGCGCGCGGTTCTCCCCGTCGCCCATGCCGATGCCCAGCAGTGCGTTGCCGGCCTCCGACATGATCGTGCGGACGTCCGCGAAGTCGAGGTTGATCAGGCCCGGCAGCGTCACCAGGTCGCTGATGCCCTGCACGCCCTGGCGCAGCACGTCGTCGGCCACGCGGAACGCATCCACCATCGAGATCTTCTTGTCGAGCACGCTCAGGAGGCGGTTGTTCGGCACCACGATGAGGGTGTCGACCTCCTCGCCGAGCGACTGGACGCCGACGTCGGCGGCGCCCATGCGGCGGTTGCCTTCGAAGCCGAACGGCTTCGTGACGATGCCGACGGTGAGCGCGCCGATCTCCCGCGCGATGCGGGCGACGACCGGGGCGGCACCCGTGCCGGTGCCCCCACCGGCGCCGGCCGCGATGAAGACCATGTCGGAGCCCTTGAGGAGCGCCTTGATCTTGTCGTACTCCTCCATCGCCGCCGCGCGTCCGAGCTCCGGGTTGGAGCCCGCACCCAGGCCGCGCGTGATCTGCGGGCCGATGTGCAGCGTGATGTCCGCGGTCGACTGCTGCAGCGACTGGACGTCGGTGTTGATGGCGAGGAACTCCACGCCCTCCACCTCGGCCTCGACCATGCGGTTGACCGCGTTGACGCCGGCACCGCCGACGCCGATGACGCGGATGACCGGCTGACCGACCGGCTGCGCGGTCCCCCAGGCGGAACCGCGGTCGCGGGCGTACGGGTCGTGCTGGATCGGGGCGGGCGGTGGGGTGACCGAGGGGGCCACCGAGTGCGGCTGAGCCGTGGCCGGCTGGCGCGCGAACGGATCGGCCGGAGCCGGAGCCGCCATGAGGTCGTCCGGGAGCTCCGAGGAGAACGCGTGACGCAGACGGTCCTGCGGGCTCGGTGCGGCCGGGGCCGGCAGGTCCGCGGGCTCGGCGTCGGCCGCTCCCAGTGACGGGTGCGGGTAGTCGCCCCGCGCGACGACGTTGGCCCCCGCGCGACCGGCCTGGGTGGCGGGGGCGGGAGCGAGCTCCTGCTGCACCGGCGCGGCGACGGGCTCGGTCACCTCGGGGGCCACCGCCCCGGCGCCGTCGGCCGACGCGCCCTCGGCGCGCGCGATGTTCTCCTGCACCTCTTCGGTCTTGCGGAAGAGGGCCGCCAGTGGGCCCTCCCGCATCGACGCCCGCTTACCGCTTCCCATGGGTGAGGACCTCCTTCGCGAGATCGCGATAGGACTGGGCGGCCATGCCGTCCGGTTCGTACTTCAGCACCGACATCCCCTTCACGGGCGCCTCGGCGAAGCGGACCGTCTTGCGGATCCGTGAGGCGAAGACGCGATCCCCGAAGTTCTCCTCGAGGATCTCGATCGCCTCCTTCGCGTGCACCGTGCGGGAGTCCATCAGCGTCGGCAGGATCCCCTCGATCTCGATGTTCGGATTGAGGTTCTCGCGGACCATCGCGAGGGTGTTCTGGAGCTGGATCAGCCCACGCATGGACAGATACTCGCACTGCACGGGGACGATCACCTTGTCTGCCGCCGTGAGCGCGTTGATCGTGAGCAGTCCGAGGCTGGGCGGCGTGTCGATGCAGATGAAGTCGTAGTCGTCCTTGATCGCCCGGAACGCCTTCTCCAGGACGCGCTCACGGCCGATCATCGTGGACATCGCGATCTCGGCCCCGGCGAGGTCGATCGACGCGCACGCGACGTCGATCTCGCGCTTGCGGATGACCTCGCGGATGGGGACGCCGTGCACGAGCACGTCGAAGATCGAGGTCTCGAGGCTGTCGGGGTCGATGCCCTGCGACATCGTCAGGTTGCCCTGCGGATCCATGTCGACGCAGAGGACGCGGTGGCCGCGCTCGGCGAACGCGACGGCGAGGTTCAGGGTCGTCGTCGTCTTGGCGACGCCGCCCTGCTGATGCGCGAAGACGATGACCTTGGGCTTGTGCTCCACGCTGTCCACGGTGGCTCCGATGGGTCGGACGGTGTGCCGCCCTCCGGCTGAGGGCTGCTACGGACGGGGTTTTCGCCCTGGGCGCCGCGTTTCCTTCCGCGACGCGTGCGATAGCGTCGCGACCGGATGGAGCGCCAGGAGCATCCCAACCTCGTCCACGTCGACGACGTGGCGCCGGAGGTCCTCGACATCGGGGAGCTGCGCGCGACGCGTTTCGCCGCCGGCGAGGCAGCGGGTGCGTTCCGCGCGGGCGTCGCCCGGGCGCTGATCGGGCCCGGGGGCCGGTCCGCCCCCGCCCACGTGCACGGCGACGAGGAGGAGCTCTTCCACGTCCTCGGCGGCTCCGGGCTCAGCTGGCAGGACGGTGTCACCTACGAGATCGGCCCCGGCGACTCCCTCTGCCACCGCGTCCACGAGGAGGCGCACACCCTCATCGCGGGACCCGCCGGACTCGACGTCCTGGCCTTCGGCCCCAACAGCGAGGCCGACGTCACGTGGCTGCCGCACGCCGGGGTCATGCGCGTCGGCCCCCGCTGGGTCCCGATCGACGTCCGGGAGCCCTTCGGGGCGGAGCGAGACGCCGGTCCCCTCCCGATCCCCGACGCGCCGACCACGCCACGGCCGCCGACGATCGCGCACCTCGACGACGTGCCCGTCGAGACGTTCGACCGGCCGGGCTACGAGGGCACCGAGCAGCGCATCGGCGAGCACCTGGGCTCGCAGACGACCGGTCTGCGGCGCATGGTGCTCGCGCCCGGCGCGCTGAGCTGCCCGCCGCACTGGCACACGGCGGAGGAGGAGATCTTCTACGTGCTGGACGGCGCCGGCGAGGTGCTGCTCGACGACGAGACCTTCGCGGTCCGGCCGGGCACGGTCCTCGTCCGGCCTCCCGGAACCAGAGTGGCGCACGCGCTGCGGGGCGGGCCGGACGGACTGACGTACCTCGCCTGGGGCACGCGGGTCCACGCCGACCTCGTCTATTACCCCCGGTCGCAGAAGCTCAACGTCCTGGGCCTGTGCCTCCGCGTCGAGCCCGTCGACTACTGGGACGGAGAGTGACCGACCTGCTCGACCGGCGGCTGATCGTCGTCACGGGCAAGGGCGGGGTCGGGAAGAGCACGGTCGCCGCCACCCTGGGGCTCCTCGCGGCCGACGGCGGGCGGCGCGTCGCGATCGTCGAGGTCGCCGCGCGCGACCACGTCTCCCGCACGTTCGGGCTCGGGGCGGCCGACGTCTTCCGCGAGCGGCCGCTCGCCGACGGGCTGCACCACGTCTCGGTCGACGCCGAGCCCGCCCTGCGCGAGTACCTCGCCGACCAGCTGCCCGTACGGGCGATGGCCGACGCCCTGACCTCCAGCCGCGCCTTCGCGTACCTCGCGGCCGCGACGCCGGGCTTCCGGGAGCTGCTGACGATGGGCAAGGTCTGGGAGCTCGCCCAGCACACGCGCCGGACGCCGGGGGCCCGGCCGTACGACCTCGTCGTCCTCGACGCCCCCGCGACCGGGCACGCGATCGCGCTGCTCGACGCCCCCCGCACGTTCGCCGACGCGGCCCGCGTCGGTCCGATCGCGCGGCAGGGCCGTACGATCAGCGACATGCTCTCCGATCCCCGCCGCACCGCGGTCGTCGCCGTCTCGACGCCGGAGGAGCTCCCGGTCAGCGAGACGCTCATGCTCCGCGACGCAGCGCGCGCGACGCTCGGTGCCGAACCGGCACTCGCGATCGTCAACGCCGTCCGCGCCGCGCGGCTCACCGGCCCGGAGGTCGCACGCGCGAGCGCGGCCGCCACGGCGCCCGTGGCCCGCTCGGTCACCCGGGCCCACGACCTCGCCCGCGAGCAGCAGGCGCAGCTCACCCGGCTGCGCCGCGGCCTGCACGGCAGCGGGGTCCCCGTGGTGACGCTCCCGTTCCGCGGCGACGGCGACCTCGGTCCCGCCGACCTGCACGAGCTCGGCCGCGTCCTCGGCCGACGGCTGGACCGGCGCGATCCCGTGGTGGTCTCGTGAGCGTCGCCGACCGCCTGGAAGGCAAGCGCGTCTGCATCGTCGCCGGGTCCGGAGGCGTGGGCAAGACCACGACCTCCGCCGCGATCGCGCTCGGGCTGGCCTCCGAGGGCAAGAAGGTCGCCGTGGTCACCATCGACCCGGCCAAGCGGCTCGCGAGCGCGCTCGGGCTGGAGCAGCTGGGCAACGAGCCGCACCGGGTCGATCCGGCGCTCTTCACGAAGGCCGGGATCGAGGTGACCGGTGAGCTCTGGGCGATGATGCTCGACGCCAAGCGGACCTTCGACGAGCTGATCGAGCGACTCGCCCCCGACGAGAAGACCCGTAGGGAGATCCTCGACAACCGGATCTACCAGGAGCTGTCCGGCGCGGTCGCCGGAACCCAGGAGTTCACCGCCATCGCCAAGCTCTACGAGCTCGACCGCGACGGTGGCTACGACGTCGTCATCCTCGATACGCCGCCGTCCCGCAACGCGCTCGACTTCCTCGACGCACCGGACCGCCTCACGAGCTTCTTCGAGGGCCGGGCGCTGAAGCTCTTCCTCGCCCCCTCGGGGATCGCCGCGAAGGTCGTCGGCCGCTCCACCGGCGTCGTGTTCAGCGTGCTCAAGCGCGTGACCGGCGTGGACCTGCTCCAGGACCTGTCGGTCTTCTTCCGCGCGCTCGGCGGGATCCTCGAGGGGTTCACCGAGCGGGCTTCCGGGGTCAAGGCCCTGCTGGGCGACCCGGCCACGACCTTTTTGATCGTGACCTCGCCCCAGCGCGAGCCGGTCGACGAAGCCATCTTCTTCCACGGCAAGCTCGCCGAGGCCCGCATGCCGTTCGGCGGGCTGATCGTCAACCGCGTGACGCCCTGTGCGCAGGACGACGAGGTCGACGTCTCCGCTCTGACCGCGTCGATGACGGACGAGCTGGGCGCCTCGCTGGCCGGCAAGGTCGCCCGGACCTACGCCGAGGCCCAGGCGCTCGCGCACCGCGATCTCCGCGCGATCGAGCGCCTGCGGGTCGAGCTCGGCGTCGAGGATCCCATCCTCGTGCCCCAGCTCGAGGGTGACGTCCACGACATCGGCGGCCTGCTGGGCGTGCAGCGTCACCTGTTCGCGACCGACGAGGAGCGCGGCCGGATGATGGACGAGGCCGCCGGCGTGGCGTAGGAACGCTCGCGCTGGGAACACCGTCAGGTGTGCTGCACGAGCCGTCCGTCCCCGAGCACCCCGCGACGGCCGATCCCGTGGCGGCGCCCAGCGTCCCCGAGCGTCTGGAGCACGCCGCCGCCTGGACGTGGCGGATCGTCCTGCTCGCGGCCGCCGCCGTGCTGGCCGGCTGGGTCGCGCTGAAGTTCTCCGTCGTCACGTTGCCGGTGTTCGCCGCCCTCCTCGTCACGGCCGCACTCTGGCCGATCCGGTCGGCGCTGCACGAGCGCGGGATGGGGTCGACCGGCGCCGCCCTCGTCGCGTTCCTGACGCTCGTCGCCCTCGTCCTCGTCCTCGCACTGGCCGTGGGTCCGCCGGTCGCGATGCAGGCCGGCGAGCTGGACGAGAGCGTCCGATCCGGAGCCGCGGACCTCCCCGCCAAGCTCGGCGGCCTGGGGATCGACCCCGACGACGCCGAGCGGGCCGTCGACGGTGCGGTCGACTCGCTGAGGGACCACGCGGGTGCCATCGGTTCCGGGGCGCTCGACGCCGCACTGGCGGCCGCCAACGTCTTCGCCGCCCTGCTGCTCGCATTGGTGCTCGTGTTCTTCTTCCTGAAGGACGGTCCGAAGCTCTGGGCCGGCGTCCTCGAGCTGTTCCCCCGCGAACGGCGCAGCGACATCGACAAGGATGGCTGCGCCGCCTTCGCCGCGCTCTCCGGCTACATCCGCGCGCAGGCCCTCGTTGCGACGATCGACGCGATCGGCATCGGCCTGGTCGTCGCCCTGGTCGGCGCGCCACTGGCGCTGCCCATCGCGGTCCTGACCTTCGTCCTCGCGTTCATCCCGGTGGTGGGCGCGATCGCCTCGGGCCTGGTGGCGGCGCTGGTCGCGCTGACCTTCGGCGGTCTGGGGGACGCGCTGATCGTGATCGCCGCGGTCGTGCTCGTGCAGCAGCTCGAGGGCAACGTCCTCTTCCCCCTCCTGGTCGGGCGCAGCGTCCAGATGCACCCGGTCGTGGTGCTCCTGTCCCTCGCGACCGGGGCCGCGCTCGCCGGGGTCACCGGCGCGCTGGTCGCCGTCCCCGTGATGGCCGCGGTCACGGGCGTGCGCAACGAGCGGCGTTCCCGCGCGATCGCCCCCGACCCGGAACCTCCGGCGGTACCCGCCCGGGCGCCCAGCACCGCCTGAGTCAGGCGGCGGTCGGCTGCTCGAAGCCGTCCTTGGCGAGCAGCTTGTCGGCGAGCGTCCGCACGTCCGGGTCCAGGTGCCCGCAGAGCACGTCGCGCAGGATCGCCCGCAGGTGCTCGGCGACCTCCGCCGCGAGCCCGCCGAGATCGACCGCGCCGGGGGCGGTGCCCGCGACCGCGGCGCGCTCGAGTTCCAGGATCTCCGCGATGCGGTCGCGGAGGTCGATGCGGCCTGCCGGCTCCGCGCACAGCACGGCGACCCGCGGAGCCAGGCGACCCGACCCCGGGCCTTCGGGCTCCAGCAGCGCGCGCAGCGCGAGAAGGTGGTCGGTGAGCGCCTGCGCAGGATCGGCCTGCAGGCAGCCGAGCTCGAACCGCGCGAGCGCCCACGCCAGCGGTCCGCTGCGCGGCGTACGCCGCGACACGAGGCTGCAGAACGCGCGAAGCTCGTCCTCCTCGTCGGGCGTCACCGTGCACGGGATGGTGTCCGCCGACGCCGGCGGGCGGCCGGGGAGCCCGAGCGGGACCCCGTGCCACGACCCGCCGCCCGTTCGCGCCCAGGCGGCGGCCCCGCAGGCGAAGGCGGTGTCGTCGTACAGCCGCAGGGCGATGAGCAGGCGCCGCAGGCGGACGCGCGCGTGGTCCATCGGCGCGTCGTCTCCCGGGGCGGCCTCCCAGCTCAGCACCGCGACGGTGTGCGGTTCGTCGCCGCTGCGCGGCCACGCCGCGTCGGAGGGCACGTCCTCCAGGACGTCCCCGCGGGCGAGGACGAGCCCGTCGCCGAACGCGACCTCCTCCCCCAGCAGCCGCAGACCGAGGACCGGGACGACGACCTCGGTGGTGGTGCGCCCCTCGCCGCTGCGGCGCACGAGGTCCTCCATCGCGCGGTCCAGGCGCTCCGGGGCCAGCAGGAAGTCCGTCGAGTCCGCGAAGACCGAGGTGAGGAAGACGCGTAGCGCGGTCTCCGCCCGGGCCCGGCCGCCGGCCGCGGACCGCTCCTCGCCGTGCGCCGCGAGGTAGGCGTCCAGGCCGCCGGCCGCACTGAGCGCGTGCACGGCGGGGAGGTAGCTCGGCAGACGGCCGAGGAGCCCGAGGCGCTCGCGGATGAAGTCCGCCGTCAGCGGGCGGTAGCAGTACAGCGGCGTGTCCCGGCGGTGCCCGCCGGACTCCACGATCTCGAACGGGACCTCGGCACCGTCCTGGGCCGCGGCGGCGAGCTGCCAGGCGGCCTCCTCGGCGAACGCCGCGAGGGCGGCGTGCAGCTGGCGGTTGCGCATGACGCCAGGTTCTCCCCCTGTGCAGGAGGTTCCTGCCGCGTGCAAGACGCGTTGCAGTCCGTCCGGACTGCAGCTTCCGGGTGCCGAACTGCAGCTTGCGGTCGATGAACCCGTGCACCGACCCGTCCCCGCCGGGAACGGGAAGGGCCTCGACGAACCCAGCCACCATGGTCCGCACGCGCGTCAGCACCCGCCGGTTCACCGTCTTCTCCCTTCTCGGGGTGGTCGTCCTGTTCTCCGGCGTCCCGGCCCTCCCGGGGCCGCTCCCGGCCGTCGGGCAGCTCGCCTCCGCGCACGCCGCCCGGCCGACGGTGCTCGGTGACCGTGGACTGCGCCAGGGCATGCGCGGACGGGACGTCAAGGAGCTGCAGCGGCTGCTGAACCGGGCGGGGTTCCGTACCCCGGTCTCCGGGACCTACGCACGCCACACCGTCCGCTCGGTCCTCGCGTTCCAGCGCGCCGCCGGGCTGGAGAGCAGCGGGGTCACCGGCCGGCAGACGATCCGGGCGCTGCGTCGCGCCGCGGCCAGCGGGGGCGCCGCCCCGATGACGACGCCGCAGGAGGTCTCCGCCACGACCACCACCGCGCCGGCCGGGACGCCGCACGACCCTGCGCAGGTCGCGACCATCACCGCCGCCGGTCTGGCCGTCGCGCCGGCCGGGGCGCCGAAGGTCGTGCGGGACCTGATCGCCGCGGGCAACGAGATCGCCACGACGCCGTACCGCTACGGTGGCGGACACGCGAGCTTCGAGGACGACGCGTACGACTGCTCGGGCTCGGTCGGCTACGCGCTGCACGGCGCCGGGCTGCTGGACCGCACGGTCACCTCCGGGGACCTCGAGTCGTGGGGCACCGCAGGCCCGGGCACGTGGCTGACGGTCTACGCGAACGCCGGCCACACGTTCCTCGTGGTCGCGGGCATCCGCTTCGACACCTCGGGCCAGAAGAAGGCCGGCACGCGCTGGCAGCCGATGGACCGCAGGACCGACGGCTTCGTCGTGCGGCGCGCGCCGGGCCTCTAGGGCCGGGCGAACCGGGCTACCATCGCTGGGGATGGAGGTTCCCTGGGCACAGCACGCGGCCGACCGGCTCGCCGACGCCGGCTACCGCCGCGGCGGAGCCCGCCAGGCGGTCATCGACCTGCTGCAGCAGCAGCCGTGCGCGCTCTCGGCCTTCGAGATCGAGGACCGCCTGCGTGACGGTGACCGGCGGGTCGCCCGGGCCAGTGTGTACCGCGTGCTCGACGAGCTCGAGAAGCTGAAGCTCGTCCAGCGGATCGAGGTCGGTCAGGGGATCACGCGCTACGAGGCGCACCACCCCGACGGGCACCACCATCATCACCACCTCGTCTGCGACACCTGCGGCCAGGTGATCCCGTTCGAGGACGAGGGCCTCGAACGTGCGATCCACAAGGTGGCCGACCGGGTGACGTTCCACGTGTCCGAGCACGAGATCGTGCTGCACGGCACCTGCGCGGACTGCTCCACCGCGTAGCGAGCCGTTCGGGGTCCGTCAGGTCCCCTCGATGCGCAGCAGCTCGTCCTCGTGCTCGTGGTCGACCTGCAGCGTGGTGTGCGTCAGCCCGTACTCGTCGTGCAGGAACCGCTGGAGCACCCGGCGGCGCGCGTGGCAGTCGTCCCCGGGAGCGACACGGATGTGCGCGGCGAGGGCCGGGAAGCCCGACGTGACCTCCCAGACATGGAGGTCGTGGACCTCCCGGACGCCGGGCTGGGCGGCGAGCGCGCGGCCGACCTCGTCGGGGTCGATGCCGTCGGGCGCCCCCTCGAGCAGGACACGGCTGCTGTCGCGCAGCAGGCCCCAGCCGCCCCAGACCATCAGGCCGCAGACCGTGAGCGCGGCGACGCCGTCGGCGGCGCCCCAGCCGAGGGTCACGATCAGGACGCCCGCGACGGCGGCACCGAGCGACGACCAGAGGTCCGCGAGGTTGTGCAGCGCGGCGCCGCGGATGTTCATCGACGAGCGGCTCGCCTTCGCGAGTACCCAGGCGACCGCACCGTTCACGAGGGCGCCGGCGACCCCGATCGCGATGACGATCCCGCCCTCGATCTCCGGCGGGTCGAGGATCCGCCCGATCGCCTCGTTCCCGATCAACGCGGCGAAGACGAACATCGTCGCGCCGTTGAGCTGCGCGCTGAGGATCTCGCTGCGGCCCAGGCCGAAGGTGTAGCGCCCGCCGGGTGGGCGGGCGGCGAGCCGCACCGCGACGAGCGCGATCGCGATCGCCCCGGCGTCGGTGACCATGTGCGCGGCGTCGGAGAGCAGCGCGACCGAGCCGGAGACGATCCCGGCGACGACCTCGACGATCGCGAAGCCGAGGTTCAGGCCGAGGGCGATCCACAGCAGCCGGCGGTCGGCGTCACGGTCGATGGCGTGGCTGTGCCCGGCGTGGCCGTGGTCGTGCCCGTGGTGGTGGTCGTGGGCCACGGTCAGAGACTAGACAGCAGCCACAGGCCCAGCGCGGTGAAGCCGACCATCACGACGAGCATGACCTGCTGGGAGCGGGCGGCGGCCCGATGGTCGCCGCCGAACAGCTCGAGCGCCCGGTCGTGGGCGAGCACGATCGCGGCGACGTGCCCGACGATGAGGATCGCCACCTGGACGTACCAGTTGCGCTCCGGGGGCAGGATCCCCGGGTCGGCGGTCCAGTCCGCGGTGCCGAGGTAGTCCTTGCCCTCACCCAGCGGGTCGGAGAGCAGCGCGGGCAGCGACTGCCCGTTGATGAGCAGCAGCGAGAGGTAGTGCGCGACGAGGTAGGCGGCAGCGATCGGCACGAGCGACGGGCCGAAGGTGCCGAACGCCGACCGGCCCGACGGCCAGCCCTTCGTCCGCTCGGCGGCGCGGCAGGCGAGCAGGTACAGGCCGCTGATGACCGCGAGGGCGACGACGACGAGCACCGCCGCGTAGACGGTGTAGGAGAAGTCGCTGGAGAGCCCGAGGTCGACGAGCCGGCGTGTGACGTCCGGCGCCGTGTTCGCGTAGATGGAGCCGCCGGAGAGCCCGTCGTAGGTCGTGGTGCCGATCGCGACGAGCACGACGGCGGTGACGCCGACCCCGGCGTCGTAGCCGCCCAGCCCGCTCAGCACCGGCCGCCGGGGGATGCGGGCGAGCAGGCCGTAGAACACCGAGAACGCCTCGGCTCGCCGGTGCCACGTCTCCACCCCGTAGGTCGCCATGCCGATGAACGTCGCGGCCGAGTAGAGCGCGGTCGCGGTCGCGATGTTCGCGGGCAGCTCCCCGGAGGACGCGACGAGCTCCAGCCAGGCGAACGCGAACAGGCCGACGGCGGCCGGCCAGGCCCCCAGGCGGTCCGGGTACGGCAGCGCGGGCGGGGCGGGCGGGCCTCCGTCGCCCAGCCGCGCGGCGACCGCCGAGACCGCCCGGCCGATCGCCCGGAACGGGCTGAGGACCGACCAGACGTCGCCGAGGAGCAGCGACGCCATGGCCACCCCCACCCAGAACACGACGAACACGAGCGTCGGGGCGAGGTTCGCCTCCGGGACGTCGGTGCCGGCCCAGCCGGCCCACATCGTCGCGAGCCACAGCGCGGTCCCGACGAGGCCGGCGGCGACCTGCACCGCCAGCGGCACCCGGCGGCCGGTTCCCGTGTCGGCGTCGTGGTCGGCGGGCCCGCTTGCGCGCAGCCTCGGCGTGCGCCACGCCGTGCCCAGCCACACGAACGAGACGACGAGGACGATCGCGGCGGCCCAGCCGAACAGCCACGAGGGCACGGGGAGGTCTGGAGCGGCGTCGATGCCGTGGGCGGCGGCGGGGGCGACCGGCAGCAGGACTGCGGTGAGCAGGCCCGCGACCGGCAGGACGGTGCGGCGGCGGGGCATGGCGCCCGATGCTAGATGGACCGGGGTCGTGAGAGCGTCACGCGCAGCACCGCCCGCAGGCCCGTCGCCCCCAGCGCGAGGACGACGAGCGCGGCGGTGATCGACGCCCCGGCGGCGGTCTCGGCGTGGTAGCTCACGTACAGCCCGGCAATGCCGCCGACGACGGCGACCGCCGCAGATCCCACCATCATCGGCGCCATCCGCCGGCCGACCATCCGCGCCGCGGTGGCGGGCGCGATGAGGATGCTGATGACGAGGAGGTTGCCGAGCCCCTGAACGGCGACCAGCAGGACGACCGCCAGGAGCACGAGCAGCGCGGCGTCGACGACGACGGGCCGGACGCCGAGTGCCGGAGCGGTCAGGCGGTCGAAGCCGACCGCGAGGAGCCTCGCGTGGAGGAGGTACAGCGCGAGGAGCGCACCGACCACCAGGGCACCGGCGAGCGCGAGATCGGTGTCGGACACCCCGAGCACGTCGCCGAACAACAGGTCCTGCAGGCGTGGCGGCGACTCGGGCGACAGCGCGAGCAGGACGCCGAGGCCGAGCATCCCGGTGACGACGACCGCCACGGCGGTGTCGCGGCCGATCTCGGGGACACGCCCGGCCAGCGCGACCGCCAGCGCGGCGACCAGCAGGCCCGCGGCGCCGCCAAGCAGCAGCGGCAGCCCCGTCAGCGCGGAGAGCACCAGGCCCGGCAGGATCGCGTGGGCCAGCGACTCGGCGCTGTAGGACAGCTCGTACTGGATGACCCAGCAGCCCAGCGCACCGCCGGCGATGCCCAGCAGGAGGACCTCCAGGAACGCTCGCTGCATCAGCGGGTCCTGCCACGGCTCGATCATCGGTGGTCGTGGTCGCAGTGGTGCGGCGGGAGCACCGCGCGCTCGTGCCCGTGCTCGGCGCAGTCGATGTCGACGATCTCGCTGCCGTAGGTCTGCTCGAGTACCTCGCGGGTGAGTAGCGACGGCCCGCCGAACGCGACCTGCCGCTGGTTGAGGCAGAGCACCAGGTCGTCCCAGCGGCGGGCCTGCTCCACGTCGTGGGTGGCGATCAGCAGCGTGCGGCCTTCCCCGACGAGCGCGGTCAGGACGTCCTCCAGGAGCGCGGTGCTCGCGGAATCCAAGCCGCTGAACGGCTCGTCCAGCAGGATCACCGGGGCGTCCTGGACCAGGGCGCGAGCGACGAGCACCCGCTGCCGCTGGCCGCCGGAGAGGTCGCCGAACGTCCGGTCCACGTGGTCCCCCAGGCCGACCGCGACCAGGGCCTCGCGCGCCTGTGCTCGTTCGGCGCGGCCGGGGCGCCGCCACCACGGCAGCCGCGAGATCGCGCCCATGAGCGCGACGTCCAGGGCGCTCACGGGAAAGTCCAGGCGGGACCGCTCGGTCTGCGGCACGACGGCGGTGCGACCGACGTCCACGGTTCCCTCCCGGGGAGCGAGGTCGCCGAGGAGGATCCGGAACAGCGTGGTCTTCCCGCCGCCGTTGGGTCCCAGGACGGCGACCCGCCGCCCGGCGTCGACGGCGAAGTCGAGGTCGGCCAGGACCGGCGGGGCAGGCACCGGGCGATAGCCGGCGCTGACGCCGTGTACGGCGAGGAGGGGAGCGCTCATCCCGCCCCCGGGCAGCCGGAGGTGCCGCCGCTGAAGCCCCGCACGAGGGTGTCGGCGTTGGCCTGCGCAGCGTCGAGGTAGGTCGCTCCGCCGCCGCCCGCCGGGCCGAGCGTGTCCGCGTAGAGCGTGCCCGCGACCGTCGCACCGGTGCGACGCGCGACCGCTTCCGCCAGCTTCGGGTTCAGGGAGCTCTCGGGGAAGATCGCCCTGACCTTCTCGCGCTCGACGGTGCGGGCGAGCGCCGTCAGCTCGCCGGCGGACGGCTGGGCCTGGGTCGTGGTCGACGGGATCACGGCCCCGACCGACTCGATGTCGTAGCGGTGCGCGAGGTAGCCGAACGCGTCGTGGTCGCTGACCAGCCGGCGCTGCGCCTCCGGGATCCGGTCGAGGCATGCGGCGACGCGGCGGTCCAGAGCGCGGACCCGCGCCGTGTAGGCCCGGGAGCGCTGCGCGTAACCGGCCGCGCCGGCGGGATCGGCCTCCGTGAGCGCGGCGGCGATGACGCCCGCGGCGGACTCGACGTTGCGGGGGTCGTGCCACCAGTGCGGATCCACGTCGTGCCCGCCCTCCTCCCCGGCGTGCTCGTCGTCCTCGTCCCCCTCCTCGTGGGCGTGGCCGCCCTCGAGCGTCACCGGCCGCCCGGCTCCGACGTCGACGAGCCGGTCCTCGAGGCCCACCTGCCGGGCGACGTCGCTCGACCAGTCGTCGAGGTCGTCGCCGGACACCAGGACGAGCTCCGCACCGGTCGCATCGCGCAGGTCCCGGGGCCGGGGCTCGTAGTCGTGCGGGTCGGAGTTGGGCTGCAGCAGCTGGACGACCTGCACGCGGTCGCCGCCGACGTTGCGAGCGAAGTCCGCCACCTGGGTCGTCGTCGCGACGACCTTGATCGCGGCGCCGTCCGCGCCGCCGGACGCGCCGTCGCCGCAGCCCGCGGCGCCGACGGCGAGCGCCGCCGCCGCGCCGGCGGCCAGGACGGGCCGCCCCCGGCCGGCGCGGACCAGCGCCGCGAGGACGAACACCACGCCGCTGAGCACGGCGATCGTGGCCCCGGGAGGCGCGTTGGTCTCCACGGACAGCCAGAGCCCGGCGACGCCCTCGACGGCGACGAGCAGGATGGTCGCGACCTGCCAGGTCCGCAGACGCGCCGCCAGCAGCCGCGTCGTCGCGGCGGGGACGACGAGCAGCGCGGTGGCCAGCAGGGCGCCGACGGCGCTGAGCACCGACACGGCGACGAGTCCCACCAGACCGAGGAGCACGACGTCGGGCAGCGACGACCGGGCACCCAGCGCGCGGGCCGCGGCCGGGTCGAAGCCGGCGGCGAGCCAGCGGGGCTCGAGCACGACGGTCGCGGCGAGCACGACGAGGCTGGCGACGCCGGCGAGCACGAGGTCCGCGTCGTCGATGACGAGCAGGCTCCCGAAGAGCAGGGTCTCGATGTTCGCGCCGGACGCGAAGACGTCCGAGGCGAGGATCACGCCGAGCGCCAGGGCACCGCACAGGACGAGCGCGGTGGTCGCGTCGTAGCGGTCGGCGTCCTGACCGGTCCGCAGCGCCCGGCGACCGAGGAGCCCGACGCCCACGGCGACGAGCAGGCCGGTCCCGGCGGCCCCCAGCGTCGCGGCGAAGCCGAGCCCGTCCGCGAGGACCAGGCCGGGGAAGGTCGCCGTGCCCACGGCGTGCGCGTAGAACGCCAGCCCGCGCAGGACGATCCAGGTCCCGATGAGGCCGGCACCGACCGCGAGGAGCAGGACCTCCCACACGCCGCGCTGCACGAAGGGCAACTGGAAGACCTCGAACACGCCGCGGAGCATAGCGGGAATGAGAATGGTTCTCACTTACCGCCATTGCAATACTCCGGGAACGATGTGCGCCCAGTGCATGATGGGAGCGGCGACCGCCGCGACGGCAGCGACCGGGATGCGGTCCTACCTCGCGACGCGACGTTGGGCATGGCTGACCCCTGACCGGATGCGGCGCGCCACCGTCGTCCTGCTCGGCGGCGCGCTGCTGGCCTCGACGCTCCTCGTCAGCGGCTCGGGCTGAGCGCGCCGGTCGTCGGCCGCGCCGACGCGGCGCCGCCCTCGCGACGAGCACGCATCGCCGTGACGGCGAGGAAGCCGGTCAGGAGGACGGTCGCGACGATCTCGCCCGTGAGCGTGATGACCGCCGTCTGGTCGTAGCCGAGCTCTTGGAAGCCGAGGAAGCCGCCGTTGCGCGACAGCACGATGCCGACGATCGAGCCGACCGAGATGCTGAGTCCGCCGAGGGCGAACAGGACGTCGCGGCGGGCGATCAGCAGCGCGATGACGGCCACCGAGCCGATCGCGTTGAGCAGGAACGCGGTGCCGATGTTCGGGATTGCGCGGTAGCCGTCCTGCCAGAGGCTGAAGTGCTCGTAGCCCGCGACGGCGATGGCGACGGCGGCCACGACGAGCGCGGCGAGCGTGGGACGGGACGACGAGGGACTGCGGCGCAGGAGTGCGCGGACCAGGGACATCACGAGACCTTCCGATGGGGACGGGCCTCTCCTCCCCCATGACTGCGGACGGCGAGCCCGACCGGATGCGTCCTTGGCGCCGCGGCGGTCAGCCGGCGTCGAGCCCGCCGGGCGACGGCGGCGCAGGGTTCGTCCTGATGTCGCGGACCGCGCGGACGAAGAGCGGCTCGGCGGCCACCGGCGCCTGGGTCGGCCCGGTGCGGACGGTGAGCCGGTAGAGGCCCGGCCGCGTCAGCCGGACCGACTGCGAGAAGCGCGTCCTGGAGACCTTGAGCGCCGTCTCGGCGACCTTCACGTAGGTGCCGCCGCCGGTGTCGCGCTCGACGAGGACCCGCGCGGACGCGTGCGGCCGGACCTGACCCGCGACCGCCACCGTGCGTCCGGCCTGGATCCGGGTCGTCGCCGCCGACGCGGTCACCAGCGGGGCGACCGCGACCGACGCCTGGGCCGACCGCACCGAGCGGGCACCCGGAGCCGGCCGGGCGGTCGCGCGCACCACACCCGTCGCGCGCCACGGCGTGCTCACCGTCCAGCTGCCGTCGTCCCGGGTGGTTGCCCGCGCGATCGTCGTGAACGTGCCGCTCCCGCCGCGCTTCTGCACGTTGACCCGCGCGCCGCGAACCGGGCTGCCGTCCGCGCCCAGCAGCCGCCCGGTGAACTCGGCCGCGCGGCCGTAGGTGACCGACCGTGCCGTCGCCGCCACGCTCAGACGGGCGACGCTCGCCGTCGCCGGGGTGACGGTCGCCGCGCGGGCGCGGATCGCCCCGAGCTGGGCGTACAGCGCGTTTCCCGGGCAGGCGGTCGAGCAGCCGTCGCGATGGCCGCTGATGCGCTGGAAGGTGACCGCCCGGCCGCTGGGGAAGCGGTTGGTCCGGCCGCCGCCGCTGGTGACGACGACGGTGCCCGCGGTCGGGACGCCGTGCAGCCCGAGCTTCCAGCCGATGAGCCGGCCCACGGCGTCGATCCCGGCGTCGCTCTGGGGCACGTCGGTGAACGTGCCGAGGTTCGCGATACCTGTGGAGACGCGGTTGTACCCCTCGGCCTGGGCGCCGATGACGGCTTGGTCCACCCCGCCGGCGCGCCCTTCGAAGATCTGGCCGAAGCGGTCGACGACGAAGTTGTAGCCCAGGTCGTTCCAGCCGTTGCTGTCGCGGTGGTACTTGCAGATCGACAGCACGATCCCGGCGGAGTCCGCGGCGGTGTACTCGTTCGCCGACACGGTGTGGTGCACGAACGCCAGCTGCACCTCGCCGTAGCTCGGCGCCGAACGCGGCGGGCAGCGCCCGGCCTCCCACACCTCACGCCCGACGATCGGCGGCGCCCCGGCGGCCTGGCTCGCGCCCGCAGAGACCTTCGCGGCCCGGGCAGTGGCACCGGAGCGCGTCGACGGCGGGACGGCGACGAAGGAGACCTTCAGACCCCCGAGCGGGCGTCGGGCGCGCAGCTGCAGCTCGTCCGCGTCGCCGACCCAGACCGGCTCGGAGGCGGCCAGCGGCCCGCGGTCGTCGGGGCCGTGACGGGCGACGTCCAGCGGCGCCCAGCGCGACCACGCGCCACGTGTTCGACGGGCCCGGACCTCGAGCCCGGCGCCGCGCACCCCGGCGCCGCGGACCCCGAGCAGCTGGAAGCGGTGCGGCGCGCGCAGGACCCGGGTCGAGCGACCTCCTGCGAACGCGTCGCCGGGAACGTCCATCGTGAAGCCCGACGGACGTCCGCGGACGGACGCCCAGAGCGGAGCGGCCGAGCCGGTCCCGGGCACGACGACGGCGGCCCCGGCGAGTGCACCGGTGGCGAGCAAGCGTCGACGTGTGACTCGGTGCTGCATCAGCCCCTCCAACCCGGTTCGACGCCCGGGGTTGCGATCCCCACC
This sequence comes from Solirubrobacterales bacterium, assembly GCA_038257095.1. GTDB lineage: Bacteria > Actinomycetota > Thermoleophilia > Solirubrobacterales > Solirubrobacteraceae > Paraconexibacter. Next base: position 79,792 of record JBBSJQ010000012.1, read on the forward strand.
GGTGCAAGGAACGGTGCGGCGGACGCGGCGCGTGGCCGATCGGCGGTCCCGGCCACTTCACTTGGTAAAGTCTTGGGAGTCATGGCCGTCGACGAGACCTGTCCCGTCTGCCGAACCGCGGAGATCGTCTGCGGCAAGTGGACCCTGCTGCTGGTGCGCGACCTCGCCGAGGGCTGCTCGCGCTTCTGCGAGCTCGAGCGCTCGCTCGCCGGCATCAGTCCCCGCACGCTCTCGCTGCGCCTGCGCGCGCTCGAGGAGGAGGGCATCGTCGAGCGCTGCACCTTCCCCGAGGTCCCGCCGAGGGTGGAGTACGCCCTGACCGAGAAGGGCCGCGCCCTGCTGCCCATCATCGACGGCATGCGCGAGTACGGCGCCACCTGGCTGGACGGCTCCGACGACTGCGGCGCCGCCGCGGGCGACGCCGAGTTCTCGCTCGACGTCACCCCTGCGGTCGCCTAGCCGCCGAGCAGGCCGCCGCCGCCGGAACCGGCGACGGGCACGACGCGCCCCTCGGACGGCTGGATCAGTACCCAGCCCTCGCCGCCGAACGCCATCTGCAGGCTCTCGCCGGAGCCGCGGCCGATGAGGTTCTTGGCCTTGAAGTCCGTCTTCATCGTCGTGGTGACGCCCGAGGACCAGGTGATCGCGGCCTGGGCGTCGGCGAACGTCGGAGCGGACGCGACGTTCAGCAGCACGGGCGGCCCGTCGGACAGGATCGCGACCCAGCCGGTGCCCTGCAGGGCGGTGTTGAACAGGCCACCGCCCATCATCGCGGCGGCGCCGCCCTGGACCTTCTCGATGTCCCAGCTGATGCCGGCGTCGAAGGCCAGGAGGTTGCGGCCGTTGACCGTGACCTTCTCGTTCTCGAGGTAGATCAGGTGGATGTCCTGGTTCTGGTCGGCGAGGAACACCTCGCCGCTGCCGCTCATCTTCATCAGGCTCTGACCCTCGCCGGTCATCGCCTTCTTCATGAACTTGCCGAGCCCGCCGGAGCCGGCGTGCTCGAAGGTCACGTCCCCCTGGTAGGCGACCATCGAGCCGAGCTTGGCCTGGATGGTGACCATGTTGAGCTCGACCTTCAGGAGCTTGTGGTTCTGCAGGTGGAACGACTCGGTCGACTCGACCTCGTTGTACTGGGCCAGGGTGGTCTTCATAGGCCCGCAGTCTTGGCGGCGCAGGCCCGTCCGTCAAGCTCGGATCCGTCTCAGCGCAGCGACGAGGCGGCGCTGACCTGCGTCTCGCGCTCCGTCTCGGCCTGCGCGAGGTCGTCCATCGTCGTGCCGCGGCGGCCGTCGGCGGCGACGAGCAGCTTGAAGTCGTGCGGCGCGCTGGCGGCCTGCAGCGCCTGCTCCATCGTGATGCGCCCCTTCTTCAGGTGGTGGAAGAGCGCCTGGTCGAAGGTCTGCATGCCGTAGTACCCGCCGTCGGCGATGACCTCGCCGAGCTTGCCGGTCTGCATCGGGTCCATGATCATGTCGCGCACGCGCCCGGTCATCCGAAGGACCTCGCAGACCGCCACGCGCCCGCGGCCCTCGGCGGCCGGGACGAGCCGCTGGGAGACCGCGCCCTTCAGTGTGGAGGCGATCATGGCGCGCACCTGCTGGTGCATGTGCGGCGGGAAGAACTCGATCAGGCGGTTGACCGTCTCGGGCGCGTCGACGGTGTGGACGGTCGACAAGACGAGGTGGCCGGTCTCCGCCGCGCTCAGCGCGGTCTGGACGGTCTCCTCGTCGCGCATCTCGCCGATGAGGATGACATCCGGATCCTGGCGCAGCACGCGGCGCAGCGCGCGCTTGAACGAGACGGTGTCGACGCCGACCTCACGCTGATTGATGACCGACTTCTTGTCCTGGTGCAGGAACTCGATCGGGTCCTCGATCGTGACGATGTGGCGGTGGCGCGTGGCGTTGATGTGGTCGACCATCGCGGCGAGCGTCGTGGACTTGCCGGAGCCGGTGGTGCCGGTCAGCAGGACGATGCCGCGCTCCTCCTCGGCGAGCTCCCGGATGACCGGCGGCAGGTCGAGGTCGTCGATCGTGCGGATCGAGACCGGGATCGCGCGGCAGACGATCGAGCACCAGCCGCGCTGGCGGAAGGCGTTGACGCGGAAGCGGGCGAGCCCGGTGATCGCGTAGGAGAAGTCGACCTCGCCGTCGGCGGCGAACTCCGCGCGGCGCGTCTCGTCGGGGCCGAGCATCTGGTCGACCGCGCCCATGGTGTCCTCCTCGGTGAGGGCGGACATCCCCTCGAGGGGATGGAGCTCCCCGTCGATGCGGATCATCGGACCGGAGGGCACCTTGAGGTGCAGATCGGAACCCCCCGCCTCGACGAGGCGGATCAGGGCGGTGTCGATGTCGAAGGCCACACCCGAGGATCGGCCGCTGTGGGCCGATGCTTGAGCTGACGTCTCAGCTCACGACGACCGCGTTGGCGATCATGACGCCGATCGCACGGGACGCGATGCCCAGACACAGGGCGAAGATCGCGGCCGCCACACCGCGATCCAACGCCCGAGGCGTCGCTATCGCACGCGCAGGCGCAGGAAGTTCCGCGTCTTCGCCTTGCGCTCGACGTTGCCCACGGCGTCCACCCCGCGCACGAAGATCTTGTACTGGCCGCGCCGGAGGGCGAGCTTCTGGGCGAACGTCCAGGACGACGTGCCCTTCGCGGGCAGGTAGGACGTGCGCAGGCACGACTTCACCGGCCCGAACGTGCCGTTCTGCCGCAGGAACCGGCACTGCTTCCCGACCGCCCGGGCCACGCTGACCGAGACCTGGACGAGCCGACCGGCCCGCTCGGCCCCGCACCCACGGTCCGAGGAGGTGCCGCGGAGCCGCAGGCCGGTCACGGCGGCCCGGCTCGCCTTGGACGGACGCGACCGCGGTGCCGTCGTGTCGCGGCAGCCGAGCTGCGCGGCGGCGGCGGGCGCGGTCCCGCCGGGGGGCGCTCCCGTCGAGCCCGCGGGACCTTGCTGGGCAGGCGGGAGCGCGGTCCCCGAGCTGCCGGCGGGTGCCTCGTCCTTCGTGTTGACGTAGTTCAGGAAGTCGAAGTCCGCCGGGGCGCGCCCGTCCGCCGTGATGCTGGCGCAGCCGTCACGGAGGTTCTCGCAGGTGACGCGCGTGCCGTCGTCCCGGCGTCGCACGTCCATGCGGGAGAAGAAGTACTGGGAGAACTGGTTGCCGTCACCGGCACCGTCGACCGCGGCCGCGAGGGGATCCTTGCGCCAGCGGTCGGTGAGCAGCGGCGCGTCCGCGTCGTCCCGCTCCATGACGTACCGGTCGAACCACGCCTTGATGTACCAGGCGTAGAGATCGTTGCCGCGCAGTGTCGACCCGAACCCGGGGTTGGGGATGAACGCGCCTTCGAAGTGCGTGCCGCCGCGCACGACGATTGCACCCGTGTCGACGCCCAGCGTCGACAGCTTCGACGAGGCGGTGGACTTCGCCTTCTTGTCCGGCAGCTGCGTGAACGGCGGCGCGAACAGCGAGTAGTCGTTGGTCAGTCCGAGCGCCGGCTTGGTCAGCGGCGGGTTCGCGGGCCTGGTCGCCGGGAACGCCGTGCACTCCGGACCGCTCGTCGGCGCGCTGAGGTTGTCCATCGCGACGATCGCCCGGACGCGTGGGTCGAGCTGTCCGACGTAGGAGACCGCGCCCGCGCCGAGGGACTGCCCGACGACCCCGACCCGTGACGGGTCCAAGAGCGCGTGGAACGGGTTGAAGGCCGAGTTGCGGCCGTCGCCGACGCGGGCCGCGTGCTTGACGGTGTGGTCTGTACCCGTGGTGCACGACCTGCGCGGCCGGTACAGCGACTCGGGGGCCGAGAAGAAGAAGTCCAGCGCGTCCTCGGTGCCGTCGAAGAACGGCCGGCCCGACTGGGACGGGAACCCGTCCTGCCGGTCCACGCCCTCACCGAACGTGTCGGAGTAGCCCTGTCCCTGCGGGTCCCAGGTCATCACGACGTAGCCGGCCTTGGCCAGGGTCTGCGCCGCGAACCAGTACAGCTCCTCGGGCGCCTGCACGGAGCCGTTGGTGATCACGACGCCGGGGCGCTTGGCGGGACCGGCCTTCGTCGCCCAGACGTGACCGGAGATGGTCGAGCCGTTGCGGGCGGTGAAGAGGATCGGCTGGACCGTGCCGAAGCCGTTGGCGCCCCAGTCGTAGAGGCGCACGTCGCCGGCGCAGCCGTCCATGTGCTGCCAGCACAACTGCCCCTGGAACACGCGGCCGTACTCGCGGGTCGGGCCGTCGGCCGCGATGATCTGCAGCGCCTCAGCCTCGCGCTGCAGGCCCTTCACGCGCAGCGGCGCCTGGTAGTCCGGGAGCGCGACGAGGTTCAGGAACCGCTCGTTGGTCTTGTTGAAGTTCTGCGCCTCGTAGACCGGGTCGAACGACTGCCGCATCTCCGTCTGCGCCTGCGCCTGCGCCGGCCCGGCCATCAGGACCGCAGCCGTCGACGTCGCGCCGACCGTGGCGAGCACCCTCCTCCAAGAACCCATGTTGTGGAGCGTACTGAACGCCGCCGTTCATGCGCCCCTGCAGGGCTGACGACGAGGGGCCCCGGTCTCCCGGGGCCCCTCGGTCACAGCTGATGCTGAGGACTGCTACGCCACGTCGCGCAGCTTCTGGGCCTCGGCGAGGCTCTGGAGCTTCTTCAGCGACTGGTTCTCGATCTGACGGATCCGCTCGCGCGTCACGTTGAACGTGCGGCCGACCTCGTCGAGCGTCCGGGGGTGCTCGCCGCCGAGGCCGTAGCGGAGCTCGAGGACGCGCCGCTCACGGTAGGAGAGGTTCTCCAGCGCCTCGCGCAGCGCCTCCTTGGTCAGGATCTCGGCCGCGCGCTCGTACGGGGACTCCGCACGCTCGTCGGCGATGAACTGACCGAACTCCGACTCCTCCTCGTCACCGACCGGCTTCTCGAGGGAGACGGGAGCCTGCGCCGAGCGCTTGATGGACTCCACCTCCTCGGGGTCGATACCCGTGACCTCGGCGATCTCGTCGGCCGTGGGCTCGCGACCGAGCTCCGTGACGAGCTTGCGCTCGGCGCGGCCGATCTTGTTCAGCTTCTCGACGACGTGGACCGGGATCCGGATGGTGCGCGCCTTGTCGGCGAGCGCACGAGCGATCGCCTGGCGGATCCACCAGGTCGCATACGTCGAGAACTTGAAGCCCTTGCGGTAGTCGAACTTCTCCGCCGCGCGGACGAGCCCGAGCGTGCCCTCCTGGATCAGATCCAGGAACGGCAGACCCTGGTTGCGGTAGTTCTTCGCGATCGAGACGACGAGACGGAGGTTGGACTCCACCATCTTCTGCTTGGCGTCGAGGTCGCCGCGCTCGATGCGCTTGGCGAGATCGACCTCCTCCTGGGCGGTGAGCAGGCGGACCTTGCCGATGTCCTTGAGGAACAGCTGCAGCGAGTCCGTCGTCATGTCGGGCTTGAGGTCGAGCGCCGTCGACTTCTTGCGGCCGCGACGCTTGTCCGGGGCGCGCTCGACGGCGTTCGCCGCGGTCGTGGCAGGGTCGATCTCCTCGACCAGCTCGATCTCCGACTTCTCGAGGAAGCCGTGGAGCTCCTCGACGTCGGACTCGTCGAGGTCGATCTCGGCGACGGCCTTGGCGATCTCGGCGAAGGTGAGCACGCCGACCTGCTGACCCTTGGCCAGGAGGTTCTTGATCTCTTCGAGTTCCTGCAGTTCCACTACTGACATGGGTGTCCGTTTCGTTCTCCGGAGGCCCCTGCGGCCCCCCGGGATGGTGCTCTGGTGCGAAGCCGTCGAGGCGTACGAGCCGTCACCTGGCCCAACCTATGCCTCAAACGTACGTTCTCGATGGTACCGCTTTACTTTGTGAAGTCAAGGCGACGGAGGGGTGGTTCCGCACGTCCTCAACGACTTCTACGCCCGACGCGCGGGTTCGTTTCAGGTTGTGGGCACGACTTCGCGCCCGCAACCGCATGTCGGCACGCCGCCGCGCCGTCTCGGGGCCTGCGAATACCCGCCGCGCATGGGATCATTCACGGCGTGACCCCGCCCGACGCCCCCGCTCCCGACGACCAGCCCGGCGTGCTCTCCGGGCTCTCCAGGACCCGCCCGCAGCGCCGCAGCACCAAGCGTCCAGGTCCTCCGGAGGCCGGCGAGGTGGCGGCCCCCGGGCGCCGGTCCGCGGCAAAGGCGCAGGCGAAGCCCGCCCCCGCGGGCAAGGCGAAGGCCACGCCCAAGGCCGCCGCCAAGACGAAGACCGCGCCCAGGACGAAGCCGAAGGCCGCGGCGGCCGCCCCCCGCAAGGCCGCGACCGCCACCACCGCGTCGCCGCCGCCGAAGCCCGCCAAGCGGGTCGAGCCCGTGATGGCCCGGCCGGAGCCCGCGCCGGGCGCCGCGCCCGAGCCCCCCACCCCGCCGCCCTCCCAGGTGTCGGGCACCGAGCTCGTCGCCCAGGCCATCCAGGCCGCCGGCGAGGTCGCTCAGCTCGGGATCGGCATCGGCCGCCAGGTCGCCAAGGGCGTCCTCTCGCGGCTGCCGCGCCCCTGACCGCTCAGCTCGTGACGGGCAGACCGGCGGCGCGGGCGAGGAAGACGCCCTCGTCGGCGCGCTCGGTGAGCGGCTCCAGGGCGGTCCCGTCGCCCGGGCAGGACGCGACGCCGACCGAGACCGTCAGACCCGTCCCGTGGAGCGCCACGGACCCCCGGACCCCGGCGGCGATGTCGGTCGCGAGGTCACGCGACGCCTCGTCGTCGGCTTCCCCCAGCATGATCCAGTAGCGGCCCGGATCCTCGCGGACCAACACGTCCCCCGCCCGCAGCGTGGCACCGATCGCGCGCTCGAGCGCCTGAATCGCGGTGGCGAACTCGTCGGCCTCGTACGCCGACAGCAGGACGCGAAGGTCGTCGAGCTCGACGAGCAGCAGGGCGAACGGGCGGTCGTCCCGTGCGTAGCGCTCGAGACGGCGCTCCAGCGCCGCACGCCACGCCGCAGGCTCGTCGCGGGCGCCCCGGGCATCGAGCAGCGAGACGACGCCCGGCAGGGGATCGTCGGCCACGTCGACCGACGGTGCCGTGCGGGCCTCCAGCGCCGCGGCCGTCAGGACGGCGGTCACGTGGGCGAGGCGCTCGGCGAGATCGGCGACGAGCCGGGCGTCCGGGGCGCGCAGCTCGTCCATGAGCGCCGTCCAGGTGACGCGGCGCAGCGCGTCGACGGTGGCGGTGATCGCCCCGGGCTCGGTCGCGCCCGCCATCGCCCCGGCGCGTGAGGCGAGCAGCGCCTGCGCCCCGTCAGGGCCGAGGCGGTCGAGGGCATCGTCGGACGCGACCGCCGCGCAGACGGCCGCGCAGAGCGTCGGTGCCTCCTGCGCCATCACGGCGGCGGGCAGCCGGCCGGCGTCGGCCAGCGGCAGCCCCGCGAGAAGCTCGAGCATCCAGGCCTTCGCCAGCCCGATGCCCTGCGTGAACGGGGCGATGGGAGCGTCGGGGACCGCGCGGGGACGCCGTGGGGAGCTCGCATCCGCGTCGCGCATCGGGTGGGGTTCTACCGCCTCTCCCGGTCGGAGCGCGCGATGATGCACGGATGGCCGACCTCCTCTCCGTCGACGCCGCTCGCGCGGCCGTGCTCGCCGCCGTGGCCCCCCTGCCGTCGCAGGACGTGCCCCTCGACGAGGCGCTCGGCCGCGTCCTGCGCGGCGACGTCGTGGCACGGGGCGACGTCCCGCCGTTCCGCAACAGCGCGATGGACGGCTTCGCGGTCACCGCCGGGGCCGCCGGAAGGTCGCTGCGGATCGTCGGGGAGTCCCGGGCGGGCGCACCCGCCGCCGTCGGGCTGCGGGAGGGCGAGGCGGTGCGGATCTCGACCGGGGCGGCCGTCCCGGACGGCGCCGACGCGGTGATCATGGTCGAGCACACCTCCGTCGACGGGGACACCGTCACCGTCCACGACCAGGCCGACACCGGGCGCAACGTGCGCGGCGCCGGGGACGACCTGCGTCGAGGCACCGTTGCCATCGCCGCCGGCACGACGCTGGGCCCCGCCGCCCTGGGCGTCGCGGCGACCGCCGGCCACGCGACGGTCCCGTGCGCGCGCCGCCCGCGGGTGGCGCTGCTCGCCACCGGCGACGAGCTCGTGCCGATCGGCGAGACGCTGCCGCCCGGCGGGATCCACGACTCCAACGCCGTCGCGCTGGGCGGCTACGTCGCGCGGGCCGGCGGGATCGTCGTCTCGCGCGCCCGGGTCCAGGACACCGCCGAGGCGACGCGGGCGGCCGTGGAGGCCGCGCTCGCCGGCGCCGACGTCCTGATCTCCACCGGCGGCGTCTCCGTCGGGGAGCATGACCACGTCAAGGCGGCACTCGGGGCCGCCGGCGTGCAGGAGACCTTCTGGCGGGTCGCGCTGCGGCCCGGCAAGCCGACGTGGTTCGGCACGCGGGGAGACCAGCTCGTCTTCGGGCTGCCCGGCAACCCCGTCTCGGCGATGGTCACGTTCCTGCTGTTCGCCCGGCCCGCGCTGCTGGCGCTCCAGGGCGCCCCGGCCCTCGTCCCGCGCGAGACCGCGGTACTCACGACCGCCGTCCCGCGCCACGCGGTGCGCGACGAGCTGATCCGCGTGACCCTCGACGGCGACCGGGCGACCCCGACGGGTCCGCAGGGCTCGCACGTGATGACGTCGATGCTCGCGGCCGACGGTCTGGCGCTCGTGCCGATGGGCGACGGCGAGCTGCCCGCCGGCGCCGAGATCGGCTTCGAGCGCCTCTGAGGCCTAGGAAGCCGCCTCGAGGTAGGCGACGAGGCGGTTCGTCAGGGAGGTCAGCACCGGCGCGGGCTGCTCGACCGCGAGCGGACGGTCGGCGAGCAGACGCTCGACCCGCTCGCCGTAGGCAGGATCGGCCCGACCGGCGAGGCGCGCGGCGACCTGGGCGGCCTTGCGCGTCGCGACCGGGTCGACGGTCCACAGCGATTCGAAGCGGCGCCCCAGGTCGTTCGGGCTGCCCGGCTCGGTGATGCCCGGCATCTCCCAGGCCAGCAGGCATGCCGCGTACCCGGGGGAGTCGACGATGACCGCCCATTCGTTGCCCAAGGCGTCCTCGCTGCCGATCGGGATCTCCGTCGGGCAGCCCTCCCGGTGGCGGACGGCATCGAAGTCCGCGAAGACGAAGGCCGCGTCGGCCTGCTTCGCGATGCGCGTGTAGCGCGGCTCCACCTCGCGGTAGAAGGGCACGTGCTGGAAGGCGCCGACGAGGATCGGGCGGGACGCCCGGGCCATCGCCTCGTGCTCGATCGCCCGCGACAGGGCGATGAGTGTGGACTTCTTGAGCGTCTGGGGACGTGCCCCGTGGTCGGTGGAGGCGACGGCGGCGTAGATCGACGGGCGGTCGGTCTCAGCACCGGTCTCCCGGGCACGGGCGATCGCCGCCGGCACGGACAGGCCGCGCTTGCGCAGCGCCACGACCCGGCGCAGCGTCTCGACGTCGTCGTCGCTGTAGCGGCGGTAGCCGGACTCCGTACGTCGCGGCGCCGGGAAGGCATAGCGCTGCTCCCACATGCGGATGGTGCCCGCGGCGATGCCCGTGGCCTCGGCCACGTCCTTGATCGCGAGCCCCTGGCCGAGCGTGACGGGACCGGCGTCCGCCGGCCTGCCGTTCCCGTTCCCGCTCCCGTGTGTCGCTCGCGTCATCGTCCTCGGTCCCCGGATCGACATTCAACAGGATGTTGAAGGTCTCCTCCGTCGTCGATGAGCTGAATACGGCACCGCCCGCCCGCCGGGTCATCGTCGTGGCACGTCGACACGTACCGTAGGCGTGATGACCACCACTCCCGACACCTCCCGCGCCCGTGTCCTGCTGACCGGGGCGACCGGCTACGTCGGCGGGGAGCTGCTGCCCGTGCTGCTGAGCGCCGGGCACGAGGTGCGCTGTCTCGTCCGGGACGCTTCGCCCGAGCGTCGGTCGCGGTTCCCGCAGGAGGTCGAGGTGGTGCAGGGCGACGTCGTCACCGGGGAGGGCCTCGCCGAGGCGCTGGAGGGCGTCGACGCCGCGTACTACCTCGTGCACTCGATGGGCCGCGGCAGCGGCAGCACCGCCGGGTTCGCCGAGCGCGACCGCCGCGCCGCCACGACCTTCGGGAAGGCGGCCGCCGACGCCGGCGTCGACCGCATCGTCTACCTGGGCGGGCTCGAGGGCGGGGACGACGAGTCGTCGGAGCACCTGCGAAGCCGCGCCGAGACCGCGACGGCGCTGCGACGGCACGTGCCAGGGCTGGTGCACGTCCGCGCGGCCATGGTGATCGGCGAGGGCAGCGCGTCGTTCGAGATCCTCAGCCACCTCGCCAAGCGGCTGCCGGTGATGCTGACCCCCCGCTGGGTCGAGACGCGTTCCCAGCCGGTGGCGATCGCGGACGTCACCGCCACGCTCGCCCGCCTGGCGACCTGGGAGGACCCGCCCGCGGAGGTCGAGCTCGGCGGCGCCGACATCCTGAGCTACCGGGAGATGATGGGCCGGTTCGCCGCCGTCGCCGGCCGGCGCCCCCCGACGATCGTGCCCGTCCCGGTGCTCACCCCGCGCCTCTCGTCCTACTGGGTGAGCCTCTTCACGCCGGTCGAGAGCGGGCTCGTACGGCCCCTCGTGGACGGCCTCAGCGCGGAGATGATCGTCCGCCGTCCGCCGCCGGAAGGCCTCAACGACACCCCGCTGGGATTCGACGACGCGGTCCGCGCGGCGCTTGGCCCGGCCTGACTCCGGCGCCTGCAGCCCGGTAGCCTCGAGGTCCATGCGACGCCCGTACGTGGTCCTGCTCACCCTCCTCGGCGTCCTCGTCGGGGGGTTCATCGCCTTCATCCTGGGTGCGAGCCGGATCCTCAACCGCGAGAAGCGCTTCGGCGAGACGGTGATCGGCCGCCCCTATGACAAGACCGTGGTCGCTCCCTCTGGGGCGGTCCGCTCGGTCCAGGGCGCGGACGTGACGGTCACCGACGAGGACTTCCAGCGGCTGTGGAACCCGGTCCACCTCGAGCGGCTCGCCCGCACGTACTGGGCGTTCCTCACCAGGGTGTCCTTCGGGCTGATCCAGGTCGAGTACACCGAGCGCGAGCGCCACGTCGTCCTGGTGCGCTCGCCGCTGCGGCTGCTGACCTTCTGCGCCCCCGAGTACGAGATGGACGCCAACCGCGGCATCGTGCGGTGGCGCATCCAGAAGGGCCTGCTGGTCGCGCCCGACGGCAGGACGGGCGACGGGTACCTCGAGATCGACGTGCAGCGCCTGCCCTCGGTGCACCCCGGCCGGTCGATGATGCACGTCGACGTCGAGGTCGCGAACTTCTACCCGGCGATCGCCCATTCGCTGAGCAAGTTCCTCTACAGCAACACGCAGTCGCGGATCCACGTGATCGTGTGCCACGGGTTCCTGCGGTCGCTCGCCAAGGGCAAGCTCTCGGAGTCCGTCGCCGGGCGGTTCAGCGTCCCGGAGACCGCCGAGGAGACGCCGGACCCGGTGCCGGAGCGCGAGAAGGCGTCGTCCGCGGTCTGAGCGACCGCGGGGCGGGTCCGCTCAGCCGTAGAGGTCGGGATTGAGCGACCGCAGCTTGCTGCGGTTGTGGCTGGCCATCACGCGGCGCACGGTGCCGGACCGCGAGCGCATGACCAGGGACTCCGTGGTCCAGGAGCCGGCGCCCTGCGCCCGGACGCCCTGCAGGAGGTCGCCGTCGGTCACGCCGGTGGCGCTGAAGAAGCAGTCGTCGCCGGTGACCAGGTCGTCCTGCGTCAGCTGTCGGCCGAGGTCGTAGCCGGCGTCGATCGCCGCCTGCTTCTCGGTCTCGTCGCGCGGCCAGAGGCGACCGATGAGCCCGCCGCCGATGCACTTGACCGCAGCGGCGGCCAGCACGCCCTCGGGCGTCCCGCCGACGCCCCAGAGGAGGTCGATCGGACGGTCGGGGCTCACGGCGACCAGCACGGCGCTGACGTCGCCGTCGGAGATCAGTCGCACGCGGGCACCGGCGTCACGGATGGCCTGGATGCCCTCGTCGTGACGCGGGCGGTCGAGCACGATGACCGTGAGGTCGTTGATCGCGCAGGACCGGCGCTGTGCCATGAGCGACAGGGTCTCGGCGATCGGACGGTCGAGGTCGAGCAGGTCGGCAACGTCAGCCCCTGCGGCGAGCTTCTCCATGTACACGCACGGACCCGGATCGAACATCGTCCCCTTCGGCGACAGGGCGATGACCGACAGCGCGTTGGGCATGCCCTTGGCGCAGAGCGTGGTGCCCTCCAGCGGGTCGACCGCGATCTCCATCTCCGGTCCGTCCCCGTCCCCGACGGACTCCCCGTTGAAGAGCATCGGAGCCTCGTCCTTCTCGCCCTCGCCGATGACGACGACGCCGTTCATCGAGACGCTGTCCAGGACGCCGCGCATGGCGTCGACGGCGGCCTGGTCGGCGGCGATCTTGTCGCCCTTTCCGGCCAGCCGGGCGGAGGCGAGCGCCCCGGCTTCGGTGACGCGGACGAGCTCGAGGGCGAGGTTGCGGTCGGGACGGTTCGGGTTGGTGCTCACGACCCGGAGCCTATGCGGTGACGGTCAGACCGTGCCGGGCGGCTTGCGCCGCATCTCGCTCTCCTGCTGGCGCATCACCGACCCCGTCAGCATCAGCAAGGCGCCGAGGAACGCGACGACCCAGCCGAACTTCAGATCGATCTGCCCGGAGGGCTGACCAGGCCGGTCGATGACGCCGACGTAGGCCAGGATGCCGATGCAGGCGATGCCGACGATCGACGTGACCTGCCCTCGCGGCCACGACAGCTTGTGGTCGCGGGCGATGATGTAGGCGAGGATCAGCGGAGCGATCGCCGCGGCCAGGAACAGCCAGCGCAGGATCGAGTGCGCGTCCCACGCAGAGAGCTCGAACATGCCGGTGGCACCCGCCAGCTCGGCGTTCTCGTTGCCGCCGCCGTACCACTTCAGGAAGATCCCGATGAGGAGCAGGAGGCCGCCCACGATCGCGACGTACTCGCCCCGGTTGACCCGCTTCAAGTCCATGAGAGCGACCCTACCCGAGCGCCGGGCTCACGCGTCGAAATCGACGCTTGCGGCGATCGCGAGGACGTCGGGGAGCGCCCATGGCCCCTGGGCGGTGAGGCGGAGGTGCAGCGTGGTCGTGCGCCAGCGCAGCTCCCAGGCGGGTCGCAGCGACTCCGCCGCCTCTTCGAGCGGCGCGCGCCGGACGGTCACGTGGCGGCCCGCGAGCTCGATGCGGGTCGCCTCGATGTCGTTGACGGGCAGCTGGGCGGGCGGCGGCTCGTGACCGGCGTAGAGCGCGAGCCGGCCGGGGCTGCCCTCCCGGGTGTCGTCGAGGTTCCACTCGATCTCGCAGCCGGTCTCGGGCAGGTGCCGGACCTCGACCCAGCGGGCGAGGGGCAGCGTCGCCGCCGGCAGGGGGAACCGCCGCCCCAGCAGGGCGTCGGCGGCGGCGATTCCGGTGAGGGGCTCCATCGTTCTCCAGCGTAACTGGCTGTACAGCCAGCTTGCGCCGTCACAGCTCCAGAACGACCTTGCCCAGGGCACCCCGACCGTCGATGAGCTTGAGCGCCTCGGCGGCACGCTCGAGCGGGAACCGGGCGCCCACCGGCGGGCGGACGTGCCCGCTCTCGATCAACCGGGCGAGGACGTCGCCGGCCTCCTTCGCGTAGGCCATGCCGCCGGCGAACAGGTACTCGCCCCAACCCGCGCCGATGACCTCGGTGTTGCGCAGCAGCAGGCGGTTGACCTTCACCTCGGGGATCGAGCCGCCCGTGAACCCGACGACCACGACGCGGCCCGTGCGGGCGAGCGAGCGCAGGCTGTCGGTGAAGCGGTCCCCGCCGACGGGGTCGACGACGACGTCCACGCCGTCGCCTCCCGTGAGGGCGAGCGCCTCGTCCTTCCAGGCGCCGTCGGACCGCACGACCTCGTCGGCGCCGGCGTCGCGCGCGACCTGCGCCTTCTCGTCGCTGGAGACGACCGCGATGGTGCGGGCCCCGAGACCCTTGGCGACCTGGATCGTCGCCGTGCCGACGCCACCGGCGGCACCGTGGATCAGCACGGTCTCCCCGGCGACGAGGCGGCCACGGGTGACCAGTGCGAAGTAGGCGGTGTGGTAGTTCAGGACCAGCGCGGCGCCCTGGGCGAAGTCCAGCGCGTCGGGCAGCGCGAAGGTCATCACCACCGGGGAGACCGCGACCTGGGCGAACCCGCCCATGAGGCAGAAGCCGGCGACGCGGTCGCCCGGCGCGAAGCCCGAGTCCTCCGGCGCGCTGCGCACGACCCCGCCGACCTCACTGCCGGGGACGAACGGCAGCTCCGGCTTCATCTGGTACTCGCCGCGGGTCTGCAGCACCTCCGGGAAGGAGACGCCGGCGGCCTTGACGTCGATGACCACGCCGGAGCCGGGGGTCATGAAGTGGGACGGCTCGGGGTCCGGGAGGTCGACCACGCGCAGCGCGGTGTCCGGTCCGGTGAGCTCGACGATCTGGAGAGCCTTCATGGGCCTGGACGCTATCCGACGCGTCGTGGGGCCACGACGACCTTGCGGCGCATGAAAGGGTTGGCGGCATGAGCCAGACGGTCCCCGTGAACGAACGCCTCGCCGCCCTCACCGCCGCCGGGACCAGCGTGTGGCTGGACCAGATCCGGCGCAGCCTCACCGGCAGCGGCGAGCTCGCCCGGATGGTCACCCAGGAGTCGCTGCGCGGGGTCACCTCCAACCCGGCGATCTTCGAGAAGGCGATCCTCGGGTCCGACGACTACGACGCCCAGATCCGCGACCTCGCCGCCGGCGGGGCCGATGCGCGCGCCATCTACGAGGCGATCGCGCTGCAGGACGTCCGGGACGCGTGCGACGTCCTCGCCCCTGTCCACGCCGACAGCGACGGGACCGACGGCTTCGTCTCGCTGGAGGTCGATCCCGACCTCGCGCACGACGCCGACGCCACCGTCGCGCAGGCCCGCGCCTACTGGACGGCGCTCGACCGACCCAACGCGATGATCAAGATCCCCGGCACCGACGCCTGCGTGCCCGCGATCCAGCAGGCGATCTACGAGGGCATCAACGTCAACGTCACGCTGCTGTTCAGCGTCGCCGCCTACGAGCGCGTCGCCGAAGCGTTCATCGCTGGGCTCGAGCGGCGCCACGCCGAGGGGCTCACGCTCGACGTGCATTCGGTCGCGTCGTTCTTCGTGTCACGCGTCGACACCGAGGTCGACCACCGGCTCGAGCGGCTGGAGCGCGGCGACCTCGCGGGCCGGGCCGGGCTCGCCAATGCCCGGGCCGCGTACCGGCGGTTCACCGAACTGTTCGGGAGCGGGCGCTTCGCCGCGCTGCGGGCAGCTGGCGCCACCGTCCAGCGGCCGCTGTGGGCCTCGACCGGCGTGAAGAACCCCGCCTACCCGGACACCCTCTACGTGGACGGGCTCGTCGGCCCCGACACGGTCAACACGATGCCGATGGCGACGCTCGTCGCCGCCGCGGAGACCTCGGACCCCACCGCCTTCGCGGTGGACGGCACGCCGACGGCGGCGCTGGACCCGACCGCCGACCTCGCCGCGCTCGCGGAGGCCGGCATCGACCTCGACGACGTCACCACGACCCTCCTGCGCGAGGGCATCGACGCGTTCGTCGTGCCGATGGAGAAGCTGCTGCGCGGCATCGAGTCGACCCGGGAGGCGATCGTCACGGGACGACCGGCCGCGATCGCCGCAGTGCTGCCCGGCGAGCTCGAAGGGCCCGTCGCCGCCCGCGTGCGGCAGGCCGTCCAGGAGCAGGTCGCCCGCCGGATCTGGCACAAGGACGACACGGTCTTCGGCCCGGCCGGACAGCCCGAGGTCGCCGACCGCCTCGGCTGGCTGACCATCGCCGAGCGCATGCTCGAGCAGCTCGGCGACCTCGAGGCGTTCGGCGCCGAGGTGCGCGACGACGGCATCGAGCATGTCGTGCTGCTGGGGATGGGCGGCTCGTCGCTGGCCCCCGAGGTCGTCCGCCAGAGCTTCGGCGACCAGCCCGGCCGCCCCCGGCTGGTGATGCTGGACTCGACCGACGCGAGCGCGGTCCGCGCCGTGCAGGACGGCGTCGCACTCGAGAAGACGCTCTTCGTCGTCGCCACCAAGTCCGGGGGAACGATCGAGACGCTCAGCGCGTTCGAGCACTTCCACGCGCTGATGTACGACACCGTCGGAGCCGAGGCGGCCGGGCGGCACTTCGTCGCGATCACCGATCCAGGCTCGTCGCTCGTCGACCTCGCCGCCGCCCGCGGCTTCCGGCGCACGTTCCTGAACGATCCGGACATCGGCGGCCGGTACAGCGCACTCTCGTACTTCGGCCTCGTGCCCGCCGCGCTGATGGGCGCCGACGTGCAGGCGCTGATCGACGGCGCCGGGGTGGCGGAGCAGGGCTGCGCAAGCTTCGACGACTCGGCCTCCAACAGCGGCCTGTGGCTCGGCTGCGCGCTCGGGGAGCTCGCGCTTCGCGGCCGCGACAAACTGACGTTCGTCGTCGACCCGCCGCTCGAGGCGTTCGGTCTGTGGGCCGAGCAGCTCATCGCTGAGTCGACCGGCAAGGAGGGCCGCGGCATCCTGCCGGTCGCCGACGAGCCGCTCGGAGCGGTGGAGGCCTACGCCGACGACCGCGTCTTCGTGCACCTGCGCGCGCCGGGTGACGACGAGGAGCACGACGTCCGCCTGCGGGCGCTCGCCGACGCCGGCCACCCGATCCTGACCCTGACCGTCCACGGGGCCGCGGACCTCGGACGGATCTTCTTCTTCAGCGAGTTCGGCACCGCCGTCGCGGGTTGGGTCCTGGGCAGCAACCCGTTCGACCAGCCCAACGTGGCCGAGGCGAAGGACGCGACGAAGAAGGTGCTCGCCGAGGGTCTCGACGATGCGGACGAGCAGGATGCCGACGACGAGGCCCTGCGGGCGCTGCTCGACGGGCTGCGCGCCCAGGACGGCGGATACCTCGCGGTGATGGGCTACCTCGCTCCGTCGGAGGAGTTCGACGCGGCGGTCGCCGAGCTGCGCACCGTCGTGCGCGACGCCACGCGACGCACGACCACCTACGGCTACGGACCGCGCTTCCTGCACTCCACCGGGCAGTTCCACAAGGGCGGGCCCGCCGTGGGGTCGTTCCTGCAGCTGATCCACGACCGCGGCGAGGACGTCGCGATCCCCGGGCAGGCGTTCGGCTTCACCACCCTGAAGCACGCGCAGGCCCTCGGGGACCTGCGCACGCTCCGCGCGCACGGCCGTCCGGCCGAGCGTCTGACGCTGGACGGCGACGATCCCGCCGCCGCCCTGCGATCCGTCACCGCACGACTGAAGGAGCTCCTGTAGCCATGGCATCGATCGGGTTCGTCGGACTGGGCAAGATGGGCGGCAACATGGTCGCGCGCATCAAGCGCGACTCCGACCACGACGTCGTCGCGTTCGACTTCGACAAGGCGGCGGTGAAGAGGGCCGTCGGCGTCGGCGCGACCGGGGCGTCGTCCCTCGCGGACCTGGTCAAGAAGCTCCCGGCTCCGCGGATGGTGTGGATCATGGTCCCCGCCGGCGACCCGACCCAGCAGACCGTCGACAAGCTCGCGAAGCTCCTCGAGAAGGGCGACACGATCATCGACGGCGGCAACTCCAAGTGGACCGACGACAAGGCCCGCGCGACGGCGCTGAAGTCCTCCGGGATCGGCTACGTCGATGTCGGGACCTCCGGCGGCGTGTGGGGCCTGGAGGTCGGCTACTGCATGATGGTCGGCGGCCCGAAGTCGGCGGTGAAGCGGCTCTCCCCCATCCTCGACGTCCTCGCGCCACCGGCGGACGAGGAGCACGGGCCGGGCTGGGTCCACATGGGTCCCCCCGGGGCCGGCCACTACGTGAAGATGGTCCACAACGGCATCGAGTACGGCCTGATGCAGGCCTACGCCGAGGGCTTCGACCTGTTCGACAAGAGCGAGTACGACCTCGACAACGCGGCGATCGCCCACGTGTGGATGCAGGGCTCGGTCGTGCGCTCCTGGCTGTGCGAGCTCGCCGCTCGCGCGTTCGAGCAGGAGGGCAACGACCTCGCGGGCCTCGACGGCTTCACCGCCGACTCCGGCGAGGGCCGTTGGACCATCGAGGACGCGATGGCCAAGGACGTCCCGACCCCGGTCATCACCGCCTCGCTGCACGCCCGGTTCTACTCGCGCGGCAACGGCGACTTCACCCACCGCATGCTCAGCGCACTGCGCGCGCAGTTCGGCGGCCACGCGGTCGTCAAGAAGGACGGCAAGTGACCGAGAACCCCCTGGTCGAGGGCCTGGAGCGGCTGCCGGTCCACCCGACCGCGCTCGTCATCTTCGGCGGGCTCGGTGACCTCGCCAAGCGCAAGCTCCTCCCCGCCCTCTACAACCTCGCCCACGAGGGCGCGCTGCCCGAGCGCTTCCACCTGGTGGGCACCTCACGGAGCGAGATGACCGACGAGGGGTTCCGCGAGGAGGCGGCGGACGCGATCCGGGAGTTCTCCCGCCGCGAGCCCGACGAAACGGTGCTGACGGCGCTGCTGGCCGACGTCCGCTGGGTGGCCGGGAGCTTCGACGACCCGGCCGTCTACGACGGCATCGGCAAGGTGCTATCCGAGTTCGACGAGCAGGCCGGGGCGCTCACCCTCAACCGCGCGTTCTACCTGTCGACGGCGCCCGACTTCTTCCCGGTCATCGTCGGGCATCTCGGCGACCACGGGCTGCACGAGCACGGAAGCAATCCCACCCACCCGCGGATCATCATCGAGAAACCCTTCGGCACCACGCTGGCGTCGGCCATCGACCTCAACAAGCGGGTCCTCTCGGTGTTCTCCGAGCAGCAGGTCTTCCGGATCGACCACTACCTGGGCAAGGAGACCGTCCAGAACATGCTCGCGTTCCGGTTCGCCAACCGGATGTTCGAGCCGGTCTGGAACCGCGACCACATCCAGAGCGTCCAGATCACCGCCGCCGAGGACATCGGCATCGGCTCGCGGGCGGGCTACTACGACGAGGCGGGCGCGCTGCGCGACCTCGTCCAGAACCACATGATGCAGCTGCTCTGCCTGCTGTGCATGGAGCCGCCGATCGATCTCGGGGCCGACGAGGTACGCAACGAGAAGGTCAAGGTCCTCAAGGCGATCCGGCCGCCGGCGCCCGACGAGGTCGCCTCGATGGCGGTCCGCGCGCAGTACGCCGCGGGGAGCGGCGGCGGCGAGGCGGTGCCCGGGTACCTGCAGGAGGCCGATGTGCCGCAGGACTCGAACACCGAGACCTACGCCGCGCTGCGCCTGCACGTCCAGAACTGGCGCTGGGCGGGCGTGCCGTTCTACCTGCGCACCGGCAAGCGCCTTTCGCGGAAGGTGACCGAGATCGCGGTGACGCTGAAGCCGGTCCCGCACGTGGCCTTCGGGGACCTGGCCGGCAGCACCTTGCAGCCGAACCAGCTCGTGCTCACGATGCAGCCCAACGAGGGCGTCTCGCTCTCGCTCGGCGCGAAGATCCCCGGAACGCGGATGCGGATCCGTCCGGTGCAGATGGAATTCCAGTACGGCACCGCGTTCGTCTCGCAGTCGCCGGAGGCCTACGAGCGGCTGATCATGGACGCGATGCGTGGCGACGCCACGCTGTTCACGCGCAACGACGAAGCCGAGGCGCAGTGGCGGATCATGGATCCGATCGTCTCGACCTGGGAGGACACCCCTGGGCCGCTGCCGCAGTACGAGGCGGGGTCGCAGGGCCCGGCCGAGGCGGCATCGCTGCTGCGGGAGATCGACAGCTGGCGACGGATCTGAGCGAGTCGGTCAAGGAACGTCTGCGCCCGCCGGCCGCTGCAGGTCGTCGTCGTACATGGCGCAGCGGTCGTAGGCGTCCCGAGGCGCGCTCCCGCGGTCCAGCAGCTCACCGGCGCCCCGCAGCAGCGAGCACGTCACCCGCTCTCCGATCGTCAGGCTGACGTTGAAGAGGTAGTTGTCGTTGTCGATCGGGCTGATCTCGTCGCCGCGCTCGTTGAAGAGCGTGCGGCGCAGCGGCTCGGGATACGCGGCCCGCGGCGCGATGAGGTATCCGAGCTGGTCGCCGGCGAGGCCCATCGTCATGTGGCCCTTCGCCCCGGCGGTGAGGGTGCGGACCAGCTCGGCGATCTGCGGATACGCCTCGCCCGGGACCGCGGAGAGCAGGACGTCGCCGATCCGCAACGTCGCGGTCGTCGTCCCGACGTAGGTCCCGGTGAGCCAGGGCGGCGAGGTCGAACGGGACAGCTGGGCGCCCAGCGGGGCACCCACGAAGTTCAGGCCGAGCACGGGCGGGTTCGTCGAGAGGTCCTGGATCAGGAAGCTGCGGCCGTCGACCAGCGGGCGCACGCCGACCGGGCCGGCGGCGGCACGGGCGTCCGCGACGCGATCGGCGACCTTCGCGCCGTAGGTCCGCACCGCGCACAGGTCGCGCGCCCGGCCCTCGGCGGCGTCCGGGCACCCGCGGTCCTTCGGCTGGGTGCGGCCGAGCGTGCCCATGAGCGTCACGGCCGGCGCGCCCGTGCGCCGCTGCAGCTCGAGGTTCGCCGACGTCGGCCAGTCCCCCGAGGCCAGCAGGTTGCCCGAGCCCAGGACGGTCGTGTGGGCGCTGAAGTTCACGACGGTGACGACGGTGCGACCGTCGCCTGCGGCGCGCGCCTCCAGGACCCGCAGCTCGTCGTCGACGGCCGGGTTCTGCGGGTCGCCCTCGAACTGGTTGTTCAGCAGCTCCTTCGCGCCCGCGACGCCGTAGCTCAGCGTCACCGGGCGCAGCCGCTCGAGCGCCTCGAGCGCCGCCTCCACCGTCCGGTCGTAGACGAGCTTGCGGTAGGCCAGCGATACGCCGCCCCAGGCGCCCAGCAGATCCGGACCGCTGTGGCTGTGGTTGGCCTGCACCACGACGCGCTGGGGGTCGAGCAGCCCGCCGCTGCGCGCGGCGACCTCCCGGCGCAGGTCGACCAGACCGAACGGCCCCTCCTGCACGGCAGCGAACCAGCCCTGCACCTCGGCATCGGCCAGCAGCACCGCGCGGCCGCCCGCCTCCAGCGCGACGGCACGGACCTCGATGCCGTCGTCCAGCGTGCCCGTCGCGGCGCGGCCGGCGGCGAACGCGCTGCCACCGCCGATGCCGTACCCGCCCAGGAAGACCGGGGCGTCGCCGTCGCGGGGCGCGATCGAGCGGACCGCCACGCCCGCCCGGTAGCCGGGTGCACCGCGCGGCCGGCCCTCCCCCGCGCAGCGCAGCGGGTCGAGCCGCAGGCGACGGACCGCGCGGCGGCCCATCACCCTGCCGCGCACACGAAGCTCGGCGACCACGCGCGAGCGGCGACACGCGCCCAGGAGCCCGGCCGCGGCGGTCGTCAGCCGCAGGGTCACGGCAGCGCGCGGCCCGGTGCCGGAGCGGCGGGCCAGCGGGGTGGCCCGCGGCGCACCGAGCGGGCGCAGGCGGACCTCCCAGCGGGTGCCCCGGGGGACCGCGACCCGGACGGTGGTGGTACCGCTGTCGAGCAGGGCCGCCTGCCGCAGCGGGCCGAGAGAGACGACCGCCGCGGGCGCCGGTGCGGCCGTCGTCGCCAGCACCGAGCCGAGCACGGCGAGGGCCGACAGGACACGCCGCGACCCGCGGCGCCGGATGCGCTCTCCTCCCATGCCCTCGATGCTCTCATGCCCGGTCGATAGCCTGCGCCACAGATGGCGACGAGCACGACCGACAACGTCTGGCGCGAGCAGGACACCACGCCGACGGCGATCGAGGCGGCGATCCGCCAGCTCGAGCACGACCGCGTCCAGGAGCACCCGGGCTACGTGCAGTCGCGCGTCCTCAACCTCGTCCTCGTCGTCGACAAGGACTGGTCCGGGGAGATCGCCAACCGGCTGCGGAAGGTCGGGCGGTTCCACCCCTCGCGGACCATCGTCTGCTCGATCGGCCCGCGACGCACGTCGCTCGACGCCCTCGTCACGGTCGCGGCCCCCGGCGACCTGCGCGAGGGCGAGGTGGCCGCCACCCGCGAGACCGTCGTCGTCGAGATGGGTCAGCAGCACGTCGAGGGCATCGGCACGATCGTCGACCCGCTGGTCAAGACGGACATCCCGACGCTCGTCTGGGCACCGCACGGCCACCACGACGCGGTGGAGCAGCTCCTCGAGCTGTCACAGATCGTGCTCGTCGACTCGGTGGAGGAGCCCGACCCCGGCGAGGCGATCCGGCGGGCCCTCGCGCTGACCGAGCGGACCTACGTGGTCGACCTCGCCTGGCTGCGCTCCACCCCCTGGCGCGAGCGGATCGCCGGCACCTTCGACCCGCCGAACCGCCGTCGCGACCTCGGCGCGCTCACCCGGCTGGAGATCCGTCACCACCCCGAGTCGCTCGCCGCCGGCCTGCTCCTGGCCGGCTGGCTGGCGTCCCGGCTCGACTGGGAGCCCAGTGCGCTGGTACGGCACGACGGCGGCTGGCGGGCGCGGCTGCACGCGCGCCGGCAGGACCTGACGCTCGACCTCGTGTCCGACACGGCCCTCACCGTCCCCGGTCTTGCCGGGATCACCGTGGAGACCGCCCGTGGCGAGACCCGCACGCTGGACCGGGGCCCGGGCGGGCTGCGCGCCTCGCTCACCCGTCGCGATGGCACCTCGCAGGAGTGGACCGTCCTGGGCGCCTCGCGCGGCGAGGCCGGGATCCTGGGCGAGGGCATCCGCCAGGCGCTCCTGCGCGACCGGACCTACCTCCCGGCGTTGCGGATCGCCGAAGCGCTCGCGCGCTGACCATCTCACTGGTAGCGTCAAGGCATGCGCGCAACCATCGATCAGGCAGGACGCCTGGTGATCCCCAAGCCACTGCGCGACCACCTCGGCCTGCGTCCCGGGCCGATCGAGGTCCTCGCCGACGGCACCGACCTCCGCGTGCGCCCCGTCGCCGTCGAAGGCCTCGAGGGCGAGGGCGACCGCCTCGTCATCCCCGCTACGGGCACGCCCGTGAGCGACGACGACGTCCAGGCGCTGCGCGATGCCGACCGCCGCTGACCGGCCCGCCGACGTGCTGGTGGACACCAGCGTCGCCGTCGCGCTCGTCGTCGCCGATCACGAGCACCATGAGCTGGCCACCGATGCGCTCGAGGGCCGCCTGCTCGGCCTCGCCGGCCACGCCGCGTTCGAGACGTTCTCGGTCCTCACCCGGATGCCCCCGCCCGTGCGCCGGACCCCGGCCGCGGTGGCCCGGCTGCTGGCCGCCACGTTCCCCGTGCCGGCGCAGCTCTCGCCACGCGCGGCCTCCGCGCTGCTGCAGCGGCTGGCGGACGCAGGCCTCGGCGGTGGCGCGGTCTACGACGGGCTCGTCGGAGCGGCGGCCGCCGAACACCGGCGCACGCTCGTGACGCGCGACCGCCGCGCGCTGACGACCTACCGTACCCTCGAGGTCGACGTCGAGCTGCTCGGATGAGGCGCCTGGCCACCGGCGGCGACGTCCCGCTCGGCGGGAGCGCCTTCCCGCCGATCGCGGACTACGCGTTCCTCTCCGACTGCGAGGTCACCGCCCTCGTCGCCCCCGGCGGCAACGTCGAGTGGATGTGCCTGCCGCGGATGGACAGCCCCTCGATCTTCGGCGCGATCCTCGACCGCGACGCCGGCTCCTTCCGTGTCGCGCCCACCGGGGTCGGGGTACCGGCCGGCCGCCGCTACGTGCCGGGAACCATGATCCTCGAGACCACGTGGCAGACGAAGACCGGCTGGGTCGTCGTCCGCGACGTGCTTCTGGTTGGTCAGTGGCACCACGACGACGAGCGCTCGAAGACCCACCGGCGCACGCCCAACGACTACGACGCCGACCACGTGCTGCTGCGCACCATGCGGTGCGTCAACGGCCAGGTCGAGATGACCGTCGACTGCCACCCCAAGCTCGACTACGGCCGCGCGCGGGTGGCCTGGGACTACGACGGCGACGGGTACGGGTCGGTCGTCGGGAAGGCACCGGGCTCCGACCTGGAGCTGCGGCTCACCACCGACCTGCGGCTCGGGATCGAGGGCGGACGCGCGATCGTCCGCACCACGCTGCGCGACGGCGACGAGCGGTTCGTCGCGCTCTCCTGGAGCGACCACGCGCCGCCCACGGAGTACCAGGACGCGTACGAGCGCCTCGTCGGTACCGCCGACTTCTGGCACGACTGGCTCTCGCGCGGGCACTTCCCCGACCACCCCTGGCGAGCGTACCTGCAGCGCAGCGCGCTCACGCTGAAGGGCCTGACCTACGCACCTACCGGTGCGCTGACCGCTGCCGCCACGACCTCGCTTCCCGAGACGCCGGGCGGCGAGCGCAACTGGGACTACCGATACGCCTGGATCCGCGACTCGACCTTCTCGTTGTGGGCGCTCTACTCGCTGGGCTTCGACTGGGAGGCCAGCGACTTCTTCGCGTTCATCGCCGACGTCGCCGCCGGGGACGAGGACCTGCAGGTCATGTACGGCATCGGCGGCGAACGCACGCTCACCGAGACGACGCTGGACCACCTCGACGGCTACGAGGGCGCGAAGCCCGTGCGCATCGGCAACGGCGCGTTCGAGCAGCGCCAGCACGACGTCTGGGGCGTGTACCTCGACTCCGTCTACATTCACACGAAGTCCCGCGACGAGCTGCCCGAGGCGCTGTGGCCGATCCTCAGCCGGCAGGTGGAGCTCGCGATCGAGCACTGGCGTGAGCCCGACCGCGGCATCTGGGAGGTCCGCGGCGAGCCGAAGCACTTCCTCAGCTCGAAGGTGTTCTGCTGGGTCGCCTGCGACCGCGGCGCCCGACTGGCCCGCCTGCGCGAGGACGAGGGGACGGCCGAGCGCTGGCAGGCCGCGGCCGACGAGATCCACGCGGACATCCTCGAGCGCGGCACCGACGAGCGCGGCGTCTTCACACAGCACTACGACACCGACGCCCTCGACGCGAGCTGCCTGCTGCTGCCGCTGCTGCGGTTCCTGCCGCCCGACGACGAGCGGATCGTCGCCACCGTGGAGGCGATCGCCGACGAGCTGTCGGTCGACGGACTGCTGCTGCGCTACAAGGTCCACGAGACCGACGACGGCCTCAGCGGCGAGGAGGGTGCATTCGTCATCTGCTCCTTCTGGCTCGTCAGCGCGCTCGCCGAGATCGGGCAGGAGCACCGGGCCCGCGCGCTCTGCGAGAAGCTGCTGGGCTACGCCTCGCCCCTGCTCCTGTACGCCGAGGAGATCGATGCCAGCAGCGGTCGCCACCTCGGCAACTTCCCCCAGGCCTTCACCCACCTCGCCCTGATCAACGCCGTGCTCCACGTCATCCGCGCCGATCAGCAGCTCGCCGCCGACAACCCCCACCTCGACGCCCACCGGGAGGAGCCGTGACCCGCGTGCAGCCCGTGTCCTTCGCCGACCCCGAGGCGCTCGCCGCCGCGGTCGCCGACCGTCTGGACCGCGAGGTCCGCGACGCCGTGACCTCCCGCGGCAGCGCCCACCTCGCCCTCTCGGGCGGCCGCACCCCGAAGCGCGCCTACGAGCTGCTGGCCGAGCGCGCGGTCGCCTGGCGTGACGTGCACCTCTGGTACGCCGACGAGCGGTGCGTGCCGCCCGACCACGCGGAGTCCACCCACCGCCTCGTGCACGAGACGCTGCTGGCCCGCCAGCCGGAGGGCGTGACCGAGCACCGGGTGCTCGGCGAGATGGACGACCCGGACTCGGCCGCCCGCGCCTACGCCGGCGAGCTGCGCTCGACCATCCTGGACGTGGTGCTGCTCGGCCTCGGGGAGGACGGCCACACCGCCTCGCTGTTCCCGTACTCCACCGAGCTGGACACCTTCACCGGCGGTCCGCGCGTCCTCGCGGTCCGTGACGCGCCGAAGCCGCCGCCCAACCGGGTGACGCTCACGCTCGAGACGCTCGGCAAGGCGCGCTCGCTCGTCCTCGCGGTCTCGGGTGCAGGCAAGCGCGACGCGCTGCGCAGGACCCTGGGCTCGCCGTCGCCCGCGACGCCCGCGTCACTGCTGCGCCGGGACCGGCTCACCGTCCTGGCCGACGCGGATGCCCTGGAGTCCGCCGCGTGAGCGTGGTGGTCGTGCGCCAGGGCGTGCTCGCCCAGGACCGCAGCGGCACCCCCGTGCTGCAGCGCTGGAACGCCCCGGACCTGGAGCCCGACCGCCTGGACGCATGACCGACGGGGGCTCGGGCGCCCTCCGCACCGCGCGCGGCCTGCCGACAACCTCCCCGTGGCGGCATCGTCCAGCAGCAGCGTCAAGAAGGCGCGGATCAAGGCCCGTCGCCTCGCTGCGGCGAAGAAGAAGGCTGCGCCGGAGCGCAAGCCGTCCTCGCCCAAGAAGAAGCCGCTGACCAGGCCGAAAACCACGACGTGCAAGGTCAAGCGCGTCCGCACGAAGATCGGCAGGAAGAAGACCGTCAAGGTCTGCGCGTCGAAGCGGCCGCCCGCGAAGAAGCCCGCCGCGGTGACAGGACCCAGCGCGTCCCCCGGCACCACGCCGGCCCCATCGCCCACGGTCTTCACCCCCACCCCGGTCGCCCCGGGCGCCGCGCCCGCGCCGCTGCCCGCACCCGCGGTCCCACCGACGCCCGACCCGGATCCCGCCCCCAGGCCCGTCCCCGAGTCGTCCGGTCCCTTCACCGTGGCCGCCGCGCACCGACTGCTGTGGCGCGCGGGTTTCGGCCCCCGCCCCGGCCAGGCCGAGGCGCTCTCCGCCGGCGGACTGGACGCCGCGGTCACCGCGCTCGTCCGACCCACCGGGCCCGCGACCATGACCGGCCCCGCCCCGACCGACGATGACGGCAACCCGCTGGCCCCCGCGGACTTCTGGGGCCACGACCACGCCTGGTGGCTGGACCGCATGGTCCGTACCGACCAGCCGCTGGTCGAACGCATGACGCTGATCTGGCACGACTGGTTCGCGACCTCGCAGGGCAAGGTCGGCAGCACCTCGCTGATGCTTGCGCAGAACGAGCTGCTCCGCGGCCACGCCCTCGGGAACTTCCGGACGCTGCTGCGCGACGTGACCCGCGACCCGGCGATGCTCGTCTTCCTCGACGGGGTCTCCAACAACCGCTGGCACCCCAACGAGAACTACGCCCGCGAGGTCATGGAGCTGTTCACCCTCGGCGCCAACCGCGGGGCGTACACCGAGCAGGACGTCCGCGAGGCGGCCCGCGCGTTCACTGGCTGGCGTGGCAGCTGGACCGACCCGATCGGCTGGAACTCCTTCCGCTACGACGCGTCCTTCCACGCCACCGGGAACAAGACGATCTTCGGACAGACCGGCGCCTTCGGCTGGCAGCAGGTCGCCGACCTGTGCGTCGACCACCCGATGCACGCGAGCTTCTTCGTCACGAAGCTCTGGTCCTACTTCGTCCCCGAGCCCCCGGACCCCGCGACGCAGGCGG
The DNA here is from genome assembly GCA_038257095.1 of Solirubrobacterales bacterium. Classification (GTDB taxonomy): domain Bacteria; phylum Actinomycetota; class Thermoleophilia; order Solirubrobacterales; family Solirubrobacteraceae; genus Paraconexibacter. The sequence continues at coordinate 107,177 of JBBSJQ010000012.1, forward strand.
CGCTGCAGGCGCTGTACGTGGGCGGCGGACACGAGGTCGCCCCCGTCGTCGAGGCGATCCTGCGCCATCCGGCGCTCCTCGACGGGCCCGCGATGGTCAAGCCGCCCGTCGTCCAGCAGGCCGGTCTGCTGCGCGCGCTCGGTCGCGGCGTCGACACCACCTCCTGGGCCTGGCTGGGCGAGAGCTCCGGGCAGCAGCTGTTCCACCCGCCCAACGTGTCCGGGTGGGGCACCGAGTGGCTGGACACCTCCCGCTGGCGCGCGCGCTGGGACTCGATCGCCGTGGCGCTGTCGCCGACGGTCGTGGACCCCTGGCTCCCCGGCTCCCCGTACGACGCGACCGAGACGCCCGAGCTGGCCGTCGACCGGGCCCTCGCCCACGTCGGCCGCCCGCCCGTCACCGCCGAGACCCGCACCGCCCTCCTCGACTTCGCGCGCACCTCCATCCCGGCGGCGACGCCGAGCTGGGCGCAGGGCGCACGACGGGGCCTGCGACAGAACGCGCTACGGCTCCTCATCCTGTCCTCCTCCGACGCGCAGACCTCCTGACATGTCCCCACACGCCAACGCCTGCACCGGGTTCACCCGGGCCGAGATGCTCCGCAACGGGGTCGCCGAGGCGGGCCGGGGCCTACCGCAGATCGAGCCGGGCATGCCCGCCCCGGCCGGGACCGGCCTGACGCGCCGCACCGTGCTCGTGCGCGGCTTCCAGGCCGGGCTCGCGGTCTACGGGGCCTCGAAGCTCGGTGTCGGCGCGCTGGACGAGGGGATCGCGGAAGCGGCCGCGACCGGTGACGGCAAGGTGCTCGTCAGCGTGTTCATGGCCGGCGGCGTCGACTCGCTCAGCGTCCTGGCCCCGATCGGCGACAGCCGCTACGCCACGCTACGCCCGACCCTCCGGCTGCTCGCCGGCGAGGGCTCCACCTACGCCGAGGACAGGCGCCTGATGTGGGCGCCCCAGGCCGCGGGCCTGCGGACCCTCCACACCGAGGGCAAGGTCGGCGTCCTCCCCGCCGTCGGCTACGCGGGTCCCGACCAGTCGCACTTCACCTCCCAGCACTACTGGGAGGTCGGCGCACTCGACGTCCACGCACGGCACGGCTGGATGGGCCGCTTCCTGGACCTGCACGGCAGCGTGTCCAACCCGCTGCAGGGGCTCAGCCTCGGCTGGTCGCTGGCGCCCGCGCTCGCCGCCGCGACGAACCCGGTCGCGGCCGTCGGCCGCATCGACGACTTCGGCATGTGGACCCCGGGCGTCTACGACGGTATGGACGACCACATGTTCGACGCCATCGGCACGCTCGGCCGGCTGCCCACCGCCGACCCGCAACGGCGCGTCGCACGGACGGTGGCCTCGCAGGTCGACCACATCCGCACCGCCCTCGGTCCCTACCAGTCCGGGATCACCGCGCCGGTCGCCTACCCCTCCGGGGAGTTCGGCCGACGCCTCGCGGGCGTCGCGGCCGGTGTCGCAGGCGGGCTGCCGGTCCGCTGCGTGGCGCTCGACGCCCCCGGCGGCTACGACACCCACTCCGGGCAGCTGCAGAGCTTCCCGGACGACCTGCGCGAGACCTGCGACGGACTGCTCGCCTTCCAGCGGGACCTCGAGGCGCGCGGCATCGCCGACCGGGTCCTCGTGCACGTCTGGTCGGAGTTCGGCCGCCGCCCGGAGCAGAACGGCGATGGCACCGACCACGGCGCGGCCGGCATCGGGTTCGTGATCGGCTCGCAGGCCCGCGGCACGATGGTCGGCGAGTTCCCCGGCCTGACGACGCTCGACGCCCAGGGCAACCTGCGCTCGACCAGCGACTTCCGCGGCGTCTACGCGTCGCTGCTGGAGCAGTGGTTCGGCGTCGACGCGGCCCCGGTGATCCCGGGCGCTGCCGGCCTGGACCGGTACCAGCTCGTCCGCTGAGCCGCGGACTCGGCAGTCCGGCCACGACGTCCGTCCAGTGTTCGGTCATTCGTGTTGTTTCTTGAGGGTCGGCGCCCGATGGTGGGCGGGATGACGCGCATGCTCCGGCCCGCCCACCTCGTCGCCACCCTGCTCCTCGCGGGCGCCGTGGCCCCGACAGGCGCAACCGCATACGGCCCGACCGGTGCCCCGCCCGCGTCCGACAAGGCGCGGGGGTTCGAGTACGCCGGGCTGGTCCGCGCCACCGACCCGCGCTGCCGCGGCATGTTCCGCGCGCAGGGCACCGAGGTCTGCACCCACGGCCCGGACCCCGCCCCGGTGGGGTCCGACGTGCGCTGGCGTCGCAGCACCGCCGAGATCACCGCCATGACGCCCGCGAGCGTCACGGGCACGACGCCCGGCACGACCGTGGCCCCCACCGACGGCAGCGGCGCCGTGGTCTGCGACGGCGACGGCGTGACCGGCAAGCGCATCCAGGCGCTCTACGTCGTCGCTTCCGACAAGACCGACCGCTTCACCGCCGTGGAGGCGACGCTCGGGCAGGCGGCGATCCGCGCCGACGCGCAGTACAACGGCTCCGCCAAGCAGAACGGCGCTGCCCGGCACCTGCGCTTCGTGACCGCTGCCGACGGCGCCGGCGGCTGCACCCTGGACCTCCGCAAGGTCGTGGTCGCCCCGGCCGACGACGACACGTTCGGCGCGACCGTGACCGCCGTACGAGCTCAGGGCCACAACCGTGCCGACCGCAAGTACATGATGTGGATCGACGCGAACGTGTACTGCGGGATCGGCAGCATCTACACCGACTCCCAGCCCGGCCCGGGCAACGCCAACAACGGCTCCTACAGCCAGTACGGCCGCTCGGACAACGGCTGCTGGAACTACGCCGAGGCGCACGAGGCGATGCACAACCTCGGCGGGGTGCAGCCGGACGCGCCGAACGCGACGCCGAACTTCCACTGCTCTGACGAGGCCGACGAGATGTGTTACGACGACGACGGCGCCGGCCCGGTCGTCATGCGCCAGATCTGCGCGAGCACGGTCGGCACGCTGTTCGACTGCAACGACGACGACTACTTCCACGCCGGGACGCCGCCGACCGGCAGCTACCTGGCGACGCACTGGAACACCGCGAACTCGGCGTTCCTGATCAACCCGACGGTCCCGCCGGCTGACAGCACGGCGCCCGCCGTCCCTGCGGGCCTGGCCGCCACGGGCGGTTCCGGATCGGTCGCGCTCACCTGGACGGCGAACTCCGACACCGACCTCGCCGGCTACCGGCTGCTGCGCAACGGCACGCAGATCGCGTCGCTCGGCAAGGTCACCGCGTACACCGATGCCGGCCTGCCGGGCGGGACGACGTACTCCTACGCGCTGCGGGCGGTCGACGCCGCGGGCAACCTCTCGGCCGCCTCGGCGTCCGTGAGCGCCACGACGCAGGCGACGAGCTTCACCGAGACGGTGACCGGGTCGTTCAGCAAGTCGTCGACGACGAAGACCTTCGTCCGCACCGCCACGGCCGGGCCGGCGGACGTCGTCGCCTCGGGCTCGATCCAGAGCAAGGGCCGCACCACCCCGTCCTCGGTGCAGGTGTCGGTGGCCGGCGCGACCGTCCTGGGTCCCTGGAGCGGGACGTCGGTGACCCAGGCATTCACGCTGAACGCCGGGAGCCACAGCTTCGTCATCCGGGGCGTCTCCGGTGCGAAGTTCACCCTGCAGCTGCGCTACCAGCGCTAGGCCCTGCGCCGAACGGCGCCTGCACCGTTGCGCCCCGCGTTGAGCCTTGGGCGCGGGTTCGCCATGCTAGGAGGGGTGACCGCACCTCCCGAGCGCTCGGCGACCGACGAACCCGCGAAGACCAACGGCGCCGCGCATCCCCCCGCCACCGGCCTCGCCGACCCTGGCCTGCCGCTGCACCCGCCCCGCCGCGGGGCCATGGACCCGTTCATGGACGAGACGTTCGAGGCGGATCCGACGCCGTTCGTCGAGCGGCTCCCGACACAGTCGCCCTTCCCGCCGATCGCCGACTACGGCTTCCTCTCCGACTGCCACACCGCGGCGCTGGTCGCGCCCGACGGCACCGTCGAGTGGCTCTGTCCCCCGCGGTTCGACGCGCCGAGCGTCTTTGCCGCCATCCTCGACCGCAGCGCCGGCGGCTTCCGCCTGGGCCCGTCGTCGATGGGCGTTCCGGCGGGCCGCCGGTACGAGCCGGGAACGAACATCCTCGAGACCACGTGGATGACCCCGACCGGCTGGCTCGTCGTCCGCGACGCCCTGGTCATCGGGCACTGGCGTGAGCGCACGCAGGGTGCCGTCACGGCGCACACGCGTCCGCCGACGGACTTCGAGGCCCACCACGTCCTGGTGCGGACGATCACCTGCATCCACGGGCAGGCGCAGATCGAGCTGCTGTGCGAGCCGATGTGGGACTACGGCCGCATGCCCGCGACGTGGGAGCGTGCCGAGGGCGACCCGATGGCGGTCGACTGCACCGACGGCGGCGAGCGCCGCATGCGGCTCATCAGCGACCTGCGGCTGGGGATCGAGGGCGGCTGCGCGCGTGCCCGGCACCGCCTGGAGACGGGCGAGACGCGCTTCTGCGCCCTCTCGTGGTCGCGGCTGCTCGACGGGCCGCGCAGCGTGCTCGAGGCCGAGATCGCTCTGCAGACCACGTCGGAGTTCTGGCGCGGCTGGCTGGCCGACGGCAAGTTCCCCGACCACCGCTGGCGCGGGCACCTGCAGCGCAGCGCGCTGGTCCTCAAGGGCCTCACGTACGCACCGACCGGCGCGATGGTCGCCGCGCCGACCACGTCGCTCCCCGAGACCCCTGGGGGCGAACGTAACTGGGACTACCGCTACACATGGATGCGGGACGCGACCTTCACGCTGTCCGCGCTGAACTCGCTCGGGCTCAACTGGGAGGCCGACGACTTCATCCAGTTCGTCGCCGACGCCGAGCGCAACAGCGACGGTTCGCTGCAGATCATGTACGGCATCGGCGGAGAGCGCGACCTGCACGAGGAGACCCTGGACCACCTCTCCGGCTACGAGGGCGCCCGTCCCGTGCGGATCGGCAACGGCGCGCACGACCAGCGCCAGAACGACGTCTACGGCGCGGTCCTCGACTCGCTCTACCTCCACACCAAGGAGTACGGCCACAACTCCCAGCGCCTGTGGCCGGTCATCGAGGACCAGGTCGGCCGCGCGATCGAGACGTGGCGGCTGCCCGACCAGGGCATCTGGGAGGCCCGCGGCGAACCCAAGCACTACACGTCGTCCAAGCTCATGTGCTGGGTGGCGCTGGACCGCGGCGCCCGCCTCGCCTCGCGGCGCGGCAAGGACAAGCTCGCCGACGAGTGGCGCGAGATCGCCAATGAGATCCACGCGGAGATCTGCGAGAAGGGCATCGACGAGCGCGGCGTCTTCACGCAGCACTACGAGACCGACGCGCTGGACGCGTCGAACCTCCTCATGCCGCTCGTGCGGTTCCTCCCCCACGACGACCCGCGCGTGCGCAGCACCGTCCTGGCGATCGCCGACGAGCTGACCGACAACGGCCTCGTGCTGCGCTACAAGGTCGAGCAGACCGACGACGGACTCAGCGGCGAGGAGGGCACGTTCCTCATCTGCTCCTTCTGGCTCGTGAGCGCGCTGCTGGAGATCGGCGAGCGCACCCGCGGCCGCCAGCTCTGCGAGCGCCTGCTCTCGCTGTCGTCCCCGCTGGACCTCTACGCGGAGGAGCTCGAGGCGGCCACCGGCCGGCACCTCGGCAACTTTCCGCAGGCCTTCACGCACCTCGCGCTGATCAACGCGGTCATGCACGTCATCCGCGACGAGGAGCACGCGCCGGTCTCCGAGTCCTCGCACGACCTGGCGCACTAGGGGCCTCAGCGGCGCACGGTGAGCGTCCGCACGACCGGCTTGCCGGTGCGGCCGCCCTGCGCGGGCCTAACCGTCACCCGGTAGTCGCCGCCACCGCTGACGGTGCGGCTATCGCCACCGCGACGCCCACGACGGGGATGACGGACAGGAACCTCACGCGACGCATGGGTCCACATTCCCAGGCTTCGGGACGCCGCGTAACGGGTCTGCACTGAGATCGCGGAGACCCGGCGCGAGGTCTCGACCTGGTCGCACACGCTGGTCGGAGCCGTGCCGCGGGCGTAGTGTCGGCGGACCATGGGATGGCAACTGGGACCGAAGGCGCTGCGCAAGCCGCCCCGCGGCTGGCTCCCCGGGCAGGCGACACCGCTGCGGCACGTCGCCCGCGAACCGCCGACGAGCGGCGGGCCCGACGGCGGCGGCGACGGCTTCGTGACCACGTGCCGCCTCGACGTCACCTGGCGGGTCGAGGTCGAGGGCCGCGAGCCGTACGAGTTCGAGGAGACGAGCCGGACCGCGCCGGGATGGCTCATGCGGGGCGTCGTCGGCGGCGGCAAGCGCTGGTACAAGGTCCGGGTCCGCCCGAGCTACGGGCTGATGAAGGAGGTCGGGGTCCCCTGCTTCGTCGACCCCGACGACCTCGGACAACTCTGGATCGACTGGGACGCCGCCTACGAGGCCCACGTCCCCGCCTGGGAGCGCAAGGCCCGGATCGACCGGGAGCTCGCCAAGCGCGACAACGTGGTGAGCCACGCGGTGGATCGTGTGCTCAACCCGCTCGCCGGCCGCGTCCGAGACGACGAGGTCGCGGAGGTCGACGCACTCGACGCCGAGCGCCGCGAGCGCGAGGCCGCCGAGTTCGAGCGGGCCCGGGTCGAGGGCGAGGCCCAGTTGAAGGCGATGGGCCGCGGCGCGGTCGAAGGCGACGACAAGGCCGAGCAGGACCGGCGGATGGCCGAGATGACCCGGCTCACCGAGATCGGGCGGCCCGCGACGGCAACGGTCGTGTCCCGCCAGGAGACCGGCCGGATGCTCGGTCCGATCCCGGTGATCGACCTCGTCCTCGACGTGGACGACGGCGGGGCGACCCGCCGCGTCGTCTACGAGCACATCTGGGGTGCCCGCCGGGCGAAGCGCTACAAGCCGGGTCGCCGTATCGACGTGAAGATCGATCCGGACGACCCGGATCGCCTCACCCTCGCGTCCTGACCTGAGCCGGCGCTCGCGGCGGGCGGGCGGGCGACGCGGCAGACGGCGGCGCGGCGGGCGCATCCGCGCCCTTTTCGCCGGCCGAGCCGCCCGGGTGGGTAGGTCGGGGCCGCGCGCGGTGCAGCGGTACAAGCCGGGTGTCGAGGTCGACGTCTGGGTCAAGCCGGGCGACCTCGACCGGATCTGCCCGGGACGCTAGGGGTCCCGACTCAGAGCTCGGCCAGCGTCTCCCGGGCGGTCTTCGCGTGCAGCGGGGAGAACGCCGGGTTGGCGGCGAGGCTCGCCTGGAGGTGGCGTCGTGCCTCGTCCTTGCGGCCGACGGCCTGGGCGGCCATCCCCGCGTGGAAGAGGAAGCTCGACTCGCGGGAGCCCAGGCGCAGCGCCCGCCGCGCGTACACCAGGCCCTCGCGCGCCTGTCCCGCACGCGTCAGGGCCCAGCCCAGGGCGTCGGCCGCCCGGACGCTCGGGCTGATGGCCCACGCCTTCCGCCCGGCGACCACGGCACGCGAAGCGTCACCGTGATCGGCCTCGAACAGCGCCTTCTCGGTCTCCGTGTTCTCCCCGGCGGCGTCCAGCGCCGCCAGCTCCTTCGGGATGGCCGACAGCGTGCGGCGTGCGGCGGCCTCCTGCCCGGTCACCAGCTCGAGCTCGCCGAGCAGCGTCACGTACTCCTGCTTGGCGAAGCGGTCCACCACCTTGCGCAGGCGTGCGATCGCGGGCTCGAGCTTCCCGGCCGCGATGTCCAGCCGGGCCAGGCCCGCGTCGGCGGGCGCGTAGGCGGGGACCTTCTCGAGCGCGGCGCGGTAGGCCGCCAGCGCCCGGTCGGTCCGGTTCTGCGCGAGCTCGATGTTGCCCAGGAGCGTCTGCACGAACGCGACGTTCTCGGCACCGGTACCGCCGGCGGACGCGGCGAGCGACAGCGCGACCGCGGCACCGTCCAGGTCCCCGCGAAGCTCACGGAAGTAGGCGACGCGTGCGTACGAGTCGAGGTTCGGCTTCAGGTCGACCATGCGCTGGAGCACGCGCTCGGCCTCCTGGTAGCGGCCGAGCTCGATGTTCGCGTCCACGATGACCCCGAGCGGCTTCACGACACCCGGTGCCAGGGCGCGAGCCCGCTCGCCGTCCTGCAACCCACCCTTGAAGTCGTGGCGACCGAGCCGCAGGATGCCGCGCTCGGTGTAGACGGCAGCGTTGTCCGGCTCGCGTTCGGCGGCCTCCTCGAGTGCAGCGGCCGCGCGCGGGTAGCCCTGCGCGTCGCCTCCCTGGCGGACGTCGTCGACGAGCAGCGATGCCATCAGGATGAGCGGCTCGGCGTCGTTCGGTCGTCGGCGGGCGGCCTCGGCGAGCGCGGCCACCCGGGCGTCGAGCGCGGAGCCGGCGGCGACCGCCGGCCGCTTCGCAGGCTCACCGTCGTCGCCCCGCAACAGGGCGAAGGCCGCCGCTGCGAGGACGAACGTGACGACGCTGATCGTCATGAGCTTGCGCATGGAACACCTCATACACCACGACCGGGGGCGGCCGCGCTGGCCCGCCCCCGGTTGATCGTGGATCTTCGTGTCAGGACGGGTTGTCCGCCGGGGTCGGCGGGTGCGTGGGCTCGACACGGTCCTCGGTGGGCGAGCCACCGATCTCGTTCTTCAGCGACGGCACGTACGGGAACTCCGGGAGGAAGTCCTGATCGTTGCGGTCGACGCCGTCGCCCAGGGGCAGCTTCTTGCCACCCTGGTCCGGCGGCACGAGGTAGCCGCCGAGCACGCGGAGCTCGATGTCGACGACGTCGTCGCCGAGGCGACGGCCGTTCGGGAAGCCCGCGGTGTCGCCACCGATGACGCCGAACCGGTTCTCGGTCTCCGCCGGCGGGATGCCCATGTTCAGCTTCAGCGTGTCCGCTGCCGCGGGCTTGGAGCTGATCTGGTTCAGGCCGGGGACGCCGGTGAAGAACGCCTGGACGATGTCCGTGCGGTCGGTCTCCTTGATCCCGAGCATCAGCAGCTGGTTGAACGCGCCCGCGAGGAACGGGTTCAACGCGAACTTGCCGAACGACTTGCCGTCACCCGACGGCTGCTGGCGGTTGTACTGGTCCTTCTTGGTGACCGGGATGAACAGCTCGTTGACGAGCGGGTTGCCCAGGCGGCTGACCTGGACCCAGTCGGTGTCGCGCTCGGAGTTCTTGGTGCGCGAGTTGATCTTGCTACTGCGGCTGCTGCGCTGCGAGCTGCGGTTGGTGACCTGCACCCGCTGGCGCTCGGTGGAGGCCCAGATGCCGACGGTCGCATTGGAGGCCGTGGCGGAGGACACCGCCTTGCGGTCACGGGTGACGGCGGACTCCGGCAGCTGGAGCGCGATCGACTGCACGCCGTATCCGGCGATGGTGTCGATGCCCCCGCCCTCGTTGCCCGTTCCCGCACCCGCGAGGTTGACGGAGTCGAAGACCCGGTCGAGCGGCAGGTAGAACGCGTCGTCGCGCTGACCGGCGAAGACCTTGCCACCGCCACGGAGGCTGGTGACGGCCTGCGGCCACAGGGACTCGTAGTTGGGCATCGTCTTGGGACCGACGTTGCTCGGGGCGGCGCGGAAGTTCTTCCCGAGGCTCTTCGCCGAGATCCGACGACCGCTCCGGGAGAACGTCTCCCGGACGATCTCGTAGGACTCCTTCTGGAACAGCGTGTCGCTGTCCAGGTTGTCGACCGGCACGAGCGAGTGCAGGAAGTTCTTGTTGTTGAACTTCGTGCGGAAGTCGAAGCGGTACCGGACGTCGGCGTTGCCGTCACCCGTGTTGTCGATGTTGATGTAGTACCGCGCTCGGTCGTCGAAGCGGTAGAAGTTCGGGCCGCCCGCGGGATCCTCGAACGGGACCCAGTTCGCGATGATCGCGACCTGGCCGGGCTGGTTCTTGGGGGTGAACGCCCAGACGTCGGTGTCGTCCCCGAGCGGGTCGGCGGAGGTGAGCGGCGCCTCGCGGTGGCTGGAGCCAGGACTGACGGTCGCCACGAAGGCTCCGGCGCCGAGTGCGGACAGCGCCGCTGCGGCGGATAGGACGGTTTTGCGCATGCTTCTCCCGTGTAGGAACAGTGATCGTCCTGCGGCGCATCACGACCCGCGGATCATCGCGTACGACGGGGGACCCGACTCTTGGCACCGCGCCCCCACGAAATGCCCGTAGCGGAGTGGTGTCCTACAGCAAACGACGTAGTCACGGGGGCCTCCGCGGCACCGCACTGGTTCCCGGAAGAAGGTGAACACGTGGTGAACGCCGTACCGCAGCGACGCCGATCGGCGGTTCGTGGGCATAGGCTTCCCCGTCGACGGGAAGGCCCACCTCTCGATGGCGACCAGGATCTCCTCCATTCACGCTCCACCCGCACCCGGCGTCCCGACGCCGGCGACGGTGGCCGCCGACCTCGCCGCGGTGCGCGAACGGACCCTCGCGCTCGTCGCGCACCTGCCGACGCACGACACGGAGCGGCAGATCGATCCGATCCTGTCCCCGCTGGCCTGGGACCTCGGCCACATCGCCGCGTACGAGGACCTGTGGCTCGTCCACCGCCACGGGGGCGAACCGCTGCGACGACCAGACATGGCCGCGTTGTACGACGCCTTCGAGACGCCCCGGGAGATCCGCGGCGACCTCGAGATCCTCGGGCGCGACGATGCCATGGCCGAGATGGCCGCGGTCCGCGCCCGGACGCTCGAGGTCATGGACCGCGTCGGGATCGGCGACGGGACGCTGCACGAGATGGTGCTCCGCCACGAGCTCCAGCACACCGAGACCATGCTCCAGGCGATGCGGCACGCCGGCCTGCTGCCCGACGGGCTGGGCGACGCCGCCCCCGACGGTGAGGGCACGTGGTGCAGCGTCCCGGCCGCGACGCTGCACCAGGGCGCCCCCGAGGGCCGTTTCGCCTACGACAACGAGCGTCCGCGCCACGCCGTGAAGGTCGCCGCCTTCCGGATCTCTTCGCGCCCGGTGACCAACGCGTCCTGGCTGACCTTCACCGAGGGCGGCGGCTACGAGCGCCGCGAGTGGTGGTCCGACGAGGGCTGGGCCTGGAAGCAGGACGACGACTCGACCTGCCACCCGAGCATCCGGGTGGCACACCGGGACGCCCCGGTGTGCCACGTCTCCTGGTTCGAGGCCGACGCCTTCGCCCGCGCGCACGGTGCGCGACTGCCGACAGAGGCAGAGTGGGAGCAGGCGGCGACCTGGGAGCAGGCCGGCGTGCTCGACGGCCGAGGGGCCGTCTGGGAATGGACCTCCACGGTCTTCCATGCGTACCCCGGGTTCAGAGCCCACCCGTACCCCGAGTACTCCGAGGTCTTCTTCGACCGCGGGTACCGCGTCCTGCGTGGCGGCTCCTGGGCCGCCGACCCGCGGGTCGCGACCACCACCTTCCGCAACTGGGACCTGCGCGAGCGCAGGCAGATCTTCGCCGGGCTGCGCCTGGCGATGGACGAGGAGTAGCACCATGGAGCCGATCACCGACCCGGCACTCGCAGCGCCGCCCACCGACCGCGTGACGGTCGAGTCGTTCCTGGACGGCACCGCCACCGGCGAGCGGGCGCTCGCCGACGACGTGCTCGACGGCCTGACGCGGCCGTTCAAGGAGCTGCCGCCCAAGCACTTCTACGACGCGCACGGGGCAGTCCTGTTCGACCGCATCTGCGACCTGCCCGAGTACTACCCGACGCGCACCGAGCGCGCGATCCTCGAGGCGTCGGCGGACGCCATCGTGGAGCGGACCGGAGCGACCGAGCTCGTCGAGCTCGGGTCCGGCACCGCCGCGAAGACCCGGGTCCTGCTGGACGCCATGGAGCAGGCCGGGACGCTGCGGCGCTACGTGCCCTTCGACGTCACCGAGTCGATGGTGCGGGACGTCGCCGCCGCACTCGTGCGGGAGTACGCCGGACTCGAGGTCCACGGCATCGTCGGCGACTTCGACCGGCACCTCGACCTCGTGCCGCCGACCGACCCGGACGGCGGCCGGATCGTCGCGTTCCTCGGCGGCACGATCGGCAACTTCATCCCGGGCAGCCGCCGGCGCTTCCTCCGCCGCATCGCGGGCATGCTGGCCCCTGGTGACCACCTGCTCCTCGGGACCGACCTCGTGAAGGACCCCACGATCATCGAGGCGGCCTACGACGATGCCCAGGGCGTCACCGCCGAGTTCAACCTGAACGTGCTGCGGGTGCTCAACCGCGAGCTCGGGGCGGACTTCGACCTCGATGCCTTCGAGCACGTCGCGTTCTTCGACCGGGAGCACGAGTGGATCGAGATGCGCCTGCGGTCCGTGCGGCAGCAGACCGTGACCATCGGGGCGCTGGGGCTCAGCGTCGACTTCGCTCCCCGTGAGGAGCTCCGCACGGAGATCAGCGCGAAGTTCACCCGCGAGCGGCTGACCGCCGACCTCGCCGCCTCGGGCCTCGAGCTCGCGGAGCTGTACACGGATCCCGACGAGCTGTTCGCGGTCAGCCTGGCGCGTCGCCCCTGAACCCGCGGCGCGACCCCGACGATCTGGGGATTGCGCCATCCCGAACGGAAGGCGGGGCCACTCCCTCCCCTCGGCGGCCACTAGGGTCGCCAGCATGAACATCGAAGGCAGTGGAGCACTCGTCGTCGGCGGGGCCTCCGGGCTCGGCGAGGCGACCTCGCGCAAGCTCGCGGGCGCCGGCGCGATCGTGACGATCGCGGACATCAACGAGGAGAAGGGCAAGGCGCTCGCCGACGAGCTCGGCGTCGGCTTCGTCCTCACCGACGTGACCAAGGAGGAGCAGGTCGAGGCAGCGGTCGCCGCGGCGGTGGAGGCCACGAAGGAGGACGGCGGCCTGCGCATCAGCGCTTGCTGCGCAGGCATCGGCTGGGCGCAGAAGGTCGCCGGCTCGAAGGGCATGCACCCGCTGAAGCCGTTCGAGATCGTGATCGGCGTCAACCTCATCGGCACCTTCAACGTGCTCCGCTACGCGGCGCAGGCGATGGTCGCCAACGAGCCCGGCGCGTCGGGTGAGCGCGGCGTGATCGTCAACACCGCGTCGGTCGCCGCGATGGACGGCCAGATCGGCCAGATCGCCTACTCCGCCAGCAAGGGCGGCATCGTCGGCATGACCCTCCCGGCCGCGCGCGACCTGTCGACCGTCGGCGTGCGCGTGGTCACCATCGCCCCGGGCCTCTTCGACACGCCGCTGCTCGCCGCGCTTCCCGAGAACGCCCGCCAGTCCCTCGGCGCGTCGGTGCCGTTCCCGTCACGTCTGGGGGACCCCGCGGAGTACGCGGCGCTCGTCGCGCACATCGCGGAGAACCAGATGCTGAACGGCGAGGTCATCCGCCTCGACGGCGCCATCCGCATGGCACCTCGCTGAGCGGCTTCCCCGGCGGCGCGGGTGCGCGCCGCTTCGCCGGTTAGGGTGCGGCCATGGCCGACCCGCTCTCCCCCGCGGACCGCTCGTCGCTCGCCTCCGAGCAGGGGCCGATCAACATGGCCGTCGGGGGCGTGCTGATCTTCGAGGCCGGGGACGGCATCGACCGCGCGAGTCTCGTCCGCCGGCTCGACGAGCGACTGCACCTCATCCCGCGCTACCGGCAGAAGCTGCGGTCGCCCGCGCCCGGCCTGACGAATCCCGTGTGGGTCGACGATGCGACGTTCGACACCTCGTGGCACGTGAAGCAGGTCGCCCTGGGCGCCGGCGGGACGCTGGAGGACCTCGCCGAGGTCGTCGGGCACGAGCTCTCGCGCCGGCTGGACCGCTCGCACCCGCTGTGGGAGATGACGATCGTGACCGGGCTGGCCGACGGTCGGACCGCGCTCATCCCGAAGATGCACCACGCGCTCGTGGACGGGATGGCCGCCGTCGACGTCGGGACCGTGATCCTCGACCCCACGCGCGAGCCGCTGGAGCTCGAGCCCGGCGAGCCGTGGACGCCGCAACGCTACGACCGCCGACGGCACCTCGCCAAGCTGCCGCTGAATCTCATGGGGCAGGCGACCGGCCAGCTGCGGGGCACGACCCGCCAGTCCGCCCGCTGGATCGACCCGCGCCGGGCCGCCGGCGACCTGCGCCAGGCGACCGACCTGCTCGTCGAGCTCGCGCGGCAGCGGCCCGCGGCGCCGATGACGCCGCTCAACCACACGATCGGCCCACACCGCCGGTACGGGCTGCACCGGGCCGAGCTCGCCCCGCTGAAGGCCGCGGCGAAGGCGTCGGGCGGGACGGTGAACGACGCGATCCTGGCGATCGTCGCCGGGATGCTGCAGCGGTACTTCGTCGCGGCGGCTGTCGAGGTCGACGGGCAGCCCGTCGCCCTCGTGCCCGTGAGCGTTCGCCGCGAGGGCGAGGAGGGCGGCAACCGCATCTCCACGGTCCTGGTCGACCTGCCCGCCGACGTCCTCGACCCCGCCGAGCGGATCCGCCGGGTGACGGCCACCATGGCCCGGATCAAGGACTCCGCGGCGGTCCGCGCCGGCGCGCTCATGGTCCACGCGGGCGGTCTCGCGCCGCCGCTGGTGTCGTCCTCGCTGGCCGCCGCGATGAGTGGGGTCCGGGCGTTCAACCTCGTCGTCTCGAACGTCCCCGGGCCGCAGGTGCCGTTCTACCTCCATGGCCGCCGGCTCGAGGCGGTCCACCCGGCCGTGCCGCTGAACCCGTCGACGCAGGGGCTGAACGTCGGCGTCCTGAGCTACGACGGCGGGGTGTGCTTCGGGCTGAACGCCGACCGGTCGCTGTCCCCGGGCGTCGACGTCGCGCTGACCGCGCTGCGCGAGGCGACCGACGAGCTGCTCGCGCTGGCGCCCTAGCCCCGCTCGAGTACCGCGCGCGCCGCGTTGTGGCCGGGCACGCCGGACACACCGCCGCCGCGCACCGCGCCCGCTCCGCAGACCACCAGCGCCGGGCAGTCGGTCTCCACGCCCCACGTGCCCGTCTCGATCCCGCGGTCGGGATCCGCCCAGGGCCACTGCAGGTCGCGGTGGAAGATGTTGCCGCCCGGCAGGCCGAGCTCGTGCTCGAGCTCCACCGGGGTCTTCGCCTCGATGCACGGCGCACCGTCGGCGTCGAGCAGCAGGCAGTCGGAGAGCGGCTCGGCGAGATGGCGGTCGAGCTCGTCGAGCGTCCGCTGCACCGCCAGCGCCTTCACGGCGTCGTGGTCCAGCCCGGCGAACAGCCGGGCCGGCAGGTGCAGGCCGAAGAGCGTCAGCGTGTGGGCGCCCGCGAGCCGCAGCTGCGGTCCGAGAATCGACGGGTCGGTGAGCGAGTGGCAGTAGATCTCGCTCGGCGGCCGCGCCGGGACCTCGCCGCGGGCCGCCTCCTCGTAGGCGGTCTGCAGCGCGCTCGCGGACTCGCCGACGTGAACGGTGCCGGCGAACGCCTCGCGCGGGTCGACCGCTTCGTCGCGCAGGCGCGGGAGGCGCGACACCAGCAGGTTGATCTTCAGCTGGGCGCCCTCCGGCGCCCGATCGCCAGGCCGCGTCGCCCGGGCGGACGAGCCTCCGGCCTCCAGCAGCCGGTCCAGCACCGCGGGCGCGCAGCCGCCCAGCACCGTCGTCGCCGCGACCGTCCGGGTCTGACCGTCCCCCCCGCGGTAGGTGACCTCCGCCCCGCCGTCGTCGACCCCGATCGCGGTGACCTCCGCCCCGGGGTACAGCTCGGCGCCAGTTCGCCGTGCGGCCTGCGCGAGCGCCGCCGTGAAGGCGCCCATGCCCCCGACCGGCACGTCCCAGTCCCCCGTGCCACCGCCGATCACGTGGTACAGGAAGCAGCGGTTCTGCCGCAGCGTCTCGTCGTCCGCCGCGGCGAAGGTGCCGATCAGCCCGTCGGTGAGCGCGATGCCCCGGACCTCGTCGTCCGGTAGCCGGGCCGCGAGCGTCTCGCCCAGCGGGCGCCCGACGAACGCGTCCCAGATCCCGTCGTCCCCCACCGCCGCGCGCACGGCGTCCCGCCCGGGAAGCGGCCGGAGCATGGTCGGCCAGACCGCCGCGGCCAGCCGGGCGGTGTCCGCATAGAGGGACTCCCAGCCGTCGTGGTCGCCGTCCCCACCGGTCAGCCCGCGCATCGAGCCACGGGTGCGATCGCGGTCCTGCGCGTCCACGAGCAGGCCGCGGGCGGTCCCGGCCACCGGGGTGTACGAGCTGATCCTCCGGCGGCGGACGGCGAACCGCAGCCCGAGGTCGTCCACGAGCTGCCGGGGCAGCAGCGAGACGAGGTACGAGTAGCGCGAGAGCCGCGCGTCCACTCCGGCGAAGGCCTGCGCGCTGATCGCTGCTCCCCCGAGGACCGGCCCACGTTCCAGCACGACGACGCGGCGGCCCGCCCGGGCCAGGTAGGCGGCGGCGACGAGTCCGTTGTGGCCGCCGCCGACGACGACCGCGTCGTACCGACCGCGTCCGGTCGCGCTCACACCACGAGCTTCCGCTCGGTCTGCCTGACCGCGAGGCGCCAGCAGACCGCCGCGAACAGCACCAGCGCACCGAGGTGCAGCAGGTCGGCCGCCGGGTCGATGTCGAACGTCACGTCGCGCACGAGCTGCACGCAGTGGTAGAGCGGGTTGAAGTTCGCCGCGATCTCGATCCCCCGGGGCAGCGCGTCGAGCGGGAAGAACGTGCCCGCGGTGAGGAACAGCGGCGTGAGCACCGCGCTCTGCACGTAGCTGAAGTTCTCGATCGAGTCCGCCGAGGCGCTGATCGCGGTGCCGAACGACGCCCAGCCGACGCCGGCGATCATCCCGATGAACGGGATGAGCAGCATTCCGAACGACGGGTCGAGCCCGAAGAGCATCGCGACGAGGATCGGCACGCAGCCGTAGAGCCCCGCGCGGACGCCCATCCACAGGACCTCGGCGGTGACGAGCTCCTCGGTGTCCACCGGGGTCGAGAGGATGGCGTCGTACGTGCGTTGGAACTCGCGCTTGATGAACGACCCGTACATCGCGCCGAACGCCGCGCTGAACAGCACGGCGGTGGCGACCGAACCGGTCCCGACGAACTCGATGTACTCCAGGCCTCCGACCTCGTTGACGAGCGCGCCGAAGCCGAAGCCGAACGCGAGGAGGTAGACGGTCGGCTCGACGGTGGCGCTGAACGTCGCACTGCGCCAGTACGAGCGGAAGTTGATGGACTCGCGGACCAGGACGCCGGACAGCGCGGCCCATTCCAGGCGTTTCGTCCTCATTCGATCTCCTCTCCGGTCAGCATCACGAACACGTCCTCGAGCGCGGCGGAACGCCGGATCCCCTCGGCCGGGATCACGCCTTCGGGCGCGTCCTCGGCGCGCAACAGCGAGACGCTCGTGCCGGTGCGACGCGTCGGGACCCCCGCGGCGCGCGCGGCCAGTTCGACCTCGGCCAGCCGGGCGGGCGGCCCGTAGACCTCGACCGCCTCGCGGCCGGCGTGCTTGGCGACCAGCTCGCGCGGCGGACCGGAGTCGACCGCCTTGCCCTCGGCCATGACGACCACCGTGTCGGCGAGGCGCTCGGCCTCCTCGATGTAGTGCGTGCTCATGAGGATCGACGTGCCCTCGGTCCGCAGGCGGTCGATGAGCGCCCAGAGCTCCTGGCGGATCTGCGGGTCCAGCCCGACCGTCGGCTCGTCGAGCAGCACGACCTGCGGGCGGTGGACGAGCGCGCGCGCGACCAGGAGCCGTCGCCGCATCCCGCCGCTCAACTCGGTGACCTTGGCGTCGGCGCGTTCCTTGAGGTTCGCGACCTCCAGCGCACGGGCGATGGCGGCATCGCGGTCCTTCGCGGGCACGCGGTACAGATGCGTGAAGACGCGCAGGTTCTGCTCGACCGTGAGCGTGGTGTCGAGGTTGTCGAGCTGCGGGACGACGCCCATCGCGGCGCGCGCCAGCTTCGACTCGCCCGGTAGCCGGTAGGACAGGATGCTGAGCTCGCCCTCGTCGGCGATCGCCTGGGCGGTGAGGAGCTTGATCGTCGTCGACTTGCCGGCGCCGTTGGGACCCAGCAGGCCGACGCACGTCCCGGCCGGGACGTCGAGGTCCAGGCCGTCGACCGCGCGGATCCGCCCGAACGTCTTGACGGCGCCGCGCAGGCGGATGGCGGACGCGGAGCTCACGCCCGGAGCGTACGCGAGGGCCGGGTCGGGCCACGACGACCCGCCCGGCCCGGTACCGCGCACGTTTGGGCCCCGCTAGAGGAGGTGCTCGACGAAGTGGTCCCGCGCCGCGGCACTCGAGAGCTCGAAGCCCTCGTCGACGTACGCGTCGAAGTGCCCGCCAGGCAGCAGCACGAGCTTCTTCGGGTGCGCCGCCGTCTCGTAGGCGGCCGTCGCCCACTCCCCCGGCGCCAGCCGGTCGTTCGGCGCGACGACCATCAACAGTGGGGTCGGCGCGATGTGCTTGAGGTAGTCGCCGGGCTCGTAGCCCTGGAACAGCTCGAGCGAGCGCAGCGTGATCTCGTTGCGCCAGGCCGGGGCGCGCTCGGCTGCAGCCTTCGTGAAGAACGCGTAGCTGTCCGGCGTCGGCAGACCGGACTGCGCGGTCGGATCCTCGTCGACCACGGGCAGCATGATCGGCGGCTCGCCGGCGGCGCGCTGGGCACGGTCGAGTGCGAGGAGCTCCCAGGTGTGCGCCCAGAAGTCCACGCGAACGAGCGTCTCGAAGTTGCGCCGGCCGCTGATGAGCGGGACCTGCCCGCAGACCGCCTTCACCCGCCGGTCGATCGCGGCGACCGTGTACGCATGGGCGCCGCCGTAGCTGGAGCCCCATACGCCGATGCGCGCGGCGTCGACCTCCTCACGCGACTGTGCGTAGGTGATCGCGTGCTGCAGGTCGCGGACCTGCTCCCACGGGTCGATCTCCTGGCGTGGCTTGCCGGGCGCCACGTCGCTGGCGCCGAACCCGCGGTGGTCGTAGACCAGGCACGCCAGTCCGGCCGCGTTGAAGACCTCGGCGTAGGCGTCGAGGTGCATCTCCTTGACGGCGCTGAAGCCGTGCTGCAGCACCACGCAGGCGCCGGGCCCGCCGGTCGGTGGGTAGAACCAGCCGCGGAGCGTCACGCCCTCGGCATCGAACTCGACGTCCTCGCGCATCGTGCCTTCTTCCATCTGGGGATCGGAAGATCGATCCTCGCCGGTGCCCGGCGGACGAAACTTGTCCGCCGGGCACCAGCTCTGAGCGCCTTCTAGTTGAGGCGCTCCACGATCAGCGCCTCGCCCTGGCCCTGCGCGACGCACATGGTCTCCAGGCCGATCGTCCCGCCGGTCGTCTCCAGGCCGTTGAGCAGCGTGGTCATGATGCGCACGCCGGTCATGCCGAACGGGTGCCCGAGGGCGATCGCGCCACCGTGGGGGTTCAGCTTGTCGTAGTCGAACCCGACCTCGTCGGCGATCGGGATGACCTGCGCGGCGAACGCCTCGTTGAGCTCGTAGAGGTCGACGTCGCCGATCGTCATGCCGGCGCGGTCCAGCGCCTTCTTGATCGCCCCGATGGGCGCGACGCCCATCAACTCGGGCTCGTTGCCCCACGTCGCGGCGGTGATGATCCGGGCGCGGGGCTTCAGGCCGAGTTCGGCCGCCTTCGACTCGCTCATGATCAGCGAGGCCGCCGCGCCATCGTTCAGCGGGCAGGCGTTGCCGGCCGTGACCGTGCCGTCCTCGCGGAAGGCCGGCTTCAGCGAGCCGAGCTTCTCCAGCGTCGTGCCCGCGCGCGGGCCGTCGTCCTTGCTCACGACGGCGCCGTCGGCGAGCGTGACCGGCACGATCTCCTTGTCGAAGAAGCCGGACTCCTGGGCCGCCACGGCGCGGTCCTGCGAGCGCTTGGCGTACTCGTCCTGCTGCTCCCGGGACACGCCGTACTTGTCAGCGACGTTCTCCGCCGTCAGCCCCATCGCGATGTACGCGTTGGGCTGCCCCGGCTCGCGCCCCTGCAGCTGCTCGTTCTGGTCCTCCGGGTGGGCCGCCTCCTGCGCGGCGTTGTACCGGGAGACGAACTCCACGCCGCCGGCGATGTAGACGTCGCCCTGACCGGCGACGACGTTGTTCGCGGCGATCCGGATGGCGTCGAGGCCCGACGCGCAGTACCGGTTGATGGTCGACCCGTTGGTCTCCTGACCGAGCTTGCCGCTCAGGAGGACCGAGAGCCGCGCGATGTTGTTGGCCTGCAGGCCCTGCGGCAGGCCGCAGCCCGCGACGACCTCCTCGACGCTCGCCGGGTCGACGCCCGGGTTGCGCTCCAGGAGCGCGTCGATGATGAAGGCCAGAGTCTCGTCCGGGCGCAGGCTCGCGAGCGAGCCCTTGAACGCACGGCCGACAGGGGTCCTGACGGCATCCACGATCACAGCATGTGACATGAGGGGTATGTCCTTTCGGTGGGGGTGCCCGGCGGTCTCACTCCACGGGCAAGGTGTCCCCGGCGGTCTCACTCCACGGGGTCCGAGGCTCCGCCCGGTCGCGGGGGAGCCACCAGCAATGCTACTCCACGCTCGTGTCGAACCCCTCAAGGATCCGGAGCGCCGCGCCGATGGAGGACTGTCGTCACCCCTCCCCCGTTCTCCCGAGGAGCGCCCCCGTGTCGAGCACAACGACCGACTCCCCCGCCACCGCCCCGATCTACCGGCGTGCCGTGGTGCACTGCCTCATCCCCGCCGACCTGGGCGACCGCTTCTACCGCCCGTTGCGCGACTGGTTCGACGGTGACTCCCAGATCACCGTCTCGGTCGAGCGCCGGGCCGGCGCCGACCGCCGTCAGGCCGGCGGCACCATGCCCGTCGGCGAGGAGCGCCGCACCGGCGAGGACCGTCGCGACGCGCAGCGCTACCGCGAGTCCACCGCCGCACTGGAGGGCCTCGACCTGCCCTGGGCGGCCCGCCGCCACGCGACCGATCTGCGGCTCGTCCTCAGTCCTGTGCCGGTGCACCCCGCCGGCTGGGACGCCGAGGCGCGTGACCTCGTCGCCCGAGCCCGTGCCGGTGAGCGCGGGGCGCTCGACGTCCTCTGGCTGCACCACTACGACCGCGTCCGCCACCACGTGGAGCGGGCCGTCGGCGAGCGGCGCGCCGGCGCCTCGACCGACGAGGTGTTCCGCGTCGCGTTCGACCGGCTCCTGACCGAGGGGACCGACGTCCCCGATGGGTTCACGCAGTGGCTCGCGTCGGTCGCCACCGAGGTGACGCGCGGGCAGTGGCACGTCGCCTGAGCGGGCAGGTACGCCGCGCGGCGGCAGTCACGCGGGCGTTCCAGCCGCCCGTCGGGCCGCAGGAACCGGCAACGCCGCCCGTCCTCGAGGGCGACGGTGACCGCGGTCCTCCCCAGGAGCATGGCGCCACATCGATCCATCTGGTGTACCTCGTCCTACTCCTCGGTCCGCAGGTGCAGGCCGCCCGCATCCCGCGACCCCTAGGCTCCAGTCTGTGAACTGGACCGTGGACATTCCCGTCGAGACCCTCCCGGATCTCCCCCCGCTCCCGCCGCACCTGCGGTCCGCCCTCGACGACGCGCTCGCGCGCCCCGCGCTGCAGCAGCCGTCCTGGCCCGATCCGGACTACACCGCCCGGGTGCGCGCGCTGCTCGAGGCGGTCCCGCCGATCACCGTCGCCTCCGAGGTGGACCGCCTGCAGGAGCGGCTGGGCGCCGTCGCGCGAGGCGAGGCCTTCCTCCTGCAGGGTGGTGACTGCGCGGAGACGTTCCTGGACAACACCGAGCCGCACATCCGCGGCACCATCCGCACGCTGCTGCAGATGTCGGTCGTCCTCACCTACGGCACGTCGATGCCGGTCGTGAAGGTCGGGCGGATCGCCGGCCAGTACGCCAAGCCCCGCTCCTCGGACACCGATGCGCTCGGACTCCCCTCCTACCGCGGCGACATGGTCAACGCCTTCGAGGCCACGCCCGAGGCCCGCCGCCCGGACCCGGTCCGGATGCTGCGCGCCTACGCCAACGCGTCAGCCGCGCTCAACCTGACCCGTGCGATCACGGGCGCCGGTCTCGCCGACCTGCACCACGTGCACGAGTGGAACATGGACTTCGTCGCCGAGTCCGCGGCGGGCGAGCGCTACGAGCAGGTCGCGCAGGACATCGACCGGTCGCTGCGGTTCATGACGGCCTGCGGCGTCGACGACTCGTCGCTGCGTACGGTCGAGATGTACTGCTCGCACGAGATGCTCGTGCTCGACTACGAGCGCGCGATGCTGCGGCTGGACCACGACCGCCTGTACGACCTGTCCGCGCACCAGCTGTGGATCGGCGAGCGCACCCGGCAGCTCGAGGGTGCGCACGTCGCGTTCGCCGCGCTCATCGCCAACCCCGTCGGGGTGAAGATCGGCCCGACGACCTCCCCGGCCGACGCCGTCGCGCTCGTCGAGCGGCTCGACCCGGACCGCATCGACGGCCGCGTCACGCTCGTGTCGCGCATGGGCAACGACAAGGTCCGTGACACGCTCGGCCCCATCGTCGAGGCCGTGCGCGACAGCGGACACCTTCCCGTCTGGCAGTGCGACCCGATGCACGCGAACACCGAGGAGTCCCCCAGCGGCTACAAGACGCGTCGCTTCGACCGCGTGGTCGACGAGGTCAAGGGGTTCTTCGAGGTCCACCGCGAGCTCGGGACCCACCCGGGCGGCATCCACGTCGAGCACACCGGCGAGGACGTCACCGAGTGCCTCGGCGGCGCGCAGGAGATCTCCGACGACCAGCTGGGCTCGCGCTACGAGACGGCGTGCGACCCGCGGCTGAACACGCAGCAGTCGCTGGAGCTCGCGTTCCTCGTGGCCGAGATGCTGCGCGCCGAGCGGCGTCCCGCACGCGTCTGACGCCCACCGTTGATCGTCGAACAGCCGTTTCTGCCGTCCATGGAGCAGGAAGAGGCTGTTCGAGCCGTCAGGCCGGGGTGGCGGCCAGCAACGCCGTCTGGTCCGCGAAGACCGTGTCGGTCGACAGGCGGCGGACGGTGTTGCCCGCTGCGACCCAAGCTGCGGTCTTCCTCGCATCAACCTCCTTGAACAGGTGCCACTGCGGGCCGTCCAGTTCGAGGATCCATCTGCGATCGGGCCAGAAGAAGTCGGCCTCCTCACCGGCGACGTGGGTATTGACGAGCGGGATCGGGATCCGGTGCTTCGCGAAGACCGTCAACGCATACGCCTCTGCGTCGGACCGGCAGCGGTCGAACGGCAGCGCCGACCACTGGCGGAGCAGCCTGCCGATCTGCGAGACACCCCGGCGACCGGCATGGTCGGCAAGGACGCGCTCCAGGCGGGGGACGGTGGTCCGACGCGTTCTCAGCGCCTCGCGCAGCATCTTCTCTCGCCGCCACGGACCGAGCTTCGGCCAGCAGTCGATGATCGTCCGCTCCGGGGTCGTGATGTGGAAGCCGTCGAGCGTGGTGACGTTCCCGCGGAGGGTCATCGAATAGTGCACTCTCAGGCCGTCGTACAGCCGCGTCCCGCTGGCCCCGGGCCGGGTCACGGTCGCCGGCGTGTCGAGTCGATGAAGCATCGCCCATCCGAGACAGGCGGCTTCGTGGCTGAGCACCGTCCAAGGAGCCGTGAGAGTTGCAGCCCAGCGGCGCTGCTCGGGTGTCACCGGCGCCCATCCGGTCAGGTAGACGCCAGGGAAGAGCGCACGGCATCCGCCGGTCCGCCAGTCCACGGTCCAGTCCGGGATGCCGTCGGCGATCAGTTGCCATCGCGCGACGAGTCCGAGCTGCCGCGTCGCACGCGCCTGGAAGGGATCCATGTCCCTACTAGGCCGTCGAACAGCCATTTCCTCCCCCATAGACGGCAGAAGAGGCTGTTCGACGGCGCTGCGGCCGTCGGCCGAAGGCCCCAGGCCGTCGCGCCCGCGCTACAGGCCCAGGTCGCGGACCCCGAGCTCGTCGAAGCCGACGTGGTGGGCGAGCTCGTGGCGCACGGTGATCGTGACCTGCTCGCGCAGCAGGTCCGCGTCGTGGCCGAAGTCGCGGCGTAGCGTGTCGCGGTAGATGACGATGCGGTCCGGGACGTCGTCCCGGGTGGCGCCGTCGCCGTGGTACAGCCCGTACGCCTTGCGGCGGCGGCCCCCGTCGGAGATGACGACCGCGACGTTGTGGTTCTCCAGCAGTGGGCGCAGGAGGTCGGGGAGGTCGTCGAGCGCGTCGCGGACGAGCTCCTCGAAGTCGTGGTCGTCGTACGGGTCGAGGTCGAGGAACTCGGTCTCGTCCGGCTCCGCGGCGGTCCCCTGGCGGGCGAGCCGCTCGGCCTCCTGGACGACCTTCTCGAACTCGTCCTCGTCGGCCGGCTCCTGCCAGTCGGCGAGCTTCAGCCCGATCATGCCCATCGCGCCGAACAGCGCGCTGGCGAGCACGACGATGACCGCCGCGCCCTGGATGAAGCGGATGGTGCCGTTGGGACTCCAGCCCTGCAGCAGCACGATGGCCGTGAGCCCGAGCGACAGAGCGACGCCCGCCGACAGCAGCGTGCGCTGGACGGGAAACAGCTCGGACGGTCGACGGAACTTCACGGTAGGTCGCGCTCCTCAGGTGGTCACTTCGTCATCGCGCGGGCGATGACGACGCGCTGGATCTCGTTGGTGCCCTCGTAGATCTGGGTGATCTTCGCATCCCGCATCATCCGCTCGACGGGGTACTCGTTGACGTACCCGTAGCCACCGAGGACCTGGATGGCCTCGATCGTCACGCGCATCGCGTTGTCCGACGCGAAGAGCTTGGCCATCGACGTGTACTTCCCGACCCCGGGGGTCCCGCGGTCGACCATCGTGCACGCCTTGTAGAGCAGCTCCCGCGCCGCCGCCGTACCGGTCTCCATGTCGGCGAGCTTGAACTGCAGGCCCTGCAGCTGATTGATCGGCTTGCCGAACGCGATCCGCTCCTTCGCGTACTCGTTGGCGTAGTCCGTCGCACCCTGCGCGATCCCCACCGCCTGCGCCGCCGCACCCAGACGCGTCCGCTCCAACGTCCCCAGCGCCACGGAGAGGCCCTTGCCCTCGACGCCGAGCAGGTTCTCTGCGGGGATCCGCACATCGGTGAAGGTCGGGGATCCCGTCGGGGAGCCCTTGATGCCGAGCTTGTGCTCCTTCTTGCCCGGGTCGAAGCCATCGCGGTCGCTCTCGACGATGAACGCACTGATGCGGTTGCTCTCGCGGTCGGTCTTCGCGAAGACGATGTAGTAGTCGGCGATCCCGGCGTTCGTGATCCAGTTCTTCGCGCCGTTGAGGATCCAGTCGCTGCCGTCCTTCTTCGCGAAGGTGCGCATCGAGGCGGGATCCGAGCCGGCCTCCGGCTCGCTCAGCGCGAACGCCGGCGAGATCTCGCCGGTCGCCAGGCGCGGCAGGAAGCGGTCCTTCTGCTCGTCGTTGCCGAACAGCGCGATCGGCAGCGAGCCGAGCTCCTGGATCATGAGGATCAGCGCGCTCGACGCGCAGGCCTTGGCGATCTCCTCGACCGCCATCTGCAGCATCAGCGTCCCGGTCCCGGTGCCGCCGTACTGCGTGTCGAACGGCAGACCGAGGATGTCCTGCTCACCGAGGAGCTTGCGGATGTCGTGCGGGTACTCGCCGGTGCGATCGATGTCCCCGGCGCGGGGAGCGATCTGCTCCTGCGCGATCTGCCGGACGAGGTCCCGGAAGTCGAGGAACTCCTGCGGAATGTCGTAGAGATCAGGATGGGACGTGACGGTCATGGATGCATGGTATTGCCCCGGACCGGGTATCTGAGCGCCATGCAAATCGGAACCGCTCTCTTCCTCTTCGCCGTCGGCGCCATCCTGCGCTACGCGGTGACCGACTCCGTCGAAGGCGTGGACCTCACCACCGTCGGTCTCATCCTCATGATCGTCGGCGCCGTCGGCCTGCTGCTGAGCATGATCATGATGAGCACCGCCCGCCGCCGCGACTCGGTCGTCGTGCAGGAGCGCCGCGACGTCGTCTAGCCCCATTCGGACGAGGGCGGCACCCGGAGGCTCAGGCCTCGCTGGTGTCGCCCTCGATCTGCGGTACCGGCGGCTCGGAGGGGCTTGCCCCCGGGTCGTCGGCCAGCCGGTACCACTCGGTGATCTTCCCGTCGTCGACCTTGATCGCGCCTCGTGCGCGCTGACCGGTCGCCCCGCCGCAGTCGCCCCCCGGGCGCTCGGTGAGCAGGAACTCCATGACGGTGTAGCCGTCACGCGAGCCGAACCGGACGCCCCGCGCACCGCACGGCAGCGCCAGGTTGAACGCCGCCCGGTCCGACAGCGACCGCAGCGTGATGACCGGGGTGCCGTTCTGCACCTGCGACGGCTCAGCGAAGAACGAGGCGGCCCGCACGATGTCGCCGGCGCTCAGCGCCCGCAGCCAGCCCTGGATGACCCGTCGGTCCTCGTCGGAGGTCCGGTCCCGGACCGGGGATGTCGGCACGCCCGGCGGCAGCGCGAGCGCATTCCCCCGTGGAGGAGTCCTCTGCTGCGGCGGGATCGGAGTCGTCCGCGGTGTCTGCGCTCCGCCCGCATCGGGCGCCTGGGAACCGCCCGCGTCGTCGCCGTCGTCCCCGCAGGCGGTCAGCCCGCCGACGCAGAGCACGGCGGACAGGGCGAGCAGGCGGCGCATCCCCTGGGATGATCGCACGCGGTGACCCCGCTCCCGACCACATCCGCGCCATCCCTGGAGGACCTCCGGGCCTCCTACGACCGGGCTACCGCAGACCTCGAGCCGCCGTTCGCGATCCTCGACCTCGACGCCTACGACGCGAACGCGAACGATCTCGTGCGCCGGGCCGGCGGACGCCCGATCCGGGTCGCGAGCAAGTCGGTGCGCTGCCGGGCGGTCCTGGAGGACGTGCTCGCGCGTGAAGGCTACGCGGGAATCATGGCCTTCACCCTGCCCGAGGCCCTGTGGCTCACGGGCGAGGGGCACGACGATGTCCTCGTGGCCTACCCGACGGCTGACCGGCACGCGCTCGCCACCCTGGCCGGCGACCCCGTCGCCGCCGCGCGCGTGACGATCATGGTCGACGACGTCGCGCAGCTCGCGCTCCTGCCCGACGGCGGCGCGCACCCCGTCCGCGTCGCCCTGGACCTCGACGCCTCCTGGCGTCCGCTGGACGGCAGGCTGCACGTCGGTGTCCGGCGCTCGCCCGTGCACGGGGTCGACGCCGCCGTAGCGCTCGCCCGCGCGGTCGTCGCGCACCCGGGCGCCCGGCTGGTCGGGCTGATGAGCTACGAGGCGCAGATCGCCGGGGTGGGCGACGCCCCACCGGGCAAGCGGCTGATGGGCGGCGCGATCCGGCTGATGCAGCGTGCGAGCGCGCGGGAGCTGGCCCGGCGCCGGGCCGTGGTCGTCGAGGCCGTTCGCGCCGTCGCCCCCCTGGAGTTCGTCAACGGCGGCGGGACCGGCTCGCTCGAGCGCACGAGCCGGGAGGCCGCCGTCACCGATGTCGCCGCCGGCAGCGGCCTCTACGCCCCCACGCTGTTCGACACCTACGCCGGCTGGGTCGGTCGTCCCGCGGCGCTCTTCGCCCTTCCCGTCGTGCGGCGTCCCGCGCCCGGGATCGCCACCGTGCTGGGCGGCGGCTACCACGCGTCCGGCGCCGCGGGCGCGGACCGGCTGCCGACCCCGGTGCTGCCCGCCGGCCTGCGGCTCGACCCCAGGGAGGGCGCCGGCGAGGTCCAGACGCCGGTCCTCGGGCCGGTCGCCGACACGCTGCGGATCGGCGACCGCGTCTGGTTCCGTCACACCAAGGCCGGCGAGCTGTGCGAGCGGTTCGACACGCTGCACCTCGTGCGCGGGGAGGCGATCGAGCGCAGCGTGCCGACCTACCGGGGGGAGGGCAGGACGTTCGCGTGAGCGGGCCTCAGGGGCGCGCCTCGACCACGAGGTCGGGCTGGTCGGCGAAGACGCCGTCGACGCCGGCCGCGTAGAACGCCGCGAGCTCGGCGAGCACGTCGCCGTAGGCGTTGGGGTCGGTGCCGCGGCGCAGCTCGGTCGGGAGGAACTGGTTCTCCGCCCGGAAGGTGTACGGGTGCACCTGGAGCCCTGCAGCGTGCGCGTCGTCCACGAACGACGACGGGGCGAGCAGCCGGCCCGAGGCGTCGCGCGGGATGACGTAGTCCTTCGGCGGACCGGCGCCGTCGGCGTACCGCGCGACCTCGCGCAGGCCGGCGGCCGTCGCCATCTGGCCGTAGGTCGGGCCGCCCGCCGGGACGTCTGCCGGACGCGCCGAGGCGCCCCCGAAGAGCTGCACGAGCGGGACGTCGAGCTCGCGGTCCAGACGCCGCAGGTTGCCGACCTCGAAGGACTGCACGAAGACCTTGGCCTTCCTGGAGTCTAGCTTGTTCGCGCGGAGCGTGCGCACCAGCGGCTCCTCCAGGGGCTTGCCGATCGAGCGGAAGTAGGTCGGGTGCTTCGTCTCGGGGTAGATGCCGATCTCTCGCCCGAGTTCACGGGAGAGGCACTGGGAGAGCGTGATGACCTCCTGCAGCGTCGGCACCTCGAAGCGGCCGTCGAAGATCGTGTTCTCCTGACGGACGGCGGGGATCCGCTCCTTCGCCCGCAGCGTCTTCAGCTCGGCCAGGGTGAAGTCCTCGGTGAACCAGCCGGTGAACGTGGAGCCGTCGACGACCTTGCTGGTCCGGCGGTCGGCGAACTCGGGGCGCGCGGCGACGTCGGTGGTCCCGCCGATCTCGTTCTCGTGCCGGGCCACCAGGACGCCGTCCTTCGTGAGGACGAGATCGGGCTCGATGTAGTCGGCGCCCTGACGGGCGGCGAGCTCGTAGGCGGCCAGGGTGTGCTCCGGTCGGTAGCCGGAGGCGCCGCGGTGTGCGATGACGAGCACGACGGACATCCTCCCTATCCTCCCCCCGATGAGCCACCCCCTCTCCGACCCGGACATCGAGGTGACGCCCCAGGGCGCCGTCGACAAGATCGCCCAGGGCGCAGTCCTCGTCGACGTCCGCGAGCAGTACGAGGTCGACGCCGGCTACATCGAGGGCTCGCGCCACGTCGAGCTCGAACGCCTCGCCTCCAGTGCCGACAGCTTCGACAAGGAGACGCCGATCGTCTTCCAGTGCCGCGGCGGCGTCCGGTCGCTGATGGCCGCCCAAGCGTTCCGCCGCGCGGGGTTCGAGGCGTACTCCATGTCCGGCGGCATCCAGCAGTGGTCCGACGAGGGTCGGCCGCTGCTGCCCGAGGGCGGCACGGTCGCCGACCACTAGGAGGCTCCTAGGTCGCGCATGACACCAAGATGACACTTCTGTGCAGTGTCCCGGCGGTACCGTCGCAGCCGCAGATCCATCCCGTCGCGCACATCGATCCTGGGAGACCACGCATGACCATCCGACGCATCGCCGTCGTCCTCGCCACGGCGGCCGCTCTCGGCCTCTCCGCCTGCGGCGGTGACGACACCACCGAGCAGCTCGAGCAGACCGGCCAGGAGCTGCAGCAGAAGGGCGCCGACCTGCAGGAGCAGGCCGCGGAGATCCAGCGGAAGGTGCAGAGCGGCGAGCTGACCGCCGAACAGGCCGCGGAGGAGACCCGGAAGATCCAGGAGGCGGCGACCGACCTCGCCGGCGAGGCCACGGACGCCGCGTCCGAGGCCCTGGAGGACGCCGACATCCCGGCTGGCGCCGAGGACGACGCGCAGAAGGCCCTCGAGGAGGCCAAGAAGCAGCTCGAGGAGTCCACGCCGTAGATGAGCTTGCCGGTCCTCAGGGACCGGCGCCGAGGGTCCAGCGCACACGACGCCTCGCCCGCACCGACTGGACCCGGTGCGGGCAGGCGGCCTCTCCGGGTCTCAGCCCCCGGCGAGCACCACGTCGTAGCCGTCGGCGCGCAGCAGCTCGACGACCACCTCGCGATGGTCGCCCTGCAGCTCGATCACCCCGTCCTTCACCGAGCCGCCGACGCCACAGCGCTTCTTGAGCCTGCCCGCGAGCAGCTTCAGCCCGGCGTCGTCGAGCGCGACCCCGGAGATGGTCGTCGCACCCTTCCCCTTGCGGCCCGCCGTCTCGCGGCGGACCTTCACCCGGCCACCTGCGGCCTCCAGCTCACGGGCGCGGACGACGTCCGGTGCGCGTCGCCTGCGCAGGTCGCCGTCGTCGGAGGAGTACACGACACGGTTGCGGTCCATGGTCCGGGAGCCTTGCAGCTGGAGCGTCGTCCGCGAGGGTCGGGTGAGGCTCACGGCGACCGTGGGTGGCCAGCAGCGCGAGGCTCGCGAGGCTGCCGGCGGTCAGCAGCGCGTCCGCGGCGCGGCGATGGCCGGCGGCGGCCGCGAGCATCCCGGCGGCTCGGACCGCGGTGGTCGAGCGCGCGGCGCCCAGGACGGCCCGGTCCGGGGGCGCGGCCCGGCCGAACCAGACCGCGACCGCGTAGCCGAACCCCACGCCGACCCGTCCGACCTCGAGCGCCACCGGCGCCGCGCCGAGCCGCTCCCGCCGTCGCAGGCCGACGAGCACCGCGGCGCCGAAGCACGCGTCCACGAGCCCCTCCAGATCGCGACCGGCGCGGGTCGGCCCGCAGCCGCCCAGGCGCGCCCGGGCGGCGACCCCGTCCAGCACGTCGGTCGCCCAGCCGGCCGTGACCACCGTGGCGGACGGGTCGTGCAGTGCGACCGGCACCAGCCAGGCCCGGGCGAGCGTCAGCGCGTCCGCGGGGCCCAGGGGCTGGGGCTCGCCCTCGGGGGACTCGACCATGCCGAGGTGCCAGTCGAGCATCAGCCCGACCGCGACCCACCAGCGCAGCGACGCCCCCTGGGCGACGAAGCAGGCCCCTGCACCGGCAGCCAGCCAGGCCGCCTCCTGCCGCGCGAGCTCCGGGCGCGCCCGCCGCACCGCGCCCGCCCGCCCTTGCGAGCGCGCGAGGAAGCGGGCGACCGCGATCGGGGAGAACCGGGCGTCGAGCAGCTTGCCCAGCTCGGCCCGGGCCCAGCGCTCGCCCTCCGTGAGGGGACAGCCGGGCCCGTCCACCGCTCAGCCCGCCAGCGGGTCCGGCGCGCCCAGCTCCGAGGACGACGGGGCGTCGTACACCTCGCCGGGCACCCCGCCGATCGCGAGGAGGCGCATGCCCTCCTCCCCCGGGAGGATCAGGCGCTCGACGTCGGGCCCGATCCGCACGATCATCTCGGGGAAGAGGTCGAGCTCGTCGTCGTCGACGCAGAGCACGCCGTGGCCGCTGAGGACGAGGAGGACCTCCTCCTGCCCGCCTCGGCCGGCGTGGTCGTGCTTGGGGTAGGCGTCGGACAGCGGATCGAGCTCGATCACCGAGAGCCCGAAGCTCCGGACGCCCAGGTGCGCCCGGGCGCGCCGGTAGAGGCCGTTGTGGAAGGTCTCCATCTCGTCGATGGGCACGGTCGTGTAGTCGGACATGGGTCTCCGAGGGTCAGAGCAGCGAGCCGACGACGTCGTCGACCTGCTGCCAGCCGGTGCGCAGCAGGAACGACGGGTTGCGCCCGTAGCTCTTCGCGCCGAGGATGAAGAACCCGGGCTCGGGGTTGGCGAGCAGCTCCGGGCCGCCGGCGCCGGAGTCCGCCGTCAGGCAGTCGCCCCCGGGCTCGCCGAGCGTGGCCGCGAGCCTCATGGGCCCGAGCGAGGCGTAGCACTCGTGGACCTGCAGCTGGCGGTAGAGCGACGCGTCGCCGACGCTGCCGTTGAGCGCGAGGACGTCGTCGACGATCACGCGGGTGGTTTCACCGTTGCGCAGCGTGACGGCGATCCGGTCGCCGTCGGCCTCCAGCGCCTCCGTCACGACGCCGCGCAGGACCGCCACGTGGGGCGCGGCACCGGCCGCGAGCTCGGCGGCGCGCGCGTTGAGCGCGGCCCGCTCGGGCAGGCTGTCGCCGGGGACGGCACCGAAGGTCGGCGCGGTCGCGCGGATCGCCCAGACGACGCTCGTGCCCTGGGCGGCGAGGTCGCGCGCCGCGGTCTGGGCAGAGTGCCCGGCGCCGGTGAGCAGGACGGTTCGCCCGGCGTACCGGTCCCTTCCTGCGGCGCCCAAGGCGGCGAGCCCACGGCCGATCCGGTCCTCGAAGCGCGACTCGCCGACCGCGTCGATACCCCCGTCGCCGAGGCGGTTGGCGACCGCGAGGCCGGTCGCGTCGATCACGACGTCGGCCTCCTCGACGCGCTCGTGTCCGGTCGTCGCGTCGCGCAGCAGCACCCGGAACGGCCGTGCGGCGCGGGCGGCGCTGGCGATCTCCTCGTGCTTGAGCAGCCCGGTGCGGGCGACCCCGACGACGCGACTGCCCAGCCGGACGCGACCGGCGAGCAGCGGGTGCGCGGCGAGCGGCTCGAGCAGCCGCGCCACGATGTCCCCGCCGCTCGGGACATCGTCGCCCGTGGGCGTCGCGTCGCCGAGCAGGGCCCGGACGCGCGGCGAGACGGTCAGCGACCAGGGGGTGAACGTGCGGACCTGCGCCCAGCCGCGGACGTGGCCGCCGACCCCGGCGGTCGACGCCTCGTGGACGGTGACGTCGTACCCGGCCTGCCGCGCCGCGATGGCGGCCTCCAGGCCGATGGGCCCGGCCCCGAGGATCGCGATGCGGCGCACGCGCCGAGCCTACGCGACGGCCGCGGGAGGACCAACCGCCGCGGGTATCCTCGGCGCCGTGCCGCGCATCGCCGTCCTGGGTGGCGTCTACGCCAACCCG
The DNA here is from genome assembly GCA_038257095.1 of Solirubrobacterales bacterium. GTDB lineage: Bacteria > Actinomycetota > Thermoleophilia > Solirubrobacterales > Solirubrobacteraceae > Paraconexibacter. The sequence continues at coordinate 139,727 of JBBSJQ010000012.1, forward strand.
TACGCCCTCGAGGCGGTCCTCGCCGACGCCCGGTCGCGCGGCGCTGCACAGGTCTGGTGCCTGGGCGACCTCGGCGGCTTCGGCGCGGAGTGCGACGCCGTGTGGCCGCTGCTGACCGGCGGCGGCGTGCGCTGCATCGCGGGCAACTACGACCTCGCGATCGGCCGTGGTGACGAGGACTGCGGCTGCGGATACACGTCGGAGCTCGACAACCATTTCGCGCAGGTGATGTACGACCACACCCGGCGCGCGACGTCGTCCGGGTTCGCGGCGTGGATGCGGGAGCTGCCCGGCACCCTGCGGGAGGAGCTCGGAGGCGTCGACGTCCTCGCCGTCCACGGCTCGCCCCTGGCGGTCAACGACTTCCTCTGGGAATCGATGGACGACGACGAGCTACGCGTGCGGCTGGACGGGTGCGAGGGCGGCCGGCCCGACGTCCTGCTGTGCACCCACACCGGGCTGCAGTGGCAGCGGAGGGTCGACGACACCCTGGTCGTGAACGTCGGCGCCGTCGGCCGGCCGGCGAACGACGGGTCGACCGACGTCTGGTACGCCACGCTCGACCTCGACGACGGCACCGCCGTCGCGACGCTGCACGCCGTCGCCTACGACTGGCGCGCCCAGGCCGCGTCGATGCGCGCGGCCGGGCTGCCGGAGCCGTTCGTCGAGACGGTCGAGACGGGCTGGTGGACGACCTGCCTGGAGGTCGTGCCCCCGACCGAGCGGGCGCGCGGCGCCTTCCACGTGTACCGCGAGTCGCTGCCGGCGCCCGCGGAGCTGGCCGAGGGCGCGGGCTGGGCGGACGCCGCCGCACCCGCGGACGACGGGCGCCCGGTGGTGTCGCTCTTCGGGACCGCACTGTTCCCGCCGCGCCTGTGGGTCTACACGAACTTCCACTGCAACCTGTCCTGCGACTACTGCGTCGTCGCCTCGTCCCCGCGCGCCCGGCCGCGCCAGCTCACGGCGGAGCGCTTCCGCGCGCTCGTCGACGAGGCCGTCGCCGAGGGAATCACCGAGCTCTACCTCACCGGCGGCGAGCCGTTCGCCCATCCCGACTGCGTGGACCTCGTCGACTACGCGACGACCCGGGTCGCGCAGGTCGTCGTGCTCACCAACGCGATGCTGTTCACCGGCCGCCGCCGCGAGGACCTCGCCCGGCTGGCCGGCCGCCCCGGGCTCGTGCTGCAGAGCAGCATCGACGGCGCGAGCGCCGCGGTCCACGACGCCTGGCGGGGCGCTGGGTCCTGGCGCCGCGCGATGGACGGCCTGGCCTACGCCCGGGAGCTCGACCTGCCGCTGCGGGTGGCGATGACCGAGACGCCCGCCAACCGAGACGACGTGCCGCGGCTGCGGGCGTTGCTGCACGACATCGGGATCTCGGGGGACGACTTCGCGGTCCGTCCGCTGGTCGGGCGCGGGTTCGCCTCCGACGTCGACGACGCCCTCGCGGTGACCGACGCGGTGACCGTCCCCGAGCTGACCGTGACCGCCGACGGCCTGCACTGGCACCCGCTCGGTGCCGACGTCGACGCGTCCCCGGACTTCGTCGTCGCCCGCGGCGAGGACGTGTCGCTCGCCGAGGGCAAGCGGCTGGTCGTCCAGCGGTTCCTCGAGCTGCGCCGGGCGGACGGCACGCTGCCGGAGGCCTTCCACTGCGCGATCTGAGCGATCCGCGACATGCTCACGCCGTGAGGATCTCCGTCGTGGTCCCGACCTTCCGGGAGGCCGCGACGATCGGCGCGACCCTCGATCATCTCGCCGGCCTGGACGGGCAGTGGCAGGTGATCGTCGTCGACGGCGGCTCCGACGACGCGACCGTCGCCCTCGCGGCGGCCCACCCGTCGGCGCCCCTCGTCGTGCGTAGCGGCGGAGGCCGGGCGGCCCAGTGCAACGACGGGTTCGAACGGGCCGACGGCGAGGTCGTCCTGGTCCTGCACGCCGACAGCCGCCTGCCCGCCGGTGCGTCCTCGTCGATCGAGGCGGCCGTTCGCGAGGGAGCACACGGCGGCAACTTCGACCTGTGCTTCGACGGGGATGACGGATTCAGCGCGTTCCTCACCCGCTGGTACGCCTGGCAGCGCCGGCGCGGCACGTACTACGGGGACTCGAGCATCTGGCTGACGCGGCAGGCGCTGGGCGCGCTGGGCGGCGTCCGCGAGATCCCGATCATGGACGACGCCGACCTGGTCGACCGGCTGGAGGCGTTGCCGGGCCGCACCGCCTGCCTGCCTGGCCCGGCCACCACGTCCTCCCGGCGCTGGCGGATCGCGGGGGTGCTGCGGACCTGGGTGTCCTGGGGCGTGATCCGGTGGCTGTTCGTCGCGGGTGTCGCCCCGGAGCGGCTCGCCCGGCTGTACCGCGCCGTGCGCTGAGCGGACCCGGCCCGGACCTGGGCGCGTCGCGCCGGCTAGAGCTCGAGCTTGAGCTGCGCGGTTGGCCGGCGACGCTCGGTAGGCGCGAGCGCAGACCCGGTCGGCGGCCCGGCGGACTTGTAGACGCACAGGACGTCACGGGCCGCGACCGGGCCGGACGGCCGGCCGTCGGCACGCTCGACCACCAGGCGACCGAGGCGGGAGCCCGTCACCTGGGCGAGGTACGGCGAGCTCGCGGCGCCGAGACCCCGGACGAGGACGACGTCCCCGGTCAGGGCCTGGACTGCGACGGGCTCGCTCATCCCGGCGATCCTTCCACACCGGTCGGCGCATGCCTTCCCAGCAGGGCCAGCAGCGCGACGTTCTCCTGCGGGTCGAACACCGCGTGCTGCGCGCAGGCCGGGACGAGCAGGTCGTCCTCGGGGTGCGCCATCGCGTAGGAGCAGGCGCGCAGCCGGTCCATCGTCACCTGGACCTCCGGGTCCGGGTCGCTCACGCGGCCCTCCCGCAGCGCCGCCCAGGCCGGCCGCACCTGCTCGGCGTCCATGAACGCGTGCATGACGTAGGTGACGGCACGCGGCGGGGTGCGTCGCAGCGTGCGTAGACCGCCCGCCCGGGCGACGAAGCGCCGGACCGCGCCCGCGGCACGCGGGACGACCACCGGATGCCGCAGCACCCCGCGGACGACCCGGGCCACGACGAGCGGCGGTGCATCCGCGAAGTCCAGCCCCCCGAAGGCACGCACGAACGCGACGAGCGCCGCCTCGTCCCGCGGGTCGTCCTCGTCCAGCAGCGGCACGTAGCGCTCGCCGACGAACGCGCCGTAGGCGGTCCGGTTGCAGCGCTCGTCCCCGATCTGGAAGGCGCGGAAATGCAGCCGGGCGCCGACGCCGCGTTCGATCTCCGCCCACACCTCCTCCGTCGAGAAGGCGCGGTAGTCGTCCTTCCAGCGGGCGCGGCTGCCCTGGAACGCGGCGGGCTGGAAGCTGAACATGCGGAAGCCCATGTCCCGCGTATCGCGCACGACGTCGGCGATCTGCCCGATGTTGCGCGGCGTGACCGTGACGTTGTGCGCGAGGTAGCTGCGGACGCCGTGCTCGCGCTGCAGCCGCTCGAACATCTCGCAGAACCGCCTGCGGAAGGGGTTCAGGGACGCCTCGTCCCGCGGGATCTTCAGCCCGCGACGACCGAACATCATCGAGTCGAAGTGCCCGGCGAAGCTCAGCTCGTCGAACCGCGGGCGCCCGGTCGCCGGGTCGAGCGCGAGGGCCTCGAGGTACTCGTAGTCGAAGTCCCCGTGGCTCATCGACATCGGCTTGCGGTCGTGGCTCAGCAGGGTCAGCAGCGCAGCGGCATGGTCGTCCGCGGACAGCAGGGTGACCTCCCCGCCGATGAGCTGCGCGTACTGGCCAGGCCCGCGCCGGGCGCGCAGGTGCGCGAACTGCCGGTCGATCTCCTGGACGGTGTGGGAGCCGTCGGTGCGGACCCGGTTGGCCTCCTTGGCGTGGTAGCACGGCGTGCACGCGAGGTCGCAGCGCGGGAAGACGCCGTGGGTCCCCTCGCAGCCGGCGGTCCGGGTGCCGAGCATCTGCCGGGGGGTCTTGACGTGCGCGGGCAGCTCCTCCCAGCGCCGGGCCAGCGCGGCCCGCAGGTCCGGGTGCTCCGGCCGCGTGCGCAGCTCGAGGTCCTTCAGGCGGGCGATCACGCGGCGCAGCATCGCGGAGGATCGTACGGACCCGGCCGGTCCCGATCGTCAGACGACGCGGATCCGCACCGCGTCGGCGCGCCCGGTCGGGCGGCCGGACGAGCTGCGGGGGCTCACGGAGATCCGCAGCGACCCGAGCGGCAGGTCGAGCTGCGCGCGGTAGCGGCCGACCGACGTGCGGACCATCTTCACGGTGCGGTCGACGGCACGCCGCGAGCCGGTCGCGCTCCGTGTGACGCGCACCACGACCGACGAGGGACGCCGTCCACGGATCGCCGCCTCGATGCGGCACAGGCGCTGACAGGTGATCCGCTCGATCCGGGCCACCGGCGAGCCGCTCGCCGCGGCGCTCTCGTCCTTCGTCCCGGCCGGAAGCGCTGCCTGACGCGCGATCCAGTCGACGAAGGGCGCGACCTCCGCGTAGACGCCTGGCGCGCCGGCCGCCGCGCAGCGCTCGCCACCGAAGCTCACGACGCCCACGAGCGTGGCCGCACCCTCCGGGTCCCCGATGAGCGGCCCCCCGCTGTCCCCGCGACACGCGTCCCGCGTCCCGCGCACGTCGTTGGCGCAGAGCATCTCCCGCGGCGAGAACAGGAAGAAGTAGGCGCGTCGGCAGGCGCTGTCCGACCGGGCGGTGACGGTCGCGACCTGCAGCGCGTCGGCATCGGACCCCGTGCGGTTGGACCGCATCCCCCAGCCGGAGACGAGCAGTCGCCGGCCGGGCCGCGACGCGCCGCGATCGTCCTGCGACGGCAGCGTTGCCACGCGGATGCCCTCGATCGGCGCGGCCAGCGTGAGCACGGCGATGTCCGGACTGCCGCGCCGCGGCGTCCAACCCGGTGCGATCGCGATGCGCGACGCGGCCACGCGACGGCCGCCGCTGCCGCTGAGGAATCGACGGCCGGCGAGCACCTCGATGGCCGACGGGACCTCGCCGGCGACGCAGTGCGCCGCGGTGACGACCGTGGCCGGTCCGATCAGCGTCCCGCCGCAGAACTGGCCGCGCACCGCGGGGACGTCGCGCTGCACGAGCGCCACCGTCCATGGGGCCTGCTCCTGGCCGGCCGGAGAGCCGTTGACGACGCGAGGCGTCGCGGCGCCGTGCGCGACCGGCGGCAGAGCGAGAACGAGGAGCGCCAGGAGCGGCGCGAGCATCCCTGCGGGCACGCCCGTGATGATCGCACCGGGCCCACCCCGGCGGCGCGCCCGCTCGTAGGCGGCCTGGGCGGCCAGCTGCTGCCGGGTGCCAGCACGTGGCCACCGACGAGCCGGTCCTTCGCGGTGACCAGGACGACCGCGCCCTCGGGTGCCCCGTCGGTGCGCGCCCGGTCGGAGTCGGTGAGCGGCCGGCGCCACACGCGGACCGCCGCGCGGCCGTGCCGTGCGACCGCCTGCTCCTCGGTGAGGCCCACGTGCGCGAGCTCGGGATCGGTGAACGTGCACCAGGGCACGACCGTCCCGGAGGTCTCCCGGCCCGGGAAGGCGATGTTGCGCACGACGCGCGCGGCCTCGACCCCGGCGGCGTGCGTGAAGCGCGGTGCGCCCGTCGTGCGTCTGCGCCCCCGCGATGTCCGGGACGACCAGGCGACTCCCGGTGCAGGCGAGCACGTGCCGCGTCGTGAGCGTTCCCGTGGCCCTCCACCTCGACCGTGGTCGGCGACGTCACACGGGCGGCTCCCCACAGGACCTCCACCCCGTGGTCGACCAGGCGGGCCGGGTCGTCGGTGCCGGCGGCCAGCTGCGCCTGCACCTCGTGCACCCGCCGCCAGACGGCGTCGTGATCGACGCGGACCCCGTCGACGGCGACGCCGAAGCGGCCGGCATCGCGGGCCGCGTGCGCAGCCTTCGCGCAGGCCAGCAGCATCTTGGACGGCACGCACCCGGTCCACAGGCAGTCGCCCCCGTAGCGGGCCCGCTCGACGGCGGCCACCCGCAGGCCGAGGGAGGCTGCGAACTCGGCGGCGGTGATCCCCGCCGAGCCGAGGCCGAGGATCACGAGGTCGTGGCGGTCGGACATCCCGGCCGACGGTAGCGGCGCACGTCACCCGCGGCGGGCTCAGTCGTCGTGCCCGGGCCGTGACCGGCCGCGCTTGATGGCACCGCGACGCGACTTCGCGTCCACGCGCCGGCGTTTGGACGCCCTGGTCGGGCGCGTCGGCGTCCGTGAGCGCTGCACGTGCAGCCCCGCGGCGATCCGCTCCGCCAGTCGGTCGAGCGCGAGCTGCCGGTTGCGGGTCTGGCTGCGGGCGTCCTGCGCGACCGCGCGGACGACGGGCCCGCAGCGGACCGCCAGCCGATCGGCCTGCGCGGCGGTGAGCGTCGCGGAGGCGCGGACGTCGAAGCTGACCTCGACGCGCGAGGACGTCACGTTCGCGTGCTGTCCTCCAGGCCCCGAGGACCGGCTGACGCGCACGACGATCTCCTCCATCGGAAGCGACAGTCCCTGGTTGATGTGCAACGGCTCGGCCACGCCCACATAGTGGCAGTGACGGACCACGTCTCGAATCTGATGCGCTCGACCGGCCGGGGCGGTCCGACCGATGAAGCCTCCGCGCCGCATCGGTCTGCACGTGCACACCGACTCACGGGAGGATCGACGACATGAGCACGCTGACCTTTGCCATGAACCGGAGCCTGGACGGCTACACCGCCGCGCCCGGCGACGACCTCAGCTGGAGCGCGCCGAGCGACGAGCTGTTTGAGTGGTGGTCCGACCGGGTCGCGGCCACGAGCCTGGCGCTCTACGGGCGCAGGCTCTGGGAAGGGATGAGCTCCCACTGGCCGACCGCCGACCAGCAGGACGGTGCCACACCGGCGCACATCGAATACGCCCGCCGCTGGCGGGACATGCCGAAGGTGGTGTTCTCCTGCACGACCGGCGCGGTCGACTGGAACACCCGCCTGGTCACCGGGGACGCGGTCACCGAGATCGCCAGGCTCAAGGCCGAGGGCGACGGCCCCATGGACGTCGCCGGTTCCACGCTCGCCGCAGCGGCCATGCGGGCCGGCCTGATCGACGAGTACGTGCTCGTCACCCATCCGGTCCTGGTCGGCGGCGGCACGCCCTTCTTCACGGCCTTGGACGCCTGGGTCGATCTGCACCTGGTCGAGACCCGGGCGTTTCCCGGCGGCGTGCTCCTGACCAGGTACGAGACCAGGCGCTGAACGCCCTCTCGGGTCGGCGCGGGCTCGGGACGACCGTCACACCGTGGCCCACTGCTGCGCGCAGCCACGTGCGACCGCCGCGACCACCTCGTCGACGTCGTCGGTGACGGTGAACAGGTCCAGGTTTCCGGGTGAGACGAACCCGCCGGCCAGCACCCGCGCACGCAGCCAGTCGACGAGGCCGCCCCAGAACGCGGTGCCGACGAGCACGACCGGGAAGTTGCCGATCTTCTCGGTCTGGATGAGGACGAGGGCCTCGAAGAGCTCGTCGAGCGTCCCGTAGCCGCCCGGGAAGACGACGAACGCGCTGGAGTACCGCACGAACATCACCTTCCGCGTGAAGAAGAAGTCGAACATCAACCCGACGTCCTGGAACGGGTTGGGCGCCTGCTCGAACGGCAGCGCGATGTTCAGGCCGACCGAGGTGACGCCGGCGTCGCGGGCCCCGCGGTTGCCGGCCTCCATGACGCCGGGGCCACCGCCGGTGATGATGGCGCAGCCCTTCTCGCCCAGCCGCCGGGCGGTCTCCCGCGCCAGGGCGTACTCGGGATCGTCGGCGGGGGTCCGGGCCGAGCCGAAGATCGACACGGCGCGCCCGAGGTCCGCCAGCGTGCGGAACCCGTTCTCGAGCTCCTCGGTGGCACGCGCGGTGCGCTGGCCGTCGTCGAGCTCGGTCTCGACCGTGGGCAGCTGCGCACCGAGCAGCTCCTCGTCCGGGGTCCGCGGGACGCGCAGGTGTGCCGAGCTCATGTCGGCATCCTCGAGGACGTCGCGTCGCCGATCGAGGCGAGCAGCGCGTCGGCCTCGGCGCGGCGCCGCCGGGAGACCAGCCGGCCGATCGCGATGCGGTTCGTGGCGACCTGCCCGTAGGCGAGGCGCCGCAGCGGCACCGGGATCGCCCGGGAGACGAGGCCCATCACGCGCCCGTCCTTCCCGCGGAGCAGCGGGGCCACGAGGTCGACGACGTCGCCGCCGCTGCGCAGAGCCTCCGGGGGGTCCCCGGCCCGGTGCGCGTGCGCGGACTGCAGGCGATCCGCGACGGGCACGCCCGCGGCCTCCAGCAGCGCGTCGCCGTGCGGGGACTGGATCGTCGCCGGGACGATCGACCCGGCGGGCACACGACGCAGGATCCAGGCGACCGACCAGCGGCAGAAGCCGCAGTTCGCGTCGTAGAGCAGCGTCAGGGCGTGATCGGACACGCCCTTGAAGCTACCGACCGAGGCTAGAAGCCCTTCGGGTGACGGACCGTGTAGCCGCGCGTCGGACGGCTGGACGCATGCCAGCGCGAGCCGCCGTCGTCCTTCATACCGCTCGTGTCGAAGCGCAGGCCGGCGACGACCATGTACATGTGGCCGCCGTTGGCGTAGATCGTGACCCACTGGCCGGGACCGGCGTCGCCCCAGCTCTCGAACCCACCGGACGGCATCGACGCCTTGAGCAGACCGGCCTTGTACAGCGTGTAGCTGACCGAACCGGAGCAGTCGTAGCCCTTGTCCTCCCACTTGCCGTGCCCGCCGCCGTAGATGTACGGCTTGTGCGAGATGGCGTTGCCGGCGGCGATGATCGCCTTGACCTCGGCCGGGGCGTTCGCCGGAGCGATGGCCTTGCCGTCGCGCCCGACCTTCGCGCGGTCGCCGGGGGCGAGCTCGAGCGGCTTGGCCGCGTCCTTGGCGTTCGGTCCGGCGCCGAGCTGGCCGCGCAGGACGGCGATGTCGTTCGCGTCGACCATGCCGTCGGTCGTCAGGCCGTTGGTGGTCTCGAACTTCCTGACCGCCTTCACCGTGCCCGTCCCGAACTCGCCGTCGACGGAGGTCTTCGTGCCGGTGCGGTTCAGGAAGTCCTGGAGCATCTTGACGTCGCGGCCGCTCATGCCCTTCTTGACCGGGATGCGCTCGCCGAGACGGTTCGTGTCGCCGTTGCCGTTCACGTCGTAGCCGCCGGACGCGACGTACGCCCCGCCGGCGGTCGTCGCCTTGCGCAGCGCGGTGATCGTGACCTTGCCGACGGTGCCACTGGCCTGGAGGTTCGCGGCCCGCTGGAACTTCTTGACCGCGGTCTTCGTGCCGGAGCCGAAGACGCCGTCGGTCGACGTCTTGATCCCGACCTTCACCAGCAGCTTCTGCAGCTGCTTGACGTCCTTGCCCTTGGACCCGACGCGCAGTGCGCGGTCGCCGAGCTTGGCGGAGGACGCCGTCGCGGTGGCGGCCTGGGCGACCGGGGCGACGAGGACCGTCCCGGCGCCGACGGTCGCGCATGCGGCGACGGTCGCGGTGACGAGACGTTTCACGGTACGGCGGCAGTACGGCTTCGACACGGCAGATAACCCTTTGCTCTCGGTGCCTACGGGGTTAGCTGTCGGGCTCGCGCTGAGTGCTGCGCTACCCGGGAAATTCCCGGGATTCGCCCCCGACCGATCGCTCGGTCACTGGGTCCCCCGTCCCGTCCCACGGTGTGGAACGAGCTCGGCTGGTTCAAGTACGACTTGCGGAAGGGTACAGAATCCGGGGACGGACGTTACGGCTCGCCCCCCGATTCCTGGACATTCGCCACCGCCTGCGCGCGGCAGGACTCCGGGAGTACCCTGCACGGATGAGCGACAGCGAGTCACGCAAGCGCTACGCCGGCGGCGGGATCGACGTGACGTTCGACCCGCAGATGTGCGCTCACGCAGGGGAATGCGTCCGCGGGCTGCCCTCCGTGTTCGACGTGCAGGCGCGGCCGTGGATCCGGCCCGACGGCGCGTCGGCCGACGCCGTCACCGAGGTCGTCGGGCGCTGCCCGAGCGGCGCCCTGCAGCTCGCGCCGGCGTCCGGCGACGCACCCGGCAGGCCCGGCGGGTCCTAGGCCAGCACGGCGTCGGCGATCGCCAGCGCGACCTCCGCGCGGCCGGCCAGCGACGCCTCGAGCACGTGCTCGTCGACGGCGTGCGCGCCGCCGCCGAGCGGTCCGAGGCCGTCGATCGTCAGCGGGAGCGCGGTCGCGAGGTGGCTCGCGTCGCTCGCACCACCCCGTGAGGCGGGCACGATCGGCCGACCGAGGACGCTCGCGGCGCGCTCGAGGACCGGTGCGGCGGCAGCCCGCGCGTCCATCCCCGGCCACTCGCGCAGGTTCCGCACCTCGAGGGTCGCCCCGCCCACCTCACGGGGGATCGCGGCCATCACGGGACCGAAGGCGTCGAGCCCGTCGGCGCGGACGTCGCACAGCAGCTCGCCGTATGCCGGGACGACGTTGAGCGCGTCTCCGCTGTGCAGGACGGTGGGCACTGCGGTGAGGTGCGCGGGCCCGTGCGGGTCGTGGTGGGCGGCGACGACGCGGGCGGCCTCGGCGAGCGCCAGCAGCGCGTTGCGGCCGTCGTCGGGGTGCGCGCCGCTGTGGGCGGCGAGGCCGGTCGCGGTGATCTTCAGGGTTCCCGCGGCCTTACGGCGCACCACGACGGCGTCCCGGCCGTCGGCGTCGAGCTCGCCCGCCTCGAAGCACAGACAGGCGTCCCAGCCGGCGAAGCGTGCGGTGTGCGCGAAGGGCGCGGTGCGCCACTCCTCGTCACAGACGAGCAGCAGGGCGACCTCGTCGAGGTCGTCGAGGCGGTCGGCCGCGAGGGCGTGCAGGACGCCCAGCGCGATGATGTCGCCGCCCTTCATGTCGATCGCGCCGGAACCGCGATGGGCGCCCGACACCACCGGGTCGGGGTGCAGCGGCTGGTGGAGCTGGTGGGAGACGACGGTGTCGACGTGCCCGAGCAGCAGCAGCCGCTTCTTCCCGCGCCCGCGTCCTCGCACGCGCACGAGGAGGTCGTCGGCGTTGCCGGCGGTCGAGCACGGCAGCCGCTCGACGGTCGCCGCGGCGGGCAGCCGCTCGGCCACGACCGCCACGCAGCCCTCGGTGCCGGCGTGGTCACCCGAGGGCGAGGAGATCGCCACCAACGCCGCGAGGTCGGCGACCGCGGTCGCGGCGATCCGGGCGGTGTGCGAGCGGGTCCAGTCGGGCATTGCGGGGGCGTACAGTAGTTGGCATGGGCCTTTCGATCGGCGATGTCGCCCCCGACTTCTCGCTCCCCGGGACCGAGGGCACCTTCACCCTCTCCCAGCATCTGGGCGAGCGGGTCGTCCTGCTCTTCTACCCGGGCGACGACACGAGCGTGTGCACGAAGCAGTTCTGCGACTACCGCGACCATGCCGAGGACCTCGCGGCGCTCCCGGCCCGGGTCGTGGGCATCAGCGGCGCCGACAAGGCCTCCAAGGACGCGTTCCGCGCGAAGTACGAGCTGAACGTGCCGCTGCTGGCCGACGAGGACGGGACCGTCGCCGCCGCGTTCGACATGGACTCCAGGGTGATGGGCGTCAAGCGCGGCACGGTCATCGTCGACGAGACCGGCCGGGTCGCCTACGTGCACAGCTTCAGGTTCGCCCTGAAGTACAAGACGGTCGAGGAGCTCGGCGAGCTGCTCGACCGTCTGCCCGCAGTGGTTCCGTCAACCTGAGGTCCCGTTACGCGTCACCCTCGAGTTCGGATCGAGGGTCTGGCGTCGACGGTCGATGACTCCTGGATCCGGCATGCCTGCTGGAATCCTCGGGTCACCGCCAACCCTCAACCTCTGGTCGAGACCCGAGCCGCGCCATAACGCGGTCGGGCTCAGGAGCCGAGGACCGCGGCGAGGCGGGACGCGATCGCGCCCGTGACCTGCTCGCGGATCGGGCCGTCCTGGAGGCGGTCGACGGTCGCCTCGAGGAAGCCCTCGATGACGAGCCGGCGCGCCTGCGGCGTGCTGAGCCCGCGACTACGGAGATAGAAGAGCTGCTCCGGGTCGATCTGGGCGATCGCGGCCGCGTGCGTGCAGCGCACGTCGTCGGCGAGGATCTCCAGGCCGGGGATCGCGTCCGCGTGCGCCTTCTTGGAGACGATGAGGTTGCGCGACTCCTGGAAGGCGTCGGTCTGCTGGGCGCCCTCGTCGACCTTGATCATCCCCCGCCAGACGGTGGAGGAGCGGTCGTTGAGGATCCCGCGGAACGCGAGGTCGGAGGTGGTGTTCTCCGCCGCGTGCTCCTGCAGCGTGTCGACGTCGAGGTGCTGACGACCGCGAGATGCATAGGCACCGGTCACCGTTGCGTGGGCACCGGGGCCGGCGAGCGTCGTCTCGAGGAAGACCTTGCCGTTCTTGGAACCGAAGCCGAGCGTGACCCAGTCGACGTGGCCGTCGCGGGCGACCTCGGCGCGCTGCGCGCCGAAGACCCAGGTCTTCTCGTTGAGCTCCTGCGCCGCGACGTACCGCAGACGTGCGTTCTGGCCCACGACGAGCTCGACGACGCCGTTGACGAGACCCTCGGCCTCGTCGTCGGCGCTGACGAGCTGATCCCAGACCTCCGCCTCCGCGCCCTCCTCCAGCACGACCAGCGTGCGGGTATAGAGCGACGTGCCCGCCTGCTCGTGCACCGCGGTCACGAGGATCGGGGCCTCGATATGCACGCCGCGCGGGACGTAGACGAAGACGCCGTCGGTCCAGTGCGCGTCGTTGCGCGCCACGAAGGGCGAGTCGGCGACGAGCGTGCCGAGGTGGCGCTCGACCAGCTCGGGGTACCGGATCGCGGCCTCGGCGATCGGCAGGACGATCGGTCCCTCGGACGTCGCGTCCGCCGTCGAAGCGATGTCCCCCCCAGCGGAACTCCCGACGCGGACCGCGCCATCGAAGTCGAAGACGGGTGGGCGGGACAGACCCTCGGCGTCCCCGGCACGGGCCGGCGCGTAGCCGTCCAGGTCGAGGTCGTCGATCGGGGTGAACTCCCAGCCGGCGACGCCGCGGAAGCTCGGAAGCTCCAGCCCGTCGAGACGCTCGACCGCGCCGACCCGGCGCGCGGTGAGCCAGTCCGGCTCGGTGATCTGCGTGCTCATCCGATCGAGCCCTCCATCTGCAGCTCGATGAGGCGGTTCATCTCGACCGCGTACTCCATCGGCAGCTCCTTGACGATCGGCTCGATGAAGCCGTTGACGATCAGCTTCGCCGCCTCCTCCTCGTCCAGGCCGTGGGCCTGGAGGTAGAAGAGCTGCTCCTCGCCGACCTTGGTGACCGAGGCCTCGTGGCCGACGTCGACGTCGTCCTCGCCGATGCGGATCGTCGGGTACGTGTCGGTGCGGGACTGCGCGTCCAGCAGCAACGCGTCGCAGACGACCTTCGACTTCGAGCCGTGGGCGCCCTTGGCGACCTCGAGCAGCCCGCGATAGGAGGAGCGTCCGCCGTCCTTGGAGATCGACTTGGCGAAGATGTTCGACGTCGTGTTCGGCGCCGCGTGGACGATCTTGCCGCCCGCGTCCTGGTGCTGGCCCTTGCCGGCGAAGGCGATCGACAGGATCTCGCCGGGTGCGCGCTCGCCCTTGAGGTAGACGGCCGGGTACTTCCTCGTCAGCTTCGAGGCGAGGTTGCAGTCCACCCACTCGACGGTCGCGTCGCGCTCCGCGACGGCCCGCTTGGTGACGAGGTTGTAGACGTTGTTGGACCAGTTCTGGACGGTCGTGTAGCGGATGCGGGCCCCGGGCTTGGCG